>JBIQLN010000040.1:0-7120 GCA_044464225.1 Rhodanobacter sp. | reverse complement strand
CGCTGGCGGACGTGATGCTGGTGCTGCTGATCATCTTCATGATCACCGCGCCGCTCATGTCCCACAAGGTGAAGGTGGACCTGCCGCGTGCCGACCCCAACACCAAGCCTGCGCCGATCGAGGTGCCGCCGATCGATCTGGCGGTCGAACCGGACGGCACCGTGTACTGGAACGACAGCCAGATCAGCGACGCCGTATTGAGCGCCAAATTGCGTGCGGCGGCCACCAGCGTGCCACAGCCGGAGTTGAATATCCGTGCCGACAAGACGACGCCGTACCGGGTGATCTGGAAGGTCATGCAGGACGCCAAGAGTGCGGGCATGGTGCACCTGGGCTTCATTACCCAAGGCAAGGCAAAGCCGGGGTCGACACCCTGATTCGTGTCTCGGTGACCGGAAAAGCCGCGCACCGCGCGGCTTTTTTGTGCGTGGAATTCAGGCGAGGATCGCAAGGTAACTTCGAACCGTACGATCCAGCCCTTCGTACAAGGCTTCACTGATCAGCGCGTGCCCGATCGATACCTCCGCGAGTCCGGGGATCGCGCGCTTGAAGGGGCCAAGATTCTTCTGATCGAGATCGTGCCCGGCATTCACGTCAAGGCCTGCATCCATGGCACGACGTGCAGTATCGACGCAGCGCTGCAATTCGGCCGCAAAATCCCCGTGGGCAAACGCATGGGCGTACGGGCCGGTGTAGAGCTCGACGCGCGCCACTCCGAGAGCACGTGCTTGTTCGAAACCGTCGGTACTGCCTGCATCCACGAACAACGAAATGCGACAACCCAGGCTATCGAGCTCCGCGACCAGGGGTGCGAGCCTGGGCAGATCCCGCACGAGATCGAATCCGTGATCGGAAGTGATCTGGCCATCGGCATCAGGCACGAGTGTTGCCTGTGCGGGTCGAGCCTGGCGCACCAGCTCGACGAAACCGGGATAACCATCGCGCGGCGGCGCAAACGGATTGCCCTCGAGATTCAACTCGACGCGCCCCCGCGTGATCGCCGCAAGCCGCGCAACATCCTCAGCGGTGACGTGCCGTCGATCAGGGCGCGGGTGCACGGTGATGCCCCCGCAGCCGGCCGCCATGCAGGTTTCCGCTGCAGTGGCCAGATTCGGCTCGTCGCCACCACGCGCGTTGCGCAGCACTGCGATCTTGTTGAGGTTGACGCTCAGTACCGTCATCGAGAAGTCCCAGCGAAGTTACGTTGCAAAAACCTGCGTTCGTTTGGCCGCCCCGGTGCCCCGTGGCCGCTGATATTGAACGTACAGGCGTTCTTTGCAAAGTGGGCCACTCCGGCGGATGGCGGGAACGGCCAAAAAAAGGCGCGGAGAGGACTCCGCGCCGGAGAGTGCAACCCACCACGTCGCTGTCGTGGCGGATCTTACGGGGAGACTTCCCGTACTGCTTGAGACAGCCTCCCCGAGCCGGAGTTCCGGCATCCCCGCAATGGTTCAGCCAGCGGTACCAATGGGCCGGAATGCGACGATCGTGCGGTTCTGGTTGCGCCACGCCAGGGCACCGCGATAGCCGGGCGCCGCTTCGAAGGTGGTGAGCTGCCAGTCCTGCGTCTGGCCCAAAGCGGGATCCACCTGCTTCAATGTCCAGTCTGCGTCGGCGCCTTGGGTGAATGCGAGCCGCGCCAGGCCGAAAGACAAACCCTCGCCCACCGCCTTCAACACGGCTTCCTTCGCGCACCAGAGCTTGATGAAGGAACGGTCGCGCGCGACAGGATCGAGCCGCGCCAGGGCATCGGCCTCGGCGGGATCGAAAAATCGCCGGGCGATTTCGAGCGAGCGCTGGTTCTTGCCGAGGCGCTCGATGTCGACGCCCAGTTCACAGCCGCGCGCCAGCGCCACCAGCGCGAAGCCGCCGCTGTGCGACCAATTGAACTCCAGCCGGTCCGCCGCGCCGGGCGCGGCGATGCCCGGCGCGAGCCCGGGTTTGCCGCGGGCGTCCTGATCCAGCTCCACGGAGGAAGCCGGCATGTCGAGATAGGCGCCCAACAGCGCCAGCAATGGCGTGCGCCGCTGCGGCATCGCGTAGGGCATGCGCCACACGTGGATCACACGGTCGTCCAGGCGATGGGCAATATCGCGCGGACTCGCCTCCGCGAATTCCAGAGCGGTGGACATCGATGTGCCGCTTCCGGTCAGTGGCGAACGCGGTCGTCGTACAGGCGCTTGACCACCGAAGGATCGGCCAGCGTCGAAGTATCGCCCAATGCGGCGAGATCAACCTCGTTGTTGCCCGCCTCGGCGATCTTGCGCAGGATGCGGCGCATGGTTTTGGCCGAACGCGTCTTCGGCAGCGCTGCAGCCCACTGCAGGTATTCGGGCGCGGCGAAGGCGCCGATCCGCTCGCGAATCCCGGCAACCAGGTCCTTCTTCAGTGCGTCGCTCGGCTCGACCCCTTCCTTGGGCGTCACAAACGCATAGATGGTGGTGCCCTTCACGTCGTGCGGGCAGCCGACCACCGCAGCTTCGGCCACGCGTTCGTCCGCCATCATCGCGCTTTCGATTTCGGCGGTGCCGATGCGGTGGCCGGACACATTGATGACGTCGTCGACGCGCCCCGTGATCTTCCAGTCGCCGTCGGCGTCGCGCTCGGCGCCATCGCCGGTGGTGTACACGCCCGGATACATCTTGAAATAGGTGTCGATGAACCGCTGATGGTCACCATACACGGTGCGCATCTGCCCCGGCCAGGAGTCGGTGATCACGAGGTTGCCGGAGCCTGCACCCTCGATGGCTTTACCGTCCGGATCCAAGATCGCGGGTTTGATCCCGAAGAACGGCTTCATCGCCGCGCCCGGCTTCAACACCGTGGAACCCGGCAACGGGCAGATCAGAATGCCGCCGGTTTCTGTCTGCCACCACGTATCGACGATGGGCGCGCGGCCCTCGCCCACCACGTCGAAATACCATTCCCATGCCTCGGGGTTGATGGGTTCGCCGACCGAACCGAGCAGGCGCAGCGATTGGCGCGAGGTCTTCTTCACCGGCTCGTCGCCTTCGCGCATCAGCGCGCGGATCGCCGTCGGTGCGGTGTACAGGATCGTCACCTTGTGCTTGTCGCAGACCTGCCAGATGCGCGATGCATCCGGCCAGTTCGGGACGCCCTCGAACACCAGCGAAGTGGCGCCATTGGCCAGCGGGCCATACACGATGTAGCTGTGCCCGGTAACCCAGCCGACATCGGCGGTGCACCAGTAGATGTCCTCTTCGCGCACATCGAAAATCGCCTCGTGCGTGTAGGACACCCACACCATGTAACCACCCACGGTGTGCAACACGCCTTTCGGCTTGCCGGTGGAGCCGGAGGTGTAGAGAATGAAAAGCGGGTCTTCCGCGTTCATTGGCTCGGGTTCGCACTCCGTCGACTGTCCTTCCACCAGCGTCTCCCACCATCGGTCGCGCGGCGACTGCATGTTCACCGCGCCACCGGTGCGACGCACCACCACCACCGTCTCGATGCTGGTAGTGCCGGGACGGGTCAGCGCCTCGTCAACGTTCTTCTTGAGCGGAATCTTCTTGTTGGCCCGCACGCCTTCATCGGCGGTGATCACAAGCTTGCATTGCGAATCGGCGATGCGGCCGGCCAACGCGTCGGGGGAAAACCCACCGAACACCACCGAATGGATCGCGCCCAGCCGCGCGCAAGCCAGCATCGCGATGGTCGCTTCCGGAATCATCGGCATGTAGATCGCGATGCGGTCGCCCTTCTGTACGCCAAGATGCTTCAGCGCGTTGGCGAACTTGCAGACCTCGGCATGCAACTCGCGATAGCTGATCGCGCGCGATACATCGGGGTCATCGCCCTCGAAGAGGATGGCGGTCTTGTCGCCGCGCTTCCCGAGGTGGCGATCGAGGCAACTGACGGTCGGGTTCAACACGCCGTCGGCGTACCAGCGGATGTGCAGGTCCGATGCGTCGAACGAGACGTCCTTGATTTGCGTCGGCGGCGTCATCCAATCCAGCCGCTGCGCCGCTTTCGCCCAGAATGCCTCGGGATCGCGCAACGATTCGGCGTAGAGGCGCTGGTAGTCGTCGGGCTTGATCTGCTCGGCGGCCGCAAACGCGGACGGAACGGGATGCATTTTGCTCATCGCAAGCTCCTCAAGGCCAGGCAAGGAACCAAGCGTAGCAGCGCCGCGGGCGGCGAAAAAATTTGCGTCAGCGCGGCGGGCCCGGCGGCAACTGGCGCGCCGAGCCATCGTCTTTCTTGCGGAGGGTGCCGCGCAGCGCCTGCATTTCGCGCTCGGTCATGTGTTCCGGGCGGGAGCTCGCACGGACGTGCCGCTCGATGAAAAGCAACGCCGCGGCGATGCCGCTGACGAAGCCGATGAAGATGCCGAGGCCCATCCAGCCCGGCGAATGGCTCGCGAACGCCAGAAGGAACGCCACCAGTGAAACGAGCGCCAAACCCCAGGTCATGTTGCCGCTCCGGACGGACTGTTGCGCCGATCATAATGGAGCCGATTCGGGCCGGCGCTGCCACGCGCAGCAGTCGTGAGATGCGTCACGCGGGCAAAAAGAAGGCCGCTGGTGCGGCCCTCTTTCCGGGTTGCATCACTTCACTTCGGCACCGGGCCCTTCACCGCGGTCACCAGGCCGTCCGGACGGACGTATTTCGCGAATACCTGTTGTACCTCGTTCGCGGTCAGGGCGAGATAGTGCCGGGCGGCGATGGTGGATTCGTCGAGCGGCTTGTCTTCGATCGAATAGGTCAGCAGGTTGCCGGCGATCGCGCCGAAGCTGGATTCGCCGAGCGGAATCTGCCGCAACAAGATGCCTTTGGCCTGCTGCAGTTCGGTCGCGTTGATCGGTGCCCGCTGCATCTGCTTGAGATCCTGCACCACCAGCTTGCCGGCTTCGGCCACCTTGTCGGGGTCGCACCCGAAGTTCACCGTGTAGGTGCCGCGGTGCTTGTCCAGCGAACTGCCGACGCCGACGGTGTAAACGAGCCCGCGCTTCTCGCGCAGGTCGCGCACCAGCCGCGAGGCGTAAAAGCCGCCGCCCAGCACCTGGTTGCCCAACGTCAACGCGAAGCGCTGCGGCGAGTCGTAATCGAGCGCGATGGTCTGCGCCATCGTCACCTCATCCTGCACTGCGCTCTTGTCCGGCGTCGCCACCCGGCCGGCATGGTTGGGCGGCACGGAGGGGTAATCCGTCATCGGCCTCGCGCCTTGCGCGGTCCAGCCCCCGAAAGTCTTTTCGACCACGGCCTTGGCGTCCGCCGGATCGATCTTGCCGACCACCACGATCGTGGTCATGTCGGGGCGGAACGTCTGCGTGTAGTACTGCTTCACCTTGTCCAGCGTGAGGCCGCCGACGTCCTGCGGGGTCGCGTGGCGCAGCGCCGGGTCGTCCGCCGGCAGCAGCGCTTCATCCAGAGCGAGTTCGGACAGGAACGCGGGCGATTGCAGCTCTCCTGCCACTTGGCCGGCGGTCTGGCGCTGCACGATCGCGAAGGCCTGTGCCGGCAACGCCGGATGCAGTTCGTTGTCCGCCAGCAGCGCCATGCCCTTGGCGAAATTCGCCGCCGGAACCGCAAGTGAAAAATCGGTGCCGGCACCTTCATGTGCACTGATCGCATCCAGCGCGGCCTGGAACTGCAGGCGATTCATGCTGGTGGTGCCGAACGGCAGCAACCCGTCCAGCACCTGTGCGACCCCTTCTTCGCCCTTCGGCGCCTGCAGATCCTCGTTGGTCTTGATGCGGCCGTATACCTCGACGGTGTCGCTGATCGATTCCGGTTGCACGATCAGCTTCAGGCCGTTGGGTAGTGTGTACGCGGTCGGATGCAGCGCCGATTTCGGCAGCTCCAGCTTGGCGAACGCGGCTTTCGCCCAACCGGGCAGCTCGACCGCATGGTCGGGGCTGGACGCGAAACTTTCCGCGCCACCGAAGCCCTTGCTCGACACCGATTTTCCGGAACTTTCCGGGGTCAGCACCGCGGTGATCGCGTGCGCTGGATCGAACAGTTTTTTCGCCAATGCGTTCACGTCGGCCGGCGTCACCGCCTCGATCGCCGCCTTGATGGCATCGGGCGACTCGGCGCCCTGGAAGGCGAGCGCGCGCGACCAGGCATTCGCGAGCCCGTTCACCGAGTTCTTCTTGTACTCGAGATCGGCAATGGCCTTTTGCTTGGCGGCCTGGACCAGCGCTGGATCGACGCCCTTGGCGGCGGCATCCGCGAGGATCGCCTGCATGCGCTTCAGGACGGGAGCGGGATCGCCACCCTTCGGAAATGCACCCATCGCATAATCGATCCCCGCGTGTTCCAACGGCGAACCGAAGTAGCCGCCGAACAGCGCGGTGCCGTTGTAGCGCATGCCGGCCAACGCCGCGCGCTGCGAACCCATCGCGCCGCTCAACACCAGCGCCGTCGCGTAGTCATCGGCGCGCAGCCCGGGCGAACGAAACGCAATCAACGCGAGGCCGAACGGGTAGTCGCTGGGCAACTTGATGCTCCGCGCCTTCACCGGCTGGAAGTCGAATGTCGGACGCGCCGGCAGGGTCTTGCGCGGAATGTCGCCGAAATCCGCTTTCACTTTCGCGAGCGTCGTGGCGGGATCGACGTCGCCCGCGATCACCAGGATCGCGTTGTTCGGCGCATACCACGTGTCGTGGAACTGCTTCAGCATCGCCGCGCTGGTCTTGTCGAACGACGGCCGCGTGCCGAGCGGCGTCTCGGCGTAAGGCGTGCCCGCGAACATCTGCGCGAGCAATTGCTCGCTCATCTTGAAGCCCGGATTGGAGTTGTCGCGCGCGACTTCCTGCTCGATCGCGCCGCGCTCCTTGTCCCACTCCTTCTGGCTCATGTCCGCGCCGCGCATCCGCAACGCCGCCACGTGCAACGCCACGTCCACGTTCTGCGAAGGCGTCATGAAGTAATACTGGGTCACGCCCCAAGTCGTATCGGCATTGAACGCGCCACCCATGTTGGCGGCGATCGCCGCGAGCTGGTCCTTGCTCAGGCCCGGCGCGCCGCGGAACATCATGTGTTCCACCGCATGCGCGGTGCCCGGAAAACCCTTCGGCGCCTCGCTCTTGCCGACCAGGTAATTCATCTCGGTGGTTACCACCGGCGCCAGCGTGTCGCGCACGATCACCACGCG
>JBIQLN010000039.1:0-7411 GCA_044464225.1 Rhodanobacter sp. | reverse complement strand
GCAAGCCCTTCAACCCCGCCCTTCATGGAGCTTGACGCGGATAACAGTATCTACGGATTTCGTAACGAACTACTCCTTGTCTCGCTTCCATGGCCAGGCCGCAGCGAAGCTTGCCACCCCGATCGCCGCGAGGACGATGGGCGGCCAGATGCCGTAGCGGTTGCCCAGCGCGAATACCAGGCCGGCGCCGACCAGCAGTGCGCCACCGAACGCCGCCACCAGGATCCGGCGCTGGATTTCCCGTTGCAGCACGCGCAGGTGCTCCAGTTCGCGTTCGCCGAATTGCAGCGGGCCATTGCCTTCGGCCAGCGCCTCCAGCGCGTCGTGGATCTTCTCCGGAATCAGGGGCGCGATGCGCAGCCACTGCGGCAGTCGCTTGCGGATTTCGCGCAGCGCATGGCGTGCGCTGTAGCGGTCGGCGAGGATGCGTTTCAGTACCGGTTGCGCCACCGACCAGATGTCGATGTCGGGATCGAGCTGGCGCCCGAGCCCCTCGACGTTGAGCAGGGTCTTCTGCAGCAGGATCAGTTGCGGCTGCAGGGTCAACTCGAACTTGCGCGCGGTGCTGAAGAGTTTCGCCACCACTTCGGCCAGCGAAATTTCCGACAGCGGCCGGGTGAAATACGGCTCGCACACCGTGCGCACGGCGGCCTCCAATTCGTCGACCCGGATGTGGCGCGGCATCCAGCCTGCTTCCAGGTGCAGCTCGGCGATGCGACGGTAGTTGCGCTCGAACATCGCGATGAAATTTTCCGCCAGCCAGTACTGGTCCTCGTCCGGCAGCGAGCCCATGATCCCGAAATCCAGCGCGATGAAACGCGGATCGCGCGTGCGCGCGGGGTCGACCCAGATGTTGCCGGGATGCGCGTCGGCGTGGAAGAAGTTGTCGCGGAAGACCTGCTCGTAGAACAGCCGCACGCCTTTTTCGGCAAGCACCCGCCGGTCGATACCGGCCTTGTCCAGCGCGCCGATGTCGTCGGCCGGAATCCCGTGCACGCGTTCCATCGTCAGCACTTTTTCGTCAGTGTGCGACCAGAAGATCTGCGGCACGTAGAGATCGTCGGAGTTCTCGAAATTGCGGCGCAGCAGGCTGGCGTTGGCGCCCTCGTTCTGCAGGTTCAGTTCGTTGTGCAGCGTCTTGGCGACTTCGTCGAACATGTCCCGCGGACGAATCTTGTCGGCCTGCGGATGCCAGCGTTGCACCAGCCACGCCAACGCATCCAGCAGTTCGAGGTTGCGGCGCACGTTGACTGCGACGTTGGGACGCAGCACCTTCACCACCACGTCACGCGCCACCATGGGCGCGGCGGCGGGCTCGCCGGCGACCGTTTGTTCCGGTTGCGCGGTAGCCGGGCGTGGCGGAGCGTGCGGCGTGCGCCCGGAAAACGCCGGCAGCAGCAGGCGTGCCGCGTGCACCTGGGCGATGGATGCCGAGGCAAGCGGCGTTTCATCGAAACTCGCGTACAGCTCGTCGATCGGCCGGCCCAGCGATTCCTCGACGATGGCGCGCGCGATCGCACCGGGGAACGGCGGCACCTGATCCTGCAGGTGCGCCAGCTCGTCGGCGACGTCTTGGGGAATCAGGTCGCGGCGCGTGGACAACACCTGGCCCGCCTTCACCCAGATCGGACCGAGCTCGGTCAGGGCAAGGCGCAGGCGCACGCCGCGCGGCAGCATCGCGATCTTGCGGCGGCGCGGCAGCAATGCGCGCGCCCAGCGCAGCGGCCGCATCGCATGGCTCTCGTCTACCAGATCGTCGACGCGATAACGTACCAGCACCGCGGCGACGTGCAGCACGCGCGGCAGCAGCCGCAGCGGTGTCATGACCCCAACCGCTGGATGCGCGCGGCGAGGCGATCGGTGCGCTCGCGCAGCGCATCCACGTCGTCGAGGAATGCGTTCATTTCGGCATGTGGCACGGTCAGGCGTGCTTCGTCGCGCAGCCAGTCGATCCCGTCGTCGCGAAAATGCCGCGCGGCCTCACCGGCCCGTTTCGCGGCGTCGTGCAGCGCGTGCGCGATGGCGGTGCCGGCGACTTCGCCGAACACGGTCGCGAATGCAGCTTCGAAATCGGGCTTGTAGTCGCGCGCCAGTTGCTGCACGCGTCGCGCGAGCTCGGCATCGCCGGCGATTTCCACTTTGCCGGCGGGGCGCGCTTCGTCACCCCGGTCCAGCGCCATCGCCAGCAGCGAGCCGGGCGTGGCGTTGACTTCGAAATCGTTGGGGTTGCCATCATCGTTCGCGTTCGGAGGTGGCTCGATCTGCAAGGTGCTGTTGCGAGCCGCAATGGAGAACGCGATCTCCGGTCCGCGCAGATGCACGCCGATGCGGCGTCCTTCCAGTTTGCCGATGGCCTCGCGCGTCTCGGGGTCCAGGGCGACCAGACGGTTCAGTGCGAGGGTCAGCGCAAGGCCGCCCAGCTTGCGGAGCGGGTGGGGGATCCAGGCATTGGGTTCGCGATCGGGCATCCGGTGATTGTATGCGATCGTCCTTGCTCGCCGCGTTGGTTGTGCCCAGTCCTCCGGCAGCCAATCGCGGCCATGCGTCACCAGAACGGCTCCCTGCCCTGACTTCCACGACAGCGCTTCGTGCGGAACGACTACATCGGCGTTGCGTGTTGCGGACGCAGCCGCTAACCTGCCCGGACTCCGTCGGGGAGTAGCCGCATCCGGCATGTTGCCGGGTGGCTTCGCGTCAACATGCTCGGCCGGCAGGCCGTGGCGCCAGGCGATCCTCGGGGATCGGCGAGACCGACAGTTCACACGCGATGCACCCGGGCCGGGGCGCGCGTGCGGATTGTCGCGAGCACCCGGCCCCGGAGACCTCCTTGGAAGCTTTCCTCGTTTCGCTGGGCGCCGTCGCACTCGCGGAAATCGGCGACAAGACGCAACTGCTGTCGCTGGTGCTGGCCGCGAAGTTCCGCAAGCCCTGGCCGATCTGCCTCGGCATTCTCGTCGCATCGCTGCTCAGCCACGCGATCGCCGCCGAGCTGGGCGCATGGCTGGCATTGTGGATGACGCCGGAAGTGCAGCGCTGGCTGATCGGCTTGTCCTTCCTTGTGGTGGCGGCGTGGGCGTTGCTCCCGGAAAAGGAGGAACCCGTCGACGCGCCGCCCAGGCGCGGACGTGGCGTATTCGTGGCGTCGGTGATCGCGTTCTTCCTGGCCGAACTGGGTGATCGCACGCAGATCGCCACGGTGGTGCTGGGTGCGCATTACCAGCCGCTGTGGCAGGTCATCGCGGGCAGCACCGCGGGGATGATGCTGGCCAACGTACCGGTGGTCTTCCTGGGTGCGCGTTTCGCGGCGCACCTGCCGTTGCGCGCGACGCGGCTTGCCGCCGCGGCGCTGTTTGCCGCGCTGGGGTTGTGGATCCTGTTGCGATGAAACGGTGGCGCTGACGCTGAATCGCTTCTGCATAACGGGCAAAGGCACCGGGTTCCGGATCGCCGCTTCGCGGCGCCCGGAATGACGACTGGAGATGGGCGTTCGCAATCTCCGGAACGTGCTCTACACGCTTCCCGGAAAACCGAGCTGTCGCCAAGCTTCGTACGTGGCGATCGCGACCGCATTGGAAAGATTGAGGCTGCGGTTGTCGGGTTGCATCGGCAGCCGCAGGCGTTGCGACTCGGGAAGGCCGGCAAGGACCTCGTCGGGCAGGCCGCTGGTTTCGCGTCCGAACAACAGCGCGTCGCCGTCCGCAAATCGCGTGTCGGTATAACGGTGCGCCGCGTGGCTGGTGAATGCGAAAGTGCGCGGATGATGCAGGGAGGCGAGACACGCCCCGAGATCGTCGTGTGCCATCACGTTCACGAATTCGTGGTAGTCGAGGCCCGCGCGGCGCAGCTTTGCATGGTCCAGTTCGAAGCCGAGCGGGCGGATCAGGTGCAGCGATGCGCCGGCGTTGGCACACAGCCGGATCACGTTGCCGGTGTTGGGCGGGATTTCGGGCTGGAAAAGGATGACGTGCAGCATCCGTGCATTATGGTGCGATCACCCACGATCGCTGCATCATGGATGCGCACCGCAACGGCCCTGCATTCAACCCGGAAAGCCCGCGCAAGCGGCTGCGATCGTCGCCCATCGCCGAATCGCGATCGGACGTATCCGCCCGGCACGACGTGCCGGAAGGTCTCGCCGGATCGCGGGCAGGAGCGATCGCGGAGTCAGTGCGCGCGCAGCAGCAGCGCGCAGATGCCGAATACCACCACCAAGGCCGTCATCGCGTACAGGCCCCGCAAAATGATCTGTTCGCTTTTCATGCTGTTCCCCTGTGGCACGGTCTGCCGGGCTCTCCCGGTGGGGGAAGAAAGCATCGGGTATGCCATTCGCCGGGGGCCGCGAAAATCGACGGCGCCGTCCGTGATTTACGTCACACATTCCGCCTGCGCCCGGTCATGGTGCGAGGGCGGGCGAGCGGGTACGGAAGGGTGCGCCGTTCCCGGGAATGACCGCGTGAACGGCTTCACCAGGGCAGTTCCGCGCCGTCGTAGGCCAGGAATTTCCCGGCATCGCCGGTCTGGGCGTGCTCGATCAGGTTCAGGAGCGCGCGGGCGGAATCGGCCGGCGCCAGGGTCGCGCTCTTGCCGCCCATCGAGGTCTTGACCCATCCGGGGTGCGCCGCCAGCACCACGATACCGCGCGGCGCGAGTTCGGCGGCCAGGCGTTTCACGGCCATGTTGAGGGCGGCCTTGCTCATCGCGTAGCTGATGGTGCGAAAACCGTTGGCCTGTGCGATCGAACCGAGCTGGGATGTGATGCACAGGACGCGCGGCTTGTTGCCCAGCGCCAGCAGTGGTGCCAGCGCCTGCGTGATCAACAACGGTGCCGTGGCGTTCACCGCGAAACTCTCGGCGAGCGATTCCGCCTTGACATTGCCGAAGCGTTCGCCCGACACCAGCACCCCGGCGTTGTTGACGAGCAGGTCGATACGCTGCAGGTGGCGCGCCGCCGCCTCCGCCAGCTTGTCGATGGCTTGCGGGTTGGCCACGTCGATTCCGTGGATCGCCAGCCGGCCTTCGTTCGCGGCGGCCAGCGCATCCAGCACCCTGGCGCCGCCGGGATCGCGGCAGCAGGCCAGCACGCGCGCACCGCGTTCCAGCAGTTGCGTGACGAAGGCCAATCCGAGTCCGCGGTTGGCGCCGGTGACAAGGCAGCGCTGCATGCTGATTTCCCTGGCTCCGGGCAGTGTAAACCCGTAGCCGCAGGCGTGCCTTCCGGCCGATTGCTTTATCTCCCCGGCACGGCTACGGTTCGGGAAAATCCAGTATCCGGGGAGGACATCATGATGCGCACGCATTGGCTGGGTTGGTTGGCCGCATTCGGGATTACCCTTGTCGCCGGGGCCGCGCAGGCCGCCGACGCTGGAAACAAGATCGACATTCCCTATACCCGTTTCACCCTTCCCAACGGCCTTACCGTGGTGGTCAGCGAAGACCACAAGGCTCCGATCGTGGCCGTGAGCGTGTGGTACCACGTCGGTTCCGGCTACGAGCCGAAGGGCAAGACCGGTTTCGCGCATCTGTTCGAGCACCTGATGTTCCAGGGTTCGGAACACCACAAGGGCGAGTACTTCCAGCCGTTCGAACTGGTCGGCGCCACCGGCATGAACGGCACGACCTGGCTGGACCGCACCAATTACTTCGAAACCGTGCCGACCACCGCGCTGGACATGGCGCTGTGGATGGAATCGGACCGCATGGGCCACCTGCTCGGCGCGATCGGCCAGCCGGAGCTCGACGAGCAGCGCGGCGTGGTCCAGAACGAAAAGCGCCAGGGCGAGAACCAGCCCTACGGCCGCGCGTTCGAGGACCTGCAGGCCAACGCGTTCCCGCAGAACCACCCCTACCACCACGAAACCATCGGCTCGATGGCGGACCTGAACGCGGCGTCGCTCGGGACCGTGAAGCAGTGGTTCAAGGACTACTACGGCGCGGCCAACACCACGCTGGTGCTGGTGGGCGACATCACGCCGGCCGAGGCCCGCGAAAAGGCCATGAAGTATTTCGGCGACATCCCGGCCGGCCCGCGCGTGCCGCGGCCGCAGGCATGGGTCGCCCCGCGTGACACCTCGACGTCCGGCACCATGACCGACAACGTCGCGCAGACCCGCATCTATCGCGAGTGGAACACCCCGGGACTTGACGCCGCGGGCAACGATCGCCTGATGCTGGATCTCGCCGCGCAGGTCCTGGGAGGCAGCAAGACTTCGCGCCTGTACCAGCGCCTCGTCTACCAGGACAAGCTGGCCGACGACGTGTCGGTCGGCAACATGACGTTCGAACTCGCCAGCATGACGCTGCTGCAGGTCGACGTGAAGAAGGGCGTCGACCCGAAGAAGGTCGAGGCCGCGATCGCCGACGAGTGGGCGAAATTCCTGAAGGATGGCCCGACCGCCGATGAATTGCAGCGCGTCAAGACGACCTACCAGGCATCCACCATCCGCGGGCTGGAACAGATCGGCGGCTTCTCGGGCAAGGCGGTGACGCTGGCCGAAGGCCAGGTCTACCGCGACGATCCCGGGGCATGGAAGAAGGACTACGACATCACGATGGCGGCGACGCCGGCTGCCGTGAAAGCCGCCGCCGACAGGTGGCTTTCAAAAGGTGATTACACCCTCACCGTGGTTCCGGGCAAGGTCGAAGCGAAGGACGCTGCCACCATCGCCGGCCGCGCCGCAATCCCCGGCCGCCCCGCCGACCAGCTCTCGCCCGAGGGCGACTACAAGGTCACCAGGAGCGACGTCGATCGCAGCAAGGGCGTACCGCAGGTGACGGCGTTCCCCGACCTCACCTTCCCGACATTGCAGCACGGCAAGCTCAAGAACGGCATCGAAGTGGTGCTGGCCGAACGCCACACGATTCCGGTGGTGCAGGTCGAGGCCTTGTTCGACGCGGGCTACGCCGCGGACCAGGGCCGCAAGCTCGGCACGTCCAGCTTCACGATGGGCATGCTGGACGAGGGCACCAAGGATCTCGACTCCGTCGAAATCGCCAAGCGCAAGCAGCGCCTGGGAGCCGAGATTTCGACCGACTGCGACCTCGACACCTGCAATGCGTGGATGAGCGCGCTGGATGCCAACCTTGCCGATTCGCTGGCGTTGTATGCGGACATCATCCGCAACCCGGCGTTCCGCGACGCCGACGTCGCGCGCCTGCGGGGTCAATGGCTGGCCGGCATCGCGCAGGAGAAGACCCAGCCGACTGCCGTCGCGCTGCGCCTGCTGCCACCGATCCTGTACGGCAAGGGCAACGCCTACGCGATTCCGTTCACGGGTTCGGGCACGGAGGCCTCGATCAAGGCGCTGACCACGGCGGACATGCGCGGTTTCACGCACGACTACATCCGCCCCGACAACATGAAAATCCTGGTGGCGGGCGACACCACGCTGGACAAGATCATCCCGCAACTGGA
>JBIQLN010000038.1:0-9838 GCA_044464225.1 Rhodanobacter sp. | reverse complement strand
GCCTCGCCGCGGATCTGGTCGCAGGCGTTGTGGAAATACGCGAGGTACTGGATCTCCGGGACCGGCAGCATGCCCATGTTGGCGTAGCCCTGCGCCAGGCCAAGGATCATCGTTTCGTCGAGCAGCGTGTTGAACACGCGCGCGCCCTTGAAGGCCTTCTGCAAACCCTTGGTGACCGTGTAGACGCCGCCCTTCTGCGCAACGTCTTCGCCGAACAGCAGCGACTCCGGATATTTCGCCAGCAGGTCGTGCAATGCCGAATTGATCACCAGCGCAAGATGGCGCGGCGGAAGTTTCTCGGGCAGCCTGGCTTCGCCGCCGAAAACGTCGAGACGTTTTTCCGCGTAGTCCGCGCGTGCAGCTTCCGCGGCGACGGCCTTCGGTGTGTACGGCGCCAGCGGCTTCATCACCGCTTCGAGCGATTTCAGCTTCGGGCGGTCGTAGGCAGCCTCGGCGGCCGCGAAACACTGCTTGCGCGTCGCCTCGTATTGTTCGAGCAACGATTCCTTCGTGTGCACGCCGGATTCCAGCGCAATGGCAGCCGAGCGCAACAGCGGATCGGTCGCCTCCAGCGCCATCAATTCCTCGAAGCTGCGCCATTCGATTTCGAAATCGGTGCCCGCGTGGCCGGCCAGCCGCGTGGTCTTCAGATGCAGGAAGGTCGGGCGGCGCGTGCCGCGGCAATGCTCGACCGCACGCTGCACCTGCGCGCAGCCTTCGGCGAGATCGAGGCCGTCGGCGAAGAAATAGTCGAGATCCTTGCGATCACGGAAATTGTTGGCAATCCAGCCGCTCGGCGTCTTCACCGAAATGCCGATGCCGTTGTCCTCGCACACGAACAGCACCGGCGCGGGCAGCCGCTGGTACGCCGTCCACGCCGCCGCGTTGAACGCGGTCTGCGCGGTCGCATGGTTGCTCGATGCGTCACCGAACGAGCAGATCACGATCGAGTCGTTCGGGACCGGCAGCGCATGGCCGATGCGTTGCGCCTGTTCGATCGCGACCGCGGTGCCCAGCGCCTTCGGCAGGTGCGAAGCGATCGTGGACGTCTGCGGCAGCACCCAAAGCGGCTTCGAGCCCCAGACCTTGTGGCGGCCACCCGACGCCGGGTCTTCGCTGCTCGCCGCGAACGACAGCGCCGAATCCATCACCGGATCCATGCCCGGCAGCTTGCGGAAGCGTTCGGCCATGAACGCGCCCGAACGGTAGTGCAGGAACGCCGGATCGGTGTGGCGCGTCAGCCGCGCGACCATCGCGTTGCCTTCGTGGCCCGACGAACCGATGGTGTAGAACACCTTGTTCTGCACGCGCAGCACGCGCGCCATCAGATCGAGGTGGCGCGACACCAGCTGCGACTCGAACAGTTCCCGGAAGTCGCGCGCGCTGCACGCGCTGCCCGGCAGCACCGGCGCATCGTCGCGCGGCCTCGTCGCGGATTCGCCATGCCATGCCTGCACGAATTCGGTGAAGTTCTGGTCGACGATTTCGGCACGGTTGAAACCTTTGTGCCGCGCGGGAATGGCAGTCTTGATGGCGTTCATTTCGTGACAGTTGGGATAATGCGTGCGGCGCGCCGCGCCAGCCATTCTTCGCGCGACTGGCCCCAGATTTCCATCGGGTCGTTTTCGTGCGGTGCCGGCAAATGACCCGGGCCCTGCCGCCTGGAACCGAGGCGGCTCGCAACCGCTTGCGACGCGGTGTTCTCCGGCGCGATGCAATGGATGATCTGCGTCCAGCCGAGGTTGGCGAACGCCCAGTCGATGGCGGCGGTCGCGGCTTCGGTCGCGTAGCCCTTGCCCCATGCCTCGCGGGCGAGCGTCCAGCCGATTTCGTCGCCGGGCCAGCCTTCCGGGTGCAGCGGACCGACCCTGCCGATCCAGCGGCGATCGGATTTGCGGATCACCGAGAAGGGGCCGAAGCCGAGCACGTGCCAGGAACCGACGTTCGCCAGGAAGTGCCTCCATGACTCGAACGCGGATTTCGTGCCGCCAAGATGACGCATGGCTTCGTCATCCCGGCCCAGCGCGGCCCAGCCCTGGAAATCCTCCCGCTGCGGGACGCGCAGGATCAGCCGCTCCGTTTCAAGCACGGGTGCCGGTTTCGGCATGGCGTCGACCATCGGGGTATCACTTCCCGGCCGGATGGTAGGTGCATCCCGGCTCGGCGCTCGCGATATCGGGAATGTTCGGGCTGTAGCAGGCGTACTGCACGCCCTTCTTGCCTTCCTTGTCGGTGACGATATTCGGGACCAGTTGCACGATGCCGCCGGTGACGCCGACTGCCGGGGTGAGATAGATGTTGATCACGCCCCCCTCGCTGACCAGGATCGAACTGATTTCCTGGCTACCCAACTGGTTGGGTGCCGCGACGTGCGCTTCGGCGTTGCTGGCCGGTGGCGCGGGGTTGGCAAGCATCGCGTTGGCCACGCCGATCTTGACCAGCGCCAATTTCAGAGACGTCAGCGCGACATGCAATTCATTGGCGTTCACCGCCGCCATCGCGCCGCCCGAAGCAAGCATGGCACCCATCGCCACGCCGGCCAGCCATTTGTTGCGAAGTTTCATGTCAATCTCCCACCGCAGCGCCACGATCGAAGCGGCCGTTGTGAAAAGTCAGGGCATCGAAGCCCGTTCCGGTGCTGGTGAACCCGATGGCCCCGCGTCATCCTCGAACGCTCGGCGGCGCAGTGATCGTGGACGATCACGCTAGAACGCATTGATGCCCGTGAGTTCGCGCCCCACCACCAATTGGTGCACGGTCTGCGTACCTTCGTACGTCACGACCGATTCGAGATTCAGTGCATGCCGGATCGCGACGTGTTCGGTGGTGATGCCCGCCCCACCCAGGATGTCGCGGCACTCGCGCGCAACGTCCAGCGCCATCCGCACGTTGTTCCACTTGGCCAGCGAAATCTGGGTCGCATGCAACTGGCCCGCATCCTTCAGCCGACCCAGTCGCAGCGCCAGCAGCTGCGCGGTGGTGATGCGGCGCGCGATGTCCGACAGCCGCAACTGGATGGCCTGGTTCGCAGCCAGCGGGCGGTTGAACAACACCCGTTCCTGAGTGTAATCCAGGACTTCCTTCAAACACGCCTGCGCCGCGCCGATGGGGCCCCAGCTGATGCCGAAGCGCGCGGAGTCGAGGCAGCTCAACGGGCCGCGCAGACCCTTCACGTTCGGCAACATCGCGCTGTCGGGGACGCGCACATCATCGAGGAACAGCGCGCTGGTCACCGATGCGCGCAGGCTCATCTTCTTGTGGACTTCCTGCGCGGCGAAACCTTTCGTGGCAGTCGGCACCAGGAAGCCGCGGATGCCGTCGTCGGTCTTCGCCCACACCAGCGCCACGTGCGCGAGGTTGCCGTTGGTGATCCACATCTTGGCGCCGTTGATCACCCAATCGCCGCCGTCTCTTTTTGCAACGGTTTTCATGTTGGCCGGATCGGAACCGCCGTGCGGTTCGGTCAGGCCGAAGCAGCCGATCACCTCGCCCGCCGCCATCTTCGGCAGGTATTCGCGCTTCTGTTCCTCGCTGCCGAAGGCGAAGATCGGGTACATCACCAGCGACGACTGCACCGACGCGAAGCTGCGCAGGCCGGAATCGCCGCGTTCCATTTCCTGGCAGATCAGGCCGTAGCTGACCTGGTTCATGCCGGCGCCGCCGTATTCCTCGGGAATCGTGGCACCGAGCAGGCCGAGCGACGCGATTTCCGGGACCAACTCGGTCGGGAAGCGCGCCTGGTCGAAACAGTCGCCGATGATCGGCAGTACCTTGTCGTCGACGAAACGCGCGACCGATTCCTGCACCATGCGTTCCTCGTCGGAAAGCAGGGCACGAACGTCATACAGATCGAGGGGGTTCAAGCGGGAAGCGGCCATGGTTTGTCCGGTGTCGCGGGCGAGCCGCCTATTCTATCGGGAGACGCGACCGCGGACCCATTCCCTGTGTTGCACCATCCATAGATTCGCGTCGGCGCGGACGCGCCGCGGCGGAGGTTTCACATCTTTTCAGGTGCCCGCGTGTTGGAAACCCCGTGGGGCACATGCCCGGTCGCGACATGTCGGCGTGCCGACTCCACGTTGATGGGGGAATCGTCGAAAAACAGGTCCGCACCGAAGGCCTCGAGGAACGGTCCCTTGTCGCGACCGCCCAGGAACAATGCCTCGTCGATGCGCACGCCCCATTGGCGCAGCGTCAGGATCACGCGTTTGTGCGCCGGCGCCGAGCGCGCGGTGACCAGCGCGGTGCGGATCGGCGAATCCTCGGGGGGAAACGCCGCTTGCAGGCGGTGCAGCGCGGCCAGGAAGTTGCGGAAGGGCCCGCCCGACAGCGGCTCGTTCCAGCGCTCGGTCTCATTGCGATGGAAAGCGTCGAGACCTTGCTCCCGCGACAGCCGTTCGGATTCATCGCTGAAGATCACCGCGTCACCGTCGAAGGCAATGCGCAACTGCCCCGGATGCGAATCGCGTACCTGCGAGGGCAGGATCGTCGCCGCGGCCACGCCCGAGTTCAGTGCGCGCGCCACGTTTTCGGCATTGGCGGACAGGAACAAGTCCACCCCGAACGGCGCGATGTATTCGCTGGTCGCCTCGCCGGAGGTGAACGCCGCCCTGCTGATCGCAAGTCCATGGTGCTGGATGGAGTTGAAGATGCGCAGGCCGGTATCGCCGGAATTGCGCGACAACAGCACGACTTCCACGTACGGCGTGTCCGGCGCCGGGCGGTTCAACGCCAGCAGCTTCTTCACGACGGGAAACGCGACGCCCGGCTGCAGCACGTCGTTCTCGTGCGCGATCTGGTACTTGCGATAGGCCTCCAGGCCCTCGCGCTCGAACAGTTCGTGGGATTCGTTGAGGTCGAACAATGCACGCGACGAAATCGCGACGACCAGCTTGTCGTCGCGCGCGGGCATCTTGTCGTTCGGGCCGCTTGCGCTCACGCACGCAGTGTATCGCGCGCTACCGCCAGAGCGGTCGGGAAATCTCCACGAGTATCCACGCCATGAAAGCGCTGATCGGCAGGGTCAGGATCCATGACCACACCATGCGCTCGACCACCGTCCAGCGCACCGCGTTGAAGCGTTTGGAAGCACCGACGCCCATGATCGACGACGACACCACGTGCGTGGTGGAAACCGGCAGGCCGAAGATCGAGGACACGATGATCACCGCGGCCGCACCGGTCTCGGCCGCGAAGCCGTTGATCGGATGCAACTTCACCATCTTGTGCCCCAGCGTCTTGATGATGCGCCAACCGCCGCCCGCGGTTCCGGCCGCCATCACCAGCGCGCACATCACCTTGACCCACACGGGGATCGGAAAGTGGCCGCCGACGTCCGATATCCGCAGGAAGTGCAGCCACGGGGGCAGGTGATCGAAATTGTGCGCAAGGGTGGCATCGGCAAGCGCCAGCGCGATGATTCCCATGGTCTTCTGCGCGTCATTCATGCCGTGGGACACCCCCATGGCCGCCGCCGACACCAGTTGCGCCTTGCCGAAGAACATGTTGACGAACGGGGTGCGCCCGTACCGGCGCAGCCAGCCCTTGCGGTTGCTGAACCACGCGAACAGCGCAAGCAGCGCGCCCATCACCACGATGCCCAGCGCGAAACCCGCGATGGGCGACGCCACCATCGGCACCAACACTTTCGGGATCAACCCTCCACCCTGCCACCAGCGGTTCGGATCGGTCGCCCAGATGATCGCGCGGAAATTGCCGTCGGACATGGCGAACGCGGCGCCGCACAGGCCGCCGATCAGCGCGTGCGAAGACGACGACGGCAGACCGAACCACCAGGTGATCAGGTTCCAGATGATGGCGCCCAGCAGCGCGCAGATCAGCACCCCGCCGCCGACCTGGAGCACGCCGGCGTCGATCAGGCCCGTGGCAATGGTGATCGCGACGGCGGACCCCAGCAACGCTCCAGCAAGATTGGTGGTGGCGGCCAGCAGCACGGCCTGCCCGGGGGTGAGCACCTTGGTCGCGACCACGGTCGCGATGGAATTGGCGGTGTCGTGGAAGCCGTTGATGTACGTGAACGCCAACGCGATCACGATGACGGCGATGAGAAGACCGAGGCTCATGGCTAAGCGGGGATGGGGAATGGGTGGTGGGGGCGCAAGGGGATGACTTCGGACACGTGCGGAACATGGGCGCACGACGACGGCGCCCTCCCCGCCGGGGCGCGGGAACGCCCGATCGGTGCACCCCCGCTGCCCTTCCCCCGCCTCCCGCTCATGAATTCTTCAACACGATCGAATAGATGACGTTGCCCACGTCGCGGCAACGGTCAATCGCCTTTTCCAGCAGCTCGAACAAGTCCTTCGCCAGCATCGCCCGGATCGGGTCATCGCTGCCGAGATACTGGGTGCGGTAAGGCTCCAGCAGCAGCCGGTCGGCTTCCGATTCCACGGCCTGGAGGCGATCCTGCAGCTTGCGCATCCGGGCGATGTTCATGCCGTTGCGCAGCTCGCCCACCATCTCGACCACCCCTTCGGTGGCGCTCATCAGCAATCCTGCGCGCGATGCGAAATCGATGCCTTCGACCCGTTTCGCCACGATCACGTAACGCTCGGCGAACTTCTCGATCGTCTTGGGTATGCGGTACAGCGCCGACGACATGGCCTCGATGTCTTCGCGGTCGAGCGCGGTGACGAAGGTGTTGACCAGCGCTTCGCTGATCTGGGCCGCGAGGTCCTTTTCCCGGCGCCGCGCCGCCCGGAACCCGTCCAGCAGCATCGGTTCCCCGTGCGCCTCCAGCAGTGCCTGCAGCGCCCTGGCGCCATCGCGGGCCGCCCCGGCGCTGGATTCGAGCAGGTCGTAGAAGCGATCCCCCTTGCCGAACATCGTCTGCAGCGAAAACATGGCGTTCCATCCGGGCGCGTAATCGTGCAAATGGTACACGAGCACCCGCTCCGTCCGAAGAACTTCCGCGCTTGCTAGACTTCCGGCATGGAACGTCCCGACCGGCTTGGGGCCTGCCCCGGATGTTGACCGAACTCGGCCTGGTGCTGGTGCTGGCGCTGGGCAACGCATTTTTTGCACTGGCCGAAATCGCGCTGATCGCGGCACGCAAAAGCCGCCTGCGTTACCTCGCGCGGACCAGCACGCGCGCCCAGGTCGCGTTGCGGTTGGCGCAGCGTCCCGACCGGTTCCTGTCCACGGTGCAGATCGGCATCACGCTGATCACGCTGATCACCGGCGCCGCCACCGGTACCTCAATCAGTCAGGCGATCCAGCTGTGGCTGGCCCGGGCGGGCGTGCCCCTGGAGCAACATGCGTCGCTGGTTATCGGGCTGGTCCTCGGTTTCATCCTCGTCACCACCATCAACATCACCGTCGGGGAGCTCGTGCCCAAGCGCGCGGCGCTGGTGGCGCCCGAGCGGATCGCGCAGATGGTGGCGTTTCCGATGCAGGCGATGTCGTGGCTGATGACGCCGTTCGTGTGGTTTCTCGACGTCCTCACGAGCGGCGTGCTGCGGCTGTTCCGGCTGCAGCGTTTCACCCGCGAGAAGGTCAGTGAAGAGGAAATCCGCCTGCTGGTCGCCGAGGGCGCCGAACAGGGCGTGCTGGATTCCGACGAGCGCAACATGGTTTATCGCGTGCTGCGGTTGGGCGATCGCAACGTCGACAGCGTGATGACCCCGCGCCCGCGCATCGCGTGGCTGGATGCGGCCGCGCCACTGGCCGAAAACCTTGCCGTGATCCGAGCCACGCCGTATTCGCGCTACCCGGTGTATCGCGAAAGCGAAGACGAGGTGCTGGGCGTGCTCGAGGTGAAACGCCTGCTGCAGACGCTGGCGCAGGAACCGGGCGCCGCATCGTCGCATGCCGCCCGCCTCGACCTGTTCCGCAAGCTGGTCAAGCCGCTGTTCGTGCCCGCCACCACCCGCGCGCTCGACCTGCTGGACGAGTTCCGCGACGCCAAGACGCCGTTCGCCCTGGTGGTGGACGAATACGGCGACATCGAAGGCCTGGTCACCCTCAACGACGTGCTGACCGCCGTGGTCGGGCATCCCGCCCGCGGCAACGGCGAGGACGCGTCCGGCGACGCGCCGGCGCTGCGCCGCGATGACGGCAGCTGGCTGATCTCGGGATCCCTCGCCACCGACGACCTGCGCGAACTGCTGCAACTGGACGAACTGCCCAACGAAGAAGAAGGCGACTATTACACGCTGGCCGGAATGTTGATCGAACTGTTCGGACACATCCCGGTCACCGGCGAAAAAATCGCCTGGCACGGACTTGATTTCGAAATCGTGGATCGCGATGGTGCGCGCATCGACAAGGTCCTGATCACGCCGGTTGCCGCGAGCGAAGAACCCGAGGGTGAAAGCGGCTGACGGCGTTTCACGCCACAAATCGAGCGGGGGTACGCAATGAAGGATCTCTGGAGCAATTGGCTCTTCAGGATTGGCGCGATCATCGCCCTGGTCGGCTGGACGCCCCTGCTGGCCATCATCGTTCTTGCCGCCGTCGGGCTCTGGCCTGATCCCAACCCGAATCCCATCGGCCCCGGCCTGTTGTTCTTCGTCACGTTCTGGCCTGCAGTGATCTGCCTCGGGATCGGAACGCTTCAGGCGTGCCGCCGCCGCCGACAACGCGGCGACACCTGACTCCCGGCGAACGCGCGGCCCGCATCGGGGATTTCGGGCGCAAGCGCATACCGTGTACCCGATGCGGATTCCGGGATCGAACCGGTGGGAACGCCGAAGCACGGCCGACTGCCGGATGCGTCGCGGCATCGCGCCTGAACCCGCGGCCGATCACCTTTGTCCAACCGCCCCACCGCCGTCCTTCGCCAGCCGTGCCATGCGTTCGGCGTCGGCGAGCACGCCGTGCAGGATGCGCAGTTCGCGCGCATCGGGCATGGCGCGATGGAACAGCCGGCGCAAGCGTTGTTCGATGGTCGCGGCCGAGCGGCCCTTGTGGAAATCGATTTCGTGGAGCGTCGCGAACAGGTGTTCGAAGAAGCGCTCCATCTGGTCGGCGGTCGCCGGCGGGGCATCGTGGCCCGCTGGTGCCGCGGGCGCAGCGCCCAGCGCCGCCATGCGCATTTCCCACGCCATCACCTGGACCGCCTGCGCGAGGTTGAGCGACGAGAATTCCGCCACGCTCGGGATGCGCACCATCGCGTGACACACCGACAGTTCATCGTTGTCGAGCCCCGAACGTTCGTTGCCGAAGAGTAGCGCGACTTCGCGGCCGGCTTGCAGCAGCGGGGCGATTTCCGCGGCGGCCCCGCGGGGATCGAGTTCCGGCAGGCTGACGCCGCGGCGGCGCGCGGACAATCCGTACACGCGTGTGCAGTCCGCGACGGCGTCCGGCACGCTCGGCGCCGTCACCAGATGCTGCAGCACGTCATCGGCACCCGCCGCCATGGCATCCACCTGCGGGTCGGGGAAGCGTTGTGGTGCCACCAGGACCAGGCGCCAGAAACCCATCGTGCGGATCGCGCGCGCGGCCGAACCGATGTTGCCGGGATGGGACGTGCGCGACAGCACGAAGCGGAGGGTTTGCGGCGCGGGCGGGATCGGCGCGGTGGACTGGTTCATCGCGCAAAGGGTATCAGCATGGTTTTGTTCCGACCGTGATGCCCTCGCCCGGCGCGCCTGGCCTGCGGCTGCTCCACCGCACGTCGACGAAGCCGATCGGGCGGGGAAGACAAGCGCACCGGCACGCGCCCGACGCGCCCCTGCTAAAATGATCGGGCGCCGCCCCGTGCGGCGCGTTCTTTTTCAAACCTCGGAATTTCCATCGCCATGGCCCGACCTGCCGTCACCATCGCGATCCGTGCCGCGCGCGCCGCCGGCAGCGTGATCCTGCGTTACATGAATCG
>JBIQLN010000037.1:0-11342 GCA_044464225.1 Rhodanobacter sp. | reverse complement strand
GCAAGCCCTTCAACCCCGCCCTTCATGGAGCTTGACGCGGATAACAGTATCTACATCGAGGCTTTCGCGAGCAATACCTCACGCCGCTCCAGGCTTTCCTTCGGCCAATACTGCTCGCGATCGTAATACTCCGGCATCGCGGGCACGCCCTCGGGCAGGATCACCCAGGGCTGCTTCGACATCGTGAAGATGTGGATGTCCGGGGGAAACCGGCCGGGGTCGTCCAGCGTGCCAACCCGCACGAAGGCGAATTTCGGGCCCGCGCCGGGATAATGGCTCCACAGGGCGACGCGACAGCGCGGGCAGCGCGCAATGTGCTGGCCCTTGCCGCTCGCCGACGGCGTCGTTACCACGTCGGGCGCGCCGGCCAGCCGTTCCACGCATTCGGTTTCGATCAGCGCGTTCAGCACGAACGCGCTGCCCGTTTCGCGCTGGCACCAGCGGCAATGGCAGCAGTGCACGAACAGCGGCGTGCGGACAAGGCGATACCGGACGAACCGGCAATCGCACCCGCCTTCGAATGTTTCGACGACTGCCACGCTCGTTTCCAGGCCGGCAATATCCGTTCGCTAGAACGGGATGTCGTCGTCCTCGAAACCGTTGTCCTGGGGTGGTGGGGCGGACGGACGCCCGCCGCCCTGCGAGCCGCCCGCGGGACGGCCTTGCGGCGGGCGCGATGAATAACCGCCGCCTTCGCCCCGGCCGCCACCGCCGCCCTCACCTTGACCACCAAGCATCTGCATCTCGTTGGCGATCACGTCGGTGGTGTAACGCTCGATGCCATCCTTGTCGGTGTACTTGTCAGTGCGCAGCGAACCCTCGATGTAGACCTGCCTGCCCTTCTTCAGGTACTCGCCCGCGATTTCCGCGAGCCGGCCGAAAAACTTGATGCGATGCCATTCGGTGCGTTCCTGGCGCTCGCCGGTCTGCTTGTCCTTCCAGCTGTCGGTGGTGGCGATCCGGATGGTGCACATCGCCGTGCCGGATGCGCTGTAGCGCGTTTCCGGGTCCGCGCCCAGATTGCCGACCAGGATGACCTTGTTGACGCCGCGTGCCATGTGCGAATCCTCGAATTGAACCTGCCGAACCGCAGGATGCTACCAGTACACCGGGGTGTATGCCGGTCGAGTCCGCCGGCTTCTGTAGGCGTTCGCCGGCCATTCCGTAGGCCGCACTATAATTGACCGCTTGCCGCGCCCGGATACCCATGAATCGCCCCTCGCCCGCTGCATCGCACGAACCCGTGAACGCCTTCATCCTGGCGCGTGACCTCGCCGCGCCCGACATGAGCCAGGTGGACGGGATGATCCGCCAGCGCCTGCACTCGGACGTGGTGCTGATCAACGCGATCGGCGAACACATCGTGGGCGGCGGCGGCAAGCGATTGCGTCCGATGCTGCACGTGCTGGCGGCCCGCGCGGCAGGCTACACGGGCAACGCGCACATCGAATTGGCCGCCGTCATCGAGTTCATCCACACCGCGACCTTGCTGCACGACGACGTGGTGGACGGCTCCGACCTGCGGCGCGGGCGCAAGACCGCCAATGCCGCCTGGGGCAATGCGGCGAGTGTACTGGTGGGCGACTTCCTGTATTCGCGTTCATTCCAGATGATGGTGGAACTCGACCGGATGGAAGTGATGCGGATCCTCGCCGACACCACCAATTCGATCGCCGAGGGCGAAGTGCTGCAGCTTCTCAACATCGGCAAGGCCGAAACGGACGAAGCCGCCTACATGCGGGTGATCGAACGCAAGACCGCGGTGCTGTTCGCGGCCGCCACGCAACTGGGCGGCGTGCTGGCCGGCCTGCCCGCGGACCAGTGCCTGGCGTTGCGCCGCTACGGCATGCAACTCGGCTGCGCGTTCCAGATTGCCGACGACCTGCTCGATTACGTTTCCGACGCCGACACGCTCGGCAAGAACATCGGCGACGACCTGGCCGAGGGCAAGCCGACGCTGCCATTGATCTACGCGATCCAGCGCTCGACGCCGATGCAGGCGGAAATCCTGCGCAACGCGATCACCAGCCAAAGACTGGCGGCGCTGGACGTGATTGTCGCTGCCATCCGCAGCTCCGGGGCTTTGGACCGCACCCGCGAGCGCGCGCAAACGCACGCCAGCGCCGCGCACGCCGCACTCGAAGCGTTGCCGCCATCGAAATATCGGGATGCGCTGGCGGGCTTGGCCGACTACGCGGTGAACCGCAGCTGCTGATGGTCCTTCGGGGCGCAACCGCAGGCGGGCGCAAACCCGCCGCGGTGTCGTTCGGCGGGATGCGCTGCGCTCCTCCCGCCCTACTTCTCGGCCGTTCCGGCAAACGCCTCGCCCAGCCACGCGTGCATCAATGCGAACGCACGCTTGGCCACCGGCGCGTCGTACACGCAGCCGGGCGGTGAGTGCGACCACGGCTCGGCGAAACAATGCACCGCGCCGCCGAACGCCACGAACTGCCACGGTGCGGGACTCTGCTGCATTTCCTTCATGAAATCCGGCGCGTCCGGCATGGTGCCGCGATCGTCCGCCCCGTTCATCGCCAGCACGCGCGCCTTGATGTTTTTCGCGAGTGCCGGATCGTCGGTGCCGAGGCCGCCGTGGAAGCTCACCACCGCGGCGATGTCGCTGCCTGTGCGCGCCAGGTCGAGCACCGAGGTGCCGCCGAAACAGAAACCGATCGCGGCGAACCTCGTCGCGTCGATCGGCGCCGCATGCCCGGCCGCCAGTGCCTTCAACTGGTCGAATGCCGCCACCACCCGCTTGCGCAACAGCGGCCGGTCGGCATACAGCGGCTTGGTCGCGGCCTGCGCTTCCTTGTTGTCCTTCGGGCGCACGTCCTTGCCGTACATGTCGCCCATGAAGATCACGTAGTCCCTGCCCGCAATCGTCTTGGCGAAGTCGATGCTGCGGGCGTTGATGCCGGTCCAGTCGGGGATCATCAACAGGCCGGGGCGCGGCGTCTGCACGGCGTCGTCCCAGACCAGCACGCCCTGCATGGCCTTGCCGCCGACGCTGTAGTCGACGGTTTGGGAGCGCATCGCGGCGTGCGCGAGGGGCGCCACGCCCAACAGCAGCAAGCATGCAAGGAGTCCCGCGCGACCCCTCGCGATCACCGCACCCAAAGACCTCCCGCCGGGACGGACGGACATTCGCAGCGTCGTCCGCCCGGAACGGCTTTCCACGACCTGACTCTCCACCAGAACCTTGCGCATGATCGTCTCCTTTCAGGTTATCCCCGCCGCATGCGACGACAGCCGGCGTTTCAACGGGCCGATCGCGTCGACTGCGCGCATGCCGAAGCCGCGCACGGCAGCCCATGCGGGCGCTTGCCATGCAAACGTCCGCTCGATCGCATCGAACGCACGTGCATCCAGCGTGCTCGCCGCGCGCCGCCGGCGCGCGTAGCGCTGCAGTACATGCGGCGCGGCGAAATCACGCCCGGCATCGCGCGCCTCGCCAAGTACCGACACCAACTCCGCCACGTCGCGCAACCCCAGATTCGCACCCTGTCCGGCCAGCGGATGCACCGCGTGCGCTGCGTCGCCGATCAGGACGCAGCGTCCGGCCGAAAAACGTTCGGCGATCTGCAGGCGCAATGGAAATGACGCGCGGGCCGTGGTCGAAACAATGCAACCCAGCCGGAAATCGGACGCCACGCCGGCCGCTTCGCGAAAAGCGGCATCGTCCAGCGCCAGCACCTCGCGCGCGCGCGTTTCCGGCAGCGACCACACGATCGAACTGCGCCCGTCGGACAACGGCAACAGTGCGATCGGTCCTTCGGGCGTGAAGCGCTGCCACGCCGTCGCTTCATGGGCGCGTTCGGTCGCAACGTGCGCCACCACCGCACGCTGGCCGTAGTCGCGACCGTGCACGCCGATGCCGGCCTGTTCGCGCAGCGCGGAGCCCGCACCATCTGCGATCACCAGCAACCCCGCGGACAACACTTCACCATCGTCGAGATCCAGGGTGATGCGATCGTCGCGTTGCACGAAGGTGGTGACGCGTGCGGGGCAGACGCGACGCACGCCGGCGGCCTGCAGCGCATTCCACAAGGTGCGCGCGATCAGGTTGTTCTCGACGATCCAGCCGAGTTGCGCACGGCCTTCGTGCGCGGCATCGAAGCCGAGCTCCGCGCCGGACGCCGCGTCCCACACGCACATGCGCCGATAGGGTGACACCCGTGCGGCTTCGATGCTGCGCCAGGCGCCGAGATCGTCGAGCAGGCGTGCCGACGACGGCGCCAGGGCGATCACGCGCAGGTCTTCCGGTTCGCCCGCGTGCCAGACTTTCGGCTCGCGCGCTTCGAGCAAGGCGACCGCAAAGCCGCGGCGCGCCAATGCCAGCGCGCAAGCCGCGCCGACCATGCCACCGCCAGCTATCGCGATGTCGAGCGCGGGCCGGCGCGCGTTCATGGCCCGGCGTCCAGCACCGCGACGGGCGGTGTTCCGCGAAAACCCATGCCCTTGCGGGCGACCGCGTGCCGCAGCGGCGGGACGCCATCCAGCGCCAGCAGCGCCAGCGAACGCAGCGGCGCCAGCGTGGGCTGCGCAAGGCAAGCCAGCGCGACCAGCCCGTGGCTGAAAGCCAGCACGCCCTCGCGATCGGGTGCGCGGCGCGCGGCGTACTCGCCCAACAACGCAGGCGTACCCGGATCCTCGGCATCGCCAATGAGTTCCGCGAGCGTCAAGGCATCGCGCAACCCGAGGTTGAATCCCTGCGCACCGATCGGGTGCACGGTCTGCGCGGCATTGCCGACCAGCACCGCGCGCGGCGCGGTGATCGCGTCCGCCAGCACCCGCCGGATGCGGTGCGGAAAGCGTTTGCCCGGGCGCGACAATGCGCCGAGCTTCCAGCCGAAGCGCGGCTGCGCCAAGGCCATGAACGCTGCGTCGTCCATCGCGGCAACTTCGTCGTGGCGATCGGCGGAAACCGTCAATACCAATCCGCGCCGCTGGTTCGGCAACGGCAACAGCGCGACCGGGCCGTCGTCGGTGAAGCGTTCGAACGCGCAATCGGGGATGTCGCGTTCGCACGCGACCGTGCAAACGAACAGGCTCTGGCGATAATCGTGTTCCTTCGCGCCGATGCCGACCTGCGCGCGCACCAGCGAATCGCTGCCGTCGGCGCCGACCACCAGCCGCGCTTCGATGTCGCGTTCGCCATCGGCCACGGCGACGCGTGCATGCCAACCCGAATCGGCTGGCACCAACGAGACCAGCTTCGCAGGCGCGAGATGTCGTCCATGCGTGCACGCCCCGAGTTGCCGCTGCAACGCGGCACCCAGTACGCGCCCCGGCACCACCCGGCCCAGGGCATCGACACCGGCATCGTCGGCGCTCACCCGCAGCCGGCCGAATTCGCCGGCACGACTGACCTCGACGCGGCGGATCGTGCCGGCAGCCGCTTCGAGTTGCGGCCATACGCCGAGATGCCGCAACGCGTTCACCGACGCGCGCGCGAGCACCAGGTTGCGATCGTCGTCGGAGGTGCCTGTTTCACCCGCGGCGGCGCGTGGCGGCGCGGCTTCCAGCAGGGTGGCGTGTCGTCCGGCGGCATCCAGTGCCAGTGCCAGGCTGGCGCCGACCAGCCCACCACCCACGATCAGGATATCGGTGCGTTCCGTCATCCCGGAATGATAGCCGGTTGATGCGGGTCAGCCCGCGGCGGCGTCCGTTTGCGCTAAGCTTTAATGCTAGACGCAACGAGGATGGATTCCATGTCGCAGCCCGCCCGCTCTCCGCAATCGGCCCTGCTTTCCCCCGGCACGCTGGTGCTGTGCGGGATGGTCGCCTTCACCATCGCGTACCGCCTGCTGGTGCACTACGCGGCCGGTGCGATGCCATGGAATTTCACGCCGGTGGAGGCGATGGCGCTGTTCGGCGGCGCATACTTCGCCGACCGCAGGCTGGCGATCGCGGTGCCCCTGGTTGCATTGTTCCTGGGCGACTGCTTCATCGGCTTCTACGGCTGGATGATGCCGGTGGTGTACGGGTGCGTGGTGCTCACCGCCTTCGCGGGCTTCGCCCTGCGCGGCCGCGTGCGTTTCCTGAACACCGCCTTCGCGGCCATTGCCAGCGCCACCGGTTTTTACCTGGCCACCAATTTCGCCGTGTGGCTGGGCGGCACGATGTATCCGCACACCGCGGCGGGCCTGATGACGTCGTTCGTCGCCGGCTGGCCCTTCTACCAGTACGGCAGCCTGCCCGGCACGCTGATGTGGACCACGCTGCTGTTCGGCGGCTTCGCCCTGCTCGGCCGACGCTGGAACGTGCTGCGGGTGACCGCGGCACACTGACCAAACGCATCTGATCACATCGTCGTGGGCAACCGACTGTCGAAGATCTACACCCGTACGGGCGACGATGGAACCACAGGCCTCGGTGACGGCTCGCGCACCAACAAGGATTCCGCGCGCGTCGAAGCCTACGGCACCATCGACGAACTGAATTCCACGCTCGGCGTGCTGCTCGCCTGCGACGACGTGCCCGAAGACGTTCGCGAGCTGCTGGTGCGCGTCCAGCATGCACTGTTCGATCTCGGTGGCGAGCTGTGCGTACCCGGCATGGCGATGATCCACGACACCGACGTCACCGCGCTGGAACAGACGCTCGACCACTACAACGCCGACCTGCCGCGGCTGAAGGAATTCATCCTCCCGGGCGGGGGCATGGCGGCCGCGCAGTGCCACGTCGCACGCACCGTGTGCCGCCGCGCCGAACGCCGCGTGGTGACGCTGGCGCGCAATGAAAGCGTGCGTGCGGAAGCGGTGCGTTACCTCAATCGCCTGTCGGACCTGCTGTTCGTGCTGTGCCGCGTGCTGGCGCGGGCAGGCGGACACGGGGAAGTGCTGTGGCAACACGAGAAGAGACCCCGTCCCGAACCGCAGGGTTGAACCCGATGCGGGTCTACACCCATCCCGCCTGCCTCGAACACGATCCCGGCGACGATCACCCCGAATCGCCGGCGCGCTTGCGCGCGGTGTTGCAGGCACTGGACGCCCGCCAATTCGCGGCGCTGCAGCGCCTGGAGGCGCCAAGGGCCACGCGTGAACAACTGGAGCGCGTGCACGAGGTCGCCCATGTCGATCGCATCTTCGCGAGTGTTCCGCCGGAAGGGCACGCACGGCTCGATCCCGACACCGTGATGTCGGCGGGATCGCTGGAAGCCGCGCTGCGCGCCGCGGGCGCCGCCTGCGCCGCGACCGATGCGGTCCTGGCGGGCCAGACCAGGCGCGCATTCTGCGCCGTGCGCCCACCGGGACATCACGCGACCCGCGATCGGGCGATGGGTTTTTGCCTGTTCGACAGCGTCGCGGTCGCCGCCGCGCACGCGTTGGCCGTTCACAAGATCGACCGCGTCGCCATCGTCGATTTCGACGTCCACCACGGCAACGGCACGCAGGACATCTTCCAGCACGACGTGCGCGTGATGTATGCGTCCAGCCACCAGGTGCCGCTGTATCCCGGCACCGGCGCCGCCAATGAACATGGCGACGGCAACATCCTCAACGCGCCGCTCGCGCCGGGCGCGGGGTCGATCGAATTCCGGGCGGCATGGGACAAGGTCCTGTTGCCGGAACTGGACATGTTCCGGCCACAACTGTTGCTGATTTCCGCGGGTTTCGACGCGCATGCGCGCGACCCGTTGGCGCAACTGCAACTGGCGACCGAAGACTACGCGTGGATCACCCGGCGCCTGTGCGAGCTTGCCGATCGCCATGCCGATGGCCGGATCGTGTCGGCGCTCGAAGGCGGCTACGATCTCGTCGCGCTCGGCGAATGTACCGCCGTCCACGTCGCAGCGCTGACGGATTCCGCGCGGGCGTAGTACGCAGCAGCGGACTCGGCTGGCCAGGCGGCCACCCTGCGTCGCTTTGTCCTGCACGGAAGCTTTGCGCTACCTGCCGTGCGACAGCGTTGCAGACTTGCCCCGATGGGGGCGACGGATCCGCCAGCGAAGCATTTGACCGGCACGCGTGCGTGATCGCAGGAGGTTGTCGCCACTGGCGGTTTCCATTGCTGCGGTCGACGCCTGTATCAAGCCGTGCCGCGGAGCGGCGTCGGGGACTTGAACGATTTGTCGGGCGGCAGCGTGCGGCCAGCGACGTCGGAGAGGGTGGCCTGGCTGGAACGAGTCACGGCTTGCTATCCTCCGGCACGATCAGATCTTCCGCTGCCACGATTTGCCAGCGATCGTTTCGCCGTACCCAAGTATCCGTCCATACAAAGCGCCCGCGCCGCACTTCGCCATCCCGGCTGACCCAAGATTCGACGCCCTGCGCCACGGCCGCGTCTCCAAAGAACCTCACCGTTATCCGATCCAGCCGATTGGACAGGAAATGCCGGGGCGCTTCTCCTATGTGTGCGAGCACCCCGGCTTTGTCGTAGAACTTTCCTTCTGGATCAATTCCAACGAAGTCGTCGGCCAGGATACGCCCTGAAGTCGCTGCATCTCCGGTGGTGACCGACTCCGCCCAGGCGCGCTCACTCTCGATGATGTATTGCTCGACGTTCTTCTGGGTTGGAGAAGAGGCGCAGCCACCGAGAGAAGCCAGTAGCGCTCCCGTACAAGTGGCGATCGTTACGAACATCAACAAACGGTTGCGATGCATGATGACCCCCACCCCATTTCCGTCGCCTGACGCCCGGACTTAGCGGCGCGAAGCCGCGTGGCGGACAAGCATCCGCCGGAATGAACCGTCAGGCACCAGCGCCGACGATTTGCACGCCAGGTACCCACACTTGCAACCACCTTGCCACTTTCGCCTCTGGGCTCAACTGTTGCGGCGACGCGGGAACTGCAGCACCAAGCCGCCTACGGTCATCAAGGCACCCGACATTGATGGCGCCATAGGTACTGCCCTGATGCTCAAACGTCACAGCAACCAGTACGCCGCACCGACCGCACAGTTCAAAGCGTGCTGTTTTTGAACCTTGGCGGTAGGAATGGAGAGCATTTGGCACTGCGAGGGTAATGCGAAGACGGCCTGATGGATCCGAAATGTACGCGGCCCCGTGCTTTTGGCAGAAACTGCAATCGCACTCGCGCGGTGTCGTGCGTGCAAGCTCTACGCTCGTGGTGTACTCGACTTGCACACAACCACAATGACAACTCCCGTGCAATATGGTTGATCCTGTGGCTTGCGTCATATTTGCACCTGGTGCCTGACGTCACAGTGCAGCAGCTGCGCGCTGCGCAGGAACTATCGCGTCCGCTGGATTGAGTTGTTAGGCACGGTTTATGGAACAGAGCGGCCTGGGTATGGATTGAACACACGACCGTCAATTACGACAAGCGTACCTGCACGTACAAAGACAGTAGCAGAACAGAACCCCGTGGCATTTTGACCCACTGTTGCCCAAAAAGGAGCGATACACGAACCTTTGCATTTGTTTGGCCCAGCACAGGCGTCGCCCGAGTCTGTAGTGTGCATGTTGCAAATGTAGCCCGTCTTGGACACATTACCCGGATGCTGCACATTGAATACACTGCTGCGCCACAGCCATGTACCATCAGCGGCGGCGCATCCGGCTTGTGTAGACGGTTGCGAAACGGCTGCACGTAGCGGCTGTTGAGGCAAACTGGTACCGCGCACCCCAGACGCAGCGCAAGACGCGATTAGGAGCAGGAGGACAAGTGTGACGAGGTATTTCGCCATTGTTGCCGTGCCCAACGCCTGAATTTAGCGGCGCGCGCAGCGCGTCCGCTGGAATGAGTAGTTAGAACCCGGTTGACGGATAGGAAGCACGCCTGCTCTGTAACTGATTGATACGCTCTTGCGTTGCTGCACTCATGCAGTTCCCGTAAACCAACGGGCGCATTGAGCCCTGGCCAACTTCCCGATCGGCGGGCATGTTGCATTTGGCTTTCTCGTGAGACGACCAAATTGCCTGCTCTTTTGCCAATGCCTGCCTATCGGCTCCATTGAGGCGCGCAGATACCGCTTGAAGCAGTTGGTTCATCTTTATCTCCGCAGCGACCCAATCTCGAAATGCGCACGTATTCATACTGAGCTGCGTACGCTCACAGTGCGGTAAAAGAGAGTTTAGCCCTGTTACGGACATGCCCGTTCGGTGCGATAACTCTGTGACCACATCCGTTGTTCCGGAGTGCGCCGGGAACGCAAGTGCGGCGGTAAGCACAACCAACCAAGGACACTTCATACGGGTTCCAACGCCAATTAGGGCGCTGCACGACCGCGACGCCACGCGACCCCGACTAGACCTACAGCCAAGCCAACCACAACACCGATGGCCATGACATCGAGTACGGCAGACTGCGTAAGCACTGATACGACACCGCCACCAAATAGGCCAAGTGCAACGAACCTGCCGACCAAGCGCTGCTCGAAGCGACGTGATGCAAGCCACCGAGGAGAGCCCGCAAGCTCCGGACCGGCCCAGAGATCCTGCGGCAAGACAGCATTTGCAAGCACTACGATTCGAGCTTTATTCATGTGGCGGCATCCTTTTCTCCAGCAGTCTAACGCTGGAGCTCAGCCGCCGACAGCCCGCGTAGCGGGATGGCGGTCGGCTGCAGCGACTTGTTAGCCGGAAATAGAACTACAGAATTCGTCACAACCGAACCCGATGACCCGGAAAAGCTTGTTGGCAGACGCCTCATATCCCCACACCAAAACATAGGCGATAGCAGTTGAAACAAGCAATAAGGCTGTCATGACGATGAACGACTTTGCCGATGCCGGTGTTTGTAACGTATGGATGTCGCTTTTGGTTACCGCGTACACCAAGGCAGCCCATAATAGCCCGACGAGCCACTTCATGGCCGTTACGCGAACCTTAACCCGGGCCTCAAACTGCAAAACTGAGCTTCTCAGAAGTGCAACCTGCGAGCTTGTTTGTAGCCCAAGTTCACCAAGGCGTTTCGCCACAAATGCTACAGAGGTAGGCTGAACGCCGCTATCTCCGTACATGCTTGGAACGGCGAAGACCACAAGGAATAGGGGCAGGATTTCGGATAGCAAAAGTACGTAGGTTGCGACCTCAGTACCTGCAAGCCCCGCGTGATTGACCACCCACGCGCCACACATGATGCACACGAATGCGAGGAACGACCAAACAGATGCTCCCTTGAGCTTCTCTGCGACGCCCATCTTGAGAAATTTCGCGGGCAGCACAATGAGGCGCTGAATGTAACAGATGGCCCCGATCCCCGACGGCACAACGGACGCCAAGTGGAACTCGACGGAGATAATCAACTTATGTGTAGTCGCAAAAATTTGCATACCCTCCTTGTACGGCTAACGCCCGAGGTAAGCGGCCGCGGAACGCGGGAGAGTTCCTACGCAAAAGTGGACACCGGTGGTCAGGCACATTGAGCTTCGAAC
>JBIQLN010000036.1:0-12326 GCA_044464225.1 Rhodanobacter sp. | reverse complement strand
AGAAGATGCAGGTGTTCTGCGCCTGGTCTTCCTTCAGGATGTCGGCCTGCACGGTCCCGCGCACGGTGGACAAGGTGCCGGCCTTGATGCGCGCGTAGGTGTCGGCATCGACGAGCTGATCGCCGGTGACACCGAGCAGCGCAAGGCCGAGACCGTCGTTGCCTTGCGGCAGGTCGCCCTGGTAGTGCGGACGCGGCTTGCCCTTGAAGAGCGCTTCGATCTTTTTCTGTGCCGCGGCCCAGCGCGCGTCGTCTTCCTTCAGGTACTTCTCGACCTGCTGGTCGATCGCGGTGTTCATGAACATCGCGAGGATCATCGGCGCGGGGCCGTTGATGGTCATCGACACGCTGGTCTTGGGGTTGCACAGGTCGAAGCCGGAATACAGCTTCTTCATGTCGTCGAGCGTGGCGATGGACACGCCGGAGTTGCCGATCTTGCCGTAGATGTCCGGGCGCGGCGCCGGGTCTTCGCCGTATAGCGTGACGGAATCGAACGCGGTGGAAAGGCGCGATGCGGGTTGTCCGCGCGACACGTAATGGAAGCGGCGGTTGGTGCGCTCGGGCGTGCCCTCGCCGGCGAACATGCGGGTCGGGTCTTCACCCGAGCGGCGGTACGGGTACACGCCGCCGGTGTAGGGATACGCGCCCGGCAGGTTTTCCAGCATCAGGTACTTGAGCTGCTCGCCCCAGTCGCGGGTTACGGGCGGCGCGATCTTCGGCACCTTCTGGTGCGACAGGGTTTCGCGGTAGTTCTGGACCTTGATGGCCTTGCCGCGGACGGTGTATTCGTTGAATTCGTTTTGCACCGCTTCGCGGGAAGTGGGCCAGGCGCGCAGCAGGTTGATGGCTTCGGCGCTGAGTTCCTTGATGGCTTCGTTGTAGCGTTGGCGGAGGAGGAGGATGCTGCCGTCCACCTTGTCGTCATTCCCGCGCAAGCGGGACTGCGAAGGCAGGATGCCGGAGCGAACATCGGTCGCAGACCGATGGCCCGAAGGGCGAGCCGCAGGATGCGGCTCGTAATCCATCTGCGCGTGCGCTTCGACTCCGCTCGCCTGCGGCGAGCTACGCTCAGCGCGAACGGGGTTTTCTCCCCTCTCCCCTCGGGAGAGGGTGTCGCGCAGCGACAGGTGAGGGTTCGGGGCTTGCGCGGTGGTGGAGGGGGCGGCTGACTTTGCTCCGCCCGTACCCTCACCCTCGGTCCCTCTCCCGGCGGGAGAGGGATGCAAAGCGGCTTCGGACGGAGAGGGATGCAAGGCTGCGGCGTCGTAGAGATCCAGCGGGCGCGGCAATGCGGGATCGCCCAACTCCTTCAGGGATTCGTAATAGTGCTGCGCCTTGGACGCGGCCTCGGCCATGCGCTTCGCATCGGCGTTGATGGCCCTGCCCTGCTCGGCGATTTCGGCGAGGTAGCGCACGCGCTTGCCGGGGATCAGGACGGTGGCGCGGGGTTCCTTGAGCGTGGTGTCGACCTGCGGGTTGAAGTCGCAATGCACGCTTTCTCCCCTCTCCCCTCGGGAGAGGGGTTGGGGGTGAGGGTTCGCGGCTTGCGCGGTGTTGGAGTGATCGGCTGACTTCGCTTCGCCCGTACCCTCACCCTCGGTCCCTCTCCCGGAGGGAGAGGGATGCAGAGCCGCTTCGGAGGGAGAGGGATGCAGAGCCGCTTCGGAGGGAGAGGGATGCAAAGGCGCTTCGGAGGGAGAGGGATGCAAGGCCGCTTCGGCCGTCGAGGGATGCAGAGCCGCTTCGGCGGGCGACTTGTGCAGCACCTTTTCGCGCAACAGCCGGCACAGGTTCACGAACATCCAGGTGACGCCGGGGTCGTTGAACTGGCTGGCGATGGTGGGGTAGACCGGCACGTCTTCGTCCGGGGTCTTGAACGCGGTGTGGTTGCGCTTCCATTGCTTGCGCACGTCGCGCAGCGCGTCTTCGGCGCCGCGGCGGTCGTACTTGTTGAGCACGACGAGCTGCGCAAAATCCAGCATGTCGATCTTCTCGAGCTGGCTGGCCGCGCCGTAGTCGCTGGTCATCACGTACACGGGGAAATCGACGAGGTCGACGATTTCGGTGTCGGCCTGGCCGATGCCCGCGGTTTCGACGATCACCAGGTCGAACGGCAGCGATTTCAGGAACGCGATGCAGTCGTGCAGCACCGCGCTGGTCGCGACGTGCGCGCGGCGGGTGGCCATCGAGCGCATGAACACCCGGTGCGAACGCAGCGCGTTCATGCGGATGCGGTCGCCCAGCAGCGCGCCGCCGCCCTTGCGGCGGGTGGGATCGACCGCCAGCACCGCGATTCGCATCTGCGGAAAGGCGTGCAGGAAGCGCAGCATCAGTTCGTCGACGACCGAGGACTTGCCGGCGCCGCCGGTGCCGGTGATGCCGATCACGGGCACGGTGCCGTGCGCCGCGCCCGTCCACTGCTTGCGCAGCATCTTCAATTCGGATTCGGAGAAACCGCCGTCCTCGATGCCGGAAAGCATCCGCCCGACACTGACTTCGTCGTCGATGGCGGGCTGGAGCGGCTGCTTGCGACCCGCGGCCTCGGACTGGTCGCGCGCGGTGCGCGCGCGCTGCACCACGTCTTCGATCATGTGCACCAGCCCCATGTGCATGCCGTCGTTGGGGTGGTAGATGCGCTCGACGCCGTAGGCCTCGAGCTCGCGGATCTCCTCCGGGGTGATGGTGCCGCCGCCGCCGCCGAACACGCGGATGTGGCCGGCGCCGCGCTCGCGCAGCATGTCGACCATGTACTTGAAGTATTCGACGTGGCCGCCCTGGTAGCTGGACAGCGCGATGCCGTCCGCATCTTCCTGCAGCGCAGCGCGCACGACGTCTTCGACGCTGCGGTTGTGGCCGAGGTGGATCACTTCGGCGCCCTGCGACTGGATGATGCGCCGCATGATGTTGATGGCGGCGTCGTGCCCGTCGAACAAGCTGGCGGCGGTGACGAAGCGCAGCGGCGTGGTGTCGGGCCTGGCTTCGCTGGAAGAAAGGTCAATGGCAGTCTGGCTCATTCCCGCATTCTAACGCGTGCTGAACGGCAAACCCGACGTGGTCTGAATGAACGACTGGTTAAAACATTGGCATTGCCGATTTCGTCGATACTCTCCGGGCCAGGCCGACATTCGGCCGATCACGACGGAGGTGTTTCGTGCAGACACGCAACCTTGCATTGCTTGCCGCGCTCGCGATCGCAGTGGGCGCGACCACGGCGTTCGCACCGCCGGCATCCGCGCAGGTCAGTTTCAGCTTGAGCGTCGGTACCCCGCCGCCACCGCCGCGCTACGAAGTGGTGCCGGCGCCGCGCGCCGGATATGTATGGGCGCCGGGTTACTGGAATTGGACGGGCGGCCGCTACGTCTGGATCGGCGGCGTGTGGCATCGCGCGCGTCCGGGCTACGTGTATTACCAGCCGCGCTGGGTGCACGCCGGCAATCGCTGGGAGATGCACCGCGGGTATTGGGGACGCGATCCGCATTGGCGCGGCCGTCATGACAACGGCCGCCACCGCGGGTGGGACCACCACCCCGGCCGTCCCCATCACCACCATTGATCGACGGTTGATGCGAAAACAGGCCCGGCGCGCAAGCGCCGGGCTTTTTCGTGCCGGAATGCTTTTGCAGGTTGGTGCCGAGCGCAGCGAAGCCCAACGTGGCGATCCATCACCCGGTCGCGGGCTGTTCCACGGCAACGCCTGAAGCCCTGGCCCCGGCCTGCGCCGGGCGACGGCAATCGGCTTTTGTAGGTTGGCGCTGAGCGCAGCGAAGCCCAACGTGGCGAACCATCACTCCGTCGCGGGCTGTTCCACGGCAACGCCTGAGCCCGGGCCCCTGCCTTCGCCAAGGCGACGGCAATCGGCTTTTGTAGGTTGGCGCTGAGCGCAGCGAAGCCCAACGATCGAGCACACCCTTGCAGATTCGTGCTGAGCGCAGCGAAGCCCAACGACATCCCGTACCTGTTGGGCTTCTCCCGGACAAGTCCGGGATCAGCCCAACCTACGCCCCGTTCTGCGCCAAGGCGACGGCAATCGGCGTTTGTAGGTTGGCGCTGAGCGTAGCGAAGCCCAACATGATTCGCCCCAAAGAAACGTCGTCATGCCGGCGAAGGCCGGCATCCAGTCGTCACGCGGTCGGCGTTCGCACGTGCTCCTGCCGCAAACCGTAGCCGAACAGCCGCGCGGGAATGTGCCGCACCGCCCGGAAGTGCAGAAGGAACCGCAGCAGCGCGGGCACGCGCGGCGGTTCGCCGGACTGTTCCAGCACGCGCGAGATCAGGCGTTTCTGCATCGCGATCTGCACGCGCTGCACGACTTTCACCGGCCATTCGCGGCGCTGCTGGATTTGCGCCAGCAGCGATTCATCGATCGCGCCACCGGCAAGCAATGGCTTCGCAAGTGCATTCGCGGCAGCCACCGCATCCTGGATCGCGAGGTTGATGCCGACGCCGCCGATGGGCGACATCGCGTGCGCGGCGTCGCCGATCAGCAGCAGGCCCGGCTTGTGCCAGCGCGGCAGCCGGTCGATCTGCACTTCGAGGGTGCTGACCTTGTCCCAGGCTTCGATGGCGGCCTTGCGGTCGGCCAGGAACGGCGCGAGCTGCGCCACGTCCTCGCGCAGCGCGTCGATCGAACGCGCGCGCAAGGTGGCGTCGCTGCCCTTCGGCACCAGGAATGCGGCCTGCCAATAGTCGGTGCGGTTGAGCAGCACCATCATGTGGCCGCGATCGACGATGCCGAAGGTGTCCTGGGGATCACTGTCCTTGCGCGGCATCCGGAACCACAACACGTCCATCGGCGCGCCGTATTCATGGCCCTTGAACCCGGCCGCGTCGCGCAATGTGGAATGCCGGCCATCGCAGGCGATCACCAGGTCTGCGCGCAGGTCGTAGTCGCCCTCCGGCCCTTTCACGCGCACGCCGACGGTGCGGCCGCTTTCTTCGATCAGGCCGGTGGCGGTGTGCCGCATGCGCAGGTCGAACGCGGGAAACCTGCGCCCGGCGTCGGCCAGCATGTCCAGGAAATCCCACTGCGGCACCAGCGCGAGATAGTCGTAGGGTTTCAGGCCGCGGAAATCGACGATCTGCTGTTCGTGGCCGGCGACAAGCCCGGCGAGGTGATTGATGCGACGCTGCGGCACCTTGTCGAAGGTCCCGCGCAAGCCGATCTCGTCGAGGATCGTGAGCGTGGATGGATGCACCGTGTCGCCGCGGAAATCGCGCAGGAAATCGCCGTGCTTTTCCAGCACCGTGACCGGCACGCCCACGCGCGCCAGCAACAGGCCCAGCATCATTCCGGCGGGACCGCCACCGACGACGCAGCAACGTGTACGCGCGTTCGCTTGCATGCATCCCTCTCCATCGGCGATCCGCGCCGTGCATCTTGCCGGTGCGACCGCTTCGTGGCAACGGATCCGTCCCGCCATGCGGCCCCGGCCTGCGCGCGATCGAGGAGCGGCCGTGACTTGCCCATCACGAACGCGTGTCTATCCTCCGCGGGGGTACCGCCGAACGGAACACGCCATGAAGCGCCTGATCCTGATCGTCGCCCTCGCGGCCATGCTCGCGGCTTGCGCCACCAGCCCGACCGGTCGCAGCCAGTTGATGCTGGTGTCGCCTTCGCAATTGAACGAAATGGGCATCACGGCATTCAACCAGATGCGCAGCGAGGGCAAGTTCGCCAATGCACCCGACCAGCGTGCATACGCAACCTGCGTCGCCAATGCCCTGATCCAGGTCCTGCCCGCTTCGTATGCACGGCAGAAGTGGGATGTCGCCATCATCAACGACCCGTCGGCCAATGCGTTCGCCCTGCCGGGCGGCCGCATCGGCGTGAACCTCGGGATGTTCAAGGTGGCGAAGACGCCCGCGGAGCTCGCGGCCGTGCTCGGCCATGAGCTGGCGCACGTGGTGGCCAACCACCCCGCTGAGCGCGTTTCCAATGATCTGGCCGCGCAGCTCGGCGTCGCCGCGGCCAGTTCCTATGGTGCGAGCAAGGGCGTGGACCCGGGGCAGCTCCAGTCGGTCCTTGGCATGGGTACCCAGGTCGCCTACCTGCTGCCCTTTTCGCGTACCCAGGAAAGCGAGGCCGACGTGCTGGGCCAGCGCTACATGGCGCAGGCGGGTTTCGATCCGAAGGCCGCGGTGACCTTGTGGCAGAACATGGAAAAGGCCAACCCGGGCGGCGGCGGACCGTCCTTCCTCTCCACCCACCCTTCGCCCGGCAACCGCATCGGCAAACTCGCGGCCAACGCACCGGCGCTCGAATCGATTTACCGCGCCGCGCGCGCCAGCGGGCACACGCCGCATTGCTCGCCGTGATGTCGGTCCGGGCCTTTGCCGCATGGCTTGCGTTGCCTGCGCTTGCCGGCGGCCGGTGTTTTCATGCCGCCATCCGCCGCAGGAAATCGTCGAACGACGCATCCACGGCTTCGCGTCCGCCGCCCAGGATGTTGCGGCCCCACGAGTAACCGTACACATCCTCGAAATCGAACGGGCGCAGCAGCTCGCGCATGCGCCGCACCGCGGACGGCGCCATCGGCGTGTAGTTGGGATAGCTGTACATGAAGGCCACGCGCCGCCGGTTGTCCGCGACCTGCGGCGCGTCGCCCGGAAACAGCGCACCGCCGCGCGGCCCATCGCTCCAGTGCAGGGCGGTGCTGCCGGGGAAATGTCCGCCGGTGTTGACGAGCGTGACGTCGCCGGAAAGTTCCAGGCTGTCGCCACGCCAGAAGCGGATGCGCGGCGAGGGCCGGGCGACCCATTCGCGGTCGTTCTCGTGCAGCAGGATCTCCGCGCCGCCCAGCGCCTCGCTCCACGCCAGCATCGACGAATAGAAGTGCGGGTGCGAGATCACGATGCGGTCGACGCCGCCGAGGTCTTTCAGTGCCGCCACGGCTTCGTCGGTGACGAAGCTCAGGCACTCCCAAAGGATGTTGCCCGCGCCGGTGCGAAGGTGCAGCGCGCGCTGCGGGATCGCGAACTTGCCGTCGATCGCGAACGCCGGCAGGCCTGCATCCTCGCCGATGCGCAACTTGAAGCGCGCGGCGAGTTCGGCGTGCGTGGTCCAGTGCTGGCCTTCCCAGCCGACGTATTGGCGGTCGTCGAGGCAGACGGGGCAATCCTCGCGCGGCGCCGGAAACTGCGTGCCGCAGGTCGCGCAGATCGGCAGGTTCGCATCCGTTTCGTTGATGGTGTTCATGCGGCGACTCCGTCGGTGGCGGTGGCGACGGCCGGACCGGCGCCGGCCGCGTAGGGGTCTTCGTAACCGGCGAACGCGCGGCGCGTCGCCGGGCGGTTTTCGATTTCGTGGAACCAGCGCTTCAGGTGCGGCAGGTCTGCCAGCGACTGGCCGTGCCCGGCGTGCGACACGATCCAGGGCCAGCAGGCGATGTCGGCGATGGAAAGTTCTTCGCCGGCGATGAAGCGGCGGTCGCGCAGATGCCGGTCGAGCACGCCGTACAGGCGGCCGGTCTCGCGGGTGTAGCGCTCGATCGCGAACGCGTCGTGCTGCGGGGCGTACACGCGGAACCAGCCCGCCTGCCCCGCCATCGGCCCGAGGCCCGCCATCTGCCATTGCAGCCACTGCAGCGTCTGCGCGCGTACCCGCAGGTCGCGCGAAAGCATCTCGCCGGTCTTGTCGGCGAGGTACATCAGGATCGCGCCGGATTCGAACATCGCGATCGGTTCGCCGCCGTCGGGCGGGTCGTGGTCGACGATCGCCGGGATCTTGCCGTTGGGCGAGATGGCGAGGAATCCGGGGCGGAACTGCTCGCCCTTCGACAGCCGCACCGGGATCAGCCGGTGCGGCAGCGGCGCACCGCGTTCGGCCAGCTCTTCCAGGAACAATTTGATCTTCATGCCGTTGGGCGTGGCGGCGAAATACACATCCAGCATGGGCGGTCTCCGTGATTCGTCGGGCACAGGATCGCGCTACGATGGCCCCATGTTTGATCCAGTTTCAGGAAAAAACGTGGAGCCAGTTCTGCCGTTCGACCTCTCGCTGCCGCGCCATGCCGGCCGGCGCATGCAGACCCTGCATCGCGCGTTGCGCGCGGCCATCCTGGACGGGCGCCTGGCCCGCGGTTTCACGATGCCGTCGACGCGCAGGCTGGCGGAGGCCCTGCGTGTTTCGCGCAACACCGTTTCGGCCGCCTACGACCTGCTGATGGCCGAGGGTTACCTGTCGACGCGCACGCGCGCGCGTCCGGTGGTGGCGGCGCTGGCGCGGCCGGCGCGCTCCCGCATCCGCACCGCTCCGCGGGGGCCGGACACCCGCATCGCCAGATTCTGGCGCACGCCCTACCTGCCGGCGCGCGTCGCGCCGGACCTTCCGGAACGCAGCTTCCGACTCGGCATTCCCGAGTACCGCGCGTTTCCGCATGCGTTGTGGCGACGGCTGATGGCCCGCGCGTTGCGGGCCGGCGAGAAACAGCCGTTTCGCTACCCGCCACCGGCCGGATTGCCGGCCCTGCGCGATGCGATCGCGCAGCACGTGGCGTTCACCCGCGCGGTCGCGTGCAGCGCAGACGACGTGGTGGTCACCTCGAGCGCGCAGCAGGCGCTCGGCCTGCTGGCACGATTGCTGGTCACGCCCGGCAAGACCCGGGTCGCGGTGGAAAATCCGGGCTATCCGCCACTGCGCGCCGCGCTGGCGTCGGCCGGCGCCGAACTGCTGCCGGTTCCCGTGGACGACGAAGGCCTGTGCGTGGAATGCATGCCGCCACGGGTGGACATCGTGTGCGTGACGCCTTCGCACCAGTCGCCCACCGGCGCGGTGCTGTCGTTGCGCCGTCGCACCGCCCTGCTCGAATTCGCGCGGCGGCGCGGCGCCGTGGTCATCGAGGACGACTACGACGGCGAATTCCGTTTCGGCACGCGGCCACTGGATGCACTGCAGACGCTGGACCGCGATTGCGTGTTCTACGTCGGCACGTTTTCCAAGACGCTGTTCCCGGGCCTGCGCAAGGGCTTCGTGGTGGCGCCCGCGTGGGCCCGCGAATTCCTGCAATCGGTGGTGGCGTGCACCGGTTCGCACGGCGACGCGATCACCCAGGCCGCGCTCGCGGCGTTCATCCTGGACGGCCACATGGCGCGCCACGTGCGGCGCATGCGGTCGATCTACGCCGAACGCCGCGACGCGGTGCTGGAGGGAATGGCGGCGCTGCCGGACTGGCTGGAGCCGGTGCCTTCCGGGGCCGGATTGCACACGGCCGCGCGGTTGCGGAAGCCCGCGCGTGCGGAAACCTTCCTGCGGCAGATGCGCGTGCATGCGCCGGGGGCGGAAGCCTGGACCGAATACGCGTTCGCGCCGCTGCCGCGGCCGGGCGTGGTGTTCGGTTACGGCGTGATCGACGCCGGCGAAATCCGTGCGCGGATGAAGGCACTGCGGCGCGCGCTGGCCTGAGCGATCACGGGATCGCTCCGCGCCGGTCGCATCACGCGACGCCGTACGGCAGGTTCGGCGAAGACGGCACGCGTTCGCCCACCACTTCGCCGCGCAGGAAGCGGAGGCCGGCATCGATGGTCGCGGCGTCGTTGACGATGCGGTTGTGGCCGAGGCCTTCGGTGCTGAGCAGGCGCGCGCCCGGCCAGTGGCGCGCGTAGCTTTCGCCCTCTTCCCACGGCACTTCGGAATCGCCAAGGTCGTGGACGATCAATGCCGGGACCGCCAATGCCGGCGCGCGTGCGTGCACCGTCAGGTCGCGCACCCTGGCGCCGGTCCGCAATTCGAGGTGGCGCTGGATGCGCGGCACGATGCCGTCGGCCAGCCCGACCTTGCGTGCGAAGCGGCCGGTCGCGGCGTCGGGATCGGCCGCCGGGGCAACCAGCACCGCACGCTTCGCCTTCACGCCATCGGCCATCGCCAGCATGGCGGCCGCGCCGCCCATTGAATGGCCGATGACGGCTTCGAAAGCACCGAAGCGGTCTGCGACGCCATGCAGCGTCCGGACAAAGCACGCCAGGGTGCAACGGCCGGCATCGCTGCGCCCGTGCCCCGGTTGATCGAACCCCACCACCGCGTAGCCGGCCTCGCGCAACGCGCGCACCCACGGCAGGAAGCGCAGCGCGTAACTCGACCAGCCATGCGCGAGCAGCACGCGCGGCTGTGCCGTCACGTCGCCCCATTGGTACACGGCCACCCGGCGGCCATCGACTTCCGTGTCGCTGCGCGACGCGCCGCCGTCATCGGCATCCCGCGCCCGCAGTCGCCCGGAGGCAAACGGCGTGCACAGCAGCCGCGCCGCCCGCCGCGCGGTGGCATTGGGTGCGAACTGGCCGCCGAGCCGGTTGATGGTGCGCAGCATGGCGAGCGAAAACGTGTTTAGAACGATCGTGCTATTTTTGGGCAGAGCGATGGGCATGGTCGAGGCTCGTACAGGAAGGGTCAGGCTGCGTGGTCCGCCATCAGGCGGTCGAATGCGTGGGTGGCGCGGACGATCGCATCGGTGCCGCCGAATAGCCGGGTGTCGTGGTGCAGCACCAGCACGATGCCGAACATTTCGAACGCGATCTGCGCGGGATCGGTATCGGCACGCAACTCACCGGAGTCGATCGCGAGTTGTGCGGCCCGCGTCAATGCTTCGCGCAGTCGCCGCTGCCAGTGCACCACGCGATCGCGGATGGCGCCCGGACGGTCGTCGTACTCGATGACCGCGGCGATCATGGGACAGCCGGCGCCATGGGTCCAATCCATCCAGCCCGAAAGGATCGCGCGCAGGCGCTTCACGCCACGCGGCTGACGGAACGCGGCCTGCAGCACCCGCTGCGAAAAATCCTCGGCCACGGCATCCAGCACCGCGAGCTGCAGGTCCTCGCGCGAACCGAAGTGCGCGAACACGCCGCTCTTGGACATCGCCGCCGCCTGCGCGAGCCCGCCGATCGACAGGCTTTCCAGGCCTTCCTTGCGCACCAGGGAGATCGCGCGATCGATGATCGCGCCGCGGGTGGCGACACCCTTGGCGGTGGCGGCTGCGAGAACCATGTGCCGCAAAATAGCACGCTCGTACTATCCACGCAACGGAAATGTGGGGCTTCGAGGCGGCGGTTCATCCCCGCTTCCGGGTACCTGGCGGTGCGGTGACATCGATACGCGCATGCAAAACCACACCAGTTCAAGGTGTTACGAGCGCCTTGTGATGTGAAATATGAACCCACGCCTGTCTCGCGCCCTCGGCGCCGGTTACACTAGGCGGCTGCGACGCTGCGACAGGGCCCGACAGAGGCGACGGCTGGCGCACGCTTTTTCCCAATCGTGGCGCCCTTCTCGGCGCCGTTTTGCCACCGCGCCGACCGTGCGCAACTGGAGCAAGTCCCGATGCTTTTCGAAACCATCGCCACCACCGGCCATGAACAGGTCGTGTTCTGCCAGAGCAAGGACGCGGGCCTCAAGGCCATTGTCGCGATCCACAACACCGTGCTGGGCCCCGCCCTCGGCGGCCTGCGGATGTGGCCGTACAAGACCGACGAAGAAGCATTGAACGACGTGCTGCGGCTGTCGCGCGGCATGACCTACAAGAACGCGGTGGCGGGCCTCAACCTCGGCGGCGGCAAGGCGGTGATCATCGGCGATCCGGCCAAGGACAAGTCCGAGGCGCTGTTCCGCTCGTTCGGGCGGTTCATCAATTCGCTGCACGGCCGCTACATCACGGCCGAGGACGTCGGCATCGACGTCAACGACATGGAATACGTCTATCGCGAAACCGAGTTCGTGACCGGCGTGCACCAGGTGCACGGCGGCTCCGGCGATCCCTCCCCCTTCACCGCCTACGGCGCGCTGCAGGGCGTGATGGCCACGCTCAACTACAAGCACGGCAACGAGGACGTCGGCAAGTACCGCTTCGCGGTGCAGGGCGCGGGCCACGTGGGCAGCGAGTTCATCAAGCTGCTGCGCGAACAGGGCGCCAAGGTGTTCGTCACCGACATCAACAAGGAAGCGGTGCAGCGCTGCGTGGACGAACTCGGCTGCGAGGCCGTCGGCATCGACGAGATCTACGACGTGGATTGCGACGTGTTCAGCCCCTGCGCGCTGGGCGGCACCGTCAACGAGGAAACCATCGACCGCATCAAGGCGCCGATCATCTGTGGCGTCGCCAACAACCAGCTTTCCACCGACGCGATCGGTGACGAGTTGATGAAGCGCGGCGTGGTCTACGCGCCCGACTACGCGGTGAACGCCGGCGGCGTGATGAACGTGTCGCTGGAGATCGACGGCTACAACCGCGAGCGGGCGATGCGCATGATGCGCAGCATCTACTACAACGTCGGCCGCATCTTCCAGATCGCCGACCGCGACGGCATCCCGACCTACAAGGCCGCCGACCGCATGGCCGA
>JBIQLN010000035.1:0-15480 GCA_044464225.1 Rhodanobacter sp. | reverse complement strand
AAGCCTTCAACACTGGCCAGTGCGCTGATATCCATTGTGTGTCTCCGTAGTACTTTGAGTTGAAACAGCGGTGGTGGAAAGGAACTTGGGTTCAGTGGTTCTCGGCCGCCATCGACAGGTAGCCGACGGTCAGCACCATGAAGATGTAAGCCTGCAGGCCGATGATCAGCCAGTGGAAGATGCCCCACGCGGTGGCGAACAGGATCTGGATGTACACACCCGCACCGATCGCCGGCAGGAAGCCCACGATGCTGCCCACCGGGATCACCACCAGCAGGATCAGCGGAATCCAGGCGCGCATCCATTTGCCCTTGCCGTAGGCCAGCAGGGCCACGGTGATGACCGCCAGCGCGGCGAAGATCCAGAACGACGCGTAGGTGACCGGCGTGATCGTGGCCGGCGCGCTGAAGCGCAACGTCATGCAGGCCAGCAGGATGAAGATCACCTCGCCCGCATACATGTTGCCGAACAGTCGCAGGCCCAGGCTGAGCGGCTTGGAGAGCTCTTCCACGACCTTCAGGATGAAGTTGACCGGCACCAGCCATTTGCCGAAAGGCTGGAACAGCGCCTCCCTGGTGACGCCCTTCAGGCCCTTGTTGTAGAAGCTGTACCAGAACGTCAACAGGAAAACGGTGATCGCCATGGACATGGTGATCGCCGGATCGGCCGTGGGCAGCACGCGCAGGTGCTCGATGCCGGTGGCTTCCGCGGCGCGGGGCAGCGCATCGATCGGCAAGAGGTCCATCAGGTTCATGAACAGGATCCAGAACCCGACCAGCAACGCCATCGGCGCCACGAACGCCGACTTCTTGTGGAAGATGTCCTTGACCTGGCGATCGAAGAACTCGGTGCTGATTTCCACGAAGCCCTGCCAGCGCGCCGGGACCCCGCTGGTCGCGCGCCGCGCCACGGGCCAGAACAGGAACACGAACAACAGTCCGAGCACGATGGAGAAGAACATCGAATCGATGTTCACCACCCAGAAATCGCTCGAGCCCTTGACGATCTTCCAGGTCTTGAGATCGAGCTGGAGATACGTCAGGTGGTGCAGGATGTATGCACCGCTCGTGATGGGACCTTCTGCTGCCATGCGTTGAGTTCCAGCCTAACCCGATGTCAAATGTCGAAACGCAGCACCAGCCAATTGACCGCCATCGCCGCGCCGGCCCCCGCGAGCACCGGTATCAGCGGCAAGCGCAGCCGCACCAGGATCAGGAACAACCCGCCCAGCACGACCAGCCACTTCAGCAGCATCCCCAGCGCGAATCGCCGCATGGTGACGGCGCCCCGTGCCAGTGACGGCCTGAATACCCGAAGCGCCAGCAGCGCGGTGCCAATTGCCACCACGCTGCCACCGCCGAACGCGCCCAGGGCCGATGACGCACCCCGGACCAGGAACAACAACCCGACGATGATCGCTGCCGCCATTTGCGCCAGCACGACCTGAACGGCGAGCCGTCGGCCGGCGGCCAGCGAGTTCTCCAAGTTCAGCCACCTGAACGGGTGCTTCGACCCGCCCCAAAGTCCGCAATCGAGCTTTGGAATTGTAGCAGCGCCCTTTGCGCCGTAGCAACCGCGCACGGTCGTTGCTGTCGGAATTTCAAGGATTTTTTGGCGCGGACGGAGCCGGGCTGCCGCGGCCCCTATTTCCCGATGCAGAAAGTGGAGAAAATCGCGCCCAGCAGATCGTCGCTGGTGAAGGTGCCGACGATCTCGCCAAGCGCGCGCTGCGCGGCGAGCAAGTCCTCGGCCACAAGTTCCGGCGTCGCGGTGGCGACCGCGTCCCGGGCGCTTTGCAGCGATGCCCCGGCGCGCTCCAGCGCAAGCACGTGGCGGGTACGGGCGCTGAACTCACCGCCGCGTTCGCCCCCCAATGCCGCGTCGCGAAGCGCGGCGCGCAACAAGTCGAGCCCTTCGCCCGTGAGGGCCGACAACGCAACGAAGATGATGCCGTCGCGTTCGCTGCGCGACGGCGCCGCGCCTTCGAGATCGATCTTGTTGGCGATCACGATCCGTTTGGCCGCGGGGGGCGTTCCATCGAACAGGTCCCCGTCCGCCACCGAGGTCGGGCGATCCACTACGCGCAAGACCAGGTCGGCGCGCGCCAGTTCCGCGTGCGCGCGGCGAATGCCTTCGCCCTCGACGACGTCGGCGGACTCGCGCAAACCCGCAGTATCCGCGAGGGTGAGCTCCACGCCGTCCAGCATGATCGATTCGCGCAGCACGTCGCGGGTGGTGCCGGGAATGTCGGTGACGATGGCGCGATCGTTGCCCGCCAGCGCATTCAGAAGGCTCGACTTGCCGACATTGGGCTCGCCGACGATCACGGCGTGCAGCCCGTCGGTGAGGCGCGCGCCCCGGCGGGCTGCATCCAGCAGCGCCTGCAATCCGCCCGTGGCCTCCTCGAACAACCGCTCGATCGCCGGCTTCGATGCGCTCTCCGATGCGTCTTCGGAAAAATCGATCGCGGCTTCGATTTCCACGCGCAGCCGCACGATCAGCTTCGCCAGCGCGTCCGCGCGGCGCGAGAACTCGCCTTCCAGCGATCGCAACGCGGCGCGCGCCTGCGCCTCCGAGCGGGCCGCGATCAGATCGGCCACGGCTTCGGCCTGGCTCAAGTCAAGCTTGCCGTTCAGGAATGCGCGTTCGGAGAATTCGCCCGCGCGCGCAGGCCGCGCGCCCAGTTCGCAGGCGCGCCGAACCAGCGCGTCCAGCACCACCGGACTGCCGTGCGCGTGCAGTTCCAGCACGTCTTCGCCGGTGAAGGATTGCGGTGCGGCAAAGAACAGGGCGAGGCCACGGTCGATCGCGGTGCCGGCCGCTCCGGCAAACGCGCTCAATTGCGCAAGACGGGGACGCGGCTCGATCCCGCACAGCACTTTCGCGATCGCGCGCGCACCGCTGCCGGAGATCCGCACCACGCCGATGCCGCCGCGTCCCGGCGGGGTCGCGATGGCCACGATGGTTTCCCTTGCGGACGGCATGCGCCTGCGCGATCAGGTCCGTGCGCGCGCGTCGGCCCGATCGATCTTGCGGGTGATGTACCACTGCTGGCCCAGCATGCAGACCTGGCGCACCACGTAATAGAGCGTGAGGCCCGCCGGGAAGAAGAAGAACAACACCGCGAACAGCACTGGCATCACCTTCATCACCTTGGCCTGGGTCGGGTCCATGCCCTGCATCGGCGTGAGGAATTGCGATCCCAGCATCGCGAGCGCGTACAGGATCGGCAGGATGAACAGCGGATCGGCCGCCGACAGATCGGGCACCCACAGGAACGATGCGTGGCGCAGCTCGACGCTGAAGATCAACACGTAATACAACGCGAAGAAGATGGGCAGGATGATGAGGTTGGGCAGGCAGCCCGCCATCGGGTTGATTTTTTCCTTCTTGTACAGCTCCATCATCGCCTGCTGGTACTTCTGCTTGTCGTCGCCGAAGCGCTCCTTCAGCGCCTTCAGGCGCGGCTGCAGCTTGCGCATGCGTGCGCCGGCCTTGAACTGGGCTTCGGTCAGCTTCCAGGTCGCGGCCTGGATCAGCAGCACCAGCACGATGATCGCGAGGCCCCAGTTGCGTACCAGGCTGTGCAGGAACGACAGCAGCTTGAACATCGGCTGCGCGATCACCGTCGACCAGCCGTAGTCGACCGTAAGGTCAAGGCCGGGGGCAATCTTCCCGATCCGGTTTTGCAGGTTCGGTCCCACGTACAACCGTGTCGCACTGGTCACCGTCTGACCCGGGGCCGCCGTCAGGCCGGGTCCCACGGCGCGGATCAGATAGCGCGGTTTGCCATTCGCCTCGCGGGGAGCCACCTCCACGCTGGAAAATTGCTGCGGCTGCTTGTCGTCGGGGATCCACGCCGCCACAAAGAACCGCTGGGTCATGGCGATCCAGCCGCCTGTCACGCGCTGGTGGAGCGGTTCCTTCTGGAAGTCGCCGAACTTCAGCTTGTTGAACTTGGAATCCGGGCTGTACCACGCCGCACCGGTGTAGGCGAAGCTGTCCGGGTTGTAGAACTCCAGCAGGTGCTTGGGCGGCGGCGGCGGCTCGACCCGATCGAGCTGTTGGTAGGCATTGCCGTGCCAGGTCTTGCTGCCATGGTTTTCGACCTGCTGCGACAGCTCGACCACATAGCTGCCCCGCGTCAATGTGTAGCGCTTGATCACCTCGACGCCGGAGGCGGTATCGCTCCAGCGCAGTGTCACCACGACCTGATTCTGGCCGGGGGCCATCGTGTACTGCGTGGCCTCGGGCTTGAACATCGCAAGATGGTTCGGCGCGGTACTGCCGTCGGCGCCGATCAATCCATCCTGCGCAACGTAATACGTCGCCGGCGACTGATTCAGCAATTGCACCGGCGGACTGCCGCGTTCGACCTTCTGCGGATATTTCAGCAATGCGGCGCCGACGACGGTGCCGCCGCGCGGATCGATGGTGAGCTTCAGCAAATCGTTGCTGGCCGTGACCAGATCCTGCCTGGGTGTCGCACTGGTATTCGCGGCTTCCGGCGGCGGCGCCGCAGCCGTGGGCGCCGAAGCGGGGGCGGGCGCGACACTGGCGGGCGCGGTCGGCACCGCCGCTTCGTCCGCTGCGGCGGCAGGTGAAGCGGCGACCTGCGCCGGGGCCGACGGAGGCATGGACGGATAATCGTGCTGCCATGCCTGCCACAACAGGTAGGCGACGGCCAGCAACGCCACGACCAGCAGTGTGCGTGTTTGATTGATCACAAGGGAACCCGGGCTTTGGGCGCTACAGGCCGGAGCAAGTCAGCCGCCGATTGTGCCGGGGGCAGACGCCTGCTTCAACGCCTTCAATTTCTGCCATGCGCATCGCAAGTCCGCGTGCAAGGCAGGACGATTGGCGGCGGCCGCCGATGTACGTGCGATCACCAGAACATCGAGCGGCGGCAATTCGTTGCGCTGTTCACGGAATGATTCGCGGACGATGCGCTTGATCCGGTTGCGCTGCACCGCTCGCTTGCTGACCTTGCGCGATACGGCCAGTCCAAGTCGGGTCGCGGCCACGGGACTTTCGATCCAGCGCAGCAGGAAATGCCTCGTCTGCCATCGCCCGCGGGCATTTCGCAGCGCGGCGAAATCGGCGGCTCGGCGCAGCCGCGCACGCGGCGGCAAGCCGGCCATTCGTGAGACTTACGGAATCAGACGCTTGCGGCCCTTGGCGCGACGCGCGGACAGAACCTTGCGACCGTCGGCCGTCTTCATGCGGGCGCGAAAGCCGTGGGTACGGGCGCGCTTGAGCACGCTGGGCTGATAAGTGCGTTTCATGGGTGACTCCGCAGCGGGTTGCCCGCGCAAGGCGGGGCAGGCATGGAAAAAGACTGGGAATTCTAGGGTTTCCATGATGCTGCGTCAACGTAAATGTTGATCCCGCGACAGGCCGCCGCGGGGCCACGCGCAGCCTTCCGGCAGCCTGTTAGACTGATCCGTCCACCGCGCGCGCGCATCGGCGCGACGGTATCCGGACCGATCCATCCACGGGTTTTCATGAGCGATCTCTGGCAACGCTGTCTCGCGCGGCTCGAAGGCGAAATCGAGCCCAGCGTCCTGCACACATGGCTGCAACCCCTGCAAGCCCGCTACGACGACGGCACCTTGCGGCTGTTCGCACCCAATACCTACACGCTGGAGTTCGTTCGAAACGGCTATTTGTCCCGCATCGAGGGAACTCTCTCGGCGCTGGCCGGACGGCCGGTGCCGCTGCGCCTGGAAGTGGGTTCCATCGCGACGGTCGGCAAGCCTGCTGCGGCGCAGGCACCCGCCCATGCCGTGACTCCACAGCACAATCTCGACCCGCACTACACCTTCGACAACTTCGTTGAGGGCAAATCCAACCAGTTGGGCAAGGCTGCCGCCATGCAGGTGGCGCAGAACCCCGGGCGCGCCTACAACCCGTTGCTGCTCTACGGGGGCACCGGGCTGGGCAAGACCCACCTGATGCAGGCGGCGGGCAACCTGATGCTGAAGCACAACCCGTCGATGAAATTGCTGTACGTGCATTCCGAGCGCTTCACCGAAATGATGATCACGGCGCTGCGCAACAAGAACATGGATGATTTCAAACACAAGTTCCGTTCGGTCGACGCGCTGCTGATCGATGACATCCAGTTCTTCGCCGGCAAGGACGCCACCCAGGAAGAGTTTTTCCACACCTTCAACACGCTTTACGAATCGCGCCAGCAGATCATCCTGACGTGCGATCGCTACCCCAAGGAAGTGGACAATCTGGAGTTGCGGCTGAAATCGCGTCTCGGCTGGGGCCTCTCGGTCGCGATCGAACCGCCGGACTTCGAAACCCGCGCCGCCATCCTGCTGGAAAAGGCGCAGGCCCGCGGTATTCCGCTGCCGAGCGACGTGGCGTTGCTGCTCGCGCGCAGGATTCGCTCCAATGTCCGCGAGCTGGAAGGTGCCCTCAATACAGTCGCCGCGCAAGCCAACCTTTCCGGTCGCGGCATCACCATGGAGCTGGTGCAGGAAACCTTGCGCGATCTCTTCAATGTCCACGCCCGCGCGATCACCATCCAGAACATCCAGAAGACGGTGGCGGACTATTACCAGTTGCGCCTCTCGGACTTGCTGTCGCAGCGACGGGTGCGTTCCCTGGCTCGTCCCCGCCAGATAGCAATGGCGCTGGCCAAGGAATTGACCGAACATAGCCTGCCCGAAATCGGGGAGGCCTTTGGCGGCAAGGATCACACCACGGTCATGCATGCCTGCAAGAAGATCCGCAGCCTCTGCGACACGGACATGCGCTTGCGCCAGGACTGGGACAAACTGATTCGGATACTGACGGGGTAAAGCCTGTGGATAAAATGCGGATAGCGAAGTATCGACAAATCATCCACAGCCCATACACTGGTGTTCCGAACTTCAATGCCCGGATGAAATTATTTCAAACTATTGATTTTAAATGAAACTTCTGCGAAATCCTTTTATCAACAAGCCCTGCTTCTAAGATCTTATCTACAAGTAGAACAAAACAGATACAGCCGACACGGGGATCGACCATGCGCTTCAGCACTCAGCGTGAAACCTTGCTCAAACCGATGCAACAAGTCGTCGGCGTGGTGGAGCGTCGGCAGACTTTGCCGGTACTCGCGAACCTGCTGGTCCAGGTGAAGGAAGGACGTTTGTCGCTGACGGGCACGGACCTCGAAGTCGAAATGCGTGCCAGCGCCACGATCGATGCGTCTGAAGACGGCGAAACCACCATTCCGGCCCGCAAGTGGTTCGATCTCGTCCGCGCCTTGCCTGATGGGGTCAAGGTCGACGTCCAGGTCAAGGGAGACCGCGTGGTGATGCACGCGGGGCGCAGCCGGTACACGCTGGCCAGTCTGCCCGCAGATGAGTTCCCGACCAATGACGAAATCGAGGTCACCGACAAAGTTACCTTGCCGGAGGGAACGCTGCGGAGTCTGATGGAGCGCACGGCCTTTGCCATGGCCAATCAGGACGTTCGCTACTATCTCAATGGTTTGCTGATGGATCTTCGCGGTTCCGAGTTGCGCTGCGTGGCCACCGACGGCCACCGCATGGCGATGGCCGAAACGGCGCTGGAGACTGCGGTCAAGGGTAATCGCCAGATCATCATCCCGCGCAAGGGCGTCACGGAATTGTTGGGTTTGTTCGACTCCGGCGAGGACGTGGTCGCCATCGAATTCTCCGCCAACCACATTCGGGTGCGCCGCGGCGACGTGGTGTTCACGTCCAAACTGATCGACGGCCGGTTTCCCGATTACGAAGCGGTGATTCCATTGGGTGCCGACAAGCTTGTGCAGGTCGACCGCGATATCGTGCGGAACGCGCTGCAACGTGCTGCGATCCTGTCGAATGAAAAATATCGGGGTGTGCGGCTTGAGGTAGCTCCGAACTGCCTGCGCATCATTGCCCACAATCCCGAACAGGAAGAGGCTTTCGAGGAAATCGAGGCCGATACTTCGGTGGCGGATATCGCCATCGGGTTCAACGTCGGCTATCTGCTCGATGCTTTGGGTTCACTCGACGAAGAGCGCGTGCAATTGCAGTTGCGCGATGCGCAGTCGAGCTGCCTGCTTCGGGGCGCCGCCAGCCAGAAGACGCAGCACGTGGTCATGCCCCTGCGGCTGTGACATACGGATCGTTGCGCAGCGCCCTTCTCGAGGCGCGGCAATGAAGATCGACCTGCTGAGGTTGCGGAATCTGCGGTGTTTCGAGGCGGCCGAGTTCCAGCCCGGGCCTGGCGTCAACTGGTTGATCGGGCCGAATGGCGCCGGGAAAACCACCCTGCTGGAAGCCGCGTACATTCTGTCGCATGGCCGCTCTTTCCGCACTGGTGCGCGCTCGGCCCCGTGTCGACATGGGGCGCCGAATTACCTGATTTATGCAGAAACGTCGCACAGCGACGCATCCACACACCGACTGGGCCTCAGCCGCCGTGGTGATCGGTGGGAAGCACGCCTCGACGGGACCGACATCCCGACGCTTGCCCGGTTATTCGAAGTTTGCCCCGTCGTGTTTTTTGGGCCCGAAAGTCCCTCGTTGATCACCGGTCCTGGCGACGAACGCCGAAGTTTCCTGGACTGGAGTGTGTTCCACGTGGAACACCGTTCGCTCGATGTCTGGCGCCGCTGGCGCCGGGCCTTGCGGCAACGCAACGCCCTACTTCGCACCCACGCCGATCCGGCGGTGTTCGAGCCTTGGGAGCATGATCTCGGCCGCCTTGCCGAGGAAATCCACCGCATGCGAAACGCATGTCTCACAAGTCTCCAGCCGTACGTGGTCGAAGAAGCATCGGCACTCGTCCCGGAATTCGGTGCGGCGCGATTCGAATATCGGCCGGGATGGGACGAATCCGTCCCGCTCGCCCAACAGCTCGCCGCGATGCGTGAGCGGGACCGCGAACGCGGGTTTACCCAGCGCGGTGCACACCGCGCAGATTGGGCGCTGGAGTTTGAACGGATCGCGCGGCGCGAACACCTGTCCCGGGGCCAGGCCAAGGCAGTGGCCCTGGTTTGCGTGCTGGGGCTGGTGCGGTGGTTGAAGGATCGAACGGCTGACTACCCCCTGTTGTGCCTGGACGATCTCGAATCCGAGCTTGATGCCGAGCACACCGGCAAGGTGATTCGGTGGGTAACGGACACCCCCCTTCAGGTCTGGATTACTGCCACGTCAGCCCCGAAGGCGGGTTTGTCTGATGCCTGTACGTTCCACGTGGAACATTCAGGGGTGGCTGCGGAGAAGGCTTCGGCGGGTCGGGTATAATGAAGTGTTTGCATCCATGCGCCATCGCCCGCGAGTATCCACCATGAATGAAGTCTACGATTCCAGCAGCATCAAGGTTCTCAAAGGGCTTGAGGCGGTGCGCAAGCGTCCCGGTATGTACATCGGTGACACCGATGACGGTACCGGTTTGCACCATATGGTGTTCGAGGTGGTGGACAACGCCATCGACGAAGCGCTGGCGGGGTATTGCGATCATATCGAAGTGACCATCCACGATGATGGAACGGTCAGCGTGGCCGACAACGGGCGCGGCATCCCCGTGGAAATCCATCCGGAAGAGGGCCGCTCTACCGCCGAAGTAGTCATGACGGTTCTGCATGCTGGCGGCAAGTTTGACGCCAACTCTTACAAGGTGTCGGGCGGGTTGCATGGCGTCGGCGTCTCGGTGGTCAATGCACTGTCGGAACACTTGTGGCTGAACATTTATCGCGACGGCAAGGAATACCTGCAGGAATACCGCTTGGGTGACCCGCTGTTTCCGGTACGCGAAATCGGCCCCTCGGACCAACGGGGCACGACCGTTCGGTTCCTGCCGAGTCCCGGGACCTTCCACAACATCGAATTCCAGTACGACATCCTGGCCAAGCGGCTGCGGGAGCTGGCGTTCCTCAATTCCGGTGTCAGAATTACCCTTGAAGATCAAAGGGTTGGGAAAAAAGATGTGTTTGCCTACGAAGGCGGCATCCGCGCTTTCGTCAAGCATCTCTCGCAGCTCAAGACGCCTTTGCATCCCAATGCGATCAGTTTCAGCGTCCAGGCCGATGCCATTACGGTCGAACTGGCCATGCAGTGGACGGATGGCTATCAGGAGTCCATCTTCTGCTTCACCAACAACATCCCGCAGAAGGATGGCGGTACGCATCTCACCGGATTCCGCGCCGCTTTGACTCGAACACTCAGCAACTACGTCGAACAATCGGGATTGGCAAGGAACTCCAAGATCGCCCTTTCCGGCGATGATATGCGTGAAGGACTGATCGCGGTTCTTTCGGTGAAAGTCCCGGACCCCAAGTTTTCGTCCCAGACCAAGGACAAGCTGGTGTCCAGCGAGGTCAAGGGTGTGGTGGAACAGGCGGTCAACGCCAAGCTGGAGGAATTCCTTCAGGAGCATCCCGCCGACGCCAAAGTCATCGCCGGCAAGGTGGTGGATGCCGCGCGTGCGCGCGAGGCGGCGCGCAAGGCGCGCGAACTGACCCGCCGCAAGGGCGCCCTCGACATCGCAGGGTTGCCCGGAAAACTCGCCGATTGCCAGGAACGCGACCCTGCCCTGTCGGAGTTGTTCCTGGTGGAGGGCGACTCCGCAGGCGGCTCCGCCAAGCAGGGCCGCAACCGCAAGACCCAGGCCGTCCTGCCGCTCAAGGGCAAGATCCTCAACGTGGAGAAGGCACGCTTCGACAAGATGCTGTCGTCGGCCGAGGTTGGCACGTTGATTACCGCGCTCGGTACCGGGATCGGCAAGGATGAATTCAACGCCGACAAGCTTCGTTACCACCGCATCATCATCATGACGGACGCGGATGTCGATGGTTCCCACATCCGTACCCTGCTGCTCACCTTCTTCTATCGGCAGATGCCGGAGTTGATCGAGCGCGGCCACGTGTACATCGGGCTGCCGCCGCTCTACAAGATCAAGCAGGGCAAGAACGAGTTGTACCTGAAGGATGACGCCGCGCTCAACGAATACCTGATTGCGAGCGCGGTGCAGGACGCAGCCTGGACGCCGGCGGATGCCGCGCCAGCGGTGATGGGCGACGCACTCGAAACACTGCTGCGCCAATATCAGGCCGCGCTCGACCAGATCGGGCGTCTTGCCCAGCGTGGCGACAGCGGTGTGTTCACGGCCATGCTGGAATATGCGCCGCTCGAAGATGCAATGTGGAACGATCCGGAAGCGATGCGGCGATGGGCGGACGGCTTGACGTCCAAATTGAACGCGACGGGCCTGGGGCGTCCCCAATATCGCCTGGAGCTGCGCCCGGCCAGCGAGCAGCACCCCCCGGCCTGGCTGTTGCGGCGTGCCCAGCATGGCACCGAACATACGTGGGTATTGCCGCGCAGCTTCTTTTCGGGCGCGGATTTCAGGCCGCTGCTGGATGTCGCTCGCGCACTGCAGGCACGCAGTGCGGTGGGTGCGGAAGTCCGCCGTGGCAACGCGTCGCAGACAACGAACAGTTTCGCCGAAGCCCGCACCTGGTTGTTCGACGAGGCGAAGAAAGGGCGCCAGATCCAGCGTTTCAAGGGCCTAGGTGAAATGAATCCCGAGCAGTTGTGGGAGACCACCGTCAATCCCGATACGCGCCGGTTGCTGCAGGTGCGGATCGAGGATGCACTGGAGGCCGACCAGATCTTCGCGACCCTGATGGGTGACGTGGTCGAACCGCGGCGTGATTTCATCGAAGCCAACGCGCTGCGTGTCGGCAATCTCGATGTGTGACGTCATGGATACGTATGCGCGACCGTTCGGTACTTGAGCTTTGCTCATGGACCGCGCTACCCTCACTCTCCCCTCGCGTTGTGCGTGCCCAGTGCAAGAGGCATTCCGATGAAGCTTGAGTCCCGCTGGCTTGTTTGCGGCATGTGTGCCGCCTTTGCGGCCGCTCTCGTGCCGCTGTCCGCGTCGGCGCAGATGAGCGGCGGTCAGCAGTGTTCGGACATCCAGATGCTGCAGCACAAATGCGGCGAGCAGCAGACGAAGAAATCCGGCAAGCAGGCCAAGCCCGAAGACAAGTATCCGAATGCCACCCGGAAACAGCCTGAGAAAGTCGGCGTCAGTGCAAAGGAAGGCAAGACCCTCAACGAGGGTTTGCAGGCGGCCAATAGCGGCGACTCCGCCACGGCGCTGAAAGATCTGCAACCCATCGCCGATTCCAGCAGCAACGCCTACGCCAAGTCGCTCGCGATGCTGGGGCTGGCGCAGGTCAAGTATCGCGGAGGCGATACCAAGGGCGCGATCACGCTGCAGAAGCAGGCGCTCGATTCCGATGCGCTCGACAACAACAGCTACTTCCAGGGACTGGAAACCCTTGCGCAGATGTACATCGCCGACGAGGACTACAGCGATGCGCTGACGACATTGAACACGTGGAGCAAGGAAAGCGGCGCGCAATCCGCGGACATCGAGGCGTTGAAGGGCAATGCTTATTACCGCCTGCAGAAATACCCCGAAGCCGTTGCGGCCATCCAGAAGGCCAAATCGCTGAGCGACAAGCCGCAACCGAGCTGGGACCAGATCGAGATGGCCAGCTACTTCGCGATGGACAAGTATGACGATGCCGCGAAGCTCGCCGAAGCGGCGCTGGCCAAGGATCCGAACAACGGCACGCTGCTGCAAAACGTCATCGCGATCTACATCAACGCGCACCAGAACCAGAAGGCGTTGGCGTTGCTGGAGCGTGCGCGTGCGAACGGCCAGATCAAGGACGAGGCCGGCTACATGAACATGGCCAAGATGTACGACAACCTTGGCCAGAGCAGCGACAATCCGAAGACGAACGCGATGAAAGCCGTGGGCGTTCTGAAGGAAGGCATGACCAAGGGCATCGTGCAGCCGGGTTTCGACAGCTACAAATTGCTGGGTGACTCGTATGCGATCGCGGGCGATTACAAGAACGCCGTCGACGCGTATGCCAAGGCCTCTCCGGACGCCAAGACCGGCGAAGTCGATTTCCTGCGGGGCCAGATGCTGGAAAACCTCGATCGCCACAAGGAAGCCAGGGACGCGCTGACGCAGGCGATCGCGAAGGGTGGATTCAAGCGGGTGGGCGCTGCTTACCTCACGCTCGGCAACGCCGAACTCGCGCTGAAGCACAAGTCCGCCGCGATCGCCGCCTACAAGCATGCCGAGCAGGACCCGGAAACCCGCGCCGATGCCCGGCGCACCCTGAAGCAATTGGGGCACAAGTAATCCGGTTGACGGCGCGGCAGCAAGCGCAACGAGGAAAAAACCCGGCTCTGCCCTCTAGGCAAGGCCCTGATAGTGGTGTAACGTTTCGTACTTTTCCGCCGCCTTGGTTGCGGAAGCCGCACCGGAAACGATGCGGCAACTGCAGTGGGGCCCTTAAGGTCAGCGACTGGTTCAATACACGATGGCACGTACGTCGGCTCGAGACCGCAAACGGTTCAATTGGTGGCGCACGATCGCGGTCGCGTTTGCGATTGCGCTGCACGCCGGCATCATCATCATGCTGCTGGCTCCGGCCGCACCCCCGGCGGCCAAAGAGAAGAACACGCAAAAGATCGTGCGCGTCGAGTTCATCCCGCCGCCGCCGCCACCTCCGCCGCCGCCGCCGCCGCCGCCCGAACCGCCCAAGCAGCCGCCGCCGAAGGTCATCAAGCTGGAGAAGCCGCCGCCGCTGCCGCCGCCCCCGGCGCCGCCGCCGCCGCAGGAACAGTCGATCATGTCCACGCCGGCCGAGCCGCCGCGTCCGCCGGCACCGCCGCCGCCGCCCGCGAATGTCGCGCCGTCGGTGGACATCAGCTACAAGAACCGCAATCCGCCCAAGTATCCGATCCAGGCCGTGCGCCAGGGTCACCAGGGCGAGGTGGTCCTTGCGATCACCATCAATGCCGCGGGTGAAGTGGTGGACGTCAAGGTGCAGAAATCCAGTGGTTACCGCGAACTCGACCGCGCCGCGGAAGATGCCGCACGTCACTGGCGGTTCAATCCGGGCATCCAGAACGGCAGGCCATCCGGCGGTGTCGTGCTGGTTCCGGTGAATTTCAGCCTCAGCGGCATCGAATAGAAACTTCACGCTCTACCGGATGGGTTCCGGTAGAGTCCATCAGTCAACGTTCCACTTGCTACGACTTGAAGGAAGGGTAGCGCCATGATCCAAGAAGCAACTCAAGCCGCCGCCGCACCAGTCGGCAACGCCAACGCGCAAGCCCTGCAGCAGGTCGGCGCGAGCCATTTTCTCCATGAAATCCTCACCCACCCGCTCGCGCATGCGATCGACTTCATCGTACTGATCGTGCTGGTGATCATGTCGGTGTCGTCGTGGTACTTCATCGTCGCGATCGCGATTCGCAACGCCCTGATCCGTTCGCGCATGGACAAGGTCATCCAGAAGTTCTGGGATACCCCGTCCGCGCAGGACGCCGTTCGCGTGATGGAGAAGCAGCCGCGTTCGGAACCGTTCTCCAAGATCGCACTGGAAGCGGCCTCGGCGGCCGCGCATCACCAGCGGCATGAAGGCAGCCGCATGGTCGAGGCGCTCAATCGTTCCGAGTTCGTCGATCGCGCGCTGCGCCAAGCCGTCGATCGCGAGAGCCGCAATCTCGAGGGAGGCCTCACGCTGCTGGCGACCGTCGGTTCCGCCGCGGTGTTCGTCGGCCTGCTCGGTACGGTGATGGGTATCTATTACGCGTTGATCAACCTTGGCGCCAGCGGCGAATCGTCCATCTCGGCGGTCGCGGGTCCGGTCGGCCAGGCGCTGATCATGACAGCCATCGGTTTGTTCGCGGCCATCCCGGCGGTGATCGCGTACAACGCCTATTCGCGCGCCAACCGCGTGACCATTGCGCACTTCGACGAATTCGCGCACGACCTGCACGACTTCTTCGCCACCGGTGCGCGCATTGAAACGGGTTCCACGTCTGCCGCTGCACGGCCGGCTGCCGCAGTACCCCCGCCGGCGGTAAAGAAGTAAGAGAGGGTTTGCATCATGGCGATGAGTACCAATAGCACCGGCGGACCGGTCGCCGAGATCAACATCACGCCGTTGATCGACATCATGCTGGTGCTGCTGGTCATCTTCATGATCACCGCGCCGCTGGTGCAGCACAACATCAAGATCGACTTGCCGCAGCCCAACCCCAACGTGAAGCCGCCGGAGAATCCGCCGACGCCGCACACATTGTTCATCCAGGCTGACGGCACGATGACCTGGGACAACCTGCCGATCAGCAATGTCGAACTGCAGGCGCAGTTGGCCACCGTCGGTGCGAAGACCCTGGAGCAGCAGCCCCAGGTACACATCAAGGCGGCGGACGACACGCAGTACAACTATCTGGCGGAAGTGATGGCCGAAGCACGCCGTTACAACGTACAGAAGATCGGTTTCGAGAAGTGAGGATCTGACGTCATGGCGATGAGTCTTGGCGAGAATTCGGGCAGCGAAATCCCGAAGGCCGAAATCAACGTGACGCCGCTGGCGGACGTGATGCTGGTGCTGCTGATCATCTTCATGATCACCGCGCCGCT
>JBIQLN010000034.1:0-16475 GCA_044464225.1 Rhodanobacter sp. | reverse complement strand
GCAAGCCCTTCAACCCCGCCCTTCATGGAGCTTGACGCGGATAACAGTATCTACGCGGACAACTTGAAGTCGGTGTACTGGAACCGGTTGTCGCGCAAGGCCGAAGCGCCGCGCTCGAGACGCAGTGGTGCGGCGAACAATGGTCCGGCGTAGCTCAGCGTGTGGAACTCGCCGCGCTCGCCGCACGGATCGATCCCGGCGGGCAATTCGCCGAGCAGCGACGGATCGTATTCGCGGCCGCTGAACGAGCCGTCGAGCTGCTGGGTGTCCACGCACGTCAGCACTGCGCGGTGTCCGTCCGCGTGGAAGCGTCGCGACAGCTCGCGGGTATCCTTGCCCCACAGCGGAAACACGCCGCGCCAGCCCGCCGACGCCAGTTGCCGTTCGCGGTACGCGCGCACGTCCTCCAGGAACAGATCCCCGAACGCGCAATGGCGAAGGCCGGGCCAGCGTTCGCCGGCCTGCCGCAGCGCGTCTGCGTGTGCGGCTTCGTAGGCGGCGTTGCTGCATGGCCAATCGATCTTGCACTCGATCAGCGGAAGTCCGATCGCTGCAACCTGTGCATGCAACACGTCGCGACGGATGCCGTGCATCGACACCCGCCGGAATTCGCCGGTGATCGTCGTGAGCAGCGCAACGACCCGCCACGCCGGATCGTTGCGCAGCGCCGCCAGCGCCATCAGGCAGTCCTTGCCGCCACTCCAGGACAGCAGGATGGGTGTGGGCGCTTCACCCACGGCAACACCCTTCAATCATGGCCAGGCCTCCAAAGCAACGTGAGCATGAAATTGCGTCCGGGCTGGTTGTAGAACCACGCCGTCTCGTATTGCTTGTCGAATAGGTTGTTGAGCGCGAATTGCAATTTCCAGTCGCGATCGAATTGCCAGCCGGCGCGCAAGTTGGTGAGCGCGTAACCGCCCAGTGGATGCTGGTTGGCGATGTCGTCGTACGTGCGCGCCGCGAGATACCAGCTTGCGCCGAAACCGAAACGCCCGAAACTGCGGTCGGCGTCGAAGCGCGCACTCTGGCGCGGCCGCCGGGGCAATTCGTTGCCGCCGTAGAAGCCGATCGAGGCATTGTCGCGGGCGTTCATCAGCGTCGCCGTCGCGCGTACATCCCAGCCTGCCAATTTGCCGCCGACCACGCCTTCGAGACCCGTGATGCGCGCCCGATCGATGTTGTTCGGCAGATTGAGCGCGGCGTCCCACGCGATCATGTCGCTGACATCGTTGCGGTACACCGACAATGACCAATGGCCCCAACCAGGGGTGCCGCGCAGGCCGATTTCGACGTTGCGCGAGCTTTCCGGCCGCAGGTCCGGATTGGAAAAGCCGGGGTAGTACAGGTCGTTGAACGTCGGCGCGCGGAACGCGGTGCCCCAGCTCGCGGTCACGCGCAGGTCCCTTGCAAAGCTCCAGCCCCACAGCACGCTGCCGGTGGCCTTGCCGCCGAACTGGCTGTTGTCGTCGCGGCGCGCATTGAGCTGCAGCGACTGCGCGCGGAAGCTGCGCTGCCACTGCGCGAACACGCCCCGATTCGTCCGCGCATCCCGTGTGAACGTGTAGTTGCTGGCGATGGTTTCGCGCTGCCAGTCCATGCCGGCGCTGAGCAACCCACCGCCCAATGCAACATCGGCCTGCAGCGATCCCAACGCGCGCCGTGTATTGAAGTGGTCGACGTACACGCCTTCAAGGAAATCCTCGTCGAAATCCGCGCTGCTGCCTGCGCGCAGCGACAGATTCAACGTGTCGTTCGGACGGAAGTGCAACTGGCCGCCCAGAACCTGCGTCGCATAGGCGTCGGCATCGCTGAAACTGCCGTCGTATTTGTTGAGCCCCTCGCTGCGCATCGCCAACGCGTCCGCGCTCCACTGATCGTTGAACCGGTACGCGCCGTTGACGGTCAGCGCGTTGCCGTGCACGCCGTCGCGGTCGGGCTGGTCGGCGAAGCAGCCGGCGAACGCTTCGGCCGCGCCCACACGGCAGGCGTTGATGCCCTTCAACTGGTCGTGCGTAGCCTGCACCGAGATCCAGCCCTTGTCGCCGGCCGCCGAAAATCCGCTCGCCGCGTTCCGGTGCCGGTAGCTGCCGACGCCGACGCTCGCGTTCGGCGTGAACGTTCCCGGCGCATGACGCAGGAAGATCTGGATCACGCCGCCGATCGCCTCGGAGCCGTACAGGCTCGAAAACGGACCGCGCACGATTTCGATACGCTGGATCTGGTCGACCGGAATCTGCTGGATCGGCGCGGTGCCGGCCGTCGCCGAACCGATCCGGATGCCGTCCACCAGCACCAGCACCTGGTTGGCGTTGGTGCCGCGCAGGAACATCGCGCTGACCTTGCCGGGGCCACCCTGGTTGCTGATCGCCATGCCGGGCGTGTCGTTCAACAAATCCTGCAGCGACGCGGGCTGCAGCAATTCGATTTGCCTGCGCGTGATCACGGTGACGGGCGCGAGGGTCTGGTCTTCCGTCTGCGCGGTGCGCGTGGCGGTGACGACGATCCGGTCGAGTCGGGTGGGTGCGGCTGCGCCGGATGCAGCGAGGGAAACGGCACAGCACAGCGCAGCCGCCACGCAGCGGCCGAGCGAACGACGATTCGATTTCACGAAGCACTCCTGTCCGCGCCTGCCCGCGCGGTTTGGTGGTTGTCGTGGACAGGGGAAGGAGTGCGGCGCCATGCGCGATGCCGCATGACCCCGAGACACAAGCCCGCCGCTTGTCCGGTCTGCACCGAGGCCGGTCTCCGGGCTTGCGAGCGAAGGTGGACCACCTTCCCGGTCCGCGCCTTCCCGAGCTTGTGCTCAGTGGCAAAGTGCGGAACGTCTGCTCGCCTACCGTTGCGGGGGCAGCTCCGGAATGGCCATCCATTCGCATGATGGCGAATGGGCCGGCGTCACCGGATTCCCGTTTCAATCGCCGCTTGCGCTAAGCGATCACCTGGGGCGGCTGCATCATAGACGATCGTTGCAAGCTGCGCACGCGGTCACGTTGCATCCACGTTGCACACGCCATGCTTCAGCGTATTTTCCGCTGCACGTGAACCCATGCTGCGCACACTGCGACCCGTCGCTTCGCTGCTCACCGGCACCGCGTTCCTGTTGATCGGCGCGGGACTGCTGAACACGCTGATTCCGCTGCGCGGCATGGCTGCCGGTTATTCCGGCACGCTGCTGGGCGGACTCACGTCGGCGTACTACGCGGGTTATTTCATCGGCACGTTCGCGATGCCGCCGCTGGTGCGCCGCGTCGGCCACATCCGTGCGTTCGCGTTCTGCGCCGCGTGCACGGCGTGCGTGGTGCTGCTGCATGCGTTGGGCGACAATCCGTTCGCGTGGCTGCTGCTGCGGCTGCTCACGGGCGTGGTGCTGGTTGGACTGTACGCGATCATCGAAAGCTGGCTCAACGCGCAAGCGGCGCCTGCGCAACGCGGGACCGTATTTGCGGCCTACATGGTGGTGAACCTGTGTTCGCTGGCGCTGGCGCAGCAGTTGCTGCGGATCGGCGGGCAACCGTTCGTGCTTTTCACGGTGATCGCGCTGGCGATTTGCGCCGCGACGCTGCCGGTGTTGCTGACGCGCCAGGCACAACCGCAGCCGCAGGCGACGCCGAAACTGCAACTCGGAATGCTGTTCGATGTCGCACCCACGGCCGGCGCGGGTGCGCTGCTGTCTGGCCTTGCGATGGGCGCATTCTGGGGCCTGCTCCCCGTGTACGCGCGCAACACCGGCTTTTCGACCACCGAGGTCGGCACCTACATGAGCGTCGCGATCCTGGGCGGCGCCGCGCTGCAGTGGCCGCTCGGCCGGCTGTCCGATCATCGCGATCGACGGGTCGTGCTGGCGTGGGTGGCGGCGGCCGCGGCGGTGTTGGCACTGGCCGCACTCGCAACGGGTGGACGCGAGTGGCTGGCCATGGCGCTGGTCTTCCTGTTCGGCGGCATGGCCTTCGCGATGTACCCGCTCGTGGTCGCGCATTTGGTCGAACACGTGCCGCCGGACAACCTGCTCGCTGCCAGCAGCAGCGTGCTGCTGGTGTACGGCGTCGGCTCGGCTTTGGGTCCCCTGGTGGCCGGCGTATTGATGTCGGCCGCCGGTCCATGGGCGCTGTTCGCGTGGTTCGCGGGCACCCACGGTACGCTCGCCGCATACGCCTGGTATCGCTACAACGTGCGGCGTCGCGAACCGCTGCGCGAACGCAAGTTCCAGCCCATGCTGCGCACCACCCCCGCCGCACTGCGGCTGTTGCGCGCCGTGCGCGGCACGCGCGAGGCTTGACGCGATCAGTCGTTGGGCAGACTGCCCCGCCGCGAGAACCACAGCGCGCCGAGCGTACCCGCTGCGCCCGAGAGCAGGTAAACCCCCACGTAGTCCGTGCCGAGGAACTGCGCCAGCGCCAGCACCACCAGCGGTGCGAAGCCGGCGCCGATCAACCAGCCGAGGTCGGAGGTGATCATGGCACCGGTGTAGCGGAATTCGCTGCGGAAACCGGAATTGACCGCACCCGCGGCCTGCGCGTGCGAGAAGCCGAGCAGCGCGAAGCCTACAAGTATGAAGAGATAACCTTGCACGGTGCCGCCGGAGAGCATCAACGCCGTCCATCCGCTGTAGATGGCGATCATCACGCCGCACACGGCCAGCGTGGTGCGGCGTCCGAAGCGATCCGCGATCAGGCCCGACAGCAACATGCAGGGAATGGCGACCAACGCACCGATGATCTGCAGCAGCAGGAACTCGGTCGTCGACATGCGGGTGAACAGCAGTGCCCAGGACAACCCGAAGATCGTCACCAGATAGAACAAGGCATAACTGGCAAGCGGGGCGAATGCGCCCAGCGCGATGTTGACGCCCTGCGAGCGAAACGTCTCGCGTATGGGCGAGGGTTCGAGGTCGCGATGCTGCATCTGCTCGGCGTAGCGCGGCGCGACCACCATGCGCAGGCGCGCGAACAGCGCCACCACGTTCACCGCGAACGCGACGAAGAACGGATAACGCCAGCCCCAGGCATAGAAATCATCCGCCGGCAGGCTGGACCAGATGTAGGCGAACAGGCCCGCCGCGAGGATGAAACCGACCGGTTCACCCAACTGGGCGAGCATCGCGAACCAGCCGCGGCGGCCCCGCGGTGCCATCAACGCGGTCAGCGAGGCGAGGCCGTTCCAGCTTCCGCCCAGCGAAAAACCCTGGCCGAAACGCAGCAAGGCCAACGCGAGGATCGCCCACCAACCCAGGGTTGCGTAACCCGGCATGAAGGCAATCCCGGCGGTCGCCATGCCCAGCATGAACAAGGCGACCGTCAACTTGGTCGCAAGCCCGAAGTGGCGCTGCAACACCAGGAAAAACATCGAACCCAGTGGTCGCGCGATGAAGCCCAGTGCGAACACCGCAAACGAGTAGAACATGCCATCCAGCTGACTGGCGAACGGGAAGAACGCGCGCGGAAACGCCAGCACGCAACCCAGCCCGAACACGAAAACGTCGAAGGACTGCGAAATGCGCCCGACGACCACGCCGACCGCAAGATCGCCCGGCGTGACGTGTTCGTCGTGTGAAGGCCCTGCGCGCAGGTGACCGGGCGCCGGATCGTTGGTCAAGGTATCGCTGGTGGACATGACTTGTGTGCAGCGGAGCTGGGAGAGGGGATGCGATGCGCACCTGCGGCGGACGGCATGCAGGGCCCGGTCCTGAAGATCGCGTCGATGCTGGACCAGAACGCCGTCATGGACGTCGAAACCGTCGTCGGCCGATAAAAATTCGGTGAGTGGGTATCATAGGCACTTTCTGCATACGACCCAAGTCCGGGTCTGCGAACGCCATGACCATGAAGCGCCTTCGCAGCGTGTCGCTGCTTCCCCTCCTGCTGCTCGGCGGCTGCAAACTGGTGCTGCTGGACCCGTCCGGTGACGTCGCGCGCCAGCAGAGCGACATCATGATCATCACGACGATCATCATTGCCCTGATCATCGTGCCGGTGCTGGTGGCGATCGCCGTGGTGGCATGGCGCTACCGCGCCTCGAACGGCAAGGCCAAATACGACCCCCACTGGGATCATTCGCCACAGCTCGAATTGTGGGTATGGGCCGGGCCGCTGCTCGTCATCATCGCGGTCGGAGCGGTGAGCTGGATCGGCACACACCAGACCGATCCGTACCGGCCGCTCGACCGGATCGCCTCGGGCAAGCCGGTGCCGGCCGACGTCAAGCCGCTCGAAGTGGAGGTCGTGTCGCTGCGCTGGAAATGGCTGTTCCTGTATCCACAGTACGGCATCGCGACCGTGAACGAACTGGCCGCGCCGGTGGATCGGCCGATCCGGTTCAAGCTGACCGGCGATGCCATGATGGATTCGTTCTTCGTGCCGGCGCTGGTGGGCCAGGTCTACACGATGCCCGGCATGCAGACGATCCTGCACGGCGTCATCAACAAGCCCGGCGAGTACAAGGGCTTTTCCGCCAACTACAGCGGAACGGGTTTCACCGACATGCGCTTCACGTTCCACGGCCTGAGCACGCCGGATTTCGCTGCATGGGTGGGCAAGGTGCGCGCGGCGGGCGGCGATCTCGACTTCCCGGCCTACGAGAAGCTGCGCGAACCCAGCCGCGCCGCGCCGGTGCAGTACTACGCGAAGTACGCCCCGACCCTGTACGACCGCATCCTGAACATGTGCGTCCGCCCCGGCGAAATCTGCAGGAGCCAGATGATGGCGGCCGATGCGCGCGGCGGCGAAGCCATGCATGACATGCACCCGAATGCCATGCCCATGGCCGAGGTGCCAGCGTCGACCGCGCCCGCTGCGACAGCGCACTGATCGCCGTGAAGAGATCCAATCATGCCTGAAGCCATGCCCCATCGCTCAGCCATCATGAACTTCCTGTTCGGGCGGCTGACCCTCGATTCGCTTCCGTTCCTCGCCAACAATGCCGAGGGCCGGATCCTGCTGGTCACGCTCGCCGTGGTCGTAATCATCGGCGTGGCGATCCTCGCGGCCGTCACGAAATACCGCAAGTGGGGCTACCTGTGGCACGAGTGGTTCACCAGCGTGGACCACAAGAAGCTCGGCATCATGTACATGATCCTCGGCACCGTGATGCTGCTGCGCGGCTTCTCCGACGCGATCATGATGCGTGCGCAACAGGCCTACGCCTTCGGCCCGGAGATGGGTTACCTGCCGCCGCAGCACTACGACCAGATCTTCTCGGCGCACGGGTCGATCATGATCTTCTTCGTCGGCATGACCTACATCGTCGGCTTGATGAACTACATCATGCCGTTGCAGATCGGCTCGCGCGACGTCGCGTTCCCGTACCTCAACAACCTGAGTTTCTGGTTCACCTGCGGCGGCGCGATCCTGTTCATGGTGTCGCTGTTCATCGGCGACTTCTCGATGGCGGGTTGGCTCGGCTATCCGCCCGTTTCGGAACTGCAGCAGGGCCCCGGCGTCGATTACTACATCTGGGGCCTGCAATTGTCCGGCGTCGGCACGCTGCTCACCGGCATCAACTTCGTGGTGACCATCCTCAAGATGCGCGCGCCCGGCATGACGCTGATGAAGATGCCGGTGTTCACCTGGACCTCGCTGGCCACCAGCGGCCTGATCATCGCCACCTTCCCGGTGCTCACCGCCACGTTGTTCCTGCTGGGCCTGGACCGCTACGTCGGCACGCACTTTTTCACCGACGGGTTCGGCGGCAACCTGATGATGTACATCAACCTGATCTGGATCTGGGGCCATCCCGAGGTGTACATCCTGATCCTGCCGCTGTTCGGCGTGTTCTCGGAAATCGTGCCGACGTTTTCGGGCAAGCCGCTGTTCGCCTACTCGTCGATGGTGTACGCCACCATCGCGATCATGATCCTGTCGTACCTGGTGTGGCTGCACCACTTCTTCACGATGGGCTCGGGCGCCGACGTCAACTCGTTCTTCTCGTTGACCACGATGATGATCGCGATTCCGACCGGCGTGAAGATCTTCAACTGGCTGTTCACCATGTACCGCGGCCGCGTGCGCTACACCGTGCCGATGCTGTGGGCGATGGGCTTCCTGTTCACCTTCACCATCGGCGGCATGACCGGCGTGATGCTGTCGGTGACGCCGGCCGACTTCCTGCTGCACAACAGCCTGTTCCTGATCGCGCACTTCCACAACGTGATCATCGGCGGCGTGGTGTTCGGCGTGTTCGCGGCCGTCAACTTCTGGTTCCCGAAGGCGTTCGGCTTCAAGCTGGACGAATTCTGGGGCAAGGCCACGTTCTGGTTCTGGCTGGTCGGTTTCTGGGTCGCGTTCGGACCGCTGTATGTCCTCGGGTTGATGGGCGTGACCCGCCGGCTGAGCCACTTCGATGACCCGAGCCTGCAACCGTGGTTCATCGTCGCGGCATTCGGCGCGTTCCTGATCGCGCTCGGCATCCTGTCCTTCATCATCCAGATCTACGTGAGCATCCGCAGGCGCCGGGAATACGCGGTGGACGGCGATCCGTGGGACGGCCGCACGCTGGAATGGTCCACCTCGTCGCCGCCGCCCGAATACAACTATGCCTTCATCCCGGTCGTGCACCATCGCGATGCGTGGGCGACGATGAAGCACCTCGGCTTCACGCGTCCGCAAGGCGGCTACAACGACATCCACATGCCGAAGAACACCGCGACGGGGGTGGTGATCGGCGCGCTGTCGTTCGCCTGCGCGTTCGGGCTGACCTGGTACATCTGGTGGCTGGCGGCGCTGTCGTTGCTGGGCGTGATCGTCGTGAGCATCGTCCACAGCTTCGATTACCACCAGCACCACCATATCCCCGCCGACGAGGTGCGCCGTGCCGAATCCGGCAGCAACCACGTGGCGGCAGCACAGGGCGCAAGCGCATGAACACCACCGCTATCGACACCGCTCCCCCTTCACCCGCCGATTACTACAGCCTGACGGAGGAGCCGCCGCGCAACGGAACCCTGCTGGGGTTCTGGATCTACCTCATGAGCGACTGCTTCATCTTCGCGTCGCTGTTCGCGTGCTACGCGGTGCTCGGCACCGAATATGCGGGTGGCCCGAGCGGCGCCGACGTGCTCGACCTGCCCGGCCTCGCGGTGAACACCGCGCTGCTGCTGGTGTCGTCGGTGGTGTTCGGCTTCGCGATGCTGGAGATGCAGCGCCTCAGGAAAGGCGCGATGCTCGGGTGGCTGGCGATCGCCGGCTTGCTGGCGGCAGCATTCGTTTCGCTCGAAATCCGCGAATTCCTGGTGATGATCGCGGAAGGCGCAGGCCCCGGCCGCAGCGCGTTCCTGTCGTCGTTCTTCACCCTGGTCGCCACGCACGGCCTGCACGTGACGCTCGGCATCCTGTGGCTGATCGTGCTGATGGTGCAGGTGGTCAAGTTCGGGCTCAACACCGACAACGTGCGCCGCCTGCGCTGCCTCAGCATGTTCTGGCACTTCCTCGACCTCGTGTGGGTCGGCGTTTTCAGCTACGTCTATCTGGTGGGAGTGGTGCGATGAACCAGCCTTCGCCCGGTCACGCGGTGCCGCATGACGGCCGCGATCCGATGCACGAACACCAGGGCAGCCTGCGCGGCTACCTGACCGGCTTCGTCCTGGCCGCGATCCTGACTGTGATCCCGTTCTGGCTCGTGATGGGCAATGTCATTGCCAACAAGCAGCTGCTGATCCTGATCATCCTGGCGCTGGCGATCGTGCAGATCTTCGTGCACATCGTGTACTTCCTGCACCTCGACACGCGCTCGGAAGCGGGCTGGAACATGATGGCTTTCATCTTCACCGCGGTGCTGGTGATCATCGTGCTCGGCGCGTCGATCTGGGTCATGTACAACGAAAACATGAACATGATGCCGATGTCGCCGCAGTACCAGCAGCAGCACCCGATCAGCCACCAGCCGACCGGCAAGCAGCCGTAACACGCGCCACAAAACGTTCGGAGTGCTTTCGCAGGTTGGGGCTGAGCGCAGCGAAGCCCAACGCGGTTGCGGCCCATCCGCGTACCGCCAAACGGGCCGGGGCGCAACGAAATCGGTTGCTGCTGTAGGTTGGCGCTGAGCGCAGCGAAGCCCAACGCTGTGGCGGCCCCGGAACGGCGACAAGATGCAAGCCTCTTCAAACATTCACACGACACCGTCCAGGCAACGCAGAGCAACCGTCAAGTTCATCCTCGGGATGACAGTACTGGCAGCGGTTTTCGTCGCCCTTGTCCTGCTCGGCAATTGGCAGGTCCGCCGCTACCACCTGAAGCTGAAGATCGCGCACGACATCGCCACGCGCGTGCACGCACCGCCGGTGGTCGCGCCGGGACGCAGCGAATGGCCGCGGATTACCGAGGGCCATCTTCAATACCTGCACGTGAAGTTGAACGGCCGCTTCATCGGCAGCCAGACCCTGGTGCGTGGGTCGAGTTCGCAAGGCTATGGCTATTGGGTGATGGCGCCGCTACGCACCGACCGCGGTTTCATCGTGCTGGTCAATCGCGGCTACATCGCGCCAGAACCTTCCGGACTTCCCGACTCCGCGAAGATCGCACCGCCGGCCGGCGAAGTCACGCTCACCGGCCTGCTTCGCCTCACCGAACCACGCGGTGGTTTCCTGCGCCGCAACCAGCCGGAAAAAAACCTTTGGTATTCGCGCGACGTTGCCGCAATCGCAGCGGCTGATCATCTGCCTGCGAGCCAGGTCGCGCCCTACTTCGTCGATGCCGATGCATCAACGACAGACGTCGGCGCTTCGAAGTGGCCCATCCCCGGCTTGACCCGCATCCACATCTACAACCACAGCTTCGGCTACGCCGTCACGTGGTATCTGCTCGCACTGGGCACGCTGCTGGCTGCGGGCATCGTCATTCGCCACGAATTGCAATCACGCGATTGATGGTTCGACGACCCGTTTCGACCCCAAGGAGCCATTCACCACTGTCCGCTCTCGGGGAAGCTGGTCAACTGTGCGCTTCAAACTTGATGCTACGGCCGACCGACTCTGGACCGAATTGCATCTGTTATCACCAAATCAAGAGTATGAGTTGTTCCCGTCGTCTTCAAGCGCTTCACGACATTTGGAATGGACGGTTCAGCGAGTAACTTAGCTACGACTTCGTCAGCGTAACTTGAGGTGATCATCACGACGCCGGCGAAATCGAGTATGACGTCGGCTGACTGCGTGCGCAGCAGGTTGGTAGCAAGGATGCGCACTTCTTTCCCGGACGCCCGCGTAGAAGTACCAAAGCTCTGGTCCTTGATCCGCAGAACTATCTGGTCTTCATCGTTTTCGAGTCGCTCTGTTCGCGTGTCGATAGGACTAGGCAGCCCGCCCCAAAGCCGACCGAAATCCACCTCCCTTCGAAAGTCGATCTGGAAGTCTATGTTTGTACCAGACCAGCGCGGATCGAGCGTTGGAAGGTCATCATATGAACTAATTGTCTTGTTTGACTTGTTGTAGTAGATGGCGCCGCCGCCACTGGTGATTGTAAGTTGCCCGCTGTTTGCCGTAATGATCTCTGTTGTCGTCCACAGGCCATTCCCCGCCCCGTCGGCAGACGAGGTTACACCCCGTCGCATAGCCAGCGTGATTGCGTCGGACGCCGATATAGGTTGATACGAGCTACCCACAAACGAGCGCTTGATGCCAATTCCTTGATCGGCTATCGATACAGCGATGCGATGGGTGTCACGCTGCAACGAGTACATGAAAAAACCAGCCTCGTCCTTTGAATGTCGCAATACATTGTCCAGCAACTCACCCAATACGTACTCAAGGGCAAGTAGCGTGTTCTTTTGGCTAGATACTCTTCGAAAGAGGTTGCCGATGACTAAATTTATAAGAAACTCTAGCTCCGCCGAATTCCTGTACTCCCATACGATATTGGACGGATCAGCTCGCTCCTCGCCCTGAATGCATGGAACTGGATGAAATACGCAACACTCAGAAATTGTAGGATTATTGTTACGGATCTTTGCTTCAATTTTTACGGATTCTAGAAAGGCTAACAAAGCTGCAAGCGGAGCCATCATATTTGGGAAGATGCGAAAGCTTCCATCAAATACAAATATGATCTCCTTCGCATTTGGGTTCCGAAGTATCCTGTCACAGTCTAAAACCAACGCCCTGAGGTCGGTGTGCCGTTCTAGCGCGCGTATATGAATTACTTTACCTTGCGCCTCAACTCGTTCGGTAATTGCGAGGTCCGCGTTCACTGGTCCCATACCCCATTGGAGGCCTAGACAGTATGACTTTCGCTTGGCCATGAGCTGACCTCCGGCGGGCGTTTGCCGGGGATTAGCCAAAGGCCAGAGCCGCCATGGCGTAACGTGTTTACGCCCATTGTTCGCTCCACGCGGAGGTCAGCATGTTTGACGATACTACGGTGTTCACCGGCCTGGATGTGCACAAGGATTCGATCACGGCAGCGTGCGTTGGATCCAGCCCGGATGCGTCGGTCGTGGATCTCGGCTCGATCGGCACCCAGCAATACGCCATCGACCGGCTGCTGAAGAAACTTCCCCCTCGCGACCGCCTGCGGCTGGCCTATGAAGCCGGTCCGTGCGGGTTCTGGTTGCAGCGCTACCTGGCATCGCGTGGCTACGACTGTCAGGTGATCGCGCCCTCGCTGATCCCGAAGAAACCCGGTGAGCGGATCAAGACCGACCGCCGCGATGCCCACAAGCTGGCACTCGGCTTGCGCGCGGGTCTCCTCACGTCCGTGCATGTTCCCACGCCCGAGCAGGAACAGTTCCGCGATGTGGTACGCGCCTGGCAACAATCCAAACGCGATGTCACGATTGCCCGCCAACGGTTGAAAGCCTTCCTGCTGCGCCACGACGTCCGCTATGCCGGCACCGCCAACTGGTCGGCGGCCCACCGACGCTGGTTGTCCGAAGTGTCCTTGCCCGGCACCGCCCAGCAGATCGTGTTCCAAGAACACATCGACACGATCAGCGAGCGTGAACGGCGCCGCGACCGGCTGGAACGCCAGCTCGACGCACTGGCGCCCGGCTGGTCCGGCTATCCCTTGGCCCAAGCCCTGCAGGCGTTTCGCGGCATCCAGAAGACGGTGGCCTACACCGTGGTCGCCGAAACGCACGATCTGTCGCGCTTCGCCCGCCCGACCTATTTCATGGCTTGGCTCGGTTTGGTGCCCGGCGAACACAGCAGTGGCGCAACCCGACGACAGGGACCCATCACTCGCTGCGGCAACCACTGGGCGCGCACGCTCCTGGTCGAAGCCGCCTGGTCTTATCGCCATCAGCCCAAGGTCTCGCGCATCATCGAAGCGCGTGCCGGCGACATCGATCCCGCCATCCGGGCCATCGCCTGGCGCGCCAAGATCCGACTGCACCACGTCTTCAGCAAACTGGTCGGCCGCGGCAAACACCGCAACGTGGCGGCCACCGCCGTGGCCCGCGAACTCGCTGCCTTCATCTGGGCTGCCGCGCGTCAACTCGAGGCGCATTGACGGTTCGGGATCGACCGTGGTCCGGCCCGGTGATGGGGGCAACCCGCGACGGCGTTAGGTGACCACCTTGCGGTGATGCACGTCTCTAGAGTGCGGACAGGCCCACGCGACGGAACTCAGTAATGCGGTAACCAACCCGCGGATATCAGCATGATCCACCGTCGACGTTATTGCCCGGGCCACGGCCGAATTCCTTTCCACCCATTGGAGCATTGAAATGAAATAGACATCACTGCTTGACAGCGAAAGTCATATCAACGCTTGAGTTAAGCGGCTGCTGCCGTACACCGCATGATAGCGCTGCGGGCCGTCACAGCAGTCCGCTTGAATGATCCAATGCACTCCCCGCGCGTCGCCACACGGCTTCGATGAGCCAGACTGAACGTGTTCAGATCACGGGATCACGAGAGGAGTCCGCCATGCATGCTACGCCAGTTTCCGGCATCGCCGCCACCGTGGCTGCCGACCTCGCCAAGGATGTTTTCCATTTGGCTTTCGCTGCTGCCCCCGGACAGCGCGTTGCGCAGCAGCGACTGTCGCGCACCGCGTTCGCGCACGCCTTCGACAATGTGCCACCCCGGCACATCGTGATGGAAGCCTGCGGCTCGGCCCACTACTGGGCGCGCCACTTCCAACGGCTTGGACACAGGGTCACGCTGCTGCCGGCGCTGGCGGTACGTCCCTACGTGCGGGGCAACAAGACCGATCGCACCGATGCGGCGGGTTTGCTGGAAGCCGCCCGCTGCGGGGATGTCCGTCCGGTGCCGGTGAAGACCTGCGAAGCGCAGGGCATCCAGGGCCTGCACCGCGTGCGCGAGTTCCACAAGGCGCACCGCACCGCGGCGATCAATTTGCTGCGCGGCCTGTTGCGCGAGTTCGGCATCGTGATTCCGCTCGGTTCGGCCAAGGTGCGCGCGGCCGTGTTCGCGGCACTGGAAGACGCCGGGAACGATCTGCCGATGGCGCTGCGCGCCACCATCCAGACGGTCCTCGACACCATCGCTGATGCCGAGTGCGCGATGCGGGCCATCGAACAGCAACTTGCCGAGTTCGTCCAACGCGACCTGCGCAGCCAGCGCCTGCAAGTGGCCGGCGGCGGCCTCATCACCGCCACGGCCTTGAGCGCCTCGGTCGGCGAGCTGGACCGCTTCCGCTCCGGTCGCCACTTTGCCAGCTATCTGGGCCTTACCCCGCGCGAGCACTCCAGCGGCAAGACCCGCCGCCTTGGCCGCGTCACCAAACGCGGCGACGTCTACCTGCGCATGCTGCTGATCCACGGCGCGCGTGCCGTCCTGCGCAGCGCCAAAGTCGCGCAGGCGAAACGGCAACCGCTCGATCACACCCGCGCCTGGGCGCTGGCTCTCTCAGAACGCGTCGGCCACAACAAGGCCGCCGTCGCCCTCGCCAACAAAACCGCCCGCCGACTCTGGGCGGCCGAACATCACCGCCGATCCTTCGACCCCAACCACCTCAGTACGTATCCGGCGCACGCCGCCACGCATTGAGCCCGCTTCTCCCTTCCACCCCGTTGCACCGATCAGCGCAAGATGGCAAACGTGTCGGTCCCCGAAGCGATCAAGCCGATAACAATTCTGGCCCAATCGGGCCGCTTGACCGTATGGCTTCGCTTCGGCGGATTCCATCATGGCCCGAGCAACCAACGCTCACCCCAAGGCCGCATCCACGAGTGCAACCGCACGCTTTGCCCAAAGGCGCTTCATTCGGCTACTTGCAGGAGGAGTCCATACACGAGTTGTTAGGCATCGGGCTTTTGCTCAAGATCTGGATCGACGTTCTCCTGCAGCATACGCATGAGAACGATGTCAGCACCAAAGACCATGAAAGAACTCTGCCAAATGTCATCTCTAATTGCCGGTGTAAGGAACGATCGCTTGGCGGGATCGTGAACCAGCTCGTGCCGCAGACCGAATATCCTCTGAAGAGACTCCAGGCCAGAAGACTCGAATGACGCCACCTTGTCCTTCTCCTCGGCGAGGCGCACTTGCATTGATAGGACTTCGTTCCAAAAACCACGCCCGAGAAACTTAGAGAACACTCGCTCTATGCGCTGTGTATCCTGAAATGACTGACCCCAGGACACAAGCTCAAGGGGGTGGATGCGGTGTTCGTAGACGGCAAGCAGATCGTCGATCTCGTACTTTTCAGGATGCAATTGACGTAGCTTCGGCCTGAAGAAATCAGGGTTGCAAAACCGAAAGACGGCATCGAGCATGTCCCGAAAATAGACTTCAATTGCCGTAACGGTACAAATGACTATCGCACGCTCCATCAACGCCATGAACTCCGGCGCAAATGCCCCAGAAACAATCGCATCAGCTGCGCCTGTTGTTTGTTTAATGGTCTCGAAAAACGTATTGAATGGCTTCCCGGCTCTCGTTCGCCGATTCGCGCGCGCTTGCAGCAGTTTATTGTGATCGAGCATCTCGGTCCGAATGCCTAACGCCCGAGGTAACCGGCGCAAAGACCGCGTAGCGGGATTTGCGTCCGGTTGACCGAGTTGTTAGCCAGCAGTGAACCCATTGCAGCCCCTACAGCCAGCTTACACCGAGGTGCACCGCGATTCGCACGAGTACGATAAAGCCCAACACGCCGATGACGCAAAGAAAAGTGAGCCTTCGCAGAATGCCCCTTTGGATGATTAGGATTGCGGCCGCATCCTCCCTGGCGTGGCACGCCGCCATACGCGCCTGTTGCTGTGTGAATAGCGGTTCGCCGTCCTCGCTTGGATAGGGAAGAAACCCATCTGTGCGCGAGAACAGTTTCGCCTTCAGTACACCATCAAGGTAGCAACCGTCGACCCAGCTGCGACTCTGGCTGCGTGAGAGTTTGGCGACCTCGGCATTGAAAGAGTCGGCGTACTCCTTAGGCCAGTTGTGTGCATGTTCTGTCTCGCCCATTCTTGACCTCCAAGCTGGTCTGCTGGCTAACGCTTGAGGTAACCGGCGCGAGTCCGCGCTAGCGGGTGAGCGGAGAGTTCCTACGCAAAAGTGGACACCGGTGGTCAGGCACATTGAGCTTCGA
>JBIQLN010000033.1:0-17865 GCA_044464225.1 Rhodanobacter sp. | reverse complement strand
CGCCTTCGCGCTGGGCGTGCTGTATGCCTACTGGTTCGAGAAATCCCGCAGCGTGATCGCGCCGGCGATCGGCCACAACGTCGGGGACTTCGTGGAAACGGCCATCATGATGGCCTGGATAGCGTTCCTCTAGAACCGCGGCGCGAACGCACGGTGGATCGGCCGCCGGGTCGGCGGACTGCAGTACACCGGCGCCCCACACCATGAACAAGCATCCTCTTGCGAGCGGTGCGGCCGGACTGGCGTTGGCGGTCTTGTTGCTGGTTCCACCCGCCATCGCCTCGGGCAACGAAGCGTGCAGGTCACCGGAAGCGGCTTGCGCCGGGACGGCCGTGCAGGAATTGGGGGATCTGCAAAAGAGGCTGATCGCGGACCGCGCGCACAAGGACTGGCAGGCTTACCTGGCAGACGCCAAACGCCTTCGCCGCTTCGTGAACGATTCGGCCACAGGCAATCTCGAAGTGGCCCGTGCACAACTTCACCTCGGCAAGACCGCGGCCGCGGAGGCGTCGGCGAAGCGCGCGCTGGCCATGGGCGTGACGAACCCGGTACTGGCATCTCCGCTCTTCAAGCCGATCGCGCCCGCACTGGCCGCTGCCATCGCCGCGAATTCGGCCGAACGTACCCATGCCCGTCTGAAGTTCGTACTGGGCGATGCCGGGTTTCTGCCCGAGGACATCGATTTCGACACCGCCACCAAACGTTTTTTCCTCACATCCGTGCAGCGGGACGGGATCTTCGTGTCGAGCGCATCGGGCGCCCTGAAACCATTCGCTTCTTCGCCGGATCATTGGCCCGTGTTCGCGGTGAAGGTCGATTCCCGCCGCCGCCGGCTGTGGGCCACCGAAGTCGCGCTGAGTGGCTTCAAGAGCGTCCCGCGCAGGGACTGGGGCAGATCGGCGCTCCTTGAATACGACCTGGACAAGGGAACCTTGCTGGCGCGGATCGAAGGGCCGGAACACGGCGCCCTCGGCGACATGGTTTTGACGAATGAAGGCGACCCCATCGTTGCCGACGGAAACGGCGGAGGCGTGTACCAGCTCATCGAGGGCAACCTGCACCGCCTCGATCACGGCGATTTCGTTTCGCCGCAGACGCCGGCGCAGTGTCCGGGCAGCGACACGCTCTTCGTACCCGATTACGTCCGCGGAATCGGGGCGATGGATCCGCGCACCGGGCGGGTCGCGTGGTTTGCTTCGGGCGGCCGGCATGCATTGGCCGGAATCGACGGACTGTACTGCCGGGGCCAGACGTTGTTCGCCGTCCAGAATGGAACTTCTCCGCAGCGGGTGATCGCCTTTCACCTCGACGACACCCGCACCCGCATCACGGGCGAAACGATCGTGGAGCAACGCGCCGACGGGGATTTCACCCACGGCGTCTTCGTCGGGGACGCCTTCCTTTACATCGCCGATTCGGGATGGAGCCGCATCGACGAGCATGGCGTGGCCAAGCCCAACACCAAGCCGGGAAACGCGCGCGTCATGCAGCATCAGGTCGATCGCTTGCCGTAAGCGCGCTCGACCTTTGCAATGCTGAAACCGAAACGCGGCGGAAGGCGGCGCCACTGAAGCAGGAAGCGCCCCGGCAGACGTTTGTAGAATACACCGTCGCGCCCGGCCGACGCGGGGGAAACAAAAAGTGCGGTTGATGAAACTGGATCGCACGACACGACTGATCCTGATCAGCATCGGGCTCGGCGTGGTCGGCGCGCTGGGTGCGCAACTGTTCCTGCTGCTGCTGCACCTGACGGACACCTACGTTCTTGATTTCATCGGCCACTACCGTACGATCACCGTCGCCGATGCACACGCGGCAGGCGTACCGCCCAGGCCCTTTGCCCAATGGCACTGGTGGCTGCCCGCCGCGACCACGCTGGGCGGGCTGGTCGCGGGCCTGCTGATCTACTGGCTGGCGCCGGAGACCGAGGGCCACGGCACCGACGCCACGCTCATCGCCTTCCACCGCAACAACGGGCGGATGCGCGCACGTTCGCCGTTCGTCAAGATCGTCGTGAGTGCGATCACGATCGGCAGCGGCGGCTCGGGCGGCCGCGAGGGACCCACCGCCCAGATCGCCTCGGGCGCCGGAGCCATCGTGGGCTCGCTGTTCAAGTTGCCGGACGAAGAGCGGCGGCTGGTCATGCTGATCGGCATGGCTGCAGGCCTGTCCGCCATCTTCCAGAGCCCGCTCGGCACCGCGATCTTCGCGGTGGAGATCCTGTATTCGCGCATGGCGTTCGAAGGCGGCGCGCTCATCTACACGCTGATCTCCGCCGCCGTGGCGTACGCGATCACCGGCGCGTTTTCCGGTTACACCCCGCTCTTCCTGCTGCCGGACACGCATCGCGTAGTGCAGCCGCTGGACCTGGTGTGGTTTGCGCTGCTCGGGATTCTCGCCGGCGGGGTGGGCGCGCTGCTGCCGGCGGTGTATTACCGCGTCCGTGATGCCTTCCGCGCACTCAGGATCCCGAATTACTTCAAGCCCGCGATCGGCGGACTGGCCGTCGGTCTCATCGGCATCGCCGTGCCGCCCATCATCGGCGGCGGCTACGGCTACATGCAGTTTGCACTGCAAGGCGGCACCGGACTCGCCGCCTGGGTGCTGCTGCTGTTCGCGCTCGGCAAGATCCTGACGCTGTCGCTCACCATCGGCTCGGGCGGGTCCGCGGGCATGTTCGGACCCACGCTATACGTGGGCGCGCTTTTCGGTGCCGCGTTCGCGGCCTTCCTCAACATGCTTCACCTCAACGTGGATTCATCCTGGCTTGCAGTGGTCGGGATGGCGGCCGTGTTCGCCGGCGGCGCCAGGGTGCCGATCGCATCGATGGTGATGGTGATCGAAATGACGGGCGGCTTCGTGCTCATCATGCCGACCATGCTCGCCGTCGCACTCGCTTTCATCGTCCAGTTCGCGCTCACGCGCCACGCAAAATACCCCACCATCTACGAGGCGCAGGTGCCGACGCCGGCGGAAAGCCCCGCCCATCGCCGCGCCTACTATGAAGCCGCGGTGGGGCTGCTGCAGCGCCAGGAAGTGCGGCTCGACCAGGACGTCCTGTCCCGCGAACTGCACGCCGCGCTGCGCCGCGGCGAGGGTATTCCGCTCACCCGGCGCAACGAACAGCTTTACAGCGTCGCGCTCGCGCCCGGTTCGCCGATCGTGGGGAGCGAAGTGCGCGGCCTCGGCCTCGCCGACATGGGCGTGGTCATCGTCGGGCTCATCCGTGGCGAGAGCGACATCGTGCCGCAAGGCGGCACCCGATTGCAGGTCGGCGACGAATTGCTGGTCGCCACCGGGAGTGAAGGGATCGAACGGTTCCGCGCGCTGATCGCGCCTCCCGCCGATGCCGATCGCACGCCCGCCTAGGCGGTATCCCGTCTGCGGACAGGTGGCCGAAGGCCCGGGCGTCCACGTCTGCGATCACATCGCTTCCTTCAGACCGGCTTTCAACAGCCGCGCGATTACGGGACAGCCGGTATCGCCGCCCGTGCGGCCGTACGCGTCGCGCCATCAGGCAGGAACGTACGTCAGCCGGATCACGTCCTCGACGATCACGTCGCTGGCCACCAGTCGGAGCCGCGGTCGCGGGCCTGCGAAGAACGGCTTGCCGTGGCCGAGCACGACAGGATGGACGTAAAGCCGATACTCGTCGATGAGGCCAAGCTCGCCCAGGCTGTGCGCCAGTTCCGGTCCGGCAACTTCGATCTCCCCGGCGAGTTCCGCCTTCAGCCGCCGCATCACCGCCTCGACGTCATTGGCGACGAGGATGGCGTTCGGACCGACCGACGCCAGCGTGCGCGACACGACCCACTTCGGCCGGGCCCGCCACACCGCGGCGTATTCGCGTTCGTCGGCGCCCCACTCGGCAACGTCTTCGTCCCAATAGCGCATGACCTCGTACATGCGCCGGCCGTACACCATGCCTGCCGCGCCGAGCACCTGTTCCGTGAAATGACGAAACAGATCCGGGTCGGGCGGCCCGAACGCATCGTGGTCAACGTAGCCATCCAGTGACTGGTTCAATTCGAACACGAACTTCGCCATGGGAAATCTCCCCTGCGGGGCCTGAAGGATAGCCCGGGCTGCCGCAGGCGGGCGCGGAAAGACCGCCGCCCAACATGCCCTTCACCGCCGCGTGCCCGCGCAGCCGGGCCCGCGCAGGAAGATGGTAGCCTTTCGCGATGCTCGAGCCCTTCGGTCCATCCCTTTACGTCGCTGAAGGGCCCGTGGTCTCCTTCCATGGCTTTCCCTATCCCACGCGCATGGCCGTGGCGCGCCTGTCGGACGGCAGCGCCTGGGTGTGGTCGCCCATTGCGCTGACGCAAGAACTGGCCGACGAGGTGCAGGCCATCGGCCCGGTGCGCCACATCGTCTCCCCGAACAAGCTGCATTACCTGTTCCTGCAGGCGTGGGCCGAACATTGGCCCGACGCGCGGCTGTATGCGCCGCCCGGGCTTGCCCGCAAAGAACCCGCGTTGCACTTCCACGCCGAGCTGGACGGCCAGCCCATTTCGTCGTGGGAGGCGGATATCGATTACGTCGTCTTCCGCGGATCGTTCGCGATGGATGAGGTGGCCTTCTTTCACCGCGCCTCGCGCACCGCGATCATCGGCGACCTGATCCAGCGCTTCACCGACGAACACCTTTCCGGCTGGAAGGGCATGGTCATGAAGCTCTGCGGCCTGGCCGGAGAAAACGGGAGCACGCCACCCGACTGGCGCGCCAGCTTCCTCCGGCACGGCCCCGCCCGCGCGGCACTACGCAAAGTGCTGGAGTGGAATCCCGAGCGGTTGCTGATCGCGCACGGATCGTGCGCGCAGAGTGGCGCCGCCGACATCATCGCGAGGGCCTTGCGCTGGATTTGAAGCGTTTGTTCCGCCCCGCTGCGACGTAGTCAACGCTCGTACTCAGACTGCTTCAAATCACGGAATCGCGGCACGGCAACTTATTCGGGCAAGCGATCGAATGATGGAGTGCCTGGGTCCGCAATCTGATTCCACTGAATAGGACGCTTGCGCCAGTGTTCCTCGATCGATTGCACGAAGCGACCGTTAACCAACTTGCCGCGGCCGAACAGCCAGTCAGCATCCTCTCGGCGCACAACAATACCTTCAAGCTCACCATCTCGGTAGTGGCTATGACCTGTGGACACGATCGCCTGCAAAGATTCGACGGTCTGGTGGCCACGCTTGATGCACGGAGCGACTGCCAATCCTAACTTGGCGGCCAATGCGTCACGACGTGAGGTACTCCAAAACCGTTGCGCACGGCGATCATAAACATCAAACCACAGCCACCAATCAGGCAAGGCGGTGTAATCCAGTGAATGTCGCGCCGCGCACCATTCGCCGAACGCGATAAGGTGTTCGCCCAGCGCATCAACCAGCGCGGAACCGTGCAACGCAAGCCATTCGGGCAAGTACCGGAACTGCCCAGTATATGGCGTCGCGAGATATTGGCCTCGGTTTTGCGCACGCAATTGGCCATTCGGCCCAACCGAAAACCCGAGGTTGGCGCCGTCCAACTTTTCCTCCACCACGACGTCACCGGCCAGCAGCGCACTGACTTCCGCAGAGGAGAGTAGCTTGTCATTGCGCGGAAGGTCATCGCCTTGCCAAGCGATGTGAGGCGTGTGCGGAAAGCGGAAGAACGAATCCATCATGGTGGCAGTGGAGGCAGCGCTTGACCGGGAAATTTGCGTTTGTAGACCTCGCAAATGTCGTTCGGGCACAAGAAGATTACTTGTACGCCTTTCGCTGCCAACGATTGCCACCACGCCAGCCACTTGCAGTCTACGGCCTGCCAGATCGGTGGGTTGTTGGGGTGCGCGTGGGCAACCGCCACAAACTTGCGGTCAGAGGCGTCAAACTTGGGTTGGAGCTTCGGATCCGGAAACTCAGCGAAGCAATCGTTGGGCAATTCCGTGAGTGTCACTTGATGAACGCGTGCCCGTTTTGCCTTGTTCTGCAAGAGCCACTTCAGAAACACGTCGCCAACGCCTTTGCCGCGGTTGGCGTTTGTCTTGTTTTGATACTCGGTGAGAATCCTGTAACCGTCATCAAGTACGACTACGCAAGCCTGTTGCGCGTGCAGCAGATATTCTACGCACGCTTGTACGCAGCCCGGCGACGCTCCCTCGTGCGCACGATTTGCGACCAGCAACACGTTGGTGTCGATCACCACCTCACCCACGTCCAGATACGTCCTGTTTTCCTTGCTTAATCGCGGCCAAGGTGCGAGCGGCAATATCACCCATGTCGTCACCGAAGAAATTATCTGGCCAGTTCTCTATTTCCCCGAACATGTCTAGCCGCAGTGCCTCCAGGTTGACCCCTTCGCTAGAAGGCCGCACAAAATACACGGCAATATCGTCTTTTCCGATCACTCTCTCCGCGACCCGCCTTTGCAGGCGCAACAGGAACGCTTCGGAATGACTTTCGATGATCAATTGAACGTTGCGAGGCTTGCTGTCCTCACCGGATTGCACCGCACTTATGAACGCATCCGCAAGATTGGCCTGCACTCGCGGGTGCAAATGAATTTCCGGCTGCTCCATCCACACCGTCGTATCGGGTTGGGCATAGAACGCTTGCACGAGGGCCGGCAATACCTGTGATACCCCGAATCCGACGTCGGTTAACTTCACCTCGGGTGCCTGTTTGCCGGTCCTTACCAGCACCTCATATTCCTTGCGACCCTCTCCCAATTGCTCGACCTGGAACTGATCGATCACGCCCAGTTCATGCAGCCACTTCGCTATGAAACCATCGAATGGCTCATAGCGTCTGCCTGGACCGCGATTCAGCCGGCGCCCTTCCTGCCTCGCGGCCAGCAGCGCCGCAATGGCGAGATCCCCGCGCTGGCCCACGTCCGGCACGGTGTCTCCGGCCCAAGAATAAGTTCGACGAGGCGGCTCGCGTAACGGCCCGAGGTAAGTGATTCCTGTAAGTAAGCGTTCCAGTTGCAAGGGAAATTCGGCGAGCACGTCGGCGTTTTGGTAGCGCGCCAGCGTGACATCCGCGAACCGGTAAAACTTCTCCGGTGATGCGATGGGCCATTGTCGACCAACTTTCATCACCAGATTCATCGGATCTGTCTTGAGCTGCGGCTTGTTTTTTTCATCCAGCCAGTGCCGCACCGTCAATGTGACATCGTTCCTGTCCAGCAATTGATAATTGAACGACTCGGTTTGCGGCTGGCCGTTGCGGTCAGCGCGGATGACGGACGCCAGACTCATCGAATTTCCGCGATGTTGTTCGCGCTTGTTGATCGGGTTCGACAGCGTGACCGTCTGCGGCAGGCGCCATTGGAGCATGAACTCCAATTGTGCTGAAAGATCGTGCCCGTACAGGCAATCCTTGAACGTCCCAAGGTCAATCTGAGAGTTCACGTCGCCCAAGTGCAGGGCACGTTTGCGGTCGGTCAGCAGAGCCGTTTGCTTTAGCGCAAGCAATAGGTGGCCCAGGCTGCTCTTGCCTGCGCTGTTGGCGCCGAAGATCACGGTCAGGGGCGCCAGCCTCACTCTGCCGGTATCTTTCCAAGCCTTGAAATTCTGGATACGCAGTTCGGTAAGCATTGATGTATCCCGAAATTCCGATTAGACGCCATTTTGCCTGACCCACGTTGCGAGTACCAAGCCGCGGGCGCAGTGTTCCTGGAAAGCGCGGATTTCATTGTTCTTGAGGTGCGCAAGATTTCGCTAGGAGTAACCCTATCCCATCACATCGGGAGAAGTTACCTCTTTCCCTTACCGCTCCACCGATGCGCTAAGTTTGATCACTCGAGATGCGGAGACGCTAGCAGGCATCGGATTCGCCCGACACCCGCGAAGCATCATTCGTCAGGCGAGCTCCAGGGATTTGCATTTTTTATTCAAGTCTAATCGACTTTTTGCCCGCAGCCTTCAACTTCGCATTCAACGCCGGAAGCTCGGTCGTCTTGAGCGCATCCCACTTCTGTAGCGACGCGTCGAGCAAGCCACTCAGCTTGGTGTAGCCGTTTTGCGCGTCGGGTGAGGGCGCGGCGTCGGCGTCGCCATCGACGGCCTGCATCAGCGAGCGCAACGCGCCGTCGAGGTAGCGGAAGTTCCGGACGTTGTCGGGCGGGAAGCTCCAGGCGTTGTACGGGTTGGGCGCATGCACGATGGCGGCCGCGGCCACCACTTTCGCATCCAGCGCGTCGATGGCTTGCCTGAGGTCGCCGGTGGCGCCCTCGCCCGCTTTCTGCAGGGCCGCGTGCAGCTTGTCGGCTTCGCCGCTCGCGATCGCGAGCTTGGCCTGTTCGGCCTCGACCTTGCGCGCCAGTTCGAACTGCTGCTGGTAGGCCGCTTCCGGAATGGTGACGCGCGGGTCGTGCGCGACGGTCAGCGGCTCCTGGTAAGTCTTGCCATTGACGGTGAGTTTCACGGTGTATTGCCCGGGCGACGCCCACACGCCATCGGCGTAGGCGTCGCCTTTGGCCAACGCCGCAGGCGGCGCGTAGCGCAGCGGCCACACGAAGCGGTGCAGGCCCGGCGTGGTTTCCAGCACCACCGGTTCGTGGAACCACTCGGGCGCCATGTTGATCTTGGCGAGATTCGGCTTGGGCGCCTTGTCGGCGCTGGAATAGCGCCGCACCAGCTTGCCGTTGGCATCGTAGATCGAAAGTTCGATCGGCTTGGCGGGCGTCGATGCCAGCGAATAATCGATGTACGCGCCCCACGGCGGGTTCTCGACGATGGGTTCGTCCTTGGGCTTCGGCGTGCCGGTGAATCCCGGCATGCGCACGCGGTACGCGACCGCGGGTTTGTACAGGCGCGTGGCCCAACTCGCCGGATACGCCGCCAGTTGCCGCAGCGCCGAGATGTCGTCCATGATCCAGAAGCCGCGGCCGTGCGTGGCGATCACGAGGTCGTCGTTCTTGACGTCGATGTCGCGCACCGACACCGCCGGCAGGTTCTGCTGCAGCGAGTGCCAATGGTCGCCGTTGTCGAATGACACGAAGATGCCGAAATCGGTGCCGGCGTAGAGCAGCCCGCGTTTCACCGGATCCTCGCGCACCACGTCGACGAAATCGCCGTCGGGAATGCCGTTGACGATCGAGGTCCAGGTCTTGCCGCCGTCGGTGGTGCGGTAGATGTACGGCTTGCGATCATCCAGTCGATGGCGATCGACCGCGGCGAACGCGGTGTCCCGGTCGAAATGCGAAGGCGCGATGTTGCCGACCTTGGACCACGCGGTGAGCTGCTTCGGCGTGACGTTGCGCCAGTGCGCGCCGGCATCGTCGGTGCGCCAGACCAGGCCGTCGTCGGTGCCGACCCACAGGAGCTTCGCGTCCAGCGGCGACGAACCGATCGCGTACACCACGCCACGACGGTTGCCCTGGTGCAGGTTGTCGGCGATGGTGGGCGCGTCGAGATTGGCGGGCACCTTCGGATCGACGCGCGACAGGTCGGGGCTGATCGCGGTCCAGTGTTCGCCGCCGTCGCTGGTCTGCCACAACCGCTGGTTGCCGAAATACAAGGTGTCGTGATCGACCGCGTTGAAGACCAGCGGCAGCGTCCAGGTGTGGCGATAGATGTCGGGATCGGCGAGCGTCGGATCGACGTCGCGCGTCTGTTTGGTCTTGAGGTCCAGCTTCTCGACCGTGCCGCCGTACACGATGTCGGGGTCGTCCGGGTCGGGCGCGATCATGCCACTCTCGCCGCCCGCGGTGACCTCGTGGAACTGCTGCATGTCGATGGTGTGTTCGTAGGTCGAGCGGCTGGGCACGCCGGCCGCGCCGGAATCCTGCTGCGCGCCGTACACGCGATACGGGAAACGGCTGTCGGTGCTGACGTGGTACATCTGCGCGGTCGGCTGGTTGTACCAGCTCGACCAGGTCTTGCCGCCGTTGACGGTGATGATCGCGCCCTGGTCCACGCCCATGATCTGGCGGTCGGGATCGTTGGGGTCGATCCACAGTTCGTGGTAATCGTCGCCGGTCGGATCGCCCCGCACCGGCAGGAAGGTCTTGCCGCCGTCATCGGAACGCAGCTCGATGGTGTTCATCGCGTAGATGCGGTCGGGGTTCTTCGGATCAGCGGTGATCTGCCCGAAGTACCAGCCGCGCTGCCAGATGCGCGGATCGCCGCTCGTCTTCTTCCAGGTCTTGCCGGCGTCGTCGGAGCGGTACAGGCCGCCCTCGTCGGCATCGACGATCGCGTAGATGCGATCGGGCGCCGCGGCGGAAATCGCGATGCCGATCCGGCCGACGCCTTTCGACGGAAAACCATTGCCTTCGATGTGCGTCCAGGTGTCGCCGCCGTCGGTGGACTTGTACAGGCCCGAACCCGGGCCGTTCGAGGGCGGATAAATGTTCCACGGCGGGCGCCGCGTCTGCCACAGCGACGCGTAGATCACGTTGGCATTGTCCGGCTCGAAGATGATGTCGATGGCGCCGGTGTCGGCGTTCGGACCCAGCACCTTCTTCCAGGTCTTGCCGCCGTCCAGCGAGCGGAACACGCCGCGCTGGGCGTTCGGGCCGTACGGATGCCCGAGCACCGCCGCGAACACGCGGTCCGGGTTGTGCGGGTCGACGCGGATCATCGAGATCTGCTGCGAATCGGCGAGGCCGATGTGCGTCCAGGTCTTGCCGGCATCGACGGACTTGTACATGCCGTCGCCCTGCACGATGTCCGAGCGCATGTCGGATTCGCCGGTGCCGACGTAGATCACGTTCGGGTTCGACGGCGCCACCACGATCGCGCCGATCGACTGCACCGGCTGGCCGTCGAAAAGCGGCTGCCAGGTGCGGCCGGTGTCGTGCGTTTCCCAAACGCCGCCGTCGACCGAGCCCATGTAGAAATGCGTCGGCTGACCCGGCACGCCCGTCACCGCCAGCGTGCGGCCGGCGCGGAACGGGCCGATCAGGCGCCAGTGGAGGGCGCCCCATTGCGAGGTGTTCGTGGTGTTGCCTTGGGTGGCGGGCGTCGCGCTGTTTTGCGGAGCGCCTGTCGCGGCCGATGCCGGCGCGGCTGCGATCAGTGTCAAGGCAACGGCAGCGCACAACACACCCAGGCGATGATGCACGGACATGAACGACTCCTCACGACGCAGGCAATCCACGCATCATAGCGACGTCGCGGGCATGGTCATGGGCAGGAAGGCACATCGTTTTTCCCTTCTCCCTTCGGGAGAAGGTGGCGCGAAGCGCCGGATGAGGGTACGGGAGCTACGCGCCGTGAGTGTCCGCTTTCACCCGTTGCGCCACGCGAGTGCGTACCCTCACCCCTGCCCCTCTCCCGGAGGGAGAGGGGTTCAAAGCCCAAACTGCCGCAGTGGTTTCGCGCTGGTTTATTCCGCTGCCGAAAGCAGTTTCGGATCGCCGACTTTCACCGGATCGCCGATGTCGAGCGTTTGCATGCCGGCCGACTTTGCCTGCTTGTTGAAGGCGAGCACGGCCTGGCGCAGCGAACCGTTGAAGGTGTCGAGCCTCGGTTGCAGGCCCGCTTCCTGCTGGGCGATGTATTCGCGCTGCCTCGCGTTGGGCGCCTGGTTCGGCCCCATGCGCGATGCCATGCGGTACACACCGAAGAAGGTCATGCCCCAAGGCGAGAGTTCGTGCAGGTCGTCTTCCGGCACCTTGTACTGGATCGTCGGGAGCCAGAAGTCCTTCGAGAACGCGCCGAGTTGTTGCTTCAGGCTCTCGGCACTCGCGTGGACCTGCGCCTTGGTGCTGCCCGCCGCGGCATTCGCGGTCGAATCGAGGATCTTGTCGAGCGCCTGCATCATGTCGTAGCTGCGGCCGATCATCGCCACGTCCGCCGCCGCTTCGCCGCGGAGCCGCATCGCGGTTTCGAATGCCGCGCGCTGCACGTCCATGGGCGGATTGACGCGCGGATCGGCGACCACCTGTACGGTCTGCGTCGCGCCGTGTCGGCCGGCCTGCACCTTCACCTGGTAATTGCCGGGCAACGCGAGCGGGCCCTTGGGCGCGTCGCTTGCGTCCGGGCGCTCTTCCGCACGCAGCTCCTTCGGCAGCTCGACGCCGGTGTAGCGCATGTTCCAGGACGCCACGTTGATGCCGGCCTTGCCGGGGGCGTGGAAGGTCGCTACCGGTTTGCCGGCGCTGTCGGTGACGGTGACGACGACCGGATTGCACTGTTCGAAGGACGGCTTGTGTTCCTTCTTCTTGGTGCCCTGCTGCCTATCGCCACGCTTTTGCGACTGCGCCGCCGCCTGTTCCGTTGCGTTCCCATTCTCCTTCTTCTTCTCTTCCTTGGCGCATTCCTTCGGCACGTCGATGGCCTTGGACAGCGAATAGACGATGGTCGGGCCGCTGGGCGGATTCGGCGTCGTGAACTCGCCCGGCTGGGGACTGATGTGATGCCCGTTGAATCCGATCCACTCCGTCCCGTGCGTGCTCGGGAACAGACGGAAGGCATCGTCCGCCATGTTCGGCTGCCACTGCTCCAGCGCCTCGATGTTGTCGAGGATCCAGAGCCCGCGGCCGTGCGTCGCGAGCACGAGGTCGTGCGGCGATTTGGTGAACTTGATGTCCCACACCGCCATCGTCGGCAGGTTGCCCGTCATCGCGTGCCAGTGCGCGCCGTCGTCGAACGACAGGTACAGGCCCCGCATGGTGCCGAGCGCGAGCAGCCCCTTGCGATTCGGATCCTCGCGCACGACCACCGCGGAATAGTCGTCCGGCAGGCCGTTGGCGATGCTCGTCCAGTGTGCGCCGTAGTCGCTGGTCTTGAGCACGTAGGGGTGCTCGTCGCCGAGCATGTGGCCATCGACCGCAATGTAGGCGGTACCCGCATCGAACGGTGACACGCCGATCTGGTAGATGCGGCCGAACTTGACCGCCTGCGGCAACCCCGCCGAGACGTTGGTCCAGTTCGCGCCGCCATCCTTGCTGACCCATACCAGGCCGTCATCGGTGCCGACCCAGATCACCTTGCCGTCGGTGGGCGCGAGCGAGATGGACAGGATGGTGTCGGTGTTCTCGGCGCTGGAGATGTCATGGAATACCGGCCCGCCGGCAATGGGCTGGTGTTCCTTGAGGTCGCGGGTGAGGTCCTTCGAGATCGGCTGCCAGTTCGCGCCGCCGTCGGTGGACTTGAACAGCACGTTGCCGCCGAGGTACACGGTGTTCGGATCGGTCGCCGAAACCGCGATCGGCGAGCTCCAGTTGAAGCGGTATTTCAGTTCCGAAATAGGTGTATCGCCCATGCTGGTCATGACTGGACGGATGAACTTGCGCGTCCAGTCCTTCATGTCGATGCGCGAGGTGAAGCCCGTCTGCGACGCGGCATACACGATCGACGGATCCGAAGGCGCGGGCACGACATAGGTCCCGTCGCCGCCGGACGGATTCCACCAGTCCGCGCCCCAGATGCCGTCGCGCGAAAGGCTGTTGGACGGACCGCACGCGGCGTTGTCGTCCTGGATGCCGCCGCACACGCCGAACGGCATGGTGTTGGAAATCGCGACGGTGTAGAACTCCTCGATGGGCAGGTTGTCGAACGCGCGCCAGGTCTTGCCGCCGTTGACGCTGAGGAACGCGCCGCCGTCGTTGCCCTGGATGATGCGATCGGCATCCTTGGGATCGATCCAGATCGCGTGGTGGTCGACGTGCACGTCGCGGTCGATCACCTTGGCGGTCTTGCCGCCGTCGGTGGACTTCATCAGGTTGAAGGAACTGAAGTAGATCGTCTTCGGGTCGGTGGGCGACACCGCGAACGAGCTGAAGTAGAACATCCGCACCGCGAGCTCATGGTTGTTGCTGATGCACTTCCAGTTGCTGCCCGCGTCGGTACTGCCCCACAGGATGCACTTCTGCGTCGGCATCGTGGCGTACACGGTGTCCGGCGCGGACGGCGCGAAGCCGATCTTGACGCGGTCGGTCGGATCGCTGGTCGGCAGGCCGCCACCGACCTTGTTCCAGGTGCGGCCGCCGTCGGTCGACTTGAAGATGCCGCCGTCGGTGCTGCCGTTGACCAGCGTCCACGGCTTGCGCTGCACGGTCCACATCCCCGCGAGCAGCACGTTGGGGTTGGATGGATCCATCTGGATGTCGCTGGCACCGGTGGTGTCGTTGACGTACAGCACCTTCTTCCAGTTCTTGCCGCCATCGGTGGTCATGAACACGCCGCGCGTGTCGCTGGGCTTCCACGGATTGCCGAGCACGCCGACATAAACGGTGTTCGGATCCTTCGGATCGACGACGATGCTGGAGATCAGGCCGGCATCCTTCAGGCCCTTGAACTGCCAGGTCTTGCCGGCATCCGGCGAGAAATACACGCCGCGCCCGATCAGCACATCGTTGCGCGGATTCGCCTCGCCCGTGCCGACCCAGACGTCCTTCGGGTTTGACGGCGCCAGCGCCACCGCGCCGATCGACGCCGCGTCGCCGTTCTTGAACACGTTGTCCCACTTGATGCCGTTGTCGGTGGTCTTCCACACGCCGCCGCCCGCGGTGCCGACGTAATAGATGTTCGGCTTGCCGGGAATTCCCGTGACCGTGCTGACGCGTCCGCCCGAAACCGCGGGGCCGAGGTTGCGGAACTTGAGGTTCGCGAACGGCCCGGTGGGTTTGTCCGCCGCGGCCAGCGCGGTTCCGGCGATGGTCAGCAACAACAGCGCTGCAACGGCTCGTGCTTTCACGATGGTCTCCGGTCGAGGGGAAAACCCGTTGACCGTAATCCTCTCGCGGAACGTCGAGGGAGTGCCGGAAGTCAGGGCGGTAACGTGAAGGTTGGGTCAATGCAGCTCGCCGGGCACGCACGCGAGCCAGGACATTCCGGTTGCGCGCCGACGATGAGCTTCCGCCGATGAAGCGGGCGTCAGCCCAACCTGCGATTCTCGTCATTCGCGTGGGGCGTTGAAACCCTCACCATTGCGTCATTCACAGTGCGGTGAACCCCCTCCCCTTACGTCATTCCGGGGGCCGCGCCGGCTTCATGACGCGGCAACCCGGAATCCAGTGTCTTTGCGCCACGTTTGGAAGGCACTGGATTCCGGGTTCCGCCCGCGAACAACGCGGGCGGCCCCGGAATGACGGCCAGTTTGTTGTTCGTTGGTACGAGGCTTACTGAGTGCGGTAGGTTGGGCTGGACACGGCGCGCGCGCCCGGGAGGCCCAACGTCATGACGTCGCGTGCCAACGGCATGCCGTCGCGTGGCAATGTTGGGCTTCCGCCGATGAAGCCGGCGTCAGCCCAACCTGCGACCTCTCAGAAAACTTCGTCATTCCGGGGGCCGTGCCGGCTTCATGGCGCGGCAACCCGGAATCCGGTGTCTTTGCGCCACGTTTGGAAGGCACTGGATTCCGGGTTCCGCCCGCGAACAACGCGGGCGGCCCCGGAATGACGGCCAGTTTGTTGTTCGTTGGTACGAGGCCTGAGTAGCGTCGCGTGGCGATGTTGGGCTTCCGCCGATGAAGCCGGCGTCAGCCCAACCTGCGACGTTCAGGGTCACCCAAACGTTCAATCAAGCCATCACTGCTCTTCCTGGTCACGATTGGTGGTGATCCAGCCGGCGTTCCAGTTGACCGGCGCGACGGCCCTGGCCAAGGTCAGCGGCGGTTGTCCGTTCTGCTGCAATGCGCGGTTCAACGCTGCGAGCGGTTGCCCCTTCAAGGCATCCCAGCGATCCATCAGCGACTTCAATTCCGCGCTGGTCTTGTCCAACGCCGCGAGGTCCGCGGCGGTCGGCGCCTCGTCCGCGCCCTGCATCCGGAGCATCAGCATCTGCAGGTCGCCGCCGACGCTGCCGAGGTTCGGCGGGCCGCGATGGAAGAAGAACGCGAACGGCGAATTCGCCTTGGGCCCCGACAGCGCCTCGAGCTGCTTGTCATAGTCCGCGAGCTTGCCGGTCGGCTTGCCCCCGGCCGCGCGCTTCGCCACCTGTTTCTCGAGATCGCGCACCTGCCCCAGCGCGCGGCTTGCCGACATGGCTTCCTCGTACGCCTGCATGGACTTGTCGAATTGCTGCTGCAGGTCCGCGGTCGAGGTCTTCACCCGCGGGTCCATCTTCACCACCAGCGGCTGCGAATACGTCTTGCCGCCCACGGTCAGCTTGACCGTGTACGTGCCCGGCATTACCCACGGCGAACTCGCCATTACCGGCGTGTCATGCTTCACCGCCTGGTTGGCATCGAGGAACTGCAACGCCCCCGGCATCGGCTGCCAGTGCATGTCCCACACGAAGCGGTGCATGCCGGCCTGCGTGGAAAGGTTCATCGGCGGACGCGGCCACCACGCGGGGACATTGAGTTTCTTCGGGTCCAGCGGTTTCTCGGGATCGGCGCTCGAATAGTGCCGCACGAGCTTGCCGTCGGACGTGTAGACGTCCAGCGTCACCGGACCGCTGACGTTGCGCGCCAGGTTGTAATCGATGATCGCACCCGCCGGTGGGTTCGGCAGTGCGGGGATGCGCCAGGGCGTCGGCGGATTCATGCCCCAGCGCACGCGTATTGCGGTCTGCGGCTTGTAGAGCGTCACCGCTGCCTTGGCGACCTGCGCGTCGATCTGCCGCAACGGCGTGATGTCGTCCAGCACCTGGAATCCGCGCCCGTGGGTCGCCGCGACCAGATCGTCGCCGTGCACCTGCAGGTCGCGCACCGAAACCGCCGGCATGTTGAGCCTGAGCGATTGCCAGTGGTCACCGTTGTCGAACGACACCCAGACCTGCGTTTCGCTGCCGGCGAACAGCAGGCCCTTGCGCTCCGTGTCTTCGCGGATCGTGTTGGTGGCGGCGTCCGGCGTGATGCCGTTGTCGATCTCGGTCCAGTGCTTGCCGCCGTCCTCGGTACGGAACAGGTGCGGCCGCATGTCGTCGAGCCACATGGTGTTGATCGCCGCATAGGCGACGTGGGGATCGAAGGGGCTGGCCTCCAGCCCGAACACGCGCCACCACGGCTTCAACTGCGGCGGCGTCACGTTGTCCCAGTGCGCGCCGCCATCGTGCGTCACCCAGATCAGGCCATCGTCGGTACCGGCCCAGATCAGGTTTTCGTCCAGGGGCGAAGGCGCGAGCGCATACACCACGCCACGATCGGTCGGTTTGGCATCCTTGCTGTTGGCGTACTTGCCGACGCTCGCCGGCACCTTCCAGGTCTTGCGGGTCAGGTCCGGGCTGATCTGCTTCCAGTCCTTGCCACCGTCCTCGCTCTGCCACACGGTGTTCGACGTGAAGTACAGGCGATGCGGATCGATCGGCGAAAACATGATCGGCATGGTGCGCACGGTGCGGTAATCCGGATCGCGCGAGGCCACCGGTCCGACGTCGGCGATCTGCCCGGTGTTGCGGTCGTAGCGCGTGACGCCGCTGCGGGAACCGCCGTAAACCAGGTTCGGGTGCAGCGGATCGATCGCGGCGCCGCCGTATTCCTTGATGCCGACCGGATGCCAGTCGTGCGCGGTCAACTCGCCGTCGTTGCCGCGTGACGACACGCAGGCGGAACCCGAGTCCTGCTGGCCGCCGCACACCCGGTACGGCCAAGTGTTGTCGATGCCGACCTTGTACATCGCGGCGGTCGGCTGGTCGTACCAATTGCTCCAGGTCCTGCCGCCGTTGACCGTGACGATCGCGCCCTGGTCGGTGTTGACCGCCATGATGTCCGGGTTGTTCGGGTTGATCCACGTGAACTGGTAATCGTCGCCGCCCGGGGCGCCGCGGAATCCGGTCCATGTCTTGCCGCCATCGGTGGATTTCCACAGCACCGGCGTGTTGCTGTACACGATATCGGGATTCTTCGGATCGACCGTGAGCGGCGGCAGGTCGCCACCACCAATCCGCACGGCCGGACGCGAATCCTTCGTCATCCTGTACCAGCTCGCGCCGGCATCGTCGGAACGATAGAGCGCGACGTCGCCTTCCTCGCCCGACGCCACGGATGC
>JBIQLN010000032.1:0-23919 GCA_044464225.1 Rhodanobacter sp. | reverse complement strand
TCGCGATCCGTGCCGCGCGCGCCGCCGGCAGCGTGATCCTGCGTTACATGAATCGCCTCGACAGCGTGGCCGTGATCGAGAAGCACCACCTCGATTTCGTCTCGGAAGTAGACCGTCAGGCCGAAGTCGAGATCGTGCGCGAGCTGAAACGCGCCTATCCCGACCACGCGATCCTGGCGGAGGAAAGCGGTGCGTCCGGCAAGGCAGGCGCGCGCTTCACCTGGGTGATCGATCCGCTGGACGGTACCCACAACTACCTGCGCGGCATTCCGCATTTCGGCGTGTCGATCGCGCAGCTCGACCGCGGCGAGCCGGTGCACGCGGTGATCCTTGACCCCCTCCGCAACGAGATATTCACCGCCAGCAAGGGCGACGGCGCATTCCTCAACGACCGGCGCATCCGCATCGGCAAGCGCGAATCACTCGACGGCGCGATGCTCGGCACGGGTTATCCCTACCGGGAACGGCGCCACCTCGACGCGCAACTCGGGATGACACGCGAGGTGCTGAAGCGCGCCGAGGACATCCGCCGGACCGGCTCGGCCGCGCTCGATCTCGCATGGACCGCGGTCGGCCGTCTGGATGGCTATTTCGAAACCGGCCTGCAAGTCTGGGACATGGCCGCGGGATGCCTGCTGGTGCGCGAAGCCGGCGGCCGCTATTGCGACCTGGTCGGCCGCGACGGCCTGCCCGAGTCGGGCAACATCGTGGCCGCGAACCACGTGCTTGCGACCCAGATCGTCGAAGCGATCGCGCCGATGCTGACGTCGGAATTGAAACGCTGAAGCTTGGACCGGTGCCGTCGGAGGCATACGCGAAGGCCCTTTCATCGGTCATTCCGGGGCCGCCCAGGCTTCATCCGGGCGGAACCCGGAATCGGTTCGCCGGTACCCATGCATTGAAACCGTTTCCGGGGTCCGCCCTGCGGGCCGCCCCGGAATGGATCAATCCGCGGCAGCAGTCGCCAGCGTGGGCGCGGTGTGCGCGGCGAGCGCACGGCGGTAACGCTCGTAAAGCAACGCCACGCGCTTCACGTATACCTGTGTTTCGGCATACGGCGGCACGCCGCGGTATTTCGCCACGGCCCCCGCCCCGGCGTTGTAGGCGGCCGCCGCAAGCTTCACGTCGCCGTGGTAATCGCGCAGCAGTGTCGCGAGATAGCGTGCGCCGCCCGCGATGTTCTCGGCGGGATCGAAGGCGTCACCGACGCCAAGGTCCGAGGCGGTCCCCGGCATCAACTGCATCAAGCCCTGCGCGCCCTTGTACGAGAGGGCGCGGGCATTGAAACCGGATTCGGCGTGGATGATCGCGCGCAGCAGCGCGGCATTCACGCCACTCGCCCTGGCAGCCGAGCGGATGTCGTCGCGGTAGGCCGCCAGCTGCAGCGGTACGGTATTCCAGTCGATCTTCGAGTGCACGTTGCAGGCGTAGCATTCGACGATGTAGGTGAACAGCATCTTCGCGTCGTGGCCCTTCGCCAGCGACGCGACGTTGGTGTACAGCACGCTGCCGTTCTTCTGCACCACGCGATACACCGCGCCGCGTTCCGGCGGTGTCGGCGCGTCGACGTCCAGCTTCAGGGGAATCGGCGCCGTCGCCGCCGGGGCAGGCCCGGGCACGCTGCCGGCGGGCGCGGGCTCGATCACCGGAACCGGGGGTGGCGTCGGCTCGACGCCCAGCAACTGCGGCAACACGCGTCCGCCCAGCGCGTCCAGGATCGCGACCGGCAGCGGCTGCCAAGCCTGCTTGCGGACCAGCTTCTGCACCCGGATCGTGTTTTCCTCGCCCAGCGGGGTCACCTTCAGCACCGAGGGATTGGCCTTGACCTCGCGCGGAGGCTTGCCCGGCAGCACGGTGCCGCTCGGCTGGTTGCCCGGCCGGGCGGTCTGCAGGCTCGCCTTGATCGGGTGCGGTCGCGGCGTCGACCATGCGCCGAGTTTCGTGCAGTCGCGATAGCCCGCAGTGCGGCTGACGTACGCCATTTCGCCGCTGGCGCCGACGCAGCGATACAGCACGCTGGCCGCCGCAGGCCCTGCCCAGGCGCTCGTCATCAGCAACGCGCACGCCGTCGCCGCCCACCAAAGGCGGAACGATTTCGACGGGGACCCGGCTCGCCGGCCGCTGCGCGCCCCCGGGCGGAGCTTGGCGTTCATGGGGCCCGAGTGTGCGCCGACGGGCACGCGATGCCAAGCGTTCGGTACCCAAAGCGGGCGGCGGCGCACATCGCGACGGCGAATCCGCGGCAGGTCCCGGCGGCATGGCGGCCCGCCTCCGCGAATGCGGCATGGGACACCGCTACAATGCCGGTTTCAGCGCGCCCCGCTTCCCCCGATGGCCGATACCCCCGTCCCCGCCAAACCCGAATCGAAGCAAGCCGACTCCGGAAGGCCTGCTTCCGGCAAACTGTTCATCCAGACCCACGGCTGCCAGATGAACGAGTACGACTCCCGCAAGATGGAGGAGGTGCTCGCGGCCGAGCGCGGCATGGTGCGCACGCAGGACGTCGCCGAGGCCGACCTGATCCTGGTGAACACCTGCTCGATCCGCGAGAAGGCGCAGGAAAAAGTGTTCTCCCAGCTGGGCCGCTGGAAGGAATTCAAGCAGGCGAACCCGGACGTGTTGATCGGCGTGGGCGGCTGCGTGGCCTCGCAGGAAGGCGCGGCGATCGTCGAACGCGCGCCGTACGTCGATCTCGTGTTCGGTCCGCAGACCCTGCACCGCCTGCCCGACCTGATCGACGCGCGTCGCGCCACCGGCAAGCCGCAGGTGGATATTTCATTCCCGGAGATCGAAAAGTTCGATCGGCTTCCCGAACCACGCGCGGAGGGTCCGAGCGCGTTCGTGTCGATCATGGAAGGCTGCTCGAAGTACTGTTCGTTCTGCGTGGTGCCCTACACCCGCGGCGAGGAGATCTCGCGTCCGTTCGACGACGTGCTGGCGGAAGTCGCGGCGCTCGCCGAACAGGGCGTGAAAGAGGTGAACCTGCTGGGCCAGAACGTCAACGCCTATCGAGGGCCGATGTTCGACGGCGGCACGGCCGACCTCGCGCTGCTGATCCGCGCGATCGCCGAGATCGACGGCATCGGCCGCATCCGCTTCACCACGTCGCACCCGCTGGAGTTTTCCGATTCGCTGGTCGCCGCCTATCGGGACGTGCCCAAGCTCGCGAACTTCCTGCACCTGCCGGTGCAGTCGGGTTCCGACCGCATCCTTGCGATGATGAAGCGGGGCTACACGGCGCTGGAATTCAAATCGAAGATCCGGAAATTGCGTGCGGTGCGGCCGGACATCTGCATCTCGTCGGACTTCATCGTGGGTTTTCCGGGCGAAACCGACGCCGATTTCGCCAAGACATTGCAATTGATCGAGGACGTGGGCTTCGACCAGTCGTTCTCGTTCATCTATTCGAAGCGCCCGGGTACGCCCGCGTCGAATTTGTTCGATCCGACACCGGATGCGGTGAAGCACGAACGCTTGTCGAAGCTGCAGGAAACCATCAATTTCCATGCGGCGAAGATCAGCGAGGCGATGGTCGGCACGACCCAGCGCATCCTGGTCACCGGCCCGTCGAAGAAGAACCCGAACGAACTCACCGGCAAGACCGAGAACATGCGCCAGGTGAATTTCGCGGGCGACTCCAGACTGATCGGCCAATTCGTCGATGTCGTGATTACCGCGGCGCTGGCCAATTCGCTGCGCGCGCGCGTGGCGGCTGGTTGAAAATGCTCGTGTCCCTTTGCTCGTCATTCCCGGACATCGCGCAGCGGCGATCCGGTTGCGTTGGCAGGATTGAAAACGCGAACGCCAACAGCGGCTCGCAGGGCGGCCGCCCGGAACGGCGCGGGTAAATGCTTTCGCGGGGATGACGGCAAAAACGCATTGACTACGATGCAACGCATGACCGAAGGCATCATCCAGCACGACTTCACCCTCGAACCCGACGACACGCAGCGGCTCGCCAACCTGTGCGGACCGTTCGACGAACACCTGCGCCAGATCGAGTTGCGGCTCGGGGTCGAGATCAACAATCGCGGGAACGTGTTCCGCGTGATCGGCGAAGAACCCGCGGTGAAATCCGGCGAGCGGGTGCTGCGCAATCTCTACGAAGCGACCGAACGTGAAACGCTGAACGGGCGCGTGCTGAACCTGCGTCTGTCCGAAGCCGGCGTCGATGCGCTGGCCGAACAGCAGGCCGAAGGGGCGCAGGAAGTCGCCATCAGGGTGAAGCGCGGCACGATCCGCGGACGCGGGCCGAACCAGGTGCGTTACCTGCACGCGATCGCCACGCACGACATCAACTTCGGGATCGGACCGGCTGGCACCGGCAAGACCTATCTTGCGGTCGCGAGCGCGGTCGAAGCTCTGGAAACCGGCCGCGTGCAGCGCCTGATCCTGGTCCGCCCCGCGGTCGAGGCCGGCGAAAAACTGGGTTTCCTGCCGGGCGACCTCGCACAGAAGGTCGATCCGTACCTGCGCCCGCTCTACGACGCGCTGTACGAAATGCTCGGCTTCGACAAGGTGGCGCGCCTGATCGAGCGCAACGTGATCGAAATCGCGCCGCTTGCCTACATGCGCGGACGCACGCTCAACGATTCGTTCGTGATCCTGGACGAAGCGCAGAACAGCACCGTCGAACAGATGAAGATGTTCCTGACCCGCATCGGCTTCGGCACCACCACCGTGGTCACGGGCGACGTCACCCAGGTCGATTTGCCGCGCAATACGCGTTCGGGCCTGCGCAACGTGATCGAGGTGTTGCGCAACGTCGAGGGCATCAGCTTCACCTTTTTCACCGCCCGCGACGTGGTGCGGCATCCGCTGGTCGCCAAGATCGTGCGCGCCTATGAAAGCGCGGAAGAAAGCGCGAACCCGAAGCTGGAAGCGGAAACGCGTCCGCCGCGGGACGGGGAGCCCGGATGAACGCCGCCCGCGCGGGCCGCCCGTTCCGTTCCTTCGGCATCGCCGATCCGCGTCGGACCCCGGGCCTTGCGGTTCACGTGGACTATGCGATCCCGCGCCGGGGCCTCCCGGCACCCGTCAGCTTCAAGCGCTGGATCGAAGCGGCGCTGTTCGGCGCACGCCATCGCAAACCGGCCGAGCTCTCGATCCGTATCGTGGACGCGCGCGAAGGCCGGGCGCTGAACCGGCAGTACCGCGGCCGGGACTACGCCACCAACGTGTTGTCGTTTCCCGCGGAATTGCCGCCCGGCATTGCCTCGCCATTGCTCGGGGATCTTGCCATCTGCGGGACGGTGGTCGCCCGCGAGGCACGCGAACAGGGCAAGCCGGTGCGCGACCACTACGCGCACCTGACGGTCCATGGCGTATTGCACCTGCTCGGCTTCGATCACCAGGAAGACGCCGAAGCCACGCGCATGGAAAAGCTGGAAACGGCCATCCTGGCCAAGCTCGGCGTGCCCGATCCCTATTGACCGCGGCGCCACCTGCGATGCCGGCGCGCATCCGCTAGAATCCGAAATCCGCCCCTTCCGGGGACGTGCCCCACCCCCAATGTCCGCAGAACCCCCAAGTACAACCGGCCCCGCCCACCGCTCGCTGTGGGATCGTTTGGGCCACATGCTCTCAGGCGAACCCCGCAGCCCCGAGGACCTGCTCGCGGAACTCCGCGAAGCGCAGAGCAACGGTCTGCTCACCAGCGAAACCTTCGCGATGATCGAAGGCGCCATCCGCGTCACCGAGATGGTGGTGGGCGACGTGATGGTGCCGCGCGCGCAGATGGTCACGCTGGATATCGACGACGACCTGCCGACGATCCTCGAAACCGTGACCGAATCCGGCCACTCGCGCTTTCCCGTGCACGGCGAGGACAAGGACGAAATCCTCGGCATCCTGCTGGCCAAGGACCTGCTGAAGCGCGGCGACAACGGCACGCTCGATCTGCGCGCGCTGCTTCGCCACGCGGTGATGATCCCCGAATCCATGCGCCTGAACGTGCTGCTGGCCGAGTTCCGCCGCTCGCGCAACCACATGGCGGTGGTGGTGGACGAATACGGCGGCGTCGCCGGCCTCGTCACCATCGAGGACGTGCTGGAGGAGATCGTCGGCGAAATCGATGACGAGCACGACGAGGCCGTGCCTCCTCAGCTGATCGTGGCGCAGCCCGACGGCAGCTGGCTGGTCGATGCGCTCACCCCCATCGAGGATTTCAACGAGCAGTTCGACACCGCGTTTTCCGATGAGGAATACGACACGGTGGGCGGCCTGGTGACCGCCGAAATCGGCCATCTGCCGGACCCCGGCGAAACCGCCACGCTGGGCGACTACGCGTTCGACGTGACCCGCGCAGACGAGCGACGCGTGTTGCAGTTCCGCGTCCGCAAGAATGCTGCTGCGTAGTGCGGGATCCGGGCCGAGCATGAACCTGTCGTCATTCCGGACGTGGCGCAGCCGCGACCCGACTGCGTTTGCAGGATTGCAAACGCGAACGCCGAAGGCGGCCCGGAGGGCGAGCGCCAGGGATGGCGCGAGTTGACCCCGTGCCTTTGCTCTTATCATGGCCCGTCGCCCACCGGGCCCCGGTCTTCGCCGGGGCGACTCATCGGAATTTCCGCGAACCATGCACTTCCCATTGCACCCGCGCGCGAAATCGCGCTCCGTCCCGCGCCCTGCATGGCTCATCCCGCTCCTGGTCATTCTGCTTTTCCTCATGCTTCCCCCATGCGCCCATGCCGGCGTCGCCGACGCGCCGGGCGCCGACCTGCGCGTGGACCTCTACACCTACGGCCCCGGCTCGGTGTACTGGGAACGTTTCGGCCACGACGCGCTGGTCATCACCGACACGACCACCGGCGAGTCGTACGCTTTCAACTACGGCCTGTTCGATTTCGACCAGAAGGATTTCTATCTCAACTTCGCGCGCGGCATCATGATCTACCGCGCCGCGGCGTGGCCAACCGCCGACGACGTCCGGGAATATTCCGGCGAAGGCCGCTCCATCACCGAACAACATCTGAACCTGACGCCCGCGCAACGCGCGAAGCTTCGCGACTTCCTGGTCTGGAACGTCCAGCCGGAGCATTCGCGCTATCGCTATCGCTATTTCGCGGACAACTGCACCACGCGCGTACGCGATGCACTGGACCGCGTGCTGGGCGGCACGCTGCAACGGCAACTCGCAGGGCCGGCCGCGCGCGGTGAAACCTATCGCAGCGAAACCGATCGCCTGATGTCCGGGCAGCCGTGGTTGATGTACCTGCTGGACCTCGGCCTCGGCCCCTATGCCGATCAGCCGCTGACCCGCTGGAGCGGCGCCTTCATTCCGGCACGGCTGATGGCCGAGCTGCGGGGCGCGCGCGCGAACGACGGCACGCCGCTGGTCCAGTCCGAAGCGTTGCTGTCGCCGCAGCGCCTGCCCTCGCCGCCGGCGTCGCCGCCCGACATGCGCTGGCCGTTGTTGATCGCGGGGCTCGTACTCGGCACGGCCTTCATCGCTTCGGCCTGGTTGCGCGACCGGTACGAGGTGGACCGCTGGTGGTTCGCCGTGGTCGGCGCTTCATACGCGCTGCTGGCGGGCCTGGCCGGCGCATTGATGCTGGTGCTGTGGTTCGGCACCGCGCACCGCGCCGCATGGGCCAACGAGAACCTGTGGCTGTTCAATCCCGCGGCATGGCTGCTGATCCCCGCGCTGCTGGGTGTGCGCAAACGCGGCGCCTCCGCTTCCCGTTTCAGCCTTGCGGTCGCGGCGCTGCTGGCGTTGCTGGCGTTGTTCGCACTGGTTTCCAAGCCCATGCCGGCATTCCCGCAGCAGAACCTGCCGTGGATCCTGTTCGCGCTGCCCGCGTGGCTGGGGCTCGCGGGCGGCCTGTGGCTGATGCGCGAGCGGCGCCTGCCGCGCATGTGACGACACATCGCTAAAGGAAACCCGCCGCTGGCCGATAATCACCATCGATCAACCGTGACCGCCACGGTGACGAGGCCTTCATGACAGAAAGCGGCGATTTCTACACCCGCATCGACCACCCCGCGGAAATCATCGAGTTGCTGGAGACCTTGCGCCAGCCGGGCACCGCTTGCGTGATCCTCGAGCAGGATCAAATGGTCGAGCTGCCCGTGACGGTCACCACGACCGGCGCGGGGGAAGTACTGCAACTGGACGTCAGCGCCATCTCCAATGCCGCCACGGCGTTCTGCGAGGGCGCCGTCTTCCGGCTGAACGGCCAAGGCTCGAGGGGCGTGCTGCGCACACCGATCCTCACGGTCCAGCAGATCTGGGAAGAAGACCAGCGGCGGCTTTGCCAGTGCGAGTTCCCGGCGTGGCTCGAAAAGCACCAGCAGCGCGACACGTTTCGCGCGCGGCTTCGCCGTGGCATGAAGGTCAAGGTGAACCTGCTGGATGCCGGGGCCACCGCGACCGGCTACCTGCGCGATCTTTCGCTGCACGGCTGCATGGTGGAAGCGGAACCTTCCGCGGCGGCGTTGCTGGATGATCGCAGCCGCCCACTGCAACTCGAAATGAATTTTCCAGATGGCAGCCGGTTCACCGCGCCGGGCTGGCCGCGGCACCAGACCTTCCGCAACGATCGCATCCTGTGCGGCTTCCGCCTCGAAGTGGCCGGGCGCGAACAGCAGCAACGGTTGTGGTTCCTGGTACGCGAAACGGAACGCGAGGCCGCACGCCACGCCGCTTCCGAGAAGAGCGACTTGCGGCCTTCGCCCCTGTATCTGGGCAGCACCATCGACGACGTGCCCGACGACGCCGACACCTACCGCAATCCGATGGCCCGGCAGCTCGCGGGCAGTGCATCGTTCCTCGCGACGCAGATCATGAAGCTGCGCCAGGGCGGGCTGGTCGACCAAAAATTGTTGTCGCAGCATGCGGCCCAGGTCATGGCGCTGCACGCCGAAGACCGGGAGGGCCTCCTGTTCGCGCTGACCTGCCTGCATCGGGAATTGCCGCTGATCCGGCATTGCCTCTCGGTCGCGGTGCGGCTGGTGGACCTGGGCGCGGCACTCGGCCTGAAGCCGGACGTCTGCCGGGCGTTGGCGGCGGCCGGACTGGTGCACGACCTCGGCAAGGCGCTGCTGCCTGCGCCGCTCCGCGATGCGACCCGCCTCGACGCGGAACAGCTGCGACAGTTCCGGCAGCATGTCGCGCTGGTCAAGGAGCGGCTGGCCGGGTGCCACTGGCTCTCGCCGGTGGCCATCCAGACCGTGATCGAAGGAAGCAACGAACGGCTGGACGGCAGCGGCTATCCGGGGCATCGCAGCGGCGACAAGCTGCACGCGCTGATGCGCGTCGCGGCCATCGTGGACGTGGTGGACGCGATGGGACGGGAACGCGCCGATCGCGCGGGGCTGCCGATCGATCGCATCTACCAGCACCTGCGGCGCTCGCCGGGACAGTTCGACCCGCGCTGGGTGGAGCGCTACGTCGATCATTTCGGCATCTGGCCGGTAGGCACCCTGCTGCGCTTCCCGCGCGGCGAGCTCGCCTGGGTGCTGTCGCTGGATGCCGATCGCGCCATCTCCGCGGTGCGCCAGGTGGACGAACCATCCGTCGACGATGCGACCAGCGGCATCCTGGTCCACGGCCGCGATCTCGCGCGCCTGGGCGACCCGGTCGAGGCGTTGCTGCCAAGCGCGTGATGCGCGCGGCGGCCGATCCTGCATAATCGATGCATGGACACGCCTGCCGGCAAACCCAACGTCGCCAACTGCGCCGCCTATGGCGCGAACGGAAAAAAGATCCGCGACATCACGCTGGACGAGATCAGCGACTTCCTCGCGACGGGACGGGGTTTCGTCTGGGTCGGCCTGGTGGAACCCGACGAATCGCTGCTGGAAAAGCTGCAGGAAGAATTCGGGCTGCACGAGCTGGCCGTCGAGGATGCGCACAGCGCGCACCAGCGGCCCAAGATCGAATCGTACGGCGACTCGCTGTTCGTGGTTGCACAGACTGCCCAGATGACCGAAGGCAGCATCGCGTTCGGCGAAACCCACATCTTCGTGGGCAAGCATTACCTGCTGTCGGTGCGGCACGGGGCTTCGCAGTCGTATGCACCGGCGCGCCGCGCCTGCGAGCAGACGCCGGAACACCTCGCGCTCGGCCCCAGTTTCGCGCTGTATTCGATCCTCGACCTGATCGTCGACAACTATCTTCCGATCGTGCAGGACTTCAAGCTGGAGTTGCAGGAACTGGAACAGGATGTGTTCGCCGACGTCTCGAACCGCGACGTCACCCGGCGCCTGTACGACATGCAGCGCGAACTGCTGACGCTGAAGCTCGCGGCGACGCCGCTGCAGGACATGCTGGGACAACTGGTGCGCCTGCACCCGGAAGTGATCCGCGACGAGGTGCGGCCCTACTTCCGCGACGTGCAGGACCACGTCACCCGGGTCAGCGACGCGATCAATGCGATGCGCGAAATGCTGGGCGCGGCGATGAACGTGAACCTGTCGCTGATCACCGTGCGCCAGAACGAAGTGGTGAAGCGCCTCGCCGGCTGGGCCGCGCTGCTGGCGGCGCCGACCCTGCTGGCGAGCTGGTATGGCATGAACTTCCACGACATGCCGGAACTCGCAAGCCGATACGCCTATCCGGCCATCATCGCCACCACCTTGGCCATCTGCGTCACGCTGTACGTGGTGCTCAAGCGGGCGAAGTGGCTGTAGCTTCGGGCTTCGGCTGGATCACCGGCGCGCGGCGCGACATCCACAGCAGCACGAGTCCGACCACGATCAGCGGCAACGACTGCACCTGGCCCATGGTCAGCCAGCCGGTGTGCAGCAGGTAGCCGAGCTGCGGATCGGGTTCGCGGATGAACTCGATCGCGAACCGGAAGCAGCCGTACATCAGCGCGAACAAACCCGAAACCGCATAGCGGCGCCGTGGCTTGATCGAGAAAACCCACAGGACGGTGAACATCACCACGCCTTCCAGCAGGAACTCGTAAAGCTCGGAAGGCTGGCGCGCATAGGCATCCAGCGCCCCGGTCGGATACAGCGCGTGCAATTCGGCGACGCTCATTCCCGCGAACTTCGGGTGCTCCTGCAGCGCGTGCGGGTAGATCATCGCCCACGGCAGGTCGCTGACCTTGCCCCACAGTTCGCCGTTGATGAAGTTGCCGAGCCGCCCAAGCCCCAGTCCGATCGGCACCAGCGGCGCGACGTAGTCCACCACGTCGAAGTAATGCGTGATCGCACCGCGACGCCGCCACCACCACCAGAGGCTCGCCACCAGAACGCCAAGCAGCCCGCCGTGGAAGGACATCCCGCCATCCCAGACCCGGAACAGTTGCAGCGGGTCGGTCCAGATCCAGTTGATCGGCTGATAGGTCAGCATGTACCAGATGCGGCCGCCCACGATGATGCCCAGCATCACGTAGAACGCGAGATCGAGGAACGCGTCGCGGTCGACCGGCAGCCGTCCGCGCTTGCGACGATATTCGCCCAGCAGCAGGCCGCCGATGAAGCCGCCGAGATACATCAACCCGTACCAGCGCACGCCGAACGCGCCGATGTGGAACGCGACGGGGTCGATGTCGACGAAGAAGGGATGGGTCATGGGCTTTGCTCCCTTCTTTCTTCCGGACAAAGGCCGGGATGAAGGTTCGATTGCGACGAGGACGCGGCATTATGCGCGGAATGACGCCCCCACCCCAACCCCGTCCATGGCGAAAGAAGGCTCGTCACGCCGGCAGCACGCGACAGATGAACCCCTTCAGGTAATCGGTCTCGGGAATCGCCGGGTGCACGGGATGGTCGGCCGCCTGCTGCAGGCGCTGCAGCACCTGCACGTTGCGATCGAGGTGCCGCGCACCCTTCTGCACCGCATCCAGCAGCGCCGCGCGCGACATGTGGTAGGAACACGAACACGTCACGAGGACGCCGTCACGCGACAGCACCTGCATCGCGAGTTCGTTGATCCGGCGATACGCGAGGGCGCCCTCCCTGATGTCCTTCTTGCGCTTGGCGAACGCGGGCGGATCCAGGATCACCACGTCGAAATGCTCGCGGCGTTCGCGGAGCGCCTTCAGGAAATCGAACGCGTCCGCGCGTTCGGCGCGCACGCGATCGGCCAGGCCGTTGCGCCCGGCGTTCGCGCCGATCAGCTTCACCGCCGAGGCCGAGGCATCGACGCACACGACTTCCCTTGCGCCCATCGCGGCCGCGCGCAGGCCCCACGCCCCCAGGTACGCGAACATGTCGAGTACGCGCGCGCCCTCCACGAATGGCGCCAGCGCGTCGCGGTTGGCGCGCTGGTCGTAGAACCAGCCGGTCTTCTGTCCGCCGATCGCGTCCACGGCAAATTCGACGCCGCCCTCGCGCACGCGCAACGGCCCCGGCGGCTCGCCGAAACCGATATCGGCGTAATTCATCAGGCCCTCCAGCGTGCGGATGCCGGCGTCGTTCTTCCAGATCAACGCACGTGGCTTCAGCACCTTCTGCACCGCGGTTTCGATCTGCGGCTTCAGGCGTTCGATGCCGGCGGTGGTTGCCTGCGCGACGACCACGTCGTCGAAACGGTCCAGCGTCAGCCCCGGCACGCCGTCGGATTCGCCGTACAACAGGCGATAGTACGGCTCGGCATGCAGCCTCTCCCGCAGGGCCAGCGCCACCTGCAGGCGATGCGTCAGCAGCGATGCATCCAGCGGACGATCCAGGCCCCGCGCCACCAGCCGCGCGCAGATCAGCGAATGCGGGTTCACGTAGCCGACGCCGATCGGCTTGTCGCGCGCATCGAGGATCACGCAGGCGTCGCCCGGCTGGAACGAAGCCAGTGGCGAACGCGCCACGTCCACTTCGTTGGCGAATACCCACAGGTGCCCCCCGCGCAGCCGCGCGTCCTCGCCACGCTTGAGGTACAACGCGGGGTATTCGACGACTTCGTGCACGACGGTGTTCCATCCAGCCAACCCGGAACGGTATCGCAACACCGCTCGTCTTAACAAGCTTGCACCGCACTGGCATACTCCGGACGGGGTTTTCACCAAGGGGATCAATCGATGCGCGTCTCACGCTTCGCCCGCTGGCTTTGTGCGGCCGGCCTGTCGATCTGCGCTGCCGCGGGCGCCGCAGAATTGCCGATTTCCGATTTCGTCAAGCATCCGACGTTGACGAATCCCGTCATTTCGCCGGACGGAAAATATCTTGCGGTCACGGTCAACGAGAACACCAATGACACGGACGCCAGTTACCAGCTTGCCGTCCTGAGCCTGCCCGACCTGAAACCAGTCAGCCGGCTCGACATGGCCGCGCGATTCCTGCCCTACAACGTACATTGGGTCAGCAGCTCGCGGCTGGTGATGGGCCTGGCGAAGGAAACCGGCACGCTGGTGGCGCCTTCGGTCACCGGCGACGTGGTGGGCGTCGATTTCGATGGCAGCCACAAGAAGACGCTTTACAGCCTGAGCCACCGCGGGGGCGCCTTCGCGTCGGTCAATTCGCTCGACATTCCGCAGGGTTATCCGGACATCGTGGGAACGCCGTACGAACCGAACGGGCATTTCTTCCTCAGCCTTAGCCGCATGCCCGCGGGAGCCAACGGCGAAATCTACCAGTACGGCAAATCCGATCTCTACGACGTCGATGGCGCCAGCGGTCAAGCCGTCAAGATCGGCGAAATCGGCCACGGGGGCATGTCATTGCTGCCTTACGACGGCGTGGCACGCATCGCCGCAGGCTATGACACCCACATGAATCCGATGGCCTTCCACAGCACCGACGGCAAGCACTGGCAGGAAATGCCCGACTCGACCGTTGGCAAGTCGTTCGATCCGCTCCGCATCAGTCGGGACGGCAAACACCTGTACGCGCTGTCCAGCCTCGACGGCGGCCCCGACCAGCTGGTCGAATGCGACCTCGACGGCGGCAACCGCAAGGTGCTGGCGTCGGATTCGTTTTCCTCCGTCACCGCCGTGATGTGGAATCCGGAAACGGGAACCCCGATCGCCGCGGTATTCACGGCCGGCGGCCGGCCGCGGGTCCAATACGTCGCAGATGGCATGTACGCGCAGATCATGCGGGCGCTTTCGCAGGGCCAGCCCTCGGACTTTGTCTGGATGGACGGCGCCAGCCGCGATGGGCAGACCCTGCTGATCAGCGTGCGCAGCGACCGCAACCCCGGCGCATTCGCCTTGTTCCAGCGCAACGGCATGCACGCGCGCCCGCTGTACCAGGCGCTGCCCTGGATCAAGCCGGCGGAAATGCCGCAACGCATGCCGATCCGCTTCAAGGATCGCGACGGCGTGGAGCTGGCGGGCTTCCTGACCTTGCCCAATGGCGGCGACCACAAGAACCTTCCGCTGGTGCTGATTCCGCACGGTGGTCCCATCGGGCCGAACGACAGTTGGTTCTACGATCCATGGTCGGCCCTCCTCGCCAATCGCGGTTACGCGACGCTGCAGGTGAACTATCGCGGCTCGGGCGAACGCGGCTACAACTTCCAGCGTTCCGGATACAGGCAGTTCGCGACGGGCATCCAGGACGACCTGATCGATGGCGTGCAGTGGGCGATCGCGCAGGGCTACGTCGATCCGGACCGCATCTGCGTATTCGGGGGCAGCTTCGGCGGTTATTCGTCACTGATGCAGCCGATCCTCGCACCCAGGCTGTACAAGTGCGCGGTCGACTACGCCGGTGTCTACGACTGGCGCATCGGCATGGACAAGAGCGACACGCGCCGCTTCGCGGGCGGCCGCGTGTACTTCAAGGATGCCATCGGCACCCGCGAAGATGCCTACGCGATGTCGCCGGTCAGCATGATGGACAAGTTCAACGTGCCGGTGCTGATCGCCCACGGCAAGGACGATCCGCGCGTGCCGTACCAGAACGCCACCGACCTGCGTTCGTACCTCGACAAGGCCGGGAAGCCCTACGAATGGCTGGCCGAACCCAAGGAGCAGCACGGCTTCGCGAGCGAAGAGCACAACGAGGAGCTCTGGAACATGATCCTGCCGTTCCTGGGCAAGCACATCGGCGCGGGCAACGCAGCTTCAGCGCCGCACTGAAGCGGTCTTTCGTTCCGCCTCGGGAAGCCCGGCGCCAGCCGGGCTTCCTGTTTTCGCGTTCGCGCTAGCATGGAGCGATGGCTTCTCCCGCATTCGACCGCAACCGGCTGGGCGATGCTTCCAGCCCCTATCTTCGCCAGCACGCGGGCAACCCGGTGCACTGGCAGCCCTGGGACGATGCGGCGCTTGCGCGCGCGCGCGAAACCGACACGCCCATCCTGCTGTCGATCGGCTACAGCGCCTGCCACTGGTGCCACGTGATGGCGCACGAATGCTTCGAGAATGCCGGCATCGCGGCGCTGATGAATGCGTCGTTCGTCAACATCAAGCTGGACCGCGAGGAGCGGCCGGACATCGATCGCGTGTACCAGCTTGCGCACCAGGCGCTGAGCCGGCGCGGCGGCGGCTGGCCGCTTACCGCCTTCCTGGATCCACAGAGCCTCTCGCCGTTCTACATCGGCACCTATTTCCCACCCACCTCCGGCCGTGGCCTGCCGGGATTTCCGGAGGTACTGCAGCGGGTACGCGCGTTCTTCGATTCGAATCGCGAAGAACTCCGCACCCATGCCGAACAGCTTCGCGAATGGATGCAGCATGCAGAAGCCGCGCCACCCGGGGACATCGGGGCGACGGCGGAAGCGGGTGCCAAGGCCTTGCGGCGCTTGGCGTCGCGCTTCGATGACGCATGGGGCGGCAACAAGGGTGCGCCCAAATTTCCGCGCGCGGGCGAGCTGGAATGGCTGCTCGACGCCGGCACCGAAGCCACACGCACGATGGCGCACCTCACCCTCGCCAGCATGGCCACGCGCGGCCTGCAGGATCATCTCGGCGGCGGCTTCTTCCGCTATTGCGTGGATGCCGACTGGACCATTCCGCATTTCGAAAAGATGCTGTACGACAACGCGCAGTTGCTGCCGGCGTACGCGCGTCTCGCTGCCGACCCCCACGCCGAGGCGCCCGTGCGCGAAGCGGCGCATGCGGCCGCCGGCGGCATCGTGGATTGGCTCGTCCGCGACATGACGGCGCCGAACGGTGCGTTCTACAGTTCGCTCGATGCCGACAGCGAAGGCCGCGAAGGCAAGTTCTACCTGTGGGCGCACGAGTCGATGCGTGCGCCGTTGTCGGAGACGCAGTTCGCGCTCGCCGAACGCGCGTTCGGACTGGACCGGCCGCCGAACTTCGAGGGTTCGGCCTGGCATCTGCTGCGGGCCGCACCGCTGGATGACATCGCCCGGCAGCTCGGCAGGCCGATCGAAGCGGTGCGCGCCGAATACGCGGCCATCCGGCACCAGCTGTTCGCCACCCGCGAACACCGCGAACACCCGGGCCGCGACGACAAGATCCTGACCGCATGGAATGCACTTGCGATTGCCGGCCTCGCACGCGCCGCGCGGCTGCTCGACGACAGGTCTTGCGGCGAGCTGGCCGTGCGCGCGCTCCGTGCGCTGCGCGAATCGACATGGATCGACGGCAGGCTGTTCGCCAACGCGGCAGAGCCCGCACAACGCATCCCCGGCTTCCTCGACGATCACGCGTTCCTGCTCGACGCGCTGCTCGAAACCCTGCAGCTCGGCTTCGATGCGGGCGATCTCGGGTGGGCGATTGCGCTGGCCGACAGGCTGCTGGACGAGTTTGCCGATCACCAGGGCGGCGGCTTCTGGTTTTCGACGCCCGCACACGGCACCCCGCTGGCGCGCAGCCGCAACTGGATGGACGACGCGCTGCCGAACGGCAATGCGGTCGCAATTCGTTCACTGCTGCGGTTGGGCCACCTGGTCGGCGACACGCACTATCTCGAAAGTGCCGAGCGCGCGCTGCGCGCAAGCACCAACGCGCTGGATCAATACCCCGACGCCTGCCCCACCCTGCTGCGCGCGCTCGACGAATTCGAACAGCCACGCCTGCAGGCGTGGTTGCGCTGCACGGCGGAGCGTGCACCGGCATGGGTGGCCGCGCTGCGCGAGGTCCTGCGTGCGAACGGTATTGCGCCGGGCGGCGATCCCGTCGATGTGTTCGTGGTGCCTTCGGCATCCGGTGCGCTGCCCGGTGTACTGGCTGCGCGCGAACCGCGCGGCGAGGAAGGCACGGCGTGGATCTGCGCGGGAACGACCTGCCAGGCGCCGGTCACATCGCCCGACGAGCTCGCGCGGGCGCTGCAGGCTGCCTTGCCCGCTTAACGGGCGCCGCTACAACAGGATCGGCTCATCCGGAAGTGCGTGGCGCCGGCCGGGGCCTGGCGGCAAATACAGCTCGAGCAGGTTGTGGGTGGCGACGATGCCGTCCAGCGCGCCTTCCTTCCATTGTTCCTTCCGGAACTGCTCGGCCATGAAACCAATGATCCGTTCCCACGAACCCTCGGGCACGCGCGCCACGATCCCGCGATCGGGGATGATCTCGATGGTGTAGTCGCCCAGCAATACGTAGATCAGTACGCCGGTACGGCGTTCGGTGTCCCACACCTTCAAATCGGCAAACACGCTTTCCGCACGCTCGCGCACCCGGCGGCCACCGATCAGGTAACGCGCAGGCAAGCGTGCTTCGACTGCGAAACAGATTTCCCCGTCGTGCCGGCTTTCCCCCGCCGCGATCGCCGCCTGGATTTCCTGCATGGCCGCCGGCGGAAACGCCCGGCTTGCGGGCGCATGGAACCAATGCCGCAACCAACGAATCGCATCCATCACCCACTCCCCGAAGCGCCGCCGCCGGTGGCGTGGCTAGAACATACGGGGAATCAGGATGACGCCCCAGATCACCAGCATGTTGACCATCAACAGGAATACCGCGGCCGATCCCATGTCCTTGGCCCGGCCGGCGGTTTCATGAAGCTCGGGCCAGAGCTTGTCGACCAGGCATTCGATGGCGGAATTCAGCATCTCCGCGGACAGCACCGGCAGCAGCGAGCCGGCCAGCAGGGCCTTTTCGATCGCGCCGTCGCCGAGCCAAAGGCCGATCGGAAACAGGATCACGAACAGGATCACTTCGAGACGGAACGACGCTTCGACGCGCCAGCCGGCTCGCAACCCCTTCATCGACCAAATGAACGCGAGCCAGATCTGGCGTGGTCCGCGGTTGATGTTGCTGGCCATCGGTTCTCCCTGCGCCGGCGGAAACGTGCATCGCAGCGCTTACGGCACGCGCTCGTGCGGCTCGCCGAAAATCCGCTTGTTGGTGACTGCCATGCTTGCAACGTTCAACGGTCGCGGGGTGCGAACCATGCCACGAAATCGTGATCGACGGCGAAGGCGCGTATGATGCCACGGCCGCCGCCGGACGTCCTGCCCATAGAGCACGCAGCCCATGCCGCGCAAACTCACGCCCTGGTTGTTGCTGATCCCGTTCATCGCACTGTTGTGGGTGCCGTTCTACAACCGCACGCAGCCGACCGTCGCGGGATTCCCGTTCTTCTATGTCTGGCAGTTCGCATGGGTCGTGCTGGCCGCGCTGCTGACGTGGATCGTGCACCGCGGGTGGCGCCGATGAACGCGGTCCGGTTCGACGCCACCGCCCTGGGCGTATTCGCTTTCTTCTTCGTGCTGATCACGGTGCTGGGTTTCATCGCCGCGCGCTGGCGGCGTGGCGACCTCTCGCAATTGCACGAGTGGGGCCTCGGCGGACGCCGCTTCGGCGCGTTCGTCACCTGGTTCCTGCTCGGAGGAGACCTCTACACCGCGTACACGCTGATCGCGGTGCCGGCGCTGGTGTACGCGGTGGGCGCCTACGGCTTCTTCGCGATGCCCTACACGGTGTTCGTGTACCCGATCGTGTTCCTGACCATGCCGCGGTTGTGGAACGCGTGCCGCAGGCACGGCTGGATCACCTCGGCCGATTTCGTGGAAGGCCGCTACGGCAGCCGCGGGCTGGCGCTGGCGGTCGCGGTCACCGGCGTGCTCGCGACGATGCCCTACATCGCGCTGCAGCTCGTCGGCCTGGAGAAAGTGTTCGAGGCGATGGGCCTCGGCACGCTCGGCATCGGCCGCGAAACGCCGCTGGTCATCGCGTTCGTGATCCTGGCGCTGTACACCTATTCGAGTGGCTTGCGTGCGCCGGCGCTGATCGCGTTCGTCAAGGACGCGATGCTCTACATCACCGTGATCGCCGCGGTGGTGATCATCCCGATCCAGCTGGGCGGCTACGGCGCGGTGTTCGACGCCGCCGAAAAGGCCTTCGCAGCCAGGGGCGGCGATACCGGCGTGCTGCTGAAGCCGAACCAATACTGGTCGTTCGCGACACTGGCGCTGGGTTCGGCGTTCGCGCTGTTCCTGTACCCGCACGCGACCACCGCGACGCTGTCGGCCGACGGTCCGCAGACGATCCGCCGCAACGCGGTGTGGCTGCCGGCCTACAGCATCATGCTGGGACTGGTCGCACTGCTGGGCTACATGGCACTGGCTGCGCACATCGACGTCAAGGACGGCTCGATGGCCGTGCCGGCGCTGATCAACGCGAGCTTCCCGCCGTGGTTCGCCGGATTCTGTTTCGCCGCGATCGCGCTGGGCGCGCTGGTGCCCGCGGCGATCATGTCGATCGGCGCCGCGAATCTTTTCACGCGGAACATCTGGCGGCCGTACGTCAACAACCAGTTGTCGAGTGCGCAGGAATCACGGATCGCCAAGAACATTTCGCTGCTGGTGAAGTTCGGCGCGCTGCTGGCGGTGCTGTACCTGCCCACGAAATTCGCGATCGACCTGCAACTCTTGGGCGGCATCTGGATGCTGCAGATCTTCCCCGCGGTGATCTGCGGCCTGTACACGCGCTGGTTGCGCGCGTCGGCCCTGCTGCTCGGCTGGCTCGCCGGCATGGTGCTCGGCAGCGCGATCGCGTACGCGCAGGGATTGAAGCCCGTGTACACGTTCGTGTTCGGCGACGCGCACTACGGCATCTATATCGGCCTGCTGGCGCTCGCGTTGAATTTCGTGGTTTCCATTTTCGCGACGCTGGTCGCGGGGAGACTCAGGCGCGAAGCCCGCCCGGACCGAACGAATCCCCTCGATTACCAGGACGCCGTGCCGGATTGATCACGGATGGCATCGAGGCTCTTGCAGGGCCGGACTGGGGCTGGGGGCCGTGAAACCCAATGCGGGCCACGCTTGTCCCTGTCGCGTTTTGGTCGCAACCGTTGGGCTTCTCCCGGAACAAGTCCGGGATCAGCCCAACCTACCAAAGCCACGCAGGTTGACCGTACTTGTAGGTTGGCGCTGAGCGCAGCAAAGCCCAACGAGGCCGCGGAGTAAACGAATGGGCTATGGCGCGACCGGCCGAAATCGTGAAAAGTAGCCGATCGCCGTGCGCATTTACGGAATCCACGATGCATCGCTTGCGTCCCGCTGCCCTGCCCTTCGCCCTGTCGCTGGCCCTGTTCGCACCGCTCGCCCTCGCGCAACAAGCGGGTGACAGCCAATCCACAACGCAACAGCAAGATCAATCGGCGCAAACACTTTCCACCATAACCGTCAAGGGCAAGAAACCCTACGACTGGCGCAAGTACGTCGCGGCCAAGCTGAAGCACCAGATGTCCGAGGTATCGGGCACCGAGATCACCGTGACCAAGAAGGCCACGGTCACGCACCTCGACCTGCAGCCCACGGTGGTCGGCAACAATCTCGAGCAACTGTTCGCGCGCTCGCCCGGCGTGCAGGTGTCGCAGCAGCCGACGCCGACGCAGTTCAACCTGAGCTACCGCGGCCTCGGCAATCCCCAGGAATCGGAATACGTGCTGGTGATGCAGGACGGCATTCCGCTGGAATCGGACTGGATCGGTTTCCCCACCCTGTACGCGATGCCGCTCTCGCACTCCATCGCCGACATCCAGTTGATCCGCGGCGGCTCCAGCCTGCTGTACGGGCCCGAGCCCGCGCCGGTGATCAACCTGGTGTCGAAACGCCCGAAGCCCGGCACGCCGTTTTCGATCAGCACCGAACAGGTGGTCGGCAGCGACAGCCTGTATTCCACCTGGAACGTGCTCGAAGGCAGCGGCGGCAAATGGACGTATCGCGCCGACGCCGGCTACGTACGCAGCGACGGCCCGCGCCGGAACGCGCAATCGCAGATGCGCCAGGCCGACCTGTACGTCGAATACCGCCCGAATGACCAGCAATATTCATGGCTCGACGTGCACGCGATCGACGCCGACTCCGGCGATCCGGGCCGCATGAGCTATCCGCAATGGCAATTGAATCCGGACGCGACGCCGACGCCATGGAACCGCGACTGGGTCGATCGCTACCAGATCGTGCTGGGCCACCAGCACGAGTGGAGCAACGGCTGGCTGCTGATCGGCAAGCTTTGGGCGGGTTACCAGGATCTCGCCAGCCGCGCCGCCAACGGCCCGACCGCACCGGACCTCGCGCCGCAACCGCCACCGCCCGGCACCACGCTGCAGGACGAGCAGTTCCGCACCCAGGGCCTGGACGTCCGCGTGCGCAAGAAGTGGGGCCACGGCAATGCCTTCACCGCGGGCGTGGTGGCGTTCCACGGCGACGATCCGTTCCGGCAATGGGACACTCCCGACCTGTACGTCGATCGCTACCACCGCACCGGCACGCCGCGGCTGCGCCAGCAGCGGCAGTCGAACTACTACTCGGTGTTCGCCGAAAACGTGTTCCGCCTGCCGCACGAAATCCACATCGTGCCGTCGATCCGGCTGGAGAAGGAACGCGTCGCGGTCACCGAAACCGTGCGGCCGCCGTTCCTGTCGCGCCCGCTGATCAACGAATCCGATTCGCGCACCGTGCCGCTGCTCGGCCTCGGCATCGGCAACGATTTCGGCGCGGGCAACGAAACCTATTTCAACGTGTCGCAGGGCTGGCGGCCGCTGCGCTATTTCGACATGGCCTCGCCGTTCTCGAACGTGGTGCCCGGCCACGCGCCGGATCCGTCCAAGGCGCTGTCGTGGGAAGCCGGCGTGCACGGCGTGCCGCTGACCGGCCTGTACTACGACGTCAGTGTGTTCTGGATCGACTTCAAGAACCGGATCGAGGCGCAGCACATCAACTCCACCGACGTGCTCGAGGTGAACTCGGGCGACACCCGCAGCCGCGGCTTCGAAGGGCAGATCAACTACGACTTCTTCGCGCCGACCGCGCGCGCGGCGGCCGGCGAACACCTGGAAGGCTTCTTCAGCCTGAGCCTGTTGAACGCGCGCTTCACGCAAAGCGTGATTCCGGGCCAGGTCGGCAAGGTCCCCGCCTACGCGCCGCGCTACCTCGCCAAGGCCGGCATCACCTGGCGGCAGGACAAGCGCTTCAAGGCCAGCCTGACCGCGGTGTCGTCGGCCGCGCAGTACTGGCAGGATTCCAACGAGCCGTTCGGCGGCGGCGCGACCTTCATCCCCGCGAAGATTCCCGCGTACACCGTGGTCGATTTCGCGAGCGACTGGCAGGTCACGCCGTGGCTGAAACTGCTCGCCGGCGTCAGCAACCTCACCGACCGCCAGTACTACAACCGCGTATGGCGCACCGGTCTGGAACCGGCTTACGGCCGCACGTGGTATGCGGGGTTCGAGTTGAAGATGTGACAGCAGCAAGCGATCCGGGAAACCCGATCGATGATGGTCCTCAAGCAGCCAAAAGACGGCCGGGAACGCTGGCAGGGGCAGCAATTCATTACACGCCACTCGCACAGCCACGCCTACGCCGCGATCGTCCTTGCCGGCGGCTACGAGGAATGCGGAAGCCGCGGGCGCTTTCGAGTCGGAGCCGGCGACGTCTTGCTGCACGATGCTTTCGATGGGCATCTGGACCGATTCCGGTGCGAGGGCGCGCAAATCCTCAATCTGGTCACGACCGGTTGGGTGGCGAACTTCAGCGTCGGTCAGGTCAAGGACCCCGACGCCATCGCACGCATCGCGGAGAGGGACATCGCCGAGGCACGCGCGTGCCTGCGCGAACAGCTGCGGGAGAAGCCGCAGGCTCCGGGAGATTGGCCGGCTGTCCTTGCGCACGACCTGCTGGCCGACCCGGCTTGTCGTCTCGACGCATGGGCGTGCGAACACGGGCTTTCCGCCGAAGCGGTTTCGCGTGGATTCGGCAAGGTGTTCGAACAGGCGCCGGCCTCGTTCCGGGCGGAGGCGCGCGCCCGCCGCGCCTTCGCAATGGTCGCCGGAACCAGGGCACCGCTCGCCTCCATTGCGGCAACGGCGGGATTCGCCGACCAGGCGCACATGTCGCGCTCGCTGCGAGCGCTGACGGGATTCGCCCCGAGCGCCTGGCGAAAGTCAAATCCGTTCAAGACGGAGCGGGCATGCGCCACTTAAATCGGCACCATGACCACGACGCCCGACAGGCTGCCCGGCAACCCGCGCTTCCGGCTCAAGATCATCCCGTTGATCGTCGTCGCCGCGCTGGCCTATGGCGTGCCCGTCGCAGGCGCCTATGGCGCCCACTACGCGATCGAGGTCTTTCATCTGCCGGTCGTACCCGGCGGCAACGTCGGTTGGCTGTTCCTGCAGCACGGCTTCCAGCTTCTGGTCGCGCTGATCATCATTGCCGTCCTCAAACACACCGTCCTTCCCGCCGATTACGGCCTGCACTGGCCGCGCGGGAAGACCTATATCCTGCCGGCGATCCTGTGGGGCATCTTCTTCGGCGTGCTGATGACGGTGGTGGACTACGCACCGCAGCTCGCCATGCACACCAAGCCGGATGCGGGTTATCCGCTGACGCCGGGCAATGTCTGGGGCTGGCTGTTCTTCGAAGGCGTTTACGTCGGACCGACGGAAGAGATTCCGTTCCGCGCGTTGCTGCTCACCTACCTCGCGACGGCGATGCCGGGGAAGCTCCGTGTCGGTCGATTCAACATGAACTGGGCGGGCGTGGTCGTCGCGCTCGTGTTCGCGCTCCTGCACGCCAACAGCTTCGCCCACACCTGGTGGCCGCTCGCGTTGGGCCAGCAGATTTACGCCTTCGCGCTGGGCGTGCTGTATGCCTACTGGTTCGAGAAATCCCGCAGCGTG
>JBIQLN010000031.1:0-28129 GCA_044464225.1 Rhodanobacter sp. | reverse complement strand
GGGCCGGCGGTTACCGGGTCCTTGTGCAAGTCCGTCGCGAACGGAAAGCCTGAAAGCCCGATCAGCCTGCCCACTTGATCCTCCAGGATCAGGGTCGCTCGGCGCGCATCGGCATCGCGGAGGACGTCGGTTCTTGTGCGGTTTGTTCTTGCGGCCATCCCGTGATCGCCGCATCCTGCCGGCGACAGTATCGTGTCGAATACCAGCTTCGGCGAATCCAGGGCGCCCGTCCATGGGCGGATTCAACAGCGGCCGGCGCCGAATGCGTGACGACGGCCGCTTCGCATGGGGCTGCGCCAACAGGGCATCCGGATGAAGCGAAGCAAAGGCCGGGCCGCACTGCGCGAAGAGGCCGCTCCCCATGCACGATAATCGCGCGCTGCTGCGGGCGCGCATGTCGGTGCGGCGCAGCGAGCTCGATGCGAAGCAGCGCATCGCGGCAGCCGCCGGCGTGCTGCACAGCCTCGAGAACCTCCCCGAGTTCATGACCGACATGAACGTCGCGGGATACTGGGCCGTGCGCGGGGAACTGCCCCTGAACCTCGCCGTCGCATCATTGGCGCGGCGCGGCCAGGCATATTTCCTGCCGGTATTGGGCCAGGCGCGGCAACTTCGCTTCGCCAGATACCGCGAGGGCACCGAATTGCGGAGCAACCGTTTCGGCATTCCGGAACCCGAAGTCCCCTCCGCGGCGTTGAAAGCCGCCGGCGACATGGATGTCATCCTGCTGCCGTTGCTCGCATTCGACCGGAAGGGCCATCGCCTCGGCACCGGCGGCGGCTGGTACGACTCCAGCCTGGCTTTCCTCGGCAACGAACCACGCCCCGTGCGGCCGCTCCTGGTGGGTGTCGGTTACGGATTCCAGGAGGTCGAAGCCGTGCCGATCGAACCCTGGGACGTCGACCTGGACTACGTCGCGACCGACGCGGAGCTGATAGCCTGCCGAACCGATGCGATGACCTGACGGAACCGCCATGCAACGCTGGTTGATGAAAACCGAACCCGACACGTTCTCGATCGACGACCTGAAGCAGCGTCGCGTCGAGCCCTGGAACGGCGTGCGCAACTACCAGGCCCGCAACTTCATCCGGGCAATGAAACGCGGCGACGAAGTAATGATCTACCATTCGAGCTGCGCGGTGCCAGGCGTGGCAGGGCTCGCCAGGGTCGCAAGCGCACCGTATCCGGATCCCGGCCAGTTCGACCCGAAGGACGACTACTTCGATGCCGGCAGCGATCGCGGCAATCCGCGCTGGACGCTGGTGGACGTGCGTTTCGTGCGCAAATTGAAGCGCGTGATCACGCTCGACGAGATCAAGGCGCTCCCGGACCTCGGGGATTTCGCGCTGACCCGGCGCGGCAACCGGCTGTCGGTGCTGCCGGTCGGCGACGAGCAATGGGACGCGATCCTTGCACTCGAATGACGTTCTGAATCATCAGGGGAAGCCCTTGGACATCGAATCACAGAAGCGCGCCGCCGGCGAAGCGGCCATCGAGTTCGTCGAAGAGAACGGCGTCATCGGCGTCGGCACCGGTTCGACGGTGAAGTATTTCATCGACGCACTGGCGAAGATCAAGCATCGCATCGACGGCGCGATCTCGAGTTCGGAGCAGTCGAGCAAGCTGCTGCGTGCGCACGGCATCGAAATACTGGACCTCAATGCGGTCGGCACGATTCCGGTGTACGTGGACGGCGCCGACGAGTGCGACGGCGGGCGGCACCTGATCAAGGGCGGCGGCGGCGCGCTCACCCGCGAAAAAATCATCGCGGCCGCCTCGAAAAAGTTCGTCTGCATCGTGGATCCGCACAAATGTGTCGACGTGCTGGGCAAGTTCCCGCTGCCGGTGGAGGTGATCCCCATGGCGCGCAGCTACGTCGCGCGGGAGATCGAGCAGCGGGGCGGCACGCCCGTCTGGCGCACCGGTTGCGTCACGGACAACGGCAACTGGATCCTCGACGTGCACGGGCTTTCGATCACGGATCCGGAAAAACTGGAGTCGGAATGGAACCAGATCACGGGTGTGGTCACCGTGGGCTTGTTCGCGCACCGTCGGGCGGACGTGGTACTGGTGGGCGACGGCAGAAGGTTCTAGCGGAATGCGGGCTCGTCAGGAGCCGGCACAAGTATTCGCAGAAGGTCGACCTGATGGACTGAAAGGCCATCCGTGGCCGTGTTTCCGATACTGCGTTTCGATCAAACCGTCAGCACCTCACGCCGCGCGACGCAGCGCTGCCAGCGCGTCACGCATGCCGGCGATGAGCTGATCGCAAGCCGATGCGCCGATGGCGCCGCGGATATCTTCAAGCACTTGCTCGCCACTGTCATTGGCGGCGACCAGCGCGGCACGCCCTGCATCGGTGATGGTCCAGGCGTCGCCTTCCTGGCGGACCATGTCCTTCTTCAACATCAACTGCAGGGTGTCTTCCACTTCATGCGGATTCAGCCGCAACTGCTCCGAAAGTACCGCCGTGTTCATCGGACCCGCAAAGGTCAGCCTCTTGGCCACGAGGTAGAAGCAGTAGTTCTTCAAGCCGCTGGACTCGATGCCGTGTTCGACACGCTGCAGCAACACTCCACGCAACGCAGCGGTCATTGCCACCAGGTCGTGTTGCGGCGTGCGGGGTGCTTCCATCGATACATTCATGATTGATCTCCGAGGTCAGGTCGGGGGCGTCGCCGGAATTGGCGACGCCAAGACGATAACCCCATGGCTACCCCGGAAGCCAGAACTTTTTCACGTTTCGTGACAATCAGGGGCCATCCGGAGCTGAAACGACAAAGCCCGCCGAACGGCGGGCTTTGCGTCTTTGCGGCCAAACGCTGATGCGTTGGCGGATTTGGCAGCCCCGGATGGATTCGAACCACCGAATGCCTGAGTCAGAGTCAGGTGCCTTACCACTTGGCGACGGGGCTTCGTGACTGATTTTAGCGAATCATGCGGCGCTGTGTACGAAGCGGAAGCGGCTGTCGCGAAAGCCAGGCCATCATGGCCGTTCGGATCCCGACACCCTGCAATCGGTCCGGTGGCTCGCGGTCTCCAACGATGCCGCGATCACGGAGATTGCACGAATTACCGCTTCGAGAACTGGGTCGCGCGACGTGCCTTGTGCAAGCCGACCTTCTTGCGCTCGACTGCACGTGCGTCGCGGGTCATGAAACCGGCACGACGCAGCGGCGCCTTCAGGGTTTCGTCGTATTCGACCAGTGCTCGGGCGATGCCGAGGCGGATCGCGCCGGCCTGGCCCGTGATGCCGCCACCGGCGACATTGACCTTGATGTCGAACTTGTCGGCCATCTGGGTCAGTTCCAGCGGCTGGCGCACGATCATGCGCGAGGTTTCGCGACCGAAGAATTCGTCCAGCGGCTTGCCATTGACCACGATCGCGCCGCTGCCCTTGCGCAGGAACACGCGCGCCGCGGAAGTCTTGCGGCGGCCGGTGCCGGAATTTTGTTGCAGGGTCGCCATGATCAGATCTCCAACGCCTTGGGCTGCTGAGCGGTATGCGGATGTTCGGCGCCGCGGTACACCTTGAGCTTGCGGAACATCGCGCGGCCCAGCGGGTTCTTCGGCAGCATGCCCTTGACGCCGAATTCGATCGCGCGCTCGGGATGCGTGGCCAGCAGGTCCTTGAGGTTGGTGGTCTTCAGGTTGCCGACGTAGCCGGTGAAGCGGTGGTACTGCTTGTCCTGCAGCTTGTTGCCGGTCACGGCGACCTTCTCGGCATTGACCACGACGATGTAATCGCCGGTGTCGACGTGCGGGGTGAACTCGGGTTTGTGCTTGCCGCGCAGGCGACGCGCGACTTCCGAGCACAGCCGGCCCAGGGTCTTGCCATCGGCATCGACAACCAGCCAGTCACGCTTGACCGTCTCGGCCTTGGCGCTGAACGTCTTCATGGGAACGATCCGTAAAAGTTGTATGGTCCGCACGTGATGCGGGGCCGCGCCACGGGGGCGCGACAGGTTTGAAAGCAACGAAAGACCGGCAAGGATAACGGCGCCGCGGTTTCCGCGCAAGCACGCCGGCTCCTTCGGGCCTTTTCCGCCAGTCGGCGCTCGAAAACCGCGGCGAACAAGTGGTTCAGCCCCGGGAGCGCCGGATGCGCGACAATTGTCGCATGAATGCCGATGTCCGTCGCCCCACGCCCCTCGATTTGCTGCTCGGCGGTTTCCAGCGCGCCCTGGACACCGTTGCCGGCGCGGCGGTGGCCGCGCGGCCGTCGCCGGGCGGAACCCTGCCTTTGCCGGAGCTGGATGCGACGGAACGCCGCCACGCGGCGGGACTGATGCGCGTGAACCACACCGGTGAAGTCTGTGCGCAGGCATTGTACGACGGGCAAGCCGCGCTGGCGCGCGATTCGGCGACGCGTGCGCACCTGGAAACCGCTGCCACCGAGGAAACCGACCACCTGGCGTGGTGCGCCGCACGGCTCCAGGAATTGGACGATCGGCCGAGTCTCCTGAACCCCCTGTGGTACGCGGGCAGTTTCGCGATCGGTGCGGCGGCCGCGTTGGCGGGCGATCGCTGGAGCCTCGGGTTCGTGGTCGAAACGGAGCGTCAGGTCGAAGCGCACCTGGGTGAACACCTGCGGCGCCTGCCGCCCTCGGACCTGCGCTCGCGCGCGATCATCGAAGCCATGCGGATCGACGAAGCCCGGCACGCCGACAATGCACTCGCACGCGGCGGCCGGAAACTGCCGCCACCGATCCCGACCTTGATGCGGGGCGCTTCGGCGGTGATGAAGGCGGTCGCCTACCGCATTTGAGAAGCCGCTCGTTGGACGGGCCATGCAAGCCGCGGCTTCGGTGCAGCCAGGTTGGCAAGCGCGCCCTGCCCTGTCTCCTTGCAGGCGTCCAGCGTCCACCCCACCCCACCCGTTGCGGGCGGGGTCGCCACCGGCGTCACATCAGGTTGCGCCCGTGGAACAACTCCTCGATCTCGCGCTTCAGCAGTGATTCGATCCGCTGGCGGTCCTTGAAGGAAAGATCGTCCGCATGTGCCTCGAACAGGTAGGTGTCGAGGTCGAAGTCCTTCACGTGCATCTTGGTGTGGAACATGTTTTCCTGGTACACGTTGACGTCGAACATCTCGTACTTCTGGCGGATGTGCTTGGCGAGGTAATCCTGGATCGAGTTGATCTTGTGGTCGATGTAGTGCTTCTTGCCGTGGATGTCGCGGGTGAAGCCGCGCACCCGGTAATCCATCGTCACGATGTCCGACTCGAAACTGTCGATCAGGTAGTTCAACGCCTTCAGCGGCGAAATCACCCCGCAGGTCGCGACATCGATGTCGGCGCGGAAGGTGGCGATGCCGTTGTGCGGGTGGGTTTCCGGATAGGTGTGCACGGTGATGTGCGACTTGTCCATGTGCGCGACCACCGCATCGGAAATCATGTCGCGGCCGAGCTTCTCCACCACCGGATGCTCGGAAATCAGGATCGTCACCGACGCGCCCTGCGGATCGTAATCCTGGCGCGCGATGTTCAGGATGTTCGCGCCGATGATGTCGGCCACGTCGGTCAGGATCTGGGTCAGGCGATCGGCATCGTAGGCTTCATCGATGTAGTCGATGTAGCGGTCGCGCTGGTCCTTGGTGACCGCGTAGCAGATGTCGTAGATGTTGAAGCTGAGTGCCTTGGTGAGGTTGTTGAACCCCTGCAGCTTCAAGCGGGGCAGCGGCTTGACCACGGCAGTGTTTCCTCGGGAATGAAGTCGGCGCGCGGAACCGGGATGGCCGCACGCGAAAAGGGGGTTGGTCGGGAGGGAGACAGTATGCGGGAAAGTCGCGGTCGGCGCACCCCGCCGCGGCTCACTGGCCTGCATGAACATGAATGTGGCACAATCGTGCCGAGATGTGTGTAATCCCCCGCACGTAATGTGTGACGCAGGACAGGGAAATCATGTCGGAATTGCGCTATCTGCTCCAGCAGGTTTATGAACGTTCGAAGGCGCCGCCGATGCTCGCGCCGGACCCCGCCGCCATGCAGCGGCTGCTGGAGCAATGCCACCGACGCCGGTACCCCGGCAAGACGGCCATCCTCCGACCCGGCGATCCCGCCAATACCCTTTTCTACGTGATCGACGGTTCGGTCACCGTCTGCAGCGAGGACGACCAGGGCCGCGAGCTGATCCTCGCCTACATCAACCGTGGCGAGTTCATCGGCGAAATGGGGCTGTTCGTCGAGCAGGCCCAACGCGAAGTTCTTATCCGGACGCGCAGCGCGTGCGAGCTGGCCGAGATCAGCTACGACAAGCTGTTCCACCTCTTCGAAGGCACGCTGCGCGATGACTGCCCGCGCATCCTGTTCGCCATCGGGTTGCAATTGACGCACCGCCTGCTGCGCACTTCGCGGCAGGTCAGCCGGATGGCGTTCATGGACGTCACCAACCGGATCGCGCGCACGCTGCTGGATCTGTGCCAGGAACCGGACGCGATGAGCCATCCCGAAGGCACCCAGATCCGCATCTCGCGGCAGGAACTTTCGCGCATCGTCGGTTGCTCGCGCGAAATGGCCGGTCGCGTCTTGAAGCAGCTCGAAGACGACGGCGGCATCGACGTTTCTGGAAAGACGATCGTGGTCAGGGGAACGCGATGACGGCGGACGTCCGGGGCGCCGCGCCCGCGACCCGGTAAGCCGAACCCTCTGCGCGTCACGTACGCGCCAGAGCGCCGACTTTCATGGCCCGGCTTACCGCACCTCGGCCGGAGGCAGGGCAAACCGGCGGGTTCAACGCCATTCGACGCGCGTCACGCTGCGGCCCAGCGCCTTCTCTACCCGTTTGCATAGCTTTGGCGTCGCATTGACCAGCACCGCCTCCGCGGCCGACGCGAGCATCGGCAGGTCATGGCTGGAATCGCTATAAGCCACCTGCCAGGTTTCTATGCCGCATCGCGCCAGCAGCTCCACCTTGCGGCGGCCGACGTTGTGCCAATCCGAACGCAGGCCGAGGCGTCCTGGACGCAATTGCGAGGCCAGTACTTCGACGTCGCCGATACCCAGTTCGGCAAGCACGCCGCGAGCCAGTGATTCCTCGCACCCCGTGACGATCACGATGCGATCGCCGGCCGCCTGGTGTCGTCGCAAGGCGCTCAGTCCGTCGCGGACGAACAAGCCGGGCCGGCGCACCAGCGCCATCGCGAACGCCCGCGACAGGCTTCGATAGCGCGCCTCGTCCAGCCCCAGCAATCCTACGTGCACCAGCGAGCGCAGCACGCGCCGGCGCGAGAACGGCAACATCAGCAGGAACCATGGACTGAGCACCAGCACCAGTCCCTTGCGCCAGCGTGCCCGCGCGTAACGATAGCGCACGAACATCGCGAAGGCGTCGCCGCGGATCAGCACGCCGTCGAAATCGAACAGCACGACGCGCCGCAACGCCGGCCCCTGTTCCATCGTCATGCCCCTGCAAACAGCCTCGCGAGCTCGGCGCCCGGGTCGGGGGCGCGCATGAAGGTCTCGCCCACCAGGAACGCATCCACGCCCGCCGCGCGCAGGCGCGCCACGTCGTCGCGCGTGGCGATGCCGCTTTCGGTCACCAGCAGACGGTCGTGCGGCACGGCCTCCTTAAGCGACAACGTGGTGTCGATGCTCGTTTCGAACGTGCGCAGGTCGCGGTTGTTGATGCCGATCAGCGTGCGCGGCGCGTTGGTCAGCATCAGCGCGCGCTGCAGGTCGACCGGATTGTGGATTTCGACCAGAACATCCAGCCCGCACTCGATGGCCAGGGCATGCAGGTTCACCAGCACGGCGTTGTCGAGCGCCGCGGCGATCAGCAGGATCGCGTCGGCGCCGATGGCACGCGCCTCGTGCACCTGGTAAACGTCGATGGTGAAATCCTTGCGCAACACCGGCAGCGTGCACGCCTCGCGTGCTTCGCGGAGACATGCATCGCTGCCCTGGAAGAAATCGACATCGGTCAGGACCGACAGACAGGTGGCGCCCCCGGCTGCGTAGCTGCGCGCGATCGCGGCCGAATCGAAATCGGCCCGGATCAGGCCCTTCGACGGGCTCGCTTTCTTGATTTCGGCGATCACCGCAGCCTGGCCGGCCTTCGTGCGGCTGCGCAGCGCTGCCGCGAAGCCGCGTGCGGTGGGCGCGGCGGCGAGACGCGCACGCAATTCCGCGAGCGGGACACGAGCCTTGCGTTCGGCGATTTCCTCGCGCTTGCGCGCAAGGATGGTCTGCAGGATGTCGTTCATGCCGGTTGCGCGGCGAGCGCCTGAGTGGCCACCACGAACTGGTCGAGCCGGGCGCGCGCCGATCCATCGCCGATCGCGCGGTCCGCACGCGCGATGCCGTCGGCGATCGACGCCGCAATGCCCGCGGTGTACAACGCCGCGCCGGCATTCAGCAGCACGATGTCGTGCGCCACGCCGTCGAGCCCGTCCAGGACGTGCAGCAACATCGATTTGGATTCACCGGCATCCGCGACCCGCAGGTTGCGGCTGGACGCCATCGGAATCCCGAACTGCTCCGGTTCGATTTCATATTCGCGTACCTTGCCGTCGCGCAATTCGCCGACCAGCGTGGCGCCCCCCAGCGAAATCTCGTCCAAGCCGTCCTTGCCGTGCACCACGAGCGCGCGCTCGACGCCCAGCCGCTGCAGCACCCGCACCTGGATACCGACGAGATCCGGATGGAACACGCCCATCAGGATGTTCGGTGCGCCGGCCGGATTGGTCAGCGGGCCCAGTATGTTGAACAGGGTGCGCACGCCCATTTCGCGGCGCACCGGCGCCACCGCCTTCATCGCGGGATGGAAACGCGGCGCGAACATGAAGCCGATGCCGGTCTCCTCGATGCAGCGCGCGACCTGCTCCGGGCCCAGGTCGATCTTCGCACCCAGCGCTTCCAGCACGTCGGCGCTGCCCGACGACGACGACACGCTGCGATTGCCGTGCTTGGCAACGCGCGCGCCGGCCGCCGCCGCGACGAACATCGAAGCGGTGGAAATGTTGAAGCTGTGTGCGCCGTCGCCGCCGGTGCCGACGATGTCCAGCATGTGCGGATACGGGGCCACCGTGACGTGTTCGGCCAGCTCGCGCATCACGGTCGCGGCGCCGGCGATCTCGCCGACGGTTTCCTTCTTCACCCTGAGGCCCGTCAGGATCGCCGCCGTCATCGCGGGCGATACTTCGCCGCGCATGATCTGGCGCATCAGGTCGATCATCTCGTCGTGGAAGATCTCGCGATGCTCGATCGTGCGCTGCAGCGCTTCGTGCGGCGTGATGGGCAGGTTCATGCCGCTCTCGACAAGGACGCGCTGATGAAATTGCGCAACAGGTCATGGCCGCTGCGGGTCAGGATCGATTCGGGGTGGAACTGCACGCCCTCGACCGCCAGCGCCTTGTGCCGCAGGCCCATGATTTCGTCGAACGAGCCATCCGGGCGCTCGGTCCAGGCGGTGATTTCGAGGCATTCCGGCAGGCTCGCGCGCTCCACCACCAGCGAGTGGTAACGCGTGGCTTCGAATGGATCGGCAAGCCCCGCGAAGACGCCGGCATTGCGATGACGGATGGGCGAGGTCTTGCCGTGCATGATTTCCCCGGCGCGGATCACCTTGCCGCCGAAGGCCTGCCCGATCGCCTGGTGGCCGAGACACACGCCAAGGATCGGAATCGCGCCTGCAAGTTCGCGGATCAACGCCAGCGAGACGCCGGCCTGGTCGGGCGTGCCCGGGCCCGGCGAAATCACGATGCGTTCCGGGGCCAGCGTGCGGATCCCGGCGACGTCCACCGCATCGTTGCGCAGCACCTTCACGTCCTGCCCGAGCTCGCCCAGATACTGTGCGAGGTTGAACGTGAAGCTGTCATAGTTGTCGATGAGCAGCAGCATGGCCGTCCGTTCGAACCCGGCCTCCCGGGAGAGAATGCAAGTGTGAATGCACGCCGCCCACGACACAAGACGATCCTGCGCACGCTCGCCGCGGGCGCCATTTGCAGCGCCCTCGCGGGTTGCACGACGCTCGGCTATTACGCGCATCTGGCGGCGGGCGAGATGGCCGTACTGCGCGCCCGCGTGCCGATCAAGCAGCTGATCGCGAATCCCGATGTCGATCCGGCGTTGCGGGCGCGGCTGGAACTGGCGCTGCGCGCCCGCGCGTTCGCCTCCAACACGCTCAAGCTGCCGCGCAACAAGAGCTACACCACCTATGCCGACATCCACCGCCCGTTCGTGATGTGGAACGTGTTCGCGACGCCGGCCCTGTCGCTGCAGCCCGTCGAGCGCTGTTTCCTGTTCGCGGGCTGCGTCGCCTACCAGGGTTTCTACCACCGCGACCGTGCCGAGGCGCGGGCGGATGCATTGCGGCAGAAGGGCGACGACGTATGGGTCGGGGGCGTACCCGCCTACTCCACGCTGGGGCATTTCGCCGACCCACTGCTGAGCACCATGGACCGCTGGAGCGAAGACGAAATGATCGGCACGATCTTCCATGAGCTCGCGCACCAGCAGTTCTACGTCAAGAACGACACCGCCTTCAACGAATCCTTTGCAACCTTCGTGCAGCGCCAAGGGCTGAAGCAGTGGCACGCCGAGAACCACCTGCCACCACCCGATCCGGCCAGGGCCGAGCGCCACCGACAATTCACCCGACTGGTGCTGGCCACGCGCGCGAAGCTGGAGGCCCTCTACGCCAGCTCCCTTTCGGAGCCTGCAAAACGGGAACGCAAGGCACAGGTGTTCGCCGACATGCGGCGCGAGTACGAACACCTGCGCGACACGGCGTGGCATGGCTACGCCGGCTACGACCATTGGTTCGACACGCCGGTCAACAACGCGAAGCTGCTGCCGTTCGGTTTGTACGACCGCGGCGTGCCGGCATTCGCGGCGCTGTTCGATCGCTGCGGCGGCGATTGGCCCCGCTTCTACGCCGCCGTCCGAAAGATAGGCGACCAGCCCGCCGCGCAACGCGACGCATTCCTGGGGAACGCCGCCACGCACGCGAGCGCCGCCGCGCCCTGATTCAGGTCAATACGGGCGGCGCGGTGCACGCGCATGCTTGCGCGGTCCTCCAACACGCGAACCGCGCATGAACACCCCTGCCGAAACTTCCACCTACACCCCCTATCCGTTCGACGCGCGCGCGATCGCGCACCGCTTCCGCCATTCGGCGATCTTCGGCGCGCTCGACGCGCTGCAGGCGGGCGAGGCGATGCGCTTCGTCAACGACCACGATCCGATTCCGCTGCTGCACCAGATGCAGCAGCGCTACGGCGACCGCATCGACGTGATCTACCAGGCCCGCGGTGGCGACGGGCCGGTCGTGATCGATTTCGTGGTCACGCAGTAATGGCCTTTCCGGATTTCTTCGCCGACGTGCCGGCGCTCAGGTTGCACGATGGTCTCGCGCAACTGCTGGGCGCCAGCGACGATGGCGTGATCGAGTACCACTACGCCGACGCGGTGAGGCTGGCCGGGCACTCCTGCCCCACCGTCGCCGGCGGGTGGCTCAGTGCGCGCGCCGCGCTGCGCCACCTGTATGGCGACGAACTCCCCGAACGCGGCGGCATCAGCGTGTACTTGAACGACGCCGAAGATGCAGGCGTCACCGGCGTGATCGGCCAGGTGCTGACGCTCGTCACCGGCGCCGCCGCGGCGAACGGTTTCCACGGACTCGGCGGCCGTCATGTGCGCAGCCACCTGTTGCATTACGCGCAGGGCGACGTTGCCGGTGCGCGCTTCAAGCGCAACGATACCGGTGCCGAAGTCGAAGTCGAAATCGACACCGGCCCGGTGGCGGGCGACCCGATGCTGCGCCCGTTGATGCAGTTGACCATGTCCGGCCAGGCCAACGCCGCGCAGCGCCGCGAGTTCGGACGCCTCTGGCAGGACCGCGTCCGCCGCATGCTGATCGACCACGCCGACGATCCCGAAGTAGTGAAGGTGCACGCGTTGGCGTGACCATGCAGGGCCGGTTGAGGATTCGCCCTCCCACGCGACACTGGGTCCTATGTCGGGCGTGGTTCCGGGCAGCGTGAGAGCCCGGCCCCACAATAATTTCCGCGGTCAATTCACTTCGAAGTGATCAAGTAAATCGCATAAATATCCTGCTGCACGGTCTGCGTACCGGCACGCAGCGCGGGAGGCAACACCTTTGCAGACATTGCTTGCGGAGCGGGCGGCGGGGGTGCAGGTATTCCGGTTGCGCCCGTCACCGAAACCTCGTTGCTATTGCCCCACGAGCCGGCCTGCACGCCATAGGCAAAATCGGGCGCAACTTCCGAAATGGCATAGATCCCGATGATTTTCATGCCGTATGCTGAGGCGATCTCCTGCGCCGCCTGTTTCGAGTTTTCGATCGCGGCGTTGCGCAAACGCGATTGAATGGCATCCATGTCGCTGCGCGCGGTCTGTACGCCTCCGATCTGCACTTCCTTGTCGGCCGGAACGGCGGCAATGAATGTACGCAGCTCGTCCAGATCGTCGAACGTCGCATCGATGGAACGACTGACGTCGGTGCCCTTGAACACGGATTTGCCATCCTCAAAATCCGTCCGCGGCTGGATGCTCAGGCTGCTGGCGCGTGTCTGACCCTTCAGTGCCCCATTCGTGTCCAGCGCCTTGAACAACTGCTGCATGCGTGCTTCGACTTTTTGCCGCGCGACATCCGGCGACATGTCGGTCACGTCTACATTCAAGTGGATGGTGAAACGGTCCGGGACGATATGGACTTCGGCATGCCCTTTCACCAACAGATGCGGCGCCGACGGCAAGGTGTTGATCTGACCCCAAGCCAGCATCGGCACAAAGGCAGCCGTCAAAGCCACAAGCCACTTGCGCATACCTACCCCCTTTTGCAGGTTTTCGGCAGCCTACAGCCCCCGCACCGCCTGAGCCACCGCGCGGAACAGCGCCCGCCCCTTGTTCATGGTCTCTTCCCATTCGGCAGCGGGATCGGAGTCGTACACGATGCCGGCACCAGCCTGTACGTGCAGGCGACCGTCCTGGATGACCGCGGTGCGGATCGCGATGGCGGTGTCGGCGTCGCCCCACCAGCCGATCCAGCCGATCGCGCCGGCGTAGATGTTGCGCTTGAAGGGTTCCAGTTCCTGGATGATTTCGATGGCGCGGATCTTGGGCGCGCCGGACAGCGTGCCGGCCGGGAACGTCGCGCGCAGCACGTCCATGTAGCTGGTGCCGGGGCGCATCGTACCCTGCACCTGCGACACGATGTGCATCACGTGCGAGTAGCGTTCGATCGCGAACGAATCGCTGACCTCGACCGTGCCGGTCTCGCTGATGCGGCCTATGTCGTTGCGGCCGAGGTCGATCAGCATCAGGTGCTCGGCACGCTCCTTGGGATCGACCAACAGCTCCTTTTCGAGCGCCGCGTCTTCTTCCGGCGTGGCGCCGCGCTTGCGGGTGCCGGCGAGCGGCCGCACGATCACCTTGCCGTCTTTCAGGCGCGCGAGGATTTCCGGCGACGAACCGACGATCTGGGTTCCGCCGAGGTCGAAGAAATACATGTACGGCGACGGGTTCAATGCGCGCAGCGCCCGGTACACGTCCACCGGCCGTGCGTTGAAGCCGACGCTGAGGCGCTGCGACGGCACCACCTGGAATACGTCGCCGGCGCGGATGTATTCCTTGCAGCGCTCCACCATTGCCTCGAACGCTTCCTTCGTGAACGATGATTTGAAATCGCGTTCGTCCAGCACCGCGCCATGCGCGGCCGGCGGATAGGCTCCGCCGCCCTGGCGCAGGTGGTGCGCGAGCGCGTCGAGCCGGCGCTGCCCGCGCGCATACGCGTGCGGGCGCGACGGATCGGCGTGCACGATCAGGTACAGACGGCCCTTCAGGTTGTCGAAGACCGCGACTTCCTCGGCCAGCACCAGCAGGATGTCCGGCGTACCGAGTTCATCGGCCCCATCCCAATTCGCGAGGCGCGGTTCGGCATAGCCGACGGTTTCGAACCCGAAGTAGCCGACCAATCCGCCGGTGAAGGCGGGCAGGTCCGGCAAATGCGGCACGCGATATTGCGCGCGGAGCCTTTCCACTTCCGCCAGCGGATCCGCAACCTGCCGCGTCTCGATGATCGAACCGTCTTCGATCACGCTCAGCGTGTGTGCGCGGAAACTGAAAACGCGCCGTGCCGGCAGGCCGATGATGGAATAGCGCCCCCAGTTCGCACCGCCCTCCACCGACTCCAGCAGGAACGTGTACGGGCCGTCGGCCAGTTTCAGGTACACCGACAGCGGCGTGTCGAGATCGGACAGGACTTCGCGCACCAGTGGAATCCGGTTGTGGCCCTCGCGGGCGAGCGCGTCGAATCGATGCTGATCGATCACCGTGCGATTCCTTTGAAAATGCGCCTGTGAAGCAGCTGTTGTGGAAAGTCGGAGCTTCCCCCGGAATGCTCATGATCGGGGGCCACGCGGCCGGTCTGGTGCTTCATGCCGCCAAGCGTGACCGACTCACGGGGCACACATTGTGCGGCGTTCATGCACGAACGCAAAAGGATTTTCTATTCGGTTTGCCGGCGCATCCCGCGCAAGTCCATTTCGAAACTGACGCCTTCCTCTTCGTTGCGCGCGGAAACGCGGCCCTGGTGCAATTCCGCCACCAGCCGCACGACATACAGCCCCAAGCCGAGGTGCGGCGTGCCGGCCTTCGTGCCGGCGCCACGCACGCTGATCAGCGAGTCGAACAGTTGACCCTGCATGGATTCGGGCAGGTGCGGCCCCTTGTTCGATACCACGATCCGCGCTTCGTCATCGCCCTGTTCCAACGCGATGCGGATCCAGCCATCCGCCGCGGTGAAAGACAGGGCGTTGTCGAACAATTTGTCGAGCGCCTGCGCGATCAGTTCGGGCGCGCCGTACAACGGAACGGGGTGATCGGGGATTGCGCATTGCAGGTCGCGCGTGCTGGCCAGCGCCCGGTAGGCTTCGGCACAGCCGCGCACCACCTGCGCGAGGTCCATGTCCTCGCCGTCGGCCGAGGCCATCGCCCGCTCCATGCGACTGGCTTCGCTCATCGCGCGCACGATCGCGCCGATCCGCGCCGCGCCGTCGCGGGCGCGCGTGAGATACGGCAGCGCGTCGGGCGGCAGCCCGGCGTGTTCCAGGTTTTCCAGCGACGAGCGCACGATCGCGAGCGGCGTGTTGAGCTCGTGCGAAAGGTTGGATGCGAGTTTCCGCAGGTACTCGGTGTAGGTGCCGATGTATTCCAGCAGGCGCGACAGGCTGCGGGCGAGATCGCCCAGCTCATCGCGGTCGTCCACCAACGGCAGGCGTTCCAGCGCGAGGCTTTCGTGGTGCTGGGCCTGCTCGGCGGCGTCACGCAGGCGTCCGATCCGCACCGACAACCACGTCGCGAATGCGAACAGCACCGCGCCTGCGATCAGCAACACCGCGACACTGGCGAGCATCAGGCCCAGCAGTGCACGGTTGGTGAGCAACGGCAGCGCCTGGCTGGATTGTTCCAGCACCAGCGCGCCACGATTCTGGCCCCGCACATCGAGCGGCACGGCGACGGTCAGCACCACGCTGCCGGCGGTGTCGCCCCCACGCCAATTGGCGGTGGCCTGTCCGGCCAGCGCCTGTTGCACGTCGGGTTCGGCAAGGCGCGGAATGTCGCGCGGCAGGTGCTGCCGCTGGTCGAGCGAGGGCACCACCAGCAGATCGGAAAGCACCTGCTGCAACCACGGGAAGCGGCTGGGTCTGGGCTTGTGCATTTCAAGCATGCTGCCGCCTTCGCCGATCACCCAGCCATCGGCGCTGAGCAGGCGCACCCGCACGCCGCTGGGCGCAAGCTGGGTCAGGTCGTTCGACAGCGCAGGCGAGAGGCTGAGCAGCGGTCGCAGGTCGGGCTTGCCGCCGTCGAACCGCGTCGGCGCGTTGGCATCGAACACGCCGATGCCGAGCTGGTCCGGGGCCTGCGCGCGCGGAATGCGCAACTCGATCTGGTAGGACTTGCCGGCATCCATCCATTGACCGCTGATCTGGTCGGGCAGCCCGTGCACCCGCGCATCCAGCGGGTGTGCGAGGAACGCGCCCGATGTCGCGCTGGACAGGAGGTAGCTGCGCTGGTGGTTGCCACGCACCAATTGCAACACCACGTGATCGGCCTCCACGGCTGCCGCGTCCTGCGCGTCGAGGCGCGTTTGCGTCGCGTCCGCCACGTTGATGCGCATGTACAACCAGGCCGGATCATTGGCGAGCTGCACCGCCACCTCCGGCCACGGATGCTGGACCCAACGCGCCATCGGCCCCCAGTCGCGCTCGGAACCATCGATCACGATCGGCTGCGTCACGCGTTGCACGTACCAGTTCTGCCCGGTGTTGGGCAATTCCGCACCCACCGCGACCAGGCCACGATCCAGCGCGAATGCGATCGCCAACAGGGCTTGTTCCTGGCTGTTGCGCAACAGGTGTTCCATTTGTCGGACGTACAGCCAACCGGCCCACGGCAATGCCAGCGTGGACAGCGCGACCAGCAGCAGTTTGCGGCGGAGGGTCATGGAGAGCCGGCACCCTGGAATCGCGGCCCGGCGCTCGGGAAGGTGGCGCCGGGCTTCATGCGCCCATTCGAATAGCTCAGCGCCATCGGCGCAAGCGACCCGTGCGCGCAGGCGAACACATGCGCGGCATGCCGGATGCCATCACCGGCGGACGACGAAATGAACCGGCCCGCCGGCGGCTTGCCGCGCAATGCGCGGGCTCCGGGTCCCCTCAGGGCTTCCAGCGGTAACCCACCCCGTGCACCGTCTCGATCGCATCGAAGGCGGGGTCGACGGCGAGGAACTTCTTGCGAATGCGCTTGATGTGCGAGGTGATGGTGGCGTCGTCCACGACCAGTTCGGCGTCACGCATCAACTGGTCCCGGTTTTTCACGTGTCCGGGAAACCGCACCAGCGTGTGCACCATCCAGAATTCGGTGACGGTCAACGGCACGTCGACGTCGTTCCAGGTGACGCGCATGCGCTCGGCCTCGAGTTTCAACGGCCCGTGCTCGACCACCGTTTCGGTGGGTGCCGGGGCCTTCTGCGATTCCACGCGCCGGAACAGCGCGCCGATGCGCGCGGCGAGCTGGTGGAAGCTGGTGTCCTTGGAGAGGTAATCGTCGGCACCAAGGCGCAGGCCCGAAATCACGTCGAAATCGGAATCGCGCGCGGTCAGGAAAATGATCGGCAACGTCGCCGATTTCGCGCGCAGCTCGCGGCACAGATCGAAGCCGCCCTCGGGTTCGTCGCCGAGGCCGATGTCGATGATCACCAGTTCCGGCATGCGGTTCGCGAAGGCGCCGGAAGCCTCCCCGCGCGAGGCGAAGCCGCGCACGTCATAACCGATGCGCGAGAGCGCCTCGACGTAGTTGGCACGGATGGACGGTTCGTCCTCCACGATCGCGATGGCGCGCGCCATGCTTTTCTCCTTGTCCATGCGGTCGCGCCCGCGAGCCGCTGCAGCGCGAGCGTGCGCCATGCGGCCAGACCGTGCAACCCACTGGTCGGGGCTGCCCGCGTTTTGCCACAAATCGCCCGCTTTCCGCCCCCGGTGCGCCCCCGGCGCTGCGGCAGGCGGGCGCCAAATGTGGCGGTCGGTACTCCTGCCGTGGATGTCGACCGTGGAACACCCCCGCGCTGGCGCCGGAGACGCACCCGGCCACTGACACCGGAAGGCGCCCAGCGCGGTGGACCACGCAAGCAGTTGGAGGCGCCCTCTCCCGCCTCCCCCGTTCATTCCTCTCCTGGTCGGCCGCGGTCTCGGTGTGAAAGCACCGGGCTGCGGCCTTTATGCGGCCGCTTTGCGCATGGCGGCGATGGTTTTACCGTAATCATCGCTGCCGAAGATCGCGGAGCCGGCGACGAACGCGTCCGCGCCCGCACGCGCGATGTCGCCGATGTTGCCGGTCTTGACGCCGCCGTCGACTTCGAGATGGATGGGTCGTCCGCTGCGATCGATGATTTCACGCGCACGTTTCAGTTTTTCCAGCGCGGACGGAATGAACGATTGGCCACCGAAACCCGGGTTCACGCTCATCACCAGCACGATATCGAGCTTGTCCAGCACGTAGTCCAGCCAGTCCAATGGCGTCGCCGGATTGAACACCAGTCCCGCCTTGCACCCGTGTTCGCGGATCAACGACAGCGTGCGATCAACGTGCCGCGTGGCTTCGGGATGAAAGCTGATCGACGTGGCGCCCGCCTTGGCGAAATCGGGCACGATGCGGTCGACGGGTTCCACCATCAGGTGCACGTCCATCGGTGCCGTGATGCCGTAGTCGCGCAGGGCCTTCAGCACCATCGGCCCGATCGTGAGGTTGGGCACGTAATGGTTGTCCATTACGTCGAAGTGGATCCAGTCGGCACCGGCATTAATGACGGCGTCGACCTCCGCACCGAGTTTGGCGAAGTTCGCCGACAAGATCGAAGGGGCGATCACGCACGGTTGCTTCATGGTTCGCTCTGATTGCACGACGGTGGATGAACGGGAACGGGGCGCGCACGACCGACCCGGTCCGCACGATATCAGCTTGGGCAGCGCGGCTACCAGATCGGGTTCCACGAAGGGTGCGTTCGCCCCGCCCGTGCCGATCTCCACCGCCGCGTCACCGGAACCCGCGTTCGGCCTGGATTCGCTCCCACGCCGCATTGATCTCGCTGGCGCGCTGTTCGGCGCGGCGACGCAGGTCCTCCGGCATGTTGCCCAGCCGATCGGGATGGTATTCGCCGATCAGCTTGCGATACGCGCGCTTGATGGTGCGCTGGTCGGCGTCACGTGTCACGCCCAACACCGCGTACGGATCGGGGCCGTCGCTGCGCGGCGCAGGCCGATAACCTTGCTGCTGGGACCAGGCGCCGGCGTGCGCCCAGTCGCCCGTGCGCGCCCCGGCGCTCCACGCGAACCCCTTCATCGCCAGCAGTGCCACCAGCTGGATTTCGCTGATCCGCAGCGCGAACGCCGACCGTTTCAGCACCTGCAATTTCTCGTTGCTGAGCGGGCCGTCGGCCAGCGCGACGTCGCACAGCATGTCGAGGAACGGCATCACCGAGCTGCGCCGGGGCAGGCACCACGCGCGCAGGTCGACCAGCGTGCGCGAAACGTCGAATCCCGGCGCCTTGCCCTTGTTGAATGCATCGATTGCGCGCCGCCGCCACAGCGGATCGAGTTCCAGCCGCGTCATCAGCTTTTCGGCAATCGCCACTTCCGCCTCGGACACCCGCCCGTCGCTCTTGGCCAGTGCGCCCATCAACGCGAACAGCGGCTCGATGTAACCGTCCTTGCCGCCGGTATGCGTGAGTCCACCCAGCCAGCCGCTGTCGAACACCAGGTGGCCGATCACCAATCCCAGTACGGCGGCGCCGAAGTCGCCGCGCGTCACCACCAAGCCGATCACGAAGCCGATCAGCTTGCCCCAGATCCTCATGGGTTCTCCGCCTGCGTCGGTTTGCAGGGCGACTGCGCCGCGAACCAGCGCGCCAGCGCCTGCATGTCTTTTTCGGTGAGCGGCCCGGCGGCGGCACGCATCACCGGTGCCTTGCGTTGGCCGTTGCGGTATTCGTGCAGTGCCTGCAACAGATATGGATACGGCTGGCCGGCCAGGTTGGGTGCGCCGGGAATGCGCGCGTGGCCGTCCTCGCCATGGCAGGCGGCGCACAGGCCGAGCTGCGCCGGTTGCGGCGGCAGCGGCGCCGCCTGCGCCAGGGCCAGCGGCGCAAACGCAAGCAGCAGGAAGGTCCGGGGCGATCTACGCATCGGCCCAGTTTATCAGCCGGGCGGCCGCATTCCGCCTGCCTCGGGCACATCGCTACAATGTGCGTTTGCCACCCGCGGAGCGAAGCCGTGCCCACCACCTTGCTGCAATCGGACCTGCCCGGACTCGAACTCCTGCATCGCGGCAAGGTGCGTGACGTGTACGCATTGTCCGGCGACCGGCTGCTGATTGTCGCCAGCGATCGCCTGTCGGCGTTCGACGTGGTGCTGCCCGACCCGATTCCCGGCAAGGGCGAGATGCTGACGCAGGTTTCCAATTTCTGGTTCGGCAAGACCGCGGCGCTCGTGCCGAACCACCTGACCGGCACGCCCGTGGCCGAGGTACTGCCACAAGGCGTCGATCCGAAGCTGTATGAAAAGCGCGCGGTGGTGGTCAAGCGCCTGAAGGCGCTGCCGCTCGAGGCGATCGCGCGTGGGTACCTGATCGGCTCGGGCTGGAAGGATTACCAGCGGACCGGCGAGTTGTGCGGCATCAGGCTTCCCGCGGGCCTGGAGCAGGCCCAGCAACTGCCGGAACCGATCTTCACCCCATCCACCAAGGCGCCCAAGGGTACGCACGACGAGAATATCGGCTTCGACGCCGTCGTGGACCTGGTCGGCGCCGATCTCGCGAAGCAGGTGCGCGACGCCACGCTGGCCATCTACACGTTTGCCGCGAAATACGCCGCCGAGCGCGGCATCATCATCGCCGACACCAAGTTCGAATTCGGCACCGACGGGGACGGCAAGCTGTACGTCATGGACGAGATGCTGACCCCGGATTCCTCGCGCTTCTGGCCGGCGGACCAATACAAGGTCGGCGTCAGTCCGCCCTCCTACGACAAGCAGTTCGTGCGCGATTACCTGGAAACGCTGGATTGGAACAAACGCGCGCCCGGCCCGGAATTGCCGCGCGAAGTCATCGAAGGCACCGCGGCGAAATACGCCGAAGCCCTGCGCAAGCTGGCCGGTATCGAGCTGGATTGACACGCGCATGTGGCGGCAGGCCCGCTGCGAGAGCATAGAAGTAGGGGGGGAGTGGCGCAGCGGATCCCGCCGGGCGCATGTTCAAACCTGGATGACGGGTTGGCACCCGCCCTGCACCTAGGTAGATTGATCGCACAACAGCGGACGATCGAGATTGCCATGCGCAGCATCAACGACTGGTTCGCAAGCTACAGTGCCGACCACCAGCATCCCACCAATCGCGCGATCCACTGGGTATGCGTGCCGGTGATCATGTGGGCAGTGATCGCGGCGTTGTGGACGATCCCGCCGATCCTGCCGCAATGGTTCCGGCCGGGACTGTGGGCCGTCCTGGCGATGTTCGCGGCATTCCTGTTCTACCGCCGGCTGTCGCGCAACCTCGCCTACGCGATGGCGATCGTTTTCATTGCGAGCGGCGCGATCGCCTGGGGGCTGTACGGCGCGCTCGGTACGCGCAGCCTGCTGATCGTGGCCGCCGCGTTGTTCGTGCTGGCCTGGATCGGACAGTTCATCGGCCATGCGATCGAAGGACGCCGTCCGGCGTTCCTCACCAACGTCGTGCAACTCTTGATCGGCCCGGCGTGGCTGGTGGGCAAGCTGATGCGCAGGTTCGGCATCGCATATTGAGGAACCACGATGCAGGTTCGGCTGATTCCGGGTTTACCCGGAAGAAGCCCGACGTTGCGGCGGCGTATCAGGCGATGTCGGGCTTCCGCCGATGGAGCCGGCGTCAGCCCAATCTACCCGTTCGCGAGATCGCGATTCAACAACTCCGCCAAGCGTGCGCCAGCTTGACGCAAACGCCGGTCGGCGACCGGCAGCTCGCGATCGACGTAGGCCGGGCCAATCGTGTGGGAAGCGGGATAGATGCCGCCATCGCGATCGAGGCGGCAACTTTCCCCGGCCCATTCGGCAGGCGTTCCCGCGGTCGCGACCGGCGTGCGTTCGGCCTCGAGCTTGCGCGCATACCGTGCGGCGGACAGATGTGCGGTATCCAGCATCGCCGAATCCCAGATCCGGTGCAGGTTGCTGCCGCGTCCGTGCCAGTGCACCTGGAAATCATTGCCGCCGGCGTCGTGGCGAAAGTCGGCGTGCAGCGGCTGGTGGATGTCGCCCACGAAATGCACCACGAACGCCAGCGCCTCGGCCCGCGCGGCCTGGCTGTTGGCGTGGTCCGCGAGAATCGCGGAGTACTTGTCGATGGCCGCCACGGCGCATTCGCCATGGCGGCAATCGCGTGGCGGTTCGTAGATGCAGTCACGCGAATGAAAATTGACGAAGTGCAGGCGCTTGGTCCGCTGGAACAACGCCGGATCGATATCGCGCAGGTCATCGGCCCAGACGGCGATATCCGCCAAGTGCCGGGCACCGCGCAAGGCAAGCAGCTTTTGCGCTTCGGCCCGCGCCTGCGGCGTCAGTTGCGCTTCGGCCAATCGCGCCACGATCCGATGGCCCAACGGTCCCCACGCGAACGCGGGCGTGGCACACGACAGCATCGCGGCCAGCGTCGCCGTGATCACCGCGATGTGGCGCTTCGGCTGCAAAAACCGGGACATGGCGACTCCGGGCGAAAACGCCAGTTTGCCATGCGCCACGCCGGCCCCGGCCATGAAGCGGTGCGCCAAACCGGCTAAAATGTGCGTTTCCCCGCACTGCTTCCGCAAAGGACGAGACATGGCGATCAAGGTCGCAATCAACGGCTACGGCCGCATCGGCCGCAACATCCTGCGTGCGCTGTACGAACACGACCGCACCGGCGCGATCAGGATCGTCGCGATCAACGACCTCGGCGATGCCGAGACCAACGCACACCTGACCCAGTACGACACCGCGCACGGCAAGTTCCCGGGCACGGTCGCGGTCGAGAACGGCGACCTCGTGATCAACGGCGACCACATCAAGGTGTGCGCGGAACGCGATCCGTCGAAGCTGCCGTGGAAGGATCTCGACGTCGACGTGGTGATCGAATCGACCGGGCTGTTCACCAAGCGCGACAAGGCCGCGGCGCATCTTGCCGCGGGCGCCAGGAAGGTGATCATCTCGGCACCCGGCACCGACGTCGACGGCACTTTCGTGTTCGGCGTCAACGAGGACAAGATCAAGCCGACCGACACCATCATCTCCAACGCGTCGTGCACCACCAACTGCCTCGCACCGCTTGCGAAGGTGCTTCACGAGAAGATCGGCATCGTGCACGGCCTGATGACCACGATCCACGCCTACACCAACGACCAGGTGCTGACCGACGTGTTCCACAAGGACCTGCGCCGCGCGCGTTCGGCCACCCACAGCCAGATCCCGACCAAGACCGGCGCCGCCGTCGCGGTCGGCCTGGTGCTGCCGGAATTGAATGGCCGCCTTGACGGCTTCTCGATGCGCATCCCGACCATCAACGTGTCCTGCGTCGACCTGACCTTCGTCGCCCAGCGCGAAACCACGAAGGACGAAATCGACGCCGTGATCAATGAAGCCGCGAATGGCAAGTTGAAGGGCGTGATGGCCGTCAACACCAAGCCGCTGGTGTCGATCGACTTCAACCACAACCCCGCTTCGTGCACCTACGACGCGACGCAGACCCGCGTGATGGGCGGCACCTTCGTCAAGGTGCTGGGCTGGTACGACAACGAGTGGGGCTTCTCCAACCGCATGCTCGACATGACCGAGGCGTTCGCGAACGTCAAATGATCGACGCCGCACGGCTCGCTGGAACGACAACCCGCAGCGGCAACGCTGCGGGTTTTTCGTTTTCCGTCACGCCAGTTTTTTCACGCCGTGACCCGGCTGCCACGCGGCCAGCGCACGCTCCGTACGCTCGCGTCCCATCTCGATCAATTCGGACGCGCGGTAGAACTCGTACACCGCACTGGCATTGCGCGGCACCTCGATCACGAGGTCGGGCCGGTCCGCGGCGAGGCGGAAGCTGCTCAGGTTCTGCTGCATCAGGTCCAGTGACTGGGTGAGCGTGTCGATCCATCCGGGTTCGTGTTCGCTTTCGGTCTGGCTGCCGATGGTGCGTTTGACGAACGCCGCGACGCGGCTGCGCAACCCGGTACGCGCGGCCTGTTTCACCGGGGCGCGGCTCGCGGCCAGCGTTTCCGGTGGCCCGTTGACGTTCACTGCAACGGTGTAGTCACTCGGCGATTGCAACAACGGCGTCAGCGGCAACGGGTTCATCAGTCCGCCGTCGACCAGGCGGTGGCCATGGAACGGGTGCGGCCGGAAGATCGTCGGAATCGCGATCGACGCGCGGATCGCATCGAACAGCGAGCCGCGCGACAGCCATACTTCGCGTTCGCGATCGAGATCGGTCGCGACGGCGGTGAACGGAACCGGCAGTTCCTCGATCTCGACATCGCCGATCAGTTCCCGCAGCACGCCGATGATGCGCTCGCCCTTGATCAGGCCTGCGCCGGACAGCGTCCAGTCCACCAGCTTCAGCACGTCCATCTTCTGCAACGCACAGACCCAGTCGCGATAGACGTCGAGCTTGCCGGCCGCGTAGATGCCGCCGATCAATGCGCCCATGGAACTGCCCGACACCGCCACGACACGGTAACCGGCGGCCTCGATGGCCTCGATCGCCCCGATGTGCGCAAGCCCGCGCGCACCACCGGTACCGAGTGCCAGCGCGACGGCGGTCCTGTCGGGCGTAGTCTTGGCGAGGGCCTGGTGATCGTTCACGACTTCGCGTGATCGTACTCGTCCAGCGCCAGCTTGTGCATGATGCGGATCTCCTCGCGCAGCGATTGCGGCGACACCACTTGCGCGTCCGGACCGTAGCGCAGGATATCCATCACCAGTTCGCGCGACTGCGAGTACGGGACCTTCAATTCATAACGACCATCCTCGAGCCAGCGGCCTTCCTGCAGCGAATGCCAGTGTTCGTCCGCGACCCAACGCGCGGCGCGCGCGGAAAACCGGATCGTCGCCCAGGCCTTGGGCGCGCCCGCGAAGATGCCGTAACTCGACGCCAAGGTATCGTTCAGTTCCTTCTCGTCGCGATCGACGGCCGGCTTGTCCAGCAGTTCGACCTGGCCGATGCGGTCCACCGCGAAACTCCGCAGTGCCTCGCGGTCGTGGTCCCACGCATCCAGATACCAGTTGTCGCGATAGTGGGTCAGCCGCTGCGGCGACACATGGCGCACGTTGTCGGCGCCGGTGGTGCGCGCGCGATAGCGGAACTTCAATTGCTGGCGCGCCAGCACCGCGCCGGCCACCGCGCGGAACACCTGCTGGTTGAGCTTGCGCGAACCCCATGGCACCACGCGGATGCGCTCCAGCGGTTGCTGCTTCGTGCCGGCCTGCTCGTTGAGCAGTTTCTCGACGCGCGCGCGGAACGGCGCCAGCGCGTCGGCCAGCACGCCCGGATCGGAACGCACGACCAGCGCTTCCAGCGCCATCAATGCCGACAACTCCTCGCTGGTCAGCCACAGGCCCGGCAATTCAAAGCGCTCGCCCTCGCCTTCGGCGTAGGCGTAGCCGCGGCCTTCCGGATCGCTGTCCAGCGGCGCACCCAGCGCATCGCGCAGGAACGCGATGTCGCGATACAGCGTCGCGCGCGAACAACCCAGTTCCTCGCGCAACCGCTGCACGCCCACCGGTCGCCGGTGCGACTTGAATATGCCGTGCAGCTTGAGGACGCGTTCGTACTGGTGCATGCCGGGGGACTGTAAACCGCAATTGCGCCCAGCATGCCGCGCCGCGCGATTGGCGGCAAGCGCCGGGATGGCTACCATCGTCGGCATGTCCCACTTCGAACTGAATCGCCCCACCGGCGACGAAATCAAAACCACCGCCTGTTCCATGTGCACGTGCCGAGCGACCGGCCAGGGATGGCCGGGGCGGCGCCCGGCACCACGGACGGTTCGATGGCTGTGAAGCGGGAACCGACAGCACGCGCACCCATGCCACACAAGAATCTCCAGCTCAGCGAACCCACCGGCGACGAGGTCAAGACCACGACGTGCTACATGTGCGCGTGCCGGTGCGGCATCCGCGTCCATCTCAGAAACGGCCGCGTCCGTTACATCGACGGCAATCCTGCGCATCCCGTCAACCGCGGCGTGATCTGCGCCAAGGGTTCATCGGGCATCATGCAGCACTACTCGCCGGCGCGGCTGCACAAGCCGTTGCTGCGCGTGGGCGAACGTGGCGCACGCGAGTTCCGCGAAATCGAGTGGGACGAGGCGCTGGCGCTGGCGACCCGATGGCTGGGCGACATCCGCACACGCAACCCTGACGAACTCGCGTTCTTCACCGGCCGCGACCAGTCGCAGGCGCTGACCGGCTGGTGGGCGCAGCAGTTCGGAACCATCAACTACGCCGCGCACGGCGGGTTCTGTTCGGTCAACATGGCCGCGGCCGGCATGTACACCTTCGGTGGATCGTTCTGGGAATTCGGTGAACCGGATTGGGAGCGAACGAAGTATTTGATGCTGTGGGGGGTGGCCGAAGATCACGACTCGAACCCGATCAAGCTCGGCCTCGGGAAAATGAAATCACGCGGCGCCAAGGTCGTCGCGATCAATCCGGTGCGAACGGGTTATGCGTCCATCGCGGACGAGTGGGTCCCGGTGAATCCCGGCACCGACGGTCTGCTGGCGGGCGCCTTGATCCACGAATTGCTGCGCACCGACCGGATCGATTTCGATTACCTGGTGCGATACAGCAACGCGCACCACCTGGTGATCCGCGACCCGGGGGCGGCGGATGATGGATTGATTGCGCACGATTCGAATGGCAGGCCGCTGTGCGCGGTGCATTTTTCTCGTCATCCCGGGGCCGCCCCCGGATCGGAGTCCGGGGCAGGCTCCGGCGGAACCCGGAACCCAGCGCCTTTCGATCAAGATGCAGAGGCGCTGGGTTCCGGATCGCCGCTACGCGGCGTCCGCAATGACGAAGAAGGATCTACGCATCACCTTGTCGACGCCACCCGGCCCGACATCGCGCCACTGATCGCGGGCGAATACACCCTGCCCGACGGCCGCAAGGCCGTGCCGGCGTTCCAGTTGATCGCCGAACGGTTTCTTGCCGAGGACTACGCACCCGACAACGTCGCCCAACGCTGCGGGGTCGGCGCGAACACCATCCGCCGCCTCGCCGCCGAACTCGCGCACGCCGCCTTCGACGAAGCCTTCGAGCTGCCAATCGCGTGGACCGACACCCACGGCCGCCATCACGACACGATGCCCGGTCGTCCCGTGTCGATGCACGCCATGCGCGGGATCGCCGCACACGCCAACGGTTTCCACACCTGCCGCACGATCCACGTGCTGCAGATGCTGCTGGGCGCGATCGACACCCCGGGCAGTTTCCGCTACCAGCCGCCGTACCCGAAGCCCGCGCCACCCGGCAACAAGCCGGCGAAATCGCGCAAGCCGGACGGCACCCTCACCGGCAACCCGCTGGGCTATCCGCAATCGCCGGAAGACCTGCTGGTCGACGCCGAAGGCAAGCCGCGCCGCATCGACCACGCCTTCAGTTGGGAATTCCCGCTGGCCGCGCACGGCCTGTTGCAGTCGGTGATCCGCAATGCCGTGGAGAACAACCCCACGAAAATCGATACGCTGTTCCTGTTCATGGCCAACATGGGCTGGAACTCGGCGATGGATACCGCCGCCACCCGCGAGCTGCTGTGCGCACGCGACGAGAACGGCGACTACAGGATCCCGCACATCATCTACGCGGACGCCTACGACTCCGAAACCGTGGCGTTGGCCGACCTTGTGCTGCCCGATACCACGTATCTCGAGCGCTACGACTGCATAAGCCTGCTGGATCGCCCGATCAGCGATGCCGAATCCGCCGCCGATGCGATCCGCCAGCCCGTGGTGCAGCCGGACCGCGACGTGCGGCCGTTCCAGGACGTGCTGCTGGACCTGGGCACGCGTCTGGGGCTGCCGAACATGGCGGATGCGGACGGCCATCCCGTCTACGTGGACTACGCCGACTACATGGTGCGCCACGAACGCGCGCCCGGCATCGGCATGCTGACCGGCTGGCGCGGCATCGATGGCGCCGAATCCGGCAAGGGCGCGGCCAACCCCGGCCAATTGCAGCGCTACATCGAACATGGCTGCTTCTTCGAGGTACCCGTTCCGGAAGCGGGTGCGTACTACCGGATGGCGAATCGCGATTATTTGCAGTGGGCACAGTCGATGGGCTTCGTCGCCTCGACCGAACCGGTGACGATGCAACTGTATTGCGAAGTGTTGCAACGCTTCCGCCTGGCCGCGCAGGGCCACGGCCCGGTGCAGCCCCCGGAAGCCGAACGCACCCGGGTGGCGAGATATTTCGATCCCGTTCCCTTCTGGTACGAGACACTGGAGCAGGCACCCTCCCCGGCGTCGGAGGAAAACGACTACAAGCTCTCCGCGATTACCCAGCGCCCGATGTTCATGTACCACGCGTGGGGTTCGCAGAACCGCTGGCTGCGCCAGATCGC
>JBIQLN010000030.1:0-35999 GCA_044464225.1 Rhodanobacter sp. | reverse complement strand
GGCCGCGCGGGCCACGCGGTGGACGGCATTTCGAAGGCACGGTTGTTCCCGACCTCGCGCGACGACCTGGTGGAATGCGCGGCATTGCTGGACGCGGTGCGCCGGGGTGAATTGGACACGTTGCGCATCCCGTCGGCCCCGCTGGACGTATTGGCCCAGCAGGTCGTCGCCGAAGTCGGCTGTGGCGAACAGGACGAGACGGCATTGTTCGACATGTTCCGCGGCGCCTATCCGTATCGCACGCTCACGCGCGAAACGTTCACCGATGTCCTGCGCATGCTGGCCGAGGGTTACAGCACACGGCGCGGCACCCGCGCCGCCTACCTGCACCGCGACGCCGTCAACGGCAAGTTGCGTGCGCGGCGCGGGGCACGGATGACGGCACTGACCAGTGGCGGTGCAATTCCCGACACCGCCGATTACGACGTCGTGCTGGAGCCGCAAGCCCTGCGGGTCGGCAGCGTCAACGAAGACTTCGCGGTCGAATCGATCGCGGGTGACATCTTCCAGCTCGGCAACCAGTCCTACCGGATCCTGCGCGTGGAGCGCGGACGCGTGCGCGTCGAGGACGCGCAAGGCGCGCCACCATCGATTCCGTTCTGGCTGGGCGAAGCGCCGGGCCGCAGCGATGAACTGTCGGTCGCGGTTGCAAGATTGCGCGAAGAGATCGCAACCCGCCTCGCCACGTCCGGTCCGTCCAACCTGGCCCCGGATGCTGGAACCGATGCAGCGCTTGCGTGGCTCACCGACGAAGTCGGCCTCGGCGACGCGGCCGCGCGCCAACTGGTCGATTACCTCGCCGCCGCGAAAATCGAACTCGGCCTGCTGCCGACGCAATCGACGCTGGCGATGGAACGCTTCTTCGACGAATCCGGCGGCATGCAGTTGATCATCCACTCGCCGTACGGCAGTCGCCTGAATCGCGCGTGGGGCCTGGCCTTGCGCAAACGCTTCTGCCGCAGCTTCAACTTCGAATTGCAGGCCGCGGCGACCGAAGACGCGATCGTGTTGTCGCTGTCGACCAGCCACAGTTTTCCGCTGGACGAAGTCGCGCGTTACCTGCATTCCAACTCGGTGCACGACGTGCTGACCCAGGCGCTGCTGGACGCGCCGATGTTTGCGCTGCGCTTTCGCTGGAACGCCGGCGCCGCGCTGGCGCTGCCACGCTTCGCGGGCGGCACCAAGGTGCCGCCGCAGATCCAGCGCATGAAGTCGGAGGACCTGCTGGCCACCGTGTTTCCGGACCAGGTCGCCTGCCTCGAAAACATCGTCGGCGAGCGCAAGATTCCCGACCATCCGCTGGTCGCGCAGACCTTGCAGGATTGCCTGTACGACGCGATGGACCTGGATGGCCTGACCGCATTGCTGAAACGGCTCGAAAGCGGCGAGGCCAGGGTCGTGGCGCGTGACCTGACCGCACCCTCGCAACTGGCCGCCGAAATCCTGGGCGCACGGCCGTATGCCTTCCTCGATGGCGCACCGCTGGAGGAGCGCCGCACCCAGGCCGTGGTCTCGCGCGGATTCGTGGATGCGGAGAGCGCGGAGGATCTCGGCAAGCTCGACGCCGACGCGATCGCGGCCGTGCGCGAGGAAGCGTGGCCCACGCCGCGCGATGTCGACGAGATGCATGAGGCGCTGCTGGCGCTGGGCGCGGTCCATGGCGACGAACTGGCGCGGTACCCGCGGTGGCGGGGATCGCTGGATGAATTGGCCGCCGCGAAACGCGCAGCCATCCTGCCCGTTCCCTCCACCGAGCGGAAGGCGGAATGGTGGATCGCCGCCGAATCGCTGCCGATGTGGCACGCGATCCATCCGGACGCCGTCTTGCAACCTGCGATCGAAGCGCCCGCGGAATTCGCCGCGAAGACGTGGACCCGTGAAGATGCGCTGGTCGAACTGTTGCGCGCGCGTCTGGCCTGCGTCGGGCCGGTCCGTGCAGGCGAACTGGCGCACACGTTGGGCGTGGGCGACAACGACATCGCGATCGCCCTGGCCGCGCTGGAACGCGAGGGCTGCGCGATGCGCGGGCATTTCACGCCGGGTATGGCCGATGAGGAATGGTGCGATCGCCACTTGCTGGCCCGCATCCATCGCCGCACCCTGCAGCGCCTGCGCCGCGAAGTCGAACCGGTTGCGTCGCGCGATTTCATGCGCTTCCTGATCGACTGGCAGCACGTCTCGCAGGAAACGCGCTTGCGCGGGCCTGACGCGCTGGCCGCGGTGCTGGCCCAACTGGAAGGCTTCGAGGCGCCGGCCGGTGCGTGGGAATCGCAATTGCTGCCTGCGCGGGTGGCCGGCTACGACATCGCGTGGCTGGATGCCTTGTGCGGATCCGGGCGGATAGCCTGGACACGGCTGCGCGCGTCCACGGGCGGTACACACGCCTCACCGGTGCGCGCTTCGCCGATCGTGCTGCTGCCGCGCAGGCAGTTGTCGACCTGGAACGCGATCGGTGCGCAGGCGGCTGCCGAATCGCCTGCGCTTTCTTCGCGCGCGCAGGCTGTCGTCGAATTCCTCGCCCAGCACGGCGCTTTGTTCTTCGGCGAAATCGCGGACGGCACGCGCCTGCTGAAAGTGGAACTGGAAGACGCGCTCGGCGAGCTGGTCGGCGCCGGCATGGTCGGCGCCGACAGTTTCGCCGGCCTGCGGGCCTTGTTGCTTCCGGCCGCGAAACGCAATGGTGCGCGCCGGAGGCGGCTGGCGCGCCACATGTTGAACGGCATCGAGGACGCGGGACGCTGGAGTCTGGTCCGGCGTGCGGACGTTTCCCGTCCCGTGGCCGCGGAGAAAGGGGAACAGCTCGAACACGTCGCCCGCGTCCTGTTGCGCCGCTGGGGCGTGGTGTTCTGGAAGCTGCTTGAGCGTGAAGCGGCATGGCTGCCGCCCTGGCGCGAGCTGCGGCGCGTCTACCAGCGACTGGAAGCACGCGGCGAAATCCGTGGCGGGCGCTTCGTCGAAGGCGTGGTGGGCGAGCAGTTCGCGTTGCCGGAAGCCGTCGAGGTGCTGCGCCGCGTGCGCAAGCGCACCCACCCCGGCGAGTTCGTGGTCGTCAGCGGCGCCGATCCTTTGAACCTCGTCGGCGACGTGTTGCCGGGCGCGAGGGTACCGGCGGTGGCGAACTCGCGAATCGTGTACCGCGATGGCCTGCCGGTTGCGACGCTGGTCGCGGGCCAGATCGCATGGCTGCAGACGCTGGAGCCCGATGACCAGCGTGCGGTCCGCGCAGCCTTGCGGCAAGCTGCGCCCCGAGTCGTTTCCGCCGTTTGAGACCGGCCCTCCATCGCCATCCTGCCGTCTAATGCAGGCGGTCGATGCGCAGTCATCGGAAATAATTGATGGCCATCACGGGGGTGATCGACGATGGCGTGTTGCCACGTGCGGGGATCATGCGGACGCCCACGAGCAGGCCAAGGTGGGATGTCCAACTGTATTCGACGGCCGGTGCGAATCCGAATGCAGCCGTGGACCCGATATCGCGCACCATCAGCTTCCCGCCCGCCGTGCCATCGGCATCCGTTTCCCGGCCCGTCACGCGGACATTGCGGTTATGGCTGTAGAAGAGATCGAGCGCCAGCACCCAATTCCTGGTCAAGCTGTATTCGAGGGACGCGTCGGCGAGGAAGGCGCGACCGGGTTTCGCGCGACCGCGAAATCCGTCGTCGGTGCCGTACACGCTGATCCCCTGCACGTCGGCGCTGCCCGAAAACGTCTGCGACAGGTTGAAGCGCGCGCGCAGGATCCGTCCATTGGGCAGCCAGAACCAGGTCTGGCTGAGCAATGCCAGGGTGGTGGCGTAGGCGCCGCTGCCCATCCCGTCGCTCGGACGGTTGCCCAGGCGGTCGTATTTCCCGGTTGGGAATGCCTGCTGCAACTGGACCGCGAAGGTCGGCCACGCGCTGCCCTCCCGGAATTCGGTGAGCCGGTATTGCGCCATCACTTCGATGTCACCCAGTCCGATCCCCGAACTGTCCGGGCCTGCGCTGACACGGTTGTACCCGATGATCGGGATCATGCCGACGGTGAACCTGTCGGCGAGGCCGTACAGCATGTACGTGCGCGAGCCGAAGCCATCGGCGTGCGCGGTGGCGACGTCGTAGAGGTAGGTCTCGATCAGGAAATGTCCCTTGGGCAAGGTTTCCGCCGAGTTCGCCAGCATCGGACCGGTCCACCAGGCGTCGCCGCGCGACTGGCGAACGACCGGGACGCGCGATGGATCGCCGCGGTCATTGCCGATTCCGGCGGTGACGGTCGTCGCATCGGCGGCGAATGCCGGTGGCCCAGCCAGCGCGGATACCGCACTGGCCTGGAAGACGGACATGCATGCAAGCATGCCCACGCAAGCGCGACGAACAACCCCGGTGACCGGGTGGTGCAGAATCATGCGGGAGCACATTCGGTTAGGGGACGAGAGCGGCAGAATAGATTCGAAACAGGGCGGCTCCCGCCCTGTTTGACGATCGCACTCGGGTATCGCAGCGGGCGGATTTCAAGCCGAAAGGACAGGTCGCGTGATCTGCGCGGAGACCACCTTCCATGCCGCGCCGTCGTACACGTAGACGTCGGTGTAACGGCTGATCCCCGAGACATTCCTTTTGCTGATCCATCGAGCGGACGCCCGTACCAACGCGACCCGGCCGTGGAAGCGTACGTCCACGTAGTCCAGCTCGTACTCGCTCAGGTCCGGGTCCAGCGCCGCCGCCCTCAGGAAACCGTCGCGGAACTGCACGGAACCATCGGACTCGATGCACACGAAATCGTCGGCAAGATGCGCGCGGAACCATTCGATGTCGCCGGTCAATGATGCGTGCACGTACTGCTCGTTCAACCGCAGCAGGTGCCGTTCGCGCGTCCCCACCCGCGTCGGCGTCGGCCTCGCTCGCGTCGATGTCCATGCATGCGTTTCCTCGTGCAAGGGGCATGCGCCGTCGCCCGGAAGGCCGGCGGCGCAGGGGAATCAGCGCCTGCGTGAGCCGTAGGCCGGAATCGGGTCTGCGCGAAACGTGTAGCAAGGCGGGTCGCTTTCTGCCGTGGCGCAGGCTTGCCCGGTGATCTGGCCGAGATCGTCGATGTCCTGCGCGTCGGTGAGAACCCCGGCATGGCCTGGAGCGTGCTTGTCGAGATCCAGCATCACGCCCTGCTGCCATAGGAAGGCATGGCATCCGCCGCTGCCGGCGCCGCATGACAACCCGACCACCTGGCCGCGGTTGTTGATGCCGAGGCCCTGGCTCGTCGAATCGCCGGGCAGCGTGCCGAGGTCGATCGGCGGCCCGCCGCGGTGACCGCGGTAGAACGCGTGTGCGCTGAAACCGGCACCAGGACGCACATTGGCGAAGCCGGTGATGTCGCCTTTTTGCCCCAAAATATTGCGGCTGGATCCGGCTCCGATCCCCTGCCCCGGACAAATGGATTTCCGGCGAGCTACTTCTTCGGCGCGTACAACTGCGACAGGTAATCCGGCGTGCCCTTGATGCGTTCGAGGTCGGGATACTTCAGCCCGTCGTGGTAGTCGGTGTCGAGGGTCTTGTACTCGTTGAAGTTCTTGACCAGCAGCTTGATCGGCTGGTCGTTGCCCTTGGCGTCCTTGATGGCCTGCTCCATCACGTCGGAACTGAAGCCGGTGCCATTGACCGCCACGATCTTCATGCCGGGTGACAGGCCCGCCTTGAAAGCCGGACTGTCCCAGCGCACGTCGCGCAGGCCGCCGTCGCCGGAACCGGAGAAACCCAGCGTGTAGGTGAAATCGGCATAGCCGCCATGCGAGCGCTTGCTGTAGGCCGCCATGATGGCCTTGGCCGCCTTCGACGGCTTGTCCTTGTACACCAGTTTCCAGCCCTCCAGCTCGAGGCTGTCGGCGAGGTTGCCGTGCCCGTCCAGGCGCGTGCGCAGGAAGGTCTTCCAGTCATACGGCACGATCTTGTCGAGCGTGCCGACGACGTCCTCGAACGTGAAGGTGTTGATGCCCCAGGCGCCCGGATCCATGCCGTAGAAGGCACGCGCGAAATCGTCCAGGTCGTGCTTGTTGTGCGAAAGCTGGCGCAACTTGCCGTCCACGGCCAGCCAGATCAACTGGCCGGCGGAATAGTAATCCTCGCTGCCCTGATAGTTGCGATACGGCAGCGGCGTGCGATGGGCGATGGTCGGGTCGTTGGTGGTGTCCTGGATGTTGCGCCAGGTGCGGAACCCGGGCCGATCCATGTCGTACCGGGCCGCGACACCGGCCAGCTTGGCGAAACCCGTGTCCTTGTTTTCCAGCCCCGAGCGCACCGCGATCACGTTGCCGTAGAACTGGGTCTGGCCTTCGTACACCCACAGCAGGCTGTCGCCCATGACCACGTTGAAATTGGGGATGGCGTGGTCGGCTGCGCGCCGGTACTTGCCGTCCCAGGAGTGGTTGAACTCGTGCGTGAGCAGGTCGCGCGGCTTGTCGGACTTGGCGGCATCCCACTTGGTGAAGAAGTCGGCGCCGGTACCGTCCTCGCTGGAACGGTGGTGCTCCAGGCCTTCGCCGCTCATCTTGTCCGACAGCCAGAACAGGAAATCGTAGTGGTTGAAATGGTAGGCGCCATAGAGCTTGCCCATCTGCACGACCACGTTTTTCAACGCCTTGAGTTGCTCGGGCTTGACCTCGAGGTCCTTCGGCTCGTCCGCCACGATGTCCATGTGCACGGGCGGCGACTTGGCGCTGGAGAGGTCCAGGCGCTTGAAGTACTTGCCGGCCAGCAGCGGCGAGTCGACCAGGTTCATGTAGTCGATCGGCTTGAAGGTGTAGGTGTTGCCGCTGCGGCTGGCCTCTTCCAGCGCACTGCCGTATTGCCAGCCCGCCGGCAGGGTCACGCTGGCCACGCTCTGGATGCGGTTGGTGAAATAGCCGGCCGGGTACAGCGATACCTGGTCCCACCGGAACTCGAGCATTTCCGGTGTCATGCGGATCGGACCCTGGCCGCTGCCCTGCGAAGACAGGAACTTGAAACTGACATCGAGGCCGGTGACGCCGTCGGGCACGTCGACCTGGAAGGCGCGCACGTCGTACATGTCGCGCTTCCAGTCGATGACCTTGCCGTTGCCCTTGATGACGAGCCCCGAGACATTCTTGATCAGGGTGTAGGGCTGGTGGATGCCGGGAATCCAGGACGGATACAGCAGGTAGATCGGCGATCCCGGCTTGACCGGGATAGTCTCGTGGACCTGGAAAACGCGGTGATCCAGGTCGGTGGCATCGACGTGGATCTTCAGGGTGCCGTACGGATAGTCGACGTTCTGCGGCACCGGCAGGTCGCCGCCGACGTGCAGCACCGGGTTCAACTGGAGGGTGCCGGCCTGCGCAGCAATCATCGGCGACATGCCGAGCGCCGCAGCAAACAAGGCGGAAGCGAGGGCGGTGGTTTTCACGGACGGTCTCCCAACAGGTGGCATGCGCCTGCTCATTTGCGCGGGGCGATGATCTGGCTCAGGTAATCGGGCGTGCCCTTGATCCGTTCCAGATGCGGATACTGCAGGCCGCCGTGGTAATCGACCGGCACGGTCGTGTAGTCGCCCTGGTACTTGATCAGCAATTCGATCGGCTGCTTCGAATCCTTCGCCGCGGTGATCGCCTGCTTCAGCACGCTGGCCTTGTAGGCCTGGCCGTTTACCGCGACCACTTCGCCACCGGAACCAATGCCGGCCTTGAACGCCGGGCCGTTCCAGCGCACGTCGTTGATGCCGCCGTCTTTCGTCAGCGTCAGGCCGATCGAGTACGTGAAGTTGTAGATGTGGCGCGGCGATTCGTCCTGGCTTTCGTACTGTTTTTCGTACGGACTTTCCTTGTCGGTGTACACCAGCTTCCAGCCGGTCGACGCCAGCCCTTGGGTGAACGGCGGCTCCAGTTCGTCGACATAGCGGTCGAGGAACCCTTTCCAGTCGTACTTCACCACGCCGTTCAGCGCGTTCACGACATCATCGAAGGTGTAGGTGTTGGTGACGAAGCTGCCGTCGTCGACGCCGAAGAAATCCTTCGCGAAAGTATCCAGCGACTGCTTGTCGTGGGTGAGCGCGCGGATCTTCGCGTCGACCGCCAGCCACATCATCTGGCCGCCCGAGTAGTACTCCTCGCTCATCTGCCAGCTGCGATACGGCAGCCCGGCGCGATGCGCGGCAGTCGGATCGTTGGTCGTGTCTTCCAGCGTGCGCCACTGGAAACCGACGCGATTGCGGTCGTAGTTGGCGGCGACCATCGCCAGCGCGTCGCGGAACTGTTCCGGCGTCCACATGCCCGCGCGCGCGGTCAGCACGTAGCCCCAGTACTGGGTCTGGCCTTCGTACACCCACAACAGCGAATCGCCCATCGGCACGTTGAAGTTCGGCGTCCACAGATCGGCGGGGCGGCGGAACTTCCCATTCCACGAGTGCGTGTATTCGTGCGCCAGCAAATCACGGTTGGGCGCGCCGTCATCCCAGTTGGTGAAGTAATCGGGTTCGGCGCCGTCCTCGCTGGACTGGTGGTGTTCCAGCCCGTTGCCGCTCAACTGGTCCGACAGCGAGAACAGGAAGTTGTAATGGTCGTAATGATGGGAATCGAACAGCTTGACGGCCTGGGTGACGAGGTTCCTGTGCACCTGCACCTGCTCCGGCGTCATTTCGAGGTCCTTCGGCGCATCGGCGAACACGTCGAGGTACACCGGCGCCTTCGCACCCGGATTCAGATCGACACGCTTGAAATACCTGCCGGCGTAGATCGGCGAATCGACCAGCGTGTTGAACGTGGTGGTCTTGAAGGTGACGGTGTCGCCCGACTGCGATTGCTTCTCCAGCGCGGTGCCGAATTGCCAGCCTTTCGGGAAGGTGACGCTCGGGGTGACCTTGATCTGACGCGAGTAGTGGCCGGCCGGATACAGCGACACCGTGTTCCATTCCAGCGACAGCATCTTGTCGGTCATCTGGATGAACGCGTGCGAGCCGCGGCCGGACAGGAACTGGAAGTCCACGCCGATTTGCGACACGCCCTGCGGCACGTCCACCTTGAATGCGTAAACGTCGTACTTGTTGCGCTTCCACTTCAGCGGCTGGCCGTTGGCGGTGATCTTCAGGCCCGCCAGCATTGCGATCGGCCCGCTGGGCGAATGGTCGCCCGGCAACCATTTGGGATACAGCAGGGTCAGCTCGCCGGGCTGCACCGGAATGGTTTCGTGCACCCGGAAGATGCCCTGCCGCGTATCGCTGGCATCGACGTGGATCTGCAGCGTTCCGGGATACGGCGTGTCCTGCGGCGGCGCGATGTGCGCGTCGGCTGCATCGGCGAGGGCGCCGCCGGTGAAGGCGAGGCCGATCAGGGCGAATGCGAGCAGCGCGAAAAGACGGGCGTGCGGCGACGAACGACGGCGCAGGAAGAACATGCGAGGGCTCCGCGAGGGTGGCAACCCGTCGAACGTAGCACCGCGCGCGCCGCCGCGCATAGGCCGGATGGCACAGGCCTCGCCCGGCCGCGCGCGAGGCGCGCGACCACGTTGCGCGAGTTGAAGGCCGCGTCAGCCCCGGCGCGCACCCTGCCCGAACAGGACCTTCTTTTCCTCGTCGCTCATCGGCGCGCCCACTTTCGGATTCGCCTCCCGGGCCCGGGCATAGGCGCGCTGGGTACCCGGACGCACCGCGATCGCGTCGCGCCAGCGTCGCACCTCGGCGAAGGGTTCGAGATCCAGCGGCGCCCTGTCGTAGGGATCGATCCACGGGTAGCACGCCATGTCGGCGATGGTGTAATCATCGCCGGTGATGAATTCGCGTCCGGCGAGGCGGCGGTTCAACACGTCGAGCAGGCGCTCGGCTTCCTTGCGGTAGCGCTCCATCGCGTACGGGATTTTTTCCGGCGCATACACGTGAAAGTGGCCGTACTGGCCGGTCATTGGTCCCAGGCCGCTCATCTGCCAGAACAACCATTCGAGGCACTCGACCTTGCCGCGTGCATCGGTTGGGATGAACTTGCCGGTCTTGCCCGCGAGATAAACGAGGATCGCGCCGGATTCGAACACGCTCAGCGGCGCGCCGCCGCCCACCGGACGATGATCGACGATCGCCGGCATCTTGTTGTTGGGCGAAATCGCAAGGTAGTCCGGCTTGAACTGGTCGCCCTTGCCGATGTCGACCGGCTTGAGGGTGTACGGCAGGCCGGCTTCTTCCAGGAACAGGGTGATCTTGTGGCCGTTCGGGGTGGGCCAGTAGTAAAGGTCGATCATCGGGAATACCTCGCGACAGGGGTTGGTGCTTGCACGGTGCGCAGGGACACATCGCGCGACACCGTCCCAGATGGTGCCGCACGCCAGCCGCCACAAGCCCCGTGATGCGCACTATCCGTCGCGATTCAGCGCGCTCTTGCGAATCCCGTAACCGAAATAGATCACGAACCCGACCAGCATCCACACGATGAAGCGGATGTAGGTGTCGCGATCCAGCCCGCCGATGAGGTGGAACTCGCCGTTGGTGACCCACGGCCAGCCGATGATCAGGAACAACGAGAAGACCACCCCCAGGGGCGCCAGCAACCACAACGCCGGCGTGCGGAAACGGCGCTCCAGGTCGGGCCTGCGGATGCGCAGGATCAGCACCGAGGTGCAGATGAGGATGAAGGCCGACAGCGTGCCGATGTTGACCAGCTTGGCCAGCTCGGTCAACGGAATGAATCCGGCAGTCACCGCCGTCACCACGCCCAGGATCGCGGTGGTGCGATACGGCGTGCCGTAGCGGGGATGGCTGCGGGCGAACCAGCGCGGCAGCAAGCCGTCGCGCGACAGCGCGAACCAGATGCGCGCCGCGCCCAGCATGAACGCGAATACCACGCTGGCGATACCGGCCACCGCGGCCACGTTGATCACGCCGCTGATCCAGTGCAAGCCGCGTTCCTGGAACGCCGCGCTGACAGGCGCCGGCACGTTGAGGTCGGTGTAATGCACCATCCCGGTCAACACCAGCGACACGCCGAAGTACATCGCCATGGCCACCAGCAGCGACAGCACCACGGCCCACGGCAGGTCGCGCTGCGGGTTTTTCGATTCCTCGGCGGCAGTGGTCAGCGTGTCGTAACCGAAGCACGCGAAGAACACGATGCTGGCCGCGGCCATCACGCCAGCCCAGCCGTACTGCAACGTGCCATCCGCGTGCTCCACGACCTCCGGGATGAATGGATGCCAGCGGCTGGTATCGACGTAGAACGCACCGACCACGATCACGATCGCCACGCCCGCCACCTTCAGCGCCACCACCACGGTGTTGAAGCGCGCGCCGATTTCGGTGCGGAAAATCTGCAGCCCCGCGATCAGGAGTGCGATCACGGCGGCCCAGAGGTTGAACAGCATGCCGTCGCCTTCGCCGTACGCGCCCTGAAGGAACACCGGCAATTGCCAGCCGGTGACCTGCTGGATCAGCGACTGCAGGTAATTGGACGTCCCGGCCGCCACCACCGCCACGATCAAGGCGTATTCGATCAGCAGATCCCAACCGATGATCCACGCGGGCAACTCGCCCAGCACTGCGTAGCCGTAGGTGTAGGCACTGCCGGTGACGGGGATCATGCCCGCGAATTCGGCATAGGAGAGCGCGGCGCACGCGCTGCCGATCCCGGCGATCAAAAAGCTGAGCACGATGGCGGGGCCGGCGTGCAGCGCCGCCTCGTGCGGCGCCAACACGAACACCCCGACGCCGACGATGGCGCCGACGCCGATGGCGGTGAGCTGCCACACCCCCATCGTGCGGCGAAAATCCTGCGCCTGGCCCGCGTCCGCCTGCAGCTGTTCGACCGACTTGTGGCGGGTGATCTTCTTGAGAAAGCTCATCGCCTTTTTCCGTTGACCCAAGGAACGCCCGAGGATAACGGCGCACGCGCACGCGTGGCTGTGCCGAAGGTCCCCGTGGTTGGCCGCGATCGCCTGCTGCGCGACAATCGGGTTTCAACCCATGGACGCATCCGCCGACGCATGTCCCGCAAACGCCGTTCGTCCAAATCCCGTCGCCGGCCGGCCACCCAAGTGACGCAGGAAGAGCTGCCGTTGCTCGACCTGCGCGCGGCCGATCTGCCCACGATGCCGCCGCCGGACACGACGCGCCCGGCGGACGCATCGGTGCGCTCGACGCGGACGATCGAGTTCCTGTTGCGCGGCTTGCCGGCCGCCTGGCGAAACAAGACCCGCGACCTGCTGGTGCTGGTGCGGATGGATCGCCCGATCGGTGCGCTGCTGCTGCTGTGGCCGACGTGGTGGGCACTGTGGCTGGCGGCCGACGGCTTTCCGCCGTGGAAATACCTGGTCGTGTTCACCGTGGGCGTGTTCGTGATGCGCGCCGCGGGGTGCGCGATGAACGATTTTGCCGACCGCAAGCTGGACCCGCAGGTGGCGCGCACCGCCGGTCGGCCCATCGCCGCGGGGCGCGTGAAGCCGCGGGAAGCCGTGGCGGTGTTCGTGGTGCTGGCGCTGATCGGCTTCGCGCTGGTGCTGGCGTTCACCAACCGGCTGACGATTTACCTGTCGTTCGCGGGCGCCGCGCTGGCCGCGTTGTATCCGTTCTCGAAACGCTACACGCACCTGCCGCAGGTGGTGCTGGGCGCGGCGTTCGGCTGGGGCATCCCGATGGCCTTCGCGGCCATCACCAATGGTTTGCCGCCGGTGTGCTGGCTGCTGTTCCTCGGCAACGTGTTGTTCTCCACGATCTACGACACCGAGTACGCGATGGTCGATCGCGACGACGATCTGCGCGCAGGCGCCAAGTCCACCGCGATCCTGTTCGGTGAAGCGGATCTTCCGATTCTCGGGATCCTGATGGCGACGCTGCTGTTCACGCTGCTGCTGGTCGGGCAGCGCGCGCAACTCGAGTGGCCGTTCCTGATCGGGCTGGCCGTGGCACTGCTGCTGTTCGCGTGGCAACTCTGGAACATGCGCTGGCGCCAGCGCGACGCGTGCTTTGCCGCGTTCCGCAACAACAACTGGGTCGGGGGTGCGATATGGCTGGGCCTGGTGGTGGCCCTCGCGATGAAGTGATGTGCTGATCAGCGCGCCGGCGCGCGCGCCAGTGCCCACACGTCCACCCGCGCCACGCCGGCCTTCTGCAGCACGCGCACGCATTCGGTAAAGGTCGCTCCGGTGGTGAAGACGTCGTCCAGCACGACGACATACGCAGGCAGCGGGCCGGAAAAGTTTGCTTCGAACGCGCCGCGCACGTTGCGGCGACGCTGCACCGCGGTGAGTTCGGTCTGCGCGTCGGTGGCGCGCGTCCTGCGCAGCGCATCATGCAGCAATGGCACTCCGAAGCGTTTCGCCAGCGGCCTGGCCAGCTCCAGTGCCTGGTTGTAGCCACGTTTCCTCAGACGCGAAAGATGCAGCGGTACCGGCACGATCGCATCAGGCAGGACGTGCGGTACCCCCGATGCGATCCAGAGCAGCGACAGCGTGCGCCCGGCCGCAAGGTCGCCGCCGAACTTGAAACGCGATTCCAGTTGCGCCAGTGGCCACTCGTAACGAAAAGGCACCCACGCGGCATCCCACGGCGGCGTGTGCCTGATGCAACGCCCGCACAGCGGCGCTTGTGCTGCCAGCGGCAGGGCGCAGCGTGCGCAACAGGCCGCATTGCGCGGCATATCGGCTTCGCAAGCGGCACAGAGGCTCAACGGCCCCTGCCCCCGCGTGCCGCACAAGAGGCAGTGCGACGGCAGCAGGGCATCAAGTGTCGCGTCAACCAAATGGGTCGCTTTCAAGTTGACAGGCATCTCCCCGGCCCGTGAAACTTTGCAGTCACTGTAACGCGGAGCCCGCAATGGACGGAATGAATCCCGGGATGCCGGTCAGGCACGACTGGAAATTGGCCGAAATCGAAGCCCTGTTCGATCTTCCGTTCATGGATCTGCTGGCGCGCGCCCACGCCGTGCACGCGGCCAACCACGATCCGAATGCCGTGCAGGTTTCCACGCTGCTGTCGATCAAGACCGGCGGCTGCCCCGAAGACTGCGCGTACTGCCCCCAGGCACAGCGCTACCACACCGGCATCGAAGCGCAGAAGCTGATGGACGTGGATGCGGTGCTTGAACGCGCGCGCGCGGCCAAGGCCGCCGGTGCTTCGCGCTTCTGCATGGGCGCCGCCTGGCGCGGACCCAAGGATCGCGACATCCCGAAAGTTGCCGAAATGATCCGCGAAGTGAAGGCGCTGGGCATGGAGACGTGCGCGACGCTGGGCCTGCTGGGCGAAGGCCACGCGCAGCAGCTCAAAGACGCGGGACTCGATTACTACAACCACAACATCGACACCTCGCCCGACTACTACGGCGAGATCATCCACACCCGCGAATTCGCCGATCGGCTGGACACGCTGCAGGACATCCGCGCGGCGGGCCTCAAGACCTGCTGCGGCGGCATCGTCGGCATGGGCGAAACGCGCATACAACGCGCGGGGTTGTTCCAGGCCTTGGCGAATCTGCCCGAGCATCCGCAATCGGTGCCCATCAACCAGTTGGTGCCGGTGCCGGGCACCCCGCTCGCCGATGCCGACAAGATCGATCCGTTCGAATTCGTGCGCACGATCGCGGTGGCGCGGATCGTGATGCCGAGGTCCATCGTGCGCCTGTCGGCTGGCCGCCAGCAGATGAGCGACGAGATGCAGGCGCTGTGTTTCTTCGCCGGCGCGGGGTCGATCTTCATGGGCGAAAAACTGCTGACAACCGGCAATCCGGACGTCGAGCACGATCACGCGTTGTTCCGTCGCCTCGACCTGCACGCGATGCAGGTTGACGCTGGAACGGATGAGCCCGGTACGGTGCACGCCGACATCCTGGAATCGTGCACCCACGCGGCCTGAACCGTGCGCGCCGACCTGTTGCAATCGCTGGCGGCGCGCGTCGCCGAACGCGCACGCGCGGGTCTGCTGCGCCGCGCGCGTACGCTGGATGGGACGTCCGGCGTGCACGTCGATGTCGATGGCCGTGAACGGGTCAATTTCTGCAGCAACGATTACCTCGGGCTTGCGCAAGACCCACGTATCGTTCGCGCATTGCAGCATGCGGCGAGCGAATGCGGCGTCGGCGCCACGGCCGCGCATCTGGTCTGCGGCCACCGGCGCGAGCACGCGCATCTCGAAGAAGCGTTGTGCGCGTGGACGGGCCGTGAAGCGGCCATGCTGTTCTCTTCCGGTTGGCTGGCCAACCTGGGTGCGATGCAGGCGCTGCTCGATCGCGACGGCGTTTGCGTACAGGACAAGCTTAATCACGCGAGCTTGCTGGATGCCGCCCAGCTCGCGGGCGCAAAGCTGAAACGCTACCCGCACAACGACGCCGAGGCCGCAGCGCGGCAACTTGCCGGCATGCCGAACTCGCCCGCACTGCTCGCCACCGATGGCGTTTTCAGCATGGACGGCGACATGGCGCCGCTGCGCGAACTCGCTGCGCTGTGCAGGCACGAAGGCGCCACGCTGATGGTCGACGACGCGCACGGGCTCGGCGTGCTCGGCGCGCATGGCGCCGGCAGCGTCGAAGAAGCCGGGCTGTCGCAGGAACAGGTTCCGGTGCTGATTGCGACGCTGGGCAAGGCGCTCGGCTGCATGGGCGCGTTCGTGGCCGGCAGCCACGCACTGATCGAGGGCCTCACCCAGTTCGCGCGCACCTTCGTGTACACCACCGCGATGCCACCTCCCCTGGCCGCAGCGGCCTGCGCGGCGATTCGCATCGCGCGCGAAGAAGATGGACGACGTGACAAATTGCACGCCCTGATCGCGCGTTTCCGCCGGGGCGCCACGCAGCTCGGCCTGCCGTTGCTGCAATCCTCGACGGCGATCCAGCCGATCGTCGTGGGCGATGCCGGACGGGCGGTGCAAGCGTCACGGGCGCTGGAGCAGAACGGTTTTCTGGTCACCGCGATCCGTCCGCCGACCGTCCCCGCGGGCAGCGCGCGATTGCGGGTGACACTTTCCGCGGCGCATTCGGAGTCGGATGTCGATCGGCTGCTGGATGCATTGACGCTTGAAGCGACCCATGAAAAGTCGCCGGGTTGACTCGCGCCATCCTTGGCGCGCTCGCCCTCCTGGCCACCGTTGGCGTTTGCGTTGGCTATCCGGCCAACGCAGTCGGGTTCCATCGCCGATGAATCCGGCGATGGCCCCGGAATGACGAAGGTTGTTCCGCTGTCTGGTTCCCGATTCCATTCCTGCTTGCCGAGTCGCATGTCCGATCTCTTCATACAAACCGAAGGCCGCGGCGACGCGCATCTCGTGTTGCTGCATGGCTGGGCCATGCACGGCGGCGTGTTCGCGCCGCTGGTCGAGGCGCTGCGCGACCGGTGCACGTTGCACGTCGTCGATTTGCCGGGGCATGGGCGTTCCCGCGACTGCAACGTTTCCCTGCAGCCCGCCGCCTGCGCGAAAGCCATCGCCGCGCGCGTACCGCCCGCGCTCTGGCTCGGCTGGTCGCTGGGCGGCCTGTATGCGCTGCAGGCTGCGCTGGATCTTCCACGACAGGTACAGGCGCTCGCGATGTTGTGCGCGTCGCCACGATTCGTGCGCGGCGAAGGCTGGACGCACGCGGTATCGGCGGAAATCCTGCAGAACTTCGGCCGCGATCTCGGCACCGATTACGAAGGCACGCTTGAGCGGTTCCTCGCGCTGGAAGCGTTGGGCAGCGATTGCGCGCAGGCAGACCTGCGCAAGCTGCGCGCCGACACGTTCAGCGAACATCGTCCCGACGTGCGGGCGCTGGTGGAAGGCCTGGACGTACTGGAGCATGCCGATCTGCGCGCGCGCCTTCCGGAACTGGGGCTGCCCAGCGCATGGATCGCGGGACGCCGCGATCGCCTGATCCCCTGGCAGGCGATGCAGTGGAGCGCAGCGCAGTGCGCCGGGGCATTCACTTGCGTCGCGGGCGGCGGCCACGCCCCTTTCATCGGGCACATCGACGAAGTCGTGGCCGCATTGCAGCCGCTGCTGGAAAATATTCACGCATGAACACTTTCGAACTCGATCCGCTGCAGGTACGACACGCCTTTGGCCGTGCCGCGCGTGGCTATGAACGTCACGACGCCTTGCAACGCGAAGTGCAGGCGCGCCTGCTGGAGCGGCTGGATTACTACGAAGGCACCCCGGAACTGGTGGTCGACGTCGGCAGCGGAACGGGACGCGGCACCGCGGCGCTGCGCAAGCGCTGGCGCAAGGCCCGCGTGATCGCGATGGACATCGCGTTGCCGATGCTGCGCGCAGCGCGTCGCCACGCGGGATTGCTCCATCCGTTCGCGCGCGTGTGCGCCGATGCACGCGCGCTGCCGCTGCCGGACCAGAGCGTCGACGTGCTGCACGCCAACCTGTGCGTGCAGTGGTGCGGGCCACCGCAACCGTTGTTCGAGGAATTCGCGCGCGTGCTGAAACCGGGCGGCTTCCTCGCGGCGTCCAGCCTCGGGCCGGACACGCTGAAGGAATTGCGTGCCGCATGGGCGGAAGCCGATGACGCGAATCCACACGTCGGCACCTTCCTCGACATCCACGACCTGGGCGATGCCGCGTTCGCGGCCGGCCTGCGCGAACCGGTGCTGGACGTCGACCGCATCGTCACCCGCTACGAAGCGCCGCGCGACCTGCTGCAGGAATTGAAGGGGCTCGGTGTCACCAACGCCGACGCGCAACGCGTGAAGGGACTCACCGGCAAGTCGCGCTTCGCACGCATGCTGCAGGCCTACGAACACATGCGGCACGAGGGCAGGATTCCCGCGACGTGGGAAGTGATCGAATTGCATGCGTGGGGCGCCGCCGCGTTCATTCCGCGACGCCGGCCGGGTGCCCGCGGTGCAGCGGCCATTCCCGCCGAGTTCCTGCGGCAGCCACGATCGTGAGCCGTCGCATCATCCGCGGTGCGCGCCCTTCACGACGCCAGCTTTTCCGCCAGTTTCATCGCGTCGAACGGCGCATGCACCTTGGCATCGTTGTCGAAGTAGCAGTAGACGTCGCGTGACTTGCGCCGCGGCGGTGATCGCGCCTCGGCGACACGCACCGCGTCGCGCGGCTGTGAGCCGCGCCGCCAGGCGCGGATGCGCGCGGCCCAGCGGTCCAGCGCCGCGTCGGCGTAACCGCTGGCGTACAACTCCTTGTCGCCGTGCAGCCGCAGATACATGAAGCCTGCGGTGACCTCCTCCACGTAGGGCCACTTGCCGGCGGTGTCGGCCACCACCAGCGCGATGTCGTGTTGGCGCAACAGCGCGACGAACGACGGGACCAGGAAGCCCGGATGCCGCACCTCGATGGCGTGACGCAACCGGCGGTTGCGATCGATGGCGAGCCGTGCGCGGCCTTTCACGTGGAAATCGCGCCGGCGCGCCAGTTTCAGCGCGGCTTCGCCATCGCGCGGAAGAAGGTCGAAGAACCGCGCGAACACGTCATGGTCGTATTTGAAATTCGCCGGGAACTGCCAAAGCATCGGTCCGAGTTTTTCACGCAGTCCGAACACTCCTGAGGCGAAGAAATTCGCCAGCGGCACCTCGATATCGCGCAGCCGCAGCACATGGGTGACGAAGCGGGGGCCCTTGATCGCGAACACGAACCCGCTCGGCGTGGCTTCGCGCCAGCGCGCGTAGCTTTCCGGCCGCTGCAGCGAATAGAACGAGCCGTTCAATTCAATGGTGGGGAAATGCCGCGACGCGTAGTGCAATTCGTCGCGCTGCACGAGCCCCTTCGGGTAGAACACCCCGCGCCATGGTGGATAGCGCCATCCAGAGATGCCGATGCGAATGCCAGCCATGCGTTCCATTGGACGCGTGCATGGCTGATTGCGGGATGAAGCGCGCCATGACCGCGCCGCGGCGTGGATACCCCAGCCTTCGGAGCGTCAGCCTCGTAATCGCGAACCGGAATCCGGAATCACGAAAGATCCGCAGCGCGGTTCAATCCGAGGTCTCGGGCGGTGTGTAGTCGCACGTCCCGACCTGTTTGCCCGTGTACTCGGTATCCACGGTCATCGGACGCCCGCCGCCTGCATCGAACGTGGCGTGCAGGCTGCCGGTGAAATTGGCGCCGCCGGTGGTGCGGAAGGTGCCGTGCATGGTCATTGCCATCGGCGCGGTGCAGACCTGGTCGAAGGTGACGGTATCGCCCTGCTTCTTGAAGTTGGCGATCTTGCACCGGTTGTCCGGATTCATCTTGTTCAGCGCATGCGGATCGAACGCCCCCGGTGCCGAGCACACCTTGTGGGTCATCGTGCGCGAGGGCATCGCCGGCATCCCCGACATCGACTGCTTCACGGTGGTGGTGACTTCCATCAGGCTGCCGTCACCTGCCTGGGCCACGCCGGCCAGCATCAGCGCCAGGCCGACGCCCCCCGCCCACATCGCCACGTGCATCTTGGTCTTCATGCAAACCTCCGCCCTTCAGTGTGAGGAATGGATCCTGATCGCGTTCCCTACTGCAAGCAGCGGTAGCATACGTGGTTTGGCCGGCGCGATGGTCACGCCGACGTCCCTTCCGGTTTTCGCGACGACCCATGAATCGACCCGCAAGCACGCGCGCGGCCTGGATCGGACTGCTGATCCTCACCGTCGTCTGGAGTCTCAACTGGTCGGTGATGAAAGTGGCGATGCGCGACAGCGGACCGTTCACCTTCAGCGCCATGCGCTACGTGATTGGCACCGCGGTGTTGTTCGCGCTGCTGGCAATGCAGCGCGAAGCATTGAAGCCCACGCCGTGGCCGTCCACGATCCTGATCGGCCTCACCCAGACCGCCGCGTTCCAGGCCCTGGCGCAATGGGCGCTGGTGACGGGCGGCGCCGGCAAGACCGCACTGCTGGCATACACGATGCCGTTCTGGGTGGTGCCGCTGGCATGGTGGTGGTTGAACGACAAGCCCGGCCCGCGACGCTGGTTTTGCATCGCGATCGCGGCGGCGGGCTTCATTTGCGTCGTCGAGCCGTGGCGGCCGCTGGGTTCACCGCACAGTGTGATGCTGGCGATCCTGGCCGGCCTCGCATGGGCGATTGCGACGGTATTGTCCAAGCGGCTGTTCCAGCAACACCCGGAGGTGACGCCGCTGCGCCTTACCGCGTGGCAGATGCTGGTCGGGACGCTCGCGCTGGTGGTGCTGGCCCTGCTCGACCGGGAACGCGCCGTGACCTGGACAGGCTCCTATGTCGCGGCGCTGCTCTACAACGGGCTGCTGTCGTCCGGGGTGTGCTGGGTGCTGTGGGCTCTGGTGGTCCAGAAGTTGCCCGCCAATGTGGCCGGCCTGACCAGCCTTGCGGTGCCGGTGGCCGGCGTGTTGTTCGCATGGGGCCTGCTGCACGAGCGCCCTTCCGCGCCCGAATGGGTCGGGATAACCCTGATTGGCCTGGCCCTGTTTGTTTTGAATTTTGTGCGGCGCATGCGAGCATAGGCGCCTTCCGCGGCCGCTGTTGGCACGTATCGCGCATGGTCCGCGGTTCCCGTACCCTTTGAAAGGATGCGTCATGAACCAGGCGTCGCTGCCCCGCCCCGAAGCCATACGTCTCGCCGTGATCGGCCTGGGTTATGTCGGGCTCCCGCTCGCGGTCGGCTTCGGCCGCAAACTGCCCACCCTCGGCTTTGATGTCAACGCAGCGCGGATCGAGGAGCTGAAGCAGCATCGCGACCACACCCTGGAGGTGTCGTCCGAGGAACTGGCCTCGACCACCCAGCTCGGCTTCAGCCAGGACATCCAGGACCTCAAGGGTTGCAACGTTTTCATCGTGACGGTGCCCACCCCGATCGACCGTGCCAAGCGTCCGGATCTCGCGCCGCTGGAAGCGGCCAGCCGCACGGTCGGCAAGGTCATCGAGCGCGGCGGCGTCGTGATCTTCGAATCCACCGTGTATCCCGGTGCGACCGAGGAAGTCTGCGTGCCGATCATCGAGCGCGAATCGGGCTTGAAATTCAACGTCGATTTCTTCGCCGGCTACAGCCCCGAGCGCATCAATCCGGGTGACAAGGAACACCGCCTCGACACCATCAAGAAAGTCACCTCGGGCTCCACCCCGGAAACCGCGGATTTCGTGGACGCGCTGTACCAGCAAGTCGTCAGTGCCGGCACCCACAAGGCATCCAGCATCAAGGTAGCCGAAGCCGCCAAGGTGATCGAGAACACCCAGCGCGACCTCAACATCGCGCTGATCAACGAGCTGGCGCTGATCTTCCACCGCATGGACATCGACACCCTGAGCGTGCTGGAAGCGGCCGGCACCAAATGGAACTTCCTGCCGTTCCGACCAGGACTCGTCGGCGGGCACTGCATCGGCGTCGACCCGTATTACCTGACCCACAAGGCCCAGGAAATCGGCTACCACCCCGAGGTCATCCTGTCCGGCCGCCGCATCAACGACGGCATGGGTCGCCACGTGGCCGAACGCGTCATGCGCCTGATGCTGGAAAAACGCATCCACGTGGCGGGCGCCAAGGTACTGGTGCTGGGCCTGACGTTCAAGGAGAACTGCCCGGACCTTCGCAACACGCGCGTCACCGACATCATCGACGAATTCCGCGCCTGCCACGCCGACATCGACGTGTACGATCCGTGGTGCGACGCCACCGAGGCGCGCCACGAATACGCGATCGATCTTGCGCCCGACCTGCGTCCCGGCACCTACGACGCTATCGTGCTGGCGGTGGCACATCACCAGTTCACGGACATGGGCGTGGCCGCGCTGCGCGCACTGGGCAAACCCGACTGCGTCCTGTTCGACGTGAAAAACGTGCTGCCGCGGGAAGCGGTGGACGACCGCCTGTAGTTTGGGCGCAAGGCACCGAAAGACACGCCGGCATGACTCCGTTCGCCAGCGAAGAGTCAGGCAGGCCCGCTAACATGAAGGGCTGATCCACGCACAAGGAAACGGGATGCGCGTACTGGTCACCGGCGCCGCCGGCTTCATCGGGTCCGCCCTCAGCCTGCGCCTGCTGGCGCGCGGCGACGAAGTGCTGGGCGTGGACAACCTCAACGACTACTACGACGTCGCCCTGAAGCAGGCACGTCTGGACCGGCTGACGCCGCATCCGAATTTCCGGTTCGCGAAGGTCAGCATCGAGGATCGTCCGGCGCTTGAAAAAGCCTTCCACGATTTCCGCCCGCAGCGCGTCGTGAACCTCGCCGCGCAGGCCGGCGTACGCTATTCGCTCGAGAATCCGTACGCGTACGTCGAAACCAACCTGGTCGGTTTCATCAACATCCTGGAAGCGTGCCGGCACGGCAAGGTCGAGCATCTCGTGTACGCGTCGTCCAGTTCGGTGTACGGCGCCAACCGCAAGTTGCCGTTCTCGGTGCAGGACTCGGTCGACCACCCGGTCAGCCTGTACGCCGCCACCAAGAAAGCCAACGAGCTGATGGCGCACACCTACAGCCACCTCTATGGCTTGCCGACGACCGGCCTGCGTTTTTTCACGGTCTACGGTCCGTGGGGACGCCCGGACATGGCGCTGTTCCTGTTCACCCGGAAGATCCTCGCCGGGGAACCCATCGACGTGTTCAACCACGGCCACCACACCCGGGATTTCACCTACGTCGACGACATCGTGGAAGGCGTGATCCGCACGCTGGATCGCGTGCCGGAGCCCGATCCGACGTACGACCCCTTGCACCCGAGTGCGGCTTCCTCGTCGGCGCCCTATCGCCTCTACAACATCGGCAACAGCCACCCCGTGCAGCTTTCGCACTACATCGAGGTGCTCGAGGATTGCCTGGGCCGCAAGGCCGAAAAGAACCTGCTGCCGCTGCAGCCGGGGGATGTCCCCGACACCAGCGCCGAAGTCACCGAACTGATGAACGACACCGGCTATCGGCCGGACACGTCGGTGGAAGAGGGCGTGAAGCGCTTCGTGGAGTGGTACCGCGGCTATTACGGCGTCTGAGCGGCGGTGCGACGAGCCTGTCGCCGCGCCAGAAACTCGTAGTACACACTCCCGGCGAGTTCGTGAAAGGCGATCGCTGCCTTGCGGGTCGAGGTTCCCTGCGGCACGAACGCACTCAGCCACAGGTCGAACCCATCCTTTTCCGCGCCACTGGGCCACGCGCAGGGTTCGAACCCCCACGCGCGGAACGCGTCCAGCGCGCGCGGCAGGTGCATGGGCGAACTCACCAGCCAGATGCGCCGGGGCAACGGCGGCGACAACGCGGCGACGTTCCGGGCGTTCTGCCAGGTATTGCGCGACCGGTCCTCGATTTCGACAGAGGCCGCCGGAACGCCCATGCGCATCGCGAGGTTCGCCATCGGCACGGCTTCGCGTATGCGGCCGCCACCACCACCGGCGATCACGAGCCGCGCGCCGGGAATTTTTTGCCACAAAGCCACTGCAGCGAACATCCGCTGCAGGGCCTCGGTGCTCAGCGCCCCGTAATCGTCCGCCGTGCGCGGTGGATAACTGAATCCGCCGCCCAGTACCACGACCGTCGTGGGCGTGGGGGCAGGACAGGACTGCACGGACGGCACCCGCGCGACCGTCAGATGCACCAGGCCCGCGGCGCCCAGCGGCGTCATCAAGGCAATCAACACGACCTCGATCGCAACGCCTGCCCAGCGCAACGCGCCCGGCAAAACATGCCAACCCAGGGCCAGCAACACCAGCAGCACCAGTGCCCAGGTGAGCGGTGACGTGGCGTAGATCGGGAAGCTCACGCAGTCCGCTCCAATCGGACCCGCCCGTAGGCTGCCGCAGACGCAGAACCGCTCATGTCACCGGGGAGGCGAGCTTGCGTTCCCACGCCAGCGATGTCTGCGCGATGAAATCGAGGTCGTCGTACCGTGGTGACCAGCCAAGCGTTTCGCGAATCCGGTCCGACACCGCAATCAGCGATGGCGGATCGCCTGCACGGCGCGGCTGCTCGACGCACGGCACCGGCGCACCATGCGCGCGTCCGACGGCCTCCAGCACCTCGCGCACCGAATAGCCGTGGCCGTAACCGCAATTGAGGACGGTCGAAGCGCCACCACGGCGCAGGTACTGCAACGCGTCGAGGTGGGCGCGTGCCAGATCGGCGACATGGATGTAATCGCGCACGCCGGTGCCATCCACGGTAGCGTAGTCGGTGCCGAAGATCGACAGCCGCTCCCGTTTGCCCAGTGCCGCTTCACAGGCGACCTTGAACAGCAGTGTCGCGTGGCGCGTCGATTGCCCGATGCGCCCTTCCGGATCGCAACCGGCGACGTTGAAGTAGCGCAGCGCCACGTAGCGCGGCCCGCCTGCCGCCGCCAGGTCGCGCAGCATCCATTCGCTCATCAATTTGGACGAGCCATAGGGATTGATCGGTGCGGTGGGCGTATCTTCGGCCGCCTTGCCGCCTTGGGGAATGCCATAGACCGCGGCGGTCGAGGAGAACACGATCTGGCTGACCGCGGCATCGCGGCAGCATTCCAGCAGGTTGCGCGTGGCACAGGTGTTGTTGCCGTAGTACCGCAGCGGATCGGCCACCGACTCCGGCACGATGGTCCGGGCGGCGAAATGCATCACGGTGTCGACATCGTGTTCGCGGAGGACTTTCGCCATCAGCGCGCGATCGCCCGCATTGCCGACGATCAACTCCGCGTCGATCACGGACTCGCGGAAGCCGGTGGAGAGATCATCCACCACCACCACGCGCTCGCCGGCCGCGGTGAGCTGAAGCACCACGTGACTACCGATGTAGCCGGCCCCGCCCGTGACCAGGATCGTCCGCGGGCTGCTTTCCCTCGCTCGGTTCATGGATTGTCCTTCAGTGGCCGCGACGCCGCTACGCGCCGTCCGGCGTCAATGGTCTACTTGTCGGCGCCACGACCCGTGGCACCGTCGAGTTCCTGGTACAGCTTGTCGGCAGCTGCCTTGGCTGGGAAATCGGCGCCCGACTTCCGCAGCGCCTCCAGCGTGCTGCGTGCCCCGGCCCGGTCGCCGCTGCGCGCCTGGGCTACCGCCAGGTGGTATTGAATGGCGGGTACCTTCGGCGCTGCCTTTGCCGCCTGGGTCAGAATCGGCAACGCGGTTTTCGCCTGTCCGGCCGCGACCAACGCCCAGCCGTAGGTGTCCTGGACGCTGGCCGAAGTCGGGGCGAGCTTGTACGCGCGCTCGGCCAGTGCGAGCGCTTTGGCGTTCTTCTGTTCGGTGTAGATCCAGGCGAGATTGTTGAGCGCCCCGACGTTCGCCGGAAACGCCTTCAACACCTGCTCGTACTGGCTGGCGGCCTCGCCGTTCCTGTCGTGGTCGAGGTAGTACTGCCCCAGCATCAGGCGCATGGCCGCGTCGTCGGGGTGCTTGGCCAGCCAGTCGCGCAAAAGCTTTTCCGAGGCCTTCGCGTCACTGTGCTCCAGCGCAGCGAAGCTCTTCATGACCAGGGGGCGGTCATATTTCACCTTCAAGCCTTGCTGGTACGCGGCAGCAGCCTTGGCATAGTCCTTCGATGCCATGTACAGGTCGCCCTCCAAAGCCAGCCCGGCGGCGCGGGTGGTCGACTGCTTCTGCAGGGTTCGTGCGAGCGCAATGGCACCCGCCGCATCGTGGTTCTGCAGCTTCATGAAGGCCAGCAGCGCGACGGCCTGTGTTTGCGACGGGTCGGCCTTGATCACCGTCTGGAGATTCGCCTCGGCGGCCTTGGCATTCTTGTTGAGAATCTGCGCGCGCGCGAGGTTGATCCGGAACAGCGCCGACTCGGGCGCGAGCTTCACGGCCTTCTCGAGCGGCTGCAACGCTTGGGCATGGCGACCCGCGTTGAGTTCGGCGGCGCCGAACGCATTCAGTGCGGCAGGGTTGTCGGGCAGCGCGTCCGCCAGTTGTTTCGCAACCTCGGCCGCTTCATCGAACTGGCCGTTCTGGCTGTACACCAGCACCAGTTCGACATACGCCGCAGCCGCCTTGGGCTGGGCCGCGATGGCCTGCCTGAATTGTTTGATCGCTTCCGCCTTGTTGCCCTGGAGGGCGGCCACCTTGCCCAGCGCGACCATCGCCGCGGCATTCTTGGGGTCCAGCTTTAGCACGGCGCCATAATGGTTTTCCGCGTCCTGGTAATGGCGCTCCACCGAATCGAGGCTGCCGAGGCTCATCAGCGCCGCCGTGTTCTTCGGGTCGAGGCGGATGGCTTCCTCGTATTGCGCACGAGCTTCCTTGTGCTTGCCGGCCGCGACCAGCGTGGTGCCGTACAACAGGTGCGCCGAACTCTCCTTCGGGTGCTTGGTTGCGTAGCCGGCCGCGATCCTGACCGCTTCTTCCGGGTGGCGGTCATGCACGTAGGCAATCGCGAGCATCGTGGCGCGTTGCGCTTCCACGGCCGGGTCGCCGGCAGGCACTTCCTTCAGCAGGCGAACGGCTTCGGCAGAGTCGTTGCGGGCAAGCGCCTTTTCGGCAGCCGCAAATGCCTTGCCCGAGGGGGTATCGGCATTGACATTGGCGTTGGCGGCGATCGCCACCGCGGAGGCCGCGGGCTGCGTCGCCGCTTCTTTTCCTGGCTTCGGCGGCATCCCGGCACCCTCCGCCGCGGCGCGCTGCAACTGCGCCAGCAGCTCCGCATCGGTGGCCTGCGCGGGGACCATCGGCCGCAACATGTTCAGTGCCTGGGTGGAACGACCTTCCCGGTAGTAGGCCAAGGCCAGCAGCTTGCGAGCCGCTTCATTCTTCCGGTCCAACCCCATGACATTGCTGAGGTACATTTCCGCCTGACCGTAATTGCCTTGTGCGTAACTGACGGCGCCCATCAGCATCTGCGCGGGCGCGCTGTCGGGCGCCGCCTTCAGCACCTGCTGCAATTGCGCGGTCGCATCATCGAGATGCCCTTGCTGATAGAGCACCACGGCGTGCAGGTAGTGGGGACCCGGCTGTCCCGGCGCCATCTTCTCCAGGGTAGCCAGGTTGGCCAGCGCCTGGTCGTAGTGCTGTTGCCGCGTCTGCGCCGCCACCATCTGCATGCGTGCATAGAAAGCGTCCTGCGGCAGCCAGTCCGGATGTTTGACATCCAGCGCCTTCTGGTAGGTGGTTTCCGCCGACGCGTAGTCCCCGGCAGAAGCGGCCAGATCGGCCTTGGCCACCAACGCCTGCGGACTTTCAGGCGCCGACGCGAGTGCCTGATCGACATGATGCATGGCCGCCGCGGTGTCGCCTGCTTCGGCGGCAACGCGCGCCAGCCCCACCAGCGCCAGCGGATCATTGGGTACCTGTTGCAACGCAGCTTCGTAGGACTGCCTGGCCTGGTCCGGTTGCTTCAGGGCGCGCTGGGCGTCGCCCCGAAGCACTGCAAGCCGCGCCTGCACATGGGCGTCGAGATTGCTGTCCGGCGCGGCGGTCGACACCACCTTGTCGAAGTCGTGGTTCGCCAGCAGCGCTTCGGCGGTGGGCACCGCCCAACGCGGCTTGGGCACGCCGTATTGCCTGGCTTTGTCCAGCTCGTTCAGTGCGTCCCTGGGATTGCCCAGCATCAGCGACGATTCACCCAGCAACAGCCACGCGTCACCGTTCTTGTCGTCGCGTTGCAGGACCTTCTTGGCCTCGATGTAGGCGGCCCGGTACTTGCCGCTGTCCTGGTATTTGAGCCCGGTGGCGACGCTGCCCTTGCCACTGCCGCAACCGGCAAGCAGCAGGCCCATCGCAACCATCAGCAGCCCGCGGCGGAGAGCCAAGCCGTTCAAGATTTTCATGGTATTCCTTACCCCCGGCGGTTGAGTGTGCGCCCTTCAGGCGGCATCGTTGGGTTTCTTGAGATCATACTTTTCAAGCAGGTCGTACAGCGTGGGTCGGCTGACGCCGAGTAGTTGGGCGACCCTCGACAGGTTGCCGCCCTCCCGCGTCAGGGCGCGCCGAATCGCACGCTTCTCCGCTTCTGCGCGCACTTCGCGCAAATCCAGCGTTTCATCGGCGCCGCCCGCGTCGAGCCGCAATGCCTCGGGCCCGATCTGCTTGCCTTCGGCCATGATCACCGCGCTGTTGATGGCGTTCTCGAGTTCGCGCACGTTGCCGCGCCACGGGTATGCCTCGATCGCCTTCAACGCCTTGCTGGTGAAACCGCGCAGAGTCCGACCGTGGCGGCTCGCGGCCTGCTCCAGGAAGTGCCGCGCCAGCAGCACCGCGTCGCCGTGCCGGTCACGCAACGGCGGCAACTGGATGGTGACCTCGGAAATGCGATAGAACAAATCTTCGCGGAAACGCGACTCCTGGATCAGCGCGCGCAGGTCGCGATGCGTCGCGCAAATGATGCGCACGTCCACCGCGATCGGTTCGCGCCCGCCGATGCGTTCGACCATGCGCTCCTGCAGGAACCGCAGCAGCTTGGCCTGCAGCGGCACCGGCATGTCGCCGATCTCGTCCAGCAGCAGCGTGCCGTTGTGCGCCAGCTCGAACTTGCCCTTGGTCTGCTTGTGCGCACCGGTGTAGGCACCCTTTTCGTAGCCGAACAATTCCGCTTCCAGCAGATTCTCCGGGATGGCCGCGCAATTGATCGCGACGAACGGCCCGTCGCGCCGCGTGCTCATGCGATGCACCGCGCGCGCGACCAGTTCCTTGCCGGTGCCGGTTTCACCCAGCAGCAACACGCTGGCATTGGTGGGGCCGACCTTCTCCACCAGCCTGAACGCCCGTGTCATTGCCTCGCTGGTGCCGATGATGCCTTCCATCGCCGCGCCCGATTCGCTTTTCAGCTTGCGGTTCTCGGCTTCCAGTTCATGCACGCGGAAGGCGCGATCCACGATCAGCCGCAGCACCTCGACATCGAGTGGCTTCGAGCAGAAATCATAGGCGCCCGCGCCGATCGCCTTGACCGCGTTGTCGCGGTCGCCATTGCCGGTGGCGACGATGATCTTGGTGTAGGGCGCCTCCTCGAGGATCGAAGCGATGGTCGCGAAGCCCTCGCTGGTACCGGCGGGATCGGGCGGCAACCCGAGATCCTGCAATACCACCGCAGGCTGGTTGTCGCAAACTTCGGCAAGCGCGGATTCGCGATCGCCGGCCAGGATCACCGCGTACTCGTCGAAACTCCAGCGCAACTGCGTCTGGAGTCCGGCATCGTCCTCGACGATCAACAAGGTGCGCGCGGTTGAACTCATGACGCCGCCCCCATTGCGTGCGCCGGGGCCGCGTCGTCCGTGGGTTCGGCCAACGGCAAGCTCACCATGAACACACTGCCGCGCCCCGGTGTGCTCTGCACCGCCAGCGCGCCCCCCAGCGCGCGCACGTATTCGCGCGCCTGATATGCACCGATACCCATCCCCTTGCTCGCCTTGGTGGTGAAAAACGGTTTGAACAGCCGGTCGCGGATGAAATCTTCATCCATCCCCATGCCATCGTCCACGATTTCGATCATGGCCTGCCCCTCCCCCGACCCCAGCCTTACCGAAACATGTCCCTGCGATGTCGCCGCGTCCTGTGCATTGCGGATCAGATGCCCCAGCACGGTCGCCAGCTGCCCGGGGTCCGCGCGAACCGACAATGGTTCGGGCGGTGGCGTCCAGGCCGGTCGTGGCGCCTGTGCGCTGCATTCGCTCAGCGCACGCTCGATGACCTCCGCCAGCTTCACCCGGGCGCGTGCCGCAGGCGCCGCCTCGCCCCGCAATTGTTCCAGGAGCCGCGTGATCCGCTGGACCGAGTTTTCCACCGTGGCGAGCATGTCGTCCACGAACGCCGGGTTGTTCCGGTGCCGGACGGCGTTCTGCAAAAGCAGCGACTGCTGGGCCGCGACATTCTTGAGGTCGTGCATCAGGAACGCCGTGAGCCGATTGAAGCCTTCGAACTGGCGCGCTTCCGCGAGCCGCCGCGCGTTGGCGGCCTGCGCCAGCGTCCCGGCGACCTGGCTGCCCGCCGTCCTGAGCAGATCGATGTCTTCCCAGTCGAGCGCGCGCCGCGCACGTGCTTCGGCCAGCACCACCACGCCGACAAGGCGGTTTTCCAGTACCAGCGGTACGAGAAGCCACGCGCGCGGCAATGCGGCCAGCTCGGGCGGCGCCTGCAGTTGCGCATCGCCCAGTGGCGGCGGCTCGCCGAGGTCATAGATCCAGCGCCGCTTGCACATGAACTCGAATACCGGCCGGTTGGCTGCAATCCTCAAGCCCGTCGACATCGGCATGTTGGTGTGCGCCTCCGGCACCAGCGCGCCGGCGTCGTCGCACACCCACAACGCACCGGCAGGACTGTCCATGATCTGCTGCATCGCACGGACCGCCCGAAGCGGCAAACCCGTGTCGCTGTCACTGGCCGACAGCGTGGCGGTGAGGCGCAGCCACTCCTCGCGGTAGTCGTGCCGGAAGCTGAAGAAGTTCTTGTGCAGGAAAATCCGGAGGCGCGAACGAACCTGGCCCGAGCCGGCGACCAGCAGCACCGCGAGCAGCGCGAAAAAGACGAGGGTGATTTCCGCGACCCGGCCCCAGTCGCCTCCGTACAGGCGCACGTAATACCCGCCCACCGCCGTGCCGATGAAATACAGCGCGATCACCAGCAGGCTGGTCGAGTAGAACACTGCGCGCCGCGACACACCCACTTCGGGCGTCCAGCCCTTGTTGCGCGCCGCCGCTGCCACCAGCAGCGGCGCCAGCAGCGCATCGACGAAACCGCGGGCTGCCCACGCACTCACGTTGAACTCGCGATACAGCACGGCGTAGGAGTACAGGAAGATGTCATAGGCGAACATCACGCCCAGCGCGATCACCAGAAACTTGACCGCCCAGCGCTGCTCGGCATCGACGTTCCTGAAGATCTGCTCCAGGACCACGATGCCGACGAGCGCCAGGACCAGCACGCCCGCCATCGCGAACGCCGCGTTGAACGGCAGCGGCAGGAACGGCAAAGGACCGATGGCCGGCAACAGGCAGTACAGTGCCAGCGCGATCCATATCGCATGCGTACCGATGCGGGCGCCGCGCAGCGCGCCCGACATCGAGAAGGCGCCGACCAGGGCACCAAGAAAGGTGAGCCATGCACCGTAGCGCAGGACTTCGCCGGCCAGCAGCCAGTAGATCGGAAGCGTGTGCGTCCACTCCGCCCACGCCAGCAACAAGCCCCAAAGCATCGACACCGTGGTGGCGACGACCAGCAGCGCCCCCGTCCGCTGACCGCGCCAGCCCGCCGCCAGCACGCCCGTCGCCGCAAGAAATGCGACGGCGGCGGTGATGTAGCTGGCAAGAATGATGACGTGCATGTTGACTGGCTCGCCGAACGAACCCGGGTTTCCAGCCGGCCGTCCTCGGCAGGACTGGTGCGGGCAAAAACAAGGACACTCTTCAAATTCGATTCGGTCGCTGCACCGGGAAGCCCGACGCGAACGGAGTGAATCGGGGGTTCCCACTCCTCCTGTCAGGCATTCGCAGCCTGCGGCTCCCCGGCATTCGCCGCGGTTGCATCATCACCGGCTCCCGCCGGTGCGGTGTCGAGCAGCCGCCTGCGAATATCGGCCACCACACGCTGCGCGGTATGACCATCCCACAACTCGGGCTTGCGACCGTGCACGCCGTGGCCCGCGAGGATGTCGTCCACCGTGTCGACGAGATTCGACGCGGTTATCAATCGATTGCTGCCCTCGGTGATCGTGATGGGCCGTTCGGTGTTGGGGCGAAGCGTCAGGCACGGGATGCCGAGGTAGGTGGTCTCCTCCTGCACGCCGCCGGAGTCCGTGATGACCAGCCGTGCGCCGCACACGAGGTTCATGAAATCCACATAGCCCAGCGGCTCCGCGATCCGGATGCCGGTCGCGTCCGCCAACCCATTCCACAGCCCGAACGTTTCGAGATTCTTGCGGGTGCGCGGATGCACCGGGAACACCAGCGGCACCTTGGCCGCGATGCGGGTCAATTGTGCGACCAGCGTCGCGAGCGGCGCACGCGTGTCGACGTTGGACGGGCGGTGCAAGGTCACCACGCCGTATTCGGCTCCGTCGAGACCCAGTCGCTGCCGCTCGCTGCTGGCGTGGATGCGGTCCTTCATCAACTCGTAGGAGTCGATCATGATGTTGCCGACGCGCGTGATTTTCTCCGGCGCCACGCCTTCGGCCGTCAAATGCTCGTCGCCATCCGGCGATGGCGTCCACAGGATGTCGGCGAGCGTGTCGGTGACCAGCCGGTTGATTTCCTCGGGCATGCTGCGATCGCCGCTGCGCAGCCCCGCTTCGAGATGCGCCACGGGTATCCACAGCTTGGACGCGACCAGCGCGCAGGCCACGGTGGAATTGACGTCGCCCACCACGATGCAGAGGTCCGGCCGCTCCGCGATGCACGCACCCTCGTAGGCAATCATCACGTTGGCGGTCTGTTCCGCGTGGCTGCCACTGCCCACGCCCAGATGCAAGTCGGGTTGCGGCAATCCGAGATCGCGGAAAAAAGCGTCCGACATGTTTGCATCGTAGTGCTGGCCGGTATGCACCAATCGCAGGCTGCACCACGGCTGCCCCTGCAGCGCGTGGTACAGCGGGGCCACCTTCATGAAGTTGGGGCGCGCGGCGGCGATCAGGTCGATCCTAAGTGACTGCATTTCCAACCCCGCCCCTTCGATTCTGTGACGTCGTTAACAGATGCAAGGAGTGTACCAGCAGGTCGATGCGTGCTTCCCCCGCTCACCTCACGTGCCGATTCGACAGGGTTCCACGCTCGCGGCTGGCGGGTCGGGTTGCGCCAAAAAAAGGCCCGCCGAGAGGCGGGCCATGAATGCAGCGCTTGCGTTACGCGTCGCGGTGCGGGCGATCAGCCGATATTGAAGCGGCGGCGGCGGTTGAAGCCCACCGCGGCCCCGATCAGCAGGGCGCCGAGACCGAACATGCCGAGTGCGGCGGGTTCCGGAACCGGGTGCACGGACTCGACCATTACCACGAAGTCGTTGTAGTCGAGGTCGGACGTCCTGAAGGGCAGGTCCTCCCAGGCCAGGATGAAGTCGCTGGTCCCGAACGTGGCGTACTGCCCGGTCTTGACATTGTCCAGCTTGGTCAGGCCATTGCCTTGGTACGCAACCATGTGCGGCGTGCCGTCACTATTCAGACCGACGACGGAATAAAAAGTCTGGCCGTGACCATTGTCCAGGTAATAGCCGAACTGGTTGGTCACGCCGAAGGTGGCATCTGCCGTACCCAGACTCTGTCCGTTTCCGTTCAGATAGGTGGCGGTGAAACTGCCATCGCCATTCCACATCAACGTGGTGGCAGCATTGTGGCCCGCGCTGCCGCCGAACAATTCAAGGCGGTTCTGGGTATCGGTCGGGTCGAAAATGCCGAAGGAGTTCGTGTTCGCATAGCCTGCGATCTCGAACATGATCCGGTTTTCGCCGAGACCCGAGGCAGAGGTCGACCAGTAAGCGCTCGGACTTGTCTGCCCGTTGTACACGTCGATGGTCGGCGTGCCGGACTTGGTGATGCCGTCCAGCAGATCCTGCAGTCCGGTACCCGCACCGTCGGTACCCACCGGCGCGATGCAGACCGGCCCCCCGATGGTCTGGGTGCCTTCGGCATTGACCGGGCAGGTGGTTGCCAAAGCCTGGGTCGCGAACAGGCCGGCAGTGGCCAGCCCAGCGAAGCCCAGATACTTGATTGCGTTCATACGTGCTCCTGTTTTTGGTTGCAGCGCGTCTGGTCAGGTGCCGATATAAAGCACGTCCTGTGCCAACCTTACAAACAATTGATTTTAAAAATATTTCCGCCCATCAGAAGAGCAAAGGACCCGACAGACTGTAAGCTTTGTCGACGTTTCGTGAAGGCTTGAGGGTCCATCGGGTCCTTGTTCCCCGGAAGCCGGATGACGGCGCGCCGACTGCCTCTCCCGCAGCGGCCAGGGCCCAGCCCCGCGTCGCCCCACCAGCGTCTCGCCCGAAGCAGACAACCCCCCGGCTCGGGGGGGGGGTTGTCTGGGTGCACACCGGTCCGTGCGCGGCTCAGTCGATGCGCCGGCGCAGCCCAACGAACATGCCCAACAACAGTACCCCGGCGCCGAACAGGCCGAGCGCGGCAGGTTCCGGCACGCGCACCTGGGCGGGCGTGATGTCGCCGGAGAAACAACCGGCGTACGGCAGGGAGAGAAAGGACCCGAACACCTGGTCGCCGACGATGGAACCGCCTTCAAAGCCGACCAACGAGCCCTTCTTGCGGTAGCCATCCACCTGGGGAGTGGTGAAGGTGAGAGCGAGCAAACCGCCCCATGCATTGACTGCCTGGATCGTCCATTGCGGAGGCCGCTTGCTGCCGTAGGAGAGCCACAAGCCGCTCTCGTTGAAGACCGGGATGTCGGCGAAAAGCACCTCGAACGAGAGCAGATCACCCGTGGCGGTGTCGATGCTCATGGTGCCGTTGAAGTCGCCCTGCTGGGATGTCAGGACACCGAAGTTGTAATGCCCGTTGATATTGAAGTTCACCGGCGTGGCGCTGGCCAGCGCAGGCAGCAGTCCGCAGGCCAGCAGGCCTCCGAGCACGAACGATTTGAAGGATTTCAGCCTGATCACTTTCATGATGTCCCCTGTAAGCGTTGTGGTGATGTTGGAGGCAGTGCGGTCAGCACGGGGTACGGATGGCGCAGCAAAAGCAGGTTCCATGCCACATGAAAATGTCGTTCAAAAACATTCGGCTACATGGGCCAACTTTTCACCTGCATCCCAGACCGTAAAATTTCCCGACGATCGCGAGCTCCGCGCACTCACGCGTAGCGGCGGCGCAATCCGGCCGCAAGGCCCAGCAGGAGCACACCGGCACCGAACATGCCGGGTACGGCGGGTTCGGGCACGCTGACGGCTGACCGACTGATGCTGCCCGAGAACCCGGTGATCGTTCCGGTGATGTCCGGCCCGGCGAGGGTTCCGGAGGAGATCGAACCACCGTGGAAGTCCAGCAGCGAGCCCGCGCGGCCAGACGCTTCCGGTGTGGTGAAGAAGAATGACAAGGCATCCCGGTCGGCGTTGTCCACGCGGATGCGCCACGACTTCGGCTGCTGCGCCACCGAGGTGCGGATGATGTCGAACGCCGCGAGGCCCGGGAACAGAATGCTGACGCCGGCGATGGTGCCGAGATCCGGGTCGATGTCGATGGTGCCCGTGAAGGTACCGAGGGTCGGGCGGTCGAATTGGCCCGCTATGTTGAAACGCACGGGCGCTGCGCTGGCGAACGCCGGTAACAGGCTGCATGCGAGAAACCCGGCCGACAGCAAGAACTTCAGAGACTTCAATTGCAACGCTTTCATTCATTCTCCCCCCGAAGGCAAAGGTACGTTGGTTCAAGCCGCCGCTCTCGCGGCAGCGACTCGAGGAAGCAGCTTCCGTGCCACCAAAAAATCCCTTCCAATACATAGAGTTGAGGATTCACACGCTCCATTTTTCGCCCAAAACGTAAAGGCTCCCGACGGCTTCCCCGAGCTCCCGAAGCCGGTCGACGGGCATGCTCCCGGCGCGGGCAAGCAAATTGGCACCCCGGGTATTTCGACCTCGTCAGTCCCATCCGTCAGTGCCGTTCGAGCAGGGATACGCACGCCGCTGATTCCCCACTAGTTCACAGTTTTTAACTTTGGAAGTGCGCCAGTCCACAGTCCCAACGTTTGCTCGTTGACCGCCCCCCCACGCGTCGCGTCTATTGCATGCCACGGCATTGCGACCTGCACGAGGCGGGTCCCTTTTTCCTGGCACGGAAGCCCACGCGCATCTCGGGAATTGCATGGGCATCATCAAAGACATTTTTGGCGCCTCGGCGCCAAGGGGCGGTTTTCGCCAAAATTTCCGGCCTGCACTGTACGGAGCCGTCGTGGCCACGCTGCTGCTGGGCGCCGCCCAGGCGGTCGCGGACACCGTCGTCACCGATTCGGTGTTCAGCCGATCCACCCAGGGGCAGCACGACGTCGCCGTCACCTTCGGTCAGGTTTTCAAGGAAGGCGACGTTCCGCGCGGCGCCACGCTGGCGGCCACCCTCAACGGCCAGCCCGTTACCTTGCAGGTGAATCCGAAGGCCACCAATCCGGACGGCAGCCTGCGCCATGCCGTGCTGACGGCGATGGTGCCGTCATTGCCGGCCGGGGCCAAACTGCCGTTGACGCTGTACACGGGCGCGGCGCTGGCCGGGCCGAGCATCGGCCTGTCGCAACTGCTTGCGACCGGCTACGACGCCAAGGTTTCGCTCAATATTGGCGGCACGTTGTACACGG
>JBIQLN010000029.1:0-38399 GCA_044464225.1 Rhodanobacter sp. | reverse complement strand
CTTCCCCTTCCCCTTCCCCTTCGCCTTCGCCTTCGCCTTCGCCTTCGCCTTCGCCGTTCTCGATCTTCACCACACCGACGAGCTTCTCGTCGTCGGGCAGGCGGATCAGGGTGACGCCCTGGGTGTTGCGGCCGACCTGCGAGACTTCGGCGACGCGCGTGCGGACCAGCGTGCCCTTGTCGGAAATCAGCATCAGCTCGTGGCGCGGATCGGTGGCGACGGCAGCGACCAGCGCGCCGTTGCGGTCGGAACACTGGATCGCGATCACGCCCTGCGAGCCGCGACCCTTGCGCGGGAAATCCGAGAGTGGCGTGCGCTTGCCGTAACCGTGTTCGGTGGCGGTGAGCACGTCGCAGCCCGCGGCCTCCATTTGCGCATCGGCAACGATCATCGAGACCACGTGCGCATCGTCTGTCAGGCGCATGCCGCGCACACCATAGGCGGTGCGGCCCATCGGACGCACTTCATGGCCGGCGAAGCGCGCAGCCTTGCCGCTGGATGCGAACAACAGCACGTCGCACTTGCCATCGGTGAGTTCGGCTTCGACCAGACCATCGCCTTCGTCCAGCCCGATTGCGAGCTTGCCTTTCTGCAACTGGAATTCGAATTCCTTCAGCGGCGTTTTCTTGACCGTGCCGTTGCGCGTCGCGAAGAACACGAAACGATCGTCCGCGTACTCGCGCACCGGCAGCACCGCCTGCACCTTCTCGTCCTCGCCCAGGGGCAGCAGGTTGACGATGGGACGGCCGCGCGCACCGGGACCCGCCTCCGGAATGCGGTAGACGTCCAGCCAGTACACGCGTCCGTTGCTGGTGAAGGTCAGCAGCGTGTCGTGGGTGTTGACGATCCACAGCTTCTCGACGAAGTCCTCGTCCTTCATCGTGGTCGCCGAGCGGCCCTTGCCGCCGCGCTTCTGCGCGCGATAGGTGTCGAGCGACTGGCGCTTCACGTAACCGGTGTGCGACAACGTGACGACCACGTCCTCCTCGGCGATCAGGTCCAGCGTTTCCAGGTCTTCCTGCGTGTGCAGGATTTCGGTGCGGCGCGCGTCGCCGTACAGATCCTTCATCTCGACCAGTTCGCCGCGGATCACCGCCATGAGCTTGTCGGGATCTTCGAGGATCGCGATCAGGCCGCGGATGGTCTCGAGCAGTTGCTTGTACTCGTCGGTGAGCTTGTCCTGCTCCAGGCCGGTGAGGCGGTGCAGGCGCATTTCCAGGATTTCCCTGGCCTGGATTTCCGAAAGCTGGTAGCCCTCGTCCTTCAAGCCGGCCTTCGGGTCGAGGTCCTCCGGCCGCGATGCGGTGCTGCCGGCCGCCTGCAACAGCGCGCGCACCATGCCGGGCTCCCACTTGCGGGCGAGCATCCGTTCCCGCGCGACCTGCGGCGATTCGGACGTCTTGATCAATTCGATCATTTCGTCGATGTTCGCCAATGCGACGGTCAGGCCTTCCAGCACATGCGCCCGCGCGCGTGCCTTGCGCAAGTCGAAGATGGTGCGGCGGGTGACGACCTCGCGGCGATGACGGATGAAGTGCTCGAGGATTTCCCTGAGGTTCAACAGGCGCGGCTGGCCGTCGACCAGCGCCACCATGTTGATGCCGAAGGTCACCTGCAACTGTGTCTGCTGGAACAGGTTGTTCAGCACCACCTCGGCGGCGGCATCGCGGCGCACCTCGATCACCACGCGCATGCCGTCCTTGTCGGATTCGTCGCGCAGCCCGCTGATGCCTTCTAGTTTCTTTTCCTTGACCAGTTCGGCGATCTTCTCGATCAGCCGCGCCTTGTTCACCTGATACGGAAGCTCGGTGGCGATGATCGCTTCGTGGCCATGCTCGCTGGTTTCGATTTCGGTCTTGGCACGCACCAACAGTCGGCCGCGACCGGTGCGATACGCCTGCACGATGCCGGCCGCCCCGTTGATGATGCCGGCGGTCGGGAAATCGGGCCCCGGCACGTGCTGCATCAGGTCATCGATGGTGAGGTCGGGGTTGTCGATCAACGCGATGGTGGCGTCGATCACCTCGCCCATGTTGTGCGGCGGCACGTTGGTGGCCATGCCGACGGCAATGCCGGCGGAGCCATTGACCAGCAGGTTCGGAACGCGGGTCGGCAGGACCAGCGGCTCCTGCTCGCTTTCGTCGTAGTTCGGCCCGAAGTCGACGGTTTCCTTGTCGATGTCGGCCAGAAGATCGTGCGTGAGGCGCGCCATGCGCACCTCGGTGTAACGCATCGCGGCCGGACTGTCGCCGTCCACCGAACCGAAGTTGCCCTGCCCGTCCACCAGCATGTAGCGCAAGCTGAACGGTTGCGCCATGCGCACGATCGCGTCGTACACCGATGAGTCGCCGTGCGGGTGGTATTTGCCGATCACGTCGCCGACCACGCGCGCGGACTTCTTGTACGACTTGTTCCAGGCGTTGCCCAGTTCGTTCATCGCGAACAGCACGCGACGGTGCACCGGCTTCAATCCGTCGCGCACGTCGGGAAGCGCGCGGCCCACGATCACGCTCATCGCGTAGTCGAGATAGCTCTGCCGCATTTCGTCTTCGATATTGACGCGAATTACTTCACTGGCCGGTTCCGCCATTCGCTTGTTTCCCTGTGCTCGAGAATGGAAAAGGCGCGGGTCCGAAACGCCGCCCGCGCCTGGAAATCAATCTTGGAATTGTACCACATCCGACCCTGAAACAGTTGAAAAAATTCCTGCAGCCACGCGAACTTACGGCTTGTTTTCGCGCTCCTTCACGTCCTTGGCGGAACCACGTCTCCGCGACCCGGAAAACACCCATTGGCGAGCGCCCAGGAAGTTGGCCGCTGAGCCCGGGACCGATCCGATCGCGACGCCCACGGACGGCCAGGCGCGCACGAATTCCGAGTAGTGCACGGCCAGGGCGTAGGCCACGTAGTTGATGGCGAAGCCGGCCGACATCGCGACGAGATAGCGCGACCATTCGCCGAACAGCGTGTAGTCGCCACGCTCATGGAACGTGAACTGTCGATTGAAGACCCACGTCGCGGTGGCCGCGCACAGGAACGAGAACAGTCGTCCGACGTAAGGATCGACACCGAACTTGCTCACCAGCAACTGCACGGTGCCGGCATCGACTATGAAACCGATGAAGCCGCCGATACCGAACCACGCGAGCTGCTTCGGCAGATGCCACATCTCAGTGCGGACCCGCAGCCCCGAACATCGCGCGCAGCGCAGCAGCGTCCGGCCGGTGGATCACACCCCGCTCGGTCACCAGTACGTCGACCAGATCGTGCGGGGTCACGTCGAACACGGGATTCCATGCCTTCACGCGCTCGGCCACGGTGCGCTGCCCGGCATGGCTGAGCAATTCCAACGGGTCGCGCAACTCGATGTGGATGTTTTCGCCCGACGGCGTCGCCATGTCGACGGTCGTCGACGGGGCGACCACCATGAACTTGACGCCATGGTGTTTCGCGGCGATCGCGAGCTGGTAGGTGCCGATCTTGTTCGCGGTGTCGCCGTTGGCGGCGATGCGATCGGCGCCCACGATCACCCATTGCACTTCGCCCGCCCTCATCAGGTGCGACGCCGCTGAATCGGCGATCAGCGTGGCCGGGATGCCGTCGCGCTGCAGTTCCCACATCGTCAGCCGCGCACCCTGCAACCACGGTCGCGTCTCGCCGGCGAACACACGCACGATGCTTCCCGACGCGTAGCCCGCCCGGATCACGCCCAACGCGGTGCCGAATCCGGCCGTCGCGAGCGAGCCCGTATTGCAGTGCGTCAGCACGCCGCTTTCCGGCTGGATCAAGGCCGCGCCCATCACGCCCATGGCGCGGTTGGCGGCGAGGTCTTCGTCCTGGATCGCCCGGGCTTCGCGTGCCAGCCCTGCGGCATCGGCACCCGCGTCGGTGCCGGTACGCATGCGATCGAGCGCCCACATCAAGTTCACCGCGGTCGGACGTGCCGCGCGCAACGTCAGCATCGCAGCGTCGAGATCATCGCCACGTTGCGCCGCCAGCACCACGCCCCATGCCGCCGCGATCCCGATCGCCGGGGCGCCGCGCACGACCAGATCGCGGATTGCTTCCGCCACCTCGTTGGCATCGCGACAATCGACCCACGCCTCGTCGAAGGGCAACTTGCGCTGGTCCAGCAGGTGCAGGTGATCATCCCGCCATTGCACCGCGCGTACGGTGTCGTGGTCGGCAGGTGGCGAGGATTCGGCGCGTTCCATGGGCATGTCCGTGCAATCGCGGAAGCCTAGCATGCTTGCCGTGACTTACGCCGCAACGTCTTGTCGTTTAGCATCCCGATCCGGATCATTCCTGGAGCCGATGCGCATGAACGTTTTCCCGAGGGGATTCGCGCCATGTTTGGCCGGATGCGCCCTGGCCGGACTCGTAGGCGCCATGCCGACACAGGCGGCGACGACCGCCGGGCATTGGGCGCCGCCGGCGATTTCGACGCCGCTGTTCGAATCGCACGGCGCGTTCGACTATGCCCGCAGCGACTTCTACTTCGTGCGCAGCTCGCGCGAGTTCCGCGGCTGGCGGATCATGGTCAGCCATTGCGGCGAGGGGGGCTGGGAAACGCCTGTCGACGCGAGCTTCGCGGGTGACGGCGTCGAAGCCGACCCTTTCATCACGCCGGACGGCAAACACCTGTACTTCATTTCGACGCGTTCGACCGACGGACAGCACCACAAGGATCTCGACATCTGGCGTACCGACCGGCAGGCCGACGGCAAGTGGGGCGAACCGCGACGCTTGCCGGCACCGGTGAACTCGCGCGCCCAGGAATGGTTCCCGCGACCTGCCGCGGACGGCTGGCTCTACTTCGGGTCGGGGCGGCCGGGCGGCTTCGGCAAAACCGACATCTGGCGCGCGCGGCAAGACGCCGACGGCACGTGGAGGATCGAGAACGCCGGCCCCGCAATCAATACCGCAGGCGATGAGTACGAGCCCCTGCCCGCGCCCGACGGCAAACGCATGATCGTGATGGCGTCGGACGGCCTTTACGTGACGCGACTGGAAAGCGGGCGCTGGACGCCGAAGCGGAAAATGGGCGCCGGCGTGAACGTCAACGGCACCGAGATAGGCGCGGCGTTTTCGCCCAGCGGAAAATCACTGCTGTTCGCACGCGACACCAAGGGACCGGATTCCGGAGAATTCTTCCTGTGGCAACCGCAGGGCCCGGAAGGATGGCCGCCCGCCTGCCGCGATGACGGCGAGCCGGCGACGTGAGCCCGACCGGCAACGCTTGTCAATCTTCCTGTGGAATCAGGATCCAGAGGATGATGTAAACGACGATGCCGGGGAACGCCGCCGAGAAAATGGACACCAGCACGTAGATGATGCGCGCGAGGCCGGAGTCGATGCCGAAGTAATCGGCCAGGCCGCCGACCACGCCGGCGATCATCCGATTGCGGCGGGAGCGTCGAAGGGAGCGTGTCGTGTTCATCCCGGGATTCTAGCCGGTCGGCAGAGTGCGGTGGCCACCGCGTTCGCAGGGCGGATGACAACCCGCCGCCACTCGACAAGTATCTTGACCGGCATCGGGCCGGCGGGGTCCGCTTCGCTTCTCCCGCCCTGCTTCGTTCTACTTCGTGCGTTTGGCCAGCCACTCGTGGATCGCCGGCGGCACCTCGCGCTGCGCGCGGCCCGACACGTAGATGCCAATGTGGCCGCCCTTGAACGCGAGCTGGGTGTAGTCCCTGGTGCCGATGTGTTCGCCCAATGGGCGCGATGCCGACGGCGGAACGAGGTGATCCTGCTCGGCGAAGATGTTCAACACCGGGATCGTGATGTTCTCGAGGCTGATCGGTTTGCCGCCTATCTCCAATCCACCCTTCACCAGCTTGTTGCCCTGGTAAAAGTCGCGGATGAATTCACGGAAGGCTTCGCCCGCCTGGTCGGGCGAATCGAAGATCCATTTTTCCATCCGGAGGAAGTTTTCGAGTTCGACCTTGTCGTCGAGGATGTCCAGCATCGCGACATACTTCTGCTGGTTCAGGCGCACCGGCTTCAACGTGAGGTAGCACCAGTTCATCAGGTCGGCCGGAACGTTGCCCAGCGTGTCCACGAACAGGTCCACGTCCATGCCGCGGGTCCAGTGCGACAGCATGTTGTCCGGGGTGTGGAAGTCGACCGGCGTCACCATCGTGATCAGGTTCTGCAATTTGTCCTGGTGCAGCGCGGTGAAGCACAGCGAAAACGCGCCGCCCTGGCAGATGCCGAGCAGATTGATCTTCTTTACGCCCGAATGTTTTGCCACCGCGTCGACGCAACGGCGAATGTAGCCGTTGATGTAATCGTCAAGCGTCAACCAGCGGTCGGCGCCGTCGGGATAGCCCCAGTCGATGATGTAAACGTCTTCGCCGAGAGCGAGCAGGTTCTTGACCAGCGAGCGGTCGTCCTGCAGGTCCACCATGTACGGGCGATTGACCAGCGCGTAGCAGATCAGGATCGGTGCCTTCGCGGTCGGCTTGCCCCGGCCCTTGTAGCGATACACGACGACCTTGTCCTCGGTATAAATCGCTTCCTTGTCGGTGGCGCCGTAGTCGACGTCTTCGACTTCGCGCAGCGTCTTGAAGCTTGCCGCGAGTTTCTGCTGGGCGCGCATGGCTTCGTCGAGCGCTCGCCTGGGATCGATGCGGATGGGGTCCATCGCGGTTACTCCTTGGCGGCCGTCTTGGCGGACTTGCGCGGTGCCTTGCGCGCGGTTTTCTTCGTGGCGCCACCGGCTTTCAGGCGCTCGACTTCTGCACGCAGCGCGGCGACTTCGGCGACCAGGTCGGGAAGCGTCTCAGCCCGGTTCTTGGCGTCACGATGCAGCGCATGCAGGCGCTTGCCCATGCTGTCGATTTCGGTGCGGGTCGGCATGCCGAGATCGGTCGCGACACGCTCGACTTCCTTCTGCACGTTCCGGCGCACGCGCATCTGCGCGTTCACCAGCGCACCGTAGACTTCGCGAAATTCCGGGGACAACGCGACTTCCGCGTAAGCATCCTCGGCCGCATCCACCCACAGGTCGTAAAGACCGCGTACGGAATCGACCTGGCGTCCGGGTTCGCCACGCTCGGCCAGCTTGTCCTCGAATACTTCGAATGCACGCCGGCTGGCCCGGGCGACCAGTGCGTTGTAGCGATTGGTTTCCTGCTGGTAATCCAGCCACGCCTTCGCCACCTGCTGGTAATGTTCCTGGTGCTCGCGCGCGTAACCGAATGCCGGAAGATCCAGCAGCGCACGGGCTTCGGCCATTGCGGGCTTCAGGCCCTCCATCATCTGTTCGAAGCCCCTGGCGCCCTGCCCGGCCAGTTCGCGCAGGGCGCGGGCAAGGGGGTTGTCGAGCAGTGCGGCATCCGCACCCGGGAAATTGAATGACTGCCGCACCGCATCGGACCAGGCCTGCGGATTGGCCTCGCCCTTCGCTCCCTGCTCGGCCAGCGACTGCAGCAAGGCGAAATAGCTGCGGGCACCGGCGAGCATCCGCTCGAACGCTTCGTTCTGCGCGCCCGGGGCCGTGGCGGCACCGAACATCCGAGACCACTGCTCCAGCCCTTCGTGCCATGGCATCTTGCCTGCAGCCGTGGCATCTGCGGCCGCCCCGAATGCGTTGCGCGTCGCATCCATCCATGCCTTCCAGTATTGCTGCGAGAGGGCCTGCCATTCCTCTGGCGCGCGCTTCATGTCAGGGCCGTTGGCCATGAGGGAGTTCTCCGGAATACGTGTCGGTGTATGGTAATCCCGGTCATGCTGCGCCGCAACAAAGCGGTGCTTCAGCCGCTGCGAGCCCGGTACCAGTGCCGCACCCGGCGAAGCGCGTAGCGGGTCCGAACGATCATGACGCGCATCGGCCGCCGAAGGAATGGGAGGTCCAGCGACAGCAGCAACAAGCCGGGGATCAGCATCCAGAACCCCAGCACCGGCAGGAACCCGAAGAGCCCGCACACCACGAGCAACAGGCCGATCGGAATCCGCAACCACCGCGCCGACGGCTTGCGCAGCCATCGCAGGCCGCAAGCCGCCCAACGCGGAAGCAGTCGCTGCCAGCGATCGAGGTGAACGTCCAGTCGCCGCTTGTTTCTGTCTGTCACGCCTACACGGTGCCATGTCCGCGATCACCCGCGCGTGAATGGCTGGCCGGTGAAGCCTGTTCCGAAACCCCTTGGGGCACACCCCGGGGCCGCCCCCAAGGGGTTCAGCGCAGGCCGGCGTTGATCTTCGCGAGCCTGGCCGCACCCGGACAGAGTTCGCCCTCTCCCAGCGTGTTGAACGCGACCGCGGCGGTCTCGAGGTGCGCGTGCAGGTCGGGGGCATCGGGATCGACGTACAGCAGGCCGGTGACGATTTCCCCACGGGCCTGGCAGGCATGCAGGTAGTTCATGGCCGCGACCCGGTCGCCGGTGTCGTGCGACTCGGGCAGCTTGCGCAGGCGCAGCACGCTGCCGTCGTGCTGGCGCACCTCGCGCACTTCCCCGGCCGGATACTCGACCGTGATCTCGCTGCGCGGTGAAATGAAGTCCATCCTGCACAGCGCGTGGTTGTGCTCGCGCACATAGTCGTAACTCTTGGTGCTGCCTTCGTGGTTGTTGAAGGCGACACAAGGGCTGATCACGTCCACGAATGATGCACCCCTGTGGCTCATCGCCGCCTTGAGGATGGGGACCAGTTGCGCCTTGTCGCCGGAAAAACCGCGCGCGACGAAACTAGCACCCAACTGCAGCGCCATCCCGACCATGTCGACCGGCGCGTCGGTGTTGATCGCACCCTTCTTGGATTTGCTGCCCTGGTCGGCGGTCGCGGAAAACTGCCCCTTGGTCAACCCGTACACGCCGTTGTTCTCGACGACGTAAACCATGTCGACGCCGCGCCGGATCGCGTGCACGAACTGGCCGATGCCGATCGAGGCGGAATCGCCGTCGCCGGAAATGCCGAGGTACAGCAACTCGCGGTTGGCGAGATTGGCGCCCGTGAGCACGCTGGGCATGCGCCCGTGCACCGCATTGAACCCGTGTGAGGCCGAAAGAAAATACGTCGGCGTCTTGCTGCTGCAACCGATGCCCGAGATCTTGGCGACACGATGCGGCTCGATGTCCAGCTCCCAGCAGGCCTGGATGATCGCCGCCGAAATCGAGTCGTGGCCGCAGCCCGCGCACAGCGTCGAGATCGCGCCCTCGTAATCGCGGCGGGTGAAGCCCACGGCGTTTCGTTGCAATGAGGGATGGTGAAGTTTGGGTTTGGGGAGGTAGGTCATGTCACGCCACCTTGCCGCCGCGCAGCGTCATCACTTCCGCCTTGCCCATGCGCTCGCCGATCGCCCTGGCGATGAAGCGCGCGGTGATCGGCGTGCCGTCGTAGTGCAGGATGGGAATCAATCGTGCGGGATCGATTTCGAACTGCTCGATCACCAGCGAACGCAACTGGGCGTCTCGGTTCTGCTCGACCACGAACACGTGCTCGTGTGCGTCGATGAATTCACATATGGAATCGGAAAAGGGGTAGCCGCGCACCCGCAAGGCATCGATGTGCATGCCGTCGGCGTCGAGCTTGGCGATGGCTTCGGCCATCGACGGAGAGGTGGAACCGAAGTAGATGGCCCCGTGTTTCGCCGAATGCGGGGCGCGGTGCAGCACCGGCTGCGGCAACAGCGCCTTCGCGGTTTCGAGTTTCCGCTGCAAACGCTGCATGTTCTCGACGTAATCCTCGCCCCGTTCGGAATATTTCGCGTCGGCGTTCTTGCTGGTGCCGCGGGTGAAGAAACTGCCGCGGACCGGATGCGTGCCGGGGTAGGTGCGATACGGGATGCCGTCGCCGTCCATGTCGCGGTATCGCCCGAACGGCACGCCGGCCTCGAGCTGCTCGGCGGTCAGTACCTTGCCGCGGTCGTAACGGCGTGCATCGTCCCACTCGAACGGCTTGCACAGGCGATGGTTCATGCCGATGTCGAGATCGCTCAGCATGAACACCGGCGTCTGCAGGCGGTCGGCCAGGTCGAGAGCCTTGGCCGCGAACTCGAAGCATTCGTGCGGATCTTCCGGAAACAGCAGCACGTGGTTGGTGTCGCCATGCGAAGCGTGCGCACAAGACATCACGTCGGACTGCTGCGTTCGGGTCGGCATGCCGGTGGAAGGACCGCCGCGTTGCACATCCACGATCGTCACCGGGATCTCGGCGAAGTAGGCGAGACCGATGATCTCGTTCATCAGCGAAATGCCCGGGCCCGACGTCGCGGTGAACGCGCGCGCGCCGTTCCAGCCCGCGCCGGTGACGATGCCGATCGAGGCGATCTCGTCCTCGGCCTGCACGATCGCGTAGTTGTGCTTGCCGGTCTCCTTGTCCACGCGCAGCTTCGCGCAATATTTCTGGAACGCTTCGGCCAGCGACGACGACGGCGTGATCGGATACCACGCACACACCGTGGCGCCGCCGTAGACCATGCCGAGCGCCGCCGCGCTGTTGCCGTCGACGAAAATGCGGTCGCCCACGTTGTCGCGGCGTTCGATCTTGAGCCCAATCGGTTGCAGATTCTGCGAGGCATGCTCGCGTCCGAGATCCAGCGCATGCACGTTGGGTTCCAGCAGCGCCTGCTTGCCCTTGTACTGTTCGCCGATCAGTGCGACGACCACGTCGCGCTCGATGCCGAGCAGCACCGAAAGCACGCCGAGGTACATGATGTTCTTGAACAGTTGCCGCTGGCGTGCATCGTCCCAGGTCTGGTTGGCGATGTCCGTCAGCGGTACCCCGATCGTGGTGACGTCGTCGCGGAACTTGAACTTCGGCAGAGGCTTGCTGCTGTCGTGGAACAGGTATCCGCCGGGCGCGAGGCCCTTGACGTCCTCGTCCCAGGTTTGCGGATTCATCGCGACCAGCAGGTCGTAGCCGCCGCGCCGTCCGAGCCAGCCCTGCTCCGATACGCGGACCTCGTACCAGGTCGGCAAGCCCTGGATGTTGGAGGGAAAGATGTTGCGCGGGCTGACCGGCACACCCATGCGGAGGATGCACTTGGCGAACAGTTCGTTGGCCGAAGCCGAACCCGAACCGTTGATGTTGGCGAATTTGACGACGAAGTCGTTGGTGGCCTCGATCGGCGTCATGCCGCCACCTTCTTGCGCACCGGATTCGCGGAGTAATCCTCGCCGCGCCCGGCGTACGATTCCGCGAACAGGAACCGCCGCATGTCCCATGCGCCGGTCGGGCAACGCTCGGCGCAGAGTCCGCAGTGCAGGCAGACGTCCTCGTCCTTCACCATCACACGGCCGGTCTTGACGGGTTCCGACACATACAAATCCTGTTCGGCGTTTTTCGCCGGTGCCGTCAGCCGCGTGCGCAGGTCGGTCTCGTCACCATTTTGCGTGAACGTGATGCAATCCATCGGGCACACGTCGACGCAGGCGTCGCATTCGATACAGACGTCCTTCGAGAACACGGTCTGCACGTCGCAGTTGAGGCACCGCTGCGCTTCCTTCCATGCCGTCTGCACGTCGAAACCGAGCTCGACTTCCTGCTTGATGCTTTTCAGCGTTTTCTCTTTCGGGGCCCACGGCACCACGTAGCGCTCATCCGGAGAAATGTCGTTGTCGTAACTCCACTCGTGGATGCCCATCTTCTGCGAGACGAGGTTGGTCAGCGGCGGCGGACGCTTGCGGACGTCCCCGCCCTGCAGGAAGTTGTGGATCGACACCGCGGCCTGGTGGCCGTGCTCGACTGCCCAGATGATGTTCTTGGGCCCGAACGCCGCGTCGCCGCCGAAGAACACCTTGGGATTGGTGGACTGCATCGTGAGCTTGTCGAGCTTCGGCATGCCCCATTCGTCGAATTCGATGCCGAGGTCACGCTCGATCCACGGGAACGCGTTTTCCTGCCCGACCGCGATCAATACTTCGTCGCACTCGATCAGGCGGTCCGGTTCACCGGTCGGCAGCAGTTTGCGCCTGCCGTTGGCGTCGTGCTCGGCGCGCATCGGCGTGAACCACATGCCCGTGAGCTTGCCGTTCTCGTGCACGAACGATTTCGGATTCAGCCAGTTCAGGATTTCGACGCCCTCGTGTCCGGCGTCCTCTTTTTCCCACGGGCTGGCTTTCATTTCCTCATAGCCGGAACGCACGACCACCTTGACGTCGTCGCCGCCGAGCCGACGCGCGCTGCGGCAGCAGTCCATTGCGGTATTGCCGCCGCCCAGCACGATCACGCGCCTGCCGACCTTCTTCACGTGCCCGAAATACACCGAGGCCAGCCATTCGATGCCCACGTGGATCTTGTCGGTGTTTTCGTCGCGCCCCGGAATGTGCAGGTCCCGCCCGCGCGGCGCGCCGCAGCCGACCAGGACAGCATCGAAGTTTTCGTCCAACAGCTTGCGCAGCGAATCGATGCGTCGGTTGCCGACGAATTCGACGCCCAGGTCAAGGATGTAGCCGACTTCCTCGTCGATCACGTGTTCGGGCAAACGGAAACGCGGTACCTGCGTGCGCATGAAGCCGCCGCCCTTGGCGTCTGCTTCGAATATCGTGACCTTGTACCCCAGCGGCGCGAGGTCGCGCGCCAGTGCGAGCGATGCCGGCCCGGCGCCCACACATGCAATCCGGAACTTTTCTGCACCGGGAATACGCTCGGGCAAGCGCGACCGCATGCGTGCTTCGATGCCTTCGCTGCGGTTGTCGGCGGCGACGCGCTTCAGCCGGCAGATCGCGACCGGTTCAGGTTTCTCGCCGTTCGATTCCTCGACGCGTCCGCGCCTGCAGGCGGGCTCGCAGGGCCGATCGCAGGTGCGGCCGAGGATGCCGGGAAACACGTTGGAATCCCAGTTCAGCAGATAGGCATCGTCGTAGCGACCGGCCGCGATCAGCCGGATGTATTCGGGCACGCGCGTGTGCGCCGGGCACGCCCACTGGCAGTCCACCACCTTGTGGAAATACTGCGGATTGCGGATATCGGTGGGTTGCACGCAACGCCTCCTGCCGTCCGCGGGGGCGTCGGACCTTCCGGCGTCGCCCGTCGGGGCGAGTCTAACCGTTTCCCTGCAAAGCGGAAGAGGCAGCGAACCCGTGGTTCAGTTGCCGGAACCATCGGCAGGGATGCTGCTGTTTGACTGCGAGCACGCCATCCGGCAGTCGGACGCCGCGGCCACATTGGCGATACCGCGGAACGACGCAACATTCGACTGCCGAGCCGCCTGTTTCGCCCACACCAATGACGGGTCAGGCGAGATGAAAAGAAAACGGGCCTCGCGGCCCGTTTTCCTGCGGAACCCCCTGGAACGCGAACGCTCAGACGCTCGCGGCTTCTTCCCCGGTCACTGCCTTCATCGACAAGCGGATGCGACCCTGCTTGTCGACCTCCAGGACCTTGACCTTGACGAGGTCGCCTTCGTGCAGCTTGTCGGAAACCTTCTCGACGCGCTCGTTGGAAATCTGCGAGACGTGCACCAGGCCGTCCTTGCCGGGAAGGATGGTGACGAACGCGCCAAAGTCCATCAGCTTGACGACCTTGCCCTCGTAGATGCGGCCGGGTTCGACGTCGGCCACGATCTGCTCGATGCGGTGCTTCGCCGCATCGGCGGCTTCGCGGTTGACCGAAGCGATCACCACGGTGCCGTCGTCGTTGATGTCGATGGTGGTACCGGTTTCCTCGGTGATCGAACGGATGGTCGCGCCACCCTTGCCGATCACCTCGCGGATCTTGTCCGGGTGGATCTTGATGGTCAGCAGGCGCGGCGCGTACTCGCTCATCTCGCCGCGCGGCGTGGAGATGGCTTTGGCCATCTCGCCGAGGATGTGCATGCGACCGCGGTGCGCCTGCGCGAGCGCGGTGCGCATGATTTCCTCGGTGATGCCATCGATCTTGATGTCCATCTGCAGCGCGGATACGCCTTCGGCGGTACCGGCCACCTTGAAATCCATGTCGCCGAGATGGTCCTCGTCGCCAAGGATGTCGGACAACACGACGAAGTCTTCGCCTTCTTTCACCAGGCCCATCGCGATGCCCGCGACCGGGGCCTTCAACGGCACACCCGCGTCCATCATCGCCAGCGAGGAACCGCACACCGACGCCATCGACGACGAGCCGTTGGATTCGGTGATCTCGCTGACCACGCGGATCACGTACGGAAATTCTTCCATCGTCGGCTTGACGGCCTGCACGCCACGTTTGGCAAGCCGGCCGTGGCCGATCTCGCGGCGCTTCGGACCGCCCATGCGGCCGCACTCACCCACCGAATACGGCGGGAAGTTGTAGTGGAACAGGAAGGTGTCCTTGGACTCGCCTTCCGGCGCGTCGATGATCTGCGCGTCACGGCCGGTACCCAGCGTCACGGTGACCAGCGCCTGGGTCTCGCCGCGGGTGAACAATGCCGAGCCGTGGGTGCGCGGCAACACGCCGACGCGCACGTTGATCGGACGGATATCCTCGAGGCCGCGGCCGTCGATGCGCTGTTTGGTCTTCAGCACGCTGTCGCGCATCGTGCGGTATTCGAGATCCTCGAACTCGCCTGCGAGATCCGCCGCCGGCCAGCCCTTCTCTTCGGCCTGCAACTTCAACGCTTCCAGCACGTCCGCCTTCAGCGCGGCGATTGCATCGCGCCGCTGCAGCTTGTCCTTGACCTGGAATGCCGCGGCGAGCTTGTCGCCGACTTCGCCGCGGACGGCTGCGACGAGCTGCGGATCGCGCTCCGGCGCCTGCCAGTTCCACGAAGGCTTGCCGACTTCGGTCGCGAGCTCGGCGATCGCCCTGATCGCGGCCTGCATTTCCCTGTGGCCGAACATCACCGCGCCCAGCATCACGTCCTCGCTGAGCAGCTTGGCTTCGGATTCCACCATCAGCACGGCATTGCCGGTGCCGGCGACCACGAGGTCGAGCGCCGACTCATTCAACTGCGAATGGGACGGATTCAATACGTATTTGCCATCCACGTAACCGACACGCGCGGCACCGATCGGCCCCTTGAACGGGATGCCGGCCAGCGTCAGCGCGGCCGACGCGCCGAGCAGCGCCGGAATGTCACCGTCCACCTCCGGGTTCAGCGACACCACGGTCGCGACGATCTGCACTTCGTTCTTGAATGCTTCGGGGAACAGCGGCCGGATCGGACGATCGATCAGGCGCGAGGTGAGCGTTTCCTTTTCGGTCGGGCGGCCTTCGCGCTTGAAGAAACCGCCGGGAATGCGGCCGGCGGAGTAGAATTTTTCCTGGTAATCGACGGTGAGCGGGAAGAAGTCCTGCCCCTCGCGCGCCTTCTGCGCGGCGACCGCCGCGACCATCACCACGGTGCCACCCATCGAGACCATCACGGCGCCGGATGCCTGGCGCGCGATCTCGCCGGTTTCGATGGTTACGGCGTGTTCGCCGTACTGGAACGTCTTGGTTACTTTTGCCACGGGAGTTGTCCTTTGGTTTGTGCGTTCGCGCTCGGCAAACGCGATCAGCCGGCTAGCGTTCGGATACGACGGCTGCCGGCGTGCAGGTTCGAATGGTGCGTGTCGCTCAGCGACGCAGGCCGAGACGGCCGATCAGCGTCTGGTAACGCTCGGCGTCCTTGCCCTTCAGGTAGCCAAGCAGGCGACGGCGATGGTTCACCATCTTCAGAAGGCCACGACGCGAGTGGTGGTCCTTCTTGTGCGACTCGAAATGGTCGGACAACTGCTGGATGCGCGCGGACAGCAGCGCGATCTGCACCTCCGGCGAACCGGTGTCGGTCGGCGCCCGGCGGTATTCTTCGATGATCTTGCTGGTTTGTTCGTTGGAAAGCGGCATGGGGAGCCTTTTCGATCGATGGACGTGTTGGATGGAGCGAGGTTCCGGCACGTGGCTTGTGCAACGACACCTCGAGATGCCGTTGCACAAGCCGCCGCCGGGATGGTCGAGACCCGAAGCAAGCGGGTCGGTGAGCCGAATAGTGTAGCTGCAACAGATGGTTGGCAACAAGGGAACCCCTGAAGCCACCGGCCCGCTCCGCCGCCGCACTGGCCCGCCCAAAAAAAAGCGCCCCGGACGAGCCGGGGCGTCAAGTCAGCTTCCGGTTGACGCTCAAGCCTCCCTGCTGTCTCGCCACCTGCGCCAGCCCACGCCGCTGCCGAGCAGGACAATCCCCAAACCCAACATCCCCAGCGAACCGGGTTCCGGAACGCCCAGGGGTCCGCCGCCGCCATTGGACGAGCCGGTGAGTGTCAGTACCAGGCCATTGCCGTCGCCGTTCATGTTCAGCGCGCAACTCAAACCCGCCAGCAGACCACCGCAAGTGAAGTTGCCCGACGCGCCGGCAAAGTTCAGGAATGAATTCGCGTCGAAGAACTCGAATGTGTCGCCTGCGCGTTGACTGCTGTCGCCGGCGAAGGCGAAGTTGAAGAAGCTGCTCGCCCCGAAGGTCGCGTCGCCCGTGACGCCCAGGAAATCGAAATTGCCGCTGCCGGTTCCACCGACGTCGATGGCGAGCGTGCCGAGCATGGTAAGTGGACCATCGATCGTGAGCGTACCGGTGCCACCTGCCGTGCCGGGATCCAGGATTCCCCCCGCATCGACGAGAGTCGAAGCGGCAATCGTTCCGAAGCCGCCGAGCGTGGCGCCCGATTCCACCCTCGCCGTCCCGCCACCCATCGAGGTCGGCCTGGTTCCGTCCCCCACCTGCAACGTGCCGCCCGCAACATCGATCCCGCCTCCGAACGTGGCGCCCGCGCCGGTCACGGTCCAGGTGCTCGACCCGGTCTTCTGGAACTTGCTGAACCCGATGTACTGCGTGCCGGCATACGTGTCCGACTTGCCCGCACGAACGCCGGACAAGTCGAAGCCTGCATCCGCAGCGCCACCCAGCGCAAGCGTGTCGCCGCCGGCGCTGACCACGTTGCCGGTGATCGAGGAGCCCTTTTCCAGAATCAGCTTGTTGCCGCCGCCGGTGAAATCGATGGCATTGCCGGCTGCGGCTGCATTCGTGCACTGCGATGGCCTGCACAACCCCATGAACCTGCCCGCTGCCCCACCGGTCAATTGGCCGCTGTTGGTGACGGTGGTACTGCCGAGTGCAGTGATTGCGGCGCCGCCGCTGCCGGGCATGCCCGCGGGATATTGCGGACGCGGGGTGATTTCGATGTAAACGGAGCCGCCTTTTCCGCCATCGATCGTGCCAGCGTTGTCGAAGGTGGTGCCGTTGTCCAGCACCAGACCAGCCGCACCATCGCCCGCACGAGTGGACTGCTGGCCCATCGCGCCATTGCCGCCGGTGATGGTCCCGGTGCTGGTGTTGGTACCGGATGAACCGCCCAGCAAATGCACGCCGACGCCGGCCGTGCCGTCGGCGGCGACAACCGGACCGATGCTGTTGCCGCGCTCACCGCCATTGCCACCGGTAATACTGCCACTGTTGGTCAGCGTGGTATTGCGAAGCACCGCGCCGTCCCCACCATTACCGCCATTGCCGCCCTGAATCATCCCTCCACCACCCAGGGTGATGGCAGCACCGCCCAGGCCACCGTTGCCGCCGTGCACGCTTCCATGGTTGTCGAAGGCACTGTGGCCACCGGCCGCCGTGGTCAGATCCACTGCATCAGCGCCATTCCCGCCGTTGCCGCCACCTGCGAACGACGAGCCGCCTCTGCCTCCGTTGCCGCCGGAGATGGAGCCGGTCGACGTCAGGTTCAGCGCGTCGCCGGTACTTACACCGGTTCCGCCATTGCCTCCTGCGGCGTAACCGTTGGCCGTCGTACTCCCCCCCGCTCCCCCGCTGATTGAGCCGCTGGTGGCCAAGGTGTTTGCCGACCCGCCACCGCCAAGCCAGACACCGGCGCCCCCGGATCCAGCGCTGACTGAAGACGAATCACCGCCCGTGCCGCCGCTGATGGAACTGCTCGACATGATCCCGGCCCCGCCACCGACAACCAGCATGCCCGCGCCGCCGCCGCCGCCGTCACCACTCTCGTTGGCGAAACCGTCCCCACCGGCACCGCCCTGGCCACCCGTCACCGCTGCGCTGGTCTGGAACACGGTGTTCGACCCCAGCCACAGCCCGGCGCCGCCACCGCCACCGCCACCGCCGCCCGACCCGTAGGGCGAAAGGATCCCGGCGTCGTAGGCGTTGCCGCCATCGCCGCCGTTGCCGCCCTGATAGGTGGCGGTCACGCCGGCGTGGCTACCGGAAAGACTTCCGCCCAGACCGCCACCGCCGCCACCACCGCCCGGACGGCCAACGCCTGAAGCCTCGCCACCGCCGCCTCCCCCACCGATGCCTTTGTCGCCATAATCGCCACCACGACCACCGCCTCCAACGTGGCTGTATTGCGCGCTGCTGCCGCCGCTTCCATCGGCACCTTGGCCAGCTGCGCCGCCGTCACCGCCGTCGTTCACGCTGCCGTCCGTCGCGCCGTGATTACTGCCCGTGCCGCCAGCACCGACGGCAGACGATGACCCGTTGCCTCCATTCGCACCGTTGGTGCCGCTGCCGCCATTGGCACCATTGGGGCCATTGTCCGGTGGCGGGTCGTAAGTCGGGCAGGTGCCGTTGTATACGATGTAGCCCCCCGGGCAAAGCGTGGGGGTGCCCGGTGGCGGACCAGGGGGCGCGGTGCCGGCCTGCGCAGACAGCGGCAGGAATCCCATGCCGGCACCAAGCAGCGCGAGTCCGCAGGCAAGCGCCAGCGGATGCTGCCGCGCCCGCGATCCTGTGCCCGAGGCGCCCGTCGTCCCGGCACCGCCATCCACGCGCGCGAATTCCGAAACTGCTTGTACCGCGCGAAGTTTGCGATTCCAGACCAGCCTGAAAATGCGGTTCATGCGACCCCCTGATGACTATGGACAAAAGCCGGACGGGTGACGCCGCGTCGCGCAAAATGTGACGCAGTTCACCTAATCCATGCCCGCCAGCCTAGGCAGGGAAGCGCGAAAAAACATCCCCGAGTTCGGGGATGAACGCGAAAAAAATTTGACCACGAACCGCCGAAGGTGCGATCAGCGCAGCGTCATTCGCAAACGCTTGCGAGCGGAACGTCCATCCGCAGGCGGGTTCCTCGACCCGGCGCAGCATCGATGACGAATGTTGCGTCCAGCCGGCGGGCACGCGACGCGAGGCTCGCCAGACCGGTGCCATCGGGATGCGACGATGCATCGAAACCGCAGCCGTCGTCGTGGATCTCGACACGCAGCATCGCACCCGAGCCCCGCACCTCGACGTGCACGTGCTCTGCGCCGCTGTGCTTCAGCGCATTGGTGAGTGCTTCCTGGATGAAGCGCAATGCATCCAGACTCAGTCCGGGCGGGAGTTGCACGCGATCGATGTCCGCCAACCGCCAATGACTGGCGATGCCTGCGGCATCCAGCCGGTCGCTCCAACGATGTCGCAGGGATTCCAGCGATTCCAGAAGATCGCCACTGACGGCGTGCGTGGTCGTGTTGAGGACGAGGTGCAAGTCGTCGCGCAGGCCCTTCAGCGTTTCGACGGCATGCGCGCGGGGATTCACGCCGGCCGGAACGTGTTCCATCGCCGCGATGGCCGATACCAGGCTGCCGCCGAAGCCGTCGTGCAGATCGCGCACGAGATCGAGGCGCGCGCCGATCTGGGCATTCGCCAGCGCCAGCGCATGTTCGCGCCCCAGCGTCCCCGACAGCCGTGCGGTGGCATTGTCGACCCGCGCGCGCAATTGATAGTTGAAATCCTCGACCCGCCTCATTGCCGTGGCAAATCGATAAGCCAGGACCACACTCATGCCAATCAGAGTGAACGGCGCGGTGAATGAGGCGACGTAGGCGCGATCATGGATCACTTCGAAGAAGCGCAGCACGTCGTGCAGGTTCGCCAGCAGCGGCAACGCCAGGCACAGCGCCAGGACCAGCATGTCCGGCTGCCGCCTGCGCAGCGCGAATCCGATGAACACCAGCGGTACCGCGAAGTACAGCCCGATGTCGATGGGCGCGAGCTGGAATCGCCACACCCCAAGCAGGTGCGGCGCGAGCGCGGCGCACAGCACAATCGCGCCGGTGTACGCCCACAACCCGGCTTCGATGCGCGGCCAGCGCTTGCCGCAGAAACGCAGCAGGAAAACCGCGAGCGCGACGGTACCCGCCACGTAAAACACCATGTTCCACGACTGGAACGCATCGGTGCTGCCGAACGGCCACGTGCTGGGCGCCACGTTGTTCCAGTCCCATGCGCCGATCAACAACGTGCTCGCCGCGAACCAGCCGTACAGCGTGTCGCGGCGACGGAACAGCCACAACACCAGGAACACCACGCCCATGGCCAGGAAAAACGCCTGGTTGTACAGGCGCAGTTGGTAGCGGATCAGCCAACCGGTGTGGTACTGCGCATACACCGCAGAAGGATCGCCTACGCTGATGACGCCCAGTCCGGGTTGATAATTGGCGAGACCCGACACGCGCACCAGCAAGATGTTGGTTCCGATGCGCAAGATCGGTGCATCGACCACGAAATATTGCGGCTTGATCCAGCTGCGTGAAAGCGGTTCGACCAGGTTGGGATCGCGATGGATCAGGCTGCCGTTGACATACACCGCGTCGGCGAGCGTGACCTGGTTGAGCAGCAGCCCGACCGGCTGGCGTGCCTGCGTCTGCTGCCACGTCAATCGATACCAGACCACGCCATCGTGCCGCGTCCAGCGATGCGACCAGTCGTCCGGCAGCTTGACCGGAACCCACCCGGTTTCGGGTGGCTTGACCGCGTTCCAATCTGAGGCAACGGCCTCCGCCGCATCCAGGGTGAGTACAGGTGAAGGTGAAGGTGCAGTTGCCGCGCGCGCGCCCGCACTGGCGCAAATCAGAAGCAACAACAGCCACGCGACACGGTTTGCGCGCGGGAAAGACGTCACCGCAGCAAGCCTCGCGCATGCGCTTCGGACACCGCGGCCGCACGCGAACCCACCGCGAGCTTGCGGTAAATCCGCTTGGTGTAATCCTCGATCGTGAAACGCGAGAGGCCGGTCAGTTCCGCGATCCGGCGATTGTTGTGGCCATGCGCGACCAGGCCGAGAATCTGGCGTTCGCGTCCGGATAGCAGGTCGCTCGCCACCTCCGGCTTCGCCACCGGCACCGCATCCGGCAGCATCGCCAGGATACGGCGCGCGACGAATGGATCGATGGGCGCCCCGCCACGCTGGATGTTCTGCAGCGCGTGCGACAGCTCCGCGTCTTCGCGATCCTTCAGCAGATACCCGATCGCACCGGCCCGCAACGCGGCCAATACCGTGTCGCCGTCGCCCCACGCCGTGATCACCAGGCATGCAATCTGTGGATGCCGTGCATGCAGCCACGCAATCAGTTCGACGCCATTGCCGTCGGGCAGGCCGATATCCACCAACGCGATGTCGAACGCCCCGGCGTTGGCCTCGGAACGCGCATCGGCCACGCTGCCCGCGACGGCGGCCACGAGCCCCCCGCCCACGATGGTCCCGAGCAATCCGCGGAGACGTCGCTGGCTCGGAATGTCGTCCTCGACGATGAGGACACGGCGCAGCGAAATCGGCTGGGACGCAATCATTCGGCTTCCTGGATCCGAAAACGATGGTTCGTTCACACGTCGTCCAGTGACACCGGAACGCATTCGGGCCGCATATTGGCCGGCGACGTGGGGCGCCCCCCGGACTCCGGCGCCGACCCCGAAGTCGCCGCCGATGGAACACAGCGGGCGGACCCCAAGCAACCAATATGGCGCACCCCGCCCCCGCCGGACAATCGCCACGAGGGCATTCCCCGCCGACGGGTACGCGCAAGCGTAACCCGTTCGTACTTCATGGTCATCTTGCGTAGCCCGCGAATGCCTCCCGAAGGGGTCGCATCGGACGCCCGGATGGCGTGCTGCAGCGGTCAGAGGCGACGCGCAAAACGGGATGCGACCAACGCCTGGAGACGGAGCTGAAAAAACGCCCCGGACAGGCCGGGGCGTTCAAGTCAGCAGCCAAAACCTCGCGGGCTTTGGGTTATTTGCTGCCCGTCGTCGCAGCCGAGGCCTTGGCCTTCTTGGCGTGATGGTGCTTCATGGCATGATGCTTCATCGCGTGGTGCTCGACCTTGGCAGCCGGAACGGTTTTGGCAGCCGGAGCGGCCTTGGCGGAAGGAGCAGCCTTGGCGGCCGGGGCGGCGGCCGCAGCCGGGCTCGCCGGAGTGGTTTGGGCGGCGAACGCCGGGATCGAGAACGCGGCCGCCACGAGGGCGGCGAGGATCAGCTTGCGCATTGCAATGGTCTCCTGGAATGCACGGGTCACGATGGCCCGGCGGCGCGGATATTCCGCCCGATCAGCCGTCTGCACGCTGAACGCCGCGCGCGGGGTTTTCCTGCCGCCAGCCTGCAATCCGACCGGGCCGAGGATTGACCGTGGCGCGCTGGTTCGCCATCCTGATCGGCTGCATCGTCCGCGTTCACGGGGTTTGCCGCATGGCCGCTTCAACACGTTACAACGCCGCCGACATCGAAGTGCTTTCCGGCCTCGAGCCGGTGCGCCGGCGCCCCGGCATGTACACCGACACCACCCGGCCAAACCATCTGGTGCAGGAAGTCGTCGACAACTCGGTGGACGAGGCGCTCGCCGGCCACGCCAAACAAATCGACGTCACGGTACACAAGGATGGCTCGGTGACGGTGACCGACGACGGCCGGGGCATGCCCGTCGACATTCATCCCGAGGAAGGCGTGTCGGGCGTCGAGCTGATCCTGACCCGCCTGCACGCCGGCGCGAAATTCTCCGATCGCAATTACACCTTTTCGGGCGGCCTGCACGGCGTGGGCGTATCGGTCGTCAACGCACTGTCGTCGTTCCTGGAAGTACTGATACGCCGCGAAGGCACCGAGTACCGGATGCGCTTCAAGGACGGCGAGCCGGTCGGCAAGCTGGAAACGCTGGGCGAAGTTCCGAAACGTCGCACCGGCACCACGCTGCGCTTCCTGCCCGATCCCAAATATTTCGATTCCCCGAAAGTCTCGCTGCCGAAACTGAAGCACCTGCTGCGGGCGAAAGCGGTGCTGTGCGCCGGCTTGACGATGCGGCTGTCGGATGAAGCGTCCGGCGAACAGGAAGAATGGCGTTACGAAGATGGTCTCGCCGAATACTTGAAATCGGAACTGGTTGGGGCGACTTGCCTGCCGCCCGAACTGTTCGTGCACCACGCGCGACGCGAGGACGGCGGCGTCGACGCGGCGTTCGCGTGGATCCCAGAAGGCGAGTTGGTGCAGGAAAGCTACGTCAACCTGATCCCGACCATCCAGGGCGGCACCCACGTCAACGGTTTGCGGTCCGGCCTGACCAACGCGGTGCGCGAGTTCTGCGATTTACGCAACCTTTTGCCGCGCGGCGTGAAGCTGGCGCCCGAGGACGTGTGGGAGCGCGTGGCCTTCGTGCTGTCGGTGAAGATGCGCGATCCGCAATTCGCGGGACAGACCAAGGAACGCCTGAGTTCGCGCGACGCCGCCAGTTCGACCGAAAACGCGATCCACGATGCATTCTCGCTGTGGCTGAACCAGAACGTCGCGGTGGGCGAGTCGATCGCGCAGCTCGCGATCGAACATGCGGCGGCGCGCATGAAAGCCGCCAAGCAGGTCGTGCGCAAGAAAATCACGCAAGGTCCCGCCCTGCCCGGCAAGCTGGCCGATTGCGCATCTTCCGACCCCGATCGCACCGAGCTGTTCCTGGTCGAAGGCGATTCGGCCGGCGGTTCCGCCAAACAGGCGCGCGACAAGGACTACCAGGCAATCCTGCCCTTGCGCGGCAAGATCCTCAACACGTGGGAAGTCGAATCCGGCGCAGTGCTGGCTTCGGAAGAAGTACACAACCTCGCGGTCGCGATCGGTTGCGATCCAGGCAAGGACGATCTTTCCGGTTTGCGCTACGGCAAGATCATCATCCTTGCCGATGCGGACTCGGATGGCCTGCACATCGCGACGCTGTTGTCGGCGCTGTTCCTCAAGCATTTCCCGGCGCTGGTGCGCGAAGGGCATGTCTGCGTCGCGATGCCGCCGCTGTTTCGCGTGGATGTGGGCAAGCAGGTGTTCTATTGCCTCGACGAATCCGAGCGCGACGCCCTGCTGAAGCGCATCGAACGCGACAAGATCAAGGGCGCGGTCAGCGTCACGCGCTTCAAGGGCCTCGGTGAAATGAACCCCGTCCAGTTGCGCGAATCGACCATCCATCCCGATACGCGACGGCTGGTGCAACTGACGGTCGACGACGGCGAAGCGACGGCCAAGCTGATGGACATGCTGCTGGCCAAGAAACGCGCCTCCGATCGGCGCAACTGGCTCGAAGAGAAAGGCGACCTCGCTTCGCTGGAAGTGTGACGGACTCGCGGCAGTGAAGCCGAGATGACGGCGTGCATTTCCGTGCTTCGTTGCTGAGTGCCGCGGCGGGTCGCTTTCCTAAATGCGTCGATGCGCGCCGGGCGTGGCCTCGGCATGGTTCTTCCACAATCGCCGCAAGTGCCGTGGCGATCCGATGCCGGCGCGCTCCGCGGCGGCTTCGACGCTGTTTCCGTTCGCCAATGCCTGCCGTGCCACCGCCACGCGCAGGCGCGCGTGGTAGTCGTGCACCGACATGCCCGCCGCGTCGCGAAAGCGTCGCGTCAACGTGCGCACGCTCATGTGACCGAGCCCCGCCAGCTGCGCCAACGTCCAGGCCCGCTCGGGCGCGCGCGCCAGGGCATCCTGCACATGGTGGACGCGCGCATCCATGTGGTTGCGGCCTTCGAGCCATGGCGACAACGCGGGATCGTCGGGCGCACGGCGCAGGTACACGACCATCTCGCGCGCGACTTCGACCGAAAGCCGCGGCGACGCCATCTGCGCGATCAGGTGCAACGCCAGGTCGATCCCGGCGGTGATGCCTGCACTGGTGCAGATGTGTCCATCCTCCACGAACACGCGGCTGTCCAGGACCTCGGCATGCGGCGCGATTTCGCGCAGCGCCTCGACCAGCGTGTGATGGGTGGTGCAGCGCCGGCCTTCCAGCAGACCGGCGCGTGCGGCGATCAGCGCACCCGAACACACGCAGGCGAGGCGAGGCAGCGGAGCCAGCCGCCGCAACCAGGAGGTGATGGCCCGCGTGCCCCGCGTATCGTGCGTGGCGGCGTCGCCCGCCACGCCGCACACGACCAGCAGTGCACCGGGCCCGACCCGCTCCGGCAAAGGCTCCACCCCGGACAAACCCGGACCAATCGAGGTGTCGACCGCCTGGCCCGGCTCGATGGCCGCCGTCGTGTGCAGGCGAAACGGCGCGCCGAAGCGGGCCGCGATGCGGAACGCCTCGGCCGCACCGGCGAAATCCAGCAGGACCACGCCGGGCGGCAACACGAACCAGACGTCAATCGCCGGCGAGCAAGGCATCGACACTGCGGATGCGGGCAAAGCGTCCATCGAGTACCAGTTCCGTGCGCTGCTTGATCTCGTCCACATCGTAGTGGCGACCGCTGGCAGCATGGACCATCGGAAACGTCAGGGTGGCTTCGGTCACGAACTCGACATCGAAACCGAGGTCGGAAGCCACGCGCGTGGTGGTTTCGCAACACTGTTCGGTGCGGATGCCGGTCACCACGACACGACGAATGCCGCGTTCGCGCAACCAATCCCCCAACCCGGTGTCGGTGAACGCATTGTGCACGCCCTTGCGGAAGGTCACCGCCACCTCTTCCGGCATCCATTCGAGCGGACGCACCAACCCCGCTGCGGGGCCGAACGGGCCATCGTTGTTTTCCTGGTGCAGGATGCGCACCACCGGCCAGCCGCGTTGCGCGGCGGCCTGCAGCACACGCAGCACGGCAGCGCGGAATGCGGGAACGTCATCTTCTCGCCAATAGGGAGCGCGCAGGAAGGATTGCTGGATGTCGACGGCGAGTACCGCGGTATCGGCAGGCATGGACAAACTCCGTTGGATGGGGAGGCCTCATTGTGGGCAGCCGGATCGGTACCTGCGAGTACCAACCCGGTCCGGATGCGGACAGATCGGGCCACGCACGCGGGCACGCGGAATCCAGGCTCCGGCTTTGCGCCAGGTCGCGGCGGCGCTATGGTGGCGGCCTGGTTCCCGCGAGAAACCTCAACATGGCCTTGACGCCACCCCTCGACCTGCAACGCTGGATCGACGAACACCGCCACCTGCTGAAGCCGCCGGTCGGCAACAAGTGCATCGTCGATGGCGACTTCATCGTGATGATCGTCGGCGGTCCGAATTCGCGCAGCGACTATCACTGGGACGAGGGCCCCGAGTTTTTTTATCAGATCGAGGGCGAAATGGTGTTGCGCGTGCAGGACGAAGGCCAGCGCCGCGACCTGCAGATCCGCGCAGGCGAAATGTTCTATCTGCCGCCGCGCACGCCGCATTCGCCGCAGCGGATGCCCGATTCGATCGGCCTGGTGATCGAGCGGCGCCGCCTGCCGCACGAAAAGGACGGCCTGTTGTGGTTCTGCGAGAACTGCAACCGCAAGCTCTACGAGGAATACTTCGTGTTGCAGAGCATCGAAAAGGATTTTCCGCCGGTGTTCGAGCGCTACTACGGTTCGCTCGATGCGCGCACCTGCAGGCACTGCGGCCACGTCGACCGGCCGCCGGCGAAGTGATCGCCTGAAACATTGGTGCGCGGGGCGGGGCTCGAACCCGCATGGCCGCGAGGCCGGGGGATTTTAAGTCCCCTGCGTCTACCGGTTTCGCCACCCGCGCAGCTTGGGGTGCTGCGGTTGGTTATAGTAGCCGTGCCTCTGCTGGGACACATCGCGCATGACGGAACGGCACGCTTACGAACTGGTCACGGATTGGCAGTCGCTCGATGCCGAAACGGGCGCGGCCATCCGCGATTTCTGGTTGCGCGAGCAAGCCAACGTCGAGGGCGACGAAGCCACCCGGCGGCTGGAAGAAGTCGTGGCGCACGTGGTCGACGAAAACGGGGAGCTCGCAGCCGTGGCGACGGTGGCGACGAAAATCCTGCCCCGGCTTGGCCAGCCGATGTACTACTACCGCTGTTTCGTCGGCAAGGCCTGGCGCTCGCGCAAGCTGGTGCGGCCGTTGCTGCGGCACACCCAGAAGGTGCTGGAACAATACGCGCGCGAACACGATTACCCGTGCATCGGCATCCTGCTGGAGCTCGAGAACGCAGGTTTCACCGACACGCTCCGCTGGGCGCAATGGCCGGGCGTGGGCTTTTCGTACATCGGCGTCAGTCCGCGCGGGCTGGAATTGCGGGTGTGGTATTTCCGCGGCGCGCGCCTGAAGACACGGGCGCAAATGGCGCGCATGCGCGATGGCGTCGCCAGCCTCAAGTCTTCGAAGGCACCGGCGTTGCAACGCTGACGGACAGCGAATCCGCAGCATCACTCATCGGATACACGACCCAAGAAATCGCGCCGGGCGAGAAGCCCGGCGCGATCCATTCCACATGCGACGTTCTACTTGTCTCGTCGCATGGCCACTCAGGGTGACAATGCCGCCGCAGCCCGGCCGACGTCGAAGCTGCCCAGACCGGTCGCCCAATCCCAACCCGGCCGCGCGATATAGCCCCGGTTGTTGCCCGAGCGGACATCGTGCAACGCGCTTGCGGGCAATGCATACAGGTGCGGTGCGGCGAAACCGAGGCCGGGATTGCCCTGCAGGATGCGTGCCCACGCACCGGCCATCAACGGTGCCGAAAGACTGGTACCGCCGATCTGCCCGTAACTGCCCTGGATCAGCACCAGTTCGCCTGACGCCGGATTGCCGTCGAAGGCCACGTCCGGACCGCGATACCCGGCAAACGGACCGTAGGTCAGGTTGGCCTGCCACGGTTGCGCCATTTCTGCCGAGCTCGGGCTGCCACCTGCACCCAGCCAAACGTTCTCGCGTGCCCACGTGGTGTCCGACGCACGCAGCGTGGTACCGCTGACCGCGACCACCCACGGCGAACTGGCGGGGAAGCTCGCGGAGTTCGGTTGGCCGTCCCCGCACTCGTCTGCGCCGTCGTCGCCGGTCGAAACGGTGAAAGTCTGGCCCTGCGCGACGGCAACCTGGAACATCGCGTCCATGGCCTGCATCGAACCGTCACCGCCCTGGTTCGCATCCTGCAAACGCTCGCACTCGCCGAACGAAGCATTGACGACCTGCGGCAGCGGCTCGCCGACGGTGGGGTTCACGATCTCGTTGAGGGAACTCGTGATCGTGGTGTTGTACCCGCCGTACGCGGCATAGAACGTCAGGCTCTTCAGGCCACCGCTCATCGCGAGGATGCTCTGGCTGTCCATGGCCCATTCGACCTCGCCGAAATCGAAATTGCCGTTGCAGGAGGGATCGCCGATGGTGGTGCCGCCCAGGCCTTCTCCGGTATTCCAGTCGATGCCGTTGGTATCTGTACAGACCACGTTGACGTCGCCGGCGTCCAGGCCCGTGATGCCCATGAAATCATCGAGGTCGTCGACCGTGTTCTGCATGCTGCCCCAGCCCCAGACCGCGGCGGCGACGTCGGTTGCCGCCGGCAAGCCGGAGGCGCCGTAGATGTCGGCGAATTCGGTGGGAAAGTGCCCGCCTATGCCTACCGTGGCATGCGGCTGCGCCAGGATGTGCGCCTTGTGCACGGTCTGCAGCCCGAGCACGGCTTGCACGCTGTCCCTCAACGCCGCGGGGATCTTGATCGGCGAATTGTTCGCGAACGCGTTCCGGCCATCGTGGGTGCGCACGTTGACCAGCGTCGTCTTGAACGCCGACTGCACGGTCGCGGCGCTGGCATCGCCCGACACCAGCATATTGCCGGCATGGATCTTCACGTGGTCGAAGCCGGCCTGCTTGAGGTACGCAGCCACTGCCTGCGCCTGGGCAGTCGTCGGCAAGTGGTTGGCGGCGAGCGTGGATCGGCTCATCACGCGCTGCGCGGCCGGCGTGCCCGGCTGCTTCGCATTCGCGATGAAGGATTTGAGTTGCGCGTCATTGCGGAGCTTCAACGCGAGGGTCACGTGCACCGGTTTGGTGATCGGCATCGCGCCATGGACCACGTCGCCACGGCCGAGTTGCGTGGCCTTGGTCAGGACCGCGAATTGCCCGCCGGCAGGCACTGCCGCCGACGCGAACCCGGCACAGCCGAGGGCCCCGGCAACTGCCGCCACGAGTAGCCGCGTGCGCAAGCCTTGTAGTTTTTTCGACATATATCGTCCTCTGCGTTTGATTGTGGACAATGCATCGTTGCCGATGCGGACAGTTGCCGCGGCCGGGCACTCGCGGCCCCGGCCCCCCCGTGTCGGGCGTTACCAACTGAAGCCGAAGCCGACGCCTCCCGACGTTTCGCCATTGCCCGACGAAACCCCGGCGGAAATGCTTGCCTTCTGGTTGGAGAACATGTGCTGGTAGCCGAGCGAAGCCGCCTGCCGGCCGCCGTACGTGCCAAGGCCCACGCCGACTCGGTTGTCACCGGTGAGGCCGGCGGTGTTGATGGCCATCTGGGTGGCCGCCGCCGACATCGCGCCCAGCGTGTCGATGCGCTTGTCCTGTTCCTGGAACCGCATGTTCACCTGGCTCTGGAACTGGTTGAACGCATCGGTCGTTACGTAATTGGCCAGTGCGGCATTGGTGTACGCGTTCGCCGCGCTCAGCGTCTGCGAGTTGGCCGCGTCGGCGTAGGTGTTCGCCGAACGCAAAGCCTCCTGGGTCTGCTGATCGGTGTAGGTGTTGGCATCGGCCAACGCCGCCTGTTGCTGCGAGGTGCCACCCGTGGCCGCCGTCGCACCAGCCGAATGCGTACCCGGAACGGGACTGTCGCTCGCCGCGGAAGGTGTCGCCGTACCGGTCGCCGCCGATGCGCTGGCAACGCTGGTGCTGCTCGCCGTGGTACTGGAGGTCGAAGTGGAACCGGACGAGCCGTTCAGCGCGGCCATCTGCTGGTTGAGCGAATCGATCTCGTGCGAAAGGTTCGTGATCGCGTCGTTGGTGGTTCCGGTGGTGGAGTAGTTGTTCTGCAGGTAGCCGAGCGTCACCGCGTCGTGCGCCCCGGTGGGATCCGCGACGTTGACGATGCGTCGGTAATTGCCCGCCGAACCGACCGAAACGGTGTTCATGAACGACGCCATTGAACCGGCCCCGATGGCCACGCTGTTGTTGGCCGTGGCCATCGCGCCTGCGCCGAACGCGGCCGAGCCGCTGGCCGTGGCCATCGCGCCCGCACCCATCGCGGTCGCATTCATGCCGCTGGCGAGCGCCCCCGCACCGAGCGAGGAGGCGTTGTTGCCGCCCGCCGAAGCGCCGGCGCCCACCGCCGTGGCGTTGATGCCCGACGCATCCGCACCACTGCCGAATGCCGCGCCGTTCAAGCCGCCGGCCTGCGTCCCGGAGCCGACCGCCACGCTGGTATCACCCGACGCCGAAGCGCTCGAACCTGCCGCCACCGCTTGCGTGCCGAGTGCGACCGCATCGTCGCTGCCGTCCCCGGCCCCGTTCGCCGTGAAGTAAGCCGCCGTCGCATCACCTGCCGCCGTGGCGGCATTCAATTGCGCCAGGTTGACGGCATCGGTGTCCTCCGTGCCGGCCGCGACGTGCGTGATCTGGCGATCCATCGCCGCGATTTCGTACGGGAACTGCCCGTCGGAAAAGCGCGCAGGCGTGCCCACGGACACGGTGTTGGGACGATCGGCGTAGGAGTTGTTGCCCAGCGCCACCGCGTTCTCCGCGCCCGGTGCCACTTCGGCACTCGCACCCAAGGCGGTATTCGTGGCCCCCGGGAAGGTGATCGCGTTCCAGCCAAGTGCCACGCTCTGGTCGCCGCCGGCCGCGGAAATCCCGCCGATCGCCACCGCACCATCGCCTCCGGTGATCGCCATCTCGCCCAGTGCCACGCTGCGTGGTGATTCGGCCCTGGCACTGGAACCGATCGCCACCCCCAGCACGTCATAAGCTCGCGCCATGGTGCCGATCGCCACGCTTTCCTCGCCGCGCGCCGTGCTGGCCGTACCCAGCGCAACGGCACCCTGCGCGGATGCTTCCGCGGTGGAACCGACCGCGGTCGTGGCGTAATCGGTGGCATGCGCCGCCGTGCCGATTGCCGTGCTTTCCTGCCCTGTCGCCTCGGTCGACCAGACCTCCGGCTCCCAGGTGGTACCGTTGATCACCACCATCTGGCCGCCGATCGCGACCGCGCTCTGTCCGGTGGCGGTGCTGCCGGGACCGTAGGCGACGCTCCATTGCGCGCTCGCCAGACTGCCGAAACCACCCGCGATGGAGAATGCGCCCAAGGCAGCGGCTTGGGTACCCAACGCGCTGCTGTAATCGCCCAACGCGTTGGCGGTATCGCCGATCGCGGTCGAGGAATAACCCGTCGCCACCGCAAACGGTCCCACCGCCGTCGCATACGTGCCCGCCACGCTCGTGTTGCCGATCGCGATCCCGCTGTCACCCAGTGCCGCCGCACTGCCGCCCATCGCGACGCTGGCGTAGCCCCCCGCATACGACTGGCTGCCCACCGCCACCGCCTGATACGCCGCCGCGCCGGTCGTCGCCCCGAATCCCACCGCCGTCGACAGGTCACCCTGCGCGTACGCATTCGTGCCCAGCGCCGTCGCAATGTAACCGGTCGCCTTCGTCACCAGACCCACCGCCACCCCGGCCGCGCCCGTCTCCGCCGCCGTGCCGATCGCGGTTCCGTAATCGCCCGCCGTCGCCGACATGCCCACCGCCGTCGCCTGCAGACCGGCCGTCGAGAACGCACCCACCGCGGTGCCGTAGTCGCTTGCCGCGCTCGCGTACGCACCCAGCGCCGTCGTGTACTTGCCCGACGCCGTGGCGCTGTTGCCAAGCGCCGTCCCGTACTTGCCGCTGGCACTGGCATAGCGGCCCACCGCGGTCGCGTACTTGCCGGTCGCGCTCGCGTTCTGTCCGATCGCCACGTTGCCGCCGTACTCGCTGCCCGCGTACGCGCCCGCGCCCATCGCGATGTTGTTGCCGTAGCTGCCACCGGTCGCCGCACCACTGCCTAGCGCAATGTCGCCGGCGCCTGCGGCGTACGCGTTGCTGCCACCCGCGAACGAGTTGTCGCCGATGGCCTGCGCGTTGTCGCCCAGCGCGATCGAACTCATGCCCTGCGCCACGCTGTAGTGGCCGATCGCCGTACTGTCATCGCCGGTCGCGTTGGCCGTATCACCCACCGCTGTCGACGAGTAACCCGTTGCCACCGCGAACGGACCCACCGCCGTGCCGTACATACCGGCTGCGTACGCGGTGTTGCCCAGCGCCACGCTGGAATCACCCGAGGCCAGGGCGCTGACACCCATCGCGGCACTGGCGTAACCCGATGCCGCCGACTGGTAGCCAATCGCCACCCCGTTGTAGCCGGCGGCCGTGGCAAAGGTTCCCACTGCCACGGTGCCAAACCCCAGCGCGCGCGCATCGACGCCCAGCGCCGTACTCGCGGTGCCGCCCGCATACGCACCGTATCCGAACGCCGCACTCGCCAGGCCCGATGCCGACGCGTACTTGCCCGCGGCGGTGCTGTAGTCACCGCTCGCATTCGCGTATTTGCCCAGCGCGGTCCCGAACTGGCCGGACGCATTCGCGCCTTCGCCGATCGCCGTCGAATACTTGCCGCTCGCGTTCGCCAGCGCACCCACCGCCGTGGCGTTGTAGTTGCTCGCGCTCGCCTGCTGGCCCACCGCCGTCGTCGCCGTCGCCGTCGCCTGCGACAGGGAACCCAGCGCGTTCGAGTACGGGCCCGAGGCCACCGCGCCGTAGCCGAATGCGCTGTCCGACGTATTCGTCGCCTGCGCATTGATGCCGACTGCGGTGCTGTAGCGCCCGCTCGCCGTCGCCTGCGTGCCAATGGCCGTCGTGTACAGGTTGCTCGCCTGGGCATTCGCGCCCAGCGCCGTGCCCTTCACGCCCGTCACGCTGGCGCCTTCGCCGATCGCGATCCCCTGCGTCGGCACCGTGCTGTAGCCGGTGTAGTAGTTGCCTACCTGGCCCGTCGCAGCCACGTACGACCCGTTGCCGACGGCGATGCCGCCGTCGCTGCCGGCATAGGCATAACTGCCCAGCGCCACGCTGTTCGCGCCGATCGCATTCGCCGTGTCGCCGATCGCCGTCGACGAGTAGCCCTGCGCCACCGCAAACGGACCCACCGCCGTGCCGTATGCGCCTGCGTAGGTCGTGTTGCCCAGCGCCACGCTCGAATCTCCCAGCGCCGCCGAATAGCCGCCGATCGCCGTGCTGGAGTAGCCGGTTGCACCCGCCTGGTAGCCGATCGCTGTGCTGGATTCACCCGCCGCATTCGCCTGGTAGCCGGTCGCAATGCTGTTGTTGCCCGACGCTGAAGCGAACACGCCCTGCGCGATCGCCCCGAATCCGCCCGCGTAGGCATCCACCCCGATCGCGGTGCTGGCGATCCCCGTGGCCTGTGCACCATATCCGAAGGCCGCGCTCGCTATGCCCGAAGCCGAGGCGTACTTGCCGACCGCCGTGCTGTAGTCACCGCTCGCCGCCGCGTATTTGCCGAGTGCCGTGCTGTTGGCGCCCAGCGCGGAGGCCTCCACGCCCAACGCCGTGCTGTTCTCACCGATGGCGTCGGCACCAAAGCCGATGGCAGTGCTGTAGTAACCCAAAGCGCCGGAAGCCACGCCCACCGCGGTACTTTGCAGCCTGGTCGCAAACGCCCCCAGCCCAAGTGCGGTGCTCTCATTGCCGCTGGCCACCGCCCCTTCACCGACGGCAGTGGCGCCCCAGTCGGTCGCCTGGGCTCCCGAGCCGAATGCACTCGAGTATCTGCCCACCGCGACGGCGCCAGCGCCGACTGCGGTACCAAGGCGGGCGACCGCCAGGCTGCCCGCACCGATGGCCGTGGTGTACTGGTCGCTTGCGGTGGCGCCGACGCCCATGGCGATGCTGCGCGCGCCGATCGCGTTCGCCCCGGTGCCGATCGCAACACCTTCCGTCGGCACGGTCGAATAACCGCCCGAGTAGTTGCTGCCGACCTGGCCCGTCGCTGCCACGTAAGCGTCCTTGCCGATGGCGATGCCGTTGTCGCTCAACGCGGTGGCCGTATCACCCAACGCCACCGACGAGTAGCCCTGCGCCACCGAAAAAGATCCGAGGGCCGTCGCGTAGGCTCCGATTGCGGTGGCGGTATTGCCCAGAGCCACCGACGAATCACCCAAAGCGGTTGCATTGCCACCGATTGCGGAACTGGCGTATCCCAGCGCGGTCGTGTAGTAGCCGAGTGCCACGCCATTCTGGGCATCCCGGCCCACGTAAGCGAATCCGCCGAGCGCCGTTGCGCCTTGCGACCACGCCGCGCTGTCCGCGCCCAGTGCGGTCGAACCCAATCCCCTGGCCACCGCACTGATGCCAAGCGAAGCACCTGCCTCGGCAGCGTAAGCGCCCGTGCCGACGGCGGTGGAATATCTCCCGTAGGCATAGGAATTCGTGCCGACCGATGTCGAGAAATCGTCGTAGGCCCGCGCGTTCGAACCCAGCGCCGTCGAATACAGACCCAAGGCACGCGCGCCGTCTCCCACCGCCGTTCCATACTTGCCTGCGGCGTAGGCGTAACGACCCACGGCCGTGGTGTACTTGCCCGTGGCAGTCGCGCCCTGGCCGATCGCGATGTTGTCGTTGTGGACGCCGGCGTAGGCATCGGCACCGATCGCGATGTTGTTGTTGAAGCCGGCACCGGTCGCCGCGCCGTTGCCCAGCGCGATGTCGTTGGCACCTGCCGCATACGCGTTGCTGCCGCCCGCGAATGAGTTGTCGCCCAATGCGTTGGCGGTATCGCCGATCGCGGTCGAGGAATAACCCGTCGCCACCGCAAACGGTCCCACCGCCGTCGCATACGTGCCCGCCACGCTCGTGTTGCCGATCGCGATCCCGCTGTCACCCAGTGCCGCCGCACTGCCGCCCATCGCGACGCTGGCGTAGCCCCCCGCATACGACTGGCTGCCCACCGCCACCGCCTGATACGCCGCCGCGCCGGTCGTCGCCCCGAATCCCACCGCCGTCGACAGGTCACCCTGCGCGTACGCATTCGTGCCCAGCGCCGTCGCAATGTAACCGGTCGCCTTCGTCACCAGACCCACCGCCACCCCGGCCGCGCCCGTCTCCGCCGCCGTGCCGATCGCGGTTCCGTAATCGCCCGCCGTCGCCGACATGCCCACCGCCGTCGCCTGCAGACCGGCCGTCGAGAACGCACCCACCGCGGTGCCGTAGTCGCTTGCCGCGCTCGCGTACGCACCCAGCGCCGTCGTGTACTTGCCCGACGCCGTGGCGCTGTTGCCAAGCGCCGTCCCGTACTTGCCGCTGGCACTGGCATAGCGGCCCACCGCGGTCGCGTACTTGCCGGTCGCGCTCGCGTTCTGTCCGATCGCCACGTTGCCGCCGTACTCGCTGCCCGCGTACGCGCCCGCGCCCATCGCGATGTTGTTGCCGTAGCTGCCGCCGGTCGCCGCACCACTGCCTAGCGCAATGTCGCCGGCGCCGAACGCCGCCGCCCCGTCACCCATGGCCACCGAATGGTCGCCGAACGCTGCCGCCCCATAACCTGCGGCAATGGAATTGAGACCGGTCGCGGTCGAATCCTCGCCCAATGCGGTGCTGCCGTCGCCCCCGGCGTAGGCATTGCTTCCCATCGCGCTCGAACCTGCGCCGCTGGCCGTCGCCAGATAACCACTGGCCGTGCTGCTATCGCCCGAAGCCGTCGCCAGCGGACCGGCTGCCGTCGCATGGGCGCCGGCAGCCGAGGCATCATCGCTGCCGTCGGCGGCACCATTCGCCTTGAAGTAATGCGAAGTCGCCGCGGCTTCGCCGTCGTTGGTGGCGGCGTTCAATTGCGCAAGGTTGACCGCGTCGGTATCCGCCGTGCCCGCCGCCATGTTGGTGATCTGGCGCTCGGCGCCCGGCGCGCCGACGGATACGCTGTTGGCGCGATCGACGGCTGAACCCGCACCGAGCGCAACACTGTTGGCAAAGCCCATTGTGTTGGCGGCATACCCCAGCGCCGTGCTGGACTTGCCGGTCGAGACTGCAAAGGTGCCGATGGCGGTGCTGAAATTGCTCCCGGCATAGGCGTTGTTGCCGAAGGCGCTCGAATCCCTTCCCGCCGCCATGCTGTAAGCACCCACCGACGTGGACAGGTTCTGGGTCGCGAGGGCACCCGCGCCCATCGCCGTCGAATTCTTGCCCAGTGCCACGCTGCCCTCGCCGACCGCCGTGGCCCAGTTGCCCGTCGCAGTCGCCTCGTGCCCAATGGCCGTACTGAAACTGGCGCCCGCGAGGCTGTGGTCCCCGACCGCGCTCGCATCCTTGCCCGTTGCGATGCTCTGGTTGCCGATCGCGACGCTGTTGGCGCCTTGCGCCAGGGCGCTGTCGCCGAACGCCGAAGCGCGGCTGCCCGATGCGGTCGCCTTGTTGCCGACCGCCGTCGCGTGCGAACCGTTGGCCTTCGCACCATTGCCGCAAGCCAGCGAAGCCTGTCCGGTGGCCGTCGCGCCGTCGCAATCGGTTTGGCCGCTCGCGGGCGCGGCCGTTGCCCAGGAAACCATGCCCAGCGCCAGGCTCGCTGCCAGCGCGAGTGCAACGCGCCTCAATCCCGTTCCGGAACGTTTTCCCTCGCCCGTCGAACCGCCGCCGCCCTCGACTGTCGCCAGCTCGGATGCCACCACGATCTGGCGAAGGGATTTGTTCCAAACCAGGCTGTAGATCTTCTTGTTCATCGTCGGCCTCAGGATTGTCTTGTTGTGATTGGCAACTTTCGCGACGCTCGAACATCCAGCGAGGCGTCACGATGGCGTGCGGCGGAACGTTTTTTCGAGACAAAGCCACCCGTCGCATCCGCCGCGTGGCGATGCGTTCATCTCGTGGTTCGAAAGTCGGTCAGGACTTGTGTTGCACTTCAGTCGCGCGTGAACTCCCCGCCCGACGAAAAGCTCATGCAGTCTTGCACGCGCCCCGTGCGCGTCTCAATAGCGCAGGACGATGGATCGCACTCATGAGGGAAATCAATCACGCTTATGTGCGACGCGCAAACGCGCGCCGCACATCCGCCGGGCGTTACGCCGCCGCCGCCTCGTGTTTGCCGGACTGCACGGCATCCAGCGCCGCCCGCCAGCCAAGCTGAAAGCGCGTGCGCGTACCGGTGGCTCGCATCAATTCGCTCATGCGGCGGTTGAGTGTCGCCGGCGAAATGCCAAGCTCCATCGCGATGGCCTTGTCATTGAGGCCCGCCGCCAGCAGTGGAATCAGCGCATCGGCCATTTCGCCGGAACGCGCCTCGAGCGTGCCGGCGCCGGATAGGTCCGGCCGGCCGAAAATGATGGGGGTGGCCCGTTCCCACACGAACTCGAACAGCAGGCATAACGCCTTCAACAATGCGCTGCCGTGGATCAACAGCGTCGGCGCCGTTTCCGGATGCTCGCCATCGAGCGAAATGACAGCCGCGCGCCGGTCGAAAATCATCATCTTGAATGGCAGCGACGGCAACATCCTCGCCTGCTCGCCTTCGGCCACATCCCGCTTGATGCGCTCCAGCATGCCGGGCACCCCGAGAATGCTGTTGTCCGAAATCGTCCGCACCCGTGCGCCGGTCCGCGTCCTGCGCGGCGGTTCGACGGTCGGGGTCAGCATGGGCGCCCGCTGGAAGCACATCGCCTCGCTGCGGAAAGACTCGTACATCTGCGTCATCACCGCGCCAAGGTGCATGCGGCTGGTGATCAATTCCAGCACCGGCTCCTGACCGCCCGAATGATTCGAGCGCGCCGATTGTTCCTCGAGGTCGGGAATCGCCACCCGCACCTGTTCCAGCATGGCCTGCTGCTGCCTGATGAGGGCCGCGACGGCGAACTCCGGTGGCGCGGCGACGTAGACCCTCGGAACTTTCGGTGTGTGGGTGGCCAGTCCGAGTGCCTCGAGATCGGCCAGCAGCTTTCTCGCCACGCGCAACGAAATGCCGAGGCTCCCGGCGATTTCGGCCGCAGTGGCCTTGTGACGTTCAATCAACGCTCGATAGGCGCGTTCCTCGGTCGCGCCTATGCCAAGCAGTTCCAGCGGTCGCTTGACGGCGCTGCGGTTGACGGAAGCATCCACGGTTCCCTCCCTTCGCGTGTTGTTGTTCTACCCCTGTAGGCGAATGTGCGACCCGGTTCCACCGAAGAGACACCCTCTTTGCATGTGTCCAAATGCAACAACCCGGCGTCCGGACCTCATGTTTTACACCAAGCGCGCCCCGGCGTCTAACGGCGGCGGAGTCGATGCCAACTCGCGGCTGGCGACCTTTCCACATACCGAATCCGCCGGTGGCCGGCATGCAAGGAGCAGTCGGCGATGCCCCGCGTGTACGCGCCGGAAGGGTCGTACGTCAAAGGTGACGCGAAGAGGGAACGCCAGGGACGCGGGAGCGTCGAACCGGAGATTCGATGCCGCGAGCCCCGAAGGCGGTGGACGCCCCGAATCGCCAAGCATCTGGAGGCCAGGGTCGGAATCGAACCGGCGTACGCGGATTTGCAGTCCGCTGCATGACCACTCTGC
>JBIQLN010000028.1:0-38858 GCA_044464225.1 Rhodanobacter sp. | reverse complement strand
CGCACGCCCCTTTGCCCAAGAGCGACTCGGGCAAAATCACAATACAAGGTTGGGCCGACCCAGCCTCATCGGGGAAGCCCAACGAGCTTCGTATTTAACGAAACTGGACAGCCGCAAGCCGGTCCCGAGCGCAAGTGAGGATGAGCATCGGGGATGATGCGGGCAGTCCCGCCAAACGACGCGCGGAAGACGGGTTGCCCCGCCATACCAAACACGCCACGGATCGCCGTTCCGAAATTGGCCGGCCGACATTGTCGGCGCTCGCGGGAATTCCGTATCCAGCGATCATGGATGACCGCTGGATGATGGTCGGGGCGGCGGGATTCGAACCCACGACCCCCTGCCCCCCAGGCAGATGCGCTACCAGGCTGCGCTACGCCCCGACCGAACGCGCATGATAACGGAACAGGGAGCCCGACCGCACGCGGCCATCGGAACAGCCGCTGTGAAACTCAGGGCAAGGACGGGCGCTTGCGCGATGCCGGTGGCATCGCGTGCCCGGCCGGGCGACCGGCCAAGCACGGCCCGGGGCGGCGCCCGCGGAGCGCCTGGGCCCGCAATGCACGTTTGCAGCGTTCAGGAATGATCGTGGTCGATCAAGGCGTCTTGCGCAGTGGATCGCGCAACAACTGAAGCAACTGCTCCAGTTCCAGCCGCATCTGGCGCACGATCTGGTGCGAGATGGACGCTTCCATCCGGCCCTGCTGGCCTTCCAGCCGCGCACGCGCACCGGTGATCGTGAAACCCTGGTCGTACAGCAGCGCCCGGATCTGCCGGATCATCAGCACGTCGTGGCGCTGGTAGTAGCGGCGGTTGCCGCGCCGCTTCACGGGGTTCAGCGCAGGGAATTCCTGCTCCCAGTAACGCAGCACGTGCGGCTTGACCGCGCACAGGTCGCTGACCTCGCCAATCGTGAAATACCGTTTGGCGGGTATCGCGGGAAGTTCGTTATTGTTGCCCTGATCCAGCATGAGTCTCGACTCTCAGTTTCAGCTTCTGCCCGGGGCGAAACGTCACGACACGGCGTGCGGAGATCGGAATCTCCTCGCCGGTCTTGGGATTGCGTCCGGGCCGCTGATTCTTGTTGCGCAGGTCGAAGTTGCCGAACCCCGACAGCTTCACCGGCTCCCCCCGCTCGAGCGCCTCGCGCAGCACCTCGAAAAAGGCGTCCACGCATTCCCTGGCTTCACGCTTGTTGAGGCCCACGTCGAGAAACAGGCGCTCGGCCATCTCTGCCTTGGTCAGCGTCATGTTCAACCTCTCAGTCTTGCCCCAAATTCGCTTTCCAGCAGTCTGACCGCATCGGCCACACTCTGGTCGGCGTCCTCGTCCGTAAGCGTGCGCGAATCGTCTTGCAAAATCAAGCCTATAGCAAGACTCTTTCGACCCGCGCTCAAACCCGGACCTCGAAAACAGTCGAACAGTACCACTTCGTTCAAGATTGTTGGCAAACCTGAACGAAGCGCAGCCGCGACCCGCGCCCATTCGACCCCTTCGTCGACCTCGATCGCGATGTCCCGGCGCAATGACGGAAAGTGCGCCAGTGCCCGCGCACTCGGAAGGGTCCGCTGGCGAAGGGCACCCGAGTCGACTTCGAAAACATGGGTGTCGGGCAGGTCGAGTTGCCGTTGCAGGGCCGGGTGCAGCGCGCCGACCGCGCCCACCGGAACGCCGTCGCGCAGCACCCGTGCGCCACGCCCGGGATGCAGCCAACCCGGAAGCCCGTTCGTGTCGAACGACCAGGTGCCCGGCGCACCGGAAAGCGCAATCAGGGATTCGAGATCGCCCTTGACGTCATAAAAATCCAGCGCGCGCTTCGACTCGCCCCATTGCTCGGCGCGGGCGCTGCCGCAGGCGACCGCCGCCAGCTTTGCCGTTTCGACCGGCGCTGCGGACAGGGCTTTTGAAGGAGCCGCCCTGGCGGTAACCGGTGCATCCGCATCGCGCGCAGGGGCACCCCCACAAAAAACAACCCCCGACTCGAACAACCGCACTCGTGCCTGCTGCCGGTTGCGGTTGCGCTTCAGCGCTTCGACCAGGCCCGGCAGCAACGAGGGGCGCATCACTGCCAGATCGTTCGAAAGCGGGTTGGCAAGCGGCACTGCGTCCGCGTCGAGGTGCCAGGCCTGCAGCCATTTGGGATCGACGAACGCGTAGCAGATCGCCTCATCGTATTCGCGCCCGGCCAGGCCCGCTGCCAGTGTCGCCATGGGCAGGATGGCTTCATCGTCCCGGGGTGCGGGCGGCGCACCGGCGGGCAGGCGCGCGGGTACCGCATCGTAACCATGGATGCGCGCGACTTCTTCGACCAGGTCCTCCTCGGCGAAAATGTCGAAGCGGCGCGTGGGGGGCGTGACCCGCCAACCGTCGTCCCGCGCTTCGAGCTGCATGCCGAGCGCGCCGAGAATGCGTTCGACTTCGGCGTCGTCGATCGCGATGCCAAGTATGCGCGCAATCCGCCCCCGGCGCAGGGTGATCGGTGCCGGCTGCCTGAGATGCTTCGGCGTCACGGCCTCGATGACTTCTCCAGGCTGGCCACCTGCAATGTCGATCAGCAAGGCCGTCGCGCGTTCCATCGCCGCGCGCGGAAGTTCCGGGTCGACCCCGCGCTCGAAACGGTGCGCGGCGTCGGTGGTGAGGCCGAGCTTGCGCGCCCGGCCCATGATCGCGGCGGGACTGAAGTGCGCGGCTTCGAGGAACACGTCGCGGGTGGCCTCGGTGACGCGCGAATCGAGACCGCCCATCACGCCGGCCACGGCGAGCGGCTTGGCGTTGTCGGCGACCAGCAGGAACGACGGATCGAGCGCAGCCTCGCTGCCATCCAGCAGTTTCAGGGTCTCGCCCATGCGCGCCCGCCGCACGCCGATGCCGCCGACGAGCGTCGCTTCATCGAACGCGTGCATCGGCTGCCCGGTTTCCAGCATCACGTAATTGGTGACGTCGACGACCGCATTGATCGGCTTGACGCCGGCGGCACGCAGTCGTTGCGCCATCCAGAGGGGCGTTCCCGCAGCCATGTCGATGCCACGCACGGCTCGCCCGAGATAGCGCGGGCAATCGGCGCCGGCTTCGAGGCAGATTTCGCGCGGGGCCAGGACGGCGGAGGCCACGGGTGGTGTGGAGAACCCCCTGGCGCGCGCGCCGAACTCGGCGGCCACTTCATCGGCCAGCCCAAGCATGCCGAGACAGTCACCGCGGTTGGGCGTCAACTCGACCTCGATCGATGTGTCCGGCAGGCGCAGATATTCAGCCAGCGGCTTGCCGACCGGCGCGTCATCGGGCAATTCCATCAGGCCCGACGCATCGGTATCGATGCCGAGTTCCTTCGCCGAACACAACATGCCCTGCGATTCGACGCCGCGCAGCTTCGCCGTCTTGATGGTGATGCCGTTCGGCAGCGTCGCTCCAACCGTGGCCAGGGGCGCGATCAGGCCCGGGCGCGCGTTGGGCGCGCCGCACACGATCTGCACCTCGCCCGTGCCCGTATCGACGCGGCACACGCGCAACTTGTCGGCATCCGGATGCGGCGCGCACGCAACGATCCGGGCGACCACCACGTCGTCCAGCGAATCGCCGATCGGCGCGACTTCGCCCACTTCCAGCCCGCTCATCGTCAGCCGCCGCGCCAGCGCAGCGCTGTCGGCGCGGATATCCACCAGTGAGCGAAGCCAGTTTTCGGAAAATTTCATGTCGAAACCACAACCCACTCGCACGGGATCATTTCAATCGCCATTCCGGGACCAGCCGCACTCCATCGCGGACGGAATCCGGAACCCGGCGTTTTTGGTGAAGGAAGGCACTGGGTCCCGGGTTCACTTTCCCCATGGAACCGGGGAAGTGCCCCGGAATGACGCAAAAAACTTTCAAGCCTCGATTACGCGAATTGTTGAAGGAACCGCACGTCGTTCTCGAAGAACGCGCGCAGGTCGGTGACGCCGTAACGCAGCATCGCGAGGCGTTCCACGCCCATGCCGAATGCGAAACCGGTATATCGCTCCGGGTCGATGCCGCAATTCTTCAAGACATTCGGATGCACCATGCCGCAGCCCAGCACCTCCAGCCACCGCGTGCCGCCATCGTCGCGTTGCCAGCGGATGTCCACCTCCGCCGACGGCTCGGTGAACGGGAAATAGCTCGGCCGGAAACGCATCTCGAGCGCCTGCCCGAAAAACGCCGCCACGAAGGCTTCGAGCGTGCCCTTCAAATCCGCAAAGGTCGCCGAATCATCCACCAGCAGGCCCTCGACCTGGTGGAACATCGGGGAGTGCGTCTGGTCGGAATCGCTGCGGTAGACCTTGCCCGGCGCGATGATGCGGATGGGCGGCTGCTTGCCACGCATCGCACGGATCTGCACCGGCGAGGTGTGGGTGCGCAGCAGACGACCGTCGCCGAAGTAGAACGTGTCGTGCATTGCCCGCGCGGGATGATGCGCGGGAAAATTCAATGCCTCGAAGTTGTGCCAGTCGTCCTCGATCTCGGGGCCTGCGGCCACCGAATAGCCGAGTTGCGCGAAGATCGCCTCGATGCGCTCGCGGGTGCGGGTGAGCGGATGGAGGGTACCGCGCAGGCCGTCGCGGCCGGGCTGGGTGACGTCGATGCTTTCCGACGCCAGCCGATGCTCCAGCGCCGCGTCCTCCAGTGCCCTCCTGCGCGCAGCGATCGCGGTGGAGATTTTTTCCTTGGCGGCGTTGACTTCCGCACCCCGCGCCTTGCGCTCGTCCGGCGACAGCTTGCCCAGGGCCTTCAATTCCGCCGTGATGGCGCCATTCTTGCCGAGCAGCGCCACGCGCTGCGCCTCCAGGGCGTCCAGCGTGGCGGCCGCGGCGATCGCGGCGAGCGCCTCGTCGGTGCGTTGCGTCAACGTGTCCATCGCAACCCCATGCACAAAAGAAAAGCGGAGAGAAGGCAAGGCCTTCTCCCCGCTCGCTTGCATCATAGCTTCCGGCGCGGAACGCCGGAGTGCTTCAAGCGGCCAGGCTGGCCTTGGCCTTCTCGGCGATCGCACCGAACGCCGCGATGTCGTGGACGGCGAGGTCCGCCAGCACCTTGCGGTCGACGGTGATCCCCGCCTTGTCCAGACCCGCGATCAGGCGGCTGTAGGACAGTCCGAACTGCCGCGCGGCCGCGTTGATGCGCACGATCCACAACGCGCGGAACTGGCGCTTCTTCTGCTTGCGGCCGATGTAGGCGTACTGTTGGGCCTTGGTGACCGCCTGCTTGGCGACGCGGTAGACCTTGCGCCGGGCGTTGTAGTAGCCCTTGGCGGCCTTCAGGGTTTTCTTGTGACGCGCACGCGCGGTGACGCCACGCTTGACTCGTGCCATGGTGGTGTCCTCCGCTTAGACGTACGGCAGCATGCGCGCGACACGCTTGGTGTCGGACTCATGCACGTGGTTGGGGGCGCGCAGGCCGCGTTTGCGCTTGGTGGCCTTCTTGGTCAGGATGTGCGACTTGAAGGCGTGCCCGGCCTTGAACTTGCCGGACGCGGTCTTGCGGAACCGCTTGGCAGCGGCCCGGTTGGTCTTGATCTTTGGCATGTTGCCACTCCGTTTTGTTTTCGTGACTGGCCCGGGCGGCGAGCTTTCGATCGCGCTTTCCATCCTTGCCCGTGCCGGCTTGTGTTGCGAAGCCCCGTGAAGCCGGACTTCCAATTTGCCATCCCTCCGTCCAGGAGGGGCGGCTTTTCAATCTTGACCGCGATGGTCGCGAGCAGGCTCGCTCCTACTTCTTCTTCGGGCTGATCATCATCGTCATCTGGCGCCCTTCCATGCGCGGGAACTGGTCCACCACTCCGGTTTCGGCGATGTCGTTCTGGATGCGCCGGGCCAGTTCGATACCCAATTCCTGGTGCGACATTTCGCGACCGCGGAAGCGGATGTTCACCTTGACCTTGTCGCCTTCCTCCAGAAACCGCACCATGTTGCGCAGCTTTATGTTGTAGTCGCCGATGTCCGTGGTCGGGCGGAACTTCAGTTCCTTGATTTCGATCTGCTTGGACTTCTTGCGCTGCGCCGCAGCCTTCTTCTGCTGCTCGAACTTGAACTTGCCGAAATCCATGATCCGGCACACAGGCGGCTCGGCGGTCGGCTGGATCTCGACCAGATCCAGCCCAGCGTCCTCTGCCATGGCCAATGCCTCGTCCCGCTCGAGGATTCCGACCTGCTCTCCATCGGCGCCGATCACCCGCACGCGCGGGACACGGATTTCGTGGTTGCGCCGATTGCCTTTATTTTCGGTTGCGATACCGTCTTCTCCTGCCCAGGTTCGCCAGCAATGCCTGGCGTGCATTCCGTCAACGTGGCCCGGCTTCGGCCTGCAGACGCTCGACGAAGGCTTGCAGCGGCAATTGCCCCAAGTCTTCCCCTGAACGTGTACGCACGGAAATAGTGCCCCTCTCCTTCTCGCGATCGCCGATCACGAGCAGCCAGGGCACCTTTTGCAACGTATGCTCGCGGATTTTATAGCCGATTTTCTCGTTGCGCAAATCGGCCACGGCCCGGAAACCGGACGCCTTCAGCTGATCGGCGACCTGTTGGGCGTAATCGGCCTGCCCATCGGTGATGTTCAGCACCACCGCCTGCACCGGCGCGAGCCAGGTCGGGAAGTTGCCGGCGTGGTGCTCGATCAGGATCCCGAGGAAGCGCTCCATCGAGCCCACGATGGCCCGGTGCAACATCACCGGGGTGTGGCGCTGGGAATCCTCGCCCACGTATTCGGCGCCCAGGCGCCCCGGCATCGAGAAATCGACCTGCATGGTGCCGAGCTGCCAGTCACGGCCGATCGCGTCCCGCAGGTGGTATTCGATCTTGGGGCCGTAGAAGGCGCCCTCGCCCGGCAATTCCTTCCATTCCGCGCCGGCCTTGCGCAGCGCCGAGCGCAGCGCACCCTCGGCCTTGTCCCAGATCGCGTCGTCGCCGATCCGGGCATCCGGGCGCAGTGCCAGCATCAGTTCCACGTCCTTGAACCCGAAATCGGCGTACACCTTCAGCGCTTCGCGGTGGAAATCCACCACCTCCTGCTCGATCTGATCCTCGATGCAGAAAACGTGGCCGTCGTCCTGGGTGAAGCTGCGCACCCGCAGCAGCCCGTGCAACGCACCGGATGGTTCGTTGCGGGTGCACGAACCGAATTCGCCGTAGCGGATCGGCAGGTCGCGGTAGCTGTGCAGGCCGTCGTTGTAGATCTGAACGTGGCCGGGGCAGTTCATGGGCTTCACCGCGTAGGTGCGCTTCTCCGACTCGGTGAAGAACATGTGGTCCTTGTAGTTGTCCCAGTGGCCGGATTTCTTCCACAACGACACATCGAGGATCGACGGGCACTTGACTTCCTGATAGCCCGACTCGCGGTACACGCCACGCATGTACTGCTCGACCTGCTGCCAGAGCGTCCAACCCTTGGCATGCCAGAACGCCATGCCCGGCGCCTCTTCCTGCATGTGGAAGAGGTCGAGCTGCTTGCCGAGCTTGCGATGGTCGCGCTTCTCCGCTTCCTCGATGCGGGTCAGGTAGGCCTTGAGATCCTTGTCGTTCAGCCACGCGGTGCCGTAGATGCGGCTGAGCATCGCGTTGTCGGAATCGCCGCGCCAGTAGGCACCCGCGGTCTTCATCAGCTTGAAGGATTTCAGGCGCCCGGTGTCGGGCACGTGCGGACCGCGGCAAAGGTCGGTGAACTCGCCCTGCGAATACAGCGACAGTTCCTCGTTGGACGGGATCGATTCGATGATCTCGGCCTTGTAGTCTTCGCCGATGCCGCGGAAGAACTGCACCGCCTCGTCGCGCGACTTCACGCTGCGTGACAGCGGCAGCGATTCCTTCGCGATCTTGCGCATTTCTTCTTCGATCGCGGGCAGGTCCTCGGGTTTGAACGGCTCGCCCTTGGGCGCGAAGTCGTAATAGAAGCCGTCCTCGATCACCGGTCCGATCGTCACCTGGGTGCCGGGATACAAGCGCTGCACCGCCTGCGCCAGCAGGTGCGCGGTCGAATGCCGGATGACGTCGAGTGCCTCGGGCGACTTCTCGGTGACGATCTCGACACGTGCGTCGTGGTCGACGGTGCGCGAAAGATCCACCAGCTTGCCGTCGACCTTGCCGGCGAGTGCGGCCTTGGCGAGTCCGGCGCCAATGGACGCGGCAACGTCGCGCACCGTCGGCGGCGCGTCGAAGGACATGGTGCTGTTGTCGGGAAGCGTAATCGTGATCATGGCTAGGCAGGGAACAGGGATGGGGGAAAGGGGCGAGCGGACAGCTAAAACCCTTGTCGTCATTCCGGACGCTGCGAAGCAGCGATCCGGAACCCAGCGACTTTGATGTTGCGTGAAAGTCGCTGGGTAAACTCGCCGCTTCCAGCGGCTCGCCCTGCGGGCCATCGGCTACGCCGATGTTCGCTTCGGCATCCTGCCTTCGCAGTCGGGTTCCGCCGCGACAAAGCCGCGGCGGCCCCGGAGTGACGATTCAGAAATTTCTGACAACGCTGACCGCGGGCATAAAAAAAGACGCGCGAGGCGTCCTTGCGGAGCCGCGCACGGATCGTATCAGGAGGTCGTAGTTTCCATGTCGCACGCTCGGCCGGCAGTTGCCTGCGGGCCACCTTTGTCGGCACGGCTGCAAAGTTAGTGCAGGCCCGGCGCCGCGTCAACGCGCGAGCGCGGACCTGCGGGAGACATCCACGACGCCTCCAGCAGGTCCTCGAAGCTATTTGCCCGGCCCCTTCGCGCGCACCGCCTTGACCTGATCGGCCGTGACCAGCTTGCCCTGGTTGCCCCACGACGTGCGTTCGTGATTGGCGATGTCGGCGACATCCCGGTCGCTCAACACCGAGCCGAATCCCGGCATGGCGCTCGGATAGGTCGTCCCGCCGATGGTCCGGCCGTGGGCGCCATGCAGGATCGTGTCGATCTGCTCGGTCGGGTCCGGATTCATGACCACCGGATCGTCCTTGAGCGGCGGGAACGCACCGGGCAGCCCCATGCCGGTGGCCTGATGGCATGCCGCGCAGGTACTCGCGTACTTCGATGCGCCGTTCGCCGGATCGAACTTGTAGGGACCCGCGGGCGCGGAGGCGTTGGACGGGACTCCCGGGACGGGTGCCGCTGTGGCCGCGGCGGCCGGCGCCTCGGCCGCAGTGATCGGCGGCTTTTCCGCGGCAATGGCCGCGCCATCGCCCACCTGAAGCACGCCCTGCGCCCCGATGATGGCATGCGCCATGTCGTGATCGACGAACACATAATTGCCGGGCTGATCCAGCGTGATGTCGAAGATCGCGCCGGCACCCGGTCCAACGGTGTAGGTGGACACGCCGCTGATGGCATCCGCCGCGTCGCCGCCGGGATAGACCTTGTCGAAGATACCGCCGATCACGTGGAACGAACTCCACAGGTCCGGGCCGGCATTGACGAAATAGATGCGCACGAGGCCCCCCGGCGTGGCCGGCAGCGGATGATCCTTGTACTGGAACGCGACCCCGTTGAAGACCACCTCATCGGGCCGCTCCTCTTTCATCTTCTGGAAGTCCGGGCCCATCAGGTTCCCGGAAATCTGCTGCGTATACCACTCGCTCTGCACGATCACGTAGCTTTCGGACGCAGGCGGCAGCGGCGTCGCCGGATCGACGATGATCGCGCCGTACATGCCGTTGCCGATGTGCAGCAGCACCGGCGGCGTGCCGCAGTGGTACAGGAACGCGCCCGGTACCTTGGCGACGAAGGAATACGTCATCGATTCGCCGGGCTTCAGTTCCGCGTAGTGCAGGTTGGGCGGCGTGATCGCGGAATGGAAATCCAGCGAGTGCTCCATCGTCCCCTTGTTGGTGTAGGTGACGTTGACCGTCTGCCCCTGACGCACATGGATCACGGGACCCGGCACGGTCTTGCCGAAGGTCCATGCCTGGTACTCGACGCCACTGGCGATCGAGACCGTGTCGTCGGTCGACTCGATGTGCACGTCCACGCTGTCGCCAGGTGTCAGGGGCGGCAGGCTCGCATCATGTGCCTTCTCGACGGGCCTGGTCGAAGCCAGCGACAGCGGCGATACCGCGGCGGCGGCAGCGGCGGGCGTCGGCGGCCGCACGTTCAAGCTGCTGTGCAGCCCTGCCACCATGAAGAACACCAGCAGCGCAATGCCGAACAGGGCCGGCCCCTGCACCCGCCACGACACCGGATGCACCCTGGTCGGTGCCATGTCGGTGCGCCATTCGGCAAGCCATCGCCAGCCCGGCCAGCCGCGCTCGATGTAGTAGTCGAGGCTGTACGGGCTCGGACCCGAGCGGCTGTTGATCACGATCAGCGCGATGAACACCAGCACATAGATGATGCCCGCGCCCATGTTGGTGGCCCCCACGGTATACGGGCCACCGAAACCTTCGGCGGTACTCCAGACCAGCAGGCTGAACAGCGCACCGAGCACGTACACCGTCTTGCGCGCGAAGCCGAGCACGAGCGCAATCGCAAGCAGCGTCTCGATGATGCGCGTGGCCCACACGAACAGTCCGGCGTGCGGCGTGACCAGGTTGATCCAGAAGTTGAACCACCACGCCGACCACGCGGGCTGCCCCTGCGCGGCGTTGTGCAGGTAACCCACGTAGTGGACTGCGAATTCCGACGTCCACGTGAAGGCGGCGTTGGCGACCCAGATCAGGCCGAAGGCGACCCGCAGCGCGGTCCTCGTCATGGCCGGCCATGCTTCGGAGATCGGTTCTCGGACGTGTTCCTGGGACATGCGGGGGTCTCCTCGATGATCGTGCAGGGCTGATGCGGATCGCGATGCAACGCCGAAATGGATTCGAGGTCGTGCTGCACGCGCCCTTCCCGGCGCAGCGACACGAAATTGCGCGGCGGCATCGGGAGTATGCCGGATGCGCCAACAGCCACTATCGTAAGCGAAGGTGAAGGCGATGTCATGCCGTAGCGCATTGAGCGCCACCGCGGATCACGCTATAGTGCGCGGCTCGCGCAAAGGCGCGCGGGCAGTTAGCTCAGCGGTAGAGCACTACCTTGACATGGTAGGGGTCACAGGTTCGATCCCTGTACTGCCCACCAGATTTGTGGCGGTGAAACCCAGCCGGGCGCGTTGCGTTGCCCGGCTTTTTATTGCCCCTCCCATTGCGCCTCCGCCGCTTCGATATGTTTGTCCAGGCGCGCCTGATCGTGCGCGGCTCGCCGGCCGAATCCCGGAAAGCCGTACATCGTGGCTGCTTCTGCTGGCGAGCCTCTTTCCTGCACATGGCAAATCGCCAACGAACATCGCCTCGCACGACACAGGATTTCCCGGCATCGCTCAATAATGGCCACGCCCACTGCGCGGCGCCCTGCGATGCTTCTTGGGTGCCAGTCCTCGAGGGGCCCACCCTGCGTGGGCGGACTGGCACGCTTGTTTTAACTAGTCACTTCACGAAAAAATGCGATGAAAGCGGCCATAGCATCCATTGCTGGACTGACCTTACTCGCGCTGTTTTCGCCCGCGCATGCAGGCAAGTCCGAAACATCCTGCCAATCGTCGCAGTACCGGCAGTTCGACTTCTTCGTGGGTGATTGGGACGCGTATTCGATGGATGCTCCTTCGAAGAGCGTGGCGCGCAACCATGTCTCGATCACCCTCGACGGCTGCGTGATCCGCGAGGACTACCAGCAGAATGACGGGCTGCACGGCGAAAGTTTCAGCCTCTACGATGCGGCGCACAACCAGTGGCACCAGAGCTGGGTGACCAATCGTGGTGACTTGTTGCTGCTGGACGGCCACCTGGCAAATGGAAAAATGTCGTTCCAGGGGCAGCACCGCACCGCATCCGGAAAGCCCGAGATCATTCGTGTCACGTGGGCGCCGGCCGGGCGCAACGTGCGGGAGACGGCGCTGCACTCGCTGGACAATGGCAAAACGTGGCAACCCGTCTTTGACATACTGTTCAAGCCCCACCCCTCCAGCCAAGTCGAGCCATGGTGACGATTCCCCGGCTGGCCACCGAGCGCCTCGTTTTGCGCAGCTTTGCGCCGGAGGACTTCGAGCCTTACCCCGAGATGATGGCGAATCCGGAAGTGGCCCAATACCTTGGCGAAGGCCGTCCGCTCGACCGGGCCGAGGCGTGGCGCCAGATGTCGATGTTGCTCGGGCATTGGGAACTTCGCGGGTTCGGCTTGTGGGCGGTCGAGAAACGCTCCACGGGACGGTTTATCGGCCGCATCGGCTGCCAGGAACCCGAAGGGTTTCGCGGCCTTCGAAATTGCCTATGTGTTCGGCAAACCAGCCTGGGGCAGGGCTACGCCCGCGAGGGCGCGGGCGCCGCGCTGCGGTTCGCGAGGGAAGTGCTGGGCCACACCGCGATCACAAGCATCGTCCACCCGGCGAATTCGGCCTCGACCCGCGTGGCGCAATCACTCGGCGCGGTGGCCCACGAAACGGTCGAGTTCTACGGCGCCCCATCGGTGCCCTACCGCTACCCGAAGAAGTGACGGTCCCGCAAGGCGGCCACTCTTTGGTCGGAACCCCCAGGCATGCCGCGGCGCAAGACCCGACGAACCGGAACGGCTAAAACCTGTCAGCCGTCCAAGACTTCATGCCCATTCCGGCTGGATGCCGGCAACGATTCGACGGCGTTCTGAAACAATGCCAGCCTGTTATTGCTGTAATGGGACGGGAGTCCGGCAGCGTCTCCAAGCTGTCGATTGCCGATGTAGTGAAAGCCACAACCGGCGTAATAGCCCACCAGCCGTTGATTGTCGGCCCAAGTATCCATCCGCAGGAACTTCCTGCCAGGCTCGAAGCGTATCCACGGGACCACACCAAGACCGATTGCGCCAGGTTGCTTCCCTTGCGCAGGGGATTGACACACATGCGATGGATGTAAATGGCGTCCCCACGCTCTTGCCTGGCCCAGCTCAATTCGTCGGAAAGCGCCACGGAAAAATACCTGCCAGGACGCCGTCCGGAAACTCGGATGAAAAGTGCAGGCCTGCTCGTATCTCCTCGGCAATGCGCTGTTCCGGAAACGTTGGCCAAAGCGGAAGCACCCTTGCCTTTTGATAGGCAAGTGCCGAATCCCAAAACTCCCGGAAGGTTCGGGGATCCGATGGCGTGCTGGGGCGGATCTTCATATTGACTCCTCATGTCGAAATCGCGGTCGGACGATGCCCGCGGTCAACGCTTGACCCGTGACCGTTCCAGCCGGGATCCTTACGCGAGCCGGATGCCGGGCTGCGCCAGACAACTCGAGAAGGTTTGACGGAAGCTGGCAAATCCGACGGCCTTTCCGTCCGCTTTCCAGCAACGCGCGAAAACATGGCGGGTCCCCCCGCGTGGCGGCGAAAAGTCTGCGCGGCGTGGCCAAGACCGAGGAGACGAGAGCGGTCGCGATTTTTTGTTGACGCACGCAGAGCCTCGGGATTATTGCGCTGCTCGGAGCTTCGACTCACGAAACAACACGGGACCTCCCTCATCAACGCTGCGCATGGAGCGGCGCGGCGTCGGGTGCGTAGCCCCAATGCACAATAAGTGGACGCAGAACCGGCAACACTGTTTCAAAGTACTCACCGTAGCGTTTCCAGCGATCTATGCCATTTCGGTTTATGGCCTCGATAACCTGGGTGTAGCTTGGCGTCTTGATGTAACCCTTCTGGCGCGCGCGTTCTGCGAACTGCAACATGGGCCCGGCGTCACTCAGGCCCAAAAATCGCGCTATGCGGCGTGTCTGTCCGTGCGGATCGGCCACCAGATCCTCATGACGACACACAAATACATCTGGCTTGAATACTTGCGCATGATAAAGCCAAGATTCCATTGCCTCGACATAGGCGCGCGCGAGACGTTCCAGCGACAGCGCCGCGCTCGCCAGCAGGGCGGCGCGAAAATTCTGCATGTAACAGCTCAGGATGACGTCACAAGGGTGCCGGATTGCCAGGATGAAACGGGCTTCCGGAAACAAGCGGTGGATCATCGGCAGCCACAGCATGTTCATGGGATTCTTGTCCACCAGTCGCGCGGTCCAGCGGCGCTGCACCTTCGAGCAAGCCATGACGAGGTATGCTTTTCGCAACTCGTCGCAATCACGCTGCGTCAATCTTCCCAGATCGCGCGGAACCTGGATGCCAACATCATCGAGCTGATTCGAAAGCGTATTGAAGAACGGCTGCTCGTCCATCGATTGCAGGAGTGGATGCGCGTCCAGCATCTGCTCCAGCAACGTGGTTCCGGAACGCGGGAATCCGATGACAAACACGGGCGACTGGGCCGTACCGGGTGCCCGCAACCGCGGCCACGATCGGAAATCGGATTCATGGACACGCCACCCGGCGCCCGGCAGCACGTCAGCCTCCGGGTCGAATCGATGTGGCGCAATGACTTGGAGTTCCTGTCTTTGTCGCGCATGCGCGGCCTCTAACGCACGCATCGCGCCTTGGACATCGCCAAGCCTATCGTACACCTGGGCCAGGGTGAACCAATACCCGTAATCCTCATCGCCAACAGGACCAAGGTTTTCCAGGAGTTTCCGCGCGGCAATGTGATCTCCCCTACGCGTAGCCAAACGGGCGCGCTGATGGCCGATAAGGCACCGGATCTCGGGATCGTTTTCGCTGTCCGTATCGACCGCTTGCAGCAATGATTCCGCGTCATTCAGCCGGTTGATCCGTTCGTACATGCTGGCGAGCAGCAAACGGGCGTGTCTGTGCTTCGGCGCCCGTTGCGCCAATTCTTCCACCACTTCCAGCGCGTCCATCGCCGCGCCGATTTGAACCAAGACGCAAGCCAGGTCGAACTGTAGCCATTCGTCCAAGGGCAGCCATTCCCGCCAAGGTCGCAACAGATTTTCTGCGCGGGAATCGCGGCAGGCGGCGCAGGCACGGGCTGCGTCGATGCGAACTTCAGCCGAGTCCGGCGCTTGGCCGAACGCCCGCAGCAGGGTGTCACGGGCGAGCAGCGGTTTGCCGCTTTCCAATTGCAACCTCCCCAACTGGGAAAGTCGCTGCGGATCCTCCGGCGCCAGGCTGCACGCGGTTTCCGCGGCCTGTTCAGCCGACGCCATGTCGCCTGTTGCGTGGAGGGCGCTCGCATAATCGCTCCAGTAGGCCGCTGCGTTCGGGTAAAGCCGCACCAAGCGCGCGCATGCTTCAACGGCGCTCTGCGACCTGCCCTGTTGATGCAGAGTCCATCCTGGCAGAGTGAGAGCGTCGCCTGGCTCCAGAGCATCCGTTTGTTCTTCCCTGCGCAAATGCCCCACCGCGCCGTAATCACCTGCACGGATGGCTGCGATGACCGAGGCGATTGAGTTTTCGGCCATGATCCGGGGATAAGAGGACCGCACGAGTTTGCTCGTGCGGGTTTCGCATGGAACGCAGCTATTTCGCCAATATCGCCCAATCAGAACTTGACCGTAATCCGGCCCCAGTAGTAGCGGCCAATCACATCGAAGTCGCTTGGGTCGGTATTGGCATTCAACACGTTGTTGGCATAAAGGAACGGGGGCCGCTTGTTGAACATGTTGTCCACGCCCACGTCAATGCGGGTGTTGAGCGGCTCGATGTGGTAGCCGACGGTGAGATTGTTGTACATCGTGGCGCCGTAATGGATCACGACGGCTGGCTCGGTTCTCAATGCTTGCCCACCGCCCAGCGCCATGGTCGAATACTGGGACGGATCGGCCGAACCACCCTTGAACTTGCTGTAGTAGCGCATGGTCCACTGTGCGTCCCATGGCCCGAGCTGCCAACGCAGGTTGCCGACAGCGCGGACCCTCGGGAAGAAGCACACCCCCACCGCACTGAATGGACAGGAACTGCCCAGTGCCGACCCAAACGTTCCCATGTTGCCAACTGCGTTCAGCACCAGCGTACCCTGTGGAAATGCCGGGGCCGTGTTGATCTTGTACTGCTGCAGATAGGTGCCTTGCACGCCGACAGCAAACTGGCCAAACGAGAGCTGTGGCAACTTGTAGTTGGCCGAAAAATCGATGCCTTTGGCGTCAATCCGGCCCAGGTTGGCGATCGGCTGCGTCCATACCCCCGGGTCGCCAGCCACACGGTTGGCGACGTTCGGGCAGAACGACAATACGCCGTTGTAGCACTCGAGGATGGAGGTCTGTACCCCCACATTCGTGATGATGTTGTTGAGATAGATGCGCCAGTAGTCCAGGCTCATCGACAAGCCGGGCACGAAATGCGGTGAATACACGCCGCCGAGATCAAAAGTCTTGCCCGATTCCGGTTTCAGGTTGACATTGAAGAACTTTGCACCACCGTCGACGGCAGTAAGCTGCTGGCCGGCCGCGGTGTAGAAATCGACGTACGAGCCATCGGTGGGGACGCCTTGGCAGGCCAAGGCAGGACCGCTGCCTGGTGTGGGGGTGAAATTCAGCCCACTGCATGGATCGTAACTCAAGCGCGGTGCACTGCTGACAGGTGGTCCGAACAGGTTGGCAATACTGGGCGCGCGGAACACTGTCGTCACCGTGCCGCGCAGCAACAGGTCGTCGATCGGCCTGTACTCGAGTGCAACCTTCCAGTTGTTGGTGCTGCCGACCGTGCTGTACTTCGAGTAACGATCGCCAAGAGTGACGTTCAAGGCCCTGACGAAAGGCACGTCCTTCAGGACCGGAATGAATACTTCGGCGTAGGCTTCCTTGATGCTGAAGCCACCTTCGAGATGCGAGGTGCATGCACTGCCCAGTGAGCAGGAATAGGGCGGCTGTTGCTGGATGAGAATCAGCGGCCCGACCACGTTGTTTGTGTACTGCTTGGTGTCACTGATGCCGCCCGCCAACTGGGCTGTGCCCGCGGGCAGATCGAACAAGCCGCCGCTGATGTCGGCGTGATAGCCTCGCGAAATATAATAAGTATTGGCCATCGACGGCGCCGCCGCAGCCTGCTCGACCGAAGCCGTATTCGGGCTGAACTGGTTGAACGGGTCCATTGGCGTGCAGTTCGGAATGATGTTGCCAGGCGTTCCGCAAACCACCTGCCCGCTCACCGGATCCATGAACGACGGTCCCGTTGCCGTGTTCAGCTCCTGCAGGTTGGGGAACCCGATGTTGGTCGAGAGGCGCGAGAAGTGGCCGTAGTTGTAGCCCACATCCCAAGTCCAGTTCTGGTCCCCGATATTGAGGTTGCCCCTCAATGACGCAATGAACTGGTCCTTGGTAACGGCGTTGTGAAACGAACGCGGACCAGCGGGGAACAGCCGCGTGCGGAAATCATTGCCATTGCTGGGGGTGAAATCCACACCGAACGGATTGTAGTAACTGTCCTTGGAAATGATCGCCCCGGTCGCCGATCCATACACTGCAGGCGCCAGCTGGGCCGCGGCAACAGTCTTCTGATGCAGATAGGTGGCACTGAAGTCAATATTCGCGGACAGATGGTAAATGCCCTTGAAGAACGCACTGGTGCGCTCCTGCGGAGTCATGATCAGGTTGACCGACGCGTAGTTGTACTTGTCTGCGTTGGTAAAACAGTGGTAATCGCCGGGACCCGTTGGACTGGTTCCAGCATTGGCTGCGCCGGGGTTGAGTGACAGGTTATTGCAGCCCGGGCCGCCGCCAAACGCGGGAGCGATGGTCGCGTCGACAAAGCGGATGCTGTCGCGGGCCGCGAAGCTCGATCCCCCTATGGATGCCACGGGGGTGCCATTGGACGTGGACAGTGAAATCGCATCCTGCGAGAACTTGCGTGACGACTGCAGCAATTCGTCGAATTGCTGATAGTCCGCGCCGGCCAAGATGCTGCCCTTGTCGGAAGTCTGGCCGAAGATGAAGCTGCCACCCTTGCGCTTGGCATCGCTGCGATCGGAAACACCATAGTTGGCGGAAAATTGTGCGCCCTGGTAATTGGATTTCAGAATGATGTTGATGACGCCGCCGATCGCATCGGAGCCGTACACGGCGGACGCGCCATCCGTCAGGACCTCAATGCGCTCCACTGCGGAAGCGGGAATGAAATTGAGGTCTTGCAAGGTGGAAGTTCCACTCTGGCCATACAGCAAACGCTGACCATCCACCAGAACCAAAGTGCGGCTGGGGCCAAGACCCCGCAAGCCTACATTGGTCGAACCGCTGCCACCGCTGTTGTTGACCGTTGGATTGGTCAAACCGCCGGAGATTACGGGCAGTTCCTGAAGCACGTCGCCCAGCGTCATCTTGCCGCTCGCCTGAATTTGCTGCGCCGTGATGGCGACAACCGGGTTGGATGTCTCCAAATCCACGCGGCGGATGTGCGAGCCCGTGACCACGATGGTCTGCAGGGTCTGGGGTTGGTTCGCCTGTGTGTTTGTCTGTTGCGCTTGGGCCGTTGTTGCGACACCCGCCACTCCCAGAGCAACGCCCGTCATGCTGGATACCTGCAGTGCGCGCCGGATCGCGGCGCACAGCGAATTCTTTGACATCTCGAACCCCTCGTGAAAAGAAGATGGCGTTAGTGGTGTACTCAACGCATTGCGCGTTAACGCCATTTTTATTTCCGGATATCGGCGAGGCGTGGCGGTTCGTGTGCGCATCTGTTGCGCAAATTGTGCGCACGCATGGCGCCCCCGGAGACGCGCGGACTTCCCTTGGGTATCTTTTCGATGACGCCGACCGGCCACAAGACCGTCTGGCAATCCTGCCGCTTGGCCAGTGCGGCAGGAACAACCGTCACGCCAGACGCGCGCAAGGTACACGAGCGGGTTCGATCACCGGCCGGGAAACGCTGCCGTGCTCATGTCGGTTCGGAATGCACTCGCCCATCGCACGCCTGCCACCTTCGGAGATGGGAACCGACGAAATGCCGGTCAGGCAGAACGCGAGGCAGTTTTCCACCGCGACCACACTCGGCACCCTTGGGTATGGCTCAGCGAGATTCAAGACGCATCGGCACCGCGCCGCCCACGGCGGCGGCTTCATCCGAACGCCAGGTCCGCACCATCAGGAGCGCCAGCAGCACGATGATGCCGGCATAGACATATTGCGTGCGCGACACGCCCACGCCGAAGGGAAACCAGATGCCCGGTACGCCGATCGGGTCGAGCAGCTCTCCCCCGAACAGTCCACCCAGAATCGAAACCAGCGTGATGGGCGCGAGGATTCTCATCGGTCCATTTGCGACAATGCGTGCACCGATGATTACAAGCAGCGCGATCGAGCCGAGGCGGCTGCCTTGCATCAAGTTCGCGGAATGGACCACGGCCCCGAAAGCGCCGGTGATCGCCAGCCCGAAGGCTGCCACGTCGATGCTGCGCCATGGGCGCGGGCACCAACGATTCCAGGCCCATGTCCAGGCGGCCACCGTCGGTACCCACATCAACCTCGCCAACCAGGAATAAGTCTTCAGGTCCTCGAAATCCGTCCATGCCACCGTGGCGTTGCTCAGGCGCCTGACCGCCATGAGCACCAGCGCGACGCCGGCAAGGGCCCAAAAACTTTTGCGTTCGCTGCGCGCTCGCCAAGCGAGCGCCATGCCCACCAGCATGAACATGCACACCGGCTCGATCGCATCGACGATGTAACCTGCGATGGTCCGCGCCCATTGCACGCGGTGCAGCGCGCGACCTGCCGATATCGGTGCCAGTATCGGCGCGCTGTGCATTCCGCCGATGTCCGGGCTGCCCCCCGAGACCGAAGGCATGTATGTACGGATGGCGAGGACACCACGGGAGCCCGCCGCATCCGGGGGAAGTTCGAACTGCAACGGCCGGGTGGCAACGAGACGCAAGGGAGGCGACAGCCGCCCGGATCCACCCAACCGTTGACCATTCCAGTACAGCTCATAGCCACTGTCGACAAGCGTCGGCCCGAGAATCTCCCACGACGTTTCACCCGCCGGAACATCAACCGTGCGTCGATACCAGGCGTAGCCGTGATAGCCGCGATGACCGTGCGCCATCCATCCGCCCACGTAATCGGGCAGACCGACGTCGCCGTCGTGACTGCCAGGAAGCGGGGTCATGTCGATCGTCTCCCAGCCGCTGTCGTCAAAGGCCGCGCCGGCCCAGCGTGCGTCATCGCCGACATGGAAGCGCCACTGACCGTCCAGCAAGGTGCTGGCAGCTCGCAACGCCGGTGGATCAGGACGGCCGCCACTTGCCAAGGCGGCGATGACGATGGCCAATGCCACCAAGGCCGCGATTGTGATGGCGATCATTCTTCTGCGCTGCGCGGCGTCGATCGGCGGTGCGATGGAGAGCATCGATTTGGATGGCATTCAATGACCTCGTGATCAGACTTTCCGTCCGGCAACTCGTGCTTTGCCATTGGGCCGTTCAGGGACAACCGGGGCGGCAGTCGGGGCTTCGACGTTCATGCCCGTGTACCAGCAACAGGCTGGGTGGAGCAACCCGCAGGTAAATGGGGAAGGAGGTCGACGTGGATTCTGCCCGGCGGGGTTTGGCGGATCAGCGCGCCGCACGACGACTCCGGACTCGCGAATCGGGTCGCCTGACCTCATTGGCCGTAACTCCAAAGTGTTGCCGGTAGCTGCGTGAAAACGCGCTTCGATTTTCGAAGCCGCTTGCGAGCGCGACCTCCGTTACGGCAAGCCGGCCGGACCTGAGCAGGCGGTCGGCGCGCCTCAGCCGCTGCCTGACCAGGTAGGCATGGGGAGTCTCCCCATACATCATGTTGAACGTGCGGAGGAAATGGCAGGGTGAATAGTTCGCAATGCGCGCCAGCGTCTCGATGTCCAGCTCCCGCTCACAATAGGCGTTCATGTACCTTCGCACGCGTTGGAGCCGCAAGAATACCTGCAGCTTTGCGGCGAAGCTTCTTCCGGGGCTACGCCCGATGATGCGGTAAAGCGGTTCCTGCAAATTCAGGAGTTCACCGGCAATCTCGCGCAGCCCATCTTCAATTTCAGTCTGCGTCATGCACCTGGCCAGTGAGATGATTCGGCGGCGCAGATCATGGTCAATCCTGTGCATCGCGGGAAGTACGCGGCCTCCAGGCAACGGCATGGCATACATCAAGGAACGCCAGGCCTCTTTGTCCCCCGCCAGAACCAGCCACTTGCTTCCTGGCGATCCCACCGCCCGCTGCCCCGGCTCGGGGCCGGTGATCAACGCCCACTTCGGGTAAAGCGGAATGGCCAGTCCCGAGCTATGCACATGTATCGCTCCCCGCAGGGGGATCCATGCCGCCACCGCTTTTCCAAGCACTTCCAATGCCCGGGCGCCCGGGCCCGACTGGACCGCGAACAGCCGGGCATCTGCCTCCGATAGTTGTATGCGGCTGATTGCGCGCCGCAGGTGCATCGGCTCAATGTGCAAGCTAATCTGTGGCTCGAACACCAGCCCCTCCAGCCCCGGCGCGTCCGGTGAAGTTGCGTGCGGCTTGCTGGCCGACCTATGGGTTTCGCCAGACGATTGCGCCTGCGATCGTGATCGTGGGTGGTATGGCGGACGGTCGCAATAGCCATTTCCGAGTGGATCGACATGACCACTTCTGCTCCAGCCGCGAAGGCATCAATCCGCGCATACCTCCCTTCGATTGCGCTCGACCCGGGCAAGAGTGAGCCCCTGTACCAACAGATATATGGCTGGTTTCGTCGCGCGATTCTTGGTGGTCAGTTGTCACCGGGGCAACCCGTACCCTCCACCCGAAGCCTGGCGTCGCACCTGCGAATCTCGCGGGCACCCGTCCTGGTCGCGTTCGAAATGCTGCTAGCCGAGGGCTTCTTCGAGAGCAAGACCGGCTCCGGCACGCGGATCAGTACTTCCCTGCCGGAATGCACGAGCAAGCGCCGACCTGATCGCGGGACCGACCGCGGTGCGCAGTCCATCCGGAGCGTGCACGACAAGGCCGCCGATCGGAAATGGAATCGGGACGACCCGTGGTGGCGATGCGCTGGAGCCTTCCGCGTGGGGATGTCCGATACCCGCCATTTTCCGCTCAGCGCATGGTCGTCGCTGATGGCCCGTCACGCTCGTGCGCCCGCGTCGTCGGTGGGGTCCATGGGTCACTGGCCGTTGCGCGTCGCCATTTGCGATTACCTGCGCGTGGCCCGCGCCGTTCGCTGCACCCCCGAACAGATCATGGTGGTGGCGGGGACGCAACAGGCGCTGCAGGTCGCAACGCGCGTATTGTTGGGGTCACACGACGAGGTATGGGTGGAGGAGCCCGGCTGCTGGGGAGCAAACAATGTCTTGAAGTCCACGGGCGCGACCTTGGTGCCCGTGCCCGTCGACGCAGAAGGCATGGATATTGGCGAAGGCATTCGCCGCGGTCCCGCCGCCCGGGCCGCCTATGTATCACCGGCCCATCAGTTTCCGATGGGCTGCACCATGAGCAGCACACGTCGCCGGGCGCTTCTCGCATGGGCTGCACGAAACGATGCCTGGATACTGGAAGACGACTACGACAGCGAATTCCGTTACGAGGGCCAACCAATCCCTTCGCTCCAAAGCCTGGACACCGCCGACAGGGTCATCTTCCTCGGAACGTTCGGCAAGGTGGTTGCCCCCGCGGAACGGGTTGCCTACATGGTAATTCCGGAAGCCTTGGTCGAAGCCTTCCGATCGGTCAGGCAAGCCATCGATCTCGCCTTGCCCACTCTGTTGCAACAGGTCTTGGCCGATTTCATGGAAAGCGGCCATTTCGCCCGCCACATTTGCCGCCTCAAGGAGATCCATTCCGCTCAACGCCAGACACTCATTGCCGCCATTCGGCGATTCCCGGCTGCCGACGTGACCGTCGTGGGTGCCGACGCAGGGCTTCACCTCGTCGGCTTGTTGCCGTCCGGGATAGACGACGTGAACCTCGGACTTCGCTTGGCAGACGCGGGGATTTCGGCCGTGCCGCTCTCGACATGCTGTCTCGGGCAGGCCACCAAACCGGGAGTGATCCTCGGATACGGAAGCATCGACGCGGGTACGATCGAGGGCGCGGCAAAAACCCTCGCCAGCGTTTTGCAACGCGAGCTCACGCGCGCGGAGCCCATTCCGGCCTGAGCGCCCCATCCCGCACCTTCGCCGCCCGTCTTGCGGGCGCCTCGTCGCCAAGCGCTTTGCCCGCGCCCTCGGCGCACCTGCGTGCGAACCCGCAGTCCGGGCAACGTGATCGGAGTGCCGTTGCAACGGCCGCGATTACCTTGCCGGCGATAATTTCCGCGCCCTACTCCAAACGGGCAGATGTGAAGTGACGCGCCATCGGATAGGTCCCGATGGCGCGTTTTTTTTGTCGTGCGCCCGCTTCGATTTCCGTGGCTTCGTGTCGCCTTGCGGCATCTTTCCCCATCATCGGGCGACCGATGCCCCGGTTCGCGACTCGTCCAGCACCTTCCCCGGATTCATGATGCCCTCCGGGTCGAGCACGGCCTTGATCTTGTGCATCAGCGCCATCTCGACCGGATCCTTGTAGCGGGGCAGCACGTCGCGCTTGAGTTGGCCGATGCCGTGTTCGGCGCTGATCGAACCGCCTAGTTCGTGCACGCGGTTGTGCACCAGCGCGTAGACGTCGTCCTGGCGCGCGAGCAGTTGCGCTTCCGTCCAGCCTTCACCGCGCGCGACGTTGTAATGAAGATTCCCATCGCCCAGGTGTCCGAAAATCACGTGGCGGACGCCGGGGAACGCGGCCTGCAGCGCCGCGTTGGTGCCCCGCACGAATTCGGCCATCCGCGACACCGGAACCGACACGTCGTGCTTGATGCTCTTGCCGGTTTCCTTTTCCGCCATCGGGATGCTTTCGCGCAGGTGCCACAGCGCATGGCTTTGGGCGAGTGAACCGGCGATCACCGCGTCCTGCGCCAGACCGGCTTCGATGGCTTCGCCCACCACGACTTCGAAACGTTCGCGCGCGTGCGCTTCGGATTCGCTGTCGGATACTTCCATCAGCACGTACCACGGCATTGCCGCCGACGGACCTTCGAACGGCAGGCGCTGCCGCGGGAAACACTTTGTAACCAGTTGCAGGCAATCGCCGGCCATCAGTTCGAAGCCGGTGAGCGATGCGCCGAGTCCCGAACGCGCGCGATTCAATACCGCAACCGCCGCCTCGATCGATTCCACGGCGATCAACGCGGTGCAGCGCGCCGCCGGCAGCGGATACAACTTCAGCGTGGCCGCGGTGATCACGCCGAGCGTGCCTTCGCTGCCGATGAAAAGGTCGCGCAGGTCGTAGCCGGTGTTGTCCTTGCGAAGCCCGCGCAGGCCATGCCAGATAGCGCCCTGGGCGGTGACGACCTCCAGTCCGAGCGTCAGTTCGCGCATGTTGCCGTAGCGCAAAACTTGCGTGCCGCCCGCGTTGGTGGCGAGATTGCCGCCGATGGTGCAACTGCCTTCGGCCGCAAGGCTCAAAGGAAACAAACGGCCCGCGTCGCGCGCGGCCTGCTGCACCGCCTGCAGAACGCAGCCGGCTTCGACTTCCATGGTGTCGTTGTCGGTGTCGATCCCGCGAATGCGATTCATCCGCTGCAGCGACAGGATGACCGCACACCCCGAATCGTCCGGCGTCGCTCCGCCACAAAGCCCCGTGTTGCCGCCCTGCGGCACGATGGGAACGCCCGCTTGCGCACACCTGCGCACTATCGCTGCGACTTCTTCGGTCGAACCCGGTCGCACGACCGCCAGCGAGCGGCCGCTGTATCGCCCGCGCCAATCCGTTTCGTACGCCTGCGCATCCGCACCGGTCAATACCTGCGTTGCGCCGACCGCCGCGCGCAAGGTTTCCACCTGATCCATGATGCCCTTCCCGCCGATAACCAGTGGCCCAGTGTAAACGGGGCCGGGTACGTACCCGGGCGCGCATTCGCATCACCTCATGTGGGCAACGTCATCCGCCGCACGCACCGCAACACGTCGGAGGCACCTGTTCGAGCTGCTTCCAGTCGACCGGATAGCCGGCCCGCGTGAGCAGCGCCAGCAATTCGGGCGAACTCATTTCGACTGCAATGCGCAAGCGCGCGCCGACCGGGTCGATGTCGACCATGGCGGATGGATCGACACTGGTGAGCGCGTCAACGACGGCATCGAGGTCAGGGCGGACGCCGCGGGTCTTGATGTGGAATTCCATGTGGCCTGCTGCATCATGGGGGTGGAGCCGGCTCATTGTCGGACGAAGCGGCTGGCAGGGGTATTGATTCCGGTCAATGCCGCGCGGGCGCCTTCAACCGCCCTTCCGCACCGAATCGGGCGCACTTACACTGGCCGCAACGCCTGCGGAACCCGGGCATCGCCGACCGATACTGCCGTTTGCCGCCCGCCGGCCCAGCGGAGCCCCAGAAATGCCTACTTCACTTGACATCGCCGAACTGGCCGGCGTTTCGCAATCCACGGTTTCGCGTGCGCTGCGGGGCAACCCGATGGTCAGCAAGAAGACCCGCCAGCGCATCCTCGACATTGCCCGCCAGCTCGACTACACGGTCGACAAGAATGCTTCCAATCTGCGCTCGCAGCAGACCCATACGCTGGCGCTGCTGTTCTTCGAGGACCCGACCTCGGACGATTCGAACATCAATCCGTTCTTCCTGTCGATGCAAAGCTGGATCACCCGGGTCTGTTCCGAGCGCGGTTACGACCTGCTGGTGTCATTCCAGAGCATGTCGCGCAACTGGCATGCCGACTACACCGGCAGCCGCAAGGCGGATGGACTCATCCTGCTCGGCTACGGCGATTTCCTCGCCTACCGCGGCAAGCTGGACGCACTGGGACAGTCGGGGGCACGTTTCGTGCGCTGGGGTTCGCTGCTGCCGGATCGGTTCGGCATTTCCATCGGCAGCGACAATCTGCAGGGCGGCCGCATGGTGTGCGAACACATGGTCGCGCAGGGGCGCCGCCGCATAGCGTTCCTCGGCGCGCCCGAACACTCGCCGGAGGTCCTGGAACGCTACCGCGGTTACGAGGCCGCGCTGCAAGCGGCGGGCGTTGCACTCGATCCCGCGCTGCGCATCGACGCGGTCACCAACGAGCAGTCCGGCCACGACGCGGTACTTGCGCTGCTCGATCGCGGGCAGCAATTCGACGCGGTCTTCGCAGCCAGCGACCTGATCGCGATCGGCGCGATGCGGGCGTTGAAGAACCGCGGTTTGGGGATTCCCGAAGACGTCGCGGTGGCTGGCTTCGACGACATTGCCATGGCCAGCAGCGTCAGCCCGCCCCTCACCACCGTCGCGCAGGACACGCGCCGTGCCGGCCGGCTGCTGGTGGAGGCCTTGATCAACCTGATCGAAGGCAAACCGGTGCAGAGCCGCCGCCTGCCCACGCACCTGGTGGTGCGGGAATCCAGCGTCGTCCCGCGCGCTGCCGCGGATTGATTTTGCTCGTCATCCCGCTTCGCGATTCCGGGATGACGAGTGGTGGGTTGGGTCGGAACGTTCCTAACGCGGCAATTCCACCACCACCAGTCCCTGTGGCGGAATCCCGAGGCTGAGCTTGCCATTGCGGACCGCGACATTTTCCGGCGGCGCCATGCGCCCGGCCTTCCGGAGTGTCTCGATCTGCGACATGCTCGGGTAGGCCGGTCGGCCCATCGCATCGAAGGCCGGAATCACGTCGCCGTGGCCGCGATCCAGCCGCCACACCGTTGCCGTGCCATCGCCATCCAGGTTGGCGACATCGACCTCGACCTGCATGCTTTCGCCCTTGGGCGCGCCGGGCACGTAAACGGTCTTGTCGCTCACCGGCGGCGCGTAGTTCCACAGCGCGAGCACCAGCGTGCCGTCCTCTCGCCGCGTGGCGAGTACCGGGCCCTCGCCCGCCGGCAGGCGCGTGCCACCCAGCTTGTGCAGCATCGCGAATGCATTGAACGCGGGTTTGGGGATGCCGCGCTCGGCGATCAGCCCGAAGCCACCGTAGAACGGTGTCTTGACCACGCCCTGTTCCTCGAACACGTCGGAAAACGTCCAGAAACTCATGGCGTCCACGTGGCCGGCGCAATCGTGGATGACCTTCGCGAGATACGGTCCCATGTACGCCGTGTCGGTGATGGCCGGACGGTTGAATGCGGAAGCATTGAACTCGCTGAGGATCAGCGGCAGGTGCGGATAAGGCGACGCATCGACCTGCTTGCGTGCCTTCTTCACGTCCGGGCAGACATTGCCGTAGGCATGGGTACTGACGAAATCCACCGGCACGTTTTTCTCGTGCACGTGTCGCAGGAATTCCGGCAGCCACGCGATCGCGGAGGTGGAGGGTCCGCCCACGCGCAGCCTGGGGCTCACCGACTTCAGGTCACGGGCGGTGTGGTCGTAGAGCTTGAAATACGTCGCCTGCGCCGGCTTGCCGTTCCAGAACGCGATGTCCGGTTCGTTCCAGACTTCGAAATACCAGCTCGACACCTCGTCGATGCCGTAGCGGTCCACGAGATGCTGCGCGAACGCCTTGATCAATCCATCCCAAAGCACGTAGCTCTTTGGCGGCGACGCGCGCAGCTTGTAGAAAAACGGCTTGGCGGCATCCGGATGGCTGTCGAGATCCGGCGGCATGAAGCTCAACTCGACGTAAGGCTTGACGCCTGCTGCCAGCAGGCCGTCGTAGATCTGGTCCACGTAGGAAAAGTTGTAAACCGGCTTGCCGTCCTCGCCCACCTCGAACACACCGACTTCGCCATCGAGGATGCCGTGGGCGCGCACGTAGGTGAAATCCGTGGCCTGCTTCACCATGTCGAGATCGTGCCGATAGTCGGCCCGCAGCGCGAGCACGGCATGGCCGGAACCGAACATCCGCTCCCAGAAATGCGGAAACGCAACGCCGGCCGCCTTTGCATCCACCTCGACGCGAACGGCGGGCGGCGCGGCGGGTTCGGCGGCAATCGCGGAAATCGCCACCACCAACCCGAGTAGACACGCAAGGCCCCGGCGGCAAGGACGCATCACGGCCCCTGCAAACCCCGGACTCCCCCGGTCGGGGGCCGGCCGACCCGAACGCCTCCGTTTGCTCCCCGCCCGCATCAAAACTTCAACCCCAGGCCGGCATAAAACGTGCGCCCGAAATACTGGATGGTGCTGGTCTGGGTGGGATTGCCGAAGTACGTCCGCGTGGGTTGGTCGGTCAGGTTCAGCACCTGGAACAAGCCGCTCAGATGCTTGTTGAAGTTCCAGGCCGCCTGGTAATCGACGACGGTCTCGGAAGCGAAGTACACGGTCTGGAAGTTGAAGGCCACCTGCGCTGCCGACACGAACGGCGAACGGTAATTCGCGGCCAGCCGCGTGGAGAACTTGCCGTGGTCGAAGAACACCGCGGCACTTGCCACGTTGCGGGAGAGGCCCGGAAGCGCCTGCTGCTGTGGAAATCCGCCGAGGTCCGATTCGATCTTGGTGCCGCTCTGCGCGTACGCATAATTGAAGCTCACGCCCAACCCCGACCAGATGCCCGGCAGGAACCGCGTCTTCATGAACTGCAGTTCGATGCCGCGCACGTAGCCGCCTTCAGTGTTGTTGTACGCGGTCTGGAACTCGCCGTTGAGGTAAGGCTGCCCGGTCTGCGGATTGATCGGCACCTGGTAACCGTGGGCGGCGAAGTCGTAGTTCATGTCGGTGATCGTCTGCACGAAGGAATCGACATGCTTGTAGAACAGATCCGCGACGAAAGCCCCGCTGGAATCCGGGAAGTAATGCTCGAACGTCAGGTCGAACTGGGTGGCGTACATCGGATCGAGCATGGGGTTGGTGCCGCTCGCAAGGTTGTACGTGCCGTTGAAGATGAATGACGCGACGCCGGACTTCAGCATGTTGATCGGCGGCCGCGCCATGACTTTCGCCGCCGCGAAGCGGACCTGGTTGTCGTCGTCCAGGTGCAGGTTGAGGTTCAGCGAAGGGAGGTAGTCGGTATAGCTCTGGCCCGGATTGACCCGGATGTAATCGGTGCTGATCACCCCGCGTCCATCGGCGATCGGTTCGCCGGCGCCATTGCCGACCTGCTGCAGGCCGGGGCTGTACTGCGAGGTGTGCACCACGCGCAGACCCACGTTGCCGGTCAACGACTTGTCGAACAGCGTGGTGTCGATGTCGGCCTGGAAAAACGCGTCGCGGATCTTGACGTTCACGTCGCCGCTCTGGGTCTCGGTCCAGTTCTGCGACCAGTCCTTTTGCGGATCGGGCGCGATGCCGTGCGCGGCCAGAATCGCCGCACCATCGAGGGCAAGGAAACACGGGAAGCTGCCGAACTGGCTGCCCTTCCAGCAGGTCCTGACCGCGTTGGAGGCATCCAGCTCCAGCGGCGGCTGGTCCGGCGTCGACAGCCAGTACTGGCCCCACGCGGAACCATACAACCACACGGAGCGATCGGCGCGGTAATCCTGATTGTTGAGATAGATGCCGCCTTCGAACGCGGAAAACACCGGATTGTCGAGAAGATCGTATTTCACGCTCGTCCGGAACGCCTTCATGCGATCGTGGTAGGTGGTCGGATAAATGCCATAACTCGACAGCGCCATCCTGCCGAGGTCGGTGTACATGTCCGGATTGGCGACCGAGAAATCGCCCACGTCCAGCCCGTGCAATGCGAAGTCGACGGATTGATCGGCGATCAGCGGGAACCCGGTGCCGAGGCCGTTGTACGGATCGGCGCTCACGTCCGAACCCACGCTGTAACTCCGCGCGCGCGAGGCGGAAACGTCAGCCGTGACGGTCCACGGCCCGTTCTTCCACTCCGCGTTCAGGCCACCCGAAAACACGCTGGCATCGTTGCTCTGGTCGTTGTCGGTGGTCTGCACCGAGAACGCCTGCAGCCCCGGGATGCCGAAGAATCCGCCCGGAATGCTGCTGGCGGTACCGCCGATGAGCGTGCCATTGGGCGCGATGACGGGATTGGCGATGACCGCACCGCCGTTCGTGAACAATTGCGCACGCAAGCCGCGCTGGAACGAGCCGTTGTGGAACTTCGAATAGAACGCGGTGCCGGTGAGCTTGAAACTGTCGTTGGGCTGCCACACCGCCGTACCCATGTAGCCCTTGCGCCGCTCGGTTCCACCCACCTGGTTGATCTGCACACCCGTGTTGATGTACGTCGATTTTCCATCGAGAACCTGTGGCGTATTCGAATACGACTCGTTGACGAATTGTTCCGCGACATGCGGCTGATAAAGATCGGCAAAGCCAAGCCCAATGCCGAATGTATCGTCGAAGAATTTGCCCTGGTACGCCGCGCTGATGCGGAATGCACGCGGATTTGCGCCATAGACTTCATTGGCACGTGAGTTATAGCTGCCCCTCATATCGACATTGAAGGTGTGATCCTTTCGATTATCCAGAGGATTGGCCGTTTCCATCGCGATGGTCCCGCCCACCCCGCCTTCAATGACGTTGGCCTGCGAGGATTTGTACACGGCCACCTGGTGGATCAATTCGGATGGATAATCGTCGAACTGGATATAGTTGCTGCCACTGGTCGACGGTTGTGCGCGTCCATTCAACGTCGTCTGGATGAAGTTGCCGGTCAGGCCGCGGATGTTGATCTGCGAGGCTTCGCCCCCGATCCGTTGCGCCGCTACGCCCGGCAACCGGGTCAGCGCGTCGGCGATCGACTGGTCGGGCAGGCCACCGATGTCGGCCGCGGTGACGACGTTCTCGATCTTGTCGGAGAAGCGCTGGTAGTCGATCGAGGTTTCTACGCTGCGGCTGAAGCCCGTCACCGTGATCGTGCTCAGCGTCTGGATCAGCTTTTCGTCATTGCTCCGCTTTTCCGCGGGCTTGTCGTCTTCCTGGGCCGCCGGCGTGGTGGCGCCCTCCCCGGTGCTGGTTCGCGCAGGAGCATTGCCATCGTGCGCCGTCTGCAGGCCCTGCCGCGGACCCGCCGCGTACGCCTCGCAGCAGAACCCGATTCCCGCCGACGCCATCGCGAGAACAAGCAAATTGTGCTTGAAATTCATGACCCAACCCCCTCCCGGTTCGCCGTGGCCGTTTAAAGGCCCGGCATGACTTTCGAAGCGATCCGCGTCGTTCGTCGGAACAAAACGGAACCCGCGCTCCATAGACCATTGCTGAGTGGATACTAGTCAGACCGTTCCGCGGCAAACAACTTTCGCATACGTATGCGGGAGATGAATACGTTTGCGAAAAAATCGGCACGATGCCGGGTTCGCGCGCAGCGATACATCGGCCATGGGAACGAGGCGCGCATACACGGTCCACGACCGGGGTTCCGCCATGCATCCGATTTTGCGGCGCAACAACAAGCGGGCGCGAGTGCCGCCAATGGCTTGCATGGGCCAGCCGTGCTTTTTTGGCGTACCGCCGCACCAAACCTCCCTCATGCCGCTGGAAATCCACCGTGTGCAAGACGCGCCCACCGGCACCATTTTTCACTGAATACGATTGCACATTGTTCATCGGTGCCTTCGTTGCACCTACGCTTGGTTTTTCAAACGCTCCTCATCACCGGGATCTGAATGCGCACTCGTCATCCGCCGAACATCCTCCGCACCGGAGACGCACCATGAATGACACCCCTTGGTGGCGCGGCGCGGTGATCTACCAGATCTATCCCCGCAGTTTCCAGGACAGCAACGGCGATGGCGTCGGCGATCTCGCTGGCATCACGCAGCGGCTGGACTACGTGGCGGGCCTGGGCGTGGATGCGGTCTGGATCTCGCCGTTCTTCAAATCGCCGATGGCCGACTTCGGCTACGACATCGCCGACTTTCGCGATGTCGACCCGGTGTTCGGGACGCTCGCCGACTTCGACGCGCTGTTGCAGAAGGCCCACGGGCTCGGGCTCAAGGTGATGATCGACCAGGTACCCAGCCACACCTCGAGCGCGCATCCATGGTTTCAGGAAAGCCGTCGGGATCGCGGCAACCCCAAGGCCGACTGGTACGTGTGGGCCGACCCCCGCGAGGACGGGACACCGCCCAACAACTGGTTGTCCATCTTCGGCGGCCCCGCCTGGGAATGGGACTCACGGCGGCAGCAGTATTACCTGCACAACTTCCTCGCCGCCCAGCCCGACCTCAATTTCCACCATCCCGAAGTGGCGGACGCGGTACTCGACAACCTGCGCTTCTGGCTGGACCGCGGGGTGGACGGGTTCCGGCTGGACTCGATCAACTTCTGTTTCCACGATCCGCTGCTGCGCGACAATCCCGCCAAGCCCGGCCACCAGCGCGTGGGACGGGGGTTCTCGCCGGAGAGTCCGTACGCGTACCAGTACCACTACTTCAACAACACCCGACCGGAAAACCTGGCGTTCCTCGCAAGGTTGCGCCGACTGCTGGATGGGTACCCGGGTGCCGTCGCCCTCGGTGAAGTCTCGTCGGAGGATTCGTTGGCCACGATGGCCGAGTACACGTCGGACGAGCGGCTGCACATGAGCTACAGCTTCGAACTCCTGACTGACGACAGTTCCGCCCGGTACATTCGGACTACCGTGGAAAACCTGGCGCGCCAGATGCCGCACGGATGGCCGTGCTGGGCCATTTCGAACCACGACAGCGTGCGGGTGCGATCGCGCTGGGCCAAACCGCACGCGTCGTCGAATGCCGCCAGCCTGTTCAGCGCGATGGCATGCACCTTGCGCGGCTCCGTTTGCGTATATCAGGGCGAAGAATTGGGCCTGCCCGAAGCGGACGTACCCTTCGAGGCCTTGCGCGATCCCTACGGCATCGCGTTCTGGCCCAATGCCAAGGGCCGCGACGGTTGCCGGACGCCGATGCCCTGGCGGGATGCGGCGCAGGCGGGCTTCACCTCCGGCACGCCGTGGCTGCCGATCGACGCTCGCCATCGCGCGTTGAACGTGGCGTCGCAGGCGTCCGACGCGGAATCACCGTTGAACCGGTTCCGCCGTTTCCTGGAATGGCGCCGCTACCGCCCTGCACTGCGCTGGGGCGATATCCATTTCCTCGATTCGCCGGAACCGTTGCTCGCCATCGTGCGCCGATTCCGTGACGAATCGATCCTGGCGGTGTTCAATCTCGATGGCGCCGCGGCGAGCATGCCGGTTCCGGCAGGTTGCGCCCGCGCCTGCGAGGGCCATGGACTTCCCGGTGGCCATATCGAATACGGACGAATCCATCTCCCCGGATACAGTGTGTTGTTCGCGGAAATGGAGCCGTCCCAGCCGAGCCCGGGCGCCGGCATCAACACGGAAACGATCGCCGGCGCCTGAGCCGACGCGAAAACGGGAACTTCCATGCATCGTGCATTGCGTCGCGCGGTTTCCAGCTTGCCCTTCGTGCTGGCGTGCCTGATCATCACGGGTTGGGGCATGCGTGCGCACGCGGCCGGCCACACACCACCACCGGGTGTGCCCGCCGGGCACGTCGTGCAGATCGACCGCTTTGCGTCGCAGTACGTGGCGCCCCACAACGTGGACGTATGGCTGCCGCCGGATTATCCGAAGCAGGCACCTTACGCGGTGCTGTACATGTTCGATGGCCAGAACCTGTTCGGAACGCGCGAGCCCGGCAAGATGCAAAGCTGGAACGCCGCCGCGACCGCAGCCCGGCTGATCGCCTCCCGCAAGACGCGTCCCTTCATCATCGTCGGCATCTGGAATGCGCAGTCGCTGCGGATCAGCGAATATTTCCCGCAGAAACCGTGGGAATCGCTGACGCCCGATCAACGGCGGACCCTGTTTGCGAGGGAGCTGGGCGATTTCCAGCTGATGCCGGTGGCGCCCTATTCCGATGCGTTCCTGGCGTTCGTGGTGGGGGAACTGAAGCCCGCCATCGACCGGCGTTTCGCGGTCGATGCCCGACCGGAGGCTACCTTCGCGATGGGTTCCAGCATGGGCGGATTGATTGCGTGGTACGCGATGTCCGAATACCCGGGTGTCTTCGGGGGTGCCGCATGCCTTTCCACGCATTGGCCCGGTCCGTATCTTTCCCTGGATGCAGAAACGGACGATCCCGCGCCCGACGCGTTCGTCCACTACATTCGCGAACACTTCCCGTCGCCGGCCGGCCACAGGATCTACTTCGATCACGGCACGCGCACGCTGGACGCGTACTATGCACCGTTCCAGCGACGCGTCGATCGGGTGCTGCAGGCGAAGGGCTGGACCGGCGATCATTTCGAAAGCCGTGTGTTCGCGGGCGCCGAACACAGCGAGAAGTACTGGGCGGCGCGACTGGCGATCCCCATGACCTTCCTGCTGGCGCCTGGCTCGCATTGACCATCCATGACAAGGTTTGAGGCCATGACCGCCACCGGGCGCGCGCTCAGCATCGTCGCCGTTTTGATGTCCGCCCCGCATGCGCCGTCTGCGACGGCGGCCGAGACACCGCCGACGGTGCAGATCGATACGGGCCGGCTCTCGGGCGTCCGCAATGGCGCCATCGGGCTGGACGAGTTCAAGGGTATTCCCTACGCCGCGCCGCCGACGGGTGCGTTGCGCTGGAAGCCGCCGCAGCCGGCCGCGGCATGGAAGGGTGTGCGCAAGGCCGATCGTTTCGGCCCGCGCTGCATGCAGCGCCCGTTGTTCGGCGACATGAAGTTCCGCTCCAACGGCATGGGCGAAGACTGCCTGTATCTCAACGTGTGGACGCCGGCGGATGCGAGGGGCAAACACCTGCCGGTGCTGGTGTATTTCTACGGCGGCGGTTTCCTCGCGGGGGACGGTTCCGAGTTCCGCTACGACGGCGCCAGCCTGGCGCAGCGCGGCATCGTCGTGGTCACCGTGAACTACCGCCTCGACGTGTTCGGTTTCCTTGCCCTTCCGGCGCTGGCGGCCGAATCGCCGCAGCACGCCACCGGCAACTATGGCCTGCTCGACCAGGTCGCGGCGCTGCGGTGGGTCCACCGCAACATCGCGGCGTTCGGCGGCAACCCGGACGCGGTCACCATCGGCGGCGAATCGGCCGGGTCGATGTCGGTGTCCGCGCTGATGGCCTCGCCGCTCTCGAAGGGTTTGATGCAGCGCGCGATCGGCGAAAGCGGCGCGGTGCTCGCCAACCTCGCGCCGCAGCCGCGGGCCAGCGCCGAACGCGAGGGTGAAGCGTTCCGGCATCACGTCGGCGCGGAGTCGCTGGCGCAGTTGCGCGCGATGCCGGCGGCTACCCTGCTCGACGCCTGCGGTGACAAGGGCGTGCCGCATTTCGGGCTCGACATCGACGGCTGGTTGCTGCCGCACGCGCCGGCGGCGATCTACGAAGCCGGCGAACAGGCGCACATCCCGCTGCTGGTCGGTTCCAATTCCGAAGAGGGTTCATACACCAACCTGCTCGACGGCAAGGCGCCGACACCGGCCAACTACCGTGCCGTCGTGACGCAGCAGTTCGGCAAGCGCGCCGACGAAGCCTTGAAGCTGTACCCCGGCCGCGACGAGGCCGAGGTGAAAGCATCCGGCACGGCACTGGCCGGCGACGAGTTCATCGCCCTCGCGACCTGGCGCTGGATGCGTCTGCAGCGCAGCACCGGGAATGCGCCGGTGTATTACTACTACTTCGCCAAGGCCCGCCCGGCCAAACGCGACCGCAGTGCCGGGCCGGACCCGGGCGCTGTGCACAGCGGCGAAATCGAATACGCGCTCGGCAACCTCGCGACCAACCACGTTTACGCGTGGACTGCCGAAGACCACGAAACATCCGCCACGATGGAAGGCTACTTCGCCAACTTCATCAAGACCGGAAACCCGAATGGCCCCGGCCTGCCGCACTGGCCCGCGGCGGCATCGAAGGACGGCGGCCTGCTGCGCCAGGTGATCGATACCCATACCCATACCATCATCGATCGGAATGCTGCGCGCTACGAATTCCTGCAACGCAATTTCAAGCCCGCCACGGAACCGTGACGCACCGTTGTGTGACCTGGCTCACATTGCTTCAATCACGCCGCTGCTGCGTGGGCTTGTCGATTCGAAACTGGCACAGCAGTTGCACGCTGCTTCCTTGCGCAAGCGAGCGCCAGACGGGAGGGGTGCAATGGAAACGGGGATCGACGCCAGGCAAATCGAACGCGTGCTGAGCCATCTCGCGCGCCTTCAGCACCGCCGCGTTGAGGAAGAAGACGTGCTGGACGATCTGAGGCCGACCTGGCTCGGGATGGACGCGTGGGATATCGTCCTCGAAGACCTGGAAGCGCAGCACTACAAGAAGCCGGTCCGCGTTGCGCGTCCGCAAGTCGCACGCCTGCGGTTGGTCCGCTGAGCGCGACGCAACCGCGATGCGCCGAATCGGGCGTTGCCCGATTCACTTCGACCATTCGAATTCGCGGAACCGCTCCACGAGTGTGTCGATCAACTGGCGTACGGCACGACTGACGTAACGCGTGGGCGGATAGACCGCATGGATTGCGTCCTCGGTGGGCGGCGTACGCGGCAGCACGACCTGCAATTGCCCCGCCGCGAGCGCCGGTCCGGCGATGAACAGCGGCAGGATGGCCAAGCCGAGGCCGGCCATGGCCGCCTCGCGCATGCCCTCGCCGCTGTTGGTATAGACGCGGCCGCGCACCGCGACCTGGCGTGGCTCGCCGCCGCGCCGCGCCGGCGCGAACTGCCAGAACGGCGTAGAACTCGCATTGCCATACGCGATGCAGGAATGCCGCTGGAGGTCCTCGATCCGTTTCGGCAGCGCGTGCTCCGCCGCGTAGGCGGGGCTGCAGCAAAGCACGCGCGGGCTGCGCGCGATGCGCCGCGCCATCAGTGACGAATCCGCCAACCGCCCGATCCGGATTCCGAGATCGAAGCCCTCGCTCGCGAGGTCGACGTAACGGTCTTCGAGATTCAGCGTGATCTCGAGATGAGGATGGCGTGCCACGAACCCGAAAACGGCGCGGCCCAAGTATTGGGCGCCGAAGGTCACCGGCGCCGTGACCCGGAGGTTGCCCGCGAGCGCGCCATCGCCACCCGCGGCCTCGTCCGCGGCCTGCTGGATGCTTCCGAGCAGTTCGACCATCCGCGCATGGAATCTCCGCCCCGCGTCCGTCACGGCGGCGCCGTGGGCGGAGCGCTGCAGCAACTGCGTGTGCAGCGCCTGCTCGAGGCGGGTGATGCGCGCGCTGAGGCTCGATTTGGCGACTCCCAAGCGGACGGCGGCGGCAGTGATGCTGCCGTCGTCGACGACCTGCACGAACGCGCGGATGTCAGCCAGGTTGTAGTCCACGGAAACGGGCTCCCGTGCCTCCCGGTGTTCGGTTTTCCCGAACACCGGGTTCGACATCCGGAGTCTACCCACGTTTGCGGCTCACGAATAAGGTGGACGCATGTCGAAACGGAGCTTCCAATCATGAACACCATCCGATCCGCCGGGGAACGTGGCCAGTCCCGACTGGGCTGGCTCGACAGCCGCCACACGTTTTCCTTCGGCAACTACTACGACCCGGCCCACATGGGTTTCGGCGCCCTGCGCGTCATCAATGAAGACCGCGTCCAGCCCGGCCAGGGCTTCGGCGCGCATTCGCACCGCGACATGGAAATCCTGTCGTGGGTGCTCGACGGCGCGCTCGAGCACCGGGACAGCATGGGTACGCACGGCGTGATCCGTCCGGGCGAATTGCAGCGCATGAGCGCGGGCACCGGCGTCACGCATTCGGAATTCAATGCATCCGCGAGCGAGCCCGTGCACTTCCTGCAGATCTGGCTGCTGCCCGAGCGCGAAGGGCTCGCACCCTCCTACGAACAGCGGGCGTTTGCGCCCGCCGACCTGGAGGACCGCTTGCACCTGATCGCATCCCGTGACGGCCGCGACGGATCCATCAAGGTCCACCAGGACGTGAACCTGTACGCGAGCCGTGTGTCCCCGGGCGCAAGTGTTTCGTTTCGCCCGAACGCTGGACGTTCGCTGTGGCTGCACGTCGCCAAGGGGCGTGTCCTGGTGGATGACCGCGAGCTGCAGTCTGGCGACGCTGCATCGTGGGCCACGGCACCTGATGCCCTGGACATCCGGGCCTTCGAGCCCAGCGAAGTGTTGTTGTTCGATCTCGCGCCGGCGTCGTAGGCCGGTGACACGTACATCCCTCGATCCATTCCACAACCGGAGATTCCACATGAAAACGCTCACCAACGGTACCGACCTGCTCGGCCGGCTGTTCCTGGTCCTGCTGTTCCTGATTGCCGGCTACGGCAAGATCGGCGGCTACGCCGGCACGGCCGCCTACATGGCCGCGAACGGCGTGCCGGGGATGCTGTTGCCACTCGTGATAGTGCTCGAGATCGGCGGCGGCCTCATGGTCCTGCTCGGCTGGCACACCCGGATCGCCTCGCTGCTGCTGGCCGGGTTCACGCTCCTCGCACTGCTGCTGTTCCACATGCCGATGACCGCCGAAAACCAGATCGTGTTCCTGGCGGAACTGGGCGTGGCAGGCGGCTTCCTCGTGCTTGCAGCGCATGGGCCGGGGGCATGGAGCCTGGACAGGTGGCTTGCCCGCCGCGCGCCTGCTAAAGCGGCAGCGGCGTAAGCCATCGGATGGTTTTGCGCAGGCTGTAACGACTGCGGGTCCGCAGCAATCGCTGTGGACCCGCGACTTCGAAGGCCGGTGGATCCAGTTTGCGCCGGGGTGACGAGTCGGGATCAGGGCTTCCTCAGCCCTCGCCCATCCCTTCCGCCGGTTCCGCTGCGCCGCCTTCCCGAACCTTTCGTTCGATCCGCCGGCCGACCTCGGCGTCGATGTTCTTCCAGTACTCGAATGCGCGTTCCAGCACCGGGCTGCGCACACCACCGAGCAGGCTGCCGGCGACCTGCTCGACCAGCGCTTCGCGCTGGCCATCATCGAACACCTCGCGCACCAGCGCGCCGGGCTGGGCGAAGTCGTCGTCTTCGGCGTGCAGGGCGTAGGCGCTGCGGACCATCTCGCCGTCGGCTTCCCAGCCGTCTTCGACCGGCCCGGTATCGTCGGCCCACGGCCGCCCGCCGCTGTTGGGCGCGTGCACCGGCGCGTTGCCGCTGTGGTGGTACGCCATCTGGCCGTCGAACATGTACGTGTTCACCGGCACCTTCGGCTGGTTGACGGGCAACTGGTGGAAATTGGTGCCAATCCGGTTGCGTTGCGCATCGGCGTAGGCGAAGGCGCGGCCGAGCAGCATCTTGTCCGGCGACAGGCCGATGCCCGGCAC
>JBIQLN010000027.1:0-43788 GCA_044464225.1 Rhodanobacter sp. | reverse complement strand
AGTTCGGCTTCATGTACATGCTGCAGGGCGGCACCGACGCCAGCAACACCGATCCATACGCCACCAAGCCGGCGGCGAACAACCACTGGGTCGAGACCGGAGCGCACGTGATGATCGTCGGCGCCGACCCGTCGTTCTACGACATGTATCCGAAGGACGTCAGCCCGAACACGTCGATGCCCTACGTGATGTGGGCGGGGACGCCCTATCAGCACCTGATGGTGCCGGTGAAGTGAGAATGGCGGGCAAGGGCAGGGCGGCCGCCACCGCCCTGCCACGGTGGGCAGCGCCGTGCCCGCCGAAGCGGAGATCGGCACGAAGGCGCTCCCGCGATCGGCGAATCACCGCACCACCAGGAAAGCCACCAGGGTCGCGGTGACGACCAGATACGGGATCGACCACGCGTGGAACCGCCAGCCGATCCCGCGGCTGCCGTCGAGCCGCAACGCGATCAGGTTGGCCAGCGAACCGATCATCAAGCCGGATCCGCCGACATTGACCGCGGACGCGAGCAGCGCGCGGTCCGGGGCGTAGTGCTGTAGCGCCACCGCGGCCGGCACGTTGCTGATGATCTGGGAAAGCACGACGCCGCCCGCGAACGTGACGCGCGAATCGTGCCATGCCAGCATGCCGACGTGCGCCTGCACCGCCGGCAGCGCGGCGAGGTGGCCCAGGCCCACGAACATCGCCGCAAAGGTCACCAGCAGCAGCCAGTCGACGCCGGCAAGTACCCGCGGGAAAAACGCGGCGATCGCGGTCATGGCCAGCGCCGCGGGCACCGCGAGCCCCCATTGCATCGCCGCGACCATGGCGGCCAGCAGCAAGATCGAGCCCGCGAACAGTGGCGTGTCGAGGGAGGGCGCAGCATCGACCCGCGATGCGTCGAGTTGCAGCGGGGCGGCCGGAAAGGCGAAAAAGCACGCCACCAGCAGCACGATCAACAGGACCGCGGCGGTGGGCGCCAGCGCGGCGACATAAGCCGGAAAGCCGAATCCCGAGTGCTGCCAAAGCAGAAGGTTTTGCGGATTGCCGATCGGGCTGAACGCCGAACCCGCGTTCACCGCCAGTGCCTCGAAAATCACCAGCCGCTGGCGCGGTACCCGTGCGATGCGGTCGACCGCGAGCGTCAGCGGCACCACCAGGAACAGCGCGACGTCGTTGGTCAGTACCGTTGCGAGCGCGGCCGCCAGCAGCACCAGCGCGAACGCGAGGGTGCGCACGTCATGCAGGCGCGCAACCAGGTGCAACGCGAACCGCTGCACGTGGCCGCTCGCGACCACTCCCTGCGCAACGATCAGCAAACCGCACAGCCCGGCGAGCGTGGCGGGATCCAGCCAGCGCAGGTATTCGCGCGGCGCGCGCGGATCGAAAATCGCGAGGGCGAGTGCCAGCAGCAACAGCGCCTGCAGCAGGCGATCGCGTCGAAGGCGGTCCAGCAAGGAAGTGGTGGCGGTCAAGGGCGTTCCCGGCGAGTCGCGCCATGCTGCACCGACGGGTGGCAGGCGGTAAAGGGCCGCACGCACTGTTCACATCCTGTCGCGCATGCTGGACGCCATGTTGTCCGGCGAACGATGGCGATGGCTGCTGCGCGGCATCCTGGTGTTGATCGCACTGGGAGCGGTGATCGCATTTTTCCTCACGGGTGCCGAACACCATCTCGATTTCGCGACGCTGCAGCGCAGCCGTGAATGGTTGCTGGTGGAACAGGTCACCCATCCCTGGCGGCTGGCGTTCGCATTCCTGGGCCTGTTGATCGCCGTCGTGCTGTTGTCGCTGCCGCTGCTGACCGTCATGACGTTGGCAGCGGGCGCGATCTTCGGCTTGTTCGAAGGCACCGTACTGATGTCGTTCGGTTCCGCGATCGGTGCCACGCTGGTGATGCTGGCGTCCCGTTTCGTGTTCAAGGATGCGGTCCGCCGCCGGTTTGCGCACCGGCTGCACAAGATCGATGCCGGCATCGAGCGCGACGGTGCGTTCTACCTGCTGAACATCCGGTTGGTGCCCATCTTTCCTTTTTTCATCGTCAATCTGCTGATGGGCCTGACCCACATGCGGGTATGGACGTATTACTGGGTGACGCAACTCGGGATGCTGGTCGGCACCGCGGTGTACGTGAACGCCGGTACCCGCATTGCACAGGCGCGGTCCGCGCGCGAGCTGGTGTCGCTGTCGATGGTCGTATCACTGACGCTGCTGGCGGTGCTGCCGTTCGCGTCGCGCTGGATCATCAAGCGCGCACGGCATTGGCGGCACGAGCGTCGCTGGCACCGGGCAAGCTAGATCCCGGCGTACCACTGATAGCCCTGGTCTTCCCAGTAGCCGCCGCGCCCGCCTTCGATTGATTTGAAGGAATCGACCAGGTCGATGCGGCGCAGGTACTTCGCCATCTTGTATCCGAGCTGGCGCGGCACGCGCAGGCGCAGCGGCGCGCCATTCGGGATCGGCAGCGTCTTGCCGTTGAGTTCCCACGCGAGGAGGGTCTGCGGGTGGTACGCGTCGTCGAAACCCAGCGACTCGTAGTATTCGCTGCCGTCGTCCATCGTGTCGTAGCAGCGGAACACCACGTAGCGGGCCTGCTTCGCCGGCTGCGCCAGTTTCAGGACGTGCGACAGCTGCACGCCCGTCCACTTGCCGATCACGCTCCAGCCTTCCACGCAGTCGTGGCGCGTGATCTGGGTGCGGCTCGGAAGCGCGCGCAGGTCATCCAGCGACAGCGACAAGGGATGCGCGACGAGTCCACCCACGCCCAGCCGGTAGTCGCGGAATCCGCCGGCGGCGAGCGCGCGATATTCGGCCGACTGCGGGTGGATACTGCCGTTGGCGCGAAATACCGGGGAAATGTCGGCTTCGCCATATTCGCGCGCCATCGCGTCGCGCGACAGCGCGCGCTGCGCGGCATGGCTCAAGCCCGTTGCGCCGTCCAGTACCTGGGGTGCCCAGTCGGTTTCCGACAGCTTGTCGCATCCGCCCAGTGCCACCGCACCGGTCAGGGCCAGCGCGTCGCGCAGGAAACGGCGGCGTCTATTGATCAGCTTCATTGCGTGGCTCCGTTTCGATGGCATAGCGCCCAGTGATGATCGAGCGCAAATTGTTGCCGACGCCGGTCACGATCACTTCGAAGATGTGGATCAGGAAAAACGCAATGAAGCCCATCGCGAACAGGAAGTGGATGCTGCGCGCCGACTGCCTGCCGCCGACCGCATCCACCAGCCAACCCAGCACGCTGTCCATGCGCGGCGACATCGCCAGGCCCATCAACACCACGCCGCCGCCCAGCCCGAAGATCACCACGAGGTAGGCGACCCGCTGCAGCACGTTGTAGCGCAGCGCGGCTTCACCCCTCGGATGCCGCAGCAGCGCATGGTCGATGATCGAACGGCCGATCCCGCGCCAGTCGCGCCGCGTCGGCACCAGGTCGCGCGTCAGGTGCCGCGTCCAAAGTGCATAGGCGACGAAGCACGCGCCATTGATCACGAACAACCAGGCAAAAAAGAAATGCCACGCGCGGCCCATCGCCAGCCACTGCGGACCGGGAATCGTGGCCCACGCTGGAAAGCCGCGCACGGTCGGCCGGCCATCCATCCTGGATACGCCGAACCAGCCCGTGGTGTCGAAACGGTGTGCGCCGAGCGTGGTGACGCCGTGCAGCTTTCCGTCGTGCGTGCGGATGGCGTCGAGGCTCAGCCAGGGCCGGTCGAAGGTCGAGCGCTGGCCCCAATACAGCGATGGGTGCGCATTGAAGATCTGCAAGCCGCTGCCCAGCAGGATCAGCAGGCAGATCGCGTTGATCCAGTGCATGATCCGCAGGGGCAAGGTATGGCGATAGACCACGCGCGTGGTCGTGCGCGGCCGTGGCGCCTCGTCGGGCGCTGTTCGGCGGATCGCGTCGTCGGGGATGCTGGCCATGGCACGCTCCGGGGGCTCGCCAACGCCGCGAGCTTACTCCCGAACGGGACCGGACGGGAGCGCGGTGCATTTCACCCGCCGCATCGTCGCGCTATATGCTTGCCGTTCGCTTCGACCAGGAGGAGTTGCCATGTCACTCGCGGGCAAACGCATCGCAATCACGGGCGCGTTCGGTTCATTGGGAGCGGCAGTGGTGCAAACCGCGCTGGGGGCTGGTGCCAGGGTCGCGGCGATTGACCGCGCAGACGCGCCGCCAGCAGGCATCGAACCGGGCGCGGCCGGGTGCTTCGGCGGCGTCGACCTGGCCGATGCGGATCAGGCGCAAGCCGCGCTCGACAAGGCGGCCGCGGCGATGGGCGGACTCGACGCGCTGGTCAACATCGCGGGCACGTTTCGTTTCGAAACCCTGGCCGACGGTGGCGCCGAAACCTGGGACCTGCTGTATCGCGTCAACCTCCGCACCGCGGTGGCGGCCAGCAAGGCCGCACTGGCCCATCTGTCCGACGGCGGGCGCATCGTCAACATCGGCGCGGCGGGGGCATTGAAGGCCGGCGCCGGGATGGGGGCCTACGCCGCGTCGAAATCCGGCGTGATGCGATTCACCGAGGCGTTGGCCGAGGAGTTGAAGCCACGAGGCATCACGGTCAACGCCGTGCTGCCCTCGATCATCGACACGCCGCCCAACCGCCACGACATGCCGAAGGCCGATTTCGACAAATGGGTGAAACCTTCCCAACTGGCCGACGTGATCGTGTTCCTGTTGTCCGACCGGGCATCGGCAATCACCGGTGCGTTGATCCCGGTGACGGGAAGAGTGTAGGCGCACGCAGGTTGGACTGACTCCGGTTTCTTGCGGAGGAACCCAACGATGGCGCGAGGTCGCGTTGGGCTTCGTTACGCCCAGCCCAACCCAGGCGTTCGTCCATCTACGCGTTCGTGTGGTATTGCACCGCCGCTTCCACCTCGTTCCTTGATCCCAGGATCACCGGCACGCGCTGGTGCAGGCCTTCGGGTTGCACTTCCATGATCCGCCCGCGCCCGGTGCTGGCCGCGCCGCCGGCCTGTTCGACGATGAAGCTCATCGGGTTGGCTTCGTACATCAGGCGCAATTTGCCGCCCTTGGCCTTGATCTTCGAATCCAGCGGATAGCTGAAGATGCCGCCGCGGGTGAGGATGCGGTGCACGTCCGCGACCATCGAGGCCACCCAGCGCATGTTGAAATCGCGCCCGCGCGGGCCCTCCTTGCCGGCCAGCAAGTCGGCGATGTAGCGCTGCATCGGCGGTTCCCAGAAGCGCTGGTTGGACATGTTGATCGCGAATTCGGAAGTGTCTTCCGGGATCTGCACGTCGCGCCGGGTGAGGATGAAGCTGCCGGCTTCGCGGTCCAGCGTGAATACGTGGGTGCCGTGGCCGAGGGTGAGTACCAGCAGCGTGCACGAACCGTACACGACGTAACCCGCGGCGACTTGATTGGTGCCCGGCTGCAGGAACTCCGAGGTGTCGACCGGGCCGCGATGACCGCCGGGGCGCTTCAGCACCGAAAAGATGGTGCCGACCGAAATGTTGACGTCGATGTTGCTGGAGCCGTCCAGCGGATCGAACAGCAGCAGGTAACCGCCGCGGGGATACGCGTCGGGAATCTGCTGGGGATGCTCCATTTCCTCCGACGCGCAGGCGGCGAGGTGGCCGCCCCAGGCATTGGCGTCCAGCAGGATTTCGTTGGAAATCACGTCCAGTTTCTTCTGCGCCTCGCCCTGGATGTTGCCCGTGCCGGCTTCGCCCAGCACGCCGCCCAGCGCGCCCTTGCCGGTCGCCACCGCGATGCGCTTGCAGGCGCGCGCCACGATTTCCAGCAACTGGATCAGGTCGGTGTCGCCGTAACCCGCGCGGCGTTCTTCGGTGAGGTACTGGGTCAACGAAACGGGTTTTTGCAGGTCGGGTTTCATGGCCGGCATCCAGACGGGGTACGCGCATTGTCCCGGCCCTTGCAGGGCAAAGCCAGCCGCTGCTGACAGCACGTTGTCAGCAGTGCGGCCGCATGCTGTGCCGGCAAACCGAAAGGAGTCTCCGCATGCATACCTGGTTATCGAAGTTGCTCGACGCCTACCGGCCGGCCGCGCAGTACCGCGCGCTCATCGAAGCCCTGCCACCGTCCATGGCGGATCCGTCACGCACGGCTGCCACGCCGGCCGTTCCGGTTCCGTTTTTTGTCCGCAGTCCATCAGGAAGTCCGCCGGTGAATGCGTATTCACCCGTGGCCTTCTTCCATGCGCCGCACAGCCGCTCGGGCATTGTCCGCGCGATGCTGGAGGAACTGGGCGCGCCGTATGACCTGGTCGCGTTGAACCTGAAAACCGGCGAGCAACGCACGCCCGATTACCTGGCGATCAATCCGATGGGCAAGGTGCCGGCGATCCGCCACGGGAACGTGCTGATCACCGAACAGGCGGCGATCCTGATGTATCTCGCCGACCTGTACCCGGAGAAGAAGTTCGCGCCGTCCGTGGGCGATCCGTTGCGGGGTGCCTATCTGCGCTGGATGGTGTTCTACGGTTCCTGCTTCGAGCCGGCGACGGTGGATTTTGCCCACAAGCGCGAAGCGGTGCCGCCGCTGCAATGCGGCTACGGCGACTACGGCAGCGTGATGCACGTGCTGGCCGAACAACTGGAACAGGGTCCGTGGCTGCTGGGTGAACGCTTCAGCGCGGCCGACGTGCTGTGGGGCGGTGCGCTGAGCCACGGACTGACGTCCAGCCTGGTGCCCGACTGGCCGGTGTTTCGCGACTATGCCGGGCGGGTGCAGGCACGACCCGCCGTGCGGCGCGCCTTCGACCTGGATGACGCGCTGGCCGCGCAGCAGGCGCGCGAACTGGACGAAATGCTGGCCGCCTAGCCAAGACAGCCCGCGCAGCCGAACCTCGGCGGGCCATCCCGGTCACATCTCCTTTATCCCACGTCAGGAATAAGCCCATGAATGCTTCATCCCGATCCGAACTCGTGCTGTTCCACAATCCGCACAGCCGCGCGGCCATGACGCGCGCATTGCTGGAAGAGCTGGGCGTCGATTACGAATTGCGGGTGCTCGACTTTCGCAAGCAGGAGCAACTCGCGCCCGAGTACATGGCCATCAACCCGATGGGCAAGGTGCCGGCCATCCGTCACAAGGGTGCGCTGGTCACCGAAACCGTGGCGATCTACATCTACCTCGCCGATGCATTCCGGCAAGCCAACCTGGCGCCGGCGCTGGATGATCCACAGCGCGGCACGTACGTGCGCTGGCTGGTGTTCTACGCGGCCTGCTTCGAACCCGCCATCGGTGATCGCGCGATGAAGCGCGATCCAGCGCCGCGCGCGCAGTCGCCGTATGCCGATTTCGACACCACGCTCAATGCGATCACGCAGGCGTTGCAGCCCGGCCCGTGGATCCTCGGCGAGCGCTTCAGCGCGGCCGACGTGCTGTGGGGCAATGCGTTGCGCTGGGTCACCGGCTTCGGGATGGTCGAGGCGACGCCGCCGATCGCCGATTACATCGCGCGCGTGATGGCGCGTCCGGCCGAGCAACGCGCGATCGAGGCCGATGCGGCACTGGCGGCGGAGATGGGGTTGGCGGGCTGATCGGCGCGGCGACCCTGCGTCCGCTGCACGACGACGCACCGCGGACGATGATCGTCGCACTTCCTGCGATCGCGGTTGTGATAAAAGCTGCGGATGCGCCGCGCCGATCGACTGTTCCTGATCATCCATGCCCTGCAGGGGCGCCGCACTGCGCTGCCGGCGCGGCGGCTGGCCGACAGCCTCGGCGTTTCGCTGCGCACCGTGTATCGCGACGTTTCGGACTTGCAAACCTCGGGTGTCGCGATCGAGGGCGAAGCCGGCGTCGGCTATCTGCTGCGCAAGGGTTCGGACATCCCGCCGCTGATGTTCACCGCCGAGGAACTTGAATCGCTGGTGGTCGGCGCGCGCTTCGTGCGCGCCTTTGCGGGCGAACGGCTGACGCGTGGCGCGCAATCGGCGATGCTGAAGATCGATGCGGTGCTGCCGGCGGAATTGCGCGGTCGTGCCGAGCGGTCGCGCGTGTTCGTGCCGCAACGCTGGTACGAGGCCAAGTCCGGCATCGTCGATGCGTTGCACGAAGCCATTTCCGCGCGTCGCGTGCTGAAACTGGAGTATCGCGATGCGGACGGCAGCACCAGCACGCGCGAAGTCGAGCCGCTCTGCCTGGCGTGCTGGGGCGCGGTTTGGACCCTTGGCGCCTGGTGCCGTTTGCGGCATGGCTTCCGCAACTTCCGTCCCGACCGCATGCAGTTCGTCGCGACGGGAGAGATCTTTCCCGAAACGATCGAGCGCGGGTTGGAGGCTTATCTCGCCCACGCCGGCGTGCCGCGCCAGCGGATCGAATGAGGCTGCCGGCCGCGGATTGCGCTTACTCTCGATATGAAGTAAATTGATCGTGAACTTCATGGAGAAACTGCTATGAAGCAACACGTCGAACGCATCGAAGACCCCCGCGGCATGGACGGCGTGGCCGGTCCGGCGCTTGCGGGTCCCGCGTTGCGCGCGTTCTTCAGCCTGGCCGAGCGCTGGAAGCTGCGCGTGGCGGATCAGCGCAAGCTGCTGGGTGATCCGCCTGAATCGACCTTTTACAAATGGAAACGCGAACGCGACGGCGCGCTGTCGCGCGACACGCTGGAGCGCGTCAGTTATCTGCTGGGCATCTTCAAGGCGCTGGCGATCCTGTTCCCCCAGCCCGATCGCGCCGATGCGTGGCTGCGCAAACCCAATGACGCGCCCACGTTCGGCGGCAAGAGCGCGCTGGAACGGATGTTGTCCGGCAACGTCGCCGACCTGTTCGTCGTGCGGCAATACCTCGACGCGCAACGGGGTTGAATCCAGCGCCTTGAATTTCACTCGTCATTCCGGCGATTGCCCCTGCGCGGCCTCCGGAATGGCGACGAAAACCTGCTTCGTCCGCCACGATCTCGCATCGAGAGAAGCGGCGCGCGGATACTCTTGCCATGCCCTCTCCCGACCCACCCGTCCACCGCATGCGCTGGCAGCGCGCCTACCGCATCGTGCCGAGCCGGTTTCCCCCGGTCGGCGTATTCGATGCGATCGCCGAGCCGCGGGATCTGGATGCGCTGTACCGGATCGAATCGCTGACCAATGCGCGCCTGCGCGAGGAATGGGGCGAGTTGTCCAACGTGCCGCAGGCGCATCGCGTCAGCGGGCCGGGCACGACGCCGCTGATGGCCGCGTTCACGCATCTCAATCCGGAAGGCAGCCGGTTTTCCGACGGCAGCTACGGTGTGCTGTACCTCGCGCACGAATTCGAGACCGCCGTCGAGGAAACCGTGTACCACCGCGAGCAGTTTTTCAGGGCGACGAAGGAACCGCCGATCGACGTCACGATGCGTTGCTATGTCACCGGCGTGCACGGCTCGCTGCATGACATCCGTGGCGGCTGGAAGGCCGAACACGAGCCGGACGACTACACGGCATCGCGCAAGCTGGGCACGACGTTGTGCCGAGGAGGATCGAACGGCATCGCCTACGACAGCGTGCGCTGCAAGGGCGGCGAATGCGCGGCGCTGTTCTACCCCGATCTCGCCTCGCCGTGCGTGCAGGGCAAGCACCTGATCTATCGCTGGAACGGCGAACGCATCGCGCAGGTGCTGGAAGTCAGTGCGGTGAAGCGTCCTTCCCGCTGAGCAGCGCGGAAATCGTCGCGCGCCATTCTTTGATGAAACGCGTGTAATGCGGGTCGGAAAGGAACTCCCGCACGAAATCGTCGCCCTGCTTGTCCAGACCCGTCAGAGTGTAGCGCACGGTGACCGTCGAACCGCCTGAATCCTCGCGGCACGCGACATCGACCAGCCCCATGTTGGAGCCCTGGGCGATACGCGCATAGCTCACCTTGTAGTGTAGGGGTCGATAGTCGGTCACGATCCAGACCGTTTCGGATCCGGGGTGGTTCGTGCGGAATACCGATCCGCGCGAGGTGTCGCCGCTCAGCATCTCCGGATTCCAGCCCGGCGCCCAGTCCTTTTCGCCCTCGGCGGTGAACAGCGGGAAAACCTGCGCGCACGGCGCGTCGAGATGGAAATGCCGGCTGTTGGATCGCGGTGGCGAAGCCATGGTCGGGCCGCTCCAGACGAATGGGACGAACAGCGTGATGCAGACGAGCCAGGACCACTTCATGTTTGGTGTGTTTGTTATCTTGGTACAAATGTACCCGGATGTCGATGGACGGTCAAGGATGTGCGATGCTTGGAGGGATGCTCATCTGCCGGGTGCGTCCATGGCTGCCGCAAAACACAAGGATCGAGCCGCCGTACCGGTCGAGCGCGTGCAAACCGGCGTGCGGCTGGAAAAGCGCCTGCTCAAGGTACTGAAGGGGCTTGCCGAATCGCTCGACCTGTCGCTGGGCGACCTGCTGGAAGGCATGGCATTGCATGCACTCGAAAACAGACCGCCGTTTTCGCCCGCAACGCTGAAAAAGATTGCCGACCTGAAACGCGTTTACGGCCTTGACCTGACGGCTGCAGACAGCCATCGGCTGCGCGAGAAATCCTGATCCGGGAGCCGGGTCCGGCAACTCCCCTACACGTCGTCGGTCTGGACCCAGCCTTCGCCGGTGCCACGGTGGATCACCCGATCGCCGGCCTGCACTTCGGCGGCGGGTAGTGCGGGCAGTTCCTTCAGGCGTGCGTAGATCGGGGTGAAATCCGGCTCGGTCGCGTCCATCAGCTGCTGGAAGCTGTCGATCACGAAGTAGGTCTGCTGGTAGGTGTCGATCTTGTAGCGGGTGCGCATGATGCGCTCGAGGTCGAAACCGACCCGGTTGGGGGAATTCGATTCGAGGCAGTAGATCGACTCGCCCTTGGAACTGACGATGCCGGAGCCGTAGATGCGCACGCCATCGGGCGTATTGATCAGCCCGAACTCCACCGTGTACCAGTACAGGCGCGTCAGGTTCATCAGCGCGTCGGCGTCGATGCCGTGCGCCTTGACGCCGCCGCGGCCATAGGCCTGCACGTAATCGGCGAACACCGGGTTCAGCAGCATCGGCACGTGGCCGAACAGGTCGTGGAACAGATCGGGCTCGGAAAGGTAGTCGAGTTGCTCCGGCTTCCGGATCCACCAGGTCACCGGGAAGCGGCGGTGGGCGAGGTGGTCGAAAAAGGTCAGCTCGGGCAGCAGGCCCTCGACCCCGACGATTTCCCAACCGGTGCCGGCCTTCAGCACCTTGTTCAGGTCGTCGAACCTGGGAATCGCGTCGGACGTCATGCCGAAGCGCTCCTGGTTTTCCAGGAACTCGTTGCAGGCACGGCCCTTCAGCACTTCGCGTTGACGCCGGAACAGCGTGGCCCACACTTCGTGTTCGGTACGGGTGTACTGGCTCCACGGCTGTTCGACGGTTTCCGTCGTGTAAACCGGGATGTAGCCGCGGTCGGTTTGCTGGTGCTCGACGCGGCGCGGCGTGGTGTTCATGGTGCAGTCCTCGTTCGCATGCGCCCAGTGTAAGCCGAACCCCGCCGGGATGCCCGTGATGGTGAACTCACGTTAAAGTAACGTCTTCGATGAAGGTGCGGAGCGCGCGGCGGCAACGCCGGGCGGAAATCTCTTGGGGTCGTTGCGTTGCGTGTGGCGTCTGCCGCTGTTGCTGCTGGTGGTATTGGGGGGATGCCTGCTCGGCATCTTCCTGTTGCCGCACGGCCCGAAACCCGGCACCGCGGGCGTGGCCTTGCTGCGCAACTGGTCGCGGCTGTTCCTGCGCTGCTTCGGCGTGCGCGTCAAGCGCGTGGGCGAACCGCTGCACGACCCGGTGATGTTCGTCGCCAACCATGGCTCGTGGATGGACATCAGCGTGCTGCATGCGATCCGTCCGGCCGACTTCGTGGCCAAGGCCGAGATCGGGCGCTGGCCGCTGGTGGGCTGGATGGCGCGGCGCGGCGGCACGATCTTCCACCAGCGCGGCAGCACCGATTCGCTGGCGCAGGTGATGGCGGTGATGAGCGATCGCCTGCGCGCGGGCCGCAGCATCGCCGCGTTTCCCGAAGGCGGCACGGCGCCGGCCGGCACCCTGAAAGTATTCCATGCACGCATCCTGCAGGCGGCGCTGGATGCGGCCGCCCCGGTGCAGCCGGTCGCGTTGAGGTACTTGCGCAACGGGGCGCCCGCGCCGGACATTTTGTTCACGCGTGGCGAAAGTTTCCTGCACAACGTGGCCCGCGTGCTGTCGACGCGTTCGCTGACCGCCGAAGTGCATTTCCTCAGGCCGGTGCCATTCGATCCGGAAGGTGGCCGCCGCCGAATGGCCGAAACCGCGCGGGCCGAAATTGCACAGGTGCTGGGAATCGCTGCATGACGCCCACGGCCGATGACGATTTCCGGCCCTCGTGGTGGCTGCGCAGTCCGCATGTGCAGTCGATGCTGGCCTCGAGTTCATTGCGCCGCTGCCTGCGCGGAGCGCGTACGCGCCGCCTCGAACGCGAGGCCGAATGGGTGATGCTGGACTGCGGCGACGGCGTGCGCCTCACCGGTTGCCGCACGGCGCAGAACGTCGCCGCGCAGGCGCGGGGTCTGGTCGTGTTGTTCCATGGTTGGGAAGGCAGCACGCGTTCCACGTATTTGTTGCAGACAGGCGCGCGACTGCTGGAGGAAGGATGGGACGTGTTTCGCCTCAATTTCCGCGACCACGGCGACACCCATGCGCTGAATCCCGGCATCTTCCATTCGTGCCTCATCGACGAAGTGGTCGGTGCACTGGGTGAGGTCCAGCGGCTTTATCCGACCCGCCCGGTGGCACTGGTGGGTTTTTCGCTGGGCGGCAATTTCGCGTTGCGCGCGGCCCTGCGCGCGCCCGGCGCCGGAATCGACCTGGCGCACGTGATCGCGGTGTGCCCGGTGATCGATCCGCACGCCGGGTTGTTCCAGCTCGAACATGCGCCGCGCATGTACCACGATTACTTCATGTGGAAATGGCGGCGTTCGCTGAAGGCCAAGCAGCGCGCATTTGCAGGCACCCAGCTGTTCACGCGCCGTGATCTGCGCGGGACCCTGCGCACGCTGACCGAAGCACTGGTGTTGAAGCACACCGATTTCGGCAGCCTCGACAATTACCTGGATGGCTATTCGGTGGCGGGCGACCGGCTGGCGGGGCTGCGCGTGCCGACATCCATCCTCGCGACCTGCGATGACCCCGTGTGTCCGGCGAGCGATCTCGCGATGATGACGTTGCCAGCGTGTGTCGATGTGACGCTTACCCGGCACGGCGGCCATTGCGGTTTCATCCGCGATCGCCACCTCGGCAGCTGGGCCGAAGACTACATCGCAGCCAGGCTGGCGTCGGCCCGGAAATCTTCCGTATCGGCGGAAACGGCCGTCGCATGAAGTCGGGCCCTGGATGCCCCGTCCTGGTGCCGGTGATGCGGGGAAATTGGCCTGGTCTTTTTCCCCATCGGAGTGGCGATCCGGGACGATCGCATCAATAATGCGCGATCCTTCCGGAACGGCTCACATGCTCCAAGACCTGGTCCAATTGCATCGCGCCGGCCGCCTCGACGAGGCCGAAAACGGCTATCGCCAATTGCTGGCCGAGAATCCCGACAGTGCGGAAGTGCTGCACCTGCTCGGCATCCTGCGCGGCCAGCGCGGCGACTTGCCGGAAGCGTACAAGCTGGTCCGGCGTGCGACGGAACTCGATCCGGGCAACGCTGCCTGCCAGCACACGCTGGGCGAGATGTACCTCAGCGAAAATCGCCTCGACAAAGCGCAGCACGCGTACGACCAGGCGCGTCAGTTGAACCCCAATCTGGCCGCCGCGCATGCCGGCCTTGGCCAGGTTGCGCTGTTGCGCGGGGATGCCGAGGGCGCCGAAAGCCATTTCCGGGTGGCGTTGCGCGCGGACGAGAACGACGTGCAGGCGCTGACCGGCCTCGGCAACATCGCGCAGTGGCGCGGCGATTCGTCGCGGGCGCTGCAATTGTTGACGCAGGCCGCGGAACTCGCCCCGGACGATCCCGTGATCCAGACCGGGTACGCGCAGGCGATGCTGGACCAGGACATGCTGGACTTCGCCGCGAAGGCCCTGGACAACGCGTTGACGGTGAAGCCCGATTACCCGCTGGCCCAGGCCCTGCGCGCCGACGTGCACGTGCGCAAGGGCGAAATCGCGGCGGCCCTGCCGATTTTCGAATCGCTGCTGGCGCGCGGCGAACAGACCGCGGCGGCGCGGGTGGGCCTGGGCGACGTGGCGCAGGCCCAGGGCCGTGTCGAAGAAGCCATCGGGCAGTATGACGAAGCCTTGCGCATCCAGCCGGGGCTGCATCCCGCCGCGGTCCGCCGCGCCGACTTGCTGGCACGCACCAAACGGGTCGAGCAAGCCATCGAGGATCTGCGCTGGCACGTCGCGAGCCATCCCGACGGGGTGAAGGCGCACGCCACCCTGGCGCGTCTGTTGATGCGCGCCGGCCGGCACGACGAAGCGGTATCGGTGTGGACGGCCGCCGAGGCGCGCTGGCCGGAGGACGTCGACCTCAAGGCGCAGCACGCGCTGGCGCTCGACAGCGCCGGCCACACCGACGAGGCGTTGGCATTGGCGGAAGCCGCAGCCTCGTCGCCGCGCCCGGCATTGGCGATGCTCCGTGCGCGCGGGGCGTTGCTGGCCGGCGATCCCGCTGCGGCGGTGCAACGCCTGCAACGGGTGGACGAACGCCAGTTCGAGGGCAAGTCACCGTTGCTGGCGCGCCGCCACCAGCGCCTGCTGGGGCTGGCGTTCGATGCGCTGGAGCAATGGCCGGATGCCGCCGAGGCATTCATGCGCGCGCAGCGTGCCAGCCCCGGACGGCTTCCCGACCTGCCGACGCTCGACGAGGCGACTTCGACGGAGCTGCATCGTCTGGCCGACGAGCCCGATTTTGCGGAAGCGCGCAGCGCGGCGCCGGTGTTCCTGTGTGGCCTGCCGGGTTCCGGGGTCGGGCAGGTCGCCGCGTTGCTGGCCGACCAGGCCGGCTGGTTCGTGCGCCGGGAGCGTTTCGAAACGGCACCGGATTTCGTGAACGCGCCGTTCGATCCGCGCTTCGGCCAGCCGCTCGGCCAGGCCGATCTCGCGATGCTGGCGCGGCGCTATCGGCGGCCGCTGGAGCGCGCCGGTGCCACCGACCTCGGCCGCGTGGTCGACTGGATTCCGGTGCTGGATGCGCGGGTGGTGCCGGTGATCAAGCGCGCACTGCCGGGTGCGCGACTGGTGATCGTGCAGCGCGAACCCCATGACATGCTGCTCGACTGGCTGGGTTTCGGCTGGTCGGAAGGCTTTTCGATGTCCGATTCCCTGACCGGTGCACGCTGGCTGCGGCTGGCCGCGACCCACATCGTGCAGGCGGCAGCGATCCTGCCGAGTTTCCGCGTGGATCCCGATGCACTGCTGGCGCCGGGTGATCCGGCGATGCGGATGCGGCTTGGCGTATTCCTGGGGGTCACCGACTTGCAGCCTGGCCCGATGACGCGCGGCGCGCGGAAGGGCCGCGGCGGGCTTCCGGTCAGCTTCGCGCCGGGCCATTCCAGCCACTACCGCGAAGTGTTCTCCGAGGCATTCGCGACACTGGACGATCCGCAGACGTTCGCTGCGTAGGGTTTGTTCCCCGCTTTTCCCTCCCACCGCTTCGCCACGCGAAGCGGTGCCCCACGGGCCGGCGGAACAGCTGCCTGCGGCCCGGCATTCTCGTTCTGATAACACTCTGGCCTATACGCTCGATCATTCATGCAACGGGAAGGGTCGCGATGGGGGCATGGCAGCGTTTTACCGTCACGTTTGCCGCTGTCGGGCTGATGGCCTCCCCGGTGGACGGGCTCGCGGCGCCGCCGCTGCAAAACCTGAAAGTGCCGGCGGGTTTCCACGTCTCCCTCTACAGCGACCAGGTGCCGAACGCGCGCGGCATGGCGCTGGGCGCACACGACACCGTGTTCGTGGGCTCGTTTCGCGAGGGCAAGGTGTACGCGTTGACCGGGATGGACACGAACGGCCGCGCCGAACACACCTACGTGATCGCGAGGGATCTGGAAATGCCCGTCGGCGTCGCATTCCATGACGGCGCGCTCTACGTGTCGGCCGTCAGCAGGATCCTGAAGTACCCCGATATCGAGAAGCACCTCGCCGATCCGCCAAAGCCCGTGGTCGGCACCGACAAGCTGCCGACCAAGACCCACCATGGCTGGAAGTTCATCGCGTTCGGGCCGGACGGCAAGCTGTATGTGCCCATCGGCGCACCCTGCAACATCTGCGACCCCGGATCCGACTTCGCGAAGATCATCCGCATGAGTCCCGATGGCAGCGACTGGCAAACCGTCGCCACGGGAATCCGCAATTCCGTCGGCTTCGACTGGCAGCCCGGAACGCACACGTTGTGGTTCACCAACAACGGCCGCGACCTGATGGGCGACGAGGTGCCGGATGACACCCTGAACCGCGTCGGCAAGCTGGGCGGGAACTTCGGCTATCCGCATTGCCATGCGGGCAACGTGCCCGATCCCGAATTCGGCAAGGGCCATTCGTGCAGCGACTATGCGCAGCCGGCGTTGCGCCTCGGCGCGCACGTGGCTTCCCTGGGCATGCGCTTCTACGTCGGCCAGATGTTTCCCGCCGCCTACCGCGATGCCGTCTTCATCGCCGAACACGGCTCGTGGAACCGTTCGCGCAAGTCGGGTTACCGGGTGGTGGTGGCGCATGTGGGCGAGGATGGCAAAGTCGGCGGGTCCGAACCGTTCTTGACCGGTTTCCTGGATGGACAAACCACCTTGGGTCGCCCGGCCGACGTGCAACCGATGCGGGACGGCAGCCTGCTGGTTTCGGATGACCAGAACGGCGCGATCTACCGCATTACGTACGCGCGCCCGTCCAAGAACGCCGCGCCGCGTCGCGACTCGTCTCCTGGCGAAAATCGCGGCCCCTGACACCAGGACGGCCCTCCATGGCCTGGCTTCTCTCCAACAACCGCTTCGAATGAAGCTCTCCCGAATCCCTTACAGGTCCATTTCCGCCCATGCAGATCCGCAGCGACAGTTTCGACAACAACGCCCGCATTCCGGCCGAATTCGCGTTCGGCAAGCCCGGCGAGGACGGCGAGCCATGCGTGCTGGCCGGCAACCGCAACCCGCACCTTGCCTGGAGCGGCGCTCCGGAAGGAACGAAATCGTTCGCGCTGGCGTGCATCGACACCGATGTGCCCAGCAGGGGCGATGACGTCAACAAGGACGGCCGCAGCGTGCCCGCCGACCTGCCGCGCGTGGATTTCGCGCACTGGCTGATGATCGATATCCCGGCCACGTGCAACGCCATCGCGGCAGGTGCGTGCAGCGACGGCGTGACCCCCCGGGGCAAGCGGAACCCCGACGGCCCCGCGGGTTCGCGGCAGGGGCGCAACGGCTACACCGACTGGTTTGCGTCCGATCCCGACATGGCCGGCGAATACCTGGGCTACGACGGTCCGTGCCCACCCTGGAACGATACGTTGCTGCACCACTACCGCTTCCGCGTGTACGCACTCGACCTGGCGCGGGTCGACTTGCCGGATGGCTTCGGCTGGCCGGAACTGCAGCAGGCGCTGGGCGGTCATATTCTGGGTCAGGCCGAATGGGTCGGTACTTACAGCCTCAACCCGGCCGTGACCGACTGAACCGACGGGCGGGCGGTCCGGGACTTTCGCCATTCCATCACGATGCCCGCTGTATGGTCCCGTCCCGTACCGTCCGCGTCGAAGGCGGGACAAAAAATGGTTTTCATCGCGCCCGATGGCGCCATCAAGGAGAGGATCATCATGGCCAACGAGATCAGCAGTGAAGCCGGACGCAACGGCAACCCGCACGAGCGCATCGAACGCACCGCGACCCGTTTCAAGGAAGGCACGTCCAGCGCGGTGAGCGGCGCCAAGGAAAAGTTCGATGCCGCCGCCGACCGCGTGGAATCCGGCCTCCATCGTGCAACCGATGCCAGCGCGCGCGGAGCGGAACGTGCCGCCGACAAGGCCGGCGAATGGCGCGATCGCGGCGCCGAACTGGCCTCCCGCGCGCGCGACCGGGCGGACGATGCGCTGGACAGCGTACGCGACTTCGTGCGCGAGAAGCCGGTGCAGTCGGTGGCGATCGCGCTCGCGGCAGGATGGTTGCTCGGGCGGTTGCTGGGTCCGCGCCGCTGACGCGGTGCCAGGCTTTTCGGTGGACGTGCAGGGATGAACGTCGAAACCGAAGAACGTCCCGCGTCGGCTGAATCCGACACCGGCCGGACCGCTCCGGACGCTTCGGCGGGGACGGTGCTGAGCGCCGGCGTGGCGCTGTTCACTTCGCTGCAGCGCACCGCCGCAGCCTTGCTGGCGCTGTTGACGGCCGAGGCACGGGTATTCGGCGCGAGCATCAGCCTGATCTTTCTTGGCAGCATTGCGCTGGTCGCGTTCGCCGTGGCCCTGTGGGTGTGCGTGGTGGCCCTGATCGGCTGGGCCGTGGCCGTGGCGACGCATTCGGTGGGCATTGCGCTCGGAATCCTGGTCGTCATGCACCTGCTGCTGGTCGTGGGCATCTGGATGGCCATCCGGCGCGCCATCTTGCAGGCCACCTTCCCGCGTACCCGCGCCGAATTTTCGGCATTGCAACGCGGGCTGCGGCAAGATTTCGCGCGTTTCCAGCGCGCCTCCTCCCCGCCGCCCGAACAGGAATCGGCACCATGAAGTACACACACGCGTTGGCCAAACGCCGGCAGGCGCTCGCGCATTCGCGCGCCGCGCGCGAAGCTTTGCGCGCCTCGATGCATGAAGTCATCGACGTCTACCAGGCGCACCCCTTGCCGACCCTGGCCAGTGCAGCCGGCATCGGTTTCGTGCTGTCGCAGCTGCGCGTCGGCGGCGGCCTGGTGAGGGCCGGGGTGCGCGTGGCCAGCGGGCCTGCATGGCGCCTGGCGCGACAATACCTCAACGTCTGAACCACTGTTTCTGATGCGGCGAAGGGGGTTCGCCATGCCGCCATTGAGAACTTCCGGAAGGATGAACGTCTCGGGCCAGCGGTCCGTGCCGCCGGGACGTCTGCAGGCGATTCGACCCCGCCGCCAGGCCAGCGCGCTCGGACGGCGGCGGGTGCGGCGGCTGCGTTCGCTGCGCGTCCCGCTGCTGATCCTGATGTTGCTTGCGAGCGCCACCACGCTGGTGTTGGCGCGTTCGCTGTTCATTCCGCTGGTGCTCGCGGGTTTCATTGCGTTGGGATTGAACCCCATCGTGGCGGGCCTGCATCGCATCTACGTGCCCCGCCCGATCGGCAGCCTGGTGGTGATGATCGCGCTGGCCGCCGCGCTGTCCGGCAGCGTGGTGGCGCTGAGTGCGCCGGCCGCGGCCTGGCTGAAGGATGCTCCCACGGCGATGCGGGACGTCGGCTACAAAATGAAGCGGTTGACGCGGCCCATCACCCGCGTCAGCCATGCCGCGTCGCAATCACTGGCCGGCGTCGTCGGGCCGCCGCCGACCACCCCGGCACCCGCCGCCGGATTTTCGGTCGACAAACTGGTGCAATCGGCGCCGCGCATTGCGGTGGCTGTGCTCACCGTCGCATTGCTGGTGTTCTTCTTCCTGAGTTACGGGCGCAATGTGGCCGCGCACCTCGTGACCGCCATGCCCGGGTTCAGTTACCGGCGCATTACGCTACGCCTGATCCGCGCCATCCAGATGGAGTTTTCGCGATACCTCCTCACCGTCACCCTGATCAACCTCGCGCTCGGCCTCATCACCGCGGCGATACTGTGGGCGCTCAACATGCCCGATCCGTTGCTGTGGGGCGGGCTGGTGACGCTGCTCAATTACATGCCCTACGTCGGCGCGGTCACCAACACGCTGTTGCTGCTGGCTGTGGGCCTGTTGAACTTCAACGACCCATTGCATGCGCTGGCCCCTGCGGCGTGCTTTGCGGTACTGGCCGCCCTGGAGGGCAACGTGATCACGCCCATGATCATGGGCCGGCGCATGCGCCTTTCTCCCTTGGCGATCCTGGTGTGGCTGCTGATCTGGGGCTGGATGTGGGGCATTCCGGGCGCGCTGCTGGCGGTGCCGATGCTGACGTGCCTCAAATTGATCACGGAATGGCTGCCGGGCTGGCGGTGGTTTGCGCGGATGGTGGAACGTTGACGGTGCGAATCGGCGGCAGCGTGCGAGGCGAGGGCAGGTTGGGCTGACGCCGGCTTCGTCGGCGGAAGCCCGACAATCCGCGCAAACACGTCGGGCTTCTTCGGACTGCGTCCGAAGAAGCCCAACCTGGGCGATTGCGTTTTGCGCTGGATCAAGCGCGATTGTCGCGGACGCGGCAAACTAGGCGAATGAACACGCAGGCCGTACAAGCCGACGAAGCGCGCATCAACCAGGCGCGTGCGCACGCCGCGCAGCACCGCATTGCCGATGCGGAAGCGCTTTACCGCGACATCCTCAAGACCGCGCCGGACACGGCGGAAGCGCTGAATTTCGTGGCGATGTGTGCGTTGGCTCGTGGCGAGTTCGCGTCGGCGGCGCACGATCTGGAACACGCCGCCCGCATCAATCCCACCGAACCCGAGATCTGGAAGAACCTGGGCATCGTGCATTTGGCGCAGCACCACGGCGACGAGGCGCTGGATGCGTTCGATCGCGCGCTGGGGCTGGAACCGATGCACTTCGCGGCGCGCCTGCACCGCGGCGCGGCGCTGGAACAGCTGGGCCGCGTCGAGGACGCGACCACCGCGTACTTCGGCGCATTGTCCGCGGCGCAGGCCCGCGGCAAGTGGCGCAACGACATGACCACGCCGCCAGGCCTGCGCCCGGCGGTGAAGCACGCGATTGCATTCGTGAACCTGCATCGCAAGCGCCTCTTCATGGAGTCGCTGCAGCCGTTGCGCGACAAGTACGGCGCAGGTTCCCTGGCGCGCGTGGAACAGGGCCTGGAAATCTACCTGGGCGACCGTCCCGCCAACTATCCCGACCCGCGCCAATACTGCAAATTCTTCTACGTGCCCGGGCTCACGGCCACGCCGTACTACCCCCGCGAACTGTTTCCATGGCATGCGGAACTGGAAAAGTACACCGACACGATCCGCGAGGAGCTGCGCGGCGTACTGGAACAGCCCATCGGCGTGGAACCGTTTCTCGGCACCAACGACAACAAGCTGCTGAAGGAACAGAACCTGCTCGACGGCACCCGTGGCGAGGCGCAGTGGAATTCGTTCTTCTTCCATCGCCACGGCGAAGTGTTCGAGCAGAACGCTCGGCGCTGTCCCCGCACCAGCGAAATCCTGGACTCGCTGCCGCTGGTGCACATCCGCGGCCACGCGCCCGAAGTGTTGTTCTCCATCCTCACCCCGGGCTCGCATATCCTGAAGCACCACGGCGTCACCAATACGCGTCTCGTCACCCATCTGCCGCTGATCATCCCCGAAGATTGCGCCATCAGCGTGGGCGGTGTCGATCACGCATGGCAGGAAGGCCGTTGCGTCACTTTCGACGACACCTTCGAACACGAAGCATGGAACCACAGCGACAAGGTGCGCGCCGTGATGATCCTGGACTCTTGGCATCCCGACCTCACCGGGGCCGAACGTGAAGCGATCGCGCTGCTGGTCGGCGGCATCGGGGATTTCAACCAGGCGGCGAGGGTGGATGCACCGCCGACAGACTGACCGAGGTATCGGCAATGGTCGCCAAGACCGCAGCGCAACTCGTGGCCGAAGCCAGGGCCACCGTGGAAAATCTCGATCCCGACCAGGTGCAGGCCGAAATGGCTGCGGGTGCGTTGCTGGTGGACGTGCGTGATGCCGGCGAGCGTGCGGGCGGCGTGATTCCGGGCGCCGTGCACGCGTCCCGCGGCATGCTGGAATTCCACGCCGATCCTGCGTCGCCCCTGCACAAACCGGAGCTCGATCCGAACCGCCGCGTGATCCTGCACTGCGCGTCGGGCGGGCGCTCCGCGCTTGCGGCGATGACACTGCGGCAACTGGGCTACAGCGACGTGGCGCACCTGGACGGCGGCTTCAAGGCGTGGGTTGCCGCCGGCAAGCCGATCGCGAAACCGTGATGGACCGTCACGCGAGGTTCGGCAGCCAGCCCGAATGGATCGCTACGAGCAACGCCACCCCGAGTGCAATGCGGTAGATCGAAAACGGCGTGAAGCGATGGCTGCGGATGTAATGCAGCAGCCACTTCACCGCGATGAACGCGACGATCAGCGACACCACGAAACCGACGACGAGTGCGCTCCAGTCTTCGTGGGCCGCACCGCCCCCGTGCAATACCTTCAGCAATTCGTAACCGGTTGCTGCATACATCGTCGGGATGCCGACGAGGAACGCGAACTCCGTGGCCGCCGCGCGGTTTGACGTGCCGAACAGCATCGCCGCGAAAATCGTCGCGGCCGAACGCGACGTGCCGGGAAAAATGCCGGCGATCATCTGCGCGATCCCGACCAGGACCGCCACCGGCCACGTCACCTCCGAGCGCTCGGGCATGCGCGCGGCGAGCTGTTCCGCGCCGATCATCCAGATGCCGCCGATGACCAGCGCCCAGGCGATCGGCGTGATCGTCTCCGGCAGCGTGAAACCGAAGCGGGTGGCGACCAGGCCCAGGACGCAGGTGATCAGGAACGCCACCATCAGCTTCAACAGATAGTCGCGCGTTTTTGCATCACGCCAGCGCGTCAGCAATTGCCAGATGCGTCGCCAGTACACCATCGTGATCGCCAGGATCGCGCCGGCCTGGATGCCGACGTTGAACAGGTCCGAGCGTGCACCGAGCCAGTGCTCGGCGATCAACAAGTGTCCCGTCGAGGAAATCGGCAGGAATTCGGTGATGCCTTCGATGATGCCGAGGATGACGACGCGGAAAAAATCATGCATGGGCGCTGCGCTTCAGGCCAGGTCGCGCAAGTGTAAGCGCGCGAAGGCCCGCGGCGCAGCGGCTTGGCGAGGCGTTTCCCCGGCGTTCCGACCGGGTTAACGCGTGCAATGTCATCCTGTTTCCATCGTTTTTGCGCGCGAAGCGTCGACGGCAGCGTGTGATCCACGCGACGAAGCGGGAGAGTCGCGACGCGGGCGCGTATCCACAAAGTCGCGCTTGCGGAGGAAGCATTTCAAGGATGATCGGCGAATCTGCCGTCAACTGGACCCGTGCCCTGTACCGGCCGCTGCGCCGCGCCGGCCAGCGCGCGCTCCGCCAGCCCGCATCACGCACGACTCGGAACGCGCGGCAACCCGAGCGCTATCCCGCGCTCGACAATGCGCGCTTCGTGTTGATCGCGCTGGTCGTCATCGGGCACCTGCTGGAGCAACTGGCCGATTCGGGTCCCGTCGCGGCGGCACTTTACCGCTGGATCTACTTGTTCCACATGCCGGCGTTCGTAATGGTTTCGGGCGCGGTGTCGAAAGCCGACCTGACGCGTCGCCGGATATCTGCGCTCGCGACCTGCGTGTTGCTGCCGTATGTGGTGTTCCAGACACTCTATCCGGCATGGGATGCCTGGTTGTCCGGTTCCGGCGACTGGTCGCAAGGCTATCTCACACCGTACTGGCTGCTCTGGTACCTGCTGAGTCTCGCCTGCTGGCGGGTGTTGTTGCCCTTGTTCGTACGCCTGAAGTTCGGGTTGCCGCTGGCCGTGGCAATCGCCCTGGTGGCGGGGGTGGCCCCGTGGATCGGATACCCGTTTTCGCTGTCGCGCACGCTGGTGTTCTTCCCGTTGTTCCTGCTCGGCTACCGCGTTGGCGCGCGGCGGTTGCAGCACTTGGGCGGGCCGCCGGCGCGCAGGTTCGCTGCGGCGATGGTGCTTGCGGCTGCAGCGGCCGGTGCATGGTTTCTGCGGGATCTCGATCCGGAATGGTTGTATGCGTCGGTGGACTATGCGTCCTTGCGGATCGCTCCGTTCGCGGGCGCGGCGACGAGGCTTGCGCTGTTGACCGCCTCTGCACTTTGCGCGCTGTCGGTGCTGGCGCTGGTGCCGCGTCGTCCCCGTCACGCCGGCTTCGGGCGGCGCAGCCTCACGGCCTACCTGGTGCACGGTTTCCTGGTGCTTGGCCTCGTTGCGACCGGCGCGTTCGCGCTGTTGGCGCAAGCGTTGCCGGCGTGGGCGGGGCTGGTCCTGTGCGTGATGGCCGGCGTGGCGATCGCGGCGTCGCTGTCCACGAGGTTTGCCGATCGGGTTTTCGCGCCGCTGACCCGCCCGGTGCAATGGATGGTGGCATTCAGGCAAGGCCCTGCGCGCATCCGTTGCCGGTGGTCGCCGTCCTGGCCGGGACGCCCGCCACCGCGCGATCAGCCCCCGCGAGGCGGCGAGCGGAGCGCTTCACCCATACGCCCGCGGATGGAACAAAACAAACGTGTGTATTAGGCTTGGCGCGTCCGCCGTTTGGCACCCGGAGATCCACGCCATGTTCCGTCCGCGTCATCTCGCCTGCGCCGTGGCGCTGGCGCTCGCCAGTTCCGCCGCATTTGCGCAATCCGCACCGCCCGCCGCGCAACCGTCCGCGCACGCGGGTCTGTTCGACAACATGGTGGTTTTCGGGGACAGCCTGAGCGATGACGGGAACCTGGACTTGTCCTGCATCAGCCAGGGTCAGTGTCCGCAGTTGCCTTTCCTGATGCGCTTCACCACCAACCCGGGCGAAGTCGCGGTCGAGCACATCGCGGATTATTTCGGAACGCCGCTCACCCCGGCGCTGATGCAGGGCACCGACTTTGCGTTCGGAGGCGCCGGCATCCTCAACAATTCGCCGGGCACGCCATCGAGCGTACCGTTGCTGCCGACCCAACTCGGCATGTACCTGCAGGCCACCGGCAACAAGGCCGATCCGAACACGTTGTACGCGGTGTGGGGCGGTGCCAACGACGTGTTCTATGCCGCGACTTCCGGTGCGGCAGCCGCGACCGCGCAGCAGTTGATCCAGCAGACGATTGCGGCGCAGGTGCAGCAGGCGATCACGGCCGGCGTGATTCCGAACGATCCGACGGCGATCGCCGCCTTCACGGCGCAGATCACGCCCATCGTGACCCAGCAGGTGGTGGCGCAGGTGACTGCCGGTGCGGGCGTGTCCTCGCTGATGGACGAGGCCCAGATCCAGGCCTACCTGCAGCAGGCCGCGACGACCGAGCTCGGCATGATCAAGCAACTCGGCGATGCCGGCGCACGCTACGTGATGGTGTTCAACCTGCCGAACATTGGCCTGACGCCGTCCGGCATTGCGCAAGGTCCGACGGCCGCCGGGCAGCTCACCGGACTTTCGGTGGTCTACAACAACACGCTGAATGCGGGACTCGCCAATGCCGGCGTCAACATCATCCCGGTGAATACGTTCGCGATGCTCAACGAAATCGTGGCCGATCCGTCGCGCTACGGGTTCACCAACGTGACCCAGCCCGCCTGCACCGGTGGCGACGGCAGTTCCTTCGAGTGCCTGCCGGCGGGCACGCCGGGGGCCACGGTCACCTACCAGCCCGGCACCGAGAGCACCTATCTCTTTGCCGACGGTGTGCATCCGACCGCCGCCGCGCATGCACTGCTGGCGCAATATGCGGAGTCGATCATCACTGCGCCGGGCGAGATTTCATTGCTGGCCGAGGCGCCGTTGCAGATCAACCGCAGCCTCAACCGCTCCGTGCTCGACCAGGCGACCACGAGTCTCGGGGGCGCGTCCGGCAACGGCTTGCGGGTGTGGGCGAACTATGACCACGCGCGCCAGCGCCTCGACGCGCAGGTGAATGCCCCCAAGAGCAGCAACGATGTCGACACGCTCAGCATCGGCGCGGACATCCATCCGTCGGACGCGCTGACGGCGGGCATGGCTTTCACCATCGGCCAGCAGAAGGATGAATTCGCGGGCAACGCCGGCGGCTTCAAGTTGCAGGACCTGCTGGCCACCGGTTACGTGATGTGGGGTTGGCAACAGGCGTACTTCGGTGCGATCGGCAGTTTCGGGCACCTGGGCTACAGCAACGTGCACCGCAACATCCCGCTCGGCCCGACCGTGCGCTACGAGGACGGCGACACCTCCGGCTCGCATACCGCGTTCGCGCTGACCGGCGGCTGGTGGCTCGATTTCGGCAACTGGCGCACGGGACCCTATGCCGACATAACGTGGCAGCACGTCCATGTGGATGGCTACAGCGAAAACGGCAACGATGCCGCGACGATGACGTTCGGCAGGCAGGACCGGCACGCGCTGATCGGCACCCTGGGTTGGCAGCTGGCCGCGAACCTGCAGGCCGGCGGCGCGATGCTGCATCCTTATGCGCGCGTCGCGTGGAACCACGACAGCGATGCCGACCCGCGCAACGTCACGGCGGGGCTGGTCAGCATGCCGGGCACTTTCGCGTTGCCGGGTTTCGTGCCGGACAGCAACTGGGGCAGTGCGGGCGTGGGCCTCGCCGCCGATTTCACGCCCAGCTTTTCGGGATGGATCGGCTACGACGGCCGCTTCTCCGATTCCACCCAGCGGGTCGACAGCGTGAACATCGGCGCCAGCTTCCGCTTCTGAGTCGGGCCGTTGCAGGCAACGAAAAAGCCGCGCGTCTTGCGACGCGCGGCTTTTTCGTCAAACGGCGCTCAGTGGTTTTTCGCGAACTTCCGGTACTCGGCCTCGGCCTGCTTGTGCAGCGCCTTGGCTTCATCATCGGAAACCTTGTCGCCCTTGCCGCCCACCTGCTGATTCAGCACCAGCACGCCGCTGTCGTCCCAGCCGACTTTCGCGGTCGAGGTTGCCGGGGCATCGGGCTTGGGCATCTGTTCCTGCACCACCACCCACGGCAGGCCGTTGCGGTAGGCGTATTGGGTCTTGGTGAAGCCCTTGTCGGCCTGGTTGACCTGCTCGATGATGAATTCGACGCCGTGGACGTCGCTGAACACCTGCCAGCTGTGCGATTCGCCGATCTTGCTGGAGGTACCCGACTTCACCTTCATCCCACCGGTCTGCCGTTTGGCGTTCTCGAAATCGGCCAGCATCTTTTCCGCCGGCGTCGGTTCGGCCACCAGTGTCAGATTGACGTTGGCGGATTGCCCGTGGGTCAGTACCGGCTGCTGCAACTTGGTGGAGTAGGTGCGGCCGTTGTCCTGCATCGTCGCCTGCAGAACGTACAAGTCGTTCGGGTTGATGGCGGACGGCGAGAACGGAATGCGGAATGCCTGCGGGAACTTCGGCGGGTTGAAGTCCTGCTTGTTGACGACGACGCCCGGTTGCTGGGTGACGTCCACCAGCGAAAGCTCGAGTTTGGCTGCGGGCGTGATCGCCGACGGCGGGTTCTGTACCGTGACGGTGCCGCTGACCGCCGTGGCGGCAGGCGCCGGTGTTCCCGCGGCGGTGGAGGCGATGGCCGACGGACTGCCGCCTGACTCGCTGGAACCACCACAACCTGCCAGGAAGAGGGGGGCGACCAGCAACGACGCAACAACAAGCTTTCGCATGGGGGGAATTCCTCGTGATGGATCGGCGCGCATCGAGTGCGTTGCGCCACGGCACGGCCGCGCATGACGCGGGCCAGAACTTTCATGTTACCGCGGGCTGCTGCGCGACGAAAGACGTCGTGCAAGCGGCGTTCACCCGGGCAGCGGCAGCGGGCTCGGCGCGGGGCGTGGGGGCTCCTCCGCCCCTGGTGCCGCCGGGGAGGGCAAAAACAAACTTCTTATTTTACACAATGCATCTTTCACGATGCTTTCGCCGGCGTTGCAACTTCGTTATTTTGCGGCTAATGTGAACTCCGCGTTAATGCGCGGCTTTGCTTGGACGGGAAGCAAGGTTTCCCGATACGTAACTTCGTCCGCCTTTTCGTCGACGCGTAGGGGCGCGGGCGTCAACCAACAGATCACAGCACCACGGGGAGTACTCCTGATGAATCGCAAGCTTCTGGCTTCCGCCATTTGCGCCAGCTTGTTCGTTGCAGGCACGGCGTACGCGCAGGACAACACGGCACCGCAGCAGGCACAGGACCAATCGACGGCTGCGCAATCGACTGATCAAAACGCGAAAAAGCTCCAGACAATCACGGTCACCGGCTCGCTGATCCCGCAGTCCCAGATCGAGACGGCCAACCCTGTCATCACGTTGACGGCCCAGGACATGGTGAAGCAAGGCTTTACCAATGTATACGAGGCCCTCCGCTCGCAGCCGCTCTCCACCGGGTCCGTCCAGGACAGCACTTTTTCGGCGGGGTTCACGCCCGGTGCCGAGACGATCAGCCTGCTGGCGCTGTCGCCGGACTTCACCCTGTTCCTCATCGACGGGCGTCCCATGGCGGACTATCCGCTTCTCTACAACGGTTCGGCCAACTTCACCGACCTGTCGAACATCCCCATGTCGTTGGTCGATCACATCGACATTCTTCCGGGCAACCAGTCCTCCATCTACGGCTCGTCCGCGATTGCGGGTGTCGTCAACATCATCCTCAAAAAACGGATGGAGGGATATGACCTGTCGTATCGCGTAGGTGGGTTCACCCAAGGCGGCGGCCAAAGCCAGCGCCTGTCGTTCACGGGCGGGTTCAATACCGACAAGTTCCACCTGATGTATGGCGTGCAGTTGGACGACCAGCACCCCGTGTTCGGTATCAATCGGGATCTGACTTCCACGACCCAGAGCGCCCCCAACCCGACGGACCGCAATGCCACGATCGCTGCCATCCATTGGATCTCCGGCGCCCATGGCAGCGAGTACATCGATCCCAATGTGGACGCGCCGGGCGTCGGATGCTCCGCGATGTCGAACTTGTTCGCCGGTTCCGTTTTCCGGGCATCGCGAGACAATCGGGGACCGGGCCGCGTGGGACCGGGCTATTTCTGCGGCAGCTACTACGAGTACGGTTACGCCACCTTGCTGAACCGGAAGCGCGATGCTTCAGGCTACCTGCACGGCAGCTACCAGCTCAATGACAATGCCGAACTCTACGGTTCGTTGCTGTATTCGGTGCAGAAGCAGCGTTGGTATTCCGGCCCGAACTACAACTGGTGGGCGCCGTTCGGCGGATACATCCTGAACGGCAATACCGGTACGTTCGACCTGTACGAGCGTTTGTTCGCACCCGAGGAAACGGGCGGTATGTTGGCGAACTCCCAGTACGCGCGATCCAACATGTACACGGGCAACGTGGGCGTTCGCGGCAACTTCGGTGATTCCAGCTGGGCCTACGATGCCTACCTTGCCCGCTCGGACTACAAGCTCCATTCCGACCAGCCGCGCCCGCTCGGAGATGCGATCGAGAAGTTCTTCGAGGACAAGTTCCTGGGTCCGCAACAGGGTACCTATTACGGCTATCCCGTGTTCTTCCCGAACGACGCCGGTTTCTGGGAGCCCATCTCGCCCGCCGACTACCGCAGCTTCTCCGCAGTCATCAAGTCCACGTCGCATACGTATACCCAGAATGCCAACGTGGTGATCACGAACACCGACCTGTTCGAGCTTCCCGCCGGCTCGGTCGGCTTCGCGGGCGTCGCGCAAGTCGGCAGCCAATACTGGGACAACCCGGCTGATCCTCGCTTGATCGCTGGCGATTTCTTCGGCCTGACGGGCACGTCGGGGTCCGGCAAGCGTAACAATTACGCTGCGGCAGTGGAGTTCCGCGTCCCGATCTTCAGCCAGCTAACGGCGGATGTGTCCGGACGTTATGACCACTACAGCAACGTCGACGCCGGTTCCGACAGCAAGCCGACCTACAAGGTGGGATTGGAATATCGCCCGATCGACACCTTGCTGCTGCGTGCCAACTATGCCACCGCATTCCGCGCACCCGACATGGCCGGCGTCTTCCAGGGCCCGAGTGGGTACTACAGCTCCACCACCGACTATTACAAGTGCGAAAAATACGAGGCCTCGACGCCATTGCCGGACTGCACCTGGTATTCCCAGCAATACCGCGGGGTCAGGAAGGGCAACCCCAACCTGAAGTCGATCACTGCCAAGTCGTGGGGCTACGGTGTCGTGTGGTCGCCCACCACGAAGCTCACCCTGCAAGCCGACTACTACAACATCAAGATCAGGGATGAAGTCAGCTCCCTCAACGTCGACACCCTGATGCGCAACGAAGCCGCTTGCCGCCTCGGCGAACTCGATGCGGGCTCGCCCACTTGCGTGGATGCATTCGATCGCGTGCAGCGCACCGGTCTCAATCCGAAGCCGCAGTTGTCGGAAAACATCGACAGCGTCACCGTGGGTCCGATCAACGTATCGCATGAACGCGTTTCGGGTGTCGTCGCGTCCGCCGACTGGAAGGTCGACGCGGGCAAATGGGGGGATTTCGTCTTTGGTGCCCGGTACAACGTCACCATGGATCATACGTACCAGCAGTACCCGGGCGATCCCGATCACGACCTGTTGCATGAGCCGACGTGGTCCAGCGAGTTCAAGACGATTGGCAACCTCGCGGCCACCTGGAACATCGGCAACCTGAGCACGACCCTCCAGTTCCAGAGGTTTGGCGCCACGCCCAACTACGCAGCCCAGGTATACGGGTGGGAAGGCGGGTCGGGCCAGTATGAAAGGGCCGGTACCGTGGGTCCCTGGATCGTCTACAACGGGTCGGTCACCTATAACGTGACACCTGACATCAAGACCCAATTGGTCGTGCAGAACCTTTTCGACAAGATGCCGCCGAGGGACCAGACCTGGGTGGGTTGGCCGTACTACAACCAGTTCAACTACACCCCATGGGGTCGTGCGGTGTGGTTGAGCATTGATGTCCACTTCGGTGGCGGAAAGAGCTGATCGGACTCCAGATCCGATGTTCAAGGGGGCCGGTTACGCCGGCCCCCTTTTTTTTGCGCCAGGTCATTTCGGCGGGACCATGTCCCAATGCGGATGCGTCACGTCGTGCCCAGTGCGGAAAACAGCGGTCGAAGTTGGGCGTCGTAAGGCTGCCACTCCGCAAAGGAGCGTTTATGGATCGGCTCGCGGACCTGCGCGGTGCTCAACGTGGACACGGGTGCGGGGTTCGCCGCAATGTCACAGCAACCCGGCTCCCACGACAAGCCGCAGAATTCCAGGATGCGTTGTGCGGTAAGTTCCGGCTGGGTGACCAACGCCGAGTAGTCGATGTCGAGGATCACGCCTGGCATTACCTGGTGCCAGTGCTTCATCAGTTCGTCGTAGCGCCGATAGTGGGCAGCCAAGGCCCCCATGTGATAGCTGTAACCATATGAGTCGCCGAACATTGCCTTCCAATTCGAAAAACATACATCCCGGGCATCCCTGCGCATGTGCAGGATCCTGGCCTCGGGCAGGGCGCGATGGATGAAACCGGCGAGCATGAAATTCGGGGGCAATTTGTCGAGGTAGTACGGCTTGTCGCCTGCCCGCCACTGGGATTGTTCGAGGTAGCGCCGTCCCACTTCCTCGTAGTCCAGCGCCGGCGCGCGTTCGAGCATCTCGTGGTCGAGGATCGCCGGGCCGTGCATGTCCGCCACGTACCGCAGCTGACGGGGAAAATCCGCCAATTCCCCGGCGGTGGCGACCCGGGAATGATTGCTCAGGATCCGCTCGAGTAGCGTCGTTCCGCTACGCGGCAACCCGATGATGAAGATCGGGCACGGTTCGCGCCGGTGATCCCGCGGCCGGCCGTCCACGAAGGTACGGCCGGAAAGCGCCATCAAGGAATCAAATATGCGCTTTTCATCCTCGGTGTCGTGGGCTACCCGTTCGCACATGATCGAGTTGGCATTGGCCAATGCCGACCACGCTTCTTCGAATCGGCCGAGGTCATCCAGTTCCTTGAATTCCGCGAAGGCGAAACTGGCATGGTCTTCGCTGCCTAGGTCCACCCTGGCCAGTTGCGACCGGATATATGCGAGATGGTTGCTCGCGGACGTCTGCTTCCGCATCCGTGCCAGGGAGAGTGAAGCCCGTCCATAGGTCGGACCCATCCGAAGGCATGTTTCAAGCTCCTGCTCTGCCTCGCGGACGCGCCCGTTGAATTGCAACTGGAGGCTGCGGAAGTAACGGAAGTCGGGGTTGTCATAACCGAGTGCCCGTGCCCGGTCCATCAGTTCGATGGCTTGGCGATGGGTGCCCAGGAGCTGATGCACGTGCGCCAGCCTGACGAGAGACTCGCCATCGCGGCAGCGCTGAACCGCGGGTTGCTGCAGGAGGTCCCTGGCTGCCACGGTTTCGCCCAGCCTGAACAACGCATGCGCAAGCTTGGCGAGGATGGTCGGGTTTTCCTGGGGCAGCGCCGCCGCCGACCGCAATTGCGCAGCCGCGTCACGCAAGTGCTGCTGGCCCAGCAGAACGCTCGCCAGCAGCAACCGCGCCTCGGTGTGCAATGGGTCCTTCGACAGCAATGCTTCGAGGGTGGCTCGCGCGGCCGGCAGGTTTTCGGCCACCACGTAATGCTGTGCGCGCAGCCATTGCCGTAGCAGGGAGCTCATCGCAAACGCCGCTCCACGGTCTGTTCCTTGGCTGCAAAGATGTCTGCAGCCGAGTGCGGCAAGCATCCAGGTGGTGTCATGGTCGGTGTTCCAGGTTCAGCGCTTCACGCAGGGGCAGAAGCTGCGAGGCATACCGGCGCCATTGGTTGCCGGTATCGGTACGGATGGATTGGCGTACTTGCGCGGCACTGAGCGTGGCTACCGGCGCAGCATTCCCGAGTACATCGCTGCATGCCGGTTCCCACGCGAGGCCGCAAAAATCAAGCACTTCATGCATCACCTTTTGCGGATCATTGACGAGATCAGGGTAAGAAACCTCCAGAAATGCCGATGGAATCGATTCGCGCCAGTGGGCCATGGTTCGGCGGCAGTCTTCATGGTGGGCCGCCAGCGCCTGCATATCGTACGTGTACTCGTAGGTATCGCCGAAGAATGAGCGCCAATTGGAAAAACACAGATCCATGGGGTCGCGCGCCAGGTGGAGGATGCGTGCTCCCGGCAAGGCCGCATGGATGAGGCCCGCGAACGGCCAGTTGGACGGCTGTTTGTCGATGAAGAATGGCTTCCCGCGTGCGCGCCATTGTGTCTGTGCAAGGTATCGGGATCCGAGATCAGGCAGGTCCAGGCTGTCCATTTGCAAAAGGAATTCATCGCTCCGAACGGCGAAGGTGTCTGCGGCCCATTGCAACTGGGCGCCCAGGTCGGTCAGTTCGCCAGCCGCCGCGATGCACGAGTGGTTTCCCAGCATGCGTTCCAACAGCGTGGTACCGGAGCGGGCCATCCCGAGAATGAAAATTGGCTGTGGTCCCCCGTAAGTTTCCGGGTTGCCGCTTCGTCGCAGGCCGTCGGAAATGGCTGTCAAGCGGTGGAGATAGTCGCGCTGTTCCCGGATCCGACATGGATTACGCCGATGCATCAGGGCGTTGCCGGTTTCCAGCGCTTCCCATGCCTCGTCGTAGCGCTCCAGATCCTCCAATTCCTTGTACCGTGCGAACAAGAGGGCGGCGTGATCGCGTGATCCCCTGACCACGCTCCGCAAGCCTTCATCCATGAGATCGAGATGATTGTCCTGCGCCGTTTGCACGCGCAATCGGGCGAGCGCCAGGGCTGCGCGGCCGGAAGTGGGTGCAGATCGAAGCGCCGCTTCCAATTCCCGCTCGGCTTCGTCTCCGCGCCCGGAAAAATACAACTGAACACCAAGATGAAAACGAACCTCCGGCCCTTCCGCTCCCGCTGCGCAAGCGCGTTCGATCAGTGCCAGAGCCTCGACGTTTTCATGCAGGCGCTGACGAAAATCCGCCATCCACAGCAGCCACTTCGACGCGACATTTCGAGCCAATGCGGGCCGCGCCAGACATTCGCGTGCCGCGATCACCTCGCCGGCCATCAACAACGCTTCGATGGTCTCGCACAGCGACTCCGGCTCGTCAGGGGAGGCCTCCGCCGCCTCGAGTGCGTACCGTGCAGCATCACGAATTTTGTCCTGTTGGAAAGCGATGCGCGCGGCGAGCAGGTGGGTGCGCACGTGCGACGGCGCCATTGATCGGAGTGCTTCCAGCTGCGCGCGGGCAGGGGCCACCTGTCCCTGGGCCAAATACTCCGCCGCGCGCTGCCAACGTTGTTCCGGGGAACGGGTCATCCGAATGTCCGGTTGGCATCCGCGGCAAGCAATGAACGTTCGAGCTGACCCAGACGATCGCCATACCGCCGCCACTCGTCGAACGCCCGCGTATGCAGCCTCGATCGCACCTGGGCCGCGCTCAGGGTCGCGCTCGGAGCGGTGTTGCGCGCCAGATCCATGCAACCCGCTTCCCAATCGGGGCCGCAGAAGGCGAACACCTTGCGCAACGTGGCTTCGGGCTCGCGCACCAGGTCGGTGTACCGGACGTCGAGGATCGCGCCGGGCATGATCTTGTGCCAGTGCGCCATGACGTGCCGGTAGTCGTTGAAGTATTCCGCCAGCGCGCCGAGGTCGTAGCTGTAGGCACAGGCATCGCCGAAATACGCACGCCAGTTGGAGAAACACGTGTCCATCGGATCGCGCACGAGGTTCAGGATGGGCGCTTGCGGCAAGGCCGAATGGATGGCAGCCGCCAGCAGCCAGTTGGGCGGCTGCTTGTCGATGAAGAAGGCCTTGCCGCAAGCGCGCCACTGCGTTTGCGCGAGATAGCGTCGGCCGAGTTCGGCGTAATCGAGGTCGGGCAGGCGAGACACCAGCGCGTCGCTCTGCGCGTTTCGCGTGTCGGCGGCCCAATGCAACTGCGCGCCGAAATCCATCAATTCGCCCGCGACCGCGACCCGCGAATGGTTGCCTAGCATGCGTTCGAGCAGGGTGGTGCCGGACCGCGCGACGCCGACGATGAAGATGGGCACGGGTCCGGGGGGCACACCGGATGAGCCGTCGGGCCGCGCCGACGACCACGCCGGCAGGTAACGCCCGATCCAGGCATGGTGACGCGCGACCTCGCGATGCAGGCGCGCGTGCATCAACGCGTTGCCTCGTGCCAGCGCCTGCCAGGCCTCGTCGTCGCGGCCCAGGTCTTCCAGTGTCTTGTAACGCGCGAATTCGAAGGCGGCCTGGTCGGGCGTTCCGGGTGCAGCCGCGCGCGCTCCCGCCTCCAGGGCCGGCAGATAATTGCGATCGGCCGTCTGCCGGCGCAGGCGCACCAGCGGCACTGCCACGCGGCCGCGCGTGGGCGCCTCGGCAAGGCTGGCGGACAACTCCGCCTCGGCCTCTTCGATCCGTCCGTTGAACATCAATGCTTCGCCGCGCTGGAAGCGCAGGGCGGGGCTGGCGTGTCCCAGTGCCTTCGCTCGATCCAGCAACATCAACGCTTCGGCATGCTGCCCCAGTTTTTTCCGCAGTACCGCCAGGCGCATCAGCAACAAGGGCGCTTCACATGCGTCGAGCGGCACGCGATCCAGGCATGCACGCGCGGCGACGGTTTCGCCGACCTCCAGCACCACGTCCGCGATCGTGCAAAGGTCATCGGGGTCTTCGGGCGCGACCTGCGCCGCATCCAGCGCGTGCCGGGTGCCGTCGCGAACCCGGTCTTCGCGCCAGGCAATCTGCGCCGCCACGAGGTGCGCGGCGGCGCCGTCCTCCGTCGTGCGCATCGCCGCCAGCAGCTCGCGCGCGGCGCCCATCTCGCCGCGAACCAGATGCGCCTGGGCACGGCGCCACAAAGGATTGGAAGCGAGCTTGCGGGCTGTTGCGACGGCCGCCATTACAACAGCGCGATTTCGGCGATCGCGTCGAAGCGCGCCTTGATCCGCGCCAACAGCGCAATGCGGTTCGCACGCAGCGCGGGATCTTCGGTCATCACCATCACGCCGTCGAAGAAGGCATCGACGGGTGCCTGCAACTGTGCGAGACGCGAGAGCGCGCCGGCGTAGTCGCGTTCGGCCACCGCCCCTTCGAGGCGCGGCGCATTGTCGCTGCGGGCGGCGTCCAGCGCCCGTGCAAGCGCCTGCTCGGCGGGTTCGCACAGGAGGGCTGGATCCAGCTCCCGCTGCGCGGCGGATCCCGCGTCGATGCCTTCCTTGCGCAGGATGTTGGCCACGCGCTTGTTGGCCGCGGCAAGTTTCCCCGCCTCGGGTTGCCGCGCGAAAGACGAGACCGCACGCAGGCGGCGATCGAAATCGACGAGGCTGGCGGGCTGCACCGCCGCCACGGCCTCGAACTGTTGCGGCGTGAAACCTTGTTCCGTGTAGTAGCCGCGCAGGCGGTCGAGGATGAAATCACGAAGGTCCTCGGCGAGTGCGCTGCGTAGCGGGGCATCCGGACCCTCACCCCCGGCCGCTTTCCCGGCGGGAGAGGGGCGAAAGGCCGGATCGGGAATTTCCGCCAGCGCGTCTTTCAACAGCACCGCGAAATCGAGATCCAGTCCGCCTTCGATCAACGTGCGCGCCAGGCCAAGTGCCGCGCGCCGCAGTGCGAATGGATCCTTGTTGCCGGTGGGCTTCATGCCGACCGCGAAAATGCCCGCCAGCGTATCCAGTTTGTCGGCCAGGGATACGCACTGCGCCAACGTGCCTTCGGCAATGCCGTCACCTGCGTGGCGTGGCCGGTAGAACTCGTCCAGCGCGCTCGCCACCACGGCGGGTTCGCCTTGCGCCGCCGCGTAATGACGCCCCATCACGCCCTGCAATTCGGGGAACTCGCCGACCATCCGGGTCAGCAGATCGCAGCGCGACAAACCGGCGGCGTGCGCGGCCTGTGCGGCATCGACGTCGATGCCTTGCGCGAACAATCGCTCGGCGATCGCGCTGGCCAGCTCCGCCACGCGCACGGTCTTGTCCCACAAGCTGCCGAGCGCCTTCTGATAGGTGACGCCACGCAGCCCTTGCTGGTACGAAGTCAGCGGCGTCTTCAGGTCTTCGTCGAAGAAGTATTTCGCATCGGCGAAACGCGGTCGGATCACGCGCTCGTAACCGTGACGAATTTGCGCGGGATCCTTCGATTCGATGTTTGCGATGCCGATGAAATGTTCGGTGAGGCTGCCGTCGGCATCGAACACCGGCACGAATTTCTGGTTCGCGCGCATGGTGGTGCCCAGCGCTTCGTGCGGCACCGCCAGGAAATCACGGTCGAACGTGCAGGCGATCGCCACCGGCCATTCGTTGAGATTGGCCAGTTCCTCGAGCAACGCATCGTCGAGGTGCGGCGTGCAACCGGCCGGCGCGACCCGCGCGACTTCATCGCGAATCCGCTGGCGCCGGTCCGCCGGATCGGCCAGGACCCTCGCCGCGTGCATGGCGTCGAGGTAGCTGTCGGCGTCGGCAAGATGCACCGGCGCCGGATGCATGAAGCGATGCCCGCGCGATTGCCGGCCGCTTTTCACGCCGAACAGTTCGCCCGCGATCACCTGGTCGCCGTGCAGCATCACCAGCCAATGCACCGGGCGCACGAACGCGAAGTCGTGGTCGCCCCATCGCATCGGTTTCGGGATGGGCAACGCCGCAGCGGCTTCGCGCACGATCTCCGGCACCAGTTCGGCAGTCGTGCGACCGGGCGAAACATTGCGGTGCACGAAACGTTCGCCCTTGGCGTCGGTCGCGCGTTCGAGCCGCGTCCATTCCACGCCGGCCTTGCCGGCGAAACCGAGCAATGCCTTTGTCGGTTGGCCGTCCGCATCCAGCGCGATGTTGACGTACGGGCCGAAGCTTTCGCTGCGCTGCTCGGGTTGGGTGAAGGCCACGCCCGGCACCCGCACCGCCAGCCGCCGCGGTGTCGCGAAAGTCTGCGCGCGTTCGGTGTCGGCCTCGACACCGCGCTTCGACAAGCCATCGCACACGGCCTGCGCAAATGCGCGTGCCAGATCGTCCACCGCATGGATGGGCAACTCCTCGGCACCAATCTCGACCAGCAGCGAGCGCTCAGCCATGCGCGGCCTCCGCGTGTGCCTCGCGCGGCACGGTCCAGGCTTTCGCGACGGCATGCGCGAGCGCACGCACGCGCAGGATGTAGCGCTGGCGTTCGGTCACCGAAATCGCGCGACGTGCATCCAGCAGGTTGAAGGCGTGGCTGGCCTTCATCACCTGCTCGTAGGCGGGCAGCGGCAGGTTCAGCGCGACCAGCTTGTTGGCCTCGGCTTCGCAGGCGTCGAAGCGATGGAACAGTTCATTCGTGTCGGCGTATTCGAAGTTGTACGCGCTCTGTTCCACCTCGTTGCGGTGGAACACGTCGCCGTAGGTCACCACGCCGTGCGGCGCGGTGGTCCACACCAGGTCGAACACGCTGTCGACGTTCTGCAGGTACATCGCCAGCCGCTCGAGGCCATAGGTGATTTCGGCCGTGACGGGCTTGCACTCGAGGCCGCCGGCCTGCTGGAAATAGGTGAACTGGGTGACTTCCATCCCGTTCAGCCATACTTCCCAGCCGAGACCCCACGCGCCGAGCGTCGGCGATTCCCAGTTGTCCTCCACCAGCCGCAGATCGTGCACCAGCGGGTCGATCCCGAGCGCGCGCAGCGAACCGAAGTAACGCTCCACCACGTCATCGGGATTCGGCTTCAGCACCACCTGGTATTGGTAGTACTGCTGCAGGCGGTTGGGATTTTCGCCATAGCGGCCATCGGTCGGACGCCGGCAGGGCTGCACGTAGGCCGCCGCCCATGGATCAGGGCCGAGCGCACGCAGGAAGGTCGCGGGGTGAAACGTGCCCGCGCCGACTTCCAGGTCCAGCGGCTGCAGCAGCACGCAACCCTGTTCCGCCCAATAGCGGTTCAGGGTCTGGATCACGTCCTGGAAAGTGGGTGCTGCCATCGGTTCGGGGCGCGGCGCAAAGCGCGTTAGTATAGCCGCGAGGGCCGAAATCCCGAGCGCTTTTCGCGGATCGAGTGGCGTTTTTGGCAGCGGGGCAGGCGATGGCGGCAAATCCGAATTCGACGTCGGTGATCGGCCGTCACGGGCGACTGGAACTGGCCGAAGTACTGGCGGCGTTGATCGCCGATGGGCTGCTGGCCGCCGACGACGCCAAGCGCATCCGCACGGCCAGCCGCGCCGGACGCGGCGCGGTCGAATTGCATCCGCTGGTGGTGATTGCCAGCGCCAAGCCCGAGAACCTCGCCGATCCGGGCAAGCCGCTGACGGTGGAATCGCTGACCGTGTGGTTGGCGGAGAAGGCCGCGTTGCCGTATCTCAAGATCGATCCGATGAAGATCGACGTGGCCGCGGTGACCCAGGCAGTGAGCCAGGCCTACGCGCAGCGCCACCGCATCCTGCCGGTGGCGGTCGAACGCGGCGCGGTGACCTTCGCCAGTGCCGAGCCGTTCGATGCCCACTGGGCCGCGGATCTTTCGCAGATGCTGCGGCGCGAAGTGAAGCGCGTGGTCGCGAACCCGCTGGACGTCCATCGCTACCTGATGGAGTTCTACGGCGTGCAGCGCTCGATCGCCAAGGCGCGCGAGGCCAAGCAGGATTCGGCCGACGGTTCGGCGATCCTCAACTTCGAGCAGCTGCTGGAACTCGGCAAGTCCGGCGAGATCGGCGCCGATGACCGCCACGTCGTCCATATCGTCGACTGGCTGTTGCAGTACGCGTTCGAGCAACGCGCTTCCGACATCCACCTCGAACCGCGCCGCGAGGCGGGGTTGATCCGCTTCCGCATCGACGGCGTGATGCACAAGGTGTTCGAACTGCCGCCGGCCGTGATGACCGCGGTGACGGCGCGCATCAAGATCCTCGCGCGGCTGGACGTCGCCGAAAAACGCCGCCCGCAGGATGGCCGCATCAAGACCCGCTCGGCGGGCGGACGCGAAGTGGAACTGCGCATTTCCTCGATGCCGACCGCGTTCGGCGAGAAGATCGTGATGCGCATCTTCGATCCCGACATCGTGGTGAAGCAATTCGGGCAGCTCGGGTTTTCGTCCGAAGAAGAAAAGACCTGGCGCGGCATGGTCGAGCGTCCGCACGGTATCGTGCTGGTGACCGGGCCGACCGGTTCGGGCAAGACCACCACGCTCTATTCCACGCTCAAGCACCTGGCGCGGCCGGAGCTCAACGTGTGCACCGTCGAAGACCCGATCGAGATGGTGGCGCCGGAATTCAACCAGTCGCAGGTGCAGCCCGCGATCGATTTCGATTTCGCGGCCGGCGTGCGCACGCTGCTGCGCCAGGACCCGGACATCATCATGGTCGGCGAAATCCGCGACCTCGAAACCGCGCAGATGGCGGTGCAGGCCTCGCTCACGGGGCACCTGGTGCTTTCGACGCTGCACACCAACGACGCGCCTTCCGCGATCACGCGCCTGCTCGATCTCGGCGTGCCGCACTACCTGATCCAGTCCACGCTCGCGGGCGTGGTCGCGCAGCGGCTGGTTCGCACGCTGTGTCCGCACTGCAAGGTGAAGGCGAAGCAGGACCCGCAAACCTGGTCGGTGCTGACGCGCGGCTGGGTGCTGCCGCCGCCGGCCGAGGTATTCGAGCCCGTCGGCTGCCTCGAATGCCGCAATACCGGTTACCTCGGCCGCACCGGCGTGTACGAGATGATGACGGTGTCGCCGCGGTTGCGCGGCATGATCACCGCGCAGCTGGATCTCGGTGCGTTCACCGGCTTTGCGCTGGAAGAAGGCATGCAGCCGCTGCGCATTTCCGCGGCAACGCAGGTCCGGCGCGGCGTGACGACCGTCGAGGAAGTCTTGTCGGTGCTGCCGGCGGGCGAGTGAGCCGGATTCGTGGATGGCCAATGGGTGCGCGATGAAGCATTCCGCGATCGTGATCGGCGGCGGCATCGCGGGCTTGAGCGCCGCCCATCACCTTTCCGCGCGCGGCATCGGCGTCACGGTGCTGGAAGCGTCGGAGCGCGTGGGTGGTCGCATGACCAGCGAGCGGCACGATGGCTTCGTGATCGACCGCGGCGCGCAATTCGTGTCGGACGGCTACACCGTCGTCGCCGATCTGATCGACACGCTCGGCTTGTCGGCGCAGGTGCACGGCGTGCCGGGCTGGACCGGCATCGTCCGCGGGGGCAAGGTACGGCGCATCCACCCGCGGCGGCCGTGGACGTTGCCGTCCAGCGGCCTGCTGCGCTGGAAGGATGCGGTCCGCACCACGCGCGCGAGCCTGAAGCTGGCGCACGACGCGCGCGACTTGCCGCTGAACGATTACGCGGGTTGGCGACCGCTCGATCGCGAGGACGCGGCGCACGCGCTGGCTGAGCGTTTCGGCACGGACGCGCTCGAGTACCTGTTCGAACCGATGCTGGAAGGTTTCTACTTCCAGCCGCCCGAAGGCACCGCCTTGGCGCTGCCCGCGATGGTGTGGAGTTTCGGCGCGCGCGGCAAATCCGTTTCGGCCTTGCGCGGCGGCATGGGCGTGTTGCCGGAAACGCTGGCGACGCGCCTGGACGTGCGATTGTCGTCACCCGCGGTCTCGATCGAATCCGGCGCGACCGGCGTGCAGGTCGCCACGCCGCATGGAACCTTCCGCCCCGATTTTGCGGTGCTCGCGACCACCGCCGGCGTGGCGCGCGGGCTGTGCTCGCCCGTGGACGAAGACGCGGCGCGGCTCCTGGATACGCGCTACAGCGCCACGGTGAATATCAGCCTCGGCATCCCTGCAGGGATTCCATCTGCGCCCTCGGTGGAGGACATCTACGCCGTGCTGATCCCGCGGCGCGAACGCCGGGTGCTGGCGGCATTCGCATTCCAGTCGCGCAAGTACCCGGACCAGGCCGGTCGCGGCGAACTCCTGAACGTGATGCTGGACGGCGCGGCCGGGGCGCGCCTCATCGGTGCGTCCGAATCCGACGTGATGGCCGAAGTGATCCCGGAACTGGAACGGTACCTGCCCGGCGTGGCCTCGCGCATCGGCTTCACGCGCTTCCACCGCTGGCTCGAAGCCGAGCCGTGTTCTCTCCCCGGACGGGCAACGCATCTGCATGCCTATCGCCAGAAATGGCGGGCGGATCGGCGCGTGGTCCTGGCCGGGGACTACATGGGCATTCCGTGCACGGAGGGCGCGGCCGAAAGTGGCCGATGGGCCGCCGCGCAGATTGCGGGTGCCCTCGCCGGCAACGCCTGAGGAATTCGCGGCGTTGCCGGAAAACCGGGACGGTATGCGCCCAGGTTGTGGTTTCGCCCTGCGTGGGCTCCGTCAGGAATCCGACGCCGGCGGCGCATTGCCGGAGAACTTCACGGCCTGGGCGCCGGTGATCGGCCCGGATACGTGCGCCTGTTCGCTGATGTACAACTTCACGGGACGTTCGAACGTCAGCGGACCATTCACGGTCGCGCCGGCGCCGATCACGATGCGGGGGATGTCGTCGGTGCCGAAGTGGATGCCGAGCAGGCCGTTGTCGCTCGGCTTCTTCACCTTGATGCCGCCGTCGACCACCGCGTTGCCGGTGATGTCGATGTCGCCGTTGACCGTGGTGATGCCCTGTCCGACGTGCGCGCCGTCCACGGTGATGTGGCTGTTGACGTTGGTGAGCTCGCCGTTGACGGCCGAACCCGCGGCCAGCTTGAGCGCCCCGTTGACCGCTTCGACGTCGCCGGACACGGTGGCATTCTTTTCCAGCGTGATGCGGCCGTTGACGGTGGTGAGACTTTCCGCGGTCGCGCTTTCGCCCAGCGTGATGCCTCCGTTCACCGTGTCGGCATCGCCGACTTGGGCATGCCCGGCGATATTGATGGAGCCGTTCACGGTGGAGGCCTTGTCGGCCTTGGCGTTGGCACCGATGTTGACCGAGCCGTTGACGGTACTCGCATCGGACGTGCTGGAGCCGGCCGCGACATCGACCGAACCGTTGACGCCGCTGACGCAGGCGCCGAGCGCGAACGGCAAGGCCAGCAAGGCGAAGGCGAGGGTGCAAAGACGTGCAGATCGCATGGGAACCTCCTGCGTGGTGCGCGTTGATCGTCTGCCGGTGCCGCGTCATCCGGCATGGTACGGCAGCACATGGTGCGATCCTGCCTGACTATTGTGGTGTCGACAATAGGCAGGTCGGCACCCTGACCTATGGCATGCGATCATCCCTGATCGCAGCCTCGTCGTCATCCCTCATCGGCGGTGCGTCCCGAAGTCCGCGAGGGCCGGAACGCCCATCCCTGGGCTGATCTTCCACGACGGCGGCTCCGGGTGGAGCAATCGCTACAATGCATCGAATTCCTGATGAGTACGATGCCATGTACACCCTCGTGATGATCCGCCACGGCCAGTCGCTGTGGAACCGGGAAAACCGCTTCACCGGCTGGGCCGACGTCGACCTGTCCGAGCAGGGCCGCATCGAAGCGCGCGAGGCGGGCGAGTTGCTGAAACGCGAAGGCTACATGTTCGATGTCGCGCACACTTCCGTGCTGAAGCGCGCCGTGCATACCTTGTGGGGCGTGCAGGATGCGATGGATCTTGCGTGGATTCCCGTTCTCACGGACTGGCGCCTCAACGAACGCCACTACGGCGCACTGACCGGCTTGAACAAGGCCGAAATCGCGGCGAAACATGGCGACGAGCAGGTGCACATCTGGCGCCGCAGCTACGACGTCCCGCCGCCACCGCTGGATCCGGCCGATAATTTCAGCGCCAACGATCCGCGCTATGCCAAGCTCGATCCGGCGCAGGTTCCACTGACCGAATGCCTGAAGGACACGGTCGCGCGCGTGCTGCCGTACTGGCACGAAGTGCTGGCACCCGCCATCCTCGCGGGACAGCGCGTACTGGTCTCCGCGCACGGCAATTCCATGCGTGCACTGGTGAAATACCTCGACGGCATTTCCGACGACGCCATCACCGGCCTCAACATTCCCAACGGCGTGCCGCTGGTGTACGAATTCGACGAAGCGCTGAAACCCGGGAGGCATTTCTATCTCGGCGACGCCGCCGCGATCGCCGCCAAGGAAGCCGCGGTCGCCAACCAAGGGCGCGCCAAGTAGGCGGGTGCCGAGCGCAGCGAAGCCCAACGCGGATCGCGGCAATGTTGGGCGCGAAGCGGGGGCGTGGCGACGACGTTGGGCTTCCGCCGATGAAGCCGGCGTCAGCCCAACCTTGTATCGTGATTTT
>JBIQLN010000026.1:0-48149 GCA_044464225.1 Rhodanobacter sp. | reverse complement strand
CGAACGGTTCGGGCGGCTGGATGGAACGCGACGCGAGCGTCGCATTGGGCGACAAATGACGATTCATCGGGGGTTACGTTCATGATGACCAAACCTGCTCACTACCTCCGTCGCTCCAGTGGCGGCCACGATCGGTCGCTCCGCGGCTGGATGGCGTTGCTGGCGATGTCGGTGATCTCGACATGCCTGCTGGTGGCGGGACCGGCCATGGCGGCCAACGCCTTGCAGGATGTCAGCGCCACGCCGCTGCCCGGTGGCAAGGTCCAGGTCACCCTGACCTTCTCCGGCCCGGCCGCGACGCCGCAGGCATTCAGCACCAATACACCGCCGCGCATCGCGCTGGATTTTGCCGATACCAGCAACGCGCTTGCGCAACGCAATTACCCGGTGAACCAGGGCACGGCGCAGGGTGTCAGCGCGGTGGAGGCGAATGGCCGCACCCGCGTCGTGGTCGCACTGACCCAGCCTTCTCCCTACGTGACCAACGTCGAGGGCAACCGGGTGGTCGTGACCATCGGTGACGGCATGTCCGGCGCCACGGCTGCCGTGGCGCCCGAACAGGCCGCCGCCCCGCAGGCACCGGCGCTGGCGACCGCACCGCCGCCGCCGCAGTCACCGCGTTCGCTCTCGGTATCGACCACGAATCCCGACAAGGCGGCCGCGATGGCCGGCAGCAATGTCATCACGGGCGTGGATTTCCAGCGGGGGGACCACGGCGGCGGCAAGCTGATCATCGATTTCAGCCAGCCGGGCGCGGCCACCAGCATGCACAGCAACGGTGACATGACGGTCATCGAAGTCGCCGGTGCCAACCTCGCGGCCTCGCAGGCGCGTCGCCTGGACGTCACGAGCTACGGCACCCCCGTGCGCAGCATCAATACCCGCCCCGTCACGGGCGGCGCGAAGATCGATGTGGACACACGCGGCGTGGTGCAGACCGCGGCCTACCAGACGGGCAACCAATACGTGGTCGAATTCTCCCGGCCGACGTCGAGTGAAACCAGTGTCCTGGGCGCGCCCAAGCCCATCGTGTACAAGGGCAGTCGCGTCACCTTCAACTTCCAGGACATCCCGGTGCGCTCGGTGCTGCAACTGCTGGCCGACGTGTCCAACCTCAACATCGTGGCGGCCGACAGCGTGCAGGGCAATGTCACGCTGCGGCTGGTCAACGTGCCCTGGGACCAGGCGCTGGACGTGATCCTGCGCGCCAAGGGCCTGGCCAAGCGCCAGAACGGCAACGTGATCTGGGTTGCGCCCCAGACCGATCTTGCCAAGTACGAGGAAGACATCGCCAACGCACGCGAGAAGCAGCTCAACAGCGCGCAACTGGTCACCGACTACATCCCGATCAACTACGGCAGCGCTTCCCAAATCGCCGAACTCCTGACTTCGGGTGCGAAGGCGGGCAACGTGGGCGGCGGTGGCGGATCGAGCAGCGCCGAGCGCGGCTTCCTGTCGCCGCGTGGCAGCGTGTCGTTCGACGAGCGCACCAATACCCTGCTGGTCAACGACACCCCGGAAAAGGTGCAGGAAATCCGGCAACTGGTCTCGGTGCTCGATCGTCCGGTCAAGCAGGTGCTGATCGAATCGCGGCTGGTAATTGCGACGGATCAATTCACCCGCGAACTGGGCGCCAAGCTGGGCATCGCCGGTTTCCAGATCAATCCGAGCGGGCAGCGTTTGATGACGGGGGCCACGACCAAGGACATCACCGATCTCAGCAACAGCATTTCCGCACAGAACGCGGCTGTTGCGCAGAATCAGCTGAACTACGACGCGGCGTGCGCTGCCGGGGATTGCAGCACCTTCAAGCCGACGCTGCCGCCCGCGATTACCTTCCCGGGCGGGCTGAATGTCAACCTGCCGCAGACCACGATTGCCGGTTCCAACAGCATCGGTTTCGGCATTCTGGGTAGCGATTACCTGCTCAATCTCGAATTGAGCGCGGCGCAGCAGGAAGGCCGCAGCGAGATCATCTCGCAGCCGAAAATCGTCACCGCCAACAACCAGGAGGCCAGCATCGTGCAGGGCCAGCAGGTTGGTTACCTGACGTTCCAGAACTCGGGTACCGGCGGTGGCACCCAGGCCACGGTGCAGTTCAAGAACGCGGCGCTGGAACTCCATGTCACGCCGACGATCACGTCCGACAACCGCGTGTTCATGAAGCTCAAGATCCTGAAGGACGCAGTCAGCCGGCTGGTTCCCAACCCGGGCGGCGGTTTCGTGCCGCAGATCGACCATCGCGAGATCGACACATCGGTGCTGGTGGGCAACGGCCAGACGGTGGTGCTGGGTGGCGTGTACGAGTTCCAGAACGAGCACGACGTGGCCAAGGTGCCGTTCCTCGGTGACATTCCGATCCTGGGCGCACTGTTCCGAAACAAGAAGAACATCCACAACAAGGCGGAATTGCTGGTATTCATCACGCCGCACATCCTCGGCCAGGAAACCACGGTGCAATGAGGCTTTCCCCCGGGTGAAGATTCGAAACGGCGCGGGCAACCGCGCCGTTTTTCATCCGGCGGGCCATGGACCGGCGAGCAAACTTTCGCGCCCGGCTGTGGTCTACTTGGCGCATGCAAGCCGACAATTGCTCCACCTCGGGCGCCGGGGCAGTTCCACCTGCCGCCGCCGACGCCGGCCATGAAGCGCTGCACGCGCGCTTCGCGGCGCTGCGGACTGCGCTGCAAACCGAGGTCATCGGCCAGCCCGCGCTGGTCGATCGGTTGTTGATCGCGTTGTTGGCAGACGGACACCTGTTGGTCGAAGGCGCGCCCGGTCTGGCCAAGACCACCGCGATCAAGGCACTGGCCACCCGTATCGAGGCCGATTTCCATCGCGTGCAGTTCACGCCCGACCTGTTGCCCGCCGACCTCACCGGTACGGACGTGCTGCGCCCGCAGACGGGGGTGTTCGAATTCGAGCGTGGACCGTTGTTCCACAACCTGGTGCTGGCCGACGAGATCAACCGCGCGCCAGCGAAAGTGCAGTCCGCATTGCTGGAGGCGATGGCGGAACGCCAGGTCACGATCGGCCGCCGTTCGTGGCCGTTGCCGAAGCTGTTTCTGGTGATGGCGACGCAGAATCCGATCGAACAGGAGGGCACGTTTCCGCTGCCCGAAGCGCAACTCGACCGTTTCCTGCTGCATGTGCCGGTGCGCTATCCGGCCGCGGGCGCCGAACGCGAAATCCTGCAGCTTGCGCGTCGCCGCGCGCGAGCGGAACTCGTGCCGCACGCCCAGCCGGAACGCCTGCTCGGCCAGCACGACATTTTCAGCGCGCGTGAACAGGTGCTGGACCTGCACATGGCCGAGGGCCTCGAGGAATACATCGTGCAACTGGTGCTCGCGACCCGGGACCCGCGCCCCTGGGCTCCGCAACTGCGCGAGCGGATCGCGTGGGGTGCGAGTCCACGCGCCAGCATCGCGCTTGAGCGCTGCGCGCGTGCCGCCGCATGGCTTGCCGGGCGCGACTACGTGTTGCCGGAGGATATCCAGACGCTTGCACCCGACGTATTCCGTCATCGCGTGCTGCTCGGGTACGAAGCGGAAGCGGAAGGTTTGCGCGTCGATGACATGGTGCAAACGTTGCTGGAAAAAGTGCCCTTGCCTTGACGGGTGATCGCCCAGGGGCGCTGTTGCCGGGATGGTGTGGTACGCGCAACGGAGTGGAGATCGTGGACACCGCCCCGCCGCCTGCCGACCCGCGGCGGCTGCTTCGAACGGTGCATCGCGCAAGGACGGCGTCGGACTTCTCGTGGGCCGTATTTCATCCCCTGAGGAGAAGGCCGACGTCGCCCACGACCGCTGCGGAAGCCGGCACCTGCAAGGCCTCCGGGCAAGCAAACACACCTCCGGAAGAATGGAACCGCCACCCCAGCATGTCCGCCATCGCCACAGCCATTGATGCTCCAGCCGACGGCATCACCCGCGTCGATCTCGCGGAGTTGATCGCGCTGCGCGCACGCGCGGGCAAGCCGCGCAGTACACGCAACCCTGCCCGAACGCCGCTGGCTGGCGGTCATGTGTCGGCGCTGCGTGGACGCGGGATGGACTATGCGGAGTCGCGCATCTACCAGGCGGGTGACGACGCGCGCAATATTGATTGGCGACGCACGGCGCGCAGCGGCAAGTGGCACACCAAGTTGTTCGAGGCCGAACGCGAGCGCAGCCAGCTGCTGCTGGTCGATACCCATGCGACGATGCGTTTCGGTACGCGCGTGCGCTACAAGTGCGTGGCGGCGGCGCGTGCGGCCGCGTGGCTGGCGTGGACCTGCGTACGGGGCGGCGACCGCATCGGCGCGCTCGCCTTCGGCGCGGTGCGCGATGCCGCCGATCCGCATCCCGGCGCACGCGGTGCCTTGAACACGCTGGGCGCGTTGGCACGCTGGGATGCGGCAGCCGGCGGTGGCAATGATGCCAACGAACCGCTGTCCGCCGCGATCGCCCGCGCGCAACGGCTGGTCGCGGCCGGCAACCGGATCTGGCTGCTGTCGGACGGTTGGTGCACGGACGCGAACGCGACCGCGGCATTGGTCCGCCTGCGGCGACATGCCGAAGTGCGCGTGGTGGTCACGGTCGATACGCTCGAGCGCGAATTGCCGCCCAAGGGCACCTACGTCTTCGAAACCGTGGCGAATCGACAGGTGGTCGACCTCGCGGGTGCGCAAGCGCGCGCCGGCTTTCGCGATGAACTGGCCAGGGGCTGGCTCGACCTCGCCGCGGCATGTGATGCCGCGGGCGTCGCGTGGACGACATTGTCCACCGGCGATGAGCCCGACTTGGCGCTGGCACCCTTCCTGCGGCGCCGGGGAGCCCGCGGATGAATGATGCCGGTCCCGTGCTGCGCGATATCCACCTGCCGCCGCCAGCGTGGTGGCCCCCGGCGCCCGGTTGGTGGTTGCTGGCGCTGGTCGCGGCCGTGGCGGCCGTGGGCGTGGCGTGGTGGTGGCGACGTCGCGAACGACGGCGTCCGTTGCGATCGGTCCTGCGGGAAATCCATGCGATCGAGGCGGCGCACGCCGACCATCGCGACGATGCGCGCGTGGCCGAGCAGGCGTCGCGTTTGTTGCGACGCGTGGCGCGCCGGATCGATCCGGTCGCGGCCACGCGGAACGGCGATGCATGGCGGGCATTCGTGCACCGCCACGCCCCGGAGGCCAAGACCCGGGAAGCGCTCGACAGTTTGATGGACGTGCGTTTCCACGCTCATCCTGTACTCGATATGCCGGCGGTGACGGTGGCGTTGCGGGCCTGGTGTCGCACCGCATTGTGCACACCTCGCACCCGTCGACTCAAGAAGCCTGCCATCTTGCGAAGGACCGCGACGCCATGACTTTCGCATGGCCATGGATGTTCGCGTTGTTGCCGCTGCCGTGGCTGGTGTGGAAGTTGGTGCCGCCGGCAGCCCCGGGTGCGGCGTTGCGGCTGCCGCACCGGATCGTGCTGGCGCGCATGCATCCCGGCGGTTCGAGGCGCTGGCGGACCGCAGTGGCGGCGCTGGCGTGGCTGTCGCTGGTGTGCGCCACGGCGCGTCCGCAACAACCGGCGCCACCGCAGGCAGTGGCCCATACTGGGAGGGCGATGATGCTGGCGGTGGATTGCTCCGGCAGCATGGCGATCCAGGACATGCGTTTCGGCGATCTCGCGGTCAGCCGCTTCGCGGCGGTCAAGGCCATCGCCGAGCGCTTCATCGAAAAACGTTCCGGCGATGACGTAGGGCTGATCCTGTTCGGCACGCAGGCGTACCTGCTGACGCCGATGACGTTCGATGTCGATGCGGTCGCCAGGCAGATGGCGGGTGCGGCCATCGGGCTCGCCGGACGCGAAACCGCCATCGGCGACGCGATCGTGCTGGCCGTGAAACACCTCGACGCGTTGCCGGCGCGTGCCCGCGTGCTGGTGCTGCTCACCGACGGCGTCAACACCGCCGGCAACGTCGTACCGCTGGAGGCCGCGAAGCTCGCCAAGGCCGCGGGCGTGCGTATCTACACGATCGGCGTCGGTTCGGATGCACAGACGCTCAACGTGTTCGGGATGCAACTGCCGGCACCCGACAATGAGCTGGACGTGCATGCGCTGACGCGAATCGCGCGCGAAACCGGCGGACGGTTCTTCCGCGCGGCCGATGGCGAGGAGCTTTCCGCCGCGTACCGCACCATCGACGCACTGGAACCGCTGGCGCGCGGCGAGTCGCTGCTGCGTCCCGATCATGAATGGTATCCATGGCCGCTGGCCCTTGCGCTGGTGCTGGGTTGCACGCTGTTGCCGTGGCGCGCATGGGTGCCGTACAAGGCATCAGCGACATGAGCGCGGTCGAGTTCCCGTTGCATTTCCTGCGGCCATGGTGGTGGCTGGCGCTGGCGCCACTCCCGGCGGTCCTTTGGATGTTGGCGCGCAGCGGCGGCCGCACCGCCTTCGCCCGCTTGGCCGACGCTGCGCTGTTGCCGCACCTGATCGGAGGCGGTGGCGCCGGCAAGCGCGCGGCGCTGGCATTGGTCGCGCTGGCCTGGTCGGTGACCGTGGCGGCGCTGGCTGGCCCGGCATGGCAGAAGATCGCGGCGCCGCTGTACGTGAACGGGGCGGCCCGCGTGATCGCATTGTCGCTCTCGGACCACATGCTCGCCGAGGACCTGAAACCCGACCGCATGACCCGCGCCCGTTTCGCGGTCCGCGACCTGCTGGATGCCGCGGGCGATGCGCGTACGGCGCTGGTCGCTTACGCCGGCGCCGCGTTCACGGTGGCGCCGCTGACCGATGACAAACATACCGTCATGAATCTTTTGCGCGTGCTGCAACCGGATGTGATGCCGGTGCCCGGCAACGACGGGGCCAGCGGCATCAGGCGCAGTGTCGGCCTGCTGCGTCAATCACACGTGGAGGGCGGCGAGATCGTGCTGGTCACGGACACGGCCGACGCGGCCGCGATCGCGGCCGCGCGCGATGCGCACGCGCAAGGCATTCGCGTCGACGTGCTGGGAATCGGCACCCCGCAAGGTGCGCCGGTGCCGAGGCAGGGTGGGGGCTTTGCCAATGGCGCGAACGGACCGCTGATGGCCCGACGCGATGACGCGGCGCTGCGCGCGGTGGCGAAGGCGGGCGGTGGGCGGTACGCCGCATTGGGAGCCGACGGCCGCGGCGTGACGGCGCTGGCCGTTCCCCGAACCGAAGCCGGCCACACGAGCCGCGGTGAACACGCGCAGTTGTGGCGTGATGGGGGCGTATGGTTGCTGCCCGTGTTGCTGGTGCTTGCCGCGTGCGCCTTTCGGCGTGGCTGGTTGATGCTGCTGGCGGTATGTCTGCTGCCCATCGGTGTGCCGCCCGCGCACGCAACGAGCCTGGAATCCCTGTTCGCCAATCGCGACCAGCGGGCGCTGCATGCGCTGCGAAATGGCGACGCCGTGCAGGCACAAAAACTGGCAGCCACGCCGGCGATGAAGGGCGCGGCGGATTATCGTGCCGGCAATTTTGCCGAAGCAGCGAAGGCATTCGCCCAGGGTGATGATGCGCGTTCACGCTACAACCTGGGAAATGCGCTGGCCAGGCAGGGCAAGTACGGGAAGGCCATCGCGGCCTACAAGGAGGCCTTGCGGCGTGATCCCGAATTTGCGGATGCACGCGCCAACCTGGACACCGTCGAAGACTGGCTGAAGCGCCATGCCCGGCCCGGGCCGCAACAAGGGCAGGGCGGCAAAGGCACCAACCAAAACCAACGGGACCAGCAGTCCTCCTCGCAGGATCCGGACTCGAAATCGAATGCGAACAAGGGCCAGGGCCCTTCGCAATCCGGTGCGCAGCCACCGTCGTCGTCGGCGCATTCCGGGTCGCCGAACGCCGGGCAGGGGGATGACGCGTCCGGCCAGAAAAAGGCGCCACGGAGCGGCGGTCAGGCGGCCAAGCCTTCCGGCAGCGACGGCGCCTCGCCCGCTGAAGATGCCAGGCAACGTGAACAGGCCCGGCGCGCCTCGGAGGCTTTGTCGCGGGAGCTGCAACGCGCCACCGGGAAGCGCGGGGACACGGGTGGCGCATTCGCACTGGGCCAGCACGACTCCGAGCAGGATGGACGCTTCAACGGCGAGCAGCGCGCGATGTTGCGCGCGGTGCCGGATGATCCCGGCGCGTTGCTGCGGCGCAAGTTCCGGCTGGAGTGGGAGCAGCGCAACGGCCAACAACAAGGGGACCGCCAGCCATGATGCGTCACGCCTGGATCGTGTTCCTGCTGTTGCTGGCCCCGCTCGCGTGCGCGGCGACGGGCTCGGCAGGTGCCGTGCACGCGTTCCTCGACCGTACGCACGTCAGCCTCGGCGATACCGTCACGCTCAACATCCAGGCCAGCGGATCGGTCGGCACGCCGGATTTGTCGCCGCTGCAGAATGACTTCCAGGTGCTGGGCACGTCGCGCTCCAGCAGCGTGCAGATCACGAACGGCAAGGCCGAAGCGACTTCGCAACTCGGCATCGCCCTGAAGCCGTTGCACGCGGGCACGATCACGATTCCGCCATTTGACGTGGGCGGCTCCAGAACGCAACCGTTGACGCTGCAGGTCGGTGCCGCGCCGGCCGGCGGCGTGGGCAAGGTGGGCGACCCGGTGTTCATGGAGGCAAGCGTGCTGTCGAGTTCCCCGTGGGTGGGGCAGCAAACCGTCTATACCGTGCGGCTGTTCTACCTGCCGGGCGTCGATGGCGCGCTGGGCGATCCGAGCGCCGAGGGCGCGCGCCTGGTCAAACTCGATCGCGACCATCGTTACGTGACCAATCGCAACGGCTACGCCTACAAGGTGATCGAGCGCAGTTGGGCGCTGATTCCGCAGCGCAGCGGAGCGATCACGGTACATGGGCCCGAATTCCAGGGTCAGCGGCTTGCGGCCGGCAATCCCGGCACATGGTTCAACAACCCCAATGCGTTGCTCAACAACCCCAATGCCATCTTGAACGGGCAGATGCCGGGGCTGGGTTCGCCCGTGCAAGCGACGGCACCGACCGTCCACATGAATGCGCGGGTCGCCCCCGCCGGCGCAGGCAAGCCGTGGCTGCCGGCACGTGCGCTCCACCTGGCATTGACCGGCTTGCCGCCCAATGGCGAAGTGGATGCCGGCACCCCGCTGACGCTCACGTTGAGCATCAGCGCCAGCGGACAACCTGCCGACGCCCTGCCGGAACCGGAGTTGCCGCCCATCGCGGGCGCGCAAATCTATCCCGACCAGACCCGGGACTCGACCGACGACAGTGGCCAATGGCTGCAGGGCGTGCGCACCCGCAGCTTCGCGATCGTGCCGCAACGGAACGGCAGCCTCACGATTCCCGCCATCACCCTGAACTGGTGGAACGTCGAGAGCGGACGTGCGGAACAGGCCAGCGTGCCTGCGCACACGTTGCATGTCTCGGGTGCGGCGGCCAATGCGACGAGTGTTTCAGCGCCGCCCAGTGCCGCTGGCAGTTCCAGCCCGCAAGGTGCGACGCCTGCGGTGGCAGGTGCGGCGCGGGCGACGGATACGACCGACCTCTGGCGCATGGTTGCGTTGGCCAGCCTGGCGTTGTGGCTGCTTGCGATCGCGATCTTCACGGCGTGGCTCTGGCGGCAACGGCGCGGTGCGCGACAGTCCCCGCGAACGCCGAAGGTCGATCCCGTGCTGTCGACAACGACGCCGGAGACATCGATGCCGGGCGCCGAGGCGGCAGCGCCCGCGACACGATCGGATGCACGCGCATTGCGGCGTCAGGCGCTGGATGCGGCGCGTGCGGCCGATGCGGCGGCCTGTGAACATGCGCTGCTGGAATGGGCACGCGCCTCGCGTCCGGGCGTCTCGCATCTGAGCCAGGTGCGCGACGCACTGTCCGATGCAGGGCAACGCGACGCGCTGGACGCGTTGCAGCGCGCGCGGTGGCAGGGCGGGGATCCGTCGCCTGCATGTGGCGCGGTGGCGGAGGCGTTCGCGAAAGGCTTCGCGTGGCGCAGTGACGACAAGCCTGCGCGTGACCAGGATGCGGATCTGCCGCCGTTGTACCCGTCGCGGTGACGTGGCTTAGCGTTGGGCTTCGCGTACGCTCAGCCCAACCTACGCAGCAATGTCGATGTGCAAACGTTCGGCCGCGCTTCGCCATGCCTCGGCCATGCCGCGATCGAACGCGCACAGCACGATGCGGTGCGGTGTGCGCGTGTGATGACGTACTTCCGCGAGCACCGTCAACGCGATCGCGGCAGCGGCGTCGCGCGGATAGCCGTACACGCCGCAACTGATCGCGGGAAACGCGACGCTGTCGACGCCGTGTTCACGCGCCAGCGCCAACGCGTTGCGATGGCAGGCCGAGAGCAGGTCGGGCTCGCCCTGATCGCCGCCGTGCCACACCGGTCCCACCGTGTGGATCACGTACTGTGCCGGCAACTCGAATCCGGGCGTGATGCGCGCTTCGCCCGTCGGGCAGCGTACGCCGCGGCTTGCTTCCGGGATCGCGCGGCACGCTTCCAGCAGGCGCGGTCCCGCGGCGCGATGGATGGCGCCGTCCACCCCGCCGCCGCCGAGCAGCGATTCGTTCGCCGCGTTGACGATCGCATCGACGCGCAACGTTGTGATGTCGGTTTGGAGGATCTCGAGGGTCACGGCAACCGCGGCGATCGCAAGCCTTTCCTTTCGGGGAAGCAGCGTGCAGCAGGCGGGCTAGCGCGACGGCTGCTTCAACAGGTCGCGGATCTCGGTGAGCAGGGTGACTTCGGGGGTCGGCGCGGGCGGCGGTGCATCGGCCTTCTTCGGTTGCACCCTTTGCAGGAGCCTGATGACCACGAAAATCGCGAGCGCGATGATCAGGAAGGTGATGATGGTGTTGATGAAAGCGCCGTAGTTGATCGAAACCACCTTCTTCGGGTCGGGCGAGTTCTGGATGATCAGCTTCAGTTTCGAGAAGTCGATCCCGCCGATCAGGATGCCGATCGGCGGCATGATGATGTCATTGACGAGCGAGGTGACGATCTTGCCGAACGCGCCACCGATCACCACCGCGACTGCCAGGTCGACCACGTTGCCGCGCATGATGAAAGCCTTGAAGTCTTTCGCGAAGCTCATAGCGTTCTCCTTTCGTGGAAGGTGATCGGGAAACCTGCCGTGGAGCGGCAGGCCCATTTAGGCACTGCCGCGCGGCGCGCGCAACCTGCCTGAGGTTCAGGCGATGCGGCCTTCCAGGCGCGCCACGCCTTCGAGTTCCGCCACAAACCGGTCGCCGCGTGCGAGCGGACCCACGCCGGCCGGGGTGCCGGTGAAGATCAGGTCGCCGGGTTTCAGTTCAAACAGGTTCGACAACCCGGCGATGATTTCCGCGACCGGAAAAATCATGTCCGCGATGTCGGTGTCCTGGCGCATGTCGCCATTGACGGTCAGCGACAGGCGTGCGTGCGTGGGATGCCCGATGACGCTTGCGGGGCGCAATGACGACAACGGCGCGGAAGCATCGAAGCCCTTGGCGACATCCCATGGCAAGCCCTTCGCCTTCATCGCGGTCTGCAGATCGCGCCGGGTCAGGTCGAGACCCACCCCGTAACCGAACACGCACTCGAGCGCACGTTCGGCGCCGATGTCACGCCCACCGCTTGCCAGCGCCACGACCATTTCCACTTCGTGGTGCAGCTCCCGCGTCACCGATGGATACGGCACGTCGCCGCCACCTGCCACGATCGCGTCGGCAGGCTTCATGAAAAACACGGGATTGGCGCGACTCACCGTCTGCGCGCCCATCTCCTTCGCGTGGTCGGCGTAGTTGCGCCCGATGCAGTAGATGCGGCGCACGGGAAATCCGGCATCGCTGCCCTGGATGGGCAGCGATGGAATGGCGGGAGCATCGAACAAGAATGGCATCGGCTTCATCTCGCGGTGGGATGCGAAATTGTAGGAGGAGCGCCCCATGTGTTGCCCGTATCCGGCCGGAATGACACCTGTCAGCCACAATGCTTGATGGCGGCGAGTGGCCCAGTCGTTAATCACCCGCCAAGCTGTGGCAGACTTGCGCGACCGCTGACGTGGATGGGGACCCGAGGGTGAGCGACGAACGATCCGGCGATCTTCTGCACCAATTGCGCATCGATCGCGCCCAGCGCGACGACGATGAATCGCGTCCGCGTTGGCCGTGGATCATCGGCATCGTCGTGGTGGTGCTGGTCATCGCGGGCGCGGCCGCGGCGTTCGTGCTGCGCGGACAGGCCACGCCGGTCGAGACCACGACGGCGGTGGCAGCCGCCTCCAGCGACGACGCCGCCGTGCTGCAGGCGACGGGCTACGTGGTCGCGCGCCGGCAAGCCACGATTTCGGCCCAGATCATCGGCACGCTGACGGAGGTCTCGGTCGACGAAGGCGCACATGTCCAGCAGGGGCAAATCCTGGCGCGGCTCGACCCCACCGCCTACCAGGCGCAGCTCGACTCGGCCAAGGCGCAATATGCCGCCGCGCAGGCCTCGGTCGCGAAGGCACGTGCGGTGCTGAAACAGGACCGCGCGAATGCTGCGCGCATGAACGACGTGGTCGACCGCGGCTACGTTTCGAAGCAGGCCGCCGAACAGGCCAATACCCAGGTCGCCACCGACGCTGCCGCGCTCGATGTTGCGATCACGCAAGCCAAGGCGGCCAGTGACCAGGTGCGGGCTGCCCAGGTCAACCTGGATTTCACGGTGGTCCGGGCGCCGTTCGCGGGCGTGGTGACCGCCAAGGGCGCGGAGGTAGGGGAAATCGTGTCGCCGTACACTGCGGGCGGCGGCGGTATCGCGGGCGGACTTGCCACGATCGTGGACATGAATTCGCTGGAAGTGGATGTCGATGTCAACGAGGCCTACATCAGCCGCGTGAAGCCCGGCATGCCGGTCGAGGCGATCCTCGATGCCTATCCCGACTGGAAGATTCCCGCGCACGTGATCGCGATCATTCCCAGCGCCGACCGCAGCAAGGCCACGGTGAAGGTCCGCATCGCGCTGGACAAGAAGGATCCGCGCATCCTGCCCGAGATGGGCGTGCGGGTGTCGTTCCTCGAAAAGGGCGGCGAGGACCAGCAGCCGCTGCCCGGCGTGCTGGTGCCGAAATCGGCCGTGGTGAAGCGCGGGGGCAAGGACGTGGTGTTCGTGGTGAAGGATGGCCGCGCCGAGCAGACGACGATCAGCGCGGGCGCGGATTTCTCCGACATGAAGCAGGTTTTGCAGGGCCTGGGCGCGGGTACGGAGATCGTCACCACGCCGCCCGCGGATTTGAAGGATGGCGAGAAGGTGCAGGTGAAAGCCGCAAGTGGTGATTGACGCCGTAGGAGCGCGCCTGCGCGCGATGCGGGCACGGTCGCGCGCAGGCACGCTCCTGCGGAAGAACAGGCGAAACAGGAGACGATCCGATGAACACAGCAGTGGCGGAAATGCAGGATGGCAACCAGATTACGGGTGACAAGCAGCCGCTGGTCGAGATCCGTGGCCTGTCCAAGACCTACACGCGCGGCAAGCAGAAGCTCGAAGTGCTGCATCACATCGACCTCGACATCGCCCGCGGCGATTTCTTCGCGCTGATGGGGCCGTCGGGTTCGGGCAAGACCACCTTGCTCAACCTGATCGGCGGGCTCGATTCGCCGTCGGACGGCAGCCTGACGGTCGACGGCAAACGCATCGACAAGATGGGCGAGAACCAGCTCGCGCGCTGGCGCGCCGGCAACGTCGGTTTCGTGTTCCAGTTCTACAACCTGATGCCGGCCCTGACCGCGCAGAAGAATGTCGAGCTGCCGCTGTTGCTCACCAGGCTTTCCGCTTCGCAGCGCAAGAAGAACGCGGGCATCGCGCTGCAACTGGTGGGGCTTGCCGATCGCGCCTCGCACAAGCCGAACGAACTTTCCGGTGGCCAGCAGCAGCGCGTCGCCATCGCGCGCGCGATCGTGTCCGATCCGACGTTGCTGGTGTGTGACGAGCCGACCGGCGACCTCGATCGGCAATCGGCTGAAGAAGTACTGACGCTGCTGCAGCGCCTCAATCGCGAGCACGGCAAGACCATCGTGATGGTTACCCACGATCCGAAGGCTGCCGAATACGCCTCGCATACCTTGCACCTCGACAAAGGCACGCTCGTCGAGCAGCAGCGCACGGCCTGAGCGGGAGGCTACGCCATGAAATATTTCCATCTGGTCTGGAGTGCGCTGTTCCGGCGCAAGACCCGCACCATCCTCACGCTGGTGTCGATCATCGCGGCGTTCCTGCTGTTCGGGCTGCTCGATTCGGTGCGCGTGGCGTTTACCGCGGGCAACAACGTGGCCGGCGCGGGCCGCCTCGTCGTCACTTCGAGGATGTCGATGCAGCAGGCGTTGCCGGAGAACCTCGGCGCGCGCATCGCCAACGTGCCGGGCGTGAGTTCGGTCGCTTCCGCCAACTGGTTTGCCGGCGTGTACCAGGATCCGAAGAACCAGATCTTCAGCTTTGCGGTCAGCCCCAACTATCTCGATCTTTATCCCGAGATCGTGCTGCCGGCCGACCAGCGCGCAGCATGGGACCGCACCCGCACCGGCGCGATCGTGGGGGCCGCGCTGGCCAAGCGCTTCGGCTGGAAGATCGGCGACAAGATCCCGCTGCAGTCCACGATCTGGCCGTCCAAGTCCAGCGGCAACAATACCTGGACGTTCGACATCACCGGCATCTTCCACGCGAAGGACAAGAAGGATGCCGGCAACGAACAGACGCTGATGTTCCACTGGAAGTACTTCGACGAAAACAGCGGTTTCGGTTCCGGCCAGGTGCATTGGTACGTCGTGAAGGTGGTCGATCCGGCGCACGCCGATGCGGTAGCCAAGGCCATCGATGCGCTGTCCGCCAATTCCGACCACGAAACCCGCACGCAAACCGAACAGGCCTTCCAGGCATCCTTCATCAAGCAGTTGATCAACATCGGCTTCGTGGTGGCGGCGATCATGGGCGCGGTGTTCTTCACACTGCTGCTGTTGACCGGCAACACCATGATGCAGGCGGTGCGCGAACGCACGTCGGAACTCGCGGTGCTGAAGACGATCGGCTTTTCGGGACGCGCCGTGCTGGCGATGGTGCTTAGCGAGGGCGTGCTGATGCTGTTGTTCGGCGGCCTGATCGGATTGGGCCTGGTGGCGCTGATCGTGCCCGGCATGGCCGCCGCCAGCGGCGGCATGGTGCCGATCCACGGCGTTGCGGGACAGACGTGGGCGCTCGGGATCGGCCTGATGATCGTGATCGGCCTGGTCGTGGGCCTGGTGCCCGCGTGGCGCGCGATGCGCCTCAACATCGTCGATGCGCTGAGCGGGCGCTGAGGAACCATCATGAAAAAATTCCTGGTCAATTTCGGATTGGTGGTGCTGGCGGTGGTGGCGCTGGCGATCTGGGTGAAACTGCCGTGGGTGGGGGCGTTGATCCTCGCGGTGCTGTTCGCGCTGTGGATGGCGCTGACGCGCGGCGGCCGGCAGGCCGCGTCGGTGACGAAAGTCGGCATCGGCACTCTGCGCGACCGGCTCGGTTCCTCGCTGGTGATCGTGATCGGCATCGCCGGGGTGGTCGGCGTGCTGGTCGCACTGCTGGCGATGGGCGAAGGGCTGCAGGCCACGCTCAACAGCGGAGGGCGCAACGACACCGCGATCGTGCTGCGCGGCGGTTCGGTTTCCGAATCGCAGTCGGTGCTGGTGCGCGACGACGTGGACGCGATCGAACAAGCCGCGGGCATTGCGCGCGACGCTTCGGGCAAGCCGATGGCGTCCGCGGAACTGGTGGTGGCTGCCAACATGCGCTTGCGCGACTCGCAGGACGAGGCCGCCGCGCAATTGCGCGGGGTGGACGCGTCGGCATGGGCATTGCGACCGGGCCTCAAGATGGTCGAAGGCCGCAAGTTCAAGCCCGGCATGCGTGAACTGGTGGTGGGCGAAGCCGCGCATGGGCAGTTCGCGGGGCTCGATGTCGGCAAGGAGATCAAGCTCGGTCCCGAGACATGGAAGGTCGTCGGCGTGTTCCAGAGCGATGGCGCCTGGAATTCGGAATTGTGGGCCGATCGCCAGACGGTGTCCTCGGCGTACCGGCGCGGCAACAGCGCCGAATCCGTGCTGGTGAAATTGACCAACCCGGCGGCGTTCGCCACCTTCAAGGCGGCGCTGGCCGCGGATCCGCGTCTGAAGGTCGAGGCCAGCACCACCCATGATTATTTCGCCAAGCAGTCGGAAGGCCTGAGCAAGATCATTCGCGTGGTCGGCCTGACCGTGGGCATCATCATGGCGATCGGCGCCTTGTTCGGTGCCCTCAACTGCATGTTCGCGGCGGTTGCGTCACGCGCGCGAGAAATCGCCACGCTGCGCGCGATCGGATTCCGGGGCACGCCGGTGGTGGTGTCGGTGATGCTGGAAACGATGCTGCTGGCGCTGGTCGGCGGCGTGCTCGGGGCGCTGATCGTGTGGCTGATCTTCAACGGCTACCACGCCTCTACGCTGAGTGGCTTCGCCCAGTTGATGTTCAAGTTCAAGGTCGGGCCGGATCTGATCTGGACGGGCCTGAAGTGGGCGCTGGCGATCGGCTTCGTGGGGGGATTGTTCCCGGCCGTACGTGCGGCGCGGCTGCCGGTGACGACTGCGTTGCGGGAATTGTGAGGCTCGCGCCGGTACCCGATGATCATCGTCAAGAGCCAATGCTGCCACCTACGTCCACCGCCACGCACGGGTGCGCAGCTCGACGTCGACGGCTGTCGGTCCGACTGGGGTTACGAGCGCTGCGGCATTGCCCGAAGTCGCCCGGCATCACCCGAACCCGTTTGTTGCACGTGCAGTTGATCCGACGGAAATTCTGGGTGTCACGCTCTTATACCGACGTTGCGCGAGCGCTGGATTTGCACAAGGAAGTCGGAAAAAATCGCGTCCTCTGGACGCATGGAGCCATTCTTCCAAACCAGTTCTCCGGTTTGGGTTTCGCCCTTGAGAGTCCAATGGCCAGGGCAATCACGTACTGCCCAGCTGGCGTACGTCAGATTCAGCTCAACAATGACTGGCTCGTCCCCGCGACGGATTATGTCGACGGCTATCGTCTGCGCGCGCGTTTTGCGGGCGACATCAAAGGCCAGACGGATGGATGCTTCGTCGATCTTCCCGGGATCCCAGTCGATCCGCCCGCTGCCGCTCGCGCGGAAATCGCCCGGCCGGTTCAATCTACGGAACGCGAACGCCCGATGGCCAATGGTGGTTACGCGTATATCGAAGCCGTTGTCGGGCAGAAACTGCTGCGCGTATAGATACCCACCTTGCAGTTCGGCGCTTGCACCGGCGCCGAACGGGCTCCGGCCACGAACTATTTCACGGGCCGCCCGGACGCGACGCAGCAACAATCGACCGCGCGACGCCGGCCGATAGCCCAAGCCGACCAATCCGTGACTGAACAACTGTTTGACATAGAACATGGCTTCGTCGCGGGTTTGGATCAGGCGTACATTGGATCCCTGATAACCCGTCGAAAGCTTGATGACAAATGGATAGCTGGCGCGGTTGCAGTACTTCTCGGCTTGTTCACGCGTCCATGAAATCTCCGTGGACGGAGTGGGGATTCCTGCGGCGGACAGGAAGTAGGTTTGTCCTATCTTGTCTTCAACGTGCCAAGCGGTGTTGAAGGACGGGAATACCGGGAGGCCCATCCCCGCTTCGACGGCATACAAGATTCTGCGCGCCATAACCCTCGGAAAAGGCGTTGGCGGGAACCGCCACATGAACGCATCGCAAGTCGCGATCCTGGAAAGGACGTCATTGGAAAAAACATCGACCGGGACGGTTTCGATCCCCTGTGCGCGTGCAAGCGCGGTCCAGCGCTCGGAGAACGACTGTTGTTCTCCATTCTTGTGGATGACTTTGTCGGCTTGTATTGCAATCCGGAGGGTCATTGCAGCGTCCCGGGCTCGGAAACCGATCACCATTGCCGACTGGAGCGGACAAACTCCTGTTGCCGACCGCAATGGCTTCTGCCAGCCAGTAGCCGAGGCAGCCTAGCACGATACAAAGCCCCTACCACGGCAATCCACTCACGATTGCGATTGTGCGCCGGCTTCTAGGCGACTGAAGCCGAAGATTCGGGAAGCGCTTTGATGCACGCTTGCCGCGCCGTCACGTCACAGCATCCGCCACGGCACGAAGATCGCGGCGAGGATCGCGGCGAAGATCGTCCATTTGGTGGCGTAGTAGAGCTTGCGGTTCCGCGTCTTCAGTTTCTTGCCGACGTGGCGGATGGCGTAGGCGTACTTGAAGATCTTGTTGACGCCGCCGGTGCGGTCGCCCGCCTGGTTGGGTGACGACCCTGCGGCGAGCAGGGTGCGCGCGACCGCGTGGTTGAGCGCCGCGGCCCAGCGATACTTCATGGGCCGTTCCAGGTCGCAGAACAGGATGATCCGGTCCTGGTCGGTTTCGTTGGCGGCCCAGTGGATGTAGGTTTCGTCGAACACCACGCCTTCACCGTCGCGCCAACTGTACGGCTTGCCATCGACCTTGATCCAGCAGCGATCGTCGTTGGGCGTGATCAGGCCGAGGTGGTAGCGCAGCGAACCCGCGAACGGATCGCGGTGTTTGCCGAGGTTGCTGCCGGGTGGCAGCTGGGTGAATGCGGCGGCCTTGATGTTCGGGGAACCCTTCAGGATTTCCACCGTTCGCGGGCACAGTTGCAGCGCCGAAGGATGCGGCGCGTCGTCGTACCACTTGAGGTAAAACCGCTTCCAACCGGTGCGGAAGAACGAATGAAAGCCCGCATCGTTGTACTGGTCGGACGCCTTGATGTGGCTGGCTTTCGCGAGCGCGACCGCTTCATCGCGAATGGTTTGCCAGTTGCTGCGCAGGTTCTCCAGCTCCGGGAAATCGGCGGTCGCGAGGTACGGCGTGGCGGGCACGCGCGAGAATGCGTACATCAGCACGTTGATCGGCGCCATGAACGTCGAGTGATCCGTGATCTGGCGCAGGAACTTGTGCCGTTCACGGCCGCGAAAGTGCACGTACAGCGCGCAGGCGACGAGAACGGCAAGAACGATCCACTTGATCATGACGGCAATGCGGCCAGGCGCATTCGAAGGTCGCAGATTCTACCCCGCGGCGGCCGTGCGCCGCCTGCCGCTTGCGGAATGTGCGAGCGTGATGACGGCGACGCCGACAAGGATCACCACCATGCCGCCGATTTCCGCCGTGCCCACGTGTTCGCCCGCGATCAGTGCGCCCAGCAGCACCGCCACCGGCGGGTTCACGTAGGCGTAGCTCGCGGTCAGTGCCGGGCGCGCATGCTTGATCAGGAACAGGTACGCGGAAAACGCGATGATCGATCCGAATACCGCCAGGTACGCGATCGCCAGGATCGATTGGGTCGGCGGGTGCGTGGGCAGGCGTTCACCGGTCAGCCACGCGGTCAGCGCCAACGCGGGGGCGGCGCACAACATTTGCGCGGCCACGTTCATGGGTCCTTCCGGCATGTCCTGGTGGCGGCTCCAGATGGATCCGAATGCCCACGCGAGCGTTGCCACCAGCAGGGCCGCCGCCGCCCATGGCGCGGCGCGCATCGTGCCGCCGCTGTTCAGGACGATCACGCCGACGAAGCCAATCACCAGCCCCGCGATTTCACCACGGCTGGGGCGCTCCCGATAGGCGAACAGGAACAGGGCGATGAACAGCGGCTCGCTCGCGATGGCGATCGCGGCGATCCCGGAGGTGACGCTTTGTTCCGCGAAGCACACGAAACCGTTGCCGAACAGCAGCAGCAATACGCCGGTGATCGCCGCATTGCGCCATTGCCGGCGCGTCGGCGGCTTGACCCCGCGCAGGCGCAGCCACCCGTACATGGCGACTCCGGCGGCAAGAAAACGCAACGCGGCCATCGTGAACGGCGGGAATCCGGTCAGGCCGATGCGTATGCCGAGGTAGGTCGAGCCCCAGATCACGTACACCGACACCAGCGCCAGCGGGATCAGCCAGCGGCGTTCGGGAGCGGCATTGGCGGTAACGGGAATGGTGGTGTCGTGCATGACGAATAACCGCAATCGTGGTGCGAGCGAGCGGGCCGGCATTGCGCGGCGGCTTGCGACTCGGGCGCTCTGCCTAGAAGCCCACCTTGCCGAACCGGGCGAGTCCCTTGTTTTGGCCGGGCGGGTCAAGAACCGAGCTGTCGAGTGGCAACGGGTCGCCGATCCATTGAGCGAGCGTCGTGTGGTCGGCAAGGTCGTCGTCGGTGACCGGATGGACCAGCGACGTCAGCCCCGAAGTCTCGAAAAGCGGCATGATGCGCGCCAAGGCCGAGGCGAGGAACTGGACTTCGAACTGGGGTTTGGGATGGGGACCGATGCCCCTGTCGTACATTTTCCCGACCAGGATCAGGCCCGGCAACGAGCCGTTTTCCAGCATGGCCGCCAGGTCCTGGTGCAGACCTTGCGCCACGGAGTAGCTGTCTGCATCGAAGTAGACGTGGGCGTGGTACGGATCGGTGGGGTTGGTCATGGCATGGTCTTGGATAGCGGAAGCCGGGGAGCAAGTAGCTGGCGGAAATTCCGCACCGCGCCTGCAAGCAACGACGCCTCCCGTTGGGGAGGCGTGCAAGCATTGTATGCCCGGCGGGTGCAGTGCGGCGCCTGCAGCGTCATGAAAGTTTCGAGAGTCAGTGTTGAAAGGCGCTCAACGCGTGCCGCCGCGTCGTTCGCGCTCCAGCAGGGTTTGCTTGCGGGCCGCGCCCCAGCGCCAGCCTCCCGGCGCCCCGTCGGCGCGCACCACGCGGTGGCAGGGCACGATCAGCGCCAGCTTGTTGGCGCCGCAGGCGCGACCGACCGCGCGTGCGGCATGCGGCTCGCCGATGGTGCGGGCGATCTCGGCGTAGCTGCGGGTTTCGCCCGCGGGAATGCGGGTGAGGGCTTCCCACACGCGCCACTGGAACGCCGTGGCGGTAATGTCCAGCGGCGGCAGCGCCTGCGTTGCCGCACGGCCGGTGCGGTCGTTGAATTGCCGTGCGACGCGGGCGACCACCGCCGCCAGCCATTCGTCACGCCCCGCGTCCACGCGCGTCAGCGAAGCGTTGGGGAATTCCGCCCGCAACGCCTCGACCAGTCCCGCATCGTCATCGCCCAGCGTGACCGAGCAAAGCCCTCGTGCGGTTGCCGCGACCAGTACCCGCCCCAGCGGCGAGCCGACCGTGGTGTAGCGGATCGCGATGCCTGCGCCGCCGTCCCGATAGCGCGACGGTGGCATGCCCAGCAGCCGGTCGGAGTGCTCGTATACCCGGCTGCCCGACCCGAAGCCGGCGGCGTACACCGCATCGGTGACGTCCGAACCACTGCGCAACGCCTGCTTGAGTTCGCCGAAGCGGCGTGCGCGCTTGTATTCGGCAGGCGAGACACCGAAACGTTTGCGGAAGCTGCGTTGCAGCCATGCGGGGGAAAGTCCGACCCGGCGGGCCAGGTCACCCAGGGTGGGCGCATGTTCGCTGCGGTCCAGCAGGTCGCGCGCGTGGTCGAGCGGGTCGCGGTTGTTGGCGGAAGCGGCGGGTTTGGTGTTCATGCGCACAGGATGCGCGCATCGCCGCGCGCCTACCATCCGGTTCTTGTCGTGGAGGCGTCGCCCGCGGGAGGCAGCGTGCCTCGCGGCCCCGGCCGCATCACCGTGAACTCGCCCTCGATCACGCCCGGATCGGCGTTGCGGCGGCCGCGGCGGTGCAGCCAGCCGCGTATCAGCACCGTCAGTGCAGTCACGACGACCACGGCGGCGCCGACCAGCAGGCCCATTGCGGCCAGTCCGATCAGCAACAGGGTGCCGCCGATCACCGCCAGCGCGCGCAACAGCGGGTGGCGAGGCAGCTTGATGAAGAATCTGTCGATACGCATGGAAGGACCGCGTGGCACAATGACAGTCTAAACCATGCGGGCGCGAAGCCGCCGCCACAAGTGTCGGCAGGCATGGCTGCCGGCGCGGGGCCATGGATGGCCAGCCGCGAACCAGCGGTAGCTTGATTCATCGAAGCCGAGTCCGGAGGTGAATCGGACGCGACGCGTTGAAAAGTGCAGGATCGCACTTTTCCAACAAAACCATCCAGGAGTTCATGCATGGACATGACCAGCCCCAACGAGATCCTGTGCCGCCTGGACGACATTCCGGACGGCGGGGTGCTGGGTGTCGACCCGCCCGATCCGGAAGGGGAGCCGCTGCTGCTGGCACGGCGCGGCAATTCGGTGCAGGCGTGGCTGAACGTCTGTCCACATGCCGGCCGCCGCATGGATTACGCGCCGGGCCTGTTCCTGGTCAAGGACGACAAGCTGACCTGCGCAGTCCATGGCGCCACCTTCGACCTGCGTGAAGCCGGCCTGTGTGTGCAGGGACCCTGTCGCGGGCAATCGCTCGTGGCGGTCCGGGTGAAGGTGCGGGACGGGCTCGTGACGCGGGCCTGAGTGCCCGGCGGGGCATGCGCTCGCGGCGGCCGTGGCGGAAAGTCGGGACAGGAAGCCCATTCCGGGCTCCACGATGCCGGGTCGCTTGCTGTCGGCGCAGCCTCCGGACGCGGCGATCAGGACCGGTCGCCCATCACAACCCGGCGAACACCCCGAGCGGGTCGTGCGCGCGCGCCACGCTGATGATGAACAGGAACACAGCCATCGCGGCGGCGAAACAGCTGGCGCGGATCGCGCGGCTACGGCCACGGCGCAACGCGAACACGCCCAGCACGATGTACACCACCAGCAGCAGCACCTTGACGGTGAGCCACGCCTGCACGAAGGGATATTGGTGGATGATCGTGGTCAGCGCGATCGCGGCGGCCAGCAGCAGCGAATCGATCGCCACGGAGATGCGGCGGAGCGCGATGTGGTTTGCGGCCGGAAGGCCGGCCAGCATCATGCAGCCGCGTGTGAAAAACAGGCTGCCCGATGCGATCACGCAACCGATGTGGGTCCACAGGATTTGCAGATACCAGGAGGCCATGGCAGGTCGGCGGGCGGCGGAGGCGTGAAGTATGCGGGCGGCCGTCGCGGCGCGCGTTGATCCCGCTCAGAACGTCGGGATTATGGTGCCGCCGCGGTTTATTGCGGGCCCGTCCCGCAGTCTTCATTCCGGGGCCGTTCGCGCGAAGCGCATGCGGAACCTGACTGCGTTTGCAGGACAACAAACACGAACGCCGCAGGCGGCGCAGTCAATCGGTTTGCAGACCAGACGCTCAGCCGACCGAACGCATCATGCGCCTGCAAGCGCCTGACCGATTCCGGATCGCGCCGTGCGCGTCCGGAATGACGAGTGGACGGGTGCAGCGCCGGCAATCAAAGGGATCGCATGGTCAAACATTCAAGACGCAGCGCGCCAGTTCGCGCAATCGCGGCGGATCCAGCAGTTCGACCTTGCGGCCGTCGATCGCGATGAGCTTCTGCTCGCGGAAGCGGCCGAGCACGCGGCTGACGGTTTCGGCGGCAAGCCGCAGGTAGTTGGCGATGTCGGCGCGTGCCATGCTGAGCCGGAACTCCGTGCCGGACAATCCGCGGGCGGCGTAGCGGTCGCCGAGGTCCACCAGGAATGCGGCCAGCCGTTCGTCGGCGGAATGGTCACCGGCCAGCAACGTGGCGGAACCCAGCTCCTTGCTGAGCAACCGGAACAGATGTTGCTGCACGCGCGGCTGGCGCGCCGCGAGTGCGCTCATCGCCGGGAAGGAGAAGCGGCAGCACTCGGTGACTTCCAGCGCGATCGCGTCGCACGGGTAATGCTCGGGATAGATCGCGTCCAGCCCGATCAATTCGCCCGGCAGGTAGAAGCCCAGCACCTGCTCGCGCCCTTCGGCATCGACCAGCGTGGTTTTCACCATGCCGCTGCGTACCGCGAACAGCGCGCGGAAGGCATCGCCCGAACGGAACAGGCGCTGGCCCGGTTCGAACGGGCCGACGTGTTCGACCAGGCAGTGCAACTCCGACAGTTCGGACTTGCCGTAACCGGCCACGGCACAGGCTTCGGCGAATGCACAGGACGAGCAGAAATGCGCGGCGTCGCCGTCATTCGAAGGAATGCCCGTGCGGCGCTCGGCAGGCGCACTTTCGCGGGAAGATGACGAACGCGATTCCATGATGGTGTTCGATGCCAGATGGCGGCATGGGCGCCGATCAGGTTCCAAGTTTACCTTAGCGTTGCAGCCGCCGCCCCGGCCGGTATTGAAGATGTCGCGTGCCTGGCACCCTGACGGGGTCAGTCGGCGGGTGGTTCGATCTTCTGCTCGATGGCACCGAAGATCGAATTGCCGTCGATGTCGTGCATGTCGATCTTCACGGTGTCGCCGTATTTCAGGAACGGCGTCACCGCTTCGCCATCGCGCAGCTTTTCCACCGTGCGTTGTTCGGCGAGGCAGGATGCGCCGCGCGAGGTGTCCTGGTTGGCGATGGTGCCCGAGCCCACGATGGTGCCGGCGGCCAGCGGCCGGGTTTTTGCCGCATGCGCGACCAGTTGTGCGAAATTGAATTGCATGTCCTCGCCGGCTTCGGCTTCGCCGAACCATTGCCCGTTGATCCAGGTCCGCATCGGCAGGTGCAGCTTGTCGTCCCGCCACGCGTCGCGCAGTTCGTCGGGCGTCACCAGCACCGGCGACAATGCCGAGCGCGGCTTGGACTGCAGGAAGCCGAAACCCTTGGCCAGTTCCGCGGGAATCAGGTTGCGCAACGAGACATCGTTCACCAGGCCGACCAACTGGATGTGCCGCGACGCGTGCTCGGGCGTCACCGCCATCGGCACGTCGTCGGTGACCACCACGACTTCGGCTTCGAGGTCGATGCCGTAGTCCTCGCTGGGCACGATCACGGGATCGCGCGGACCGAGAAAGCCCGCGCTGGTGGCCTGGTACATCAGGGGGTCGGTGTAGAAGGTTTCCGGCACCGTCGCACCGCGCGCCTTGCGCACCCGTTCCACGTGCGGCAGGTACGCGCTGCCGTCCACGAATTCGTAAGCGCGCGGGAATGGCGCGGCCAATGCGGCGAAATCCAGTTCGAAGGCGTGCTCGACCGCCTTGTGGCGGTGCATGCAAAGCGCGTCGTACAGCGCGTGCAGCCGGGGCGCGGCGTCCTGCCAGTCGTCCAGCGCCGCCTGCAGCGTCGGTGCGATGCCGGTGGCGCGAACGCCGTGGGCCAGGTCGCGGCTGACGACGATCAGCGTGCCATCCCGGCCGCCTTCCTTGAGGGTTGCGAGTTTCATGCGTTGCCCCTTGTGCTCAACGTTGCGACGGATCGAAGTGCTTCTGCAATCCCTGCCAGCAATCCTGGTAGTCGCGTTGGCGTTGCGGCGCCTCCAGCGCCTGCCTGGTCGGATGAATCACGCAACGCGTCTCGAACATGAACGCCATGGTATCGGCGACGTGCTGCGGCTTGCTGGTGTCCGCCGCCAGCGCCCTGGCGTGGCTGGCGGCGTCCGGGCCGTGCCCGCTCATGCAGTTGTGCAGCGACGCGCCGCCCGGCACGAAACCGCCACCGGCGGAGGCGTCCTTGGCGTCGTACTCGCCGTGGATCAGGCCCATGAATTCGGATGCGATGTTGCGGTGGAACCAAGGTGGCCGGAAGGTGTGTTCGGCCACCAGCCAGCGCGGCGGGAAGATCGCGAAATCCACGTTGGCGGTACCGGGCGTGTCGCTGGGCGACGTCAGCACCGTGAAGATCGACGGGTCGGGGTGGTCGTAGCTGATCGAACCGATGGTGTTGAAGCGGCGCAGATCGTAGCGGCAAGGCACGTTGCTGCCGTGCCAGGCGACCACGTCGAGCGGCGAATGGTCGATCGCCGCGCGCCACAGGTTGCCCTGGAACTTGGCGATCAACTCGAACTGGCCGGAAACGTCTTCGTAGGCTGCCACCGGCGCCTCGAAGTCGCGCGCGTTGGCGTTGCCGTTGCTGCCGATGGGACCGAGTTCCGGCAGTCGCAGGTGCGCGCCGAAGTTCTCGCAGAGATAGCCGCGCGCGCTGCCGTCCGGCAGGTCCACGCGAAAACGCACCCCGCGCGGGATCAATGCGATCTGCTGCGGTTCGATGTCCAGTACGCCGAACTCGGTCGCGATCCGCAAGCGGCCTTGCTGCGGCACGATCACCAGTTCGCCGTCGGCGTCGTAGAAGAAGCGCCCCTGCATGGGCCTGTTGCAGGCGTACAGGTGGATCCCGACGCCCGTTTGCGAAGCCGCCGAACCGTTGCCGCCCATTGCGAACAGGCCGTCCACGAAATCGGTCGGCGCGTCGGGCAGCGGAAACGGGCTCCAGCGCATCTGGTCGGGCGGGGCTGGCGCTTCGTCGAAACGGTTGTGGAAGCGCGGCTGGGCGTACGTCTCGAACGCGCCGTGCAGCGCGGCCGGACGAATCCGGTACAGCCAGCTTCGCCGATTGGCGTGCCGGGGTGCGGTGAACGCGGTGCCGGACAACTGCTCCGCGTACAACCCGTACGGCACCTTCTGCGGCGAGTTCTGCCCGATGGGCAGGGCGCCTCCCAGCGCCTCGCTTGCGTGTTCATTCCCGAAGCCTGAAAGATAGCGTCCGCGATCCGCTCTGATTTGCTCGCCGCTGCTCATGCGCTTTGCTCTCCAGACCCCCTCCCGGAGGGAGAAGGTCGAAAGTCGATTCGCCGCTACTTACAGCACCCCGCGCCGCATCTGGTCGCGCTCGATCGATTCGAACAGGGCCTGGAAGTTGCCCTCGCCGAAACCTTCGTTGCCCTTGCGCTGGATAATCTCGAAGAAGATCGGGCCGATGCAGTTCTGGGTGAAGATCTGCAGCAGCAGCTTCTTCTTCGTTTCCATGTCGGCGTCGATCAGGATCTTGTTCTTCGCCAGCCGCGGCACGTCCTCGCCATGGTTCGGCATGCGGGTGTCGATCACCTCGAAATAGGTGTCCGGCGTGTCGAGGAACTCGACGCCCGCTTCGCGCATCTTTTCCACCGTCTCGTAAATGTTGTCGGTGAACAGCGCGATGTGCTGGATGCCTTCGCCTTTGTACTCGTCGAGGTATTCGTTGATCTGCGACTTCGGATCGTTCGATTCGTTGAGCGGAATGCGTACCATGCCGTCCGGCGCCGTCATGGCCTTGGAGACCAGGCCGGTCTTGGCGCCCTTGATGTCGAAATACTTGATCTCGCGGAAGTTGAACAGGCGTTCGTAGTAATCCGCCCATTTCGCCATCTCGCCGAAATTCACGTTGTGGGTCAAATGGTCGATGAAGGTGAGGCCGAAACCCTTCGGATCACGCTGCGATTCCGGCACCAGCCATTCGTAATCGTCGAACACCGAGCCCGAGTTGCCGTACCGGTCGACGAGATACAGCATGCAGCCGCCGATGCCTTCGATGACCGGCGCATCCACCGCGCGGGTGTCGGGCTTGTGCGCGATTTCCTTGGCGCCGTTCTTCAGCGTGGCCTGCAGCACTTCGGAGGCGGGATGGGCAAAGCGGATCGCAAAGCCGCAGGCGCAGGGGCCGTGTGCCTTCGCGAAATCCGCGGCAAACGAATCGGGCTGTTCGTTCACCAGCAGGTTGCAGCCACCCTGGCGATACAGGGTGATGGCCTTGTTCTTGTGCTTGGCCACGGGCGTGAAACCCAGGCGCCGGAACAGGTCGTGCAGCAGCTTCGGATCGGGCGCCGCGAATTCGACGAATTCGAAACCGTCCACGCCCATCGGGTTCTCGAAGGTGGTCGGCCGCATGCCGGTGTTGGGTTGGGCGCTCATGGAAAACCTCCGAAAAAGCTAGCTTTTGTGGAAAGTCAGGGCAGGTAGCCCGTTCTGGTGTTGGTGGACCGAGAGCCGTGATGTTCCGGGAGTTTCGGCCACGCGGCGATCATGGACGATCGCAAAACCAAGCATTACAATAGTTTCAAATGAAACCATTTGCAACCGCAGTCGCTGTGCCCCGCCACGCCCCCATCGAACTTGAAAAATTCGTGCCGTACCAGCTGTCGATCGTGTCCAACACGGTCAGTCAGGCTATCGCGGACGAATACCAGCAGCGCTTCGACCTCGGCACCATCGAATGGCGGGTGATGGCGGTGCTGGCGCGCTACGACGGCGAGGGTTTGTCGGCGCGGCAGGTCGCGCGATTGACCGCGATGGACAAGGTGGCGATCAGCCGCGCGCTGGCGCGGCTGGTCGAAAAAGGGCGCGTGTTGCGCCGCGTGCACGCCGGCGACAAGCGGCGCTCGGTATTGCGATTGTCGGCGGCAGGCTGGCGCATCCACGACGCGGTGGCGCCGCTCGCACGCCGGCATGAGCGCGAGTTCCTGGAACGCCTGAACGACGAGGAACAGCGTGCGCTGGCGCGCATCCTCGAGAAGCTGATGCCGACGGAATCCTAGCGAAGATCCGTTTTCCCTCTCGCCGTCCATGGCGCCCGCGCTACGCGCCGCCTTCCGCAGTCGCGAAGCGATATCCGGACTGCGTAGCAGGATGCCGGAGGGAACATCGGCGAAGCCGATGGCCCGAAGGGCGAGCCGCGGGAAGCGGCGAGTTTGCCACCGACCTTGATGTCGGGTTGGGCGAAAGTCACTGGGTCCCGACTTTCGCCGGGACGACGAGTGAATACATCTGCTAGCGGATCCCGTGCATCAGTCGGTTCACCAGCGGCGAGATCAGCAACAGCAGCACGCCCGCGCCCAGCAGCAGCCAGAATCCGAAGGTGAATCCCGACAGCGCGGACGCGACGGTCATCCCCCCGCTGCCGGCGACGCGGCTGGCAAAAAGCCCGGAAAGATTGCCGCCGACCGCCAGCGAGAGGAACCAGCCGCCCATGGCGAAGCCCACCAGCCGTGGCGGCGCGAGTTTGGTCACCATCGACAAGCCGATCGGCGACAGGCACAACTCGCCCCACGTCTGCAGCACGTAACACAGCATCAGCGGCCACAATGGAATCAGGCCGTTCGCCCCCAGCAGTTTCGCCAGCGCGAACATCAGCACCAGGAATCCGAGGCCGTTGAACACCAGCCCGAAGCCGAACTTGCGCGGGATGGACGGTTCCATCCCGCGGCGGTCCAGCGCCGCCCATGCCAGCGTCACCAGCGGCGCGAACACGATGATCGAGAGCGGGCTCACCGACTGGAACCAGCCCACCGGAAACGTCCAGCCGCCCGGCATCACCCGGTCCACGATGTTCTCGGCGAGGAAATTGAACGACGTGCCGAACTGGTAGTAGAACATCCAGAACAGCACATTGAAGGCGAAGATGATCAGCATCGCGATGACGCGGTGCACCTGCACGCGATCGTGGCGTGCGGCTTCCACGAGCAGCATGGCCGCGACGATCACGAACAGGATGCCGAGCAGCCATTGCAGGCCGTCCGCGCCGATCTTCGACAGCAGCAGGTACACCAGCGGCACGGCGATCACGACGCCCAGCAGCACCCACGCCACGCGCGACATGCCTTCCGCACCCGGCGCGGGGCGTCCGACATGCCGCAATTGCCGGCGGCCGAACCAGAACCACACAAGGCTGGCCAGCATGCCGATGCCGGCCGCCGCGAACACCAGTCGGAAGTTCTGCTGCGTCGGTGTCGCGGTGAAATACGTCGCCAGCCAGCCGGTCAAAAGCGGCGCGACCAGCGCGCCCGCATTGATACCCATGTAGAACAGCGTGAAACCGCGATCGCGGCGCGGATCGTCGCGCCCGTAAAGTTGCCCGACCATGGTGGAGATATTGGGCTTGAACAGGCCGTCGCCGACGATCACCAGAGCGAGCCCAAGCAGCAGCATCGCGCGCGACGGCAGCATCATCACGAACAGGCCGATCGCCATCACCAGCGCGCCCATCAGGATGGTGCGCTGGTAGCCGATCACGCGATCCGCGACCCATCCGCCGAACAGGCAAGTGCCGTAGATCAGCGCGGTGTACGCGCCGAAGATGCCGCTGGCCCAGGCCTGTCCCGCCGGATCGCCGTGGTAGAACTGCTGCACGATGTACAGCGCCAGCGCCCAGCTCACGCTGTAGAACGCGAAACGTTCCCAGAACTCCGTCATGAACAGCATCCACAGCGGCTTGGGGTGCCCGAGCCGTTGCGGAAAATCCGGCGTGGCCGGCAACGTCGCGTTGTCGATGGCTTCGATCATGGATGGCCCTTGCAAAGGTTCAACGGACGCCGTGCATCAGCTTCACGATCCACGGCGCGGCGACCAGGTACGCCAAGGCGATCAGAACGCCGCCAACCAGCAATATCCCGAACACGTGTTCATAGCCGCCGATCCCGACGTTGCCGTGCGCGGTGGTCATGGCCGCGATCTGCCCGGACAAGTCGTAGGAAACGCCCACGCCGAAGAACCAGCCTCCCATCGCGAGGGAGGTTTCGTCCGGCGCAGCGAGCTTGCCGATCAGCGCATAACCGATCGGCGACAGCGCCAGTTCGCCCACCGTCGACAACAGGTAATTCACCAGCAGCGTCCAGGCCGCGACCTTGCCACCCGGAAGCTGCAGCTGCCCGATCGCGAACCACAGCAGCCCGTAGCCGAGCGCCACGAGCAGCAGGCCGATCCCGAACTTGCGGGGCGTGACGGGGTTGAGTCCGTGGCGTTCCAGCCACGGCCACAGCATCGCCATGAAAGGCGCCAGGACAAGGATGTACAGCGGGTTCACCGACTGGAACAGGGTGTAATTCCAACCCAGTCCGAAGAGTTGGCCGCTCCACAATGGCGCCACGTGGTCCCGCGCGAAAAAGTTGAGGGCGCTGGCCGAGAGCAGGCTCATCGCCCAGAACACCACCAGCGCGATGAACAGCAGCAACAGCGCGATGTAGCGATGGTTCTGCACGCGATCGCCGCGGCGCCGGCACCCCACCACGAAGTACACGATCAATGCGGCCATCAGCGCGTACACCGCGCCGTGCAGCACGTCCGGATGGGACATCAACAGGGCGGTCGGGACGACCAGCACCAGCCAGGCCGCCACCACCACCGGGGTCGACCAGCGCCGATGGAAGCGCGGGTTGTCGTCCGCGCCCGGCAGTTTGCGATGTCGCCATTCGAACGCGAGCGTGCCCATCAGCGTGCCGGCCGCCGCGGCCACGAAACCCCAGCGATAGCCGTAATGCGCGCCGATCCACGCGGCGCAGATGAAGGGTGCGATGAAGCCGCCGAAGTTGATTGCGAGGTAGTAGAGCGTGTAGCCGGCGTCGCGTTTCGGATCGTTCTTCGCGTAGTTGCGCCCGACCAGTACCGTCAGCGGAATGTTCAGGCCCGCGGCCAGCACGAAGGCGGCGAGCGCCATTACGAAGCCTTCGCGCGTGGGCGAGGCCATGCCCAGCAAAGCCGGAATCATCAGCCACAGCGAGAGCCGCAGCGCGCGCACTTCGCCCAGCACATTGTCGGCGACCCATCCGCCGAGGATCGTCAGCGCATACAGCAGCGTGCCGAAACCCGCGAACAGCAGGTTGGCCCGCTGCACCGCCTGCGCTTCGGGCAAGCCTGGAAAGAACGCCTCGGCGGCATAGGGCGCAAGGAATGCGCGGAAGCCGTAGAACGCGAAGTTGAACCAGACTGTGACGAACAGGAGCATCCACAGCAAACGGGGATGACCCATGAACCTTGGTGCATCGGCTGCGGGATCCGCGACTTCGCTTGTGTGCACCATCGGCCCCCATGGCGGCCGGCCGACGCCGGTCTGCGCGCGACCTTACCGGGGTGGACCGTGCGGCGGCAAGCCGCGTCAGGCGGGTTTGATCTCGGTGCGCACTTCCAGGAGTTCCGGGAAGAAGGTGAGTTCGAGCGCCTTCTTGAGGAAGCCCACCCCTGACGATCCGCCGGTGCCCGGGCGGTAGCCGATGATGCGCTCGACCGCCTTCATGTGGCGGAAGCGCCACATCTGGAAGTTCTCCTCCACGTCCACCAGCGTTTCGCAAAGTTCGTATTCCGACCAGTATTTTTCCGGCGCTTCGTAGATGCGCTGGAATACCGGCAACAGCGATGGCTGGCGCTTCCATCCCTCGCGTACGTCGCGATCGAGGATGTCTTGCGGAACGGCATGGCCGCGGCGCGCCAGCCAGCGCAGCACCGCGTCGTACAGGCTCGGCGCCTCCAGCGTCGCCCGCAACTGCCGGTTCGCGGCAGCATCGTGCGCGAACACCTCCAGCATGTCGGCGTGCTTGTTGCCGAGCAGGAATTCCACGGTGCGGTATTGCAGCGACTGGAAACCGGAGGACGGGCCGAGCGCGTCGCGGAATTTCAGGTACTCGTGCGGCGTCATCGTCTCCAGCACGGCCCATTCGTTGAACAACTGGTCCTGGATTCGCTTGACGCGCGCCAGCTTCTTCAGTGCCTGGTCGGCGCGATCGGCGTCGAGATCGACGATGGCCCCGCGCAGCTCGTGGATCATCAGCTTCAGCCACAACTCGGCCACGTGGTGCTGCACGATGAACAGCATTTCGTCGTGGTACGCGGGATCGGACACGGGTCGCTGCGCGGCGAGCAGCGTATCGAGTTGCAGATAACTCGCGTACGTCATGCGCCCGGAAAGGTCGCGCTGGATGCCGGCTTCCAATTCGCGCCGGTTGCTGTCGGTCATGGTTCGGGCCCTGGGTGGAATGGTTGCGCGCGCGGTGGGCGCAAAAGCGTCATTATGCCGCCGCAACGCCGTCGATCATCGTTGCAACCGGCCTGCCGGGTGGTGATCGAAATCAATGCTGGCGGCGCCTTGCCTGTTGCGATGCAGCATTCCCGCCGCCTGCGAAGCTGCCCCCATGCATGCGATAATAGGCGGCCCGCTTGCGCCGAAACGTCGGCTGCGAGCGGTCGCGGTTCCGCGCGACGTGGAGCCAATCGAATCCGAATCGACCGGGAGCAACCCGTGCCCATCGCCGCCAAATTTGAAATCGAATACCTGCAATACCTCGACCCCGAGGGCAAGCAGGTGCGCAAGGACCTGCCCGACTTCGCGCAGGACATCGACCAGATGGTCGAGTTGTACAAGCTGATGGTGTCCACGCGCGTGTTCGACACCAAGTCGATCGCGTTGCAACGCACCGGCAAGCTCGGCACCTACGCATCGTGCCTCGGCCACGAAGCGACCCACGTCGGCATCGGCAGCGCGCTGAAGCCGGAAGACGTGTTCGCGCCGAGTTATCGCGAATACGGCGCGCAGTTGTACCGCGGCGTGCGCCCGCGCGACGTGTACATGTACTGGGGCGGCGACGAGCGCGGCAACGATTACCAGAACGAACCCGCCAGGCACGACTTCGCGTGGTCGGTGCCGATCGGCACGCAGTGCCTGCACGCGGCCGGTTCTGCGCTGGCGTTCAAGATCCGCAAGGAGAAGCGCGTCGCCGTGTGCACCATCGGCGACGGCGGCTCCTCGAAAGCCGACTTCTATGGCGCGATCAACGTGGCCGGTGCGCGTGACCTGCCGCTGGTGGCAGCCATCGTCAACAACCAGTGGGCGATCTCGGTGCCGCGCAAGATCCAGTCCGGCGCCAAGACGCTGGCGCAGAAGGGCATCGCCGCGGGCCTTTACTGCATCCAGGTCGACGGTAACGACATCATCGCGGTCAAGAAGGCCATGACCGACGCGGTCGAACGCGCGCGCGCCGGCAAGGGCGGCAGCGTGGTCGAGTGCGTCACGTATCGCCTGGGCGACCACACCACCGCCGACGACGCGCGCCGCTACCGCGGCAAGGACGAAGTCGAGGACGCCTGGACGAAGGACCCGGTGAAACGCCTGCGCACCTGGCTGGAAGCGAAGAAAGCCTGGAACAAGAAGAAGGAAGACAAGCTGCAGGCCGAGTGCGACGACTGGATGGACAACGAGGTGAATGCGTATCTCGAAACCCACGCGCAGCCGGTGACCGCGATGTTCGATTACACCTTCGCCGAATTGCCGGCGGATTTGCTGAAGCAGCGCGACGAAGCCGTTGCGCTGGATCAGGGGAGCCACTGACATGGCGGCGATTACCCTGATCGAAGGCGTCACCCAGGCGCTCGCCTATGAAATGGCGCACGACGATTCGGTTGTGGTGCTGGGCGAGGACGTCGGCGTCAACGGCGGCGTGTTCCGCGCCACGCAAGGCCTGTCGGACAAGTTCGGCGAATGGCGCGTGTTCGACACGCCGCTGGATGAAACCACGATTGCCGGCGTCACGGTCGGCCTCGCGGCGCAAGGCATGAAGCCCGTCTGCGAGGCGCAGTTCGAAGGCTTCATCTACCCGATGATGGAGCAGATCTGCTGCCACGCCGCGCGCATGCGCAACCGCACCCGCGGGCGCATCACCTGCCCCGCGGTGTTCCGCGCGCCATGGGGCGGCGGCATCCACGCGCCGGAACACCATTCGGAAGCCAACGAACACCTGTTCACCAACGTCCCGGGCCTGCGCGTGGTGCTGCCATCTTCGCCCGCGCGCGCCTACGGCTTGCTGCTGGCGGCGATCCGCGATCCCGACCCGGTGGTGTTCTTCGAACCCAAGCGCATCTATCGCCAGTACAAGGAAGAGGTGCCGGACGACGGCGAGGCGTTGCCGCTGGACGTGTGCTTCGTGCTGCGCGATGGCACCGACATCACGCTGGTGACCTGGGGTGCGCAGGTGAAGGAATGCCTCGAAGCCGCCGACGCGCTCGCCCAGGAAGGCATCAGCGCCGAGGTGATCGACGTCGCAACGCTGACGCCGCTCGACTTCGACACCATCGCCGAGTCGGTGCAGAAGACGGGTCGCTGCGTGATCGTCCAGGAAGCCCCGAAGACCGCGGGCTTCGGCGCCGAGATTGCCGCGCGCGTCGCCGAGGAATGCGTCTACGACCTGCTCGCGCCGGTGGCGCGGGTCAGCGGCTGGGACGTGCACACCCCGCTGTACCGCCTCGAGATGAAGCAGTTGCCCAGCACCGCGCGCGTCGTGGATGCGGCGAAGCGGACGCTGGCGGCGGGCTGAGCTTTTCCCTTCTCCCCCTCGGGAGAAGGTGGCGCGTAGCGCCGGATGAGGGTCCGGTGCAATCATGAGCCCGCAAAATTGACACCGAACCCTCACCCCTGCGCCTCTCCCGGTGGGAGAGGGGTTCAACGGACAAGGCGATCGAAATCATGGCCGACAAAAAGACGTTCCACCTCCCCGACCTCGGCGAAGGCCTGCCCGATGCCACCATCGTCGAATGGCTGGTGAAGGAAGGCGACAGCGTCAAGCTGGACGCGCCGCTGGTGTCGATGGAAACCGCCAAGGCCGTGGTGGAAGTGCCTTCGCCGTTCACGGGCAAGCTGCTCAAGCAGCATGGTGCGGCAGGCGACGTGATCAACACCGGCGCGGCGCTGGCCGAGTTCGAACTCGATCCCAAGGGCAAGCAGCGCGCCGAGAATGCGGCGGGCGGCCATCACCACGCGCCGGCACAACCCACGAAGGGCGCCGGCGCGCCCGCGCCCACCAACGGCGACAAGGTGATCGCGTCCGATGAAGGCGGCGAGATCAAGAAGGGCGGCACGGCCGATCGCGAAGACGAAGGCACCGTGGTTGGCGCGGTTTCGAGCAGCAACGAAGTGCGTACGGAACAGGCCGGCAGCGTCGGCGGCGTGAAGGCGGTGCCTGCGGTGCGCGCGATGGCGCGCAAGTTGAAGGTCGATCTGGCGCGCGTGCAGCCCACCGGCGCGGGTGGCGTGGTCACCATGCAGGACGTGAAGAACGCCGCGGCTTCCGGGACGGCTTCGCTTACCGCTGCGCGCGGCACGGGAGGCGAAGGTCTGGCGCAACCCGCACCCTCATCCGCCCTTCGGGCACCTTCTCCCGGGGGGAGAAGGGAAGAGCAGCGCAGCATCGTTTCGCAATCCGGCAGGCCCATGCGCACGACGCCGCCATCGGTGCAGGCGACCGGGCAGCCGGAACAGTTGAAGGGCGTGCGCCGCAACATGGCGCGGGTCATGGCCGATGCGCGGGACCGCGTGGTGCAGACCACCATTGTCGATGACGCCGACCTGCACCAGTGGCTGGGCAAACAGGACATCACCGGGCGCACCGTGCGCGCGATCGTCGCGGCCTGCAAGGCCGAGCCGGCATTGAATGCGTGGTTCGACGACCAGAACCTGACGGTCACCCGGCACCCGCACGTCGACCTCGGCATCGCGGTCGACACGCCGGACGGCCTATTCGTACCGGCGCTGCGCAACGCCGACATGCTCGATGCCCGCGGGATGCGCGAAGGCATCAACCGCCTGCGCGCGCAGGTCGAGGATCGTTCGATCCCGGCCTCGGAGCTCACCGGCTACACGATCAGCCTGTCCAACTTCGGCATGTTCGCCGGTCGCTACGGCACCGTCGTAGTGGTGCCGCCGTGCGTCGCGATCGTCGGCGTCGGCAAGCTCTCGCACGACGTGGTCGCGGTGATGGGCGGCATCGAAGTGCATCGGCGCCTGCCGATTTCGCTGACCTTCGACCACCGCGCCTGCACCGGCGGCGAGGCGGCGCGGTTCCTGAAGGCGATCCTGGACGATCTCGCGTTGCCGCAGTGATCGCGCGCACCGGGTGGCCGGCTGCGCTTCGCAGCACCTCCCGGTAAACCTGCGTGCGGCATGAGGCTGGCATCCCGCCATTCACCGCGGGTGGTGTGGTCATCGATGGTGATGGCCGGCGCAGGCGCAACGGATCGCGCCACGCTGGCAGCGCGGCGATTGAGGGATAAGCACGCTGGGAATCGGCAACCCTGAAGGGCAAGGGTGCCGGACATGTGGCGTGTGCCGGAAACCGGGCGGATAACGATGCGATTCAGGCGCCGCGATTCGCGGAGGCCATGCGCAGACGTCGCCACGCGTGGTACAGCAAGCCGAACGCAAGCACCAGATTGAATCCGGCGTAAGCACCCAGGGCCGCCGCGACCTGCGTCCAGATCGCGCCGCCGTGGCCGATCGCCGCCTGGTAACCGATCGCGGCGCAACCGATGGTGGCGAGCGCGGCTGCCACCAGCACGCCTGCGTCGAAGCCGGCCGGGATGCCGTTCGCGGCGCGTCTGCGCACGTACAACCAGTACAGCCAGCCCAGCACCACCAGCCAGGGACCGATCAGCAGCAGGGCGATGAACCGGGCCATGTCTATTCGGCGTCGCGCAACGAAGCCAGTGCCGCGCGGGTACGTTCGATGGCGGCATCGCGCGCGGACAGTTCTACATATTCCGCGCTGGTCGCGAGGGTCGCGCCGTCCTGCACGAACGCAAAGCGCGACGCGTCGACCGGCACGAGCCGCATGCCGGCATCTTCGGCGGCGAGTGCGCGGGAAGCGCGTCCGGCGCCGCGTGGTTCGTCGAAGGCGCGCGAGAGCAGCAATTCCTCGCCGTCCGCGCCGACCAGCCGGAAACGAAAACCCCCGCCATCGCGAAAGCTGACGATCCGCGCGCGCTTGTCCGCCTTCTTCGCACGCTTCGTCTTGCCTGCGGGCGCGCCCAGCGCGCCGAGGCCGACCGCCCGCCGCATGATTTCCAGGCGCGGCGCGGCAATTGCGCGCGCCTTTCTCGCACCTTCGCGCAGCGCGTCCTCGATCTCGTCAGGGTGTGCCATCAGCCTGTCGTAGTGCTCGCGCAAAGGCGCGATTTCGGCGTCGATCCGCTCGAACAGCTTCGTCTTGGCGTCGCCCCAGCCCATGCCGGTTTCGAGCTCGTGGCGGAACTGCACGCTCTCGGTGTCGCCCGCGAACGCACGGTAGATCGCGTACAGGCTGGATGAGTCCGGATCCTTCGGCTCGCCCGGTTCGCGCGAATCGGTGACGATTTTCGCGATGGCTTCGCGCGTCGCCTTGGCGCCGCCCTCGAACAATGGCACGGTGTTGTCGTAGCTCTTCGACATCTTGCGGCCGTCGAGGCCGGGCAGGGTGGCGACCGATTCCTCGATCGCGACTTCCGGCAGCACGAACGGCTCGCCGTCGCCGCCCGCCGCGCGCCATGCCTTGCCGTGGATGTGGTTGAAGCGCTGTCCGATGTCGCGGGTCATCTCGACGTGCTGCACCTGGTCGCGCCCGACCGGCACCTTGTCGGCGTTGAACATCAGGATGTCCGCGGTCATCAGCACAGGGTACATGTACAGGCCGGCAGTGATCGCCGCGTCCGGATCCTCGCCCTTCGCGGTGTTCTGGTCGACCGCGGCCTTGTACGCGTGCGCGCGGTTCAGCAGGCCCTTGGCCGTCACGCAGGTGAGCATCCACGTGAGCTCCGGAATCTCCGGAATGTCCGATTGCCGGTAGAACGTCACGCGTTCCGGATCAAGACCGCACGCCAGCCACGTGGCCGCGATTTCCAGCCGCGAACGCGCGATGCGGGCGGGATCGTCGCTCTTGATCAGTGCGTGGTAGTCGGCGAGGAAGAAAAACCCGTCGGCATCGCCGCGCCGGCTGGCCGCGATCGCGGGCCGGATCGCACCGACGTAATTGCCGAGGTGCGGCGTGCCGGTGGTGGTGATGCCGGTGAGGAAGCGGATGGTCATGGAAGATAACGATAACTGTATCGAAGCCGCTGTTGGTGAAAAGTCAGGCCATGGATGGCCGTTCTGGAGTACGTGATCCGAAAGGACTCGCTTGCATCGAGTTATCCAGAAGCAGCGATCATGGACGATCGCACGATGATGCCGTGTGCACGGCTTCCACCAAGACCCGCACATTTTCCGGGTCGACGTCGGGCGTGATGCCGTGGCCCAGATTGAAGACGTGGCCAGGATGCGGACCGAAATCCCGCTTGACGCGCTGCACTTCACGGCGGATCACTTCGGGCGAAGCCAGCAGCGTCGCGGGGTCGAGGTTGCCCTGCAGTGCAACGCGATCGCCGACGCGGCGGCGTGCTTCTTCCAGGGTGATGGTCCAGTCCACGCCCAATGCCGCGCAGCCGGTGTCGGCGAGGACTTCGAGGCTGGCATTCGCGCCCTTGGAGAACAGGATCAGCGGCACGTCACGCATCCCCGCGTCTTCGTGCAGCAGCGAAGCGATTTGCGCGAGATGGCGCGCCGAGAATTCCGCGAACATCGCGGGCGCCAGCATCCCGCCCCAACTGTCGAACACCATCAGCGCCTGCGCGCCGGCCGCGGCTTGCGCCGAGAGGTACGCCGCTACCGCACGCGCGTTGACGTCGAGCAGTGCGTGCATCGCGGCGGGTTCGTTCAGTGCGAACGCCTTCACCCGCGCGAAATCGCGGGAGCCTTCGCCTTCGATCATGTAGCACGCCAAGGTCCACGGGCTGCCGGCGAAGCCGATCAGCGGCACGCGCCCGCGCAGTTCGCGGCGGACCAGCCGCACGGCATCCACGACGTAGCGCAGTGATTGCTCCGGATCGGGCACGCCGAGCCTGGCGATGTCCGCGGCGCTTTGCAGCGGACGATGGAACTTGGGACCTTCGCCGTCGACGAAATGCAGGCCGAGGCCCATCGCGTCCGGCACGGTAAGTATGTCGGAGAACAGGATCGCCGCATCCAGTTCGAAGCGCTCGATCGGCTGCAGCGTGACTTCGCACGCCAGTTCCGGTGTCTGCGCCAGCGCGAGGAAACTGCCGGCGCGTTCGCGCGTCGCGCGGTATTCGGGCAAGTAGCGGCCCGCCTGGCGCATGATCCATACCGGCGTGGCATCGACGGATTGGCGGCGCAGCGCGTGCAGGAATCGATTGCTGCGGTCGGATGTTTCAGCCATGCGAGTTGTCGATGCCTTGCGTGATCATCACCTTGAAACCGCGCTTCAATTGCGCGTCGCGGGCCTGTTCGAAAGCGGTGAGCGCCGCGTCGCGGTCCAGGTACACCTCGCGCTTCAGCGTGGCGCGCCCGCCCTCGGTGCCGGATTCCCGGTACAGCGTCCAGCCGCCAAGCAGGTCCTGCTCCAGCGCGATGCGGCAATAACGCGGCGCGGCGCCGCTGCCTGGCGGGGTTTGCATGTAGAGGTGCATGAAAGCCCAACGGACTCGGGGAACATGCATTGTAACGAGTGGTGGCCCGGGGATGAGGAGCGAGGGAGGAAGGGAACCGCGACGCGTGGCCGGGCGCGGCGCTGGTCCAAAGCGCCCTCGCTACCTGCCCCCCGCCTTCCCAAGCACATCCATGACCGTCCTGTCGTCCACGCGTTCGGCGATCTCGGTGCGCCCGATGCCGCGCCACAGGACCAGGCGCAGCGTGCCCGCGCGGTTTTTCTTGTCCAGCCGCATGCGCGCGAGCAATGCGTCCGCGTCAGTGCCGGCCGGCATCGCGGTTGGCAGCGCCAGGCGTTCCAGCAACACATGCAACCGTCCGGCATCGGCAGCATTGGCCATGCCGAGCTGCGTCGAGAGACGCGCCGCGAGCAGCATCCCGATCGCGACGGCTTCGCCGTGCAGCAGCGTACCGTAGCCGGCTTCGGTTTCCAGCGCATGGCCGAAGGTGTGGCCGAAGTTGAGCAACGCGCGCTCGCCGGTTTCGCGCTCGTCACGTTCCACCACGCCGGCCTTGAAACGGCAGCAGCGCGCGATCGCGTGCGTCAGCGCATCCGTGTCGCGCACCAGCAATGCATCGGCATGGGTTTCCAGCCAGCCGAAGAAATCCGCGTCGCCGATGCATGCGGTCTTGACCACTTCGGCAAGCCCTGCGCGCAATTCGCGATCGGGCAATGTCGCGAGCGCGTCGAGGTCGGCGATCACCGCGCGCGGTTGGTGGAACGCGCCGATCAGGTTCTTGCCGGCCGCGTGATCGACGCCGGTCTTGCCGCCCACCGAGGAGTCCACCATGGCCAGCAGCGTGGTCGGGAACTGGATGAAGTCGATGCCGCGCATCCAGCACGCGGCGGCGAAACCCGCGATGTCGCCGACCACGCCGCCGCCCAGTGCCAGCACGCACGCATCGCGGGTGGCGCCGAGCTGCGCCAGCGCGTCGAGGACCTTCGAGGCGGCGTCGAGGTTCTTGTGTGCTTCGCCGGCGGGCAGGACCAGTGTTTCGCAATGCACCGGCGCGCCGGGCGCCCGTGCCAACGCATCCCTCAATTGCTGTGCATACAGCGGTGCGACGTTGTCGTCGCTGACGATCAGCGCGTGGGTGCCGCGGACCGCGGCGCGCCAGGTTTGGGCGTCCCCCAGCAGGCCGTTGCCGATGCGGATCGGGTAACGGCGTGCCGCCAATCCGACTTCAAGGGTGGCGGTCATGCGGTTGCCTTGCGCGTGGGCGCGCGCTGCCAGTGTCGCTCCAGCAACGAGGCGATGCGCGCCGCGGCGTGCTGGCAGGATTCGTCGGTGCTGCCCACCGCGAGGTCCGCAAGCTCGCGGTAGACCGGGTCGCGCACGCGCGCCAGTTGCTCCAGTCGTTCGCGGCGGTCCGGGGTATCGAGCAGCGGACGCTGGCGATCGCGGACGAGGCGTTGCAGCTGCTGCTCGACCGAGGTCTGCAGCCACACCACGAAACCCCGCTCACGCAGCGGCACACGATTTTCGGGCACCAGCACCGCGCCGCCGCCGGTGGCGAGCACGATGCCATCCCGCCCGGACAACTCGACCAGGAGATCGGATTCGCGGCGGCGGAACCCCGCCTCGCCCTCGATCTCGAAGATCGTCGCCACGCTGGCCCCCGTGCGTTCCTCGACCGCGGCATCGAGATCGATGCAAGGCATCCCGAAGTGCTCGGCCAGCCGGCGCCCGATGCTGGACTTGCCGGCGCCCATCGGGCCGATCAGGAACAGGTTGGGCGAAGGATTCATGGTGACGGATGCGCTGTCTTTGCAAAGCGGGAAAGCGTGGACGCGGATCAAAGCGGATGGACGCGGATCACGGGGATCAAAGGGAAACCCGAACAGCGTCGCATATGCGCAAGAAATCTTTGTCATTCCGGGGCCGCCCGCGTCTTTGTGCGGGCGGAACCCGGAATCGGTCTTTTGTCCCCGAGTTTGCAAAACCGATTCCGGGTTCGCCTGCGATGAGGCTGCAGGCGCCCCGGAATGACGAGGTAAAAAATCCTTGTTGACTATATAGTGCGGGTCAGGAAATGCTTTGGCTTGTCAACTCACAGCGCTTCCAGCCAGCCCCACTTGTCTTGCGTGCGCCCGTCGAACAGGCCGAAGAACAGGTCCTGGATCCTGCGGGTCACCGGGCCACCTTTGCCGCTGCCGACCTGCTTGCCGTCCACCGAACGGATCGGCGTGACCTCGGCGGCGGTGCCGCACATGAAGATCTCGTCGGCGAGGTACAGGTATTCGCGAGGCAGGTCGCGTTCCACCACGGTGATGCCGCTGTCGCGCGCCAGCGTGATGATCGAGTCGCGGGTGATGCCGTTCAAAAGCGCGGCGCTGACGGGCGCGGTGTGCAGCGCGCCGTCGAAAACGAGGAACACGTTTTCACCCGCGCCTTCGCTGAGCAATCCGGTGGACGCCAGCGCAATGCCCTCGCCGAAACCGCGCAGGCGTGCCTCGCGCGCGATCAATTGGCCGGAAAGATAATTGCCCGCCGCCTTGGCGCCCGCCGGAATCGTGTTGGGCGCGAAACGCTGCCAGCTCGACACGCAGGCGGTGATGCCGTTCTTCAGCGCCTCGGGGCCGAGGTATGGTCCCATCGGCCAGCCGGCGATCGTCACCTGCACCGGTGTATCGGCCGAGATGCCGAAGCCGCCGAGGCCACGAAACGCGCAGGGACGCAGGTACGCATGTTCGAAGCCGTTCTTCTTCAGCACTTCGTGGCAGGCCGCGCTGGTCTCTTCGATCGTGAACGGCATCGGCATGTCGTAGATGCGCGCCGAGTTGTACAGGCGCTTCATGTGCGCCGCGAGCCGGAAGATCGCGCCGCCCTTCGGGGTCTTGTAGCAGCGGATGCCTTCGAAGATGGCCGAGCCGTACTGCAGGCTGTGCGACATCACGTGCACGGTGGCATCAGCCCACGGCACGATCTTGCCGTTGTGCCACACCCACTCGGGATACTTCTGTTCGGCCATGTCGCGGCTCCGCGGAAAAGCAGAATGATAACGTGTCGCGTGCATCGACGACCGGTTTCCGCTTGCCTGCAGGCAAGACAAACAACGGCCTTCAAACGGTCCTCTTCCGGGGAAGGCGGCAAGGGACGGGTTCGGACGCCGCGTCGAAAGCCCACCCCATCCCGGCCTTCCCCACGAAGGGAGGGGCGAAGCCCGGAGCGGCAGGCCGGATCATGCCCGCGGATGGTGTTGTGAGTGCAACCGTTTCAGCCCCTCGCGCGCGACCAGCGTGTAGATCTGCGTGGTCGAAAGATTGCTGTGGCCCAGCAGCATCTGCAGCGCCCGCAGGTCGGCGCCATGGTTCAGAAGATGCGTCGCGAATGAATGCCTGAGCACGTGCGGCGAGATGCGTTTGGCCGCAATGCCGGCCGCGAGCGCGTGCTTTTTCACGAGTGTCCAGGCCATCTGTCGGGTCATCCCGGCAGCGCGGTTGGACAGGAACAGCGCGGGCGTTTCGCGGCCTTTCGCCAGCGCGGGACGGGCCTCGCGCAGGTATCGCGTCAGCCAGTCCATGCAGGTTTCACCGATCGGCACCAGGCGTTCCTTGCCGCCCTTGCCGGTGACGCGCAGCACGCCCTGGCGCAGGTTCAAGCCCGACAAGGGCAGGGTCACCAGTTCGCTGACGCGCAGCCCGCAGGCGTACATCAACTCGAGCATCGCGCGGTCGCGCAGGCCGATCGGCGTCGCGATGTCCGGAGCTTCCAGCAGGCTTTCGATCTCGCGTTCCGCCAGTGCCTTGGGCAGCGTGCGTGGCAGCTTGGGGGTATCGAGCAGCAGGGTCGGGTCTTCGAAGGCGATGTCGCGCCGTACCTGTTCGCCATAGAAACGGCGCAGCGCGGTCAGCTCGCGTGCGTTGGTGCGCGCGCCGATGCCGGCCGTATTGCGTGCCGCGAGATAGCGAAACAGGTCTTCGCGGGTGGCGCGCAACAATCCATGTGCGTGTTCCGTCAGCCACGTCGCGCAGCGTTCCAGATCGCCGCGGTAATCGGTGAGGGTCAGATCGGCCAGGCCATCGCGCGACCACACGCCTTCGAGGAAGGCGTCGATCGCGGTGCGATCGCGTGGGTCGATGTCGATGGGGGAATCGGGCATCATGCGATGCTGGCGCGTACCTCCGTCTGCCGCAAGACCCCGACATGCCATCGACATCCGCATCCGCCGCTGCCGCCAAACCCGTCCCGCTTTGGCGACATTTCGCCAGCATGGGTTACGACCTGTTTCCGCTGGTCGGGTTGTGGATCGTCGCCGCGGGGCTGTGGGTGCTGGCGTTCCACAACGTCTATGACCCGCGACATCCGCAACCGGTCTTGCGCGCGCTGCTTGGCGTGTGGTTGCTGGTGGTGGCCGGCGCCTATTTCGTGGTGTCGTGGACGCGCGTCGGCGCGACGATCGGGATGCGCGCGTGGAAATTGAAACTGGTGCGCGAGGATGGCGCGCGCCTCGATGCCCGCACGGCGACGGTCCGATACGTGCTGGCGCTGGCGTCCTTGGCCGTGCTCGGTTGCGGATTCTGGTACGCGTGGTTCAACATCGAACACCACACCTGGCACGATCGCGTGTGCCGGACGCACATGACGCGGCTTTGATGGACTGGCATGGCGTTGCGCTGTTGCCGGCTTCCCCGTAAGTTGGGCTGACCGGCTCCGTCCGGAAAGCCCAACGTTGGGCTTCACTGCGTTCAGCACCAACCTACCTTCAGCGCCAACCTCTTCAGCGCCAACCTCTTCAGCGCCTGGCCGCAAGAGCGAACGCCTACGCCCGCCGGTAGTACCAGGCCGCAATCGCCAGCAGCAGCAAGGCCGGAATCAGGTTCACGATGAATGGCGGCGCGCCGAACACGGTGCCGGTGCTGATGATCGCGCGTTGGATGAAGTACCACGCGATCGCGACGATCACGCCCAGGAACAGGCGCTTGCCGAGGCCGCCGGAGCGCAGCGTGCCGAACGCGAACGGCAGCGCCGCGAGCACCAGCAGCAATGTGTTGACGGGATAGAACGCACGGGTCCAGTACGCGTTCACGTACACGCTCGGATTCTGCCGGTTGGCGCGCAGGTAATCGATGTTGCGCGAAAGATCGCGCAGCGACAGGTATTCGGGGTGCACGACCGAGGCTTCCAGCACCTCGGGATCGAGCGATGTGCTCCACGCCTGGCGCGCGTGCGTCGTGCTGACGGCGCCGGACGGCGATACGCGGGTGTCGCGCACGTCGCGCAGCGTCCACGTCTTGCCGTCCTGCATGGCCAGTTTGGCATGGCGGAACGAGGTCAGTTCGCCGGCATCGTCGAAACCGAACACGCGCACGTCGGCGAGTTCCACTTGCGGCCGCCCGTGCACGATGTGCGCCAGCGCGGCCTTGGCATTGATGATGTCGTTGCCGTCGCGCGCCCACAAACCGCCGCCCTGGCGCACGCTCAACTGGCCGGCGGTGCGCTGCAACTGGATTTCCTGCGCGCGCTGTTCGCCGGCGGGCGCTGCGGTCTCGCCGAGGATGAACACCCCGATCAGCAGCAGCACGACCAGGCCCGCCACCGACGCGCTGATCCGCAGCTTGGACATCCCCGCGGCGCGCAGGGCGGTGAGTTCGTTGGAGGTGGCCAGCGCGCCGATGCCGATCAGGCCGCCGATCAGTGCCGCGAACACGAACCACTGGTACGCCCGCCGAGGCACCGTGAGCAGGATGTAGGCCACCGCCTTGCCGAGCGAATAGCCGTTGTGGCCGATGCTGCCGATCTGGCCCGCGAACTGGATGAAGGTGTCGAGTCCCGTCAGCACCAGCCATGTCAGCAGCAGCCCACCCAGCACGGTAGTCGCGATCAGCACGTCGGCCCGCTTGATGCGCAGGCGTTGCCCGATCGCGCCGATCACGCATGCGCTCCCGTCGCGCCGTGCGGTCTGCGGGTCGCGTATTGCCTTGCGAACACCCACGCCGCGCCGATGAATACCGGCACCAGTACCCACCACATGCCGGCGGGCGCGGGCAGTTTGCCACTGGCGATGAACATGCGTGCCAGCGTCATCAGGTTCACGATGACGAGATAGGCCAGCACCGCCACCAGGATGCGACCCACGGGCGATGAACGCGGCGCCTGCCGGGCCATCGGCAGTGCCAGCATCGCCAGCACCAGGGGGCCGAACGGGATGGCGATGCGCCACTGCAGTTCGGCGCGCGCATCGAGGCCGGCGTCGCCGATCAGCGATGCCGTGGTGCGCAGACTTTCCTGGTCGTCCTGGTCGGCGTCATCGGCCGGCGCGGACAGCGCGATGTCGTTGCGCTGGAATTGCATCAGCCGCCAGTTGTCGTGGTCCAGCCGGATGTCGTAGCGATGCCCGTCGTGCAGCGCGACGTAGCGGTTGTCTTCCTGGCCCTCGTGGAACAGGTCGCCGCGGGCGGCGGTGATCACGCTGATGGTGGTGGTGCCGTGGTCGTCGGTTTTTTCGCTCGCGACGAACAGCTTGCCGAGCCTCGTGCCGTCCGGGCTCACCGAATTGGCGAACAGGATGCCGCCGCGCCCGGCGAGGCTGGTGAAACGGCCGGCTTCCAGTCCCGCCGCGATCACCGACCGGTTGGCCTGTTCCACTTCCGCATTCGACGTGCGCGCCGCCAGCGGTCCGAGCCACAGCGCCACCAGCGCCACGATGCCGCCCGCGCCGATCGCGAAGATCGCGGCCGGCTTCAGCAGGCCCTTCGGCCCGAGTCCGGATGCCGACAACACGTGCATCTCGCTGTCGCGATACATGCGGCCGAGCGCCAGCAGCATGCCGAGGAACATGCCCATCGGCAGCAGCGCCTGCAGGGTGTTGACGAGATTCAGGCCCAGCACCGTGAACATCACCGCGCCCGGCAGGCGTCCGGTCGCAACCTTGTTCACCACGTCCGCGAAGGTGCTGCCGGTGAAGATCACCAGCAGCACCACCACGGCAGCAAGGCTGCCGAAGAGGAATTCGCGCAGGATGTAGCGATCGAGAATCGAGAGTCGCGGCATCGGCTAGACTGGAACGCTTTGCGAGCGTGCAGTGTAGTGCGCACGCACTGTCCCGACGTCCCAGGAGCGTTTCGCGATGCTTGAATTCAGCCTCAGTTCCGATGCCGCCGCCGACAAGATGGATACGCCCTGCGTGGTGGTGGGCGTTTTCGAGGGCGCGCTGTCGCCGGCCGCGGCCGCGATCGACGCCGCCAGCGGCAAGGCACTCACGCGTCTGGTCGAATCCGGCGATTTCACCGGCAAGTCCGGCGTGACGCTGGTCCTGCACGGACTTGCAGGCGTCAGGTCGCCGCGCGTGCTGCTGGTGGGGCTTGGCCGCGAGGGAGAAACCGATCCACGTGCTTTCGCGCGCGCCTGCGGGGACGCCGGCAAGGCGCTCAAGGGCCTGCCGCTGGCCAGCGCGATGACCTGGTTGCCGCAGGTCGAAGTGAAAGACCGCGACGCCGACTGGCGCGTCCGTACCTGCGCGCTCGCGATCGATCATGCCTGTTTCCGTTATACCGCGACCCTGAAGCCCGGCAGCGACTCGGTGCGCCTTGAGAAGCTGGTGCTGGTTGCCGACAGCGCCACGAATGCCATCGAGCAGGCCCGCGCGATCGCGCGTGGCGTCGCGTTCGCGCGCGAACTCGGCTGCCTCCCTCCCAATCTGTGCACGCCCACCCACATCGCGGCGCAGGCCAGGACCATCGCCGACGGGCATGCGGATTCGGTCACGCTGGAAGTGCTCGAACGCGCCGACATGGAAAAGCTCGGCATGGGCGCGTTGCTCGCGGTGGCGTCCGGCTCGGCAACACCGCCCAAACTGATCGTGCTCGAATACAGGGGTGCGGGCAACGCCAGGCCGTACGCCCTGGTCGGCAAGGGCGTCACGTTCGACACCGGCGGGATGAACCTCAAGCCGACCGGCTCCATGGAGGAAATGAAATACGACATGTGCGGCGCGGCCGGCGTGCTGGGCGCGTTCCTGTCGGCGGTGGAATTGAAGCTCCCGATCAACCTGGTGTGCGTGGTGCCGTCGGTCGAGAACATGCCGGACGGCGGCGGCTACCGCCCCGCCGACGTGCTGCACACCCACGCGGGCATCACGGTGGAAGTATTGAACACCGATGCAGAAGGACGATTGATCCTCTGCGATGCGCTGTCGTACGCCTGCAAGCGTTTCGCGCCGCAGGCGCTGGTCGATGCCGCGACGCTGACCGGCGCCTGCGTGATCGCGCTGGGCGCACACGCTTCCGGACTGTTCAGCGCCGACGACGCGCTGGCCGATGGATTGCTGGCTGCGGGCGACGCTTCCCTCGATCGCGCGTGGCGGTTGCCGTTGTGGGACGACTACCGCAACCAGCTCGAATCGGCGTTCGCCGACATCGCCAACGT
>JBIQLN010000025.1:0-50785 GCA_044464225.1 Rhodanobacter sp. | reverse complement strand
GAAAGGTTAGTTCAAGGTGTCCACTAAACTGTAGGAACTATCGCGTCCGCTGGAACGAGTTGTTAGAGCGCAACCCTACGCCTCGCCACCAACACAAGCGACGCAATGCCCGCAATGAGAATAGCAACTGGCCAGAACAGCCAGACTCGCAGCAATGCCTGCCCGAAAGGAACTGCACGAGTATCGGGAACGAACTGCAGCCAGAAATGCACGAGATGCGCGACGACACAGTAGCCAACGGCAGCACTGGCGACAACCGCGAGCCACGAACGCAGCCGCCACGCGAGCAACGCACCGGACGCTGCCAATAGAAAAAAGCCTGCGGCGATCAGCAATGGATCGTACGACACCACCAAGTTGCCCCCTTTGACCGCACTTGCGCGCTAACGCCAAGTAGACCCCGGAACCGGGGTGTGGCACCGGATGTTCAGCTTCATTCGGCGGCTTGTCAATCAGGAAAATTGCCTCGGGGGTCGAGGGCTCCAGCCATCACCGAGGGGGCGCGCTCGTCGAAATCTCACGTGCAGATCACGCAAAGCGAGCTGCTATCGTTTATCGCTCCGGATCCGTGGCCGTAAAACTGTTGCTACGTGGCGCCACGCTTGCGAGATCGGGTGTGATGAATCAGCACTCACGGTTCCGCTCCGAAGCGGTCGTTCCAGCATTCCGGCTGAACGGCACCTTCGGTCGATATCTGCCCCCCCTGCCTCTTGCCTCAATCCTGCGACCGCTTCACCGGCTTGGCGGTCGGCTTGGGCGGGTTCGCGGCTTCCACGACGCGCCACAGGTAGAAGCTCGCGAGCGTGCGATACGGTCCCCAGCGTTCACCAAATTCGCCGAGCGCGAGCGGCGCGGGCATTTCCGGAAAATTGTGCACGATCTGCGCGCCCTTGCGGATGCCGAGGTCGTGGATGGGCAGCACATCGGGTCGGCCGAGCCGGAACATCAGCAGCATTTCCACCGTCCAGCGGCCGATGCCGCGGACCTGGATCAGATGATCGATCAGGTCCTGGTCGGGCATGCGCGCGAGTTGCGCGGGTTTCGGCACGATGCCCGCGTGGGACTTTTCCGCAAGGTCGCGCAACGCCGCGATCTTGTTGCGCGATACGCCGGCCGCGCGCAGGGCCGTGTCGTCCACCGCGTCCAGTCCGCGCGCCGTGATCTTGCGTCCGCGCGGCATCAGCGCTTCCACCCTGCCCGCGATCGTCGCGGCGGCCTTGCCGGAAAGTTGCTGGTAGAGAATCGAATGCGCCAACGCATCGACCGGGTCGAAGCGCACGGAGAAGTCCCGCTCGATCGGTCCGATCCGGCGCATCCAGGTGGCGAGTTTGCGGTCGCGCTTTTCGAGATGCGCGTTGGCGGCTTGCATGTCGAAACCGCGTGGAATCGTTTTTTGTGTCATGGAATGCTCTGACAATATGGTGGCTGAAAACCGATTCCGGGTTCCGTCCGCAAACTGCGCGGACGGCCCGGGATGGCGAAATCCTTGCTCCAATCGCGGTGCGCGTGCTACCTGGCCATGCGCCCCTCTCGCGGCGCGCCGTTGGGGCCACCGGCTTCGCCGATGTTCGCTTCGGCATCCTGCCTGCGCTGTCCCGCGTGCGCGGAAATGACGGGCAAAGAGCTCATTCCTGCTGTCGATACAGGGCGACGCCCAGTGCGATCCATCCGGCTACGAATGCCAATCCGCCGAGCGGCGTGACGGCGCCCACCGTGCGCGGCGCACCCAGCGCGAGCGCGTAGAGGCTGCCGCAAAACAACACGATGCCCAGCGCGAACAGGATCGCGCCGAGGTGCGCGGCGTGCGAACGCCTTGCCGACAATGCGCAGATCGCCAATGCCAGCGCATGCCAGAACTGGAAATGCACGGCCGTCTGCCAGACGTCGAGCATGGGCGCGGACACGACCCGGCGCATGACATGCGCGCCCAACGCACCCAGCAGCACGGCACTCGCGCCGGCCACGGCGGCCACGATGGCCGGCCAGCGCAGGCGCTTCGGGATTTTCGGTGCGGTCGAATTCAACGCCAGGCTCCTTCACTTCGCCGCCGGCGTATCCGCAGCAGCCCGTACAGCAGCCCCGCCAGCGTCACCACGATCGGCATCAGCAGGATATCGATGAACTTCAGCAGCATCGACAAGCGTTCGATGTCGGCGTCGAGGCTGCGCTGCACCGCGCGCAGTTCGGTGCGGATGTCCAGCTTGCGCTGCATGAACTGCTCGACCGCGGCCTTTTGCGCCGCGGTGCGGTTGCGGCCGTGCGCGGCCTGCTTCAACTCGGCCAGATGTTGCTCGGTGTCGTTCAACTCGGCCTGCAGCTGGAGCTGCTTGGCCTTGAACTTCTCGTCGGCCTGACGGCGCAGCGCGTCGACCCGGGTGAACTTGCGCACGTCGACAGCACGGCCGCGGATCGCGATCAGGTCGGATGGCCCGGCGAGATCATCGACCGCATTGACGAGGAAGTCGCCGTTGTTGGCGAACGGGCTCACCAGCGTCTGGCCCTGCGACGGACTTTGCTGCACCCAGAGCCGGTCGGACAGGAGATCGGTGTCGCCCACCAGCATCACCTCGGGCTTGCGCGCGTCGGCGGAGGCATCGGCGGCGAATGCGGGCGCGAGATCGCCGCGCAGCCGCACGGCGATCGCGTAGTGTTCGCCGTGCGGCCGGTAGCCCTCGTACAACGTGGAGGGATCGAGCGCTTCGCGCACGCGGCTGGCCGGCACGGCCATTGCGTCGGTGGTGCTCTGGATCAGCGGATCGAGCCTGACGGCCGCCTTCGGCAGCAACTGGAAGAAACCGGTCGACGACACGTCGATCACGTTGAGAACGCGGGTCACCGGATCGCGCCGGTTGAAGTCGTCACCGGTCAACCCGAGCACGGCCGGGTGCCGGACCGGGGCCCCGGTGACGGGCGATTGCACGCTCAGCGCGCGCGAGCGATCCAGCAACACGCGGCTCGGGTCGAACGCCACGCCCCAGGCGCGGAACAGCTTCGGCAGGTCCGACGGCTCGTCGCCGCCGACCTCGGAGTCGGGATCGACGAATACGAGCAGCCGACCGCCCTGTTGCACGTAACGATCGATCGCCTCGACGTCGGCCGCCGACAATCCGACCGGCTGGATCAACACCAGCACCCCCACGTCGGCCCCCACCTTCGCCAGCGAATCCGCATCCAGCCGCTGTACGTCGAACAATTGCTGCACCTGCTGCAACGCCGTCCACGGCGGCGTGCTGGTGCCGTCCGCACCGATGTCGCCCCAGATCGGGAGGCCACTGTAGATCGCGACGCGCGGCTTGTGCGTGGTACTCAACTCGTACAGCAGTTTCGCGATGTCGTATTCGAGGAAACGTTCCTTCGCCAGCATGAAGAACGGAATCACCGAGGTGCGCCCGCCATGGACACTGCGCCCCGCCAGTCCGAAAAAGATCGGCTGGTTCGTGCCTTCCGCGCGGGCCGAGGTCAGCCCCGCCGCGGTCGCGCGATCTTCCTGTTCGGAGAACGGCAGCGGATCGATCTGCGTGAAACGCACGCGTCCGTGCGACTGCCGCACGACCTCCTGCAGCATGTTCACCACGCGCTGGTGGTAGGCGCGCAGCTGCGGCAGGCTGTGGCTGGCGCGATCGGAGAAATACAGCGTGAGATCGAGTGGTTGTTCGAGATGGCCGAGGATGTTGCGCGTGCCGGGCGACAGCGTGTAGAGATGATCGCGGGTCAGGTCCACGCGTACCGTGCCCAACCAGCGCGATGCGCCCAGCACCAGCAGCACGTACAACGCCGCCAACACCGGAAGCGTCAGCCACAACCTTCGGCGCACCACGCCGCGCAAGCTCATCCGCCGCGCCTCGCATCGAGGATCAGCACGTTCGCCGCCAGCCAGAACAGGATGGTCAGCACGAAATAGGAAACATCACCCAGATCGAGCACGCCGCGTGCGATCGCCTGGTAGTGCGCAAGCAGGCTCAACCCGGCCAGGCCATCCGCGATCCGGTCCGAGCCCAGCGCAAGCAACGGCCGTTGCACCAGCGGATCACCGGCCAGCAGGAACAGGAAACACACGGCCAGCGAGACGATGAACGCGATCACCTGGCTGCGGGTCAGCACCGACAGGCATTCGCTGATGGCGAGGAAGGCACCGGCCATCAGGAAGCTGCCGATGTAGCTGGCCAGGATCACGCCATTGTCGGGTTGGCCGAGGTAGTTGACGGTCAGCCACATCGGAAAAGTCAGCACCAGCACGCACCCGATGTACAACCACGCGGCGAGGAATTTCGCGACCACTGCTTCCCAAGGCCGGATCGGCAGCGTCATCAGGAGTTCCAGCGTGCCGCTGCGGCGTTCCTCGGCCCACAACCGCATCGCCAGTGCCGGCACCAGTACCAGGTAGAGCCAGGGATGGAACTGGAAGAACGGATCGAGGTCGGCCTGTCCACGCTCGAAAAATGCACCGAGATAGAACGTGAAGGCGCCTGCGAACAGCAGGAAGATCACGCTGAACAGCCACGCCACCGGCGTGATCAGGTAACCGCGGATCTCGCGCAGGAATACCCCGCGGAACGCCATGCCGCGGCGCTCGCCGACGATTTCGGGGCGTGTGTTCATGCAGCCGCCGCCATGTCGCCGACTGCCTCCGACGTTACCTGCCGGAACACGTCTTCGAGCCGCCCGCGCTCGAGTTGCAACTCGTCCACCCGCACGCGCTGTTCGTCCAGCAGCTTCACCACCGCGTGGAAGATTTCCTGGCCCTCGCGCGGGAACACCGTGATGCGGCCATCCACCGGATCGACTTCCACCGCGTCGACTTCCGGCAGCCTGCCCAGCAGTTCGCGCGCCAGGGCGCTTGCGGGCGCGCGGAAACTGACCGCGTGGTGGTAGCGCGACTGGCGTTCCAGTTCCGCGGGCGTGCCTTCGACGCGCAGGCGACCGCCCGCCAGGATCGCGACGCGGTTGCACGCGGCACGCACTTCGCCCAGCGTGTGGGTGGACACGATGATCGCGCGGCCGCGCGCCATGTTGCGGATCAGCGCGTGAACTTCGCGCTGCTGGTTGGGATCGAGTCCATCGGTGGGCTCGTCCAGGATCAGCGCGGGTGGATCGTGCAGCAGCGCCTGCGCGAGGCATACGCGCCTGCGGTAGCCCTTCGAAAGCGTTTCGATGGTTTGCGAAAGCACCGTCTGCAACTGCAGGCGCTCGATCATCTCGTCCAGCCGCCGGCGACCCGGAATGCCGGAAAGCCCGCGCACGCGCGACGCGAACGCCAGGAACTCCGACACGGCAAGTTCGCCGTAACTCGGCGCGCCCTCGGGCAGGTAGCCCAGCGCGCGGCGTGCCTCGATCGGCTCCGCCACCACGTCGTGTCCGCACACGCGCGCCCTGCCCGAACCGGGCATGAGGAAGCCCGCGATCATCCGCATCGTGGTGGTCTTGCCCGCGCCGTTCGGACCCAGCAGCGCCAGCACCTGCCCCGGCGACACCTTGAGGTTCAGGTCGGCCACGGCATCGATCCTGCCGTAGCGCTTGCCGAGATGTTCGGTTTCGATCATCGCAAAAGAATCGCGCGAATGCGTGCGCAAACTCTAGCAGGGTGAGATGCGGCACTCGCACGATGTTGCGGCCAAACAAAAGGCCCGCACTCGGCGGGCCTTTTGATCAAACGAGACGTGTGTCAGCGACGGTGGCGCTTCTTCGCCTGCGCCGGGCGCTTGCGCGCCTCAGGCTTCTTCTTGGCGTTGTCGGACTTGGCCGAGTTGTCCGCGCCCTTGGACTCACCCGACCAGATGGCGGGGTCGAGTGCCTCCAGCGGCTTGGCGCGACCGGCGATCTGGTCCGGCGTCTGCGCGGGCGCATTCACCACCGGCAGGAACACGCGGTAGACCTGATCGGAGTCCGGCGTATCCACCGGCGAGGTCAGCTGGTCGTAGAGGCGGTTGGCGTTTTCGTCGTACTGGTAGCCGTGCGTGCCGGCGTAGGCCTTCAGCGCCATCCGCACCAGCGGAATGCCGGCCTCGCCCGTCCAGGTGGCGGCGAGCACTTCGCGTGCCGGGAACATGATGGCACGCACGTTGGCGTCGACGACCAGCTGGTTCTTCTTGTCGAGGCTGCCCGGTGCCGGACCGTTCTCGTCGTTGCTAGCGGAGGAACCCGAAGCCGGCGCACCGGCGCTCGATCCGCCCTCTGCGCTGGACGCGCCCGCGGCGCTGCCTGCAGACGCCGCACTGGTCGAGGCCGGCGCGGCCGCTTGCCCCGCGCCGGTCGGTGGCGGCGGCAGCCTGGTCAGGTCATGTGGCTTGCCGTCGATCGTCAGCTTGGTGCTGTCGATCGGCACCGCGAGGTCGAAGGTGTAGGTGGTATCACCCCACTCGGTCGTGATGGTGGTGGTCGGGCCGGCAGCCTTGACACCCAGCTTGGACATCGCGGCCTCGATCTGCTTCAGCGCCGCGGCCTTGGCCGCATCGATGTCGTCCAGGGTGCGGGTGGCCTTGGTCGAGACCAGCAGCATCGGTGTCGCGTTGGTGCGATACAGGCCCGGCTCGAGCTTGCCGTAGTCCACGTTGGGGATGCCGGCCAGCATGTTCTGCAGCGAATCGAGGCCATACTGGATCATGGTGGCCGGATCACCGTGGATCCACAACCGCGAGTAGCGGTCGATCAGGTTCCAGCCATAGTCGACGTCATAGCCCCAGGTGACGGTGCTGACGCGCTGGCCGTGGCTCGGCGTGACGGAGAAGGTGAAGGTCTTGTTCTCGCCGTGCCAGTCGTTGGTGAGATCCCACGTGACGGTGCTGTTGCCGGCGAGATCGATATTGCCGGACTTGTTAACCAGCTTGCCGTTGCCGATGGTGTCGTTGCCCTGCCACGTGAGGGTTGCGCCCGGGCCGTACGCCGGGCCCGACATCGCATACTTCACCTGCGGGTCCTGCGCCTGCAGCGCACCGCCGCCGTAATCGCCGAACCGCCTGAAGTTGTTCAGGACGTCGTAGATGTGTTGCGGGTTGTGGCTGATTTCGATCGAGCGCTCGATGTGCGCGTGGCTGGGCAGGAACAAGCCCACGATCACGGCCAGAACGAAAACGATGATCAGGGCAACAACGAATTCGAGCACACGGGTCATGCCAGGAATCTCCGGACGGCTTGTTCACATGGCCGGTACGCAGAGGCCGCATCGGGCTTCGTCGCGCACCGCATTGCAACGGCGGAAAGGCGGATGGTAGCGGCTTCGCGGCGGCTGCGCCATGCCCCGCGGAAACCTTGATCGCGCGCTGCCAGACGGTGGCACACAACCAGGTGCAGCAGATCACAACCGAATTTCTGGCGTGATGTCCCCAAATATTTCGTCATTCCCGGGCGCTCCGGAAGGGGCGAGCCCGAACTCGGTTTCGAGGCCAACCACTACCGATTCCGGGTTCCGGCCTGCGGCCGGCCCCGGAATGACGAGGGTGGAGATGGAGATCTCCCTAGACGATCCCAAGCTCCAGCGCCTTCAGCACCGCCCGCGTGCGATCGCGCACGCCGAGCTTGGAAAGAATGTTGGAAACATGGTTCTTCACCGTGCCTTCCGCCACGCGCAGCGAGTTGGCGATCTCCTTGTTGCTGTAGCCGCCCGACATCAAGCGCAGGATTTCCGTTTCGCGGTCGGTCAGGGGATCGGGCTGGCCGAGGCTGGTGAACTGGTTGTGCATGCGGCCCACGCCCGCCAACAGGCGCTGGGTCACCACCGGCGCGATCAGCGAACCGCCGCTGGCGACGGTCTTCACCGCATCGACCAGTTGTTCCAGTGACACGTCCTTCAACAGATAGCCGCGCGCGCCCGCCTTCAGGCCGGCGAGCACCAACTGGTCGTCATCGAAGGTGGTGAGGATGATCGTCGGTGGCACCTTGCCTTGCGCGGCGAAGGTGTTCAACACGTCGAGGCCGCTCTTGCCGGGCATGCGCATGTCCAGCAGCACGACATCCGGATTGGTTTTCGGAATCACTTCCAGCGCCGAGGCGCCGTCCTGGCACTCGGCCACCACCTGGATTTCCGGCGAAAGCTCCAGCAGCGAACGGATGCCCTGCCGGACCAGCGTCTGGTCGTCCACGAGACACACGGAAATCATTCAATCCTCTCCCCAAAGCTCGACTTGCCTGAATCCGATATCAAGAACATCGAAGAAACCCCGCGAAGGCATGGCCGCCAGATGCTTTCACACCGCCCGTTCCATCGGCAACGACGCTTCCAGCGCGAATCCCCGGTCGCGGTCGGTCCGGATCGCCAATTGTCCGCCCACTTCGGCCAGGCGCTCGCGCATTCCCCTCAGGCCGTTGCCCGGGATCACTTCGCCCGCGCCGCGGCCGTCATCGTGTGCCTTCAGCACCAGCATACCGCCTGCGCCTTCCTCGAAGCGCAACCACAGGTGGCGTGCCCGCGCGTGCCGCACCGCATTGGTGATGATCTCCTGCGTGCAGCGCAGCAGGACCTGGGCGCGGCGTGAATCGCCCACCGCGAAGCGCGGCGGCAATTCCAGGTGCACGGTCAGGCCGGGCACGCCCTCGGTCAGGTCGCGCAACGCGTCGGTGAGCTGGATGCCCTCGTCGTCGCGCAGTTCGCTCACCACTTCGCGCACGTCGGCCAGCAACTGCTTGGCGGTCGACCGGGCGCGCGCGACGTGCGCGGAAGCGTCTTCGTTCACCACGAGGTGCCCGGCGACTTCCAGGTTCAGGCTGAGCGCGGTGAGGTGGTGGCCGACGAGGTCATGGAGTTCCCGCGCGATGCGCATGCGTTCCGAGATGCGGCTGGATTCGGCCAGCAATGCGCGGGTCGCGCGCAGTTCAGAGTTGAGCCGGCGCTGTTCCTCGCGCGCGTCGACCTGCTGGCGGGCCACCTCGGACGCAATGAACACGATCACGGACGATCCGAGGTACAGCCCCGACTGGATCACCGCAAAACCCAGCGTCACGTGCGGGAACATGGCGTAGACGGGAATGATCGCCGCGTATTGCAGGACCAGCCACACGATCGCCACGGGCAAGGGCAGCAGCCACGGCAGCACCAGCGTGGCCACCGCCAGCAGTAGCGCGCCCAGTCCACTCACGCTGAACCAGTTGATCGCGATGGCCGTGGCGGTCAGCACCAGCAAGCCGACCAGCTTCATGCTCCAGTGGCGGCGGGACGCCAGGTTGCGCGTCAGCAGCCAGTACACCACGCCGAAAACCACGTAACTGGCCGCCCACATCAGCAGGACGTCGTGGCTCTCGGCATGCAGGGCGCGCGTGGCATGGATCGCGGTGCGCTCTGCGCCGGTCTCGATCCAGTTGCGCCGAACCAGCGGTACGCCCGCGCTGGCGTACGTGATCAGGCCTGCATACCGCAGCAGGGAAATCGGGCTGAATGACGAGCGCCGCATCGCGCCGATCATAACCCAGCCGGCGCCCCGCGGCGCCCCGCCGGGACCGGGTCCGCGCGGCCGCTGCGACCCCGCGCGGCGGGCATGCGATAATGGGCGGCCTGCGCCCGTACCGATCTCCGTTCTGCACCCGGGAAATTCCTGAACGATGACGTCCACGCCCCACCTGACCCTGCGCGATGTGCGTGCGAGCGACCTCGCCGCCGTGATGGGGCTCAACAACACCGCGGGCACCTCCATCCTGCCCATGGACGGTGCCCAACTCGATCGCCTTTACCGCAACGCCGACTACTTTCGCGTGGCGGAGGTGGACGGCCATCTTGCCGGGTTCCTGGTCGCATTGCGCGATTCGACCCCGCACGTCAGTTCCAACTTCCAGTGGTTTCGCCAGCACTGCGAAGAGTTCGTGTACATCGACCGCGTGGTGATTGGCGACCTGCATCGCGGCCACGGGCTCGGGCGCCTGTTCTACAGCGACGTGCAAAGCTTTTCCGAGGTGCGCTCGCCGCACCTCGCGTGCGAAGTGTTCCTGGAGCCGCGCGACGACGTGTCGCTGTTGTTCCATGGCGTGTTCGGTTTCAGCGAAGCCGGCCAGCAGGTGATGCCGGAATCGGGCCGGCGCGTCAGCCTGCTCCTGAAGAAACTCGACTGTCATGCGTTCGTGCGCGAGACCTACGCCGATGGCCTGCCGGACGTGCCGTGGCTGGCGCAGCGCACGCTGCCGGCCGGCGAAGCGCAGCTGCGCGCGGCGAGCCAGGCATGAGTGCACGACCCGTGGCGGCATCCGCCGAAGTCCTGGAAGCCGCCGACCTGCGTTTCGGCCAGGTCGGCATCGCCAACGTCCGCGTGCGCAACGCCGATCCCGAGGCGTTGCGCGCGTCGCTGGAAGTGCGCGTGCGCGAAGCGCCCTCGCTGTTCGAGCGCGCCCCGGTGGTGGTGGACCTTTCCTTCCTTTCATCGCAGCCGCCCGATGCCGAAGTCGCGGCGCTGCTCGACGCGGTGCGCACCGCCGGCATGATGCCGGTGGGCCTGGCCTACGGCGACAGCGCCACCGACGAACTGTCGCGGCGCCTCGGGTTGCCGCTGATCGCGAAATTCCGCGCGGCCTACGAACCGCAGGCGCCGCGCGACACCTCGGCCGAAAAAGCGGACGCGCCCGCCGCCCCCGAACCGGCGGCCCCGGCCGCTTCATCCGCCGCGGCGCCGACCGTCGCGCTGCAGCACCGGCAGCCGGTGCGCACCGGCCAGCAGGTGTACGCACAAGGCTCCGACCTCGTGGTCGTCGGCACCGTTGCCAACGGCGCCGAGGTGCTGGCCGACGGCAACATCCACATCTACGGCGCCTTGCGCGGCCGCGCCTTCGCGGGCGCGCTGGGCGACACCGGCACGCGCATCTTCTGCTCGGAATTCCGCGCCGAGATCGTCTCCATCGCGGGCCACTACCGCGTGTTCGAGGAACTGCCGAAGGAATTCGCCGGCCGCGCCGTGCAGATCTGGCTCGCACATGAAGCTTCAAAACCGGGCAAACTGCAGATCGCGGCGTTGTGACATCGCGCATTCATCCTCCACCCGAATAATGGCGCCTTTGCGCCATCCTCCACTGCAACCCCACGATCATCAACCCCAGGATCATCGGAGACTCCCTTGACCGAAACCATCGTCATCACGTCCGGCAAGGGCGGCGTCGGCAAGACCACCACGTCCGCCTCGCTCGCCACCGGACTCGCCCAGCGCGGCCACAAGACCGCCGTCATCGATTTCGACGTCGGCCTGCGCAACCTCGATCTCATCATGGGCTGCGAACGGCGCGTGGTATATGACTTCGTCAACGTGATCCAGGGCGAGGCCACGCTGAAGCAGGCGCTGATCCGCGACAAGCGCCATGAAAACCTGTACGTGCTGGCCGCGTCCCAGACCCGCGACAAGGACGCGCTGACCCAGGACGGCGTCGGCCGCGTGCTGGACGAGTTGAAGCAGGACGGCTTCGAGTACATCGTGTGCGACTCGCCCGCCGGCATCGAAAAGGGCGCGCACCTCGCGATGTATTTCGCCGATCGCGCGGTGGTGGTGGTGAATCCGGAAGTGTCATCCGTGCGCGATTCCGATCGCATCCTCGGCCTGCTGTCCTCGAAAACGCGCCGTGCCGAACAGGGCGAAGGTCCCGGCCCGCAGCACCTGCTGCTGACGCGCTACAACCCGGTGCGCGTCGAAGCCGGCGAGATGATGAGCGTCGGTGACGTCGAGGAAATCCTCGGCATCCCGGTGCTGGGCGTGATCCCCGAATCCGAACAGGTGCTGGCCGCGTCCAACTCGGGCGTGCCGGTGATCCACGACGCCGGTTCGATCGCGGGCCAGGCCTACGCCGATGCGGTGGCGCGCCTGCTTGGCGAAGACGTATCGATGCGATTCCTTGACGCGCCGAAGAAGGGCTTCTTCAAGCGCATGTTCGGAACCTGAGGAGTGATGCGATGAGCCTGCTCGATTTTCTGCGGCCGCGCCCGAAGAACACCGCCAACATCGCGCGCGAACGCCTGCGCATCATCGTGGCGCAGGAACGCGCCACCCGCGGCGGCCCCGACTACCTGCCGCTGCTGCGCAACGAATTGCTGGAAGTGATCCGCAAGTACGTGCACGTCGGCGCCGACGCGGTGCAGATCAACGTGGAACGCAGCAGCGAAGGCGAAGTGCTGGAGTTGTCGGTGGCGCTGCCGGAAGCCGGTGGCGCGACCGGAACCAACGGTTGACGTTCGAACCTGGGGCCAAGGCCAAGGAAGAGCGTAACAACATTCCTTTGTCGTCATTCCGGGGCCGCACGCAGCGCGGAACCCGGAACCGGGCGACTGTGATCTGATCGTGCAGCGACAACGGATTTCGCTTTCGCCGGAATGACGGCCATGCAACGACAAGCTCCTCGGCGGGAACAAATCGAACCGAGCGCTGACGTCCTGCGCCTCGCCGACACCGGTTTCGAAGCGCCAGCCGCCCTGCTCGCGCAGCACGGCCTCGAATTGGTGCGCGTCGAAGACGACAGGCCGATCCCGGGCAGCTACTGGGGCGAACCCGAAGCCGGCGTGATCGCGTCGAAGGTGTACGCGCGCGCCGACACGCCGGTGCACTCGCTGCTGCACGAGGCCTGCCACCTGTTGACCGCCGATCCGGCGCGCCGCGCGTCGATCCACACCGACGCCAGCGACTCGCTCGAAGAAGAAGACGCGACCTGCTATCTGCAGATCGTGCTGGCCGACGCCCTGCCCGGCTTCGGGCGCGACCGCGCGCTGGCCGACATGGACGCCTGGGGTTATTCGTTCCGGCTGGGCTCCGCGCGTGCCTGGTTCGAGCACGACGCGGAAGACGCACGCGCCTTCCTGGAAGCACGCCAACTCCTGCCGCCCGATGCGCCAGTTTGAAAGCCTTCCCGCGAACGGAGGGTTCGGGCGGGATGCGTTTTCGAGGACGCAACACCATCCCTGACCCCGGCCTTCCCTCCGGAAGGGGACGAGGACAAACCGGCACTTTCGCCATTCCAGGGTTGATGGCCACGCCGTGCGCGAGGCGCTACCATACGCCGACACGCAAGGGAGATGGCATGCCTCCCCGAACCGCCGGACTGCCGGCTGATGATGCCTACGCCACCGGGTTCCGGCGCGTAGGTGTTGCGTCCTGAAGCGCAGCGCGCGCGGATCCCGACCACCTTTCAATGGAGTCGGACTCGACATGCTGATCCAAGCCCTGCTCGCCACCGGTTGCGGCGCCTTCCTCGGCGCGTGCCTGCGTTATCTGTTCGGGGTCTGGTTGAACCCGGTCTTCCCCACCGTTCCACTCGGCACACTCGCCGCCAACCTGCTTGGGGGCCTGTTGATGGGCCTGATCCTGGGCGTGTTCGCGCAATTCCAATCGCTGGCGCCCGAGACGCGTGTGTTCATCACCACCGGATTCCTCGGCGGACTGACCACGTTCTCGACGTTTTCCGGCGAGACGGTCACCTTGCTGCTGCGTCAGCAGTATGGCTGGACGTTCGCAATCATCGGCCTACACGTGATCGGCACGCTCGGGATGACACTCTTGGGTTTCGCGCTGATGCAGGGCCTGTTGAAGCATTTCGCATGAACGATTCCGCACCCACGCAGGGCGTGTACCTGCGCTTCTTCGTCCACGAAAATCGCCGCCACGGCGGCATGCTGCTGTACGACTGGCTGCTCGCGGAAGCGAAGAAACTCGGACTGCCCGGCGGCACCGCATTTCGTTCGATCGCCGGCTTCGGCCGCCACGGCGTCACCCACGAGGCGCATTTCCTGGAACTGGCCGGACAGGAAACCGTGCGGGTCGATTTCGTGGTGACACGCGAAGCCGCAGGCACGATGCTTGCGCGCGTCCGCGAGGCAAAGCTGCAGATTTTCTACGCGATGTTGCCCGCCGAATTCGGTGTCCTGGGCGACGACTTGCCGTGAACCCGGCGCCGCCTGCGGCCGCGTCCCCCGCGCGCCGGCGCGCGCTGACGTTCGTCGTGCTGATCGGCATCGTCAGCCTGTTCGCCGACATGACCTACGAAGGGTCGCGCTCCATCTGGGGGCCGTTCCTCGGCACGCTGGGCGCGACGGGTGCAATCGTCGGCGTGGTCGCCGGTGGCGGCGAACTGCTGGGTTACCTGCTGCGCCTGTTCACCGGCGTGCTGGCCGACAAGACACGGCGCTACTGGATGATCACCATCGTCGGTTACGCGATCAATCTTTTGGCCGTGCCCGCGCTCGCGCTGGCAGGCAACTGGCCGGTCGCGGCGGGCCTGGTGATCGCCGAGCGCAGCGGCAAGGCGCTCCGCACGCCGGCGCGCGACGCCATGCTCTCGTATGCCGCGAAGGACATCGGTGGAGCCGGCTGGGCGTTCGGCCTGCACGAGGCACTCGATTCGATCGGTGCCGTATTGGGACCGCTGGTCGCGGCGCTGGTGCTGTTCCTCCACGGCGGCTACCGGCACGCATTCGCATGGCTGCTGCTGCCGGCGCTGGCCGCGCTGGCGACGCTCGCAATCGCGCGCGCGAAATTTCCGCAACCGCAGGATCTCGATGCCCGCCCGGCACCGGAACTCGGCGACGCGCAAGCCCTGCGTGACCTGAAGGTTTTCCTGATCGCCACCGCCTTGATCGCCGCGGGCTTTTCCGACTTCGCACTGATCGCGTTCCATTTCGCGCGCGATCACATCGTCGCGAGCGACGTGGTGCCGACCCTGTATGCGCTCGCGAGCCTCGCGGGTGGACTTACCGCCTTGGCGCTGGGCAAGCTGTTCGACAGGCAGGGCCTGTCGGTGCTGCTGTGGGCCACGCTGATCCCCGCGCTGCATGCACCGCTGGTGTTCCTGGGCGGCCCCTGGGCGGCCCTGGCCGGGATGGCGTTGTGGGGCATCGGCTTCGGCGCGCACGACTCGCTGTTCCGCGCGGCGGTGGCGCAGCGCATTCCGCGCGAACGGCGCGCCACGGTCATGGGCGTTTTCAACGCCATCTACGGCACCGCATGGTTCGCCGGCAGCGTGCTGCTCGGCGTGTTGTACGATGTCAATCCGCTCTACACGGTGATCGCCGCACTGGTGTTGCAGCTCGCGGCCTGCCCGCTCTTGTGGAGCCTTCGTCCTCGCAAAAGGAGTGCACGATGAACGACATGACGGCGAACACCGAACCCGCACGCCTGTCGCGCCACGATCTCGCGCTTCGCGAGAAGGCACGGAAGCTGCTGGACCACGCGGACGTCCGCATCGACGGCGACCGGCCCTGGGACTTGCGCGTCCACGACGAGCGCGTGTTCGCGCGTGCCTTCGCGCACGGCTCGCTCGGTCTCGGCGAGGCGTACATGGATGGCTGGTGGGACACGCCCTCGCTCGACCAGTTTTTCCATCACGTATTGGGTGCGCACCTCGACGAACACCTGCGCGACTTCGACGCGTTGCGCGCGCACCTGCGCGCGCGTTTCCTGAACATGCAGCGCGGCCGCAAGGCGTTCAAGATCGGCAAGGCGCATTACGACATCGGCAACGACCTGTTCGCGAAGATGCTGGGCAAGCGGCTGGTGTATTCCTGCGGCTACTGGGCCAACGCGGACAACCTCGACGATGCCGAGGAAGCCAAGCTCGATCTCGTGTGCCGCAAGCTGCAATTGAAGCCCGGCATGAAGATCCTCGATATCGGCTGCGGCTGGGGCGAGGCACTGAAATACGCCGCGGAAAAATATGGCGTGTCGGGCGTCGGTGTCACGGTCTCCGAGCAGCAGGCACAGTTCGCGCGCGAACTGTGCAAGGGCTTGCCCGTCGAGATCCGCCTGCAGGATTACCGCGATGTCGAAGAACAATTCGACGCGGTGTATTCGATCGGGATGTTCGAGCACGTGGGCTGGAAAAACTACCGCACCTATTTCGAAGTGTGCCGGCGTTGCCTCAAGGACGACGGGCTATCGGTGCTGCATTGCATCGGCGTCAATTCCACGCCCTCGCGGCCCGATCCGTGGATCGAGAAATACATTTTCCCGAACTCGATGGTGCCGGCAGCCTCGCAGGTCGCACCCGCGCTGGAAAACCTGTTCGTGGTCGAGGACTGGCACAACTTCGGCGCCGACTACGACAAGACGCTGATGGCATGGCTCGCCAACTTCGATGCCGCGTGGCCGGAGCTGTCGGCCCGTAACCCGCGTTACGACGAACGTTTCCGCCGCATGTGGCGCTACTACCTCTCGAGCTCAGCCGCCACCTTCCGCACCCGCCGCGACCAGCTGTGGCAGCTCACGCTGTCGCCGCACGGCGTACCCGGCGGTTACCGCGTGCCACGCTGAAGAAAAGCGCCCCGCATGGCGGGGCGCCAGGAACGACACCGACTGGAGAACCGACCGAGGTTCGGTTCATTTCGCAGCGATGTCCGCGTTGGTGGCCTGTCGTTGCACCGCCATGTACTCCTGCGCGAGTACCTGGTAACGCCGCTGCAAATGATCGATGCCGCCCGTCAGGTTTTCGGGATAGGACGTGCGCGCCCCGAACAGCATGCCGATTTCACGCCGCGAAAAGTGCGCGCGCACCATCTGGTTGAATTCGTCGCAGTTGTGCCCGGTGGTATCGTTCGGCGGTTCACAGCCTGCGATCCACGCGGCCGAGACGGTCACCGGCTGCATGGCCCGACGGGGCTGGCCGGCCGCCGCGGCCATGGCGGAGCCGGCGAGGACGATGGCAATGGAGATTGCGCTGGGTTTCATTACGGTTACCTCCCGAAATCTGCAGCAGGTCTTCCATGACGGACTTGCAGGATGGTTGGGTCGTCGGCATTCCTGTCGGCGATGAGAGCGCCGCCCTCATTCCCTTCCTTCGGAAGGTTCGCCATCCGATTACAGGCGAAGGCCGTGCTCCACATGATCCGGTTCGGAACGCAATCCCGGCAGTGAAGCGTCACCCGTCGCCTCGGCGGGTCAGCACCCTGCACATGCGCTTCACCGTCGCTTCGGGACGTCCGGCGCCCCGGTGGCGGCACGCTCCAGCGTCGCCGCGTAGAACAGCGGTGCCTCCATCGGCCCGTCGGCGACGTCGAAGCGCAACCCGCGGATGGGTCCGGCAGCTCGCGGGATATCCAGCGTCACGGCATACGTGATCGACTGCCATCGCATCGGGTCGCCACCGCCGCGGATGCTGGAGCTGTCGGTCCCGATCAGGGCGACCCGCGCGCTCGCGGGGATCGCCTTCGGGTTCCTGTAGTGCGTGACCACGTCGTGCACGGTACGAACGTCGAGGCGGGTCTCCCGGCCATCCGCACCGATCAGCACCACGTGGGCGAAGGTGCGCGGCGGCACGTCCTTGCCCATCGGAATGTGCATGAAGGCCAGCAAGTGCACCCGGCTGGCGTCCACGCCATCCACCGGCACGACCGCGCTGGAGCGATGTTCCGGGTACAGCGCCACAGCGGTGCCGCCACCGCTGAGCTGCACTCCGCCGTCGATGCGGTAGTCCACCCCAAGCAACCGATGGATGCCGGGCGCCAGCATCGGCTGGTCACCGCCGGCAAACGGCTCCGGCCAGGTCATGCCGACCAGCGGCACGTTGATCGCGCGCGAGAGATCCAGTGGCACGTATCGCGGATCCGTGCCGCCTCCGGCAGCCGGCGCAAACTCGACGGGCTTTTCCGGGACCGGCGATCCACGCGGCGGCGTGACGGCGGCCGCCCCCAGGCGCATGTGCAGGGCGTCGAGGTCGCTGGCGGTCAGCGGCGCATCGGGGTCCAGCGCGCGCGCCAGCCGCGCAAGTTCCGCCGAATCCACCGTTGCCCGCGGCAATTCCCAGAACAGCCAGCGATGGTTGATGGTGCGTGCCAGCAGGCGCGTGCCGTCGGGTGAAAACACCAGCCCGGTGATCGCATCGTCCCCGGCAATCGGCGCGGTGAGCGGCGCGGACAGCCGTCGTCCCCCGCGCGCGTCCAGCAGGTGCACGGCGTTGCGCGTGGCGATCGCGGCGCGTTCGCCATCGGCACTGAGCGCGAACTCGTGCATCGGTTCGACGATCGCGTCGCCCACGGCGGCGGTCCTGCGACCATCCGCGTCGATGCTGATCAGCGCCTCGTTGCCGCCGTTGTGCACGACCAGGCCATCGCCGCGCGCCATCAGCACCGCCATCTGCCGCAGGTTGGCCGCTTCCAGGACGCGCAATTCGCGGCAACCCTCGAGGTCCCAATGCCGCAATGCCATCCGCGAATCGGCCGCATCCACGCCGTACCAGGCGCTGCGCCCATCCGCCGCCAGCACCAGGTCCTCGACGTTCGATACCTTGGGTGCGCACAACACCCGGCCGTCATCGAGCGCGATCCAGAGAAACGCGGTCGGGCGGGTCCGGCTCCAGGTCGCCACCAGCGCATGCCGCCCCCGCGGATCGATCCTGAAATCCTGCAGCGCATCCATCTGCACCGGCGTGCCCAAGCGCGCGCCGTGCACCAGATCGATGCGGTGGACCGTTTCGTGCCGTTCACCGCCCGCGTAATCGTTGGTGGTCACTACCAGCACCGGCGCGGCCTGCGCCAACGCGACCCGCTCTGGCGCCTGCGGCAGCACCACCGGCGCGCCGCGCAACTGCCAGGTACGTGCATCGATTACCCGTACCGTGCGGCCGGCGATCGTGACCAGCGAACGGCCATCCGGCGCAAGCTCCGCGAACGCCACCGGTTCGGGATGCTGCAGCGGGGGCGAAAGCGGTGCACCGCTGGCGACATCGATCGTGCGAACGGTCGTCCCGTCTGTCGCCACCAGCCGATCGCCGTCGAAGGTCTGGACCGGAGGCTGCAGCGGCGCAGCCTTTTGCCAGCGCAGCGGCGATGGCGGCAGCCGCCAGATCTCGGCGATGTCTTCCCGGGCCACCGTGACAAGCCGCCGTGCCGTGGTGGACACATCGAAGGCCAGGCCGAACGCGGTCATGCCGTGCAGTCGCGCGGCGCCCGGTACGGCTTCGTTGTTGAAGGGTGCGTGCGGGGCCAGCGTCGCGTAGGCCACTTGCGAGGTTCCGCTTTCGGAAAGGCCGCCACCGAACAGCATGTCGTCCGCGAAACGGATCGTCGCGGCACCGTCGTTGCGCACGAAATGCAGCGGCGCCGAACGCGCCACGCGCGTCGCGACGTTCCAACTCCACAGTTGGCCGTTTTCGTCGATGGCGGCGAGGATGCGATCGTCCCGGCTGAATTCGACCCGCACGACGCGCGCGGCGGGCCCCGACTCCAGGCGCACCGCCGCGCCATCCCGCACGGCAATCAGGCGGACCGCGCCATCCACGCTGCCGAGCGCCAGCCATCGCCCGTCGTGGCTGAACTGCCACGCGCGGACCAGGCTCGCCTGCGGCAATTGCAATCGCCAGCGCGGCGCAAGGCTGGGCACATCGTAGAACGCCAGGTTGGTGCTGTCGCGGGTGCCGAGCCAGGCACCGCCATCGGGCGCCGGCAACCACAGGTCGGCGGCGAGCGTCGTGCGGACGTGGTGGCGCGGTCCGACGGCCTTCCAGCCGTCCACCTCGTAGAACTGGGCGGCATCGGGCCAGCGCAGCGAGGGATCGGAGCGAAAGCGCACCAGCGCATGCTTGAGTGCATCGTCGTAGATGATGTCGGCGCGGCGTTCCGTGAGCCCCTTCGGTTCCAGCAGGCGCCCGCTGCGCGCATCGATCGCGATCATGTCCGAGTAGCGGGGTGCCGGCACCACCGCCTGCTCGATCAGGGACATCAGCAGAAATCGTCCGTCGGCACTGTAATGCAGCCCCCCGTGCGGCACACCGGCATCGCCGTAGGCCATCAGGAAAGTCCTGTGCGCGGTGGAGGCGGACCAGTCCTCGCGCAGGTTCTCCATGTCGTACTGCCATACGAAGCGCTGCGGTCCCCATTGCCGGTCGAACGTCGCCAGCGCGAAATGGCGACCGTCGGGCGCAATCGCGACCGAACTGATGGCCTGCCCGGAAGGTACCCGCACGAAACCCACGGGTTGCGGTGCGTTGGCGAGGATGGTGCCGATCCGCTGGCGCTCGATCGCGGCTCGGCCGGGGTCGCCGACCGCTTCCATTTCGACCAGGTTGGCGACCAGCGGACGCAGTCCGCGAAACCCATCGCCGTCGAGCAAAGCCTGTTGTGCCGTCTGCGCCCGGGTGGACCACAGATTGTCGCGCGCCGCCCCGGCGCTGGCTTCCGCGCGTTGCCACTGGTGCGTGGTCGCGATCAGGCCGACCAGCAGGATCGCGAACGCCACCAATCCCGTCGCGGCCAGCTTCGGTTCCCGCCGCGCCCAGCGGGAGACGCGCTGCATGGCGTTCAACGGACGCGCCTGCACCGGCCGCCCCTCGACGAATCGCGACAGGTCGTCGGCCAGTGCCCGCGCAGTCGGATAGCGTTCGGCGGGGTCCCGCTTGAGGCACCGCAACACGATCGCCTGCAGGTCGAGCGGCAACAGAGGCTGCCACCGGCGCGGCGGCCGGACCTGGCCCTGCAGCACCAGGCTCACCGTGTCGCGCGCCGTATCGGCACGGAATGGCGGACGTCCGGTCAGCAACTCGTAAAGGATGGCGCCGAGACCCCATATGTCGGTGGCCGCCGTGAGCCTGTGCGTACGCACCTCTGCCTGCTCGGGCGCCATGTAAGCGGGCGTGCCCGAGACTTCCTCGTTCTCCACGGCCAGCGCATTTTCCAGCCGCCGCGCGAGACCGAAGTCGGCGACGTACGGAATGCCTGCCTCGTCCAGCAGCACGTTCGCGGGCTTCAAGTCGAGGTGCAGCACGCCGAGGCTGTGCGCATAGTCGAGCGCCTCGGCGATGGTGCGCATCAGGGCGGCGGCGGCGCGCGGCGTGAATTTCGCGCCGTGCCGCAGCCGCGCCGACAGGCTTTCGCCCCGCACCAGCCGCATGCTGAAAAACTGCAGGCCCTCGAAGCTTCCGACTTCGTAGATCGTCACGATGTTCGGGTGCTGCATGCGCGCCGCGTTCTGCGCTTCGCGTTCGAAGCGCGCCACGAATTCGCGCGAAGCCCAGGGGCCGGCCGAGAGCAGCTTGATTGCCACCTCGCGATCGAGCGAGAGCTGCAGCGCGCGGTACACCACGCCCATGCCGCCCTCGCCCAGGCGTTCCAGCAATTCATAATCGCCGAAGTGGCGCTGCGCAGGATCGGCGAGGTTCAACTCCAGCGTCTCGGGCGGCATCAGCGCGAGGTGTCGAGTGCGGGTGAAATCGCTGGTGCGGGTGAAGCTGCCGAACGCGAGCTCCGCCAGGCCGCGCGCCTGGGCCAGCGGCGAATTTCCCTTCGGCCGGTTTTCGTCACGCGTCGGCGGCCGCGTTTCCATCGTTCAGGATTCCGGATCGAGCGCGGTCAGCAAGGCTTGCTGTTCGGCGGCCAGCTCTTCCGCCGAGGTGACCGTATCGGCCAGTTCTTCGCGAACGAGCTCCCGGAAACGTTGGCGCAAGCGCTTCAGGGCCATGGCCAACGCGAGCGGGCGGATCGCCAGCTTGTGGCTGAGTTCGTCGTATTGACCGGGCAGCGGCTCGCGCGTGAGGAACGGTTCCAGCGCCTCGCACATGTCGAGGTGGCCGGTCTGGCGGGCTTCGTCACGCAACCGCTGGAGACCGAGGGACAGGACTTCCAGCGCGAAGCTGCGCCGGTAGGCCAGCTCCGGCGTTTCATCGAATTCGTGCTCGAGGCGATTGCGCGGGTCGAGTTCGGGCAACGCCGGGGCTTCAGGCGCCCCATCCGAGTCCGCGCGTTCCCGCCATTCGCCGCCCAGGAACATGTTGAGGCGCACCAGCAGCCACTCGCGGAACCGGCCGGGCGGTGCATGCCGGCTGTTGCGCAAGTCGGCGGCGACCTGTTGCAGGAAGGCCCGGGTGATGTCTTGCGCGGTTTCCTGCGCATGGCCGCAACGCCGCACGTAGGCGAAGACCGGATACCAGTACCGCACCGCCAGTTCGGAGAGCGCGTCATGCGCCTCGTCGGCGTGCGCGGTTTCCAACCCGCACACCATCGACCAGCGTGTCCGGGTGAAGTCCGCGAGCGAATGATCGGTGGCTGGGCTCATGCTTTTCTATTCGCACATCGCATGGAATCCTTCGGGAGACGGAAACCACGATTACGGTTCGGCCATCGGGAGCGCCTGCATCGATGCGCGCAGGGTGCGCAGTTCGTCCTCCAGCTCCGCGCGGCTGGAGGTGGTTTCACTCAGCTCTTCGCGCACCAGTTCGCGCAGGCGATGGCGCAGCCGGTGCACGGCAACGGCAAGGGTGTTGCGGCGCAGGTGCAATTCCCCGGCCGCGCGCGCGTATTCGCTCTCATCCGGCCGCTCGACGAGAAACTCCGCGAGGCGCTCGAACAGTTCCAGCTTGCCGGCCTGTTCCGCCTCCCGGCGCAGGCGTCCGAATGCCGCGTTCAGGACGGCGTGCGCCCACTCGCGTTCGAACACGGCATCGGGGGTTTCCCCGGCGGCGCCCTCGCAACCGTCGCCGTCATCGAGCACCTGGAAACGAACGCCGCCACCCCGCTTGAGTGCCGCGGCCTCGGCATCGGCGTCGATCAGGAACCGTTTCAGCGCCGTCAGGAGGAACGAGCGGAAGCGCCCGCGCTCCGGGTCGGCACTGGAGTGCCAGGCGCGTTCCAGGAACCGTGCGAAGAACGTCTGCGTGAGATCTTCCGCGACGTCGATCGCGTAGCCGCGACTGCGCACGAAGGCCAGCACGGGCGGCCGGTAAGTCCGGCACAACTGTTCCAGTGCGGCCCGCGCTTCGAGGGGCTCGCCACGGGCGCGCAACACCACACTCCAGCGTGTCGTCTCGAATCGCCGCATCCGCCGCGCCCTCACGCAGCCGACAGGCGCCAGGTGCGCGCCTGTTGCGTCCGCATTATGCATGAAGCATCCAGGCAACCACACCTCCCCCGCCGCCTTCTCCGTTGTCATCGCGGCGGCCCAGATCGCGACGGTGGCGCGAAAAACGCGGCTTCGAGCCCGCCAGACGCGAACCCGAAGCCGCGACGTCGCGGAACGCCTGACCTTCCGCTACGGCTCGCCCCCGGCAGCGGCGTGCTGCGCCCGCAGCAACGCCGGGTGGTGCTCATGGGCCCTGGCGCATGCAATCTTGCGTTCCGCGCGGGCAGTACAGGTATTGTTGGCAGGCGGCATGCGGGCTCCGGGACGGGCGGTCGCGACGAATGCCGCGCCACCGGCAACTTCGGGAAAATGCGCCGATGATTACAACGCCGCGGCCCACCGCCAGGCGTGGACGCGGTCCGCGTACCGAACGGGTCATTGCCGGGCATCCGGGCGATCAGACGTTCCCGCCGGCGGCGCGCCACTGCAGTACGCGTCGCAGCACCGGCGGCACCCGGTCGCCCATGGCCCGCACCACCACCAGGGTGTAGTTGTCCCGCGGCTGCCGCGCCTCGACGAGACGGCGGCACGCATCCGAAAACTGCCGGGGTGTGCACGACCCGCGCGCGATCCTGCCCAGGTCGCCGGAACCGAGTTTGCCGTAGGCACCATCCGAGGCCAGCACCAGCCAGTCGCCGGCGTTCAAGCGGCAATCGATTTCCTGAACCATGGGTGCACGCGGGATCCCGATCGCACTCTCGAGGATGTGCTTGCGCGGATAGTTCGCGAATTCGCTCCGGGACAACAATCCCGCGTTGAACAGACGCTGGGCTTCGGAGTGATCTTCAGTCAATTGCCGGACGCCGTCGCGCCCCGCGACGTACAGGCGCGTATCGCCGCAATGGGCCGCCACCAGCCGCCTGCCGCGGAGGGCGATCACGGTCAGCGTGGTCGCCATCGAACGGTTCTCGGGCCACCGGCGCTGCAGTTGCCGCAAACCGCGGTGGCTCCGCCGGATCAATATCGCAAGCTGGCGGGCGCTGACTGCCCCGGGCGTGGCGCGCGCCTTCAGCCAACCGAGGACGTAGCTGGATGCGCAACCGCCACCACCCATGCCACCCAGGCCATCGGCGATCGCGGCATACAAGGTGCCGCCTGCCCACCAGAAGGCGCAGCTGTCCTCGTTCGAGTCGCGCGTGCCGACTTCCGAGAACCATGCCGGACTACCGATCATCCGATCACCTGCGGCGCCCGCTGGCAAGCGCGACGAGCTTCATTGACGGAGTACTTCGGCGAAGATCGCCGCCGATTACGCCCGGCGCCGGACAGGCCTGCCGGTTTGTGATACACAGTTCCTTCCGGGGATCATTGCGAGGCCGTTCGGGGTGGCCTGCATGGAAGACGGCGTCGGACCAAGGGAGTACCACAGTGGCGACTGCGTGATCGTGCCCGCCACGCGGCGGTTGCTGCGCAAAGGCGCGGAAGTCGAGCTGGAAGCCAAGGTGTTCGACCTGATCCTGTTGCTGGTGCACGATCATGCGCGCGCACTCGGCAAGCAGGAATTGATCGAGAAACTGTGGGGCCGGCGCCCCATCACGGACGCCGCACTCAGCCAGCTGATCTACAAGGCGCGGCGCGCCTGCGGCGACGACGGCGAGCGTCAGGCGATGATCCGCACCATCTACGGACGCGGTCTGCAGTGGGTGGCGCCGGTGCGTTGCGTGGCGGCGGACGCCGGCGCAGGGCCGACGGCTGCCCCGTCCCCGGCGCACGCGTCGCCGCCGCAATCCGCGACATCGACTCCCCCGTACCCCGTGGCTCTTCTGCCGCGCATCCGCACGCGGCGCCGTTTGCTGCTGGGAGCAAGCCTGGTGGCGGTCCTGGTACTTGCCGCGGCGGCGTGGTCGGTGCTTGCCCCAAGCGAAGTGCGGCCGGGAGGCAACCCGCCGAGCATCGCGGTGCTGCCATTCGCGAACCTCTCCAGCGACGAGGCCAATACCTATTTCGCAGCGGGCATCCAGGACGAAATCCTGACCGAACTCGCGAAGATCAAGGGCCTGAAGGTCATCGCGCGTACCTCGACCGAACAGTATGCGAGCCGGCCCGACGACCTCCAGGCCATCGGCCGTCGGCTCGGCGTCGCGACCTTGCTGGAGGGCAGCGTGCAACGCGCCGGCGATGAAGTCCACATCAACGTCCAATTGATCGATGCCGCCAGCCGCGCCCACATCTGGGCGCACAGCTACAACCGCAAGCTCGACAACATCTTCGAGGTGGAAGGAGAAGTCGCGACGGAAATCGCGCAGGCGCTGGATGCGCGCCTGAGCCACCACGAAGCCACGGATCTGGCAGCGCCTCCCACCCGCAATCCCGATGCCTACCTGGCGTTCCTCAAGGCCAACCACCTTGCCGACCGCGTGCATGCCCGGGGCAACGTCACCAATCCCGCCAGGCAAGCCGAACAGGCGATCGCTTACTACCACGCCGCGGTGGCGCGTGACCCCGACTTTGCACTGGCCTGGGCGCGGCTTTCGATGTTCGAAAGCCGGTTGTGGTGGTTCGATATCGACGATTCGCCCCAGCACAAGGCTGCAGCGGAAACCGATGCACGGCGCGCGTTCGAACTGGATCCGAACCTTGCGGCGTCCCACATGGCACTGGGCTACGCCGAATACTATTTCCACCACGATTACGCAACGGCGCGCGGCCATTTCGAGTACGCGCGCAGGCAGTCGCCCGGCAACGTCGATGCCATCGCCGCGCTTGCCTACATCGAACGTCGACAAGGCCAATGGCAGGCTGCGCTGGCCGGATTGCGCCGCGCCATGGAACTGGACAACCAGAACCCGCGCCGCCATTTCGAAGTCGCCGTCACGCTGACCGAGATGCGTCGCTACGACGAAGCCGACCGGCAACTGGCGCAGACGCTCGCGCTGGAACCGCACGACTACACCGCGATGGCCTATCGCGTGCGCATGCTGCTGATTGCGGGCAAACCGATCGCCGCGCGCGAAGCGCTGGCGAACATCCCGGCGGGGGTCGATCCGCTCGGCGCGATCAGCGCGCTGCGCTTCGAATCCGCATGGCTGGCCCGGGACCCGCGGGGCGCACTCGCCGCACTCGAAGGCGCGCCGGCCTGGGTCATGGACGCACGACTGCAATATACCGTTCCGGTGGAACTGTTGCGGGGCCGGGCCTTGAGCCGCGCCGGCGACGAACGTGCCGCCAGCCGCGATTTCGCCCGCGCGCGCGACGAACTGCAAAAGGCGCTCGCCGGACAGCCCGACTCCCCGACGCTGTGGGGCGCGCTGGGGCTCGCGCAATCGGGACTGCACGATGATGCCGCCGCGATTCGCGCCGGACGGCGCGCGGTGCAACTCCTGCCCCTTTCGAAAGATGCCTTTTACGGCACCGTGCACGCTCTGGCACTGGCACAGATCTATTGCGCCGCCGGCGATTCCCGCGAAGCCGTGAAGTTGCTCCGGGGATTGCTGGCGGCATCGTCGGGGGGCGCCGTTTCCCTTGCCCTGCTGCGCACCGATCCCGCCTGGGACCCCATCCGCAAGTCGCCGGATTTTCAGGCGCTGGTGCATTGAAGGCCCGGCCGGGGCGGCCGCGTGTCGGATCGGGCCTCGGTTCGACCGTGCCAATCGTCGTCCCTGCCCCTTTCGCCTCGGGTCCCTCGACAGGCCGTTCTGCGGGTCTTCGCTATGATCTAGAGACTTCTGCGCATTTCAAGCGCAAGTCGTTGATTCAATTTCAACGTGAACTTTCGTAATGACCTCATCAAACGTGGCCGATCGTTTCCTCAAGATCGGCGCGCCCGCCTGCGGTGGAATGGCCCCGTCGCGCCGCCCGACAGGCGAAGGAATTTCGCCGAGGGGAATTCTAGGGACCGGGCCGCAATCCGGGTCGGCGGCGCGACATCTTCGATGCCAGGCCGGCGATGCCAGGCCGGCCGACCTCGATCGACCATCCGACGGCGCCATTCCGAGGAAACAAGCATGGCCGTACTTGAGCGAGCGGACATCGAAACATTCCGGTTGCCGGGCCTCACCCACCAGACGCTGGCCAACCTGACCCGTGGTACCTACACCATGGAAGTCTGGCGACAAACCCTCGCCGCCGGTGCCGTGACGCCGTGGCACAAGCATGCCTGCGAGGAAGTCATGGTGATCCTTGCCGGCCACGGCGAATACCGGGTGCCGGGCCGAACGGAACCGTTCGGGCCCGACGCCACGCTGATCGTGGAAGCCGATGCCTTGCACCAGATAGCCAACATCGGCGATGAACCGCTGGAATTGCTGGCGGCGATGGGCATGACGCCGGTGACCGTGCTGGACACATCGGGCTGCATGCTGGAGCTGCCGTGGGACACGCCACTGCCGGCCATCGCGATCGACTGACCGGACCGGGGCGAAATCCTGCGACCGACCCATCGCCACGTCGCGGATGGACCATTGAAGGGGTGAACACAAGTGGGAAGCAAGCGGATACTGATCTTGAATGCCGCATTGGTGCTGTGCTCGTGCAGCGCCGTCGCGGTCGCGGGCGATCCCGAGGCCGGGCTGGCCGCGCAGTTCAAGGTTGCGGCGCCGGCGGAGCGTGCCAGGCTCGCCAGGAACCTGAGCTATCGCAACGACACCCCCGAGATGGTGGCCGCGCTGGTGCCGTTCCTGGAAAGCGACGATGCCGAGCTGCGCGCGGACACGGCTTACGTGCTGCGCGGCTTCTACAGCCGCGCCCTGCAGTCGGCCGCCCCGGCGCTGTTGGCCGCGGTGACCCACGATCCGGCATGGCGGGTTCGCGCCAACGCGGCGTATGCGCTGATGACCATCCCGGAAACCGGCGGCACGCTCGCCGCGTTCGGCAAATGCGCCGCCGATGCCGACGCACGGGTGCGCGCGGCCTGCGCCAAGGGACTCGGCGCTGTCGCCAGGGCCCGGCAAGGTGGCGACAACGACAACGATGTGATCCCGTTGCTCGCGACCGCCCTCGGCGACGACGCGCGGCTCGTCCGTTACGGCGCCGCGATCGGGTTCCAGGAAATCGCCTCCACCGATCCGGCCGCCGTCCGCGCGCTTGCGGCGCGCCTCGACGTCGAGCCCGACCCGTGGGTGCGCGGCGCCATCGCACGAGCCATTGCGGCATCGGGCCCGGCGGCCGGACCGGCACTGCCGGCACTGACGCGGGCCGTCCTCGATCCGTTGCCGTTGTACACGGCCGACCAGGTGGTGGCCGCGATGGCCGCGATCGGCGCGCCGGCCGTGCCCACGCTCATCGCGACGCTGGGGTATCGGACACCGGCCGCACGTTACCCGGCCCGCGCGGCGGGTGCCGCGAAAACCGCGCTGGTGAAGCTCAAGGTACCGATGACCGCGCCGCTGGTCGCCGCCCTGCAACGCGGTCCGGCCCAGCAACGCATGTTTGCCGCAGCGGTACTCGGTGAAAAGGCCGCGGAAGCCACCAGCGCGATTCCCGCACTGGGAGCCGCGCTGAAGGACGACGACGCCCGCGTCCGCCGCGCCGCGGCAACATCGCTCGGCCAGTTGACGACGTACGACAGCACCGCGTTGCCCGCACTGCTCGGCGCGTTGAAGGATCCCGACTCCGGCGTCCGTGAATCCGCGGTCGATGCGCTGGACAATGGCCTGGATGGCGCGTTCGTCGGCAACGATCGTGCGCTGGCCGCATCCAGGGCCGGCAAACCGGTGCCGAAACCCGTGGACGTCCTGCCCTCGCCCATGGTTGCGCAAACGGCCCGGGCACTCGGTGCGCGCCTCGGCGACGCGGACATCACCGTCGCGGCCATCGCGGCACAAGCACTCGGGAAAATGGGCCCGCAGGCCGCGCCTGCACTGGGTCCACTCAAGGCGGCATTGCTTGCGCCGGATGGCGACAACGCGCGCGATGCGGCCGACGCGCTGGCGGCGATGGGCGGCATCGGCGCACCCGTGTTGATCGAAGCGGTCCGCAAGGGCGCATCGCCGGCCGACGGCAGCGGCATCGGCATTCGCGGCCGCGCCGCGGCCGCTCTGGCGACCCTGGGCTGGCAGAAACAGCTCGGCGACTACGAGGCTGCAGCGGTGGCCGCATTGATCGACGGCCTTTCCGATCCCCGCAGCGACGTGCGCGGCCAGGTGGCCGAGGCACTCGGCAACCTGGGACACGCAGGTGACGCCCCGTCCATGAAGGGCACGGTCGTGGCGGCGCTCAAGGGCGCGATGGACCGGGAGCAGGACGACGACGCGAAACAATCCATGCAACTGGCAATGCGAAACTGGGGAGCGGGTTCATGAGACGTTTCGGACGGCGTGCGATCGGCTGCGCGATGCTTGCGGCCATCATGGTGGCGGCGCTCGGAATGGCGTCGTGTTCCGGCAAACACGCGAGCGGCACCGGCGACGATGGCAGTCCCGGCGACGCCTCGGCAAAGGCCACGCTCGACATCACCGCGTCGCTGGATGGCCGCGACGTGACGAGCGACAGCGCCGGGATGGTCGCCGATGCGGCCGGCAATTTCGCCGGCGAGCTGGAGGCGGGCGCCAACGGCCTGGAAGCCACGCTTCCGCCCGGCAAGTACAAGGTGCTGGTCACCTACCAGGGAGACTATGACGGCGTGCCGCCCATGCAGGTACTCGAGGTGGAGGTCGAGTCGGGCAAGACGACCAAAGAGAACGTCGCGCTGGACAAGCATGTCTCGATGGCGGCGCTTCAGATGCTGCAACAGATGTCGCTGCAGGCCGCGCAGGCGGCGATGCACCGGAATACCGGCGGCGGCACGACATCGGGTGGTTTGTTCGGCATGCCCAAACATGCGGACCGTGCCCGGCTCGCTGCGTTCGCGACGTGCGCGGGCTTGCCCGCGAACTACTTCGGCGACGGCGGCGACATCCCGTCGGAGCAGTTGGACACCGAACCCGCACTCGCGCTACCCACCGTACCAGCCGTTGCCATGCCCGCCTCGCCACGCGCGACGCCGATGCAGGTGGCATTCGACACGATGTGGGCGGGGAACCTGCAGGCTGCGGCCATCGCCGATGCCGTCGAAAAAACGATGGCGGGCCTGCGCCTGGCGATCGTCTGGGGCGACATGGACCATGCCGGCAAGCACGTCGCACATCTCGCGAAATTGCTGCCGCGCATGGCCGCCGCGGGCAAAGCCGGCCGGGTCGCCGAGGCGAAGCTGCTGCGCCTTTCCATGGCGCCGTTGCTGCGGAAAAATCCGTCGGCCATGTTCAACGTCGACGATCCCGTCGCCATGCAGCAGGCCTTCATCGCATGGCAGGAAAAAGTCAAACGGGACGGGTTGCCGCCGCAAACCGTGGCTGCACTCAAGCGCGGCGGCTGGACCGACAAGGACATCGCGGCGATGACCGCCCATGCGGTCCGTGCGCCCGCAGGACAAGTCGTGCCGCAGACGATCGTCGGCGCCGTGATGGCAGCCGCGACCATCCGGGCCGATGAACAGGGCAACGACAAACAGGTCGCAGCCGCCACCGCCGAACTCGACAAGCTGCAAAAGGGGGTAACGCGCTGTGGCTCTCTCTGAACGCACACGACACGCGCACCCGGCTCCCTCCAGCGGCCTGCGCAAATGGACGCTCGCCGCGGCTACCTGCGTCGCCTTGATGGCGATGCAGCCCGCGCTTGCCCAGACGCCGAGCCAGATACAGCAGGACACTGCGGATACCGTCTACAAACTCGAGTTTCTCACCGAGATGGCCGCGCTCGCCAAGGACCCCGCGTTGCAGCGACAGCTCGAACAGCGGATCGCGGATCTGTTGCAGGAACTCCAATCGTTGAACTGGCAGGCCTACCGCCGCTGCGAAGCGATGAAGCACCCGACCCAGGGCAACAGCGGCGACATCTACAAATGGGCCGAAGAGGAGAAACACCGGAACGAAGCCGCGAAGGCCCTGTCCGGCATCACCAGCATATTCGGCGGCGTGCCGAGCGAAGCGAGCGCGACGGTGTCGGCGCCCGGCGACGAGGCACTGGGTGCCGCGAAAGGTTCCGCCATCGATATCGCCGCCGACCTCGCCGAAGGCACCCGCCTCTCGTCGATATTCAACAAGATCGGTCCTTCACTTGCCGTGCTGGAAGGCGGCACCCAGCTCTACAACGCCTGGCAGGCCGTGAAACTGGGCAGCGACGTGATCGATCAGCGCAACGCGGCCGATGCAGCATTGATCGATTGCAAGAAGCCACCCAATCCGGAACGCCTGCAATTGGCCCAGGGCACGCCTTACCTGCGCCCGTTTCCGCCGGGGCCTCCGCCGCAACCGCCGCAGCCGCCGTCCGAAAATCCGCCGCCACAGCAGCCGCACGGCCCGAAACAGTCGCCGCAAAAACCCGTGCCACTCGGACAATTCCTGCAGCAGATGCTGGGTGGCGCAGGCGGACATGGCGGGTGAAACGATCCAGGTGGTTCCCGCAGCAACGGTGCGTTCGACAGGCGTTGCGCGCGGCGAACTGAATCCGTGCAGCATCCTGGCCGCGGCCGTCGTGTTTTGCGTGCCGCTGGCGATCGACCCGTTCGGGTTCCACGCGTTCCTGCCGGTCAAGCAGGCGGTACTGCTTCTTGGCGGTGCGCTCGTTGCCCTGTTTGCCGCGATCCGCCTTGCGCTGACAATCCGGTCGGCACGGCCATCCGATGGCTCATCCGCACTTCGAAACTCGCTCGCCTGCGCACTATCCGGCTTTCGTGCAGGATTACGCGGTCGCCGGATCACCTTGGGCGTGTGGCTGATCGGCACCACGTTCGCACTGTGGTCGTGGCCGCTGGTCATCGCGCCGTACGCGCTCAATCCTGCGCTGCACCTCGGCTTCGGCTGGGCGTGCTTGTCTGCATCCATGATCGTGTTTTTTGCGGCGCTTGGGTATGCGCGACAAGCGCGCATGGCCGATTCGCCGCGAAATTTCAAACTGCTGCTCGGCGCAGTCGCCGCAGCGGCCCTGGTGATGGCGTGCCACGTCTGCCTGCAGGCGGCGAACGTGGATCCGCTCGCGTGGATCGTCGGCCGGCCCGTGCAGGCGTCGGGACGCTGGCGGATCTTCACGACCACCGGCAATCCCGACTGGACCGCGGAGTTCCTTGCGGCAGCCGCGCCCATTGCCGTGTGGTGGGCCTCCCGTTTCACACGCGGTGCTGCATGGCTGTGGCCGCTGTTCGGGGTCGCCATCCTGCCCACCGGTTCGCGGCTTGGCTTGGCTGGATTGCTGGTCGGCGCCGCGATCCACGCATGGACGCGTCACCGCGGTCGACGCGAAAACCGCGGCCCGCGAAATTGGAAAGCCATTGTCCTGGTCGGGTTGGCCGCGCTCGCGTCGCTGACCTTGCTTTTGCGCAACGACGGCTATGCGGCGACGTTGCTGCGGTGGAACGATTTCCATTCGGTGCTCGGCCGTTTGCAGTTGTGGCAGGCTTCGCTGCATCTGATCGCCGCCAGGCCCATTCACGGCTACGGCCTCGACCATTTCGGGCTGGTACTCCCCGACGGCCTTCGCGCCGTGATGGCGCCGCTGGATGCGGCCGCACGCAGCCGGATGCCGGATCTGCTGACCGCGCACGCGCACAACGACTTTCTCGAGGCAGCCGTGGAGACAGGCGTTCCCGGTGGCCTTCTGCTGCTTGGGTTGTTCGGGCTGGGGTTGCACGCGGCATGGCGCGCACTGGATTCGATGCCATCATCGGCAGGCACCGAATCAGCGGATGAACCGCGCACCCCAGACCGCACCCGTGTTGCGACGGCCGTTCCCGCGCTCGCCGCTTCACTCGGCGTGCTATTGATGCTGGCCATGGCATCGGCGCCGCTGCATACGCCTGCGACGGCGCTGCTGTCCTGGCTGGTGCTCGGCAGTCTCGCCGGCCTGGCGCCGGTCGCTGCGACGAGTCCATCGCCCGCATGGAGCCCTCGCCGCCAATGGCAGCGCGCCGGCAGCGTCGTCGCGGTCTGCGCGATGCTTGCGATCACCGGATGGGCGGGCCACCGCGCATTCGCACTGCTGACCGGAAACCGGCAAGCGGCGGCGGCGGCCGCGCGGGCGGCAACCGGGCAGACGCGCGCAGCGGGGCGTCTCTATGGCCATGCGCTGGCACGCGCGCCGTGGGACCATGAAAGCGGCGTGGCCCTGGCATCATTGCTGATTGACCAGCATCGACCGGGTGCAGCCTTGCGCGTGCTGGACGGCATCGACGCCTGGTCGCAAAGCCGCGAAAGCTGGCTCCTGCGCGCGCAGGCCTTGCTGCTCGAGCACGACAACCGCGCCGCACTGCAGGTGACGGAATACGCCACGACCGCGATGCCCGATTTCCTGCGTGCCCAGATGCTGCGGGCGCAGTTGGCGGTGCGTCTCGGCAGGATGTCGGAGGCCCGGGCCGCCCGGCAACAGATCCTGCTCTCGCCGCAACGGTCGCCGCGCGCGCAGCGGATCATGTTCGAGGCGGCGCAAAGCTTGGCTGCGCAGGAAGCGCCTTGAACCGGCGGCACCGGGCGCGGCGCCCCGACGGCGGTCCACGCCGCCCATCCGCATGACAGAATGCGCGGATTCTTTTCGCGCATCGTGCCGGATGAAAACGTTTCGCCGCTTCTGCATCGTCGCCGCATTCACGCTGGTCGCCAGCGCACCCGCGCTGGCCGACCCCGCGCTGTGGGTCGCGAAAAGCCCCACAGCCACGGTTTACCTGTTCGGTACCGTGCATGTCCTGACGCCGGACGCCAGGTGGCACTACCCGGCGCTCGACGAGGCGCTGGCCGACAGCGACACGTTGTACATGGAAGAGGACGACGATGATCCCGTCGGCATGCATATGCTGGTGCTGCAATACGGCATGGATCCGCAACACCCGCTTTCGAAGCAACTGGACGATACCGATCGCGCACGACTGGATGCGGCCGCCCAGGCCATCGCCCTGCCGGGGGGCGCCACGATGCTCAACGCGATGAAGCCGTGGCTGGCGGCGCTCACCATCACGGTCGCGCCCATCGTCAAGGCCGGCTACGACCCTGGATCCGGAGCGGACAAGCAACTGCAACGTGCGTTCAAGGCGGAAGGCAAGACGGTCGATGCCTTCGAGACCGCCGAGCAGCAGATCAGGTATTTCGCCAACCTGCCGGCGGCGCTGCAACTGGACCTGCTGCGCAACGTGCTTGACGACTACGCCAAGGGTCCCCAGCAGATCAAGGCGCTGATCCGCGCCTGGCAGGCCGGCGATGTCGATGCCATCGCGAAGAACGTCAACGGCAGCATGCGCAAGCAGTATCCCGACCTGTACGAGGTGCTGCTGGTCGAGCGCAACCGGAACTTCGCGAACGAAATCGAAACACTGCTGAAGGGCGGCGGCACGATCTTCATCGCCATCGGTGCCGGCCATCTCGCGGGCCCCGACAGCGTGCAGGTGCAGCTTGAGAAGCTGGGCGTCGACACCCGGCGCGTGCATTGAGCCACACATCCCGCGACAATTCCCCGGATCGAAACTGAAGTCCCGGCCACTCCGGGACCACGGATAGCCATGGCATCGCTGGAAACCAACTTCGAACAAATTCCGCTGCGCGAATACGCCGAGCGCGCGTACCTCGATTACTCCATGTACGTGGTGCTGGACCGCGCCCTGCCGTTCATCGGCGACGGACTGAAACCCGTCCAGCGGCGCATTGTCTACGCGATGAGCGAACTGGGCCTCGCCGCCACCGCCAAACCGAAGAAATCCGCGCGCACGGTCGGTGACGTGATCGGCAAGTTCCACCCGCACGGCGACAGTTCGGTGTACGAGGCGATGGTGCTGATGGCGCAGTCGTTCTCGTACCGGTACCCGTTGATCGACGGGCAAGGCAACTTCGGTTCGTCGGATGACCCGAAGAGCTTCGCCGCGATGCGTTACACCGAATCCCGCCTCACGGCGATCGCCGAATTGCTGCTCAGCGAATTGCCGATGGGCACGGTCGACTGGGCGCCGAACTTCGACGGTACGCTGAAGGAACCCTCGTGGCTGCCGGCGCGCATGCCGCACGTGCTGCTGAATGGTTCCACCGGCATCGCGGTCGGCATGGCCACCGACATTCCGCCGCACAACCTGCGCGAGGTCGCGGCCGCGTGCATCCATCTGCTGGACGAACCCTCGGCCAGCATTGCGGACCTGTGCGATCACATCAAGGCGCCGGATTTCCCGACCTCCGCCGAAATCATCACGCCGCGCAGCGAGCTGACGGCGATGTACGCGACCGGCAACGGCTCGGTGCGCTGCCGCGCGGTCTACACCGAGGAACGCGGCAACGTGGTGCTGACCGCGCTGCCGCACCAGGTATCGCCCGCCAAGGTGATCGAGCAGATCGCCGCGCAGATGCGCGCCAAGAAACTGCCGATGCTGGAGGACCTGCGCGACGAATCCGACCACGAAAATCCGGTGCGCCTCGTGCTGATCCCGCGCAGCAATCGCGTGGACACCGCCGCGATGATGCAGCACCTGTTCGCCACCACCGACCTCGAGAAAAGCTTCCGCGTCAACCTCAACATGATCGGGCTGGACGGCCGGCCGCAGGTCAAGACGCTCAAGCAGATCCTCGAGGAATGGTTGCGCTTCCGTTCCGACACGGTGACGAAGCGCCTGCAGCATCGCCTCGAAAAAGTCGAACGCCGCCTGCACCTGCTGGAAGGCCTTCGCATCGCCTTTCTCAACCTCGACGAGGTCATCCGCATCGTTCGCCACGAGGACGAACCGAAACCCGCACTCATCAAGCGCTTCAAGCTGTCGGAAGAACAGGCCGACTACATCCTCGAAACGAAGCTGCGACAGCTCGCGCGGCTCGAGGAGATGAAACTCGACGCCGAGCGCGACGCGCTGGAAGAGGAACGCGCGAAGATCGAGGTGACGCTCGGGTCCAAGGCCCGCCTGAAGACCCTGATCAAGCAGGAACTGAAGGCCGATGCCGAGAAATACGGCGACGCGCGCCGTTCCCCACTGGTCGAGCGCGCGGCCGCGCAGGCGCTGGACGAAAGCGCACTGGTCGTTTCCGAACCCGTCACCGTGGTGCTGAGCGAGAAGGGCTGGGCGCGCGCGGCCAAGGGCCACGATGTCGATGCCGCGGAGTTGTCCTACCGCGAAGGCGACAAGTACCTCGCCAGCGTGCGCGGCAAGAGCGCGCAACAGGCGGTGTTCATCGATTCGACCGGGCGCAGCTATTCCACCGCCGCCCACACGCTGCCGTCTGCGCGCGGCAACGGCGAGCCGCTGACGGGGCGCTTCACGCCGCCACCCGGCGCGCGTTTCGACGCGGTCGCGATCGGCGACAACGCGACGAAGCTGATCCTCGCGACCGATGCCGGCTACGGATTCCTCACGCACTTCGAAGGGCTGCTCGCCAACAAGAAGGCGGGCAAGCAGGTCATCAACATGGACAATGACGCACGCGTGCTCGCGCCCGCGTACGTCAACGATGCGGCGCGCGACCGCATCGTCGCGGTAACGACCGAAGGACACCTGCTGATGTTCTCGGTGGCCGACCTGCCGGAACTCGATCGCGGCCGCGGCAACAAGCTCATCGAAATACCGAAGGCCAAGCTGAAATCCGGCGAGGAACGCGTCGCCGGCATCACGGTGGTGGCTGAAGGCTCCGGCGAAGTCACGTTGTACGCGGGCCAGCGCAAGCTGACGCTGAAGTGGGCCGATCTCGTGGAATACGGCGGAAGCCGCGCCCAGCGCGGCGGATTGCTGCCCCGTGGCCTGCGCCGTGTCGACCGCATCGAAACGACCGCTTGACCAGGATCTGTACGCCCCACCGCAGGCAAGGCACAATCGCGCGATGCACGGCGAATACAAGATGCCCGGGGGCAAGCTGGTCGTGGCGGATCTGGAAGTGCGCGACGGAAAGTTGACGCGCGTCCGGATCAGCGGCGATTTTTTCCTGGAACCGGACTCCGCCCTCACCATGATCGACGTCGCCCTGGAAGGCATGCCCGCGGCAGCCGGCAGCACCCACCATGCTGCCGTGATCCAGGCAGCACTCGGGCCGAACGTGCGGATGTTCGGCGTGTCGCCCGAAGCCATTGCCGTGGCGGTGCAACGCGCATTGGAGATGCCGGGTTGAACCGCACCCACTGGAATGATTTCAAATGGCGCCTGATCCATGCCTCGCCGCAACCGCCGGCGCTGCACATGGCGATCGACGAAGTATTGACCGACGAGGTGGCCGCGCGCCGCCGGCCACCGACCCTGCGCGTGTGGGAATGGTCGTCGTCGTGCGTGGTGATCGGACGCTTCCAGTCGCTGCGCAACGAAGTCGATGCCGAAGCCGCCCGCCGGCACGGCATCGAGGTCGTGCGGCGCATCAGTGGCGGCGGCGCGATGTTCATCGAGCCCGGCAACACCATCACCTATTCGCTCTATGCGCCGGAAACACTGGTCGCAGGCATGGGCTTCCAGGAAGCCTATGAGTTCATGGATACGTGGGTGATCGACGCGTTGCAGGGCCTCGGGATCAACGCGTGGTACCAGCCGCTCAACGACATCACGTCGCCGGCAGGAAAAATCGCGGGCGCGGCGCAAACCCGCCGCGGTGGCGCGGTACTGCATCACGTCACGATGGCTTACGACATCGATACCGCGAAGATGCTGGACGTGCTGCGGATCGGTCGCGAGAAGTTGGCCGACAAGGCCACGCAAAGCGCGGCCAAGCGCGTCGACCCGCTGCGCAGCCAGACCGGATTGTCGCGCGGCGACATCATCGAGAAGATGATCGCGACGTTCCGGCACCGCCACGGACTCGTTCCCGGCAAGCTGGAACCGGCGGAACTGGAACGTGCCGTCACGCTGGCCGAATCGAAATTCTCGTCAGCCGCGTGGACCGGGATCGTTCCCTAGGCAAGTTCGATTTTGCTCGTCATCCCGGCGACTTTTGAGGGGTGCGCTGAAAGGCAAGGTCGCCGGGTCCCGGATATCGCTTCCCGGCTGCGTTTGCAGGAATGCAACCGCGAACGCCGAAGGCGGTGCGCAGCGCGAGCGCCATGGACGCGCGAGTATTCCGGCTGACGAATGATGGGGTCGATCAGGGATTCTCCAGGGAAGTGCGCCTGCGCGGAACGACGAAAACGTGGAGGGATTCCACACGCGCCTTCAACAGTTGGCGGGCGCCGTTGCAACCCTCACAATGCGGGCGTCATCAAGGGAAAACCCATGCGCTGGATTCGACGCGTCGCCCTCGCGCTGATCGTCATCGTCATGATCGTATCGGCGATCGGCTGGCGATTGCTGGCCGGCAGCCGGCCGCAAACCGACGGCACGGTGGCCGTGCAGGGCTTGTCGTCGCCGGTCACCATCGTGCGCGACGCCGACGGCATTCCCACCATCACTGCCCGGAGTCGGCGCGACCTTGCCTATGCATTGGGGTACGTGCACGGGCAGGAACGCTTTTTCCAGATGGACCTGCAGCGGCGCGATGCGGCGGGCGAACTGGCCGGACTGGTCGGGCCGAAGGCGCTGCCTCGCGATGAAAACCACCGGCGGCACCGGTTTCGCGCGCTGGCCGAACGCGTGTTGGCATCGCTGCCGCAGGACCAGCGCGGGTTGTTGGATGCGTACACCCGAGGCGTCAATGCCGGGCTCGCGCATCTTTCCGTGCGGCCATGGGAATACCTGCTGCTCGATGCCAGGCCGCGACCCTGGACGGATGCCGACAGCCTGCTCACCATCGACGCGATGTATTTCGACCTCAACCAGGACGGCACCAACGCGCGCGAATTGAACATCGCCCGCCTGCGCGCCGTACTGCCGAAACCACTGGTCGACTTTCTGCTGGCGCCGTCCCCGCGTTGGGAGGCACCGATGCAGGGTCTTCCGTCGCAACCGGTGCCCATGCCGGATGCGTCGGTATTCGACCTGCGCGGCGACTCCGCGCCAACGATCGCGCTGGCTGGCGGCGCACGAGCCGTCGCACGTTCCAACGCCGCGGATGTCGGCATCGGCAGCAACGGCTTCGCGGTGGGCGGCGCCCTCACCGGCGGCGCGGCGATCCTGGCCAACGATCCGCACCTGCACCTGCGCGTGCCGAACATCTGGTATCGCGCCCAGTTGCGCTATCCCGATCCCGCCCACCCGCAGCACATGATCGAACTCAATGGCGTCACCCTCCCCGGCGCGCCGGCGATGGTGATCGGCAGCAACGGCCACATCGCATGGGGATTCACCAACAGCGGCGGCGACTGGATGGACTGGGTGCGGGTGGTTCGCAATCCGGCCGATCCATCGCAATACGCGACGCCCGATGGCTGGGCCACCATCGTCAAGCACCGCGAAACGTTCCGCGTGAAAGGTGCACCCGACGCACACGCGGTGGTGGAGGACACGATCTGGGGACCGATCATGGACAAGGCGCCCGACGGCACTCCGCTGGCGCTGGCATGGATCGCACAGGACCCGCGCGCAGTCAACCTCAACCTGATGGAACTCGAAACGGCGACCACGGTGGACCAGGCGCTGGCGATCGCGCCGACCATGGGCATTCCGCCGCAGAACCTGGTGGTCGCCGACGCGCAGGGCCACGTCGGCTGGACCCTCGCCGGCAGCCTGGTTCCGATTCGCACCGGCATCGATCCGTCAGTACCTTCCGACTGGTCCCGGCCCGGCACGGGCTGGACCGGCTTCGCCGATGCCGCGCAAGTTCCGCGGATCGAGAACCCGGCCGATTCGCGCATCTGGACCGCCAATCAACGCATCGTCTCCGCCGATGCGCTGCAACTGCTCGGCGACGGTGGCTACGACCAGGGCGCACGCGCCCAACAGATCCGCGATGATCTTCGCGCGCGCGATCACTTCATTCCACGCGACATGCTGGACATCCAGCTCGACGACCGCGCGCTGTTCCTGGCGCGTTGGCGGAAGCTGCTGCTGGATGTGCTGTCGGCTTCGGACGATCCGAAAGCCAAGGCACTGCGACCCTTCGTGCAGGACTGGAAGGCGCGCGCGGCGACCGGCAGCGTCGGCTACCGCATCGTGCGGATGTTCCGTGACCAGGTGCGCGAGGACGTGCTGGCGCCGTTCACCGCGCGAGCCTCGGCCAAGTGGAAGGATTTCGAGTGGCCGACGCCAGCCGTCGGCGAATATGGCGTGTGGACGCTGGTGACGCAAAAACCGGCGTGGCTGCTCGATCCGGAATACAAGGACTGGAATGCGTTGCTGACCGCTGCCGCAAGGCAGGTCGCCGATGCGCTGGACGCGCAGCCGGGCCCGCTCGCCGACAAGACCTGGGGCCGCCATAACGCCGCCAGGATCGGCAATCCGCTCTCGGTGGCGCTGCCGCAATGGCTTGCGCGATTCTTCGAAATGCCGCACGACGAACTGGCTGGCGACAACGACATGCCGCGGGTGCTGCATCCCTCGTTCGGCGCGTCGATGCGGATGAACGTGCAACCCGGCAACGAAGCGCACGGCATCCTGGAAATGCCGGCGGGTCAATCCGACAATCCCCTGTCACCCTGGTTCGGTAACGGCCACGAAACCTGGGTCGAGGGGAAGCCCGCACCATTGCTGCCGGGCACCCCCCGGTATCACCTGACCTTGCAGCCGCCGCACTGACGCGGCTTCGACCGCTGCTGGATCCCGTATCTCCGACACGCTTGCGTCAACGGGCGCGGACCGGCGAACATCGCAGCATGGATCCACGACGACATACGACCGGTCCGGTTGGGCTATTCGCGAGATCGTTGATCGTGCTGGTCGCGGCAACGCTGCTGGCCGGGTGCACGCGCGCGTCGCAAGGCGTCACGAGCCACGACATCGTGTTCGAGAATGTGCACTACCGCGTGGTGACGATCGATCTCGGCACGGCCGACCTGGGTTTGCACTGGCGCGATCCCGAAACCGGCAAACCGTTTTCGAGCATCCACGCGCTGCAACAATGGGGCGCCAGCCGCGGGCGCAAGCTGCTGTTCGCCAGCAACGCGGGTATCTATGACGCACGTGGCGAACCGCTGGGAATGTACGTCGAAAACGGCAAGACCCTGAAGCCGCTCAACACCGCGCACGGCGACCCTGCCGCAGGCAATTTTTCGCTGCTGCCGAACGGCGTGTTCGCGATCGGCGCCAACGGCCACGCCTCGATACAGTCCACCGCCGACTTCGCCGCCGGCGATGCGCAGCCGAAGTGGGCCACGCAATCGGGACCGATGCTGGTGATCGACGGCAAGATCAATCCGGAATTCGTCGCCGACTCCGACAGCACCAAGTGGCGCAACGGCGTCTGCGTGCGCAAGCCGGACGAGGTGGTGTTCGCGGTCAGCACGGCGCCGGTGAACTTCCACACCTTCGCCACGTTGTTCCGCGACGAACTCGGCTGCCGCAATGCGCTGTACCTGGACGGCACGCTTTCGCAAATCTACGTCGATGGCGACTACTACGGCGCGCCTGCGTTCATGGTGAAACCGTACGCCGGAATCTTCGCGGTGTTTGTACCCGCAAACGGCAAATAGCAGGTTCGAAAGCCTGGCGCCTTCCGCGTCCGGGCAACCACATTCCGCCCAAGTGCGAGTCTCCGACGGAGGGTGTGGAGCTTCCACCAAACGCTTTACACATATGTAGATGTCTTTTTCTCCGCAGCTCGATATTTTCAATGCGCGATCCAGCATCGCGCCGGATCGCTGTCACGCCGCGACCAGCGGCGAACCAACAGGGGAACCGACATGCGATTGAAATCACCAACCGTGGCGCCTTCCCTGGCGCTGAAGGACGTGCACGGCAAACCCGTCGCGATCGGCGGCGCGAGCGGCCGCCGCACGCTGCTGTGCTTCTTCCGCGATGCGGCTTGTCCGTTCTGCAACTTCCGCATCTACGAATTGACCCGTAACCATGCCAGCCTGTCTGCACTGGGGCTGGACGTGGTAGCGGTATTCGCTTCCACCCCCGAGGAAGTTCGGCGGTTCGTCGCGCGCAAGCCGAGGCCGTTCGTGGTCGTCGCCGATCCGACTTCCAGTGCGCACGAGGCCTACGGGATCGAACGTTCGTTCTGGCGCAAATGGAAAGGAGTCCTCACCCGCATCCCGACGCTCCTGAAGGGATTGCGCATCGTCGGACTTGCCGGACTCGACACCGCCAACCTGATGCCGGCGGATTTCCTGATCGACGAGGACGGCCACATCGTCGAGGCGTATTACGGCAACGACGCGGGCGACCACATCCCGTTCGAGCGGGTCGAACTGTTCCTCGCGAAAGGTCTGCTGAAACGCGCCGCGCTCGCGGCGTGAACATCGGTCCGGTCAGCGCAGAAGCCGCTCGGCAATCGCGGCATGGATCGCCGGCAGGCGTTCCAGGTCATCGAGGGAGATGCACTCGTCGATCTTGTGGATGGTTGCGTTGACCGGACCGACCTCGACCACTTCGACGCCGAGCGGCGCGATGAAGCGTCCATCGGACGTGCCGCCGCCCGTACTGGGTTGGGGCTCGGCGCCACAGATGTCACGACAGGCAGCGATAACCGCTTCGCGCAGCCTGCCGCCCTCCGGAGAGTGGAACGACTCGCCGGAGAGGTTCCATTCGATCGTGCACTCGAGTCCGTGCTTTTTCAGAACGGCTTCGGTGCGCTCGCGCAGCGAATCCGCGCTGCTGGCCGTTCCAAACCGGAAATTGCCATCGATGGCGACATTGCCGGGAATCACGTTCAGCGCACCGGTGCCGCCGTGGATATTGGAGATCTGGAAGGTGGTCGGCGGAAAATCCGCGTTGCCGTCGTCCCAGCGCGTCGCGACGAGTTCGGCGAGCGCGGGCGCAACCGCGTGGACGGGGTTCCGCGCCTTTTCCGGATAGGCGACGTGCCCCTGCACGCCGTGCACGATGAGCTTCAACGACAGCGAACCACGGCGCCCCACGCGAATCAGATCGCCCAGCCGTTCCTGCGACGACGGCTCGCCCACCACGCACCAGTCGATACGCTGGCCGGATTCGCGAAACAGGTTTGCCACCCTGCGCACGCCGTCGAGATTGAGCGGGCCTTCCTCGTCGCTCGTCAGCAGCAGCGCGATGGTTCCCGGGTGATCCGGATGTGCGGCGACGAACCGCTCCAGCGCCACCACCATCGCGGCGACACCGGATTTCATGTCCGCCGCGCCGCGGCCGTACAACCTGCCCTCCCGCACGGTCGGCTCGAACGGCGGCGACGACCATTCCGTTTCGGGACCGCTCGGCACCACGTCCACATGTCCTAGGAACGCCAGTACCGGGCCGCCCTGCCCGTGCGTCGCCCACAGGTTGGCGACTTCGCGAAAGCTCAGGTCCTCGCAACGAAAGCCACTCGCATCCAGGCGCCGGATCACGACGTCCATGCAGCCCGCGTCGTCAGGCGTCAGCGAGCGACGGCGGATCAGTTCGCAGGTGAGGTCGAAGACTTCGGACATGGCGCGCAACCCGCGCAACGAATGGCTTCATGCAGCATAGCAATCCGCGCCCGGGACGAAAACGGCCACCGGGCCGAGCGCCGAAAACGCGGATGGGTCGGTTGCCCCTACTTTGCGCCCTGATCACCATGCAATTGCGGCCCGATAAAATTCGAGTAGCGGTACCGCTCCCCGTGGTCGGCATCGATGGTCCAGAACATGGCGCCCAGCATCGCCGGATAGCCCTGCGGCTTGCGCAGCCTGTAATCGACGCCTTGCGGTTTCTTGCCGGTGACCAGGTACTGCAGCGTCTGGCTCACGAGCTCGGGTTCGTCATATCGGACCAGGAACCCCACCGCGATCTTGTCTGCCGGCAGCGGAGGAAAGAACGCGTCCGGATGGCCCGCGACATTGAATCCGTGCAGCAACAGTTCCGTCATGGCCACGTCGTAATCCACGGTATGGGTCTGGTAGATGTTGCCGTCCAGCCCCATGAGTGGCGGCGTGTTGTACTCCTGCACGTCGACGAATGACAGGATGTCGCGCAACGCATGCACCAGCGGCAGGTACGATCCGAATTGGCCGCCGTAGCTCACGAGGCCCGCTGAAATCTGCGTGCCTTCGGGCACCAGGCTGATCATGAAGTCCGGCCCGAATTGCTTGCGCAGCTCGCGCAGCCCCGCGATCAGATTCACGATCGATGGCGTAACGGGATACCTGAAGTCCGTGTCTCCGGGAGCCAGTTCCAGCGACGGGCTTTCGAAGTCGATGTCGACGCCATTGAACCCGTATTCCTCGACGATGCCGGCCACCGAGGAAACGAAGTTGGGGATGTCCTTCGCGTCGTCCAGCTTGAAGTACCTGCCGCCGCCGCCCAGCGAAATCATCACCTTTTTGCCCCGCCGCTGGAGCAAGGCGATGCCCTTCTTCAACTGGTCCGCGGTAATCCCTTCCGGGGGCGCGAATTGCATCGTGCCTTCGGGCGCGCCTTCGTCCGGCGGTGCGAACGCCACCAGGATCACGTCCCACTGCGGCGACACATCCCTTATCGGAAACGGCTTGCCGCCCTTGGGTCCCGATCCGGTCCAGTAGCCGATCAGCCGATGCCCGCTTGAGGATGCGTTGCGCTCGGCGGATGCGGCGGCCGTGTTTTCCGCGCGGGCCACGGACCGGAACGAACGCGCGCACGGCTTTGCCGGTGCCTCGAGGGCGCGCGGATCCGGAAAACTGTAAGGGCCGGAACGCGTGCCGCCACCGGGGTACCAATTCAGCAGCGCCACGTTCTGCAGGTGATAGTCGAATCCGGACGCGCGGGCCACGTACGGGGCGGACGACGGAAAGTTGTTCTTGAGATTGGTGTCGGTCGGTTGCAGCAGGAAGTAATTCGATCCGATGCCGGAACCGCCGCAACCGCCGCCCGGGACGGGACGCTCCCACGCCGGGAAGTAGTTTCCCGGCACGCCCTCCTTGTAGAAGTAGGCATGCGGATCGTGCAGCGGATCGTAAAAGAATTCCGCCAACTGCTCCGTCAGCGGCTGGATGTTCCGTTCCGTGACGATGTCTGGCACGTCGTGCAGGTACGAGCCGAGCACGAACGAATTCCCGGTGTCGGGATCCACGCCATGCGTACCCCAGGTACAGCACACCGTTGCGTCGCCCAGCGCATAGTAGGTCGTGTTGTGCGCCACGGCGATGACCAGCTTGCCACGTGTCTTCGGGAGTTTCCGGAACAGCTGGCTTTCGACGTATTCCGAATCGACGACGGCGAAAGTGCGCCCGCTCTGCCCTGCATGCAGCAGATAGCCGCGGCCGGCGGGCACGTCGATCGTGATCGTTTCGACATGCGGTGTCGCCAGCAACGTATGCCCCTTTCCACCCGGAAACGTCGCTTCGAGCAAGGCATCGCCATACTGCGTCTTGTTGCCCGCGCCAAAGTCGTACTTCGCGAATAGCGGGGATTTCAGCAGACGCGACACGTCACCGGTGGCATCCAGCGTGGCCGGCTTGCCGGCAAACGCCAGTCGGATCGGCACCAGCACCGTCGGGATCATCGTGGTTCCGTCTTTCGCCGGATCCCGTCCCGCGAAGGTGAAGGTCTTCCCGCCGATCATGCGCGTGAACGTAGGCACGGCATCCTGCGCGTGCGCCCCGAGACAGCAGCATGACAGGGCCAGCAGCGCGAGCAGGCATCCAGCTTTCGATTGCATCATCACCCTCCCTCCCACTCTATTTTTTTCGTCCTTCCGGGGCACCTGCGGCTTCATCGCAGGCGAACCCGACTGCGTTTGCAGGTTGCAAACGCGAACGCCAAAGGCGACGCGTAGCGCGAGCGCCATGGATGGCGCAGTCAATCCATCTTGTTTTTTGCCGAACGGCAACATGGATTCCGGGTTCCGCCCGCGAACAGCGCGGGCGGCCCCGGAATGACGGCGATTCTTTGCTGACACTGCGACGCCAAGCGGGATCGAAGCTCCCTCACATCTTGAAGTGAAGCGATGCCAGGTAAAGGGTGCCGTTGTAATAGCGATTGGCCGGCATCGCCTTGACGAGGTCGTACTGGAAATACCGGGTATTGGTCAGGTTGAGTCCGCTCAGGGTCGCCGACCAATGCTTGTCGAACGTCCAGCTGACGGTAGCGTCGAGCTCGTTGTAGTCGTCGACGAAGGTCGAAGGGGCGCTGACCTGATAACCCGCCGTGAAGTATTTGCTCCGCCACTGGTAGGTGATGCGGGCGCTGAAATGGCCTTTTTCGTAATACGGACTGAAGTTCACGGAGTACTTCGAGTTGTACGGCAGCGGTCCGCCGCCCTGGGATGTTCCGTTGGAATACGTGAAATTGGTGATCAGCCCCAGCCCCGACTCGCCGAAATATTGCTGGTACGACACATTGAAACCGCGCACCTTGCCCGAGCCCAGGTTCTGCGGCCGGCTCACCGAGAACTGGCAGGTGTTGGTCGCGGCATCGCAGAAGCCCAGGTCGACAAGCTGCTGGAAGTGCTCCGGCGCCGTTTCGGCCTCGTCCGTGAAATGGGTTTCGAGTGCCGGAGCGCGCAGGATGTAGTTGTTGATCCTGATCAGGAATGCCTCGAACCCCACCGCCGCCTGCGGTTCGAAATTCCATTCCGCCGCAACCGAGTAGTTGGTGGCCTTGTACGGCAACAGTTCCGGATTGCCGCCGGAGCCCACCGGCGGAACGTTGGCGGCATTCAGGCTCAGCGACGGAATCTCGTTGGAAATGGTCTGCCGCGCGATCACCTTGGCCGCGGCCGCGCGCAACGTCACGGTTGCGGTCGGCGTGTAGGCGATGTTGAACGAGGGCAACAGGAAGTGGTACGAGCTCCTGGTGGTCTTCCACCATTCGGCCGGCACCGGCAGCACCGCGGGTCCGGTCGGCTGGTATGCGCTTGAAGTCGTGCGGGTACGCACGTAGCGCAAGCCGATGTTCCCGCTCAATGTGTCCGTCACGAAGTTCTGCTGGACGTATGCCGCGCCCGTCTTTTCCTCTGCAACATACTTTCCGTTGACGATGCTCGATGCCAGTTCCTTGTAATGCAGGCTTTTCTGGAAAGCGATCTGCTTGTCGACATCGGGGAAGATCCGATTTCGCATGTCCGGCGAAAATCCCGGGAAATCGCCGAGGATGTCGGTGAATCCGTCCACGCCGATGTCCGCCTCGCTCACCTGCGTGCGCGGATCGTCCGCGACGTATCCGGTAGGCGTGACACGCACGTAATTTTCGTTGTAACGAACGCCGTAATCGAGACGGTTCAATACGCTGTCGAAGTCGTTGTGGAAATCGACCTGGGCATTGCTCATCCGGTTGTACTGGTCCGCGCTTCCGATCGTGAAGGTGGCGCTGCCGTTCTGTCCGCCCAGCAACCAGTTTTTCGGATCGCGCACCGCGGCCGGACCGTCGTAGACGGCACCATTGTCGATGTTCATCGAGTAGCCGCCGGCGTACGCGGCTTCGTCCGCATACGTCGTGGTGTGGGGATTGCTTGCCGCGGAGGTCCCGATGCTGGCGTCGACGCCCCAACGATCGCCGCTGTATTTGCCGGTGAGATAAATGCCCTTGATGTTCATGGAGCTGACCCTGGGGTCGCTGTCCAGCATCGTCACCGCATGGCCCTGGGCCGCGGCCGGATTGGAGCAGGTCGAGAACACGTCGCTGCACACGTGCAGATTGTTGACGACCCCGTCCACTGGCGGGCTGATCGAATCCACGTTCTGCGGCGCGATCTGCGCGAACGCGTACATCGACTGGTTGACGTTGTTGTACTTCTCATGCAGGTACAGGCCATTCAGTCCGAACTCCAGCCGATCCGTCGGCTTGAACTGGATGGCGAAGTTGCCGGCCGTGCGCTGGCGGTGCTGCATGAACCACGCGGCGTTGACTTCGCTCGGGGATTTCGCGCTGCTGCCCCCCGCGCCCGGCGCGTTGACGTAGTTGCTGGCCGGAAAATAGCTGAAGATCTCCACGCCCTGGCGGTCGATCTGCTGTTCGTAGTGCGAAACGGAGAACAGGAATCCGAAGTTGTCCGCGGAATCCTTCCAGCTGTACAGCGCCGAGCCCTGCGGCTGCGCCTTGCCGTAGGTCTGGTTGTACGTACCCCCGAGGGACGCGGCGAAGGTGTTGGGCTTGAGATCGAGCGGCTGACGGGTGTTGACCATGATCGTGCCGCCGATGCTGCCCTCCGGCAGTTTGGCCTGCGCGGTCTTGTAGACCACGACATTCCCGACCAGGTCCGGCGGCAGGATCGTGAAATCGAATCCGCGCGACTGCCCGGAACCGAGCCACGCCATCTGCGCGACCTGGTGTCCATTGAGGAAAGTCAGGTTCAGGCTCGGATCGGTGCCATCAATGCTGACGCCGCTGCCTTGCCCGAATATCCGATCGATCGTGACCCCGGGAATCTGGGTCATCGCTTCAGCTACATCGGTGTTGGGAAATTTGCCGAGATCCTCGGAAGTGACCGCGTCCACGATCGAGTTCGCCGCACGCTTGATCTGCAGCGCCTGCTCCAGGCTCGCGCGAATGCCCACGACCTGCACCGTCTGCAATTCCTGCACGGTCGGCTTGTTTTTCCGGTTTTCCGGCGGTGGACTGCTTGACTGGTCGTCATTCGCTGCAGGCGAAACAGACTGCTGCGACGTGCTTTCCTGCGGCGAACCCTGCGCCGCGGCTTCGGAACGCCGCCCGGACGATCCCGATGAACCGGGCCGGGCAACGCCTTGCGCGTGCACCGAGGTTGCAAACATCAACGCAGCAGCAATCTGCCCCGAAAGCGCGATCTTGCGGTGGGTCACGGCGGCCTCTCCTTTTGGCTGAACGGATGTGCTGCAACGCCCCGCGTGTCCGGCGGAAAGAACCCGCGGCAATGAAACGAAACGTTGGATTGCCGATCTGGCCGAATGGCGCGCGCAGCACGCGCACAAAACGGGGCGGCGGAAATGCAGTGACGCGGCTGCATCCGAGCCTAGGCGCATCCAGCAGGTCGCACCAATGAAAAATTTGGCGCTTTGCATAGCTTCGGGTTATGCGCCTTTCACGTCATATCGAATGCGGCCGCTGTGCAGACGCATTGTTCGAGACGTCTACCCGGGCACCTACGAAATGGCGCCGCCGAGCAGATGGCCGACCATAAACGTGATCGCGGCCGCCGCGGCCGTGATCATGAATTGGCGGGCGATCGAAAACGCGAGACCGCGCCCTGTGAAAAGGGACGTGCCGATTGCAATCAGGCAAAGCCCTGCAAACGTGGTCCCCATGCTGGCGAACATCGCGACGTGGCCGCCAAGGAAAAAGTACGGCGCCACCGGAAAGATCGCGCCGAACGCAAAGAAGCAGAACGACGATACCGCAGCGCTCCATGCCGAACCGCCGAGTTCGGAGGGATCGATGCCCAGGTCCTCGCGCACCACGGTATCGAGCGCCGTGCGCGGCGTTTCGGCAAGGTGCTCGGCAAGATGCCTGGCCTTCGCGCGCTCCAGGCCCTTGTCGCGATAGATGCCGGCGATGCGCCGCACGCCCTCTTCGGGCGCGACCGCCAGACGCTCGGCGCGTTCGGTGATCTGCGCCTGATAGAACTCGCGTGAACTGTTCACCGACAACCATTCGCCCAGCGCCATCGAACATGAACCCGCGACCAAACCCGCCAGTCCCGCCAGCAGCACGGCGTGATTGCCGGTGGCGGCACCGGCCATGCCCATCACCAGGCTGACATTCGACACCAGCCCGTCGTTGGCGCCCAGCACCGAGGCGCGCAAGGTATTCCCGCCAGCTGCACGATGACGGTGCACGCGAACCGCACGCGCATCGTCGGTTGTGAAATGATCGCGATGCCCGGCGCGATCGACAGGCGTTTCCAGGTGATCGGCGTGTTCCAGCCGCACCACGGTCGGCATCACGAACCCGGTCCCGAACCACTTCGCAAGCGCGCCGAGTATCCGGACGCGGGCACGCGGACGAGACGGCGGCACTTTCCCGCCCAGGGCGGCGATGCGCGATTCCCAGAACGCCGCGTTGGCGCGCTCGCCCGCGGCAATGCGCCGGTACGCCCGCGCGAGCCGCGGGTCGGACGCCACGGCGGCGAGGCGCACGTACAACGCCTCGTTGTCGCGTTCCACGCGCAGGTTCCTGAGATAGCGACGGGCGCGCGGATCGCTCACGCGGATGTCATGTGCCGAACATTTTCTTGAAGGCATTGTCGCTGAAGCCGACACTGACTTCACCATGGCCGCGCACCACCACGGGTCGGCGAATCAGCGCCGGGTACTCCTTCAGCAGCAGCGCCCACTCCGGATCGCTCGCGGGGTTCTTCCGCTGCGGCAACAGGTTGCGCCATGTCGTCGAAGACTTGTTGACCAGCTTCTCCCAGCCGCCGAGTTGGTTGGCCCACTCCTTCAGCGTCGCGGCCTGAACCGGATTCGCGCGGTAATCGACGAAGCTGTACTCGACATCGAAACGATCCAGCCAGTTGCGCGCCTTCCGGCAGGTGTCGCAGGTGGGCAGTCCATAGAGGGTCGCGCTCATTCGCCACTCCGCAGCAATTCGTTGATCGACGTCTTCGCACGCGTCTTCTCGTCCACGCGCTTCACGATGACCGCCGCGTACAAGCTGTGCGAACCGTCTGCCGCCGGCAAGCTGCCGGACACCACCACGCTTCCCGCGGGGACGCGGCCGTAGCCGATCGTCTTGGTGGCGCGATCGTAGATCCGCGTCGACTGCCCGAGATACACGCCCATGCCGAGCACGCTGCCATGCTCGACCACCACGCCTTCCACCACTTCCGAACGCGCACCGATGAAACAATCGTCCTCGATGATCGTGGGGCTGGCCTGCAGCGGTTCCAGCACGCCACCGATGCCGACGCCGCCGGAAAGGTGAACGCGTGCGCCGATCTGCGCGCACGACCCCACTGTTGCCCAGGTATCGACCATCGCGCCGGGACCGACGTGCGCGCCGATGTTGACGTAGCCCGGCATCAGCACCGCATCCTTGCCGATGAATGCGCCGCGGCGCACCAGCGCGCCCGGCACCACGCGCGCGCCGGCGTTGCGGAACGCCGGTTCATCGGCGTCCGCGAACCGCAGCGGTACCTTGTCGAACGCCGCCATCGGACCGCCATCCATCACCTGCACGTCGCGCACGCGAAAGTACATCAGGATTGCGCGCTTGATCCACGCGTTGACCTTCCAGCCGCCCTGCCCGTCGGGCTCGGCCA
>JBIQLN010000024.1:0-54901 GCA_044464225.1 Rhodanobacter sp. | reverse complement strand
GCAGCGTGTTGTTCGTGGACGAGGTGCACCGCTTCAACAAGGCCCAGCAGGACGCCTTCCTGCCGCACATCGAGCGCGGCGTGATCGTGTTCGTGGGCGCCACCACCGAGAATCCGTCGTTCGAACTGAATTCGGCGCTGTTGTCGCGCTGCCGCGTGCACGTGATGGACGCGGTGGGCGCCGACGACATCGTGGTGGCGCTGAAGCGTGCGCTGGCGGACGAGGAACGCGGCCTGGGCACGCTGCACCTGCAGGTCGATGACGAGGCCCTGGTGCTGATGGCGAAAGCCGCCGACGGTGATGTGCGGCGCGGCCTGACGTTCCTCGAAATCGCGGCGGAGTTGGCGCACGACGGCCGCATCGACGAAGCCACGCTGCAGCAGGTGCTGGCCGACCGCACCCGCCGCTTCGACAAGGGCGGCGAACAGTTCTACGACCAGATTTCGGCGCTGCACAAGTCGGTGCGTTCGTCCGATCCCGATGCCGCGTTGTACTGGCTGGTGCGGATGCTGGATGGCGGGTGCGAACCGCTGTACCTCGCGCGGCGGATGGTGCGGATGGCGGTGGAAGACATTGGGCTGGCCGATCCGCGCGCCTGGCAACTCGCGCTGCACGCGTGGGATACCTACGAGCGACTGGGTTCACCCGAAGGCGAACTCGCGCTGGCCGAGGCAGCGCTCTATCTCGCGATGGCGCCCAAGAGCAACGCGGCCTACGTCGCCTACGGTGCGGCGCGCGCCAATGTGCGCGAAACCGGCACGCTGGAGGTGCCGTTGCACCTTCGCAATGCACCGACAAAGTTGATGAAGGGACTCGGCTACGGCAAGGGTTATCAGTACGACCACGACGTCGAAGGCGGGGTGGCGCTGGACCAGCAATGCCTGCCGGATGCCCTGGCCGGGACGGAGTTCTACCAACCCACCGACAAGGGCATCGAGGCGAAGATCAGGGAAAAACTCGATGCACTGCGGCAGGCAAGGGCGGCGGCGCGCCCACGTTGAACGCACCCGTCGCGCCGCTGTTCATTCCACCTTGGCGTGCTGTGAATACAGCGCGTGCCATCCACCGTCCTGGTAGATGAATATGTCGGAGGACAGGACGCGCCCCGTGCCCGGATCGGAAAATGACAGGATCGCGACGTCGCCGTGCAGCACCACGGATTGCCGGGTCGGATGGGCCTTTTGCCAGGCGTCGACCTGCTTGCGCATCTTGTCGGAGCCACGGTTTTTCGTCGCCGACCGCAGTATCGCAGCCTTGTCGCCGACCTTGCCGTCGGCGCCCACCGTGCGGTAGTCGGGCATCAGCATCGCCTCCAGCCACGCGGTGTCGCCGCCCACTTCCGCCTCCAGCCAGTGCTGGTCCACGGCCATGACGGCGGCCGCCGTTTCCGCGGTTTCGTCAACCTTCGCCGCGGCGGCATCGGCGGCGATGGATACGCCAGCGGCCATGACGAAAACCGCGCACAGCGAAAGGAGGGCATCCGGGAAACGCATCGGGTGTGGCATGTCGGGTTCCTTGGCAAGAGGTATCGCGATGGCACCTTGCGTCGCTCCGCGATCGGCTTCCATGGTTTTGTGACGAGCGGCCTCGTGGCGCTGACCAGCGACCGTCGGCCGGTGACAAGAGGACGGAACGCTGGCGATGCCGCGCCTCGTCCGCGGCCGCGAGGGCTTTCGCTCGGCAGGCGGTGCATGCACACTGCGCCCCGTATGTCCGATTCCGTCACCCGTTCGCGCGTCAAATCGTGGGCCCTGGCCCTCGGTTTCTGGACGTTGCTGGGCCTGTCGTACGCATTGAGCGCGGGCCTGTCCGATCTCAGCGAAGGCCAGCAGGCGAATTGGGGCCGGCTGGCGACGTGGTACCTCGCCAGCTTCTGGTTGTGGATGTTGCTGGCGCCGTCGATCGGGCGACTCGGGCGGCAAACCGCCGGCAAGGGGTGGGGCCGCTTCTGCCTCGTGCACGTGCCTGCCAGCATCGCGATGGCGCTGGCGCAGGTGCTGATCCGGGTCGGCGCGTTCTGGATCGTTTGGCGCACGGACATCACGACGGTCCATTCGTTCGGTGGCTATCTGCAGCGCGAGTTCGTGTTCAATTTCTACTTCGCGCAGCTGACCTACTGGGTGATCCTGGCGGTGTTGCGCGGGATGGATTCGCGGCGCCACCTGCGCGACGAGCGCCTGCGCAGCGCGCGCCTGGAAACGCAACTGGTGCAATCGCAGCTGCACGCGATGCGCATGCAGTTGCAGCCGCATTTCCTTTTCAACACCTTGAATGCGATCTCGGCGCTGGCGCTGGCCGAGCCGATTCGCGCGCGCCGGATGATCGCGCGCCTGAGCGATCTCTTGCGGTTGACGCTGGAGGAGCGCCATTCGCCATTGGTGCCGTTGTCGCACGAACTGGAGATCGTGCGTTGCTACCTGGAGATCCAGCACGAACGTTTCCGGGATCGCCTGCAGACGCGGTTCCAGGTGGCCGACGATGCGTTGCAGGCCGTGGTGCCGGGCATGATCCTGCAGCCGCTGGTGGAAAACGCACTGCGGCATGGCCTGCTGGACAAGGCCACGCCCGGCAGTCTCCTGATCCGTGCGCGCCGCGAAGGCGCATACCTGTACGTGTCCGTCGAGGACGACGGGCTCGGCATGCCCGATGACGTGGTCGACGGCGTCGGCCTCGGCACCACGCGCGAGCGCCTGCGGATGCAGTTCGAGGACCTGGCATCGCTCGAAATGCAGGCGCGCGACGGCGGTGGAACGCGCGTGGTGTTGCGCATGCCGTTCCAGGTAGCCACCACGGCGCGTGCAGCGTGAACGCACCGCCGATCCGCGCCCTGCTGGTGGACGACGAAGTGCTGGCGCGGCTGGCGCTGCGGCAGGCACTGGCATCGCACCCCGATGTCACGGTGGTCGGCGAATGCGGCAACGCCGCCGAGGCCATGCAGGCGGCCGAAGCGCTCAAGCCCGATCTGATGTTCCTGGACATCCGCATGCCGGGCCTCGACGGCTTCAAGCTGCTGCACGAACTGCAGCCGGGCGCGCTGCCGATGGTGGTGTTCGCCACCGCATACGGCCAGCACGCCTTGCGCGCGTTCGACGCCAATGCGCTGGATTATCTGCTGAAGCCGATCGACCAGGATCGTTTCGACCGCACGATGGCGCGGGTCAAGCGGCATTGGCGCGGAATGCACGCCGACGCCGGCGACGCGGCGGCACCCGGCGGAAGCGAACGGTGGCTGCAGCGCCTCAGCGTGCACGTGGGCGAACACATCCGCGTGATAGCCGTCGAAGAGGTCGACTGGATCGGCGCCGAAGGCAACTACGTGCGCATCCACACCGGGGGCGCATCCCACCTGCATCGCGAGACAATGCGGCACCTGCAGGAAGTGCTCGACCCCGCGAAGTTCCTGCGCATCCATCGCGGCATCCTCGTGAACGTCGACCGCGTCCATGAAATCCATCCGCTGTTCAACGGCAACGCCGAAGTGGTGTTGCGCGATGGCACCCGGCTCAACCTGAGTCGGCGTTTCCGCGCCCAGGCGGGCAGGCTGCTCGGCCTGTCCTGACCGCTCGCCATCGCGGAGCGGCCGCTCGTCACGCCCGCGGCGTCTGTCGTCACAAGCCGAAGGTGATTGGACCTCGCGCCGCGTAACTTCACGCGGCGGTCGCCGCGCGCGGCTGCGTTCCCATCGCAACCGGAGAATCTGCGTGGCGCGACGTTCGGTCTTGCTGTCGGTTTGTGGCGTGGCATCGTGGTTCATGGCATGCGGCGCGGCAATCGCCGCACCTCCCCAACCGCATGTGTTCGCGCCGGGCGTGGTTTCCTCGGCTGCCGGCGTGGATTGCGCGACCTTCATGCCCGACGGCAAGACCGTTTTTTTCCACCAGCAGCCGTGGTCGATCGGGATGATCATGGTGTCGTACGAGGTCGACGGGCATTGGTCGACGCCCGCGATCGCATCGTTCTCCGGCACCTGGAATGACCATGATCCGGCGCTGGCGCCGGACGGTTCGTTCATGGTGTTTCCGTCCAATCGGCCTGATGCGCCCGGCGGTACGCCGGTGCACGGCGGCCATTTGTGGCGCGTGGACCGTACGGCCGACGGCTGGAGCGCACCGGTCCGGCTTCCGGATACCGTCAATTTCGGGACGTACATCTTCGCGCCGAGCATCGCCGCCAATGGCGACCTGTATTTCCAGAGCCGTGACAACCCATCGCATCAATTCCACCTTTACCGCTCGGCATGGCGCGACGGGCAGTATCAAAAATCCGTGCGCCTGCAATTGATGCCGGATGGCATGCACGAACTCGATCCCGCAGTCGCGCCGGACCAATCGTTCATCGTCTTCGACGCCGGCAAGAACGGCAGCGACCAGCCCGATCATCTCTACATCGCGTTTCGCGAAGGCGATGGCTGGGGCAGGGCGATCGACCTTGGCGATGCCATCGATGCCTATCAACCCTGGGGCTCGCACCTGGGCCCCGACGGCACCACGCTGTACTTCACCGGCAGCCGTACGACCCCGGCAAGCTGGCCGCGCAGCCGTGCAGATGCCGAACGCGACCTCGCCCGCGCACGCGCGTGGGACAACGGAGTCGACCACATCTACGGCATCTCGCTGGAACCGTGGCTGCAGGCACACCGCGGCGCCGCGGCCGCCACGACGGCCCACTTGTCCGCCGGAGTCTTGCCATGAAAAACCATTGCCTTTTTGCGATCCTCATCGCGATGTCGGGTGTGGCGACAGCCGCGGACGGGGCCGGGCACCTCGTTGGCCCCGGCGTGATTTCGACGGGCCTTCAGGAAACATCGGTGGCGTCGACGCGGGATGGCAACACGCTTTACTTCATGCGCTCGGATTTCGCCGAGAAGGACGACACCATCCTGGTCGCGCACCGCGACGGCGGACGTTGGTCCGCACCGCAGGTCGCGTCGTTCTCGGGGCAGTGGCACGACTCCGAACCGACCTTGTCGCCGGACGGCAAACGGTTGTATTTCGTTTCCAACCGGCCGGTGCATCCGGGCGATACACCGCTGATGGCCGAAATGTCCGGCCAACATTTCACCGGCACCAACCTGTGGTACGTCGAGCGGCGGCCGGACGGCCGGTGGGGGCAGCCCGTGCACGTCGAGGGCAAGCTCAACGACGGCAACATGATCTACAACCCGTCGGTGGCGGCCAATGGCGACGTCTTTTTTTCCGCGCACCGTCCCGATTCCGGCGCGGCGTACCAGATCTACCTGGCGCGCCGCACGGCGCGGGGTTACACGGCGCCGCAACGGGTGGAGCTCGGCGACATCAAGAACAACCGCATGGATCCCGCGATCGATCCGCAGGAGCGTTTCCTGATCTTCGCGGGTGACGAGGGTGACTCGCTGGGCCGTGCGGATCTCTACATCGCCTTCCGCAAGCCGGACGGCGGCTGGAGCAAGCCGCAGCACCTCCCGGCGCCGATCAATAGCGGATCGCTGGAAAACGCCCCTTCGCTTGGCCCGGCGTTCGGCGAACTGTTCGTGTCGAGCAACCGCCGCGGCGCCGTGCATTTCCCCAAGCCGCGGGACGACGCGCAATCACTGCAGCGGCGGCTGCAGGAGCCGTTGAACGGCTCGCGCAATCTGTGGCGGTTCGACATTTCCGACGTACTGCGCGCGCATGGCATCACGAAGTAACGCGAAGCAATCAGGTTGCGCGATGAATACAAGCGTTTCGAACACGAAGCGATTGGCCCTGCTTGCGGTGATGCTGTTCACCGGCGGTACCGCGCTGTCCCTGAATGCGGCGACGCCGGACGCAACGCCCGTTCCCGTCACGCTGGGCGGCATCCTCCATCCCGAAAGCGACGATACGCTGGCGTACACACCGGACGGCCACACGGTGTTCTTCGATCGCAGCGAAGGCAAGCACAAGACCATCATGGTTTCGTACAAGGTCGATGGTCGCTGGTCGCAGCCGCGGGTCGCAAGTTTTTCCGGCCACTGGTACGACCAGGATCCGGCTCTTTCGCCCGATGGTTCATACCTGGTGTTCAGTTCGGATCGGCCGGTCGTGCCGGGTGGCAAACGGCTGATCCGGGATGTCGACGGAAAGGCGTATCACGGCGGCAACTTGTGGAAGGTGGAATGGAGGGGCAGCCGGTGGGGCGCGCCGATGTGGCTCGGCCCAACCGTCAACCAGAGTCCGTTCCTGGTTTCGCCCAGCATTGCCGCCGATGGCACGCTGTATTTCATCCAGCGTGGCGAGGATCGCGCGATGCATATCTATCGTTCGCCTTACCGCGGCGCGCGGTATTTGCCGCCCACGCGCGTGAGCCTCGGCGATCCATCCGTTTCGACCCACGACCCCGCGATCGCGCCGGATGGCTCATTCATCGTGTTCGGCTATGGCAAGACGGCGGCCGGATTGGGGCGTCTGTGCATTGCCTTCCACGAGGGCGACCACTGGGGCGAGCCGATCGACCTGGGCGATGCCGTCAATGCCGTCGGCCCGTGGGGTTCGCATGTCATGCCCAATGGCCGGGCGCTCACCTTCACGGGGAATTCGGCCATCTATCGGCTTGCATTGGAACCGTGGCTGCGAGGGCGTGCGGCCGTGCGGTGACACCGGTTTAACGCTGGCCGGCCGTGCCGCGATGCAGCTTGACCGTTGCCGGGGCCGCATCCAGCGTGCCCTGCCACTTCACGGCAGGTGTGCCATGCGTATCGCGGTCGCGGCGCTGTCCGGCGCCATCGTGATTTTCCTCTGGCAGTTCGTTTCGCACATGCTGCTGCCGATCGGCGAAATGGGTTTTCGTGCGCCGCAGAACGAGACTGCGGTGTTGCAGGCTGCCAGCAGCGGCCTGCCGGATCCGGGCATGTACGTGCTGCCTTACCTGGCGCCCGAAAAAATGAACGACGCCACGGCGGTGCAGGGCTGGACCGAACGTGCGCGGAAGAACTCATTCCTGTTCGTGGTGGTCAGTCCCACCAATACGATCGGTGCGGGCATGCTGCCCGAACTCGGCAGGCAATTCGTCATCAATTTGCTGGGCGCGCCGCTGGTCGCGTTCGTGCTTGCAAGTACCGCGTGGGGGCTCGGCATGCGCGTGCTGGGTGCCATGGTTTTCGGCGTGTTCGGCTGGCTGCTCGACATCGTGGCGCTGTGGAACTGGTACAAGTTTCCGGCCGAATACATGGTCGGCAACCTGCTGGATCAAGGCATCGGCTGGCTGTTGGCCGGTATCGTGATCGCGTGGTGGCTGGGCCGCCGCAGCGCCACGCGCGCCGCCGCGGTCTGATTGGCATTGCCCCTCGCGTGCCGGCGCAGCGCGCCGGCACGTTGGCGCGCGTTCGGCGATAATGCGCGCTTTCCTTTGCTCCACGAGGGTCGAAGATGCTGGATCCGGTTCTGCTGCGCGCGCATCTCGAGGACACCGCGGCGCGCCTGAAGACGCGCGGCTACGAACTCGATGTGGCGGCCATCGAAGCGCTGGAGGCCGACCGCAAGCGCCTCGCGACCGAAACGCAGGAATTGCAGGCGCTGCGCAACGCACGCTCCAAGGCGATCGGGCAGGCCAAGGCCAAGGGCGAGGACGTCGCGCCGATCATGGTCGAGGTCGCCGGCCTCGGCGACAAGCTGAAAGCCAATGAAGCGGCGCTGGCCGAAGTGCAGCAGAAGCTGTCTGCGATTGCGCTGGGCATTCCCAACCTGCCGCATGAATCCACGCCGGTGGGCCAGGACGAAACCGAAAATGTCGAAGTGTCGCGCTGGGGTACGCCGCGCGCTTTCGATTTCGAAGTCAAGGACCATGTCGAACTCGGTGCCCGCCATGGCTGGCTGGATGGCGAGGCCGGCGCGAAGTTGTCCGGCGCACGCTTCACGGTGCTGCGCGGCCAGCTCGCCCACCTGCATCGCGCGCTCGCGCAGTTCATGCTTGACCTGCACACCCGCGAACACGGCTACACGGAATGCAACGTGCCGTTGCTGGTGAATCCGGAGACCATGCAAGGCACAGGGCAGTTGCCGAAGTTCGAGGAAGACCTGTTTTCGACCACGGTCGGGGAAACGAAGCGCTATTTGATTCCGACCGCGGAAGTTCCGCTGACGAATATCGTGCGTGATTCGATCATCGAAGCCGATGCGCTGCCGATGAAGCTGACCGCGCACACGCCGTGCTTCCGCGCGGAAGCCGGTTCCTACGGCAAGGACGTGAAGGGCATGATCCGCCAGCACCAGTTCGAGAAGGTGGAACTGGTGCAGATCGTCGAACCATCGAAGTCGTTCGACGCGCTGGAGGAACTCACGAGCCATGCCGAGACGGTGTTGCGGAACCTGGAGTTGCCATATCGCAAGATGCAGCTCTGCACCGGCGACATGGGTTTCGCGGCCGCCCGAACCTACGACCTGGAAGTCTGGCTGCCGTCGCAGAATACCTATCGCGAAATTTCGTCATGTTCCAACGACACGGACTTCCAGGCACGCCGGATGCAGGCACGCTGGCGGAGCCCCGCCACCGGCAAGCCGGAACTGGTGCACACGTTGAACGGTTCGGGTCTCGCGGTCGGCCGCTGTCTCATCGCGGTGATGGAGAATTACCAGAACGCCGACGGCTCGATTACGATGCCCGAAGCGCTGCGGGCGTACATGGGTGGCGTGGAGCGAATCGCGTAGGGTGGCATTCGGCTCGATGCGAAGACCATCGTGGAATCGTCATGCTGACGCAGGCCGGTCCGGCATTCCAGGGGTCGCAACAAAGGCACTGGGTTCCGGATCGCGCCCGCTACGCGGGCTTGTCCGGAATGACGAACAAGTTGTGGGGAGGTGGCTGAGTGGTCTAAAGCACGGGGCTTGCTCGCGGAGGCGGATGCCGAAGCGAACATCGGCGCAGCCGATGGCCCGAAGGGCGAGGCACGGGATGTGCCGAGGCAATCCGGCGTAGGTGCTTGAAGTTGTGGAGAGGTGGCTGAGTGGTCTAAAGCACCGGACTTGAAATCCGGCGTACGGTTCGCCGTACCGTGGGTTCGAATCCCACCCTCTCCGCCATGTTCTACACTGTCGGGCATCCTCGCATGCGGAGCGGCTGATGGACGATGACCGCAAACCGAAGATCGAACCGTATCCAGGCCCCGCCGGTGGCTGGGGCTCGGTCAAGTCGGTCAAGTCCATCCTGCAGCGCGAGAAGGTGCCGATCCCTTCGACCGTGAAGGAACTGTGGCGGCAAAACAAGCCGCGCGGCTTCACGTGCGTGTCATGTGCGTGGCCGCAGCCGGAAAAACCGTTGAAGTTCGAGTTCTGCGAGAACGGCGCCAAGGCCAGTGCCTGGGAGCTGACTTCGCTGCGAACCACGCCGGAGTTCTTCGCGCAGCACACGTGCGCCGAGTTGCTGAATTGGCCGGATCATGACCTCGAGCAACAGGGCCGGCTGACGCATCCGCTGCGTTACGACCGCGCCAGCGACAAGTACGTGCCGTGTGGATGGGACGAGGCGTTCCGCGCGATCGGCGATGAGCTGAAGCGACTGCGCGAAACCGATCCGAGATCGGTGGTGTTCTATGCATCGGGCCGCGCCTCGCTGGAAACGAGCTACCTGTACGCGCTGTTTGCGAGGATGTACGGCAACAACAACTTGCCGGATTCCTCCAACATGTGCCACGAAGCCACCGGCATCGCGCTGCGCAAGAGCGTCGGTGCCGCGGTCGGCACCGTGGTGCTGGACGATTTCGCCAGGACCGATTGCATCTTCTTCTTCGGCCAGAACGCCGGCGTCAACAGTCCGCGCATGCTGCACGACTTGCAGAAGGCGGCCCGACGCGGCGTGCCGATCGTGGTATTCAACCCGCTGCGCGAGCGCGGGTTGGAGCGCTTCACCAATCCGCAAAGCCCCATGGAGTTGCTCGCCGGCAAGGAGACGCAGCTGGCCACGCAATACCTGCAGGTGAAAGCCGGCGGCGACATCGCGGCGATCACGGGGCTGTGCAAGACGCTCGTTGCCATGGACGACGAAGCCGCGAAAAACGGCGCGCCGCGCGTGCTGGATACCTCATTCGTCGCGCAACACACCCATGGGTTCGACGAATTCGCCACCTGGCTGCGCGCGCAGTCATGGGATGACATCGAAGCCGCGTCCGGGTTGCAGCGCGCCGAACTGGAACGCGCGGCGGCGACCTACGCCAGGGCCGACGCGGTGATTGGCGTATACGGCATGGGCCTGACCCAGCATGTGCTTGGCGAATACAACATCCACATGTTCGCCAATTTCATGTTGTTGCGGGGCAACGTCGGCAAACCCGGCGCCGGATTGTGTCCGGTGCGCGGGCATTCCAACGTGCAGGGGCAGCGCACGGTCGGCATCGCCGACGATCCTGCGTTGGTGCCGCTGGACCGCTTGGCGGAACAGTACGGTTTCGAGCCGCCGCGCGAGAAGGGGCTCAACACGGTCGAGGCTTGCGAAGGTGTGTTGGCTGGAACGGTGCGCGGCTTCATCGGGCTCGGCGGCAATTTCCTGCGCGCGATCCCCGAGCAGGAGCGAGTCGCGGAGGCATGGCGCAACCTGCGGCTCACGGTGCAGATCGCGACCAAGTTGAACCGATCGCACCTCGTCAACGGCGAACTCGCCTACCTGTTGCCGTGCCTGGGACGCATCGAGCGGGTCGAGGAAAACGGCAAGCCGCAGGTGCTTTCCACCGAGGATTCCACCAGTTGCATCCATGCTTCCGTGGGCAGGGCTGCACCTGCCAGTCCGGAACTCAAATCGGAAACACGGATCGTGGTCGAGTTGGCGAAAGCCACCCTCGCGCCCAACCCGAAGGTGCCGTGGGACGCTTGGGCCAATGATTACGCGGCGATCCGCGATGCGATCGAACAGACGTATCCGGAGCAGTTCAGGGATTTCAACCAGCGCATGTGGCAGCCGGGCGGCTTCCATCGGCCCAACAGCGCGCGCGAACGGGTGTGGAAGACCGCTACCGGCAAGGCCAACTTCATCCAGCCGCCGGCATTGAGCGCCACCGGTTTCGACGACACGCCGAATCGTTTCCGGCTGATGACGATGCGCTCCAACGACCAGTTCAACACCACCATTTATGGCTACGACGACCGCTTCCGCGGCATCGACGGTACCCGCGCGGTCGTGCTGATGAACAGGGACGACATCGCGCGAATGGGTTTGCGCGAAGGCCAGTCGGTGAAACTCGTGTCCGATGCCGGCGACGGCGTCGACCGTGAAGTCGGGGGCTTGCGGGTGGTCGCGTTCGACATTCCTCGGGGTTGTGTCGGGGGTTACTATCCGGAATGCAATCCGCTGATTCCGCTGTCGCACCATGCGGTGTACAGCAAGACCCCGGCGGCCAAATCGGTGCCGGTGCGAATCGTCGCGTGACTTCCTGCCCTTTGTCCCGAGAGCCCGTTTCTTCCTCCTGCCTCAACGCGAAGGGCCGGGAGGGGTAGGGTTTCTTCACACCCGGATATCCCATCCCGGACCTTCGCACCTTCGCCTTGAAGGGGGCGGGCTCGCGACGCCGTAGCCGATTCAGGCCGCGACGCGCGATTCGCCCTCGATTTGCCGTCGCGCGTTGGCCAGGGCGGCTTGGCGTTGGTCCACGCCGAGATTCAATCCCTCGGCACGCACGAATTCGGGCTCGTCGATGCCCATGAACCCGAATATGCGGCGCAGGTAGGCTTCCTGAAAGTCGGAGGTCTTGCCCGTCGCATCGCTGTAGATGCCGCCGCGCGCGGATGCAATGATCACGCGCTTGCCGCCCGCCAGGCCTTCCGGCCCTTTCTCGGTGTAGCGAAACGTCTTTCCCGCGGCCAGGATGCGGTCGATCCAGGCCTTGAGCTGGGAAGGTATGCTGAAGTTGTACATGGGTGCGCCGACCACCACGATGTCGGCGGCCAGGAATTCGTCGAGGATTTCGGCGTTGCGCGCCCAGCACGGGTGGCCTTCTTCCAGCACCGGCGTGAAGTGCGGCAGCGTTTGCGCGGCAAGGTCGCGATGAATCACTTCGATGCCGGCGTGCTCGATGCGCAGGCGTGCGACGATCGCCGCAGTCAGGCTGCGCGAAGCGGAATTTTCGCCGAGTACGCTTGAATCGATGTGCAGCAATTTCATGATCGTCTCCGGTTGGAGCCGCATTGCGCGGCAACACGCAAACGATAGGAACGCAGCGCCGCTTCGATAAGATGGGGAAATCCGAACGCATCGTTCATCGTGGAGAACAACGTGTCCGTCGCCTACGGAACCCTGCCCGACCTCAATGACCTGTACTTTTTCGCAGCCGTGGTCGAGCATGGCGGGTTCTCCGCCGCCAGCCGTGCAATCGGCATTCCGAAATCGCGCCTGAGCAAACGCGTGTCGCAACTCGAGAACGGGCTGGGGGTTCGCTTGCTGCAGCGGACTACCCGCAAGTTCGTGGTCACGGAAGCTGGCGAGCGTTTTTATCGCCATTGCCACGCCATGCTGGCCGAAGCGCGCGCGGCAGCCGAGGATGCCGCGTCCCTGGGTGGTGAGCCTCGCGGCCTGGTGCGGCTGAGTTGCCCGGTGTCGCTGACACAGAGTCTCCTGGCGCCGCTGCTGCCGACGTTTCTGCTCCGCCATCCCGATGTGCAATTGCGGGTGCTGTCCAGCAACCGGCGCGTGGACGTGATCGGCGAAGGTTTCGATGTGGCAATTCGCGTGCGCGACAAACTGGACACGGATGCCGAGCTGGTGGCACGCGGGTTCGGACCGAAACGGGTGGTGTTGGTCGCCAGCCCCGCCTTCCTCCAACAACATGGGGAGCCGCACGGTCCCCAGGACCTCGCAGCGTTGCCGGTACTGAGCGTTTTCGAGCATGAAGGCGAGCAGACTTGGGAACTGTACGACGGCGCTTGTGCCAAGACCACCGTCACGGTGCGGCCGCGGCTGGTCACGGGCGAGTTTCCGGTGCTGATCGAAGCCGCCGTGCAGGGCGTCGGCATCGCCTGGGTGCCGGAATCGGCTTGCGTGGAGGAGCTGCGAAGCGGGCGCCTGCAGGTGATCCTGCCCGATTGGGGCCTTCCGCAGGGGATTTTGCATCTGGTGTACCCGAGTCGTCGCGGAATGTTGCCGGCCGTGCGGGCGCTGGTGGAATTCCTGGCCGATGCGTTCGAACATCGCGCCGACGAATTGTTGAATGGCGGCCACTGACAGCGTGCTACCATCGCCGGCATCTTGCGTGGCCCGTGCCTGGCGGCTCCGCAAACGTTCTCCCAGGTGGAACGACTTCGATGCAGATCGAAACCAAACTCCCCAAAGTCGGCACCACCATTTTCACGGTGATGAGCCAGCTCGCGCTGGAACACAACGCTGTGAACCTGGGGCAGGGCTTTCCCGATTTCGAGACTCCCCGCAATCTGCGCGATGCGCTGGCGCGGGCGATGAACGAGGGACGCAATCAATACGCGCCCATGAGCGGAATTCCGAAATTGCGCGAGCAGATCGCGCTACAGGTCGACCGTCTCTACGGCCGGCGCATCAGTGCGGACACGGAGGTAACCGTCACCTCCGGCGCGACCGAAGCGATATTCGCGGCAATCGCATGCGCGGTGCATGCGGGCGATGAGGTCATCGTACTGGATCCCTGCTACGACTGCTACGAGCCGGCGATCGCGCTCGCCGGTGGACGCGCCGTGCACGTTCCGCTCGATCTGCCGGATTTTGCGGTGGACTGGCAGCGTGTGCGCGACGAGCTCACGCCGAAGACGCGCATGATCATGGTCAACAGCCCGCACAATCCCTCGGGGGCGGTGTTCACCGAGCGCGATCTCGACGCGCTTTCGGCGATCGCCACCGAGCACGGCTTGCTTGTGATCTCGGACGAGGTGTACGAACACATCATCTACGATGGTCGCATGCACCTCAGCGTGTCGCGTCGTCCCGAGCTGGCCGAGCGCAGCTTCGTGATTTCGTCGTTCGGCAAGACGTGGCATTGCACGGGATGGAAGGTCGGCTATTGCGTCGCGCCCAAGCCGCTCACGGCGGAGTTTCGCAAGGTGCACCAGTACCTGACCTTCTGCACGTTCCATCCGGCGCAGTGCGCATTCGCCGAGGTGATGGAGAGCGATCCCCAGCACGCGCGGGACCTGGCGGGCTTTTATCAAACCAAGCGCGATCGCTTTCGCGAATTGCTGGCGGGTTCGCGATTCGAGTTGCCGGATGTCCATGGGGGCTACTTCCAGTTGGCCGACTACTCCGCGATCCGCGACACCGACGATCTGAATTTTTGCGAGTGGATGGTCCGCGAAGCGGGTGTGGCCGCAATCCCGGTCTCGGCGTTCTACGAAACCGCGCCGGATGCGAAGCTGGTGCGTTTCTGTTTCGCCAAGAACGACGAAACGCTGCAAACTGCCGCGGAAAGACTATGCAGGCTCTGAGAGTTTCGCTGGTACAGGGTGCCACGCGCTGGCACGATCCCGCCGGCAATCGTGAGTACTACGCCTCGCTCATCGAGCCGCTTTCGGGGCGGACCGACCTGGTGGTGTTGCCCGAGACTTTCACCAGTGGTTTTTCCAACGAGGCGATCCGCGATGCCGAAACCATGGGCGGGGCGACCGTCGCATGGCTGCGCGATCGCGCGCGGGAACTCGACGCCGCGATCACGGGGAGCGTGCAGTTGCGGGTGGGCGATGGCCAAGCTCCGGACAAGGTATTCAACCGGCTGCTGTTCGTGACGCCCGACGGCGAGGTGCGGCATTACGACAAGCGCCATCTGTTTCGCTATGCCGACGAACACAAGCGCTATGCCGCAGGGCGCGATCGGCTCGTGGTCGAATGGAAGGGTTGGAAGATCTGCCCGCTGGTCTGCTACGACCTGCGCTTCCCGGTGTTTTCGCGCAATGGCCATGATGCACAACGGGGCTTCGATTACGACCTCGTGTTGTTCGTTGCCAATTGGCCCGCCGCACGCGCGCACGCGTGGCGCACGTTGCTGCGGGCCCGCGCGATCGAAAACCTGAGCTATTGCCTCGGGGTCAATCGGGTCGGTATCGATGGCAACCAGCTGCCCTATTCGGGCGACAGTGCGGTGCTGGATTGCCTGGGCCAGACGATGGCCGACCTCGGTGCCCAGGAGCAAACCGTCACCGTTGCACTAGATCCCGCCGCGCTCGCGGCGTTCCGCGAGAAGTTTCCGGCGTGGATGGATGCGGACTCGTTCGATCTGCGCTGATGTCGCGCGCGATGGGCCGGGCGGGCTTCATCCGCGAAGCCCAACACCAGGGTGCCATATCGGTGGGCTTCACTGTGTTCAGCCCAGCCTACGCGCCCTTGCAGGAGCGCATCTTGCGCGCGACCCGACCGCGGCCATGGGCCGCTCCTACAAAATCGCCAGCACGTTTCCGGGTGGACGGCCGATTGCGGCCTTGCCATTCGCGAACACGATCGGGCGCTCGATCAGGATCGGGTGAGCGGCCATCGCATCGATGAGCTGTTCGCGTGTCAATCCGGGATTTTCGAGTCCCAGCTCGGCGTAGGCGGCTTCGCCCTTGCGAAGGATGTCACGCGGTTGCAGGCCGAGCAACTGCAGCGCGCGTTCGATGTCGGCCACGCCTGGCGGATTTTTCTGGTAGTCGACGATCGCGGGCTCGATGCCGTGCTCCTGCAGCAATTCCAGCGTGCCGCGTGATTTGGAACAACGCGGGTTGTGCCAGATCGTGACCGTGGTGTTCGCAGGCATGGCGTGATCTCTCCGTGAAACAATCAACCGTTGGCGGGCCCGTTCCCGCCACGATGGCCGCCGCGGCCGCCGCGGCGCGGGCCGCTGCCGTTCCGGCCCCCCGAGCCGCCGCGATTCTGGGCACCACGGCCGGGGCCGCCGCGGTTGGGACCCGCGCGGTTCTGTCCGCCGGCCGGGCGCTTGTCCCCGGCGAACCACGTGCGCACGGATGGCAGTTCCTGACCTGGGGCGACACCGCGGCCCTTGCGGCGTTTCTTGTTTGCGGGCTTGTCGGGCTTCAGCACGTTGCCGTTGACATCGCCGCGTGGCGGACCACGACGCCGCTTGCCCCGATTGGGCAAATCATCCGGACGGACGCGATCGAACGCGGTGAGTTCGCGCGCCTCGTCGTGCCGCACCCCGGTCCATGCGTGGGGCGTGTTGCTGACCGGACGGATCTCGGTGACGCCGCGAGTGGCGCTGCGCTGGTGCAGGACCGGCTTCAAGGTCAGCGTGGGCTGCACCGCACCCGCACCCGCCAGTTCGCGCAGCGATTTCACCGCGTCCTCCGGAAGTGTCTCATGCTGGCCAGGGCGCAAGCCCCGCGGCAACTCGATGTTGCCGTAGCGGATGCGTTTCAGGCGGCTTACCAGCAGTCCCTGCGAATCCCACAGGCGGCGCACCTCGCGATTGCGGCCTTCGTGCAGTACTACCCGGAACCAGCAGTGGCTGCCCCCGCGACTGACGACGTGGATTTCATCGAAGCGCGCCGGCCCGTCTTCCAGCTCGACACCCGCCTTCAGTTTTTCCAGCATTTCGTCCGGTACTTCGCCATGCACGCGGCACAGGTATTCGCGTTCGAGTTCGTGGCTGGGATGCATGAGTACGTTGGCGAGTTCGCCGTCGGTGGTGAGCAGCAACAGGCCCGTGGTATTGACGTCGAGCCGCCCCACCGAAATCCAGCGCGAACCGTTCAGGTGCGGCAGGTTTTCGAACACGGTCGGACGGCCTTCGGGATCGTCGCGGGTGGTCAGCTCGCCCTCCGGCTTGTGGTACATCAATACTTGTGCGTGCTCGTGATGATCGGTCGCGACGATGAATTGCTTGCGGTCGACTTCGACCCGATCGCCCGCCCGTACGCTGGAACCCGTTTGTGCGGCTTGCCCGTTGACCAGGATTTCGCCCTCGGCGATCCGCTGCTCCAGCAGCCGACGCGAGCCCAGGCCCGCGTTCGCCAGCACTTTGTGCAGGCGTTCTTCCAGGGCGTCGCCGTCAGCCCGGGCGGGCGACCGCTTCAGGGTCAGCAGGGAACGTGGGCTGGAGCTCATGCGGGGTCCTCGGTCGTGCTTGGTGCCTCGGCCGGGGCAGCGCCCTCGACGTCGGCGGATGGATCCGGCGGCTCCGTTGCGTCCGCAGGCACGGTTTCGGGTTCGGGTGCCAGCGCGAGTTGCGGATCGGGATCGGCGATTTCGCGGATTTCCGCCAGGGTCGGCAGCTGATCCAGCGACTTCAAATTGAAGTAATCGAGGAATTGCCGGGTGGTGCCGAACAGCGCCGGCTTGCCGGGTACGTCCCGGTAACCCACCACGCGAATCCACTCGCGTTCTTCCAGTGTGCGGATGATGCTGGTGGCGACGGTGACCCCGCGCACCTGTTCAATCTCGCCACGGGTGATCGGTTGCCGGTACGCGATCAAGGCGAGGGTTTCCAGCAGCGCGCGCGAGTACTTCGTCTGGCGCTCTGCCCACAGGCGGGCAACCCAGGAGTGGACGGCCTCGCGCACCTGGTAACGGAAACCGGAGGCGACTTCCACCAGTTCGATGCCGCGGCCCTCGCAGGCTTGCGCCAGCGTCTCAATGGCACGGGCGAGGTCTTCGTGTCCGACGCCGTCTTCCTCGTGGAACAACGCCGCCAGCATCGGCAGGGTCAGCGGTTGCTGGGCTGCGAGCAGCGCGGCTTCCACGATGTTGTTCAATTGTTCTTGTTGCACATGCGCCTCACTGTGCGCGTGGAAAATGATGGTCTGCAAATGACTGCGAAGGAATGCAGCACGATCACGGGCCTGCTTTCCATGCCGACTTTGGCGTTTACGCGGACTGGATCCGGGGGTCGTCCTGGTCCGCTGTTTCGGCCGTGGCCAGCGCCTTCAGGTAGATCGGAGCCAGCGGCGCTTCCTGCATGATCTCGATCAGGCGATCCTTGGCCAGTTCGAGCAGCGACAGGAACGTCACCACCACGCCCAACTTGCCTTCCGACACTTCGAACAAGCTTTCGAAGCGATGGAACGTGCCGTCGCCGAGCCTGCGCAGGACGTCTCCCATGCGTTGGCGCACCGACAGCGGTTCGCGTTCAACCTCGTGATGACCGTAAAGCTCTGCCCGGTGCAATACGTCGCGCAGCGCCAGCAGCATCTCGCGCAAGTCCACCGCAGGCGGCACCTTCACCACCGCGCGGTCGGGGACGAACGCATGTGCGTTGTCGAGGTCGCGCTCCATGCGCGGCAGCGTGTCGATGTCTTCCGCGGCCTTCTTGAACCGTTCGTATTCCTGCAGGCGACGCACGAGCTCGGCGCGCGGGTCTTCCTCGATGCCTTCTTCCTGTGGCGGGCGCGGCAACAGCAAGCGCGATTTGATTTCGGCAAGGATGGCGGCCATCACCAGGTACTCGGCCGCGAGCTCCAGCCGCATCTCCTGCATGACCTCGATGTAATCCATGTATTGCCGCGTGATCTCGGCGACGGGAATATCGAGAATGTCGAGGTTCTGTCGGCGGATCAGGTACAGCAAGAGGTCGAGCGGCCCTTCGAATGCTTCGAGGATGACTTCCAGCGCATCCGGCGGGATGTAAAGATCCTGCGGAATCTGCAACACCGGCTGGCCGTGTACCACTGCCAACGGCATTTCCTGTTGCCGCGGAGTTTCCGCGCCGGCGGGCGGAGCTTGCACACTCGGTGCGGTTTCGGTTGGCAATGGTTCGGTGCTCATGCGGCACTTGTCTGGAGCGGATCGCCGGCATGCTCGCCGCGATTCGCGAAATTGCGAAGGTCACCCTTGCAGGTCAGGCTTGGGCGCGGTTTCACCGGAGCCGCCACGCTCGTCGATCCGGCGTGTCGAAATCGGCGTCGGCCCTGAATCGGATTGCATCAGACCCAATTTCATCCGGCCGAGTGCGCAACCTCGCGCCGGTCCGTGAATCATGGAACCCGGTCGGTGCTGTCAGCATCTCGCGCGTCACGAACAGGAGAGCCCCAATCCCGTATTCGCAAGCGAGGAACTGCAACTGGACGAGGCCAGTCGCGGCTGCGGTCGGCGCCGCGAATGGGCCGGCGAATCCCGCACCGACCGTACACGCCTAGAGTAAGGCCGAATGGCCGCCAAGTCCAGAGGGCCAGCCCGAAAGGTTGGCCCGCAACTTGCTTTCCGTAAAGGGGGTATAGGGTAGGGGGATGTTGCCGGCTTCACGGCGGCAGGCACGATGCGAGGTGACAGGGGAATGTTAGACGTGGTGAGCGACCACAAACAGGATCCGACCGTCGACGGCCACGTGCGGCATGCGCGCATGGTGCGCCAGACCGCGGTATTGATGAGCCGCCGGGGAGACGTGTGGCAGACCGACCTTGCCGACATTTCGGCGACAGGGGTCAGGTTGTCGCGCCCGACCGAATGGCATGGCCGCACCGGAGAGGTATGGGTGCTGGACATGTTGTTCGGCGACGACATCAACGTTCACGTAATGGCGGAGGTGGTGCGCGTCACGGCCAGGCACATCGCGCTGGCGTTCGCGCGCATCCCCGAGGATGCGCAGCCGGCGCTGTGGACCCTGCTCGGTGGCTACGCCGACACGCTCGAGCCGTGGGGCGAGGAGGCGCAACCGGATGAGTCCTGTTGACCGCGATTGAGCTATCGACGAGGCGGCCCACGGGCCGCCTTTTTTGTGACGGCCGATCAGCGATGCCGACCTTTTCCGGCCTTCTTCCCGTCGCGATGCGCGTCGGTGCCGTGTGAGGTTGACGCCGGCGGTCGATGACCCTGCGCGGATTGCATGCGGCCGCCCGGGTGCGGCTGGTTCGCACGTTGCCCCACTGGTTGCGCCCGTTCGTGTGTCATCGGTTGCGCATATCCGCGCGGCATTTGCACGGTGCCACGATGGCGATTCGGCGCTTCCACGGCACCACCCGTGCGGATCGGTGCCGGTGCGGTGGGGCGGTTGTGCGCCGGCGCGTTGGGGACGCGGGGATTGTCGCCGCGTTGGGGTGCCGGGGCGCTCTGGTGCGCACGCTGAGGCGCCGCCACCATGCTGTCATGCGCCGATGACCTGGTCACCCCCTCCGGACGCCGGGTTGCGAAAACCGCGGGGTGCCCCTGCCTGGACTTGAATCGCTGGGCGGGATCACGCGAGGCTCGATCACGTTGCTGCAGCTGGGCCCGCGTCGGCGAAACCCGGTGCTGATTGGCATATGACCGCTGCGCGGCTGTTGGTCGCGCAGTGAGACCGCCATGGCCGCCGTTGTAGCTGACCCGGTTCACGTGTCCATTGTTGATGAATGTCCTGTCCACGTACACGTTGCGGACGGTGGCGACGTTTACGTTGTTGACGGCACGGTTGTAATAGAAGCGATTACCTCGCCAACGGCCGCCCACGTAGCCGGATCCGAAGTAGCCGAAGCCGTAATTGACGCCGCCATAGAAGCCGACATGCGTGCCCCAGTAGCCCGGGTGCCAGCGGTAACGGCCCTCCGACCGGCCCCACCAGCCCGGCGTCCACAGCAGACCGACCTGGGGTGGCATCACCCAGGTACCGGGCACCCAGTAATAGTCGCCGTACGACGGCTCCCATGCCCAGTAACCCGGTGTCCAGATGTAACCGGGGCCGGGCGCGACCGGCTGCATGTAGACGGGCAGCGGCGGCGGCGGGACGCCGACGGATATGCCGATGTCGATATTGACCGCCGCCCGGGCAGTCGGCGGCAACGCAAGCATGGGCGAGGCCATCAGGCCTGCAACGAGCAACGCGGTCGCAATGTTTTTCACGATGATTTCTCCAGGTGGCCCGGAGAATGGGCCCAACCCCTGGAACGCGATGCCAGGCCTGGCGTTGACGCGCACGGCATCACCAGTCGCGAACCGTTCATCAAAACGGGCGGTGATTCGGTTCGGCGTCCGCGGCATCCGGCACAAGCGATTTCGCCCGTCGAAGCGATCCGCTTCAGGCAGGCTGCGGATTTCGCTTCTTTTCTTCGTCGCGCAGTTCGCGCCGCAGGATCTTGCCGACGTTGCTCTTCGGCAGTTCCTTCCGGAATTCGACGTATTTGGGGCGCTTGTAGCCCGTCAATTCATCGTGGCAGTACTGCTTCAGTGCGGCTTCGGTGAGCGCGGGGTCCTTCTTCACCACGAACAGTTTCACCACCTCGCCGGAATGCTCGTCTGGCACGCCGATCGCGGCGACTTCCAGCACGCCTGGATGGTGCGCGACCACATCTTCGATCTCGTTCGGATACACGTTGAAACCGGAGACGAGAATCATGTCCTTCTTGCGATCCACGATGTACAGCAGGCCCTTTTCATCCATCCGGGCGATGTCGCCGGTACGCAGCCAGCCGTCGGCGTCCATCACCTTGGCCGTTTCCTCGGGCCGGTTCCAGTAACCCTTCATCACCTGCGGGCCGCGCACGCAGAGTTCGCCGGGCTGGCCGATTGCGGCATTGCGATCGTCATCGTCGCGCAGCGTCACGTCGGTGGAAGGCAACGGCATGCCGATCGATCCGGTGTAATCCTTCACGTCGAGTGGATTGGCCGTCACCACGGGCGAAGTTTCGGTGAGCCCGTAACCTTCGATCAGCGGAATGCCGGTGGCCTTCTTCCAGCGCTCGGCGACCGCGCGTTGCACGGCCATGCCGCCGGCCAGCGCGAATTTCACGCGCGAGCAATCGACCGAACCGAAATCAGGGTGGTTGAGCAGGGCGTTGTAGAGCGTGTTGACGCCGGTGATCGCGGTCCAGCGCGACTTCTTCAGCGTCTTCACGAAGGCCGGAATGTCTCGCGGGTTGGTGACCAGCACGTTCTCGCCGCCGAAATACACCATCAGGATCGCATTCACCGTCAGCGAGAAGATGTGGTACAGCGGCAGGGCCGTGATGATTTGTTCTTCGCCTTGCTTGAACAGATCGCCCACCCAGACGGTGAGTTGCAGCGTGTTCGCGACCATGTTGCCGTGGGTGAGCATCGCGCCCTTGGCGACCCCGGTGGTGCCACCGGTGTATTGCAGGAACGCGATGTCGTCATGGCCGAGTTGCACCTTCGGCACCTGCATGCCGGCGCCGCGGCGCAGCACCTCGCCGAACCGCAGGTGCCCCGGCAACGACCAACGGGGCACCATCTTCCTGACGTGTTTCACCGCGAAACTGATCAGCGGCCCTTTCGGAAAGCCGAGCTGGTCGCCAATGGAAGTGACGACGACGTGTTCGACACGCGTCTTGCCGATCGCTTCCTGCAGGGTCGCGGCGAAATTCTCGAGCACCACGATGCTTTTGGCGCCCGAATCTTCGAGCTGGTGCTGCAGCTCGCGTGCGGTATACAGTGGATTGACGTTGACCACCGTCAGTCCGGCGCGCAACGCACCGAACAACGCGATCGGGTACTGCAGCAGATTGGGCAGCATGATCGCGAGGCGATCGCCCTTGCCGAGTTTCCATTCATTGGCAAGGAAGGCCGCGAAGTGTGAGCTTTGCCGGTCGAGCTCGGCCCAGGTCAGCGTTTTGCCGAAACTCGAGTACGCCGGACGCCGTGGATGGCGGGCACAAGTCGCGTCGAACATCGCCACTATGGACGGAAAGGCGCCGGCATCGATTTGGGCGGGCACGCCGGGCGGATAGTGCGCCAGCCAGGGACGCGGATCGGCCATGTGTTCCCTCCTGTAAGCTTCCGCAGGGTTGCGCGAGTTGATTGGCATTGGACACGATAAGCGTGAAGGCGGCAAGCTGCATTGCCACATTTCCGACAAGGGAGTCCGCGTGAACAGCGTTGCAAGCCTCGACCGGACGTCCCAGGCACGCGCGCACCATGTTGCGTGCGCGATGGCGTTCGTGCTGATGGCGGCGCTCGCCGGTTGCCATCGAACCCCTGCCGAACAGCAGGTCCGCCAGGCGATCGATGCCGCGGCGGGGGCAGCCCGCGCCAACGACACGCATGGCGTGCTGGATGTCGTGAGTGATGATTTCACGGGCAACGAAGGCGCCCTGGATCGGCGCGGCCTGCGTCGATTGCTTGCCGTGCGTGCATTGCGCGGCGACAGGACCGGCCTGCTCGTCGGGCCGGTTTCATTCGAGCACCGGGGCGACCGCATTGTCGCGAAGTTCAATCTCGTGCTGACCGGGGGCAAGCCGGGTGACCTGCTGCCCGACCAATCCACCGTCTACGCGATGACGACTGCCTGGCGCCTCGAAAGCGGGAAGTGGCGTTGCTACGCCGCGGCATGGTCCAGATAGGAAGATAAGAAGGGGCACCGCCGGCCCCGGTTCCCGTTTTCCGCTCGCGCCCCGGAGAAGGGCGCAAAGCCACTTTCCTGCAAAGCGCCGGATGGTGTCCGGCGCTTTGCATGGCCACTGGTGCAAGATGATGCCGCTCGGGGCACCGTGCCCGGTACCGGCGCACGGAGATCGCCCCGGCCGTCTCCCGGGAGGGACGGGCGGCGGGGTGCAGACCTCTCTCTACGCCGCCTTCTTCGCCAAGTCGCGCAGCACGTACTGCAGGATGCCGCCGTGCTTGTAGAAGTCGCGTTCCTTGGGCGTCAGCAGCATCACGTGCACGTCGAATTCCGTCTTCCGGCCGTCCTTCGCCGTCGCGGTCACGTGCGCCCATTTGGCGTCGCCGCCGTTCAGCCCCGTGATCGCGAAAGTTTCCTTGCCGGTCAAGCCGAGTGATTGCGCGTTTTCACCCTCCTTGAACTGCAGCGGCAGCACGCCCATGCCGACCAGGTTGGAACGGTGGATGCGCTCGAAGCTTTCCGCGATCACGGCTTCGATGCCAAGCAGCAGGGTGCCCTTGGCTGCCCAGTCGCGCGACGAACCGGTGCCGTATTCCTTGCCGGCGATCACGATCAGCGGCGTCTTTTCCGTCTTGTATTTCATCGCCGCGTCGTAGATCGACATCTGCTCGCCGCTGGGCACGTGCAGCGTGAACCCGCCTTCCACGCCATCGAGCAGGCGGTTCCTGATGCGGATATTGGCGAAGGTGCCGCGCACCATCACGTCGTCGTTGCCGCGCCGCGAACCGTAGGAGTTGAAGTCCTTCGGTTCGACGCCACGCGCCATCAGGTACTTGCCGGCGGGGGAATCCTTCTTGATCGCGCCGGCCGGCGAGATGTGGTCGGTGGTGATGGAATCGCCGAACAAGCCGATGCAATACGCACCGCTGATGTCCTGGTGCTTCGGCAGCTCCATCGTCATGCCTTCGAAGTAGGGCGGGTTCTTGATGTAGGTGGATTTCCCGTCCCAGGCGTACTGGTCGCCCTCGGGCACTTCCACCGCATTCCACTCCTTGCTGCCCTTGAACACGTCGGCGTAGTTCTTCGAGAACATGTTCGCCGTCACCGAGCTGGCCACGAGGTCGGCGATTTCCTTGTTGCTGGGCCAGATGTCCTTCAGGTAGACGGGTTTGCCATCCTTGTCCTCGCCCAGCGGCTGCTTCGACAGATCGATGTCGATGGTGCCCGCGATCGCGAATGCCACCACCAGCGGCGGCGAGGCAAGGTAGTTCATCTTCACTTCGGAATGGATGCGTCCCTCGAAGTTGCGGTTGCCGGACAGCACCGACGCCACCGCGAAGTCGTTGTCCGCGACGCGCTTGCTGACGTCCTCGGGCAACGGCCCGGAATTGCCGATGCAGGTGGTGCAGCCATAGCCGACCAGGTAGAAACCGAGCTTCTGCAGGTCCTTCATCAGGCCCGTTGCTTCAAGGTAATCGGTGACGACCTTGGAGCCGGGTGCCAGCGAGGTCTTGACCCAGGGCTTGGGCTTCAACCCGCGCTCGGCCGCCTTGCGCGCCAGCAGGCCGGCGCCGATCATCACCGCCGGGTTCGAGGTGTTGGTGCACGACGTGATCGCCGCGATCACCACCGAGCCGTCTTCCAGTTCGCAGTGTTCGGCGTGCGGGCACACCTCGGGCGAAGACTCGCTCTGGCTTTCGGCGCGGCCGACCGCGGTGCTGCCGCCTTCGTTGAGGAAGCGCTCCTTCTGCTTGTCCCAGCGGGTGTCTTTTTTGCCGGAATTGAGCGCGTCCATCGCGGCGCGGTAACTCTCGCGCATGTCGGTCAGCAGCACGCGGTCCTGCGGACGCTTGGGGCCGGCCAGCGACGGCTTGACGTCGGCGAGATTCAATTCGATCACCGCACTGAATTCGGCCTGCGGCGTGTTCTCGTCGTGCCACATGCCCTGCGCCTTGGCATAGGCTTCGATCAGTTCGATGTGCTTCGGGTCGCGGCCGGACAGGCGCAGGTAATTGAGCGATTCCTTGTCGATCGGGCAGATCGCACAGGTCGCGCCGTATTCCGGCGACATGTTGCCCAGCGTGGCGCGATCGGCCAGAGGCAGGTGTTGCAGGCCCGGCCCGAAGAACTCCACGAACTTGCCGACCACGCCGTGCTTGCGCAGCATCTGGGTGACGGTGAGCACCAGGTCGGTCGCAGTCGCGCCTTCCGGCAGCTTGCCGGTAAAACGGAAGCCGACCACCTGCGGAATCAGCATCGACGACGGCTGGCCCAGCATTGCCGCTTCGGCTTCGATGCCGCCCACGCCCCAGCCCAGCACGCCGAGGCCATTGACCATCGTGGTATGCGAATCGGTGCCAAACAGCGTGTCCGGGAACGCCCAAGCCTGGCCACCGATGTCGCGTGTCATCACCACCCGCGACAGGTATTCGAGGTTCACCTGGTGGACGATGCCGGTGGCCGGGGGAACCACCTTGAAATCGTCCAGCGCCTTCTGGCCCCAGCGCAGGAACGCGTAGCGTTCGTGGTTGCGCTGGAATTCGATTTCGGCATTGCGCGCGAGTGCGTCGGCCTCGCCGAACACATCGACCTGCACCGAGTGGTCGATCACGAGTTCCGCGGGGGAGAGCGGATTGATCTTCTTCGGGTCGCCGCCCAGTGCGACCATCGCGTCGCGCATCGCGGCCAGGTCCACCACGCACGGCACGCCGGTGAAGTCCTGCAACACCACGCGTGCCGGCAGGAAGGAAATCTCCGTGGAAGGCTCGGCCTTCGGGTCCCAGTTCAGCACCGCCTCGATCTGCGCCTTGCTGACTTCGACGCCATCCTCGTTGCGCAGCAGGTTCTCAAGCAGGACCTTCATCGAGTAGGGCAGGCGCTTCACGTCGTATTGCTTGCCCAGCTTCGCGAAGCTGGCGATCTGGTAAGACTTGCCGCCGACGCTGAGGGTGTCGCGAATCCCGAACGAGTCTTGCATGGTGCTCTCCTTGTGGCCGCGCGGCGTGCATGGCGCGGGATGGATCGAATGGACCGCCTATTATCGCGCAAACGGCGTTTTGCTGCCGGGGGCGGGCCGCCGGCGACGATGGCGGGGCTTGCTGCTACAGTCGCATGCCTGATGTTCCGGCTACCTGAACCCGCGCGCGTCGTCCGCCGTGATCGTGCCGCGGGGCTTGGTGCAAACACTGGGGGCAAGCAGGACCGATGATTTCACCTATCCGCCTGTTCCTGCGCATCTACGAGAAGTGGAAGCGCGACACGCTCTACGAAGGTGATTTCCGGCCCAGCATCAGCATCATCAAGCTCTCCTTCATCGCGCTGTTCATCGGCGGCGCGGCGGCGGTCATCGCGTGGATGCTGTATCGGCTGATCGGGCTGGTGACGCACATCGCCTTCGCCGGGCAATGGAATTTCGCTTTCGTCCAGCCGGCCGCGCTGCACGCACCTTGGTGGGTGATCATCCTGGCGCCCGTGGTCGGAGGCGTGATCATCGGATTCATGGCGCGCTACGGCACCGAACGCATCCGCGGCCACGGCATCCCGGAGGCGCTGGAGGCCATCCTGTTCCGGCGCAGCAAGATGATGGCCAAGGTCGCGATCCTGAAACCGCTGTCGTCGGCGATCGCGATCGGCACCGGCGGGCCGTTCGGCGCGGAGGGTCCGATCATCATGACCGGCGGCGCGGTCGGGTCGCTGATCGGGCAGGTCTTCTCGCTCACATCGATCGAACGCCGCACGCTGCTGGTGGCGGGTGCCTGTGCCGGCATGTCCGCGACCTTCGCCACGCCGATCGCGGCCACGCTGGTGGGCGTGGAATTGCTGCTGTTCGAAATGCGGCCGCGCAGCACCATTCCGGTGGCGGTCGCATGTTTCGTGGCGGCGGTGCTGCGGCCGTTCCTGATCGGACACGGGCCCCTGTTTCCCATCGCGATCCAGTTCCATCTCGACGTCGCGGAATTGGGCATGGCCGCGGTCAGCGGCCTGATGGCCGGCCTGCTGGCGACCGCGGTGACGTTCCTGGTCTACAAAGTCGAGGACGGTTACCGCAAGCTGCCGATCCACTGGATGTGGTGGCCGGCGATGGGCGCGCTGGTGGTCGGCATCGGTGGGGTGATCGATCCGCAGACATTGGGGGTGGGCTACGACATCATCTACCAGTTGCTTACCGGCAAGATCGTGGGCGTCGCGATCGTCACCTTCATGATCGTCAAGGCGGTGATCTGGATCGTGTACCTGAGTTCCGGTACATCGGGGGGGACGCTGGCACCACTGCTGGCACTGGGCGCGGGCCTGGGCGCACTGGAAGCCTTGGTCTTTCCCGGTCCCTACCCGCTGTTGTGGCCATTGCTCGGTATGGGCGCGATGCTGGCCGCGGTGATGCGGATGCCGTTCACGTCCATCATGTTCGCGCTGGAACTTACCGGCAACGCCAGCATGCTGCCGGCGCTGCTGATCACGTGCACCATGGCCTACGGCGCGAGCGTGTTCCTGATGAAGCGTTCCATCCTCACCGAGAAGATCGCGCGCCGCGGCTTGAACATCTTCCGTCCGTATACCCTCAACCGGCTCGAATACATGACGGTGAAAGAGGTGATGACACGCGAGGTCGTCACCGCGCCTGCGGACATGACGGTCAGAAGCCTGCGAGATCGGTATTTCGGAACGGAGCAAAAACATCGCGCGTATCCGGTGGTGGATGCGGAAGGCATCCTGCTGGGTATCGTCGATCGCGCGCGATTGCGCGGTTGGCTGGAAAGCGACGGTTCCGGCGAAACACGTCTTTCCGACCTCATGAGCGGTGATCCGGTGGTGGCGTTCCCCGAGGAAAGCTGCCAGAGCATTGCGATCCGCATGGCGGTGGAGAAGCGCGACCATGTCCCGGTCGTCAGCCGCGACACGCGCCGGCTCCTCGGCATCGTCACCCGTCACGATCTCCTGACGCCGTATGCGCAGACCCACGACGAGGAATTGCTGCGCGAACGGGTGTTTCGCGCGCGTGGCCACCCATGAGTGGCTTCGCAGGTTGGGCCGGGCGCAGCGAAATCGAGCGGGGGACCAATGACAGGTGCCGGGCTTTCGCCGATGAAGCCGGCGGAAGCCCGATGCCCGAATTCCACGGATGTTTCGGCGCCAGGACAATCAGCCGCGCAGCGCAACGCCCGTCAGCATGCCCCGCGCGATCATCACTTCACGCTTGGGGCGCAGCAGCAGGTGCCGTCGCCGGCCGCCCAGCTGACGCCACAACACCGCCGCCCGGACCGCTGCAAGCAGCAGCGCGCGGACCTGTTGTGCCTTCGCCGGCTGCTGCAGGTACAACGGATTCCCGACCACGGTGATGCGGGGCTTCAGGCTCGACAGGTTGGTGCAATAGAGATCGGCGAGGCGCGCGAGGATGGTGGGGTGGGTCACCGGGAAGTGCTGCAGTTGGCGTTGCATGCCCACCAGCCCCTCCCCGAGCCGCCGGTTGAGGACGGGATGCCGGGCCAGGTTGCGTTCCAGCTTCATCACGTTGATGAGTATGTGGAACAGCGGCAGGTCGCGATCGTTGCCTTCGATCTGTTCGACCAGGACGCGCAGACCCCGGCGCACGCCCTGGTTGCCACCGAACACTTCGGAGGCGGTGTCGGACTCCAGCTTGAACACGCTGGCGAGACTGGCTTCCAGCGCTTCGCAGTCGCAATCGCCCGCGCGCGCCAGATCACGCACCAGCGCCAACGCCTGGAACACGCCCGCCAACGCCAGGACCCGCGATTCCCTCATGTGGCGCCCCCGATCCGTGGCGCATCCGTGCTCTCGATGACCGCGCCGCCCAGGCATTCCTCGCCTGCGTAGAACACCACCGATTGACCGGGCGCGACCGCCCGCTGCACGGTTTCGAAATGAACGAAGCAGCGATCGCCTTCGACCTCGACGTGGCAGGCTTGCGGCGGCTGTCGATAACGGATCATGGCCGTGCAGTCGAAGGATGCAGAGGGTGGTTCGGTGGCGATCCAGTGCGCATCGCGGGCGGCCAGCCGGTGCGACTGCAGCCAGGGACTGTCGTGGCCCTGGTCGACGTAAACCACGTTGGCGGCGACGTCCTTGCCGACCACGTACCACGGTTCGCCACTGCCGCCGGCGCACCCGCCGATGTTGAGCCCCGAGCGCTGGCCCGGCGTATAGAACATCGCGCCCTGATGCCTGCCGAGCGGGCATCCGTCCGTCCGACGCAGTTCGCCCGGCTGGGCCGGCAGGTAGGTCGAGAGGAAGGCGCGGAAATCGCGCTCGCCGATGAAGCAGATGCCGGTGGAATCCTTTTTCGCCGCGACCGGGATGCCCGCGTCGCCGGCCATCCGGCGCACCGCGGCCTTGTGCAGGTCGCCGAGGGGAAACAGCGTCGCGCCAAGTTGTTCCTGGTCCAGCATGTGCAGGAAATAGGTCTGGTCCTTCGAGTGGTCGCGCGCGCGCCGTAGCCGCCAGCGGCCATCGAGGTATTCGTTCCGCGCGTAATGACCCGTGGCGATTTTTTCGGCGCCGTCCGCGCGCGCCGCGGCCAGGAACGTGCCGAACTTGATCTCACGGTTGCACAGCACGTCCGGGTTGGGCGTGCGGCCGGCGCGGTATTCGTCCAGGAAGTGCGCGAACACCCGCTCGCGATACGCAGCCGCGAAGTTGGCGCTGCGGAAAGGGATGCCGAGCTTCCCGCATACGGCCAATGCGTCCTTGCGATCGACATCGGCATGGCACGCCGACTCCGGATCATCGTCTTCCCAGTTCAACATGAAGAAACCGGAGACATCGTGGCCGGCCCGCTGCAGCAACAGGGCAGCCACCGATGAATCGACGCCCCCCGACATGCCCACCGTGATACGCACCTTCACTCGCCCCGAAGCCGCAACAGCGAGCGCAGCGCCGAAAGCGGCAGGCGCTGCCCAGCCAGCCAATCCTCGATCGTGGTCAGCACCAGCGGGCTGCGCAGCCGCGCCGGATTCGCCGCTATGTCGCCGTAACTCATCCACAACGCCCGGGTGATGCCCGCGTCGAGGGAACGTTCAGGATGGTGCCTCACCGGGTGGCCGGAAAAGGCAAAACGCACGATATGGTGGTCGTGCACGGGACTGTGCCATTGCTGCACCCCGATGAAGTGGTCCAGCGCGATCTCCCAGCCGGTTTCCTCCAGCGTTTCCCGGCACGCAGCGGCCACCAGGGTTTCGTTGTCCTCCAGATGCCCGGCGGGCTGGTTGAAGCGCAATTCGCCCCGTATTTTTTCCTCGACCATCAGAAACCGGTCGCCCTTGGCGACCACGCAGGCCACCGTGACGTGTGGGCACCAGATGGCAGCGCGTTCCGGCGCGAGTTTCGGTTGGTCCATGGGTCCGGGCACTGGAAATTCCATCATTTTGCCATCATCTGATGTGACGTTCCGCCATCGCTAGCCCGTGCTCCAGGGCATATACTCAAGCCAAAAGATTTCACGCCGATGACCCCAGGAAAAACCGACGACAACCAAACCGAACACGAACAAGGCGTGGTGGTCGAAACCAGCCGCCCGGAAACGGCGCGACCCCCGCTTTATCAAGTGGTGCTTCTGAACGACGATTACACGCCGATGGAGTTCGTGGTGGTGGTGCTGGAGACGTTTTTCAACATGGCGCGCGAACGGGCAACCCAGGTCATGCTGCACGTCCACACGCGGGGCAAGGGTGTTTGTGGAGTGTTCAGCCGTGAAGTCGCGGAGAGCAAGGTGGCGCAGGTGAACGAATTCTCGCGCGTGCATCAGCACCCGCTGCTTTGCACGATGGAAAAGTTGTAACCGCCCCCATATCGGGGGAAAGAGATCCGGAGACCCCAAAGCAATGTTCAGCAAGGACCTCGAATTCACCATCGGCCAGTGTTACAAGGAGGCCCGCGAGCAGCGCCACGAATTCATGACCGTGGAACATCTGCTGCTCGCATTGCTGGCCAATCCCACCGCCGCGGCAGTCCTGCGTGGTTGCGGTGCCGACATCGAAAAACTCGCGAAAGACCTTCGCTCCATCATCACCGAAACCGTGCCGGTACTGCCCTCGGGCGACGAGCGCGACACCCAGCCGACGCTCGGCTTCCAGCGGGTGCTGCAGCGCGCCGTCTACCACGTGCAATCCTCCGGCCGGAAGGAAGTGACCGGCGCCAATGTGCTGGTCGCGATCTTCGGCGAGAAGGATTCGCATGCCGTGTACTTCCTGCACCAGCAGGAGGTCGAACGGCTGGACGTGGTCAACTACGTCTCACACGGCATCGCCAAGATCGGCCACGAATCCGATGCCGCGCCCACGGCCGGCGAAGCGGGCACGGAAGCCGAGACCGAAGGCAAGGACAAGGACAACGCGCTGGTCGAGTACGCCACCAACCTCAACGAGCGCGCCGTCGAGGGCAAGATCGACCCGCTGATCGGTCGCGAGGAAGAGATCGAACGCACCATCCAGGTGCTGTGCCGCCGGCGCAAGAACAACCCGCTGTATGTCGGCGAGTCCGGCGTCGGCAAGACCGCGCTGGCGGAGGGTCTGGCGCGCCGCATCGTCGAAGGCAAGGTGCCCGCGGTGCTGGAAGAGGCGACCATCTGGGCACTGGATCTGGGCGCGCTGGTCGCGGGCACCAAATACCGCGGCGATTTCGAGAAGCGCCTGAAAGCCGTGATCGCGCAGCTCAAGAAGGACCCGCACGCTATCCTGTTCGTCGACGAGATCCACACCATCATCGGTGCGGGTTCGGCATCGGGCGGCACCATGGATGCGTCCAACCTGATCAAGCCGGTGCTGGCGTCGGGTGAACTGCGTTGCATCGGTTCGACCACCTTCCAGGAGTTTCGCGGCGTGTTCGAGAAGGACCGCGCACTGGCGCGGCGCTTCCAGAAGATCGACATCGTCGAGCCGTCGGTGGCCGACACGGTGGAAATACTGAAGGGCCTCAAATCGCGCTTCGAGGAACACCACAGCGTCAGCTACAGCGACGAGGCGCTGCAGGCAGCGGTCGATCTTTCGGTCAAGCACATTCCCGACCGGCTGCTCCCGGACAAGGCGATCGACGTGATCGACGAGGCCGGCGCGCATCAGCGACTGCTGCCGGAAGACAAGCGCACCGGCAAGGTCGACGTGGGCGAGGTGGAATACATCGTGGCGCGGATGGCGCGCATTCCGCAGAAGCAGGTCTCGGCTTCCGACCGTGACGTGCTGCGGAACCTGGACCGCAACCTCAAGATGGTGATCTTCGGCCAGGACCAGGCCATCGATACCCTCGCGTCCGCGATCAAGATGGCGCGTTCGGGCCTGGGCGATGCCAACAAGCCGATCGGCAACTTCCTGTTCGCGGGTCCGACCGGCGTCGGCAAGACCGAGGTCACCCGCCAGCTCGCGCTGCAGCTCGGCATCGAGTTGGTGCGCTTCGACATGTCCGAATACATGGAACCGCACTCGGTGTCGCGCCTGATCGGCGCGCCCCCGGGCTATGTCGGTTTCGACCAGGGCGGCCTGCTGACCGAATCGGTCGTGAAGCACCCGCATTGCGTGCTGTTGCTGGACGAGATCGAGAAGGCGCACCCGGACCTGTTCAACATCCTGCTGCAGGTGATGGACCACGGCGTGCTGACCGACACCAACGGTCGCGAGGCGAATTTCCGCAACGTGATCCTGGTGATGACGACCAATGCGGGTGCGCGCCAGGCATCGCGACGCAGCATCGGTTTCCTCGACCAGGACCACGCGACCGATGCCATGGAAGTGATCCGCCGCACCTTCACGCCGGAGTTCCGCAATCGCCTGGACGCGGTGGTGCAGTTCAAGGCGCTGGATTTCGAACACATCCTGCGCGTGGTCGACAAGTTCCTGATCGAGTTGGAGTCGCAGTTGCTCGAAAAGCGCGTCAGCCTCAACGTCACGGCCGAGGCCCGGCGCTGGCTGGCCGAACACGGATTCGACCAGCAGATGGGCGCACGTCCGATGGCACGGTTGATCCAGGACCGCGTCAAGCGCGCCATCGCCGACGAACTGCTGTTTGGCACGCTCGCGGACGGCGGCAAGGTGAGCCTGGACGTGCGCGACGGCGATCTGGCGGTCGACACTGCATCGGCGGAAAAACTCCCGGCGGTCGTCGAATAGGACCGATCTGCCGGTGCACGAAGGAAAACGGCGGCCATCGGCCGCCGTTTTTCATTGCCAGGGGCAAACCGGCATCAACGCATGCGATAGGTGATGCGTCCCTTGGTCAAGTCGTAAGGGGTCATTTCCACCTTGACCTTGTCGCCGGTGAGGATGCGGATGTAGTGCTTGCGCATGCGGCCCGAAATGTGAGCAGTCACGACGTGCCCGTTTTCCAGTTGCACGCGGAACATGGTGTTGGGCAGGGTTTCCTGCACCGTGCCTTCCATTTCGATGACGTCGTCTTTGGCCATGAGGTTGCGCTGAGCGCGTAAAGGGAACGGCACATTTTGCCACGAAGCGGCTGGCGACGAAAGCGCCGATCGGATGCGGGGCGGCGCCGTGCCGCCCGGGCGCGCAGGGACCGGCGGCAATCGACTCGGTCCACACCCCGTTTGTGCGCTGCGTCATGCTACATTGGCGCGCATTTCGGCAAGGCACGCCATGCCATGCGCCTCGTATGCGTCCATCCAGCCCGTGACCCGGTTTCCTGCGGAAAGGGCCCGGTGCGCATCGGGAGCGCGCCGGACAACGACGTGGTGCCACGCGGCATGGGGGTCGATCCGCACCATGTCACGATCACCGCCGATGCGCGCGGACTGGTGCTGACCGTCCTGCACGGCTGCCAGCGCGTCTACGTGAATGCACGCGCGGTTCGCGAGCAGGCGCTGTTGCGCCACGGCGATACCGTGATACTCGGCACAAACAAGTACCTGGTGACGAGCGACGTGGCTCCGCCGCAGGTGGATTCCCTCGATGCCGAGCCGACGTCGGCGGACCAGGCCGTCCTGCGCGTCGTGTCGGGAGCCGCATCGGGCCAGGCGCTTGCGGTGGCACCGGAGCTGCGTCTCGGCGCCGGGAGCCGCCATTTCGGCGAACTCGACTATGGCTGCCGGGTTGTACGGGACGCCGAAGGATTGGTCTTCGAATCGGGGAGCGCCTTGCCGCGCGTCAATGGCTGGCGCTGCAACCGCGTGCGATTGTCGCCGGGCGACCAGATCGTGCTGGGCGAACATCGCCTCGTGGTGGAAGCACCGGGGCTGCAATACGCTGCCCACCTTGCATCCTTGCCGCCGCCACCCGTCGTGGTGGCCGAAGCGCCGCCTTCGCCGCCTGCGTCCGCCCCCACGGAGATATGGTGGCTGATCGCGGCGGCGGCGCTGCTGGCCGTGATCATCGCGCTGTTCCTGTATTTCAGGTGGTAGCGCGAAACGTGTTTCAACCCCTCAGGTGATTCGAATGTCGCGAGCATGGAATTTCAGTGCCGGGCCGGCAGCATTGCCGGAAGAAGTCCTGGAGCGGGCCCGGGCGGAACTTCTTGAATGGAACGGCGCGCGTGCGTCGGTGATGGAAGTCAGCCATCGCGGCAAGGCGTTCATGGACATGGCCGCCCGGGCCGAAGCCGATCTTCGCGAGCTGCTAGGCATCCCCTCGAACTACAAGGTGTTGTTCCTGCAGGGCGGCGCGACCCAGCATTTCGCGCAGATCCCGATGAACCTGGCGGACGATGGCCAGCGCGCCGACTATATCGTCAACGGCCACTGGGGCGAAAAGGCGGCCGCCGAAGCCGCACTGTATGCGGCCGCGCACGTGGCGGCGAGTTCGAAGGCGGATGGCTACCGCTCCATCCCGGACCCGGCGGGCTGGGACCTCGATCCACGCTCCGCGTACGTGCACATCACCACCAATGAAACGATCCACGGCGTCGAGATGCGCGAGATACCCGATGTCGCCGGCGTGCCGCTGATCGCGGACATGTCGTCCGACATCCTCTCGCATCCGCTGGACGTATCGAAGTTCGGTCTGATCTACGCGGGCGCGCAGAAGAACATAGGTCCCTCGGGACTGGTCGTGATGATCGTGCGCGAGGATCTGCTGGATCGCCACCCGCGTCCGCTGCCCCGCATCTTCCGATATGCCAATCACGCCGCTGCGGATTCCATGTTGAACACACCCAATACCTGGGGCTGGTATCTCGCCGGGTTGACGTTCCAATGGCTGAAGCAGCAAGGTGGGCTGGAAGCAATGGCGCACCGCAACCGCGCCAAGTCGGACGCGCTGTACGCCGCCATCGACGGCTCCGGGGGCTACTATCGCAATCGGGTCGATCCGGCGGCGCGTTCGCGCATGAACGTGATCTTCGATTTGCGGAACGCGGAACTGGAACCCGTGTTCGTGGCCGAGGCCGCGGCGGCGGGACTGCTGGCCCTGAAAGGCCATCGCGCGTTGGGTGGCATTCGTGCCTCGCTGTACAACGCGGTGCCGGCGGAGGGAGTGCGCGCGTTGTGCGATTTCATGGCGGAGTTCCAACGCACCCATGGCTAGCCGCGCTGGTCCACGAAAGCCCGAGTCCCCGTTCGACGCCGCGCGACTGGCCAACTCCGCCACCGCCAGATTGCGGGCGTATGACCCGGGCCACGACCTTCCAGCGCTGCGCGAACGTTTCGGCGACGCGATCGCGGAACTGGGTTCCAACGAAAATCCGCTGGGTCCGAGCCCCCGTGCGCTCAAGGCCATGCGCACGGCTTTGGGCGAAACGTTCCGCTATCCCGATCCGCGCGGCATGGGCTTGAAGCGGGCACTGGCCGGGCATCTCGGTACCGGTGTCGAGCGGATCGCGTTGGGCAACGGTTCGCACGAACTGTTGATGCTGTTGGCGCAGTGCTTCGCCGATGCCAAATGCTCGATCGTTTTTTCCCAGTTCGGATTCGCGGTTTTCCCCATTGCAACGGGTGCGGCCGGTGCACGGGCGATCTGCGTGCCAGCATTGCCGCGCAGCGACCGCGTGGCGCCGCTTGGCCACGATCTCGGCGCGATGGCGAAAGCGGTCCGCCGCGACACGCGGATCGTGTATGTGGCCAATCCGAACAACCCGACCGGCACATGGTTCGACGACGCCGCGCTCGAAAAATTTCTTGCGGCGGTGCCTCGCGATGTCGTGGTCGTCGTGGACGAGGCCTACCATGAATACGTGGAGGCGCCGGGATTGTCCACGGCGCTCGCGTTCGCGGACCGGCACCCGAACCTCGTCGTCACGCGGACGTTTTCGAAAGCCTACGGACTGGCCGGCATGCGTGTGGGCTACCTCGTGGCGCATCCGAGCGTGGTTTCGGTACTGGAGCGCCTGCGCGAATCCTTCAATGTCAACAGCGTGGCGCTGGCGGGCGCGACCGCAGCGCTCGGCGACAAACCCTGGCTGGCCAAGGCGCGCGCCTTCAACCGCGCCGAGCGCGAGTGGCTGCGCGAGGAGTTGCTGGACCGGGGCTATCGCTGCCTGCCATCGCAAACCAATTTCCTGCTGTGCGTGTTGTCGCGCGACGCATCGAAGCTGGAACACCACCTGTTCGAGCGCGGGGTTGTCGTTCGGCCGATGGGCGGCTACGGCCTGCCGCGTGCGTTGCGCATCAGCGTCGGCAACCGTGCAGAGAACAGGCGCCTGTTGAGGGCTTTGCCGTGAGCGCGCGACTGGATTGGGCCACTGCGCCGACACACGGCCTGTGCGGCGAAATACGGGTGCCGGGCGACAAATCCGTTTCGCATCGCGCGGTCATGCTTTCCGCGTTGGCCGAGGGCGCTTCCCGCGTCCGCGGATTCCTCGAAGGCGAAGACACCCGCGCGACCGCGCGGATTTTCGCGCAGATGGGCGTGCGCATCGATGCGCCTTCACCGGGCGAACGCATCGTGCATGGTGTGGGCTTGCGCGGGTTGAATGCACCGGAAGGCGTGCTCGACTGCGGCAATTCCGGCACTGCGATGCGCCTGCTGTGCGGGGTGATGGCCGGGCAGGCATTCGACGCGGTCCTGACGGGCGATGGGTCGCTTTCGAAACGGCCAATGGGCCGTGTGGTCGAGCCGCTCGCGTCGATGGGCGCGGGCATCGATGCGACGGAGGCGGGCACGCCACCATTGCGGGTACGGGGCGGACGCGCCCTGCACGGCGTCGACTACACCTCGCCCGTTGCCAGCGCGCAGGTGAAATCCGCGGTGCTGCTGGCGGGCCTCTATGCCGAAGGCGAAACCGCGGTCACCGAACCGCGGCCGACCCGCGACTACACCGAACGCATGCTGCGCGCGTTCGGCTGGCCGGTCGAATTCGAGTCCGGCAGGGCACGGCTCGCCGGCGGGCATGTCCTGCGTGCGACCGATATCGTCGTACCCGCGGATTTTTCCTCGGCGGCGTTCTTCATCGTGGCCGGGAGCATCGTGCCGGGTTCGCAGCTGGTCTTGCGCAACGTGGGCATGAATCCGCGCCGGACAGGTTTGCTGCACGTGTTGCGTGCGATGGGCGCAAACATTGCGGAGCAGGACTCGCGCGACGCGGGCGGCGAACCGGTCGCAGATCTGGTCGTGCGCCACGCGCGGTTGCGCGGGATCGAAGTACCGGTGCAGCACGTCGCCGACATGATCGACGAATTCCCCGCGCTGTTCGTCGCGGCGGCCTGCGCGGAAGGTGTCACCACGATCCGCGGCGCGGAAGAATTGCGGGTCAAGGAATCGGACCGCATTGCGGTGATGGCGACCGGTCTGCGCGCATTGGGCGCGCGCATCGAGGAAACGCCGGATGGCGCGATCGTCGAAGGCGGCTCCCTGCACGGCGGCAGCGTGGAGACACATGGCGATCATCGCATCGCGATGGCGTTCGCGATCGCCGGCACCGTCGCGGACGGCGCCGTCACGATCCGCGATTGCGCGAATGTCGCCACCTCGTTTCCCGGATTCGTCGAATCCGCGAACGGCTGCGGTTTGGTGGTGTACGCCGCCTGAGCCGGACGGGCATCCGCTAAAATTCACCGGATGACGAAGAACGATGCGGCGCCGGTACTCACCATCGATGGTCCCTCCGGCTCCGGCAAGGGCACCATCGCCCGTGCGGTGGCGGATCGACTGGGCTGGCACATGCTGGATTCCGGGGCCATCTACCGCGCCGTGGGCTACGCGGCGGGCCTCACGGGCCTGGACCTTTCCGACGCCGAAGCCGTCGCGCGCTGTGGGGCGGAAACCCGGATCGAATTCCGCGACCCTGGCGATGGCGGCGAAACCCGGGTGATCATCGACGGCCAGGACGCCACCGACGCGATCCGCACCGAGACCGCGGGCGCGGCGGCCTCGGCGATCGCAGCCCTGCCGGAGGTGCGAAAAGCCTTGGTGGACAAACAGTTGGCGTTCCGCCAGCCGCCAGGCTTGGTGGCCGATGGTCGTGACATGGGGACGGTGATCTTCCCGGATGCGCCGTTCAAGGTGTTCCTGACCGCAAGCGCCGCCGAGCGTGCGGAAAGGCGCTATAAGCAGTTGAAGGCAAAGGGACTTGCCGTTACACTAACCAGCCTTTTGCACGAGATCGAGTTGCGTGACGCGCGGGACGCGTCGCGCACGGTGGCGCCGTTGCGGCCGGCTGGCGATGCGGTGGTGATCGACACCACCGGACAGCCGATTCCCTCGGTGGTGGCCGAAGTACTCGCCGTCGTGCGGAAGGCTTGAAGCAACCCCAACGGCCGCGCTCGCGCGGTTTTCACCCATGGATGCCTTGCGCATCCCCCAACCGGCGGATCGTCGCCTGTGGAGCTTGAACCCGATGGAACTTGCAGGCATCGCGATCCATTCCCAACCTGGAATTCCCATGACCGAAAGTTTTGCCGAACTGTTTGAACAGAGCCAGTCGCTGGCCAAATTGAAACCCGGAGCCATCGTCTCCGGCACCGTCGTCGAGATCCGCCCCGATGTGGTGGTGGTGAACGCCGGACTGAAATCGGAAGGCATCGTGCCTATCGAACAGTTCAAGGGCGAAAACGGTGACCTGGAAGTGTCCGTGGGCGACGAAGTCAAGGTCGCGCTGGACGCCATCGAAAACGGTTTCGGCGAAACCATGCTGTCGCGCGAGAAGGCCAAGCGCTCGATGGTCTGGGACGAGCTGGAAAGTGCATTCGAGCAGGAAGAGGCCGTCACCGGCCGCATCAATGGCAAGGTCAAGGGCGGTTTCACCGTCGACATCCGCGACGTGCGTGCATTCCTGCCGGGTTCGCTGGTGGACGTGCGCCCGGTGCGCGATCCGGCCTACCTCGAAGGCAAGGACCTGGAATTCAAGATCATCAAGCTCGACCGCAAGCGCAACAACGTGGTGGTGAGCCGCCGCGCGGTGGTCGAGAGCGAGCACTCCGAGGAGCGCGAGCAGCTGCTGGAGAAGCTGCAGGAAGGCGCGATCCTGCACGGCGTGGTCAAGAACCTCACCGATTACGGCGCGTTCGTGGACCTCGGCGGCATCGACGGCCTGCTGCACATCACCGACATGGCGTGGAAGCGCGTGCGGCATCCGTCGGAAGTCGTCAATGTCGGCGACGAGCTCGACGTGCGCGTGCTGAAGTTCGACCGCGAGCGCAACCGTGTTTCGCTGGGCCTGAAGCAGCTCGGCGACGATCCGTGGGTCAGCATCACCCGCCGCTATCCGTCGGGCACTCGCCTGTTCGGCAAGGTCTCGAACGTCACCGATTACGGCTGCTTCGTGGAGCTGGAACCGGGCGTCGAAGGCCTGGTGCACGTGTCGGAGATGGATTGGACCAACAAGAACGTCAACCCGGCCAAGGTGGTGCAGGTCGGCGACGAAGTCGAAGTGATGGTGCTGGACGTCGACGAAGAGCGCCGCCGCATCTCGTTGGGCATGAAGCAGACCCAATCCAACCCTTGGGAAGCTTTTGCGGCGACCTTCAAGAAGGGCGACAAGGTGCACGGCGCGATCAAGTCGATCACCGACTTCGGCATCTTCGTGGGCCTGGACGGCGGCATCGATGGCCTCGTGCACCTGTCCGATATCTCCTGGCAGGGCAATGGCGAGGAACTGGTCCGCGACTTCAAGAAGGGCGAGGAAGTCGATGCCGTGGTGCTGGCGGTCGATCCGGAGCGCGAGCGCATCAGCCTAGGCATCAAGCAGCTCGAGCAGGATCCGTTCGGCCAGTTCATGGCGGCGCATCCGCGCGGCGCGATCCTCACCGGCACCGTCCGTGAAGTGGATGCCAAGGGTGCGGTGGTCGATCTGGCCGAGGGCATCGAGGGCTACCTCTCGGCGCGCGATTTCTCGAAGGACCGCATCGACGATCTCAGCCAGCACCTGAAGGTGGGCGAACAGGTGGAAGCCAAGTTCATCGGCATGGATCGCAAGGGCCGCATGTTGCAGCTCTCGATCCGCGCCAAGGACGAGGATGAGATGGCCGAAACGCTGTCCGAGTACCAGAACCAGCATGCGGACCGGAGCACCACCAAGTTGGGCGCTCTGTTGAAAGAGCAGTTGAACAAGTCGGAGTAAGTCTGTACAAGGACTTGTGTTTTTTGTGGCACGACGGTACCGCATCGCCGATGCGGGCGGTACCGTGGAATGGGAGCGCGTGTGCGTGGCCCATCCCCGTCAGTCCTCAAGGTCACCGCACGTTGCCATCCATGACGAAATCCGAATTGATCGCCGCGCTCGCGGAACGCCAGAAGCACCTGGCGTTCGCGGATGTCGAATTGGCGGTTCGCAATGTGATCGAGCAGATGAGCATGGCGCTGGCGAGCGGCGATCGCATCGAGATCCGCGGCTTCGGCAGTTTCTCGCTGCACTATCGGCCACCGCGCACCGGGCGAAACCCCAAGACCGGCACGGCCGTGGCGTTGCCGGGCAAGCATGTTCCGCACTTCAAGCCGGGCAAGGAACTGCGGCAGCGGGTCAACGAAGGCCGCAACGACACGCCGTGAGACGGGCATGGGTGGCGGCGCCATTTTTGCGATCGTCCTCGATCGCAGCCTCGTTCGGGCTCCCTCCGCGCCAATGGCTACCCGGTTGACACACACCAGAACGGCCGTCCCTGGCCTGCGGTCGGAACCGTTTCGGGGGCGGGCTCCGACTTTTCACGACAGCCGCTTCGAACGGGGTTTCGAAGGATGCCGGGCGCGGCGCCGGAGAGATCGGTGAACTTCCTTCCCACAGACCCTTTGCTGTTGTTGCTCCTGCTGCTCCCGCTGGTGGGCTGGCTCGGCTGGATCATCGGCCGCCACGCCACCGCGCGCCGCTCGGGCGCACGGGTGACCGAACTTTCCTCGCACTACTTCCGCGGCCTCAACTACCTGCTCAACGAGCAGCCCGACAAGGCCATCGAAGTCTTCATGAAACTGGCCGAGTTCAACCGCGACACGGTGGAAACCCATCTCGCGCTGGGCAACCTGTTTCGCCGCCGCGGCGAGGTGGACAGGGCAATCCGCGTGCACCAGCACCTGGTCAGCCGCTCCAACCTGTCCGAAGCCGAACGCACCGTCGCCTTGCTGGAACTGGGCGAGGACTACATGCGCGCGGGGTTGCTCGATCGCGCCGAGGCGCTGTTCGACGATCTGGTCGCGATGGACGCGCACGCTCCGTCGGCGCTGCGCCACCTGATCGCGATCTACCAGCACGAACGCGACTGGCACAAGGCGATCGGCCATGCACGCCGGCTGGAAAAGATGACCGGCGAATCGCAAGCCGCCACCATCGCGCAATTCCAGTGTGAACTGGCCGAGCAATCACGCCAGCATGGCGCGCGCGCCGAAGCCCGGGCCTACCTCGACGAGGCCTTCGCCAGCCAGCCGGGCTGCGTGCGTGGTTACATGATCAGCGGGCATTTGTTCGCGGAAGAGGGACGCTGGAACGAAGCCGTGCTGGCATTCGAGCAGGCGGTCGATGCGGATGTCGATTTCGTGCCGGAGATCCTGCCGCCGCTGCTGGATGCGTACGCACATGCGGGCGAGATGGATCGCGCCGAAAAATTCCTCGGACACGTCGTGGACCGCTACCACGGCATCACGCCGGTGCTGGCGTTGACCGACCTTTACCAGAAACGCGAAGGCGAGCGCGCCGCCATCGACTTCCTGACCGGCCAGTTGCGGCAGCGGCCCTCGGTGCGCGGGATGATGGCCCTGATCGACGCCACCATGGGCCGGACCGAGGGGGAGGCGCGTGAAAACTTCCTGATCCTGCGCGATCTCACCCACAAATTGCTGGAAGGCCGGGCGATGTACCGGTGCAATCACTGCGGGTTCGGAGCCAAGGCGCACCACTGGCAGTGTCCGAGCTGCAAGAGCTGGGGCACGGTGCGTCCCATCCACAGCGTGGTGAGCGAATAATGCGATCGTCCCTGGGCGCCGCATTGTCATAGGCACGGGCCAACCGTTCCATTCGGAACCATCGGGTACCGGAACGGCCTTCGATGGCCTGATTTTCACAATAGCCGCTTCGAGTGGGCAGTTCGAACAAATGCAAGCTGCCGTCCCGCTACTGCTGAGCACGCTTGGTGCGCTGGCCCTGGCGCTGGTCTTGACATCGCTCGCGCTGGTTTACGCCCGACGACGCGGCCTGCTCGACCTGCCCGGTAAACGGCGTTCCCACACGCAGGCAACGCCGCGCGGTGGCGGCATCGGGATCGCTGCCGCGGCGGTGCTGGCGGGGTTGCCTGCGTGGTATGGACTGGACCCTGCAGCAGGTCTGGTGCGCGTCGGCGCGATTGCGGCGGCGATCCTCGCGGTTGCCCTCATCGGTTGGCGCGATGATCATGCGCCATTGCCGGTGCTGCCCCGGCTGACCGTGCACGTCCTCGCGTCGTTGCTGGTTGCCGTAGTCGTGCTCGTGCCGGGGTCGTGGCCCGCCACCTTCGGATGGACGGCGCTGCTCCCGCTCATCGTCGTACTGGTCGGTTTCATCAATGCACACAATTTCATGGACGGCATCGACGGCATCCTGGGGCAACAGGGATTGTTCGTGATGCTCGGTTACGGCCTGCTTGCGGCCTGGGAAGGCCAGGTCGGCCTCGCCGCATTCGCGTTTGCCTCGGCGGCGGGCTGCCTCGGGTTTCTGTTTTTCAACGTGCCACCGGCGCGTATCTTCATGGGCGACGTGGGGTCGGGATCGCTCGGACTCGCACTAGGCACGATTGCCGCGCTCCTTGTCCAGCGGAATGCTGCCACGCTGTGGGGATGCGTGATCCTGCCTTCGACGTTCCTGGTCGACAGCGGGCTGACGCTCGCGCGCCGCGCCTTCGGTGGCCAGCGCTGGTACGCGCCGCATCGTCAGCATCTGTATCAGTGGCTGGTAAGGGTAAACTGGAGCCATGCGCGCACGGATGTGGCTTACATGATCTGGAATCTTGCGGTGGTCGCTCCACTGGCATGGCTGGCGGTGCGCTGGCCGATGCGTGGCATGTGGTGCGCGGTGGCGGCATACGTGCTCGCGGGGGTGGTCTGGTGTGCCGGCAAGCGAGCCTGCCTGGCCGCCGTGACGGGAGGCAGGCCACATGAAACTGCCTAGTCTCTCCGGGAGGATTCATCCCCGTTCCGCGGTCGTGCTCCACGACCTCGCGGTGACGCTGCTGGCGTGGTGGCTCGCCAACACGCTGCGCTACGCGATGCTGCCTTACGGCCAGCGGCTCGAGTTGTTGAGCTGGCAGACGCTGATCGTGCTCGGTGTGCAGGCCGCGATGTTCTTCTGGACCGGCTTGTACAAGGGCCTGTGGCGCTTCGCGAGCGTGCCCGACCTCTGGAACATCCTGCGCGCGGTAGTTGCAGGCGCGGTGGTGATCTACCTGGCGTTGTTCCTGTACAACCGGATGTACGGCATTTCGCGATCGGTGCTGCTGATCTACCCCGTGCTATTGGCGATTTTTCTCGGTGCGCCGCGGCTCGCCTATCGCTACTGGAAGGACAGCCAGCTCGACCTGTTTCATGCCAGGCACAGCCATCGCGTGCTGGTGATCGGTGCCGGACGCGCCGGCGAGGCGCTGGTGCGCGACCTGCGCCGCGATTCGCGTTACATCCCCGTCGGCTTCATCGACGACGACACCTCGCTGCGGGGGTCGCGCCTGCATGGCGTGCCGGTGCTGGGCGGCACGGAGGAGTTGGCCGAGCTTGCACGCAGGGTTGGCGGCGAGATGCTGCTGATTGCGATGCCATCGGCGGACAAGGATGAAATGCGCCACGTGGTCAGCCTGTGCGAGGCCACGGGCCTGCCTTTCCGCACCGTGCCGCGGCTCGACGACGTGGTTTCCGGGCGCGCGCAATTCAACGAGCTCAAGGAGGTCGCGATCGAGGACCTTCTGGGACGCGATCCGGTGAAGCTGGAATGGAACGCGATCCGCCGCAGCCTCACCGGGCAGCGCGTGCTGGTCACCGGTGGTGGCGGTTCGATCGGTTCGGAACTGTGCCGGCAGATCGCGCGCCTGGGGGCTTCCGAGCTGACGATCCTGGAACTTTCGGAATACAACCTCTACCGCATCGAGCGGGAATTGCGCGCGCAATATCCGGAATTGTTGTTGCGCTGCCTGATTGGCGACTGCGGTGACGCCGCCGCGTGTTCCAATGCCTTTGCACTCGCCAAGCCGCAGCGCGTGTTCCATGCTGCCGCTTACAAGCACGTGCCGCTGTTGCAGAACCAGTTGCGCGAGGCGTTCCGCAACAATGCGCTGACCACGCGCACGGTGGCAGAACACGCGGTTCGGCACGGGGTCGAGAGCTTCGTGCTGATCTCGACCGACAAGGCGGTAAACCCGACCAGCGTGATGGGTGCCTGCAAGCGCGTAGCCGAGATCGTCTGCCAAACCGTGGCCGAGGGCCATGCCACGAAGTTCGTCACCGTCCGGTTCGGCAACGTGCTGGATTCGGCAGGTTCGGTGGTGCCGCTGTTCCGCAGCCAGATCGCCGCGGGCGGTCCGGTCACCGTCACCCATCCGGAAATCTCGCGATACTTCATGACGATTCCGGAAGCCTGCCAATTGATCCTGCAGGCGATGGCGATGGGCCGGGGCGGCGAGACCTTCGCGCTCGACATGGGCGAGCCCATCCGCATCCGCGATCTCGCCGAGCAGATGATCCGCCTGGCCGGCAAACAGCCGGGTCGCGACATTTCCATCCTCTACACGGGCCTGCGTCCCGGCGAAAAGCTGTTCGAGGAATTGTTCCACCCGCTCGAGAATTACCACGGCACCTCGCATCCGAAGATCTTCGAAGCCGCGCCACGCCAGCAGTCCGCCGCGCTGGTCGCGACACAGCTTGCGCGTGCCACCGAAGCGGTGCAACGCTTCGACGAGGAGGCGCTGCGTCGCTGCGTCGCCGCACTGCTGCCCACTTTTCGCTGGGACTCCGGCGAGCCGGCGCATATCGCCGAAGTGGTGCCGCTGCAGCGAGGCAGTGACGACGTGGCGTGAGCAGGTTGGTTTGAGAATCGCAACAATCAAGGACAAGACGTGACTCGATTGCGCAAGGTTGTATTTCCCGTTGCAGGTCTGGGTACCCGCTTTCTTCCCGCCACCAAGGTCGTCGCCAAGGAGATGTTGCCGGTACTGGATCGTCCGTTGATCCAGTACGCGGTGGACGAAGCGGTCGATGCCGGCGCCGACACGCTGATCTTCGTCACCAACCGCTACAAGCATTCGATTGCCGACTATTTCGATTCCGCCTACGAGCTGGAAGAAACCCTGGAGCGCGCCGGCAAGCGCGAGTTGCTGGCCATGGTGCAGGGCCTCCTGCCACCGCACGTGCGCTGTGTCTATGTCACGCAGGAACAGGCGCTGGGTCTCGGCCACGCGGTGTTGTGTGCCAAGCCGGTGGTGGGTGACGAACCGTTCGGCATCATCTTGCCTGACGACCTGATCGTGAACGAGGGCCCCGGTGCGCTGCGCCAGATGGCCGATCGCGCGGCCGACGGCAAGGCCGGCGTGCTGGCGGTCGAGGAAGTGCCGCCCTCCGACACCGGCAAGTACGGCATCGTCGACGTCGAAGGAGCCGGTGACCGGATCCGCCACATCGTGGAAAAGCCGCGACCCCAGGACGCGCCCTCCCATCTCGGGGTGGTCGGCCGTTATGTGCTGCCGTCGCGCATCTTCGAGCTGCTCGAACAAACCACCCCCGGGGCGGGTGGCGAAATCCAGCTGACCGATGCGATCGCGGCATTGCTCGGGGAAACGCCGGTGCTGGCGCATCGATTCGCGGGTACGCGATTCGATTGCGGCAACAAGGCCGGCATGGTGCGCGCGACCTTGCACTTCGCGTCTGCCGACCCCGAATTGCGGCACCTGGTGTCGGGTAACGGAGCGGGCTAGCGGTCTTTGCCGTGGCGCCTGCTCTTGCAGGATGGTGCCGAGCGCAGCGAAGCCCAACCACGACGGTGATAGATCCCGCTTACCGGCGATGTCCCATCGTCCGGTCCCGGCTGTCGGGCTTCTCCCGGAACGGGTCCGGGGGAAGTCCCACTCCCAAACTTGGCCACGGCGCTGTTCTTGTAGGTTGGTGCTGAGCGCAGCGAAGCCCAACGACGGCGGCGGTAGATCCCGATGTCGCGTCCTCCCGGTTTCGGCCGCTGGGCTTCTCCCGGAACGAGTCCGGGATCAGCCCGCCCTGCGAAACTTCGCTCTGACCGACTTTTCGCGCGGGCGCGGCACTCGCCGGTCAACAGCCGCTATGCTTCGCGCATGATGTCGGAAACCTGGTACACCGCGAGCGCCCGTCCCTTCGAATCGTTGCCGCCGCTCGACGGCGAATGCGAAGCCCGCATCGCAATTGTCGGCGGTGGTTATGCCGGCGTGTGCCTCGCGCTGGGGCTTGCCGAGCGCGGCGTACGGGACGTGGTGCTGCTGGAGCGTCATGGGATCGGCCACGGCGCATCCGGCCGGAATGGCGGTTTCGTGTTCGGCGGCTACTCGTTGGGCGAGGATGCATTGCTCGGGCAGCTGGGCGCCGAACGCGCGCGGCTCCTGTACGGTGCCACCACGCAAGCCGTGAACCTCATCCGCCAGCGCATCGCCCGATACGCGATCGATTGCGACGCCGTGGACGCGGGCGTGATCTGGGCGAACTGGTTTCGCGACCCCGAGGTCCTGCGCACGCGCCAGCGCCTGTTGAAGGAAACCTACGGCGTCGAGTGGGAGTGGCTGCCGGAAGAGCAGCTTCGCGCGGTGATCCACAGCCGGTGCTATCACGACGGCTTGTTCGAACGGCATGCGCTGCACCTGCATCCGATCGATTACCTGCACGGGATGGTGCGTGCGGCGCAGGGGCAGGGTGCGCGCTTCCACGAGCATTCCCGGGTGCGGCGGGTCGAGCGCAACGGCGCCGGCTGGCGGATCCGCACCGATTCGGGCGAAGTCAAGGCGCAAACCGTGGTGCTGGCGTGCGGTGGTTATCTCGCCGGGCTCGAGCGTGAAATCGATCGGGCCATCCTGCCGATCGCCACCTACGTGATGACGACCGAACCGCTGGGCGCACGCATGCAGGAATGCCTGCACACCGAAGCCGCGATCTACGACACCCGCTTCGCCTTCGACTACTACCGGCCCCTCAAGGATACGCGCCTGCTGTGGGGCGGCCGCATCTCCATCCGCAATCGTTCGGCCCGGACCGTGAAGCAACTGCTGATGCGGGACCTGTTGCGCGTATTCCCGCAGCTCGAAGGGGTGAAGGCCGATTACGCGTGGTCGGGGCTGATGAGCTATGCACGCCACCAGATGCCGCAGCTCGGCACGCGCGGGGACGGGTTGTGGTGGATGCAGGCGTTTGGCGGTCACGGCACCGCGCCGACCTGTGCCGCGGGCGAACTGCTGGCCGATGCCATCGCCGAGGGTGGCGAGGGCTGGCGCGAATTCGCCTCGTTCGGCCTGCAGTCGGCCCGGCGGCCGCTCGGCTACCTGGGTGCGCAGGCGCAATACTGGTGGCTCGAAGCGAAGGATCGCTGGAAGGCAATGCTGGAAGGCTGAGCGGCCGCCTGGCCGAGAGTCATGTCGCAAATCCCCGCGGAGCGGTGTTCTTCCATATCCGGGTGTTGAATGCGGGTGGAGAATCGCCATGCGTAGTGCTTCGATTTTTCTTTACGGCGTGTTGTGCTACGCCGTGTTTTTCCTGACTTTCCTGTATGCGATCGCGTTTGTCGCCGACGTTTCGTTCGTACCGCATACCGTGAACCGGGGATTTGCCACGGCCAGCCTGTTGCAGGCGCTCGTGATCGATCTCGTCCTGCTGGGCATCTTCGCAGTCCAGCACAGCGGCATGGCGCGCCGGGGTTTCAAGCGGTGGTTGGCGGGATGGATGAGCCCGTCGATCGAGCGCAGCACCTACGTGCTGGCAAGCAGCCTGGCGCTGATCCTGCTGTACTGGCAGTGGCGGCCGTTGCCGGGCACGGTCTGGGACGTGGGGCGTGGCTGGGCATGGTGGTTGCTGTACGGACTGTCCGCCATCGGCTGGCTGATCGTCCTCAGCAGTACCTTCGTAATCAACCACTTTGACTTGTTCGGCCTGCGGCAGGTCTGGTTGCGCGTGCACGGCCGAGCCTACACGCCACCGGAATTCGTCGAGAGCTTCTACTACCGGATCGTGAGGCATCCGCTGATGCTGGGCTTCATCATCGCGTTCTGGGCGAGACCACGGATGACGACGGGACACCTCCTGTTTGCGATTGCGACCACGGGCTACATCCTGCTCGCGGTGCGACTGCTGGAAGAGCGCGACCTGATTGCCGCGCACGGCGAGGACTATCGCCGCTATCGGCGCGAGGTGCCGATGATCTGCCCCTGGCCGCGGCCTGCGCGGCGAACCGAGCGCGACTTCATCCCGTCCAGGCGTTAGCGGACGCGTTTCCGGCACAATGACCGTGCGGGCTCGGCCCGCGCGACCGGGACAACTGGATGCGGCTCAAAACTTCGCGCACCGCGCGCGTGCCGGGGCATTGGATCGTGTGGGTGCTGCTGGGCGGCGCCGCGTTCTCCGCCAGCGCGGGATTCGCCCACGCATCTATGAATGCGCAGGCGGGGAAAGCCGAGTTCGGCAATGCGGTCGTCGCGGCCACATGGAAAGTGCAGGGCGGCGTGTTGTCCGACCTCGTCGTCACCGATGAACGGAACAAGGCGACCATCCAGGTCACCGATCCGTTCTCGGTGACCCTCAAGGATGGAAGCACGATCGGAACCACGGTTTTCCGCCTGCAGGACGGCTTGCGCGAAGTCGCGCTGCCCGTGGATCCCCACGCCTCACGCCTGGCCGAACGCGTTCCGGGCAAGGCCGTTGAGGGCACGTTCCTCGGGCCGAAAGGCAACCTTCGCTTCCACTGGAAGCTGGTCCAGCGCGAAGGTTCGAATTACCTGCGCGAGATCGTCACCATCACCGCGGTGAACGGCGACGCACCCATCAGCAGGGTGTCGCTGTTCGGCGCCGATGCGGCCGATGCGATCGTGGACGGCTCGGTCGATGGTTCGCCAGTGGTGTCGCACGACGACTGGCTGGGTTTCGAACACCCGATGTCCAAAGCCGTCGCATGGCGCGGCAAGGTCAAACTGTGGGTCGAGCGCACGCTGCCGTTGGCGAAAGGGCAGTCGGTGGCGTACTCGGCGGTGATCGGCGTCGCGCGCCCCGGTCAGCTGCGTCGCGATTTCGCGCACTACATCGAACGCGAACGCGCGCACCCGTATCGCCCGTTCCTGCACTACAACTCCTGGTATGACATCGGCTATTTCACGCCGTACACCGAGGCCGAGGCGCTGGATCGCATCAACGCGTTCGGCAGGGAACTGGTCGCGAAGCGCCACGTCAGAATGGACTCGTTCCTGTTCGACGACGGGTGGGATGATTACAGCGGAAGCTGGAATTTCTCGAAGGCATTTCCTCATGGCTTCGTTCCATTGTGCAAGGCGGCCGAAAAGTACGGCGCCGCGCCAGGCGTATGGCTGTCGCCGTGGGGCGGTTACGGCAAACCGCACGACGCACGCATCGATAACGGCAGGAAGTCCGGCTACGAGATCGTCGACAACGGCCTTGCGCTGTCCGGTCCGAAATACTGGAAGCGCTTCCACCGCGTGGTGATGACGTTGCTGAACGATGATTGCGTCAACCAGTTCAAGTTCGACGGCACCGGCAATGTCGACACGGTGTACCCGGGCAGCCGGTTCGACAGCGATTTTGCGGCCGCCATCCAGTTGATCGAAGACATCCGTACCGCCAAACCGAATACCTTCATCAATCTCACCACCGGCACCTGGGCTTCGCCGTTCTGGTTGCGCTGGGCCGATTCGATCTGGCGTGGTGGCTACGACCACAACTTCACCGGCGCGGGGCCGTATCGCGAACGATGGATCACCTATCGCGACGAGCAGACCTACCGCAACATCGTCGAGAAGGGGCCATTGTTTCCGATCAATTCGCTGATGCTGCACGGGATCATCTACGCCCAACATGCCTTGCACCTGGACACGGATCCCGGTCACGACTTCGCCAACGAGGTGCATTCGTATTTCGCCACGGGCACCGACTTGCAGGAGATGTACATCACGCCGTCGCTGCTGACGACACGGGATTGGGGCACCTTGGCTGAAGCAGCCAGATGGTCGCGCGCGAACGCCGAAGTACTGCGCGACACCCACTGGATCGGTGGCGACCCCGGGCGGCTGGAGGTTTACGGCTGGGCGGCGTGGTCGCCGCGAAAGGCGTTCATCACATTGCGCAATCCCGACGACAAGCCGCAGCCTGCGATCCTGGACGCGGCGCGCAAACTGCAGTTGCCGACGAATGCCGCGCGCTCGTTCGACGTGAGCGACGTGTGGCACACGGGTGGTGACGAGGTGCCCAAAACCCTCAGCGCCGACAAGCCGGTCACCATCACGCTGCAACCCTTCGAGGTGTTGACCTTGCAGCTCGTACCGAGGCAGTAGGGCGTCGCGCTATACCCCTCCTTTCCGGGCGAAGGGAAAAGAGCCGCTATCCTCCGCCCATGGACTGGAACATCCTCTGGTATGTCATCGCCGGCATCATCATTGCCGCCGGGTTCGTGGCTTCGATCCTGCCGAACCTGCCGGGCATACCGGTGATGTTCGGCGGCATGCTGCTGGCGGCGTGGGTGGGCCGTTTCGAAACGATCCCCGCCTGGGTGGTCGTGTTCCTGGCGCTGCTGGCGGCGTTCTCGATCGTGTTCGACTTCGTGGCCGGCAGCTATGGCGCCCGTCGCTACGGCGCCAGCAAGGCGGCGGTGTGGGGCGCCTTCATCGGCACGATCGTGGGGCTGTTCTTCGGCATCCCCGGCATCATCCTCGGGCCGTTCGTCGGTGCGGTCATCGGGCAACTGGCGAGCGGCAGCCGGGTCGAGCACGCCGCGCGGGTCGGCGTGGGTACGTGGATCGGCCTGCTGATCGGCACCGCGATCAAGATTGCCACCGCATTCATGATGCTGGGCATATTTGCGCTGGCATTGATACTCTGAACCGGCTCGATCGCCCCAGGGCCGCCCCACAGGACGCTTCAGCGAATGCAAGTACCACTCTGGATCTGGCTGGTCACGGCTGCCGGCATCGTCGCGCTGCTCGCGCTCAGCTTCTTCACGCACATCCGCAACGCGCACGAACCGTCCCTCAAGGAGGCCGGCGCCTGGACGGCCTTCTTCGTGTCGTTGTCGATTTTGTTCGGGCTGGGCCTGACGGCGGTCTGGGGCAGGGATCACGGCGTCGAATACTTCGCCGGCTACATCACCGAATACAGCTTGTCGATCGACAACCTGTTCGTGTTCGTGATCATCATGTCGAGCTTCGCGGTGCCGCGCGCATTCCAGCAGAAGGTGCTGCTGATCGGCATCGTCATCGCGCTTGTCCTGCGCACCATCTTCATCCTGATCGGCGCGGCGGCGATCGCCCACTTCAGTTGGGTGTTCTACCTGTTCGGCCTGTTCCTGATCCTGACGGCCGCCAAGCTGGCTTTCGAAAAACACGACAAGGACGAGGCGTACGAACCCAACTTCCTGGTACGCGCCGCGCAAAAGGTCCTGCCGTTCACCACGGAATACGACGGCGCGAACATGTCCACCGTCAGGGACGGCAAGCGGTACTTCACGCCCATGATGATGGTGATGATCGCCATCGGCATGACCGACATCCTGTTCGCGCTCGACTCGATTCCGGCCATCTATGGCCTGACGAATGAACCCTACATCGTGTTCGCGACCAATGCCTTCGCGCTGCTCGGCCTGGTCGAACTGTATTTCCTGATCGGCGGATTGCTCAAGCGGCTCGTCTACCTGAGCTTTGGTCTTGCGCTGGTGCTGGGCTTCATCGGGATCAAGCTGATCATCGAAGCCATGCACGGCAACAGCCTGCCGTTCCTCAACGGCGGCGAGCCGATCCACGTGGTTCCGGAGATCCCGACCTGGCTGTCGCTGGTGGTCATCCTGTCGATCCTCGCGAGCACCACCGTCGCCAGCCTGATCAAGAGCCGCCGCGATCGCATCACGCCATCGCTGGAGTGACCTGCCACGCGCCCGACGCACCGGATGCGAAGGTCGCAAAATCGATCGGGGTGCGGCCGAGAAGACGGTTGACGGTGTCGGCTACGGTTGCCGCCGCGCCATTGCGGACGGCGTCCTGGTCGCGTACCAGCATGGCGGCATGGTCCTGCGGGACGCCGGCGTTTTCCAGCAGCTCATGGAACGCTCGGGATGTCATGGGAACGGTACTGACCGCACGGTGCGCATGGCGTGAAATCGTGTCGGCAACTTCAAGGAAGTCGATGGGTTGCAGACCCGTCACGTCGCAGGTCTGGCCGGCGTGGGTTGCACCTTCAGCTGTGAGGATCCTTGCGGCAACCGCCGCGATGTCGCCGGCGTCGACCATCGCAACCTTGCCGCTTCCGGCCGGGTTGGGAATGAGGCCATGGAGAACCACGGGCAACAGGAATCCTTCCGAAAAGTTCTGCATGAACCCGGATGGCCTGAGGATCGTCCATTCCAGGCCGGCCGCCCGCACCAGCGCTTCCAGTTTGCGGCGCCCGCTTCCGCGCGGTTCGCCGGGAAATTCGACGCCCGTCGATGACAGCAGTACCAGCCGGCGAACGCCCGCGCGTGCGGTGGTGGCAACAAACGGTTCGACGATGGGTGCCGGGTTTTCGATCATCGCGGGCGGAACCAGGTAGATCGCATCGATGTCGTCGAGGACGTCCGCATGGCGTGCAGGCTGCAGCCAGTCGAACCCGGCTTGTCCTGCCCGCGGAGTACGGCTTGCGGAACGTACCGTGACGTCCTGATTCTGCAGCAGCGACACCAGCCGGCGTCCCGTCTTGCCGGTAGCGCCCGTGACCAGAATGGTTCGAGTCATGCGTGGCTCCCATATGCTTCAGCGAGGACACCAACGATGGTCCGGGCGGCACGCCGCATCAACGCACCTCGAGGTAACCGCATGACCCAAGCAGCCCGGAAAAGCGGGCAGTTGGAGCCGCCGGAGGGAATCCGGGACGCAGCGGCGGACTGCCAGTTGGAAAAGGCCATCAACACCATCGGGGGCGCTGGAAGATGCTGGTGCTGCGCGCGCTGCTGCTGGGCGGCGAGCAGCGGTTCAACGCACTGCTTCGCACGATTGCCGGAATCAGCGCGAAAGAGCTGACGCGCAATTTGCGCGAGCTGGAAATCGCGGGGCTGGTTGCGAAGTCGACAGCGAGTTTGCGTTCTACGCGCTGACCCCGCTCGGGGAGAGTCTGCTGCCCGCGTTCCGGGAGCTTGGAACATTCGGCACCCGGTTGCGCGACGAAGGGCGACAGGGCCGTCGTCGAGATGCGACGCCAAGTCGCATCTGCCGACTCGTCGAAAGCGACCGGACCCTCACCGCTGCCGTGGGATGTCAGCGACAGAGGTCGCGGACGCGCAATCCGCGCAACGCGGACTCGACCACCGCCTCGATGTCAGCGGCACCATCGAGGGTGATCGTTCGCGGTTCGCGGCTGTCCGGTTCTTCCAGGGCCTGCAATTGGCTGTCCAGCAGGGATGCCGACATGAATGGGTGGTGGCGTGTCTGCAATCGTCGTTCCAGTTCGCCGCGCGGCACGCGAAGATAAAGAAACCACGCCTGCGGCCGCTGATCGCGCAGGAAATCGCGATAGCGCCGCTTCAGCGCCGAACAGGCCATGACGGCGGATTTACCGTCGCGCGAGCGCGCATCCACCCAATGCGCGATGGCGGCCAGCCAGGGTGCGCGATCGGCATCGCCGAGCGGCTCACCGGCACGCATCTTCTCGACGTTGGCCGGACCGTGGAACTCATCCCCGTCACGGAAACACCAGCCCAGGCGCTGGGCGAGGGCGCGGCCGACGGTGGTCTTGCCACAACCGGACACGCCCATCACCAGCACGACCGGCATCGGCACGTCAGTCAACGACGGCTGTCACCGGGCACGCCATGTCACACCATCTCGAAAATCCCGGCCGCGCCCATGCCGGTGCCGATGCACATGGTGACCATCCCGTATTTCTGCTTCTTCCGGCGCATGCCGTGGATGAGCGTGGCGATGCGGATGGAGCCGGTGGCGCCGAGCGGATGGCCCAGTGCAATGGCGCCGCCCTCGGGATTGACCTTGTCGGGGTCGAGACCGAGGTCCTTGATCACCGCGAGCGACTGCGCGGCGAAGGCCTCGTTGAGCTCGATCCACTCCATGTCGTCCTGCTTCATGCCGGTGGCCTTGAGTGCCTTCGGAATGGCCTCCTTCGGACCGATGCCCATGATTTCGGGCGGCACGCCGGCAACCGAGAACCCCACGAAGCGCGCCAGCGGCGTCAGGCCGTAATCCTTGATCGCCTGTTCGCTGGCCAGCAGCACCGCGCCGGCACCGTCGGACATCTGCGATGAATTGCC
>JBIQLN010000023.1:0-56067 GCA_044464225.1 Rhodanobacter sp. | reverse complement strand
CAAAATCACGATACAAGGTTGGGCTGACGCCGGCTTCATCGGCGGAAGCCCAACGAGGATCTGTGGCGCACGCGTTGGGCTTCGCCGGATGAAGCCCGGCCCGGCGCCAACCTACGCCGCGTCACCGCGAATGCGCCGGTTGCTGTTCCGCCGCGATGTAACGCCAATGCCACGGCTCGTACTCGTAGCCGTACGGGTTGCCCGGCGGAAACGAAAGGTGGAAGCCGAACGCGGCGCCGTGCTGCTGCAGCCAGGTGAACGCCTTGCTCTTGGCGAAGCTGCCGTCCGCCGCCGGCACGCCGGGCGTGGTCAGGTCCACCGCGCAACCGGTCTGGTGTTCGCTGTAGCCCGGCACCGCGTTGATCGACAGCGCCTCCTGGATCGTCATGCCCTTCTTCAGCTTCCGGCGGATCAGCCCCGTCTGGTAGTTGATGCTGCGGAAGCCGGAGACCGTTTGCAGCTTCACCCCGTCGCGCGCGGCGGCCGCGAACATCTTTTTCAACGCCGCGGCCGCCGGCGCCGCCATCTCGACCTTGCGCCCGTACACGTCGCGCGGCGCCTGCACCAGGTCCTTGCCTTCGGGCAGGGGCACCAGGTTGTGGCGCGCGGCGTAGTCGGGGGGAACGCCCAGCCCGCGATTCACCTCCTCGATGTGTGCGACCCAGGCGGCCGGCTGCGACGGCCAGGTGGCGGGGCACAGCGGCGCGGGTGCATTCGCGGCGTGTGCGGCGGGCAGGGCGGCGGCGATCATCAGGATGAGGCTTGCGGAACGGACAAAAGGCATCGGGTTTCCTTGCGGACGCGTGGCGGACGAGACCCGCATGATAGGCGGCACACCCGAATGCGCGCCCAACCGGCCACCGTGGACGGCCGTGGCGGTATCATGGAGGGATCGTCTTCAGGTATTGCACGCGATGCCCATCTACGTTTTCCGCTGTGACGAGTGCGGCGAAAAATTCGAGCGCCTGCAGAAGCTCTCCGACCCCGATCCCGACGTTTGCCCGAATTGCGGCAAGCGGCACGCGGTCCACCGCCAGGTGACCGCGCCGGCGTTCCGTCTGGCCGGCAGCGGCTGGTACGAGACCGATTTCAAATCCGACAGGGAAAAGAAACACAATCTTGCCGGCGATGCGGCGAAGCCGAAGACATCATCCGGCGACAAGCCGGCAGAACCTGCCAAGGGCGGCGGCAGCGGCGGGGCGGCCAAATCCCCGTCCACCGGCAAAGCCGCGGAGTCGGGCGGGGACTGAGGCCCACGCAGCCGACGTTCAGTTTCCCGCGTGGAAACTGGCGGCCATACCAACCGGAGGGCCGCACCATGCGCAGGTTTGCGTTGATCGTTGCGGGTGTGGGAATGACCTTGGCAGGCGCCGCGATGGCGCAGGTCACCTACAGCAACCGGCCGCCGCCCCCGCCGCCCAACCACTATCCGAACCAGCCACCGCCGGGTTATGGCCAGCAGACGGTTTCCTGCGGCAGTCCGCAGTACCACCTGTTGCGCTGCCCGGTCCCGCCGGGCTGGCGCGGCGTGCGCATCGTGCAACAGACTTCGGATGCCGCCTGCGTCGAAGGCCGCAGCTGGGGCTACGACCGGGGCAGCATCTGGGTCGACAAGGGTTGCGGCGGCGTGTTCGCGCCCGGCAACGGCGCCTGGCGGCCCGGCCCGGGTTGGGATCGCGAATTCATGGTGCCTTGCGGCAGCCCGCAATACCGCCGCTACTTCTGCCAGGTCGACGTCGGCGCGCGGGGACACGTGCGCCTGCAGCGACAGTATTCCGACGCCGCGTGCATCGAAGGCCAGACATGGGGCTGGAATCGCGCGGGCATCTGGGTGGACAAGGGTTGCGGCGGGCATTTCATCGTGTCGCGGCGGTGGTGACCGCAGCGGCAATCGCGGCTGAATCCGTGCACCGGTTGGCGCGGGCGTTTGGTGCCAATCGGCTAAACTTCGCGGAACTTTCCGGGTAGACAGAAAGCCTTGTCCTGGTTCAAAAGCACGCGCGGGTTCATCACCCGTGCCTGGCCCATCGCACGCTGGCCCATCCTGATCGGCATCGGGTTCGCGATCGGTTTCGTGGTGCCCTACACGCTGGTGCTCGATCACCGCGTCAAGACGCGCGTCACCGAAATCGATTTCACCCAGCCGACCCGCGTGTACGGCAGACCGCAGCTGCTGGAAACCGGCGTGCCGATGGACAAGGCCACGCTGGAACTGGAACTGCAGATGGCCGGTTATACCGAGGCCGCACAGGCCGCGCGGGTACCCGGCACGTACAGCCTGGACGGCAACAAGTTCATCATCGCCTCGCGCGGCTACATGGATCCCGTCGGCGGCGAGCTGCCGCGCCGGGTGCGGGTGACGCTCGGTTCCGGCAGCATCCGGTCGGTATTCGATCTCACCGCGAACAAGCCCCTGCGCAAGACCCATCTCGATCCTGCCCGCATCGCGACGCTGTATGGCGCCGAACAGGAAGAGCGCATCATCGTGCAGTTGTCGGAGTTGCCGACGCTGCTGGTCCAGGGCGTGCAGGCGGTGGAAGACCGCGACTTCAAGAACAACCATGGCATCGACCTGTCCTCGATCGCGCGAGCGGCGTGGGCCGACCTGCGCGCGGGGCACGTGGTGCAGGGGGGCTCCACCATCACCCAGCAACTGGTGCGCAACCTGTTCCTCGACCGCAACCAGACCGTGGTACGCAAATTCAACGAGGCGCTGCTGTCGATCCTGCTGGATGCGCATTACACCAAGGGCGAGATCCTCGCCGCGTACTGCAACGAAGTATTCATGGGCCAGCAGGGCAACCAGGCCGTGCACGGCTTCGCCGCGGCGAGCTGGTACTACTTCGGGCGGCCCGTGCAGACACTGCGGCCGCAGGAAATCGCGCTGCTGGTCGGCATGGTGCGCGGCCCAAGCTATTACGACCCGCGCCGCAATCCCGAGCGCGCGTTGGCGCGCCGCAACGTCGCCCTGGACGCGTTCCGCACCACCGGTTTGTTGAACGACGCGCAATGGAAGGCCGCGCGGGCCACGCCGTTGGACGTGACGCCGAAGCCGCAACTGGTGGTGGATCGCTTCCCCGCCTTCATGGACGTGGTGCGCAACCAGTTGAAGCAGGATTTCAGCGACCAGCAATTGCGCAACGGCGGGCTGGCGGTCTACACCACGCTCGATCCGGCCGCGCAGGTGTATTCCGAACAGGCGCTGGACGAGACACTGCACGGGCTGGGCAAGCGCGGCCACAAGCTGGAGGGCGCAGTGGTGGTGGTCGAGCCTTCCACCGGCAGCGTTCTGGCGATGGTCGGCGGCCGCGGATCCGACACGCACGGGTTCAATCGTGCCTACGACGCGCGGCGGCCGGTCGGCTCCAGCCTGAAGCCGTTCTACTACCTGATGGCGCTGACCGATCCGTCGCGCTGGAACGTGGCGTCGTTGCTGGATGATTCGCCGATCTCGATGAAGCTGCCGAACGGCAAGCTTTGGGCACCGCAGAACGACGACCATGTTTCGCATGGCCAGGTGCCGATGGTCGAAGCACTCGCGAAGTCCTACAACCTTGCCAGCGTGCACCTGGGGTTGCAGCTCGGCGTGGACCGCGTGGCGGCGTTCCTGCGTTCGTTCGGGCTGGCCGACGTGCACGCGAACCCGTCGCTGCTGCTGGGCTCGGTGGACATGTCGCCGTTCCAGCTGGCGCAGTTGTATGAATTCTTCGCCGCCGACGGGCACGCGCTGCCGCTGCTCACGTTGCGGGGCGTGCTGGATGCCAAGGGCCACGTGCTGAAGCAGTACGCAACCAGGCCGGGCAAGGGCGAATACCAGCAACCGGAGCGGCTGGTGCGATGGATGATGCAGCAGGTCACCGAGTACGGCACCGCGGCACCGATCGGCAATTCATCCCTGGCGTCCTTGAATGCGGCGGGCAAGACCGGCACCTCCGACCATCAGCGCGATTCGTGGTTCTCCGGCTTCACGGGCGACCGCCTCGCGGTCACGTGGATGGGGCGCGACGACAACCAGCCGACGCATTTGTGGGGTTCGACCGGTGCGCTGCGCGTATGGATGAAGTTGTTCGAGAAGATGCCCAGCGCGCCGCTGACCACGTCGATCGGCGACGGCCTCCAGTACGCGTGGATCGATCCGGCCACCGGGCAGGGCAGCCTGCCGCAGTGCGACGGCGCCAGGCAATATCCCTTCATTGATGGATACGCACCGACGGTGCAGAATCACTGCTATTTGCAGCGATTGGAAAACCTGTTCGGTGGCGGCAGCAACGATGCGCAGTCGTCGCCCGCCACGGGCGCGCATCCATAGCCGCGGAAGTCCTTCGGAGCCCTGCATGAATCACCATTCCACCTGCGCCGCGTGGGGCGCTGTCGCCTTGGCCGCGCTGCTGGCCGGCTGCTCGCATCCACCCTTGTCTTCGCCCGCGGCCGACCGCGTCTCGCCTGCCGCCATGGTTGAAGCCATTCGCGCGGCCAACGTATCGGACAAGTCCGTGGTGCAGGTCGCGCCGCTGCGCGACCCGGCCGTGGACGGGTATCTGGATGGCGCCCGCGCCGACGAAAGCGCCGGCAAGTACCAGGACGCACTGGAGAAGATCGATGCGGCGTTGAAGCTATCCCCCGATGCGCCCGACATCCTGCAGTTGCGCGCCGAGGTCGAAATCCTGCTGCGCGATTACGTGGCGGCCGATGCCGACGCGCGGAGATCCTTCGAACTCGGACCGAAAGTCGGCGGCCTGTGCGCCAGCAATTGGCAGACCGTACTTGAAATCGCCGAATCAAAGAACGACGAGGCCGGTGTCGCGTTCGCGCGCAACGGCCGCGAGCAGTGCCACAAGGCTGGGCCGGTTCGATTGTAGAAGGGCCGTTGGTGTCACGCGCTCGCGTGACGCGTCCTCGGCCTCACCCGGTATCACGCAGCGACGACGTGCGTACGTGCTGCGGAAACCGCGCCAGGATCGCCCGTCGGATGCCATTCGCATCCAGCCCCGCTTCGGCAAGCAACTCCTCGCGGGCGGCATGTTCGAGGAATCGGTCGGGCAGCCCGAGTTGCAGCATCGGCGTGTCGACGCCGCGCGCCGCGAGCAGTTCGGCCACGGCCGACCCCGCGCCGCCTGCGATCGTGTTGTCTTCCAGCGTGACCAATGCATCGTGCGTGCGCGCGAGCTCCAGTACCAGTTCCTCGTCCAGCGGTTTCACGAAACGCATGTTGACGACGCTGGCGTCGAGTTCCGCGCCAATGGTTTCGGCGGGGGTGACGGTGCAGCCGAACGCAAGCAGTACGAGGCCGCGTCCGTGTCGCCGGACCTCGGCCCGGCCGATCGGCAAGGGGTCCAGCGCGGGATCGATCGCGATACCCGGACCGCTGCCGCGCGGGTAACGGATCGCCGCGGGGCCGCCATGGCGAAAACCCGTGGTCAGCAGTCGCCGGCATTCGCTTTCGTCGGCGGGGGCCATCACGACCATATTCGGGATGCAGCGCAGATACGCAAGATCGAAACTGCCCGCGTGGGTGGCACCGTCGGGGCCGACCACGCCGGCACGATCGATCGCGAAAGTGACATCGAGGCTCTGCAGCGCGACGTCGTGGATCAACTGGTCGTACGCGCGCTGCAGGAAGGTCGAATAGATCGCGACCACTGGTTTCATGCCTTCGCAGGCGAGCCCCGCGGCCAGCGTGACGGCGTGCTGCTCGGCGATCGCGACATCGAAATAGCGATCCGGAAAGGCATGCGAGAAGCGCACCATCCCCGAGCCTTCGCGCATTGCCGGCGTGATCGCGACCAGGCGCTTATCGGCCGCGGCCATGTCGCACAGCCAGTCGCCGAACACATCGCTGTAGGTCGGGGCCTTCCCGGCCGCGTGCGTGACGCCGAGTACCGGGTCGAACCTGCCGACCGCGTGGTATTCGATTTGCGCGAGCTCGGCGGGTGCGTAACCCTTGCCCTTGGTGGTGACCACGTGCAGCAGCTGCGGGCCGGGCTTGTCCTTCACGGCGCGCAGGGCGGCAAGCAGTTGCGGCAGGTCGTGCCCATTCACCGGACCGGAGTAGGCGAAGCCGAGTTCCTCGAACAGTGCCTCCGGATGCGGCCCCGATTCACCAGCCTCGCCCGCGCGCAAGCGCGCGAGTGTGCGATCGAGCCCGCCCACGTTTTCGCTGATCGACATGCCGTTGTCGTTCAACACGACCAGCATGTCCGGCTGCGCGCCGCCGGCGTGGTTCAGCGCCTCGTAGGCCATGCCGCCGGTGATTGCGCCATCGCCGATCACCGCGACCACCTTGCGGGCATCGCCGCGGCGTTGCAACGCAATGGCCATGCCAAGCGCGGCGGAAACGGACGTCGATGCGTGCCCTACGCCGAAGGTGTCGTACTCGCTTTCGGCGCGGCGCAGGAATGGCGCGAGGCCGCCGCGCGCCTTGATCGTGGTGATGCGATCGCGGCGGCCGGTGAGGATCTTGTGCGGATAGCCCTGGTGGCCGACGTCCCATACGAGGCGGTCACGTGGCGTGTCGTACAGGTAATGCAGTGCGACGGTCAGCTCGACCACGCCCAGCCCGGCGCCGAAATGGCCGCCGACGCTGGCGACCGATTCGATCAGGTAGGCGCGCAATTCGTCGGCGACGCGCGGAAGATCGCTTTCCGGGATGCGCTTCAGGTCATCCGGGGAATCGATGCGGGCGAGCAACGGGTAACGCGTGCTGTCGATCATCCGCGCATTGTCGCGCAGCGCGGCTCGCCGCGCTTGCGATTCCGTTACGACGCCTTGGCGTCGTCCGCGGCACGGGTCCGGCCGCCGAAGCGTCGCGCCAGCGATTGGCGGATTCGGATCTGGCGTGACGCATCGCGCATCTCGTGGATGCGCTTGGCATTGGCGGCCAGCACGTCGCTGCGGGTCAGCACGCCGACCATGCGGGTCGGGTTGTCGCGCGACACCACGATCAGGCGTCCGACGTTTTCCGCCACCATCAGGTCGGATGCATCGCGTAGCGTGTGGTCCTCGAATACCACGATCGGACCGCGCTTCAGCATGTCGCCTATGCGGGTGAGGCCGGGTTTGTCGGGATCGAGCAGGTCGCGGCGGGTAATCACGCCGCGCACGCGGCCGGCATCGTCGAGTACCGGATAGCCCTGGTGCTGCGCCCGCACCCGGCCGGAACTCATCCAGCGCCGCACCTCACCCAATTCGTCGGACGTTTTCAGCGAACGCACGTCGCGGGTGCAGGCCTTGCCGACCAGTACCTGTTCCAGGGCATCGGCGGCATATTCGCTGGGGACCTTCACGCCACGGCGTTCGATCTTTTCGGTCATGATGGTGCTGCGCATCGTCAGCGCCGAAACCAGGTACGCCGCCGCGCAACCGCCGAGCAGCGGCAGGAATGCCGCGGGCTGGCGGGTGGTCTCGAAGCAGAAGATCACGGCCGTCAGCAGCGCGCGCGAGGAACCGGCGAAGATCGCGCCCATTCCGACCAGGGCGGCGATGCGCGGATCGATCTCCATTGCGGGCCACAGGTGATCGAGCCCGATGCCGATCAGTGCGCCCATCGAACCGCCGATCATGAACAGCGGCGCCAGCGTGCCGCCCGAGGTGCCGCTGCCCAGCGAAATCACCCACGACAGGAATTTCAGCAGTCCGAAGCCGATCAGCACGTCCACGCCGAAATGGCCCTGCACCAGCGCGTCGATGTTGTCGTAACCGACGCCGAGGGTATGCGGGTTGATCCAGCCGATCACGCCTGCGGCGACCGCGCCGAGGGCCGGCCACCACATCCAGTGGATCGGCAATTTGGCGAACGCATCTTCGACGCCGTACACCGCGCGCGTCACCCATACGCTGGCGTAGCCGACGATCAAGCCCAGCACGATGAATGCGCCCAGTGCCCAGCCACCCGGTTCCGCGATATTCGGCATGGCGAACACGGCATCGGAACCCAACGTGGCATAACGCACGCCCGTCGCCGTGACGGTGGCCAGCGCGACCGGAATCAGGGAACGCGGGCGCAGTTCGAACAGCAGCAATTCGATCGCCATCACCACCGACGCGACGGGCGCCCCGAACACGGCCGCCATGCCCGCCGCGGCGCCGGCCGCCAGCAGCACCTTGCGTTCCTGCGCGGTCACGCTCATCAACTGCCCGATGAGCGAACCCATCGCGCCACCGGTCGAGATGATCGGACCCTCGGCGCCGAAGGGACCGCCGGTGCCGATCGCGAATGCCGATGACACAGGCTTGAGCCACGTGACGCGGGGTGCGATGTTGGACTCGTGCTCCAGGATGCGTTCCATCGCTTCGGGGATGCCGTGGCCCTGGATCGCACGCGAACCCCAGCGCGCCATGATGCCGGCGAGCAGTCCGCCGATCACCGGCATCGCGATCACCCAGGCGCCGAGATGGTTGCCGGCCGGCGACAGCACCGCCGAACGCGGCATGGCGTTCGGGCCGATCACGTCGGAAACGCGTCCGTAGAAGCAGATGTCGGTGATCAGGTTGATCATCAGCATCAGCAACTGGGCGACACCTGCCGCCGCCGCACCCAGCACCACGGCCATGCCGCCGATCATCAGGATGCGACGGTCGACCAGCGTCGACTTCAGTGGCATCCGCGCCTGTTCCAGCGACGCGCCCAGCGCAGGCGCAACCGGCAGCGCCTCGGTGGTACCGGTGGTGCGCACGCTTTCGCGATCGATGGGTTGGTGATTTTCCGCGCGCAGCGGATCACGATCCGGCGTTGCGGAACTCGGGTCTTGTGGAGTCATGGTGGGCACAAAACGGCTGCTGCAGCGCAGCATAGCGTGCGCGCCGCCGCGGGCCAAGGGCAGGGCCCGCCACGTTGGGCTTTTCGACCGGTTCGCGCACGGACGGCGCGCGCGAACCTCATGCCGCCGGCCGTCGCTCCCTCGGCAAGTGGTGCACCAGGAATTCCATCTGGTCGGCGAGGATGTTCCGGTTGGAAAGGATCAGGTGCTCCACCCAACTCGGCTTGTACGGAATCGCCAGCAACGGCATGCCCGCCTGCTGCGGCGAACGTCCACCCTTTTTCAGGTTGCACGTCAGGCACGCGGAAACGACGTTCTCCCAGGTGTCCTGGCCGCCGCGCGACAACGGCATCACGTGGTCGCGCGTCAACTCGCCGCGCGTGCAACGCCGCCCGCAGTACAGGCACAGGTAGCGATCGCGTGCGAACAGTGCCGCGTTGCTCAGCGCGGGACAGGGATCGATCGCGCCGCTGTGGCAATGACCGCGGCTGGCCACGATCGGATGCAGGCGCAGGATGCTCTGGTCGCCGCTGTCGCGACGAAAGCCCCCATGCAGCGTCAGGCAGGGATCACCCAGGGTCCAGGCGACCGCTTCGCGCACGTACAGGCAAGCCGCGTCCTGCCAGCTGATCCAGTCGAGGATGCGCCCGCCCGCGTCGAGCGACAACACGCGCGTGGTGTGCAGGTCCGCGACCGTGCAGGCCGAATATTCGATGGAACCGGCTGTGTGCGAGTCCATGGCCCGCGCAGCATAGAACAAATCGCGAAACGGGCGTTAGTGGCCGCGGGGGAGCGGCTTGGTCATCCGGATCAGGTCTGTCGTGAAACCGGTGCGTTCGTACAGCGCGCGTGCGCGGGTGTTGGCCGGGAACACGCTGAGCGTCAGCAGTTTGCAGCGGTGCTTCTTCGCCCAGGCTTCCGCGTGCGCGAGCAAGGCGCGACCGATGCCGCGGCCGTCCTGCCCCGCCGCGACGGCAAGATCGGAGATGTGGCACGCGGGTGCGCCGGTGAAGAAATCGCGCTGCACCTGCAAATGCAGAAATCCGACGCGTTGCGCATCGGCTTCCCCGGCCACGAAAAAATGATCCGCGGATGGCGTGTCGCGCAATGCACGTTCGATGTCGGCGCGGATACCGGCAAGCGTTTCGCGCTTGCGCCGGCCCTTCGGCAGGGCGAAGCCGACGAAACGCGGCGCAAGCGAAAGGATGAAGCCGGAGTCATCCGGCGTGGCGGTGCGGATGATGATGGAGTGCTTGCGCATTTTGACACCGCGCGACCATTTCATTGATCGTCATTCCGGGGCCGCCGTAGGCGCGTTCTGCCCGCTATGGAACTGCAAGCAGCCCCGGAATGACCAGAAGAAAACACCCCGGCTTGACGAGATCGCCGGCTCACCCGAACAACGCGTCCGGCATGGCGAAGATGCTGTCCGCGCCCGCCTGCAGCGCCGCGAGATGGGTGCGCGTGCGCGGCAGTATGCGGTCGAAGTAGAAACGCGCGGTCAGGCGCTTCGCCTGTTTGAAGTCCTCCGGCTGCGCCGACGCATCCGCCGCGGCCACGCTGCGCGCCCACGCGAAGGCCAATGCGACGTACCCGGAGTACAACAGGTAATCCACGGCTGCCGCGCCGACTTCGTCCGGGTTCGACGCCGCACGCTTGCCCAGGGCGAGCGTCGTCTCACCCCATTCCCGATGCAGCGCCGCGAGCTTGGGAACCAGGTCCTTCACGGCCTCATCGCTCGCGTGCTGCGCGCAGAACGCGCCGACCTGCTGCAGGAACAACTGCAGGCCTTCGCCGCGTTGCTGCATGACCTTGCGGCCGAGCAGGTCCAGTGCCTGGATCTGCGTGGTGCCCTCGTAGATCGTGGTGATGCGCGCATCGCGTGCATATTGCTCCATGCCGTGCTCGGCGATGTAGCCGTGGCCGCCGTAGACCTGCAGCGCGAGGCTGGTGCACTCGTTGGCGTTCTCGGTGAGCAATGCCTTGACGATCGGGGTGAGGAACGACACCAGCGCTTCGGCACGTTTCGCTTCGGCCGGGTCGCTCGAACGGTGCTGGACGTCCACCAGCATCGCCGCGTACAAGCCCAACGCGCGCCCGCCCTCGATCAGCGCCTTCTGTGTCAGCAGCATGCGGCGAATGTCGCCGTGCACGATCAGCGGATCGGCGGGCTTGTCGGGGAATTTCGCACCGGAAAGCGAGCGCATCTGCAAGCGTTCGCGCGCGTAGGCGAGCGCGTTCTGATACGCCCGTTCGGACAATGCCAACCCCTGCAGCCCTACCGCCAGGCGCGCGGTGTTCATCATGGTGAACATCGCGGTCAGACCCTTGTTGGGCGCGCCGATCAGCCAGCCCTGTGCGCCATCGAAATTGAGTACGCAGGTCGCCGATCCCTTCAGCCCCATCTTGTGCTCGATGGAACCGCAACGCACGCCATTGCGGTCGCCCTTCGTGCCATCCCTGCCGACCTTGAACTTGGGCACGATGAAAAGCGAAATGCCCTTCACGCCCTTGGGTGCATCGGGCAAGCGCGCAAGCACCAGGTGCACGATGTTTTCCGTGAAATCGTGCTCGCCGGCGGTGATGAAAATCTTGGTGCCGCTGATCGCGTGGCTGCCGTCGTCGTTCGGCTCGGCGTGCGTTTTCAAAAGGCCGAGGTCGGAACCACAGTGCGGCTCGGTCAGGCACATCGTGCCCGCCCACTCACCCGAAACGATGCGCTTCAGGAATGCGTCCTTCTGCCAGTCCTCGCCATGCACGCGCAGCGCCTCGGTGGCGCCGTGCGAGAGTAGCGGATAGGTGCCCCACGCAAGGTTGGCCGAGTCGATCATTTCCTTGACGGGCGCGCCGATCGTCTCGGGCAGCCCTTGGCCACCGTGCGCCTCGGGTGCGGTGAGGCCGGCCCAGCCGCCTTCCACGTACTGCCGGTAGGCTTGCCTGAAGCCCTCCGGGGCTTTCACTTCGGCGGTCGCCTTGTCGAAGGTGCAACCCTGCTGGTCGCCGATCTGGTTGAGTGGAGCCAGCACGGTTTGCGAGAACCTCGCCGCCTCGTCCAGCACCGCATCGATCAATTCACGGTTGAGCGATTCGCAGCCGGGCAATTTGGCGAACAGCTTTTCGACTTCCAGCACGTCGTAGAGATCGAAGCGGATGTCGGCGAGCGGAGCGGTGTAGTGGGTGGTCATGGCATCTCGTTTTTCAAAAGCCGTTCGTGCCGAGCGTAACGAGCACGGCGGGCGAAGTCGAAGCATGCAGCACCCTTCGGCTTCGCGTTCTTCCGGCCGCCATGCTCTGGGCGCGCGGTTCGAATATCGCTATCGCCAAATATTGGACACCCCCGGCACCGGTGACATGTAGCCCTTGCCGTCCAGCTTGAACGACTGTGCCTTGCCCGTCGTGCCCTTGCCGACCGATAGCGAACCCTTCAATTCATACTGCACGGCATTGCGTTTGGCCGCGGCCAGCGCGGCGGCGCCCGGGGTATCGGGCTTGAATGTCGCGGTGGCGATGTCGGCGTCCATCGCCGGAACGTCCAGCGCCGGCGAAAGCGCGACATGGCCGGCGGACTTGCCGTCCAGCGTGAGCTCCGCGTCCATCGAATACACGTGCATCCCGGTGTCGTAACTGTAATTCTGGAAACGCACGACCACGGCCCATGTCCCGTCGGAATTCAAGGTGAGCTGCTGGATGCTGGCGGTGGGCGGTTGCAGCTTGGTGGCAAGGCCGGTGCAGCCGGCGAACAGCAGGACAGCGCACGTCATGAAGAAAAGCCGTGCACGGGGCGCGGATCGGGACGAACGGCGGGTCATCGTCGGGTTCCTCTTCGGCCAATCACATCGTTGCTACTTTAACCTGTTGCGCAAGCCTCGGCCGCAACCGGAACGCCCCCCGCGAACGTGGAGGAAGCGAATGTCCCGGCGCTTTCCAATGCAGCCAGCCGGCCGTCTTCGATCAGCGCCACGCTGTCGGCCAGCGCGATCACCTCGTCGGGCTGGTGGCTGACCAGGATCGTGCTGAGGGCGAATCCGCGCTTGAGGCCACGCAGGTGTTCCAGCACTTCCGAGCGTGCTTCGCGGTGGAGATTGGCCAGCGGCTCATCCAGCAGCAAGGCCCGCGGTTGGCGCAGCAGGGCGCGGCCGATCGCGACGCGCCGCAGCTGTCCACCGGAAAGCTGCCCGGGTTTGCGTTTCAGGAATGTCGACAACTCCAGCAGGGCCACCACCTCGTCGAACGCCTCCGCGGCTGTCCGCGGCATGCCGTAACGCAGGTTGTCGCGGACGCTCAGGTGCGGGAACAGCCGTGCGTCCTGGAACACCACGCCCAGGTCGCGACGCGCGGGCGGCAGGTCGATGTCCGCGCCGGTGTCCAGCAGCACGTGGCCGTCGATCGCGACGCGTCCCCGCCGTGGGTGGAGCAACCCCGCGATCGCGAGCAGGGTGGAGGTCTTGCCGCAGCCGGAGGGGCCGAACAGCGCCAGCGCGCGTGCCGGCGAGCGCAGCGAAAGGTCCAGCGAAAACTCTCCGCGTTGCAAGGCCAGATCGAGTTCGATCATGCGTCGGCCTCGCGCGTGTGGCCGCGCAAAAGCATCAGGGCCGCGACCAGCGACGCAATGACCGCCACCAGCACCGCGAGCAACGTGAGCCGCAGCGCGCCGCTTTCCCCGCCCGGCGTCGAGATCAACTCGTACAAGGCGATCGGCAGCGTACGGGTCTGGCCCGGGATCGACGACACGAAGGTGATGGTGGCACCGAACTCGCCGAATGCCCGCGCGAACGCCAGCGCAACGCCGGCGACCAGTCCGCGCGCCGACAGCGGCAGGGTGATCCCGAAAAAGATCCGCCACGGCCCCGCGCCGAGCGTCGCCGCCGCGTTTTCCAGCTTGCGGTCCACCGACTCGAACGCGTTGCGGAGCGCCACCACCAGCAGGGGGAATGCCATCACGGCGGCCGCCAGCGCCGCGCCGGTCCAGCGAAACGCGATGGAAAGGCCCGCGGCATCGAGCCACCGGCCGATCGCGCCGTGGTGGCCGAACACGATCAGCAGGACATAGCCGGTCACCACCGGCGGCAGGATCAGGGGCAGCAACAACAGTCCTTCGAAAACGGGTTTTCCGAAAAAGCGCGTGCGCGCCAGCAGCCATGCGCAGCCGACCGCCACCGGCAGCGAACACGCGACGCCGACCAGCGACACCTTGAAACTCAAGGCCAGCGCGACGGTTTCGGCGTGGGTGAGCGGCATCGTCAGTGCGCCAGCACGTCGAAACCCCAGCGGCGGAACACCTCGCGCGCCTGCGCGTCCTGCAACGCGGCGAGCAGTGCGCGCGCGGCGGAGCCGTCGCGTCCTTTCACGATCGCGACGGGATACACGATGGGATGGTGGCTCGCGGCAGGGAACATCGCCAGCACCTTCACGCGCGGTTCGGACGCGGCGTCGGAACGGTACACGATCCCGAGAGGGCACTGCCCCAGTACCACGAGGTTCAGCGCCGCGCGCACATCGCGGGCCATTGCCATGCGTGGTTGCAGCGCGTTCCACATCCCGAGTGACGTCAGGGACTGTTTCGCATAGATGCCGGCGGGCACCGAAGCGGGCAGCGCGATCGCGAGGTGGCCTTCGCGGCCCAGGGCATCGAGCAAGGGCGCCGCGCCTTGTCCCAGGCCGACCCTTGCCGTCGAGTCGAACGGCGCGATCAGTACCAGTGCGTTGCCCAGCAGATCGGTGCGCGTGGACGGCACGAGCGCACCATGCCGGGCGGCGTCATCCATCCACCGTTCGTCGGCGGAGATGAAAACATCGGCGGGCGCGCCGTTCTCGATTTGCCGTGCCAACGCGGATGACGCGGCGTAGACCAGGCGCGGCATCGGCGAACCGAGCACGCCCGCGTGCGCCATCTGGTCGAGGGCGGGTTCCAGGCTCGCAGCGGCGAAGATCGTGGGTGGTGCGGCGGCCGCCATTGCGGAGGCCAGTGCACCTGCGGCGGCCACCATCACGCACCAGGCCAGTCGCCGGAGAGGTCGCATTCTCATCGTATCCGCGGGGAGTACGCGAAGATTCTAGCCCGCACCCGCAACCGCGCGCGGCATCAATGGCCCCACTTGACCGTCAATGTCGCGGTGGCGAGCGTGTGCTTCCTGATGCCCGCCAAGGCCTCCCTCCGGTTGAAGTGCGCCGCCAGCCCCAATTCGGGCACGTCGAGCGCGTACACCGTGAAGACGTAGTGGTGGGGTTTGCCGGCCGGCGGGCAGGGGCCGGAATAGCCGTGGTCGCCGAAATCGTTGGGCAGTTGTGCGGCGTCGCCCGGCGCGTTGCCGCTGCGCGGCGCGCCCGCATCGGCGTTGAGGCCGTGGGCGCCGACGGGAATTTCGAAAATGATCCAATGCCAGAAGCCGCCTGGGGCATCCGGGTCGTACATCGTGACGGCGAAACTTTTCGTGCCCGCTGGCGGATCGTGCCATTGCAGCGCCGGCGAAACGTTGCCGCCGCCACATTGCGTGTAGACGTTCGTACCCGGCATGCGGGCGCCGGCCGACAAAGTGGGGCTGCCGAGCGTGAAGCCTTGCGCCGCGAGCGCCGCGGCGGGTGCGAATGCAAGGCACAACCAGCACGACAGGCGCCGCATCGCGTCAAGCCGTTGCGCGTTTGCGGGCATGGGAGGCGTGTTCGCGCAAATATTCGGCCAGCACCACCGCGTTGCAGTGCTTTTCATCATGCGCCATGAACAGCAACGTCGCGCGCGGGTGTTCCTTCAACAGGTCCTGAAGCTCTGCCACCGCACCGGGGTTCGCGTCCAGTTCCGCACGATAGCGCTTCCGGAATTCTTCCCACTTGGCCGGATCATGACCGAACCACTTGCGCAATTCGGTGCTCGGCGCAATGTCCTTCACCCATGCCGTGAGTTGCAATTTCTCTTTCGATTGGCCGCGCGGCCACAGGCGATCGATGAGGATGCGCGCGCCGTCGGCGGTGCTGGCAGGTTCGTTGGCGCGCTTGATCTTGAATGCCATGGCAACCTCCGTTGTGTGATGGCTGCACATCACGGCATCATACGCGTTTGTCCCGAAGGGTTCACGATGACACGTCGCCTGATCGTCCGCCGCTCCCCCATCCACGGCAATGGCGTGTATGCCGCCGTCGATATTCCCGCGCACACCGTGTTGATCCAGTACAAGGGGCGCCTGATCACCCATGCGCAAGCCGATCGCCTGTACGACGACGGTGCCGATACCGGTCACACCTTCCTGTTCACGTTGAACGACAAGTACATCGTCGATGCCAACGTGGGAGGCAACAGCGCGCGCTGGATCAATCATTCCTGTGCACCGAACTGCCGCGCGTACATCGAGGAAGTCGACGGCGCACGCAAGGACAAGGTGATCATCGAGACCAGGCGCGCGATCAAGGCGGGCGAGGAACTCACCTACAACTACGGGATCGTGCTGGACGTGCCGCACACGCCGAAGATGAAAAAACTCTGGGCCTGCCGCTGCGGCGCCAAGCGCTGCACGGGCACGATCCTGCAGCCCAGGCACACCGCCCGGTGACGGGCATTCCCCGTGTCTCGCCCGCCGGCGCATCGGCGGCGGGTTTGCTGTCGATCGACTGAACCGGCGTCCCGGATTCGCGGGTTGCTTCCGTTGCCGACACGCGGGTTTAACGACGCGCTGCGTATCGTGGGTGTTCCCATGAGGGCAACGGGTTCAGGAGCAACGGCATGAGCAAGGACAGGCTGAAGGGTTGCAAGGTCGCGATTCTGGCAACAGATGGATTCGAGCAATCGGAGTTGATGAAACCGAAGCAGCTGCTGGAGGAGGCCGGCGCCACCACGGCGGTGATCTCCCCCGGCGACGCGCAGCAGATCAAGGGCTGGAACCATGGCGAATGGGGCGAGCAGGTGAAGGTCGACGTGCCGTTGGCCAAGGCCCGTGCCGCCGATTACGACGCGCTGGTGCTGCCCGGCGGGGTCATCAATCCCGACAAGCTGCGCCTGCATGAAAAGGCCATCGATTTCGTGCGCGAATTCGGTCGCACCGGGCGTCCCGTGGCCGCGATCTGCCATGGTCCGTGGACCTTGATCGACGCCGGGCTCGTCCGGGAAAAACACCTCACCTCGTGGCCTTCGCTGCGCGCCGATCTTGAAAACGCAGGCGCGCACTGGGAAGACAGCGAAGTGGTCGAGAGCGGCAACCTGATCACCAGCCGCAAGCCCGACGACATTCCGGTATTCACCAGCACGCTGATCCGGGCGCTGGAAGAACGGCAGGCCGAAGCGGCTTGATCGCGCAGGTTGGTGCCGGGCCGGGCTCCCATCAGGCGAAGCCCGACATGCTGCGCGACGCGTATGTTGGGCTTCCGCCGAGGAAGCTGGCGTCCGCCCAACCGGCAAAATGCCAACCGACAAAGAAACGCCCGGCGTTGCGCCGGGCGTTTCGTGCAGGCGGTGTCAATGACGGCAACTACGCCGCCGCGCGCTTGGCCTCCAGTTGCTGGCGCGGGCCTTTTTGCAGCGCTTCGCGCACGTGCGAGACCAGCAGGTCCACTTCGGCTTCGTTCATCCTGAAGTGCGGCGTGAAGCGCAGCGAATTGGCGCCACCGTGGATCACGTTGATGCCGCGTTCGCGCATGTACTCCTCGATGGAGTCCGCACCGAAGCACTTGAACTGCGGCGCGAGTTCGCACGAGAACAACAAGCCGGTACCCTGCACCTTGGTGATCAGGCCGCCCAGTTCGTCCTTGAGCGCGTTCAATTTCTGCACCGCCTGCATGCCGCGCTCGCGGATGTTGGCGCGCAGTTCCGGCGTGATCCCGGCCAGCACCGCGCAGGCGATGTCGAGTGCACGCGGGTTGCCAGTCATGGTGTTGCCGTAGATGCCCTTCTTGTAGAGGCCCGCAGCGCGTTCGTTCAGGGCCACCACCGACAGCGGGAACTGGCCGCCGTTGAGCGCCTTGGAATAGGTTTCCATGTCGGGCGCCGGCAGGTTCTCGAAGCCGGGGTAGTCGACGATCGACAGCACGCCGTGGGCGCGCAGGCCGGCCTGGATCGAGTCGACCAGCAGCAACGAACCGTGCGCCTCGGTCAATTCGCGTGCCGCGGCGTAGAACTCCTTCGTCACCGCTCGGCCCGGGTCGCCTTCACCCATCACGGGTTCGAGGAACATAGCCTCGACGAACCAGCCATTCTTTTCGGCCTCCTCGAACGCGCGCTGCAGCGCGGCCACGTCATACGGCGGGATCGCAATGACCGAATGCTCGTCACGGAAGCTCGCGAGGTTCGACATGTACGCCTTGCGCGAGGAATCCGAATACAGCGCGGGACGCTCGGTACGGCCGTGGAACGCGCCCTTCACGACCAGGCGCTTGATCGTGCGGCCGGCGTATCTGGCACCCGGATCGGTCTGGAGCTTGGCATTGACGTCGGCGATCCGCGCGGCCAGCGTCACCGATTCCGAACCCGAATTGAGGCACATGAACTTCGCGAAAGGATGCTTGCCCGCGCGATGGCCAATTTCCCGCCGCAGCGCGTCGGTGAACGCATGCTGCGCCAGCGACGGCGTCATCACGTTGGCCATCACCTGCGGTTTTGCAAGCGCCTTCAGCACCGCCGGCGGATTGTGGCCAAAGCCCAGCATGCCGTAGCCGCCGCAGTCGTACAGCACGGCGCCCTTCAGTGTCACGATCCACGCCCCGCGCGCGGCCAGCGGCACGAACGGGCATACCGCGTCGTCCGGGTAGAAGTTGACGAAGCCCGACTGCAGTGCGTGCAGTTGCGCGTCCTCGTCCAGCCCCAGTACCTCGGGGCTTTGCGACTTCAACTGCGTGAACGCCGCATGCGCGTCGGCAATCGCGCCCGCGAGATCGGCATCCTGATCCGCAAAGCGTTCGATGGTGGCATCATCCAGCCCCTGGGTGCGGATCTTGCCGCCTTGTCCGCGCAGTTCGCGCAGCATGTCGATCGATTTCATGGAAGCCTCCAACGCGTGGGCGCCGCCGTGGCATCGCCCGTAAGTGTTTAACACAAAAAAGAAAACGTCCCGTGATTCTAACAGGCGGCCGGTGCCGGCGTAACCCCGTCGAAACCCGCATGACGCCTGTCAGACGCGATCAATGACGCTCCGGGGCTGACGGGTTCGAGGGGTTGCGGCATGCTGATGCCAGGTTGGAGCAGGGAGGAGACCACCGTGCCGGCCCTGATCGCACACTCGCATTTCCATTTGGCCGTCTTCTACGCGGCATTGTTCGCGTGTTTCGCACCGGAATGGTACGGCAGCCTGTTCCATCGAGTGGAAAGGGGCGCCAACATCCGTGATCGCGGATCGCACCTGGCGCTGCTCGCCACGGTGTCCGCAGGCATCATCGCGGCGTTCGGGTTCGTGTTCGGGTCACCGGCCACCGCGATCGCGTGGCATCAGCACGTCCTGTTCTGGATCGGCATCGCGGTGATGCTGGCCGGGCTGGTGTTTCGCTGGTACGCGATACACAGCCTCGGCAGGTTCTTTACGCGGACAGTGGCGACCCGCGCCGGGCAGTACGTGGTGGACAGCGGACCGTACCGCCTCATCCGGCATCCGTCCTACACGGGCGGTTTGCTGATGTTCCTGGGCACGGGCGTTGCGATGACCAACTGGGCCGCGCGCTGCCCGCGATCATGGCCGGAGCGGTCGTCGGATACTGGTATCGGGTGCGCATCGAGGAACGGGCGCTGTGCGCCGACCTCGGGCAGCCGTATCGCGACTACATGCTTCGCACCAAGCGGTTTATTCCGCATGTGTTATGACGTTGGCGCGAACGCGTACCATGGCCCCATGAGGTGGCGCGATTGAAATTGAAGGTTGCTCCCGATTCGATTTTTGCCTGCGAGATGGCGGACGTGGGGCGCCCGGCTTTCGCGCGCTGGCTGCCATTCCTGTGGTTTGTCTGGCTGGTGTGGTTGTTCGGCCCATTGATGTTCGGCGACCGAGGCATGGAGCACTGGCTGTGGCCGACCCTGGTCAGCCTGCCGATATTCGTGGTCCTCTATGGGGTCGCCAAGGTCGGGTCGAGGCGCCATGCATCCTGGTTCGCCTTGGCGATAGGGGCACTGGCGATGCTGGTATCGCCATGGAACGCGTTCGCCATGACTTACCTGATCTACGCCTGCGTCGTGGCTGCAGATTGCGGTGACACGCGTCGGTCGGCCGGCCTGGTCGTCGCATTGTTGCTGGCCTATACGGCCGAATGGATCGTGCTCCGGCTTCCCTGGGCGTTTCTCACCATCGTGTGGCTGAACTGCCTCATCGTCGCCGGTATGTCCTTGTATGGCCGGATACAGCGCGAACGACGGGCTGAACTGCGTCTGTCGATGGACGAAGTCCGGCGCCTTGCCGCCAGCGCCGAGCGCGAACGCATCGGCCGGGACCTGCATGACCTGCTGGGTCACACGTTGTCGATGGTGGCATTGAAGTCCGAACTGGCCGGGCGCCTGATCCATCGTGATCCGAGCGCCGCCCACCGCGAAATGGCCGACGTGGCGCGGGTGTCGCGCGAAGCCTTGGCGCAGGTGCGAAGTGCCGTCAGCGGCATCCGCGCCGCGGCGGTGGCGGCGGAACTGGCCTCCGCACGGCTGCTGCTGGAAGCGGCGGGTGTACAGATGGAGTATTGGCACGATCCTCAGGACCTGCCTGGCGACGTGGAAACCTGCCTGGCGCTGGTATTGCGCGAGGCCGTCACCAACATCCAGCGGCACGCGCGCGCCAACCGCGTCGAGGTCACCGTGATCGCCGGTGTCGAACGCGTGGTGATGCGTATCCGCGACGATGGCCGCGGTGGCGTCAACGAGCGAGGCAACGGGCTCACCGGCATGCGCGAACGGATCGCCGCGCGCGGTGGCGAACTGTGGATCGAATCGCCGCGTGGCAAGGGCACCGGCATCGAAATCCGCTTGCCGTTGCCACGGCTGCCGGCCGGACGCGCGACGACACGGAAGGCCGTGCCGGTCGCTGCCGCACCGCTGGCCCGATCCGCGGATGCCCGCGCATGATGCGCGTGCTGTTGGCGGAAGATCAGGCGATGGTGCGCGGCGCCCTGGCGGCACTGCTGGCGCTGGAGCCGGACATCGAAGTCCTGGGGTCGGCGGCGGACGGCGAAGCCGCATGGCGGGATGTCGAGCGCCTCAATCCCGACATCTTGATCTCCGACATCGAAATGCCCGGACTCACCGGACTCGAACTGGCGCAACGCATCCAGCGACACGAGCTGCCGGTGAAAGTGGTGATCGTGACCACCTTCGCCCGTTCCGGCTACCTGCGGCGTGCGCTGGACGCGGGCGTCTCGGGTTACCTGCTGAAGGATGCGCCGGCGGAAAAGCTCGCCGACAGCTTGCGGCTGGTGCATCGCGGCGGCCGTGCCATCGATCCGGAACTGGCACTGGAAGCCTGGACCGAAGCCGATCCGCTCAACGATCGCGAACGCCAGGTGTTGCGTCTTGCGGGCGAAGGCCAGAGCGCGGGCGAGATCGCGCACAAGCTCAACCTCTCGCACGGCACCGTGCGCAATTACCTGTCCGAGGCGATCGGCAAGCTGGGCGTCGCCAACCGCATCGAGGCGTATCGTCTCGCCCGCCAGAAGGGCTGGCTGTAGGGGCCAGCCTGCAGGCCGACGACGGTCGTTTACGCGATGCCGGGGACATCGCGTGGTGGCTGAGCGACCCGCCATGGGAATGACCGGGCCGGCGCCCCCGCGCCATGACGGCTGCTTGCCGGCCAATCGTCTGCAAGGTCGCGCGCAGGCGCGCTCCTACAATGGGTGGCCATTCATCGCGCGGTGCACTCTTGAAGAAGTCCGATTTTCATTACGACCTGCCGGTCGAGCTGATCGCGCAGCAGCCGCTGCCCGAGCGCAGCGCGAGCCGCCTGCTCATCGTCGATGCACCGCACCAAGGCATGGCGGATCGCACGTTCGCTGATCTGCCGACGCTCTTGCGGGCGGGCGACCTGCTGGTGTTCAACGACACGCGCGTGCTGCCGGCGCGCCTGTTCGGCCGCAAGCCCAGCGGCGGCGCGGTCGAGATCATGCTGGAACGCATTACCGGTTCGCATACGGCCGTGGCGATGCTGGGCGTGAGCAAGAAACCGCGCGAAGGCAGCCTGGTCGAACTGGACGACGGTACGCCGGTGCGGGTGCTGGGGCGCGAGGGCCAGTTCTTCGAACTGAAGTTCGAGTGCACGGAACCTTTGGAAAAACTGCTGCTGCGGGTCGGGCACATGCCGCTGCCGCCGTACATCGCCCGGCCCGATGACTCACGCGACAGCGAACGCTACCAGACCGTCTACGCACGCCGGCCCGGGGCGGTGGCCGCACCGACCGCGGGCCTGCATTTCGACGCCGCACTGCTGGATGCGCTGCGCGCGCGGGGCGTCGATTTCGATTACATCACGCTGCACGTGGGCGCCGGCACCTTCCAGCCGGTGCGCGCCGAAAGGATCGAAGACCATCAAATGCACCGCGAGTGGTTGAACGTGGGCGCGGAACTGGTCGAGAAGATCCATCGCGCGCGGGCGCGCGGCGGGCGCGTGATTGCGGTAGGCACCACGGTGGTGCGCGCGCTGGAAGCCGCGCGCGGCGAACAGGGCGAAGTAGAGCCGTTCGCGGGCGAAACGCGCATCTTCATTTTCCCGGGTTACCGGATCACCTCGGTCGACGGTTTGATCACGAACTTCCACTTGCCGGAATCGACGCTGTTGATGCTGGTGTCGGCGTTCGCCGGACGCGAGTTCGTGCTGTCGGCGTATCAACACGCGGTCGAGCAACGCTATAGGTTCTACTCCTATGGCGATGCGATGCTGGTGTGGCCTGAAAGCGGGAGCCCTGGATGCGAGAATCCGGCCCCGGCACCGCAATGAAGCCTTTGGCCATTCCGGGGCTGCCCGCACTTTTGCGGCCGGTACCCGGAATCGGCGTCCTTCGATGCGAAGGGCGAGTCACTGGGTTCCGGATCGCGGCTTCGCCGCGTCCGGAATGACGATAGATTGTCGGGCGTTCCCGAGTCCCGAAAAGAAATCCACGCAATTCGATATCCTCGCCACCGATGGCGCCGCCCGCCGCGTCCGGAATGACGATAGATTGTCGGGCGTTCCCGAGTCCCGAAAAGAAATCCACGCAATTCGATATCCTCGCCACCGATGGCGCCGCCCACCGCGTCCGGAATGACGATAGATTGTTGCGCGTTCCCGAGTCCCGAAAAGAAATCCATGCAATTCGACCTCCTCGCCACCGATGGCGCCGCCCGCCGCGGCCGTATCCGATTGCCGCGCGGCGTGATCGACACGCCGGCATTCATGCCGGTAGGCACCTATGGTTCGGTCAAGGCCATGACGCCGCGGGATCTTGGCGAGGTCGGCGCGCAGGTCATCCTCGGCAACACGTTCCATCTGTGGCTGCGGCCCGGGCTGGACGTGATCGATGCATTCGGCGGACTGCACAAGTTCATCGGCTGGAACGGTCCGATCCTCACCGACTCCGGCGGTTTCCAGGTGTTCTCGCTGGCGGAGCGCCGCAAGCTGACCGAAGAGGGCGTGGCGTTCGCTTCGCCGGTGGACGGATCGCGGGTGTTCCTGTCGCCCGAGGAATCGATGCGCATCCAGACGGTGCTGGATTCCGACATCGTGATGGCGTTCGACGAATGCACGCCCTATGCGATTGACGGCAAACCCGTGGACGCAGGCGTGGTGCGCGAGTCGATGGAGTTGTCGTTGCGCTGGGCCGCGCGGTCGCGGCGTGCGTTCGATGAACTCGGCAATCGCAATGCGTTGTTCGGCATCGTGCAGGGGGGCGTGCACGACGACTTGCGCGCGCGCTCCACGGAAGGGTTGCTGCAGATAGGTTTCGACGGCTATGCACTCGGCGGATTGGCGGTAGGCGAGCCCGAAGCCGAACGCAATGCGACGCTGGAAACCGCGGCACCGCGTCTGCCGGCCGACAAGCCGCGTTACCTGATGGGCGTCGGCCGTCCGGGGGACATCGTCGAAGCAGTACGCCGCGGCGTCGACATGTTCGACTGCGTGATGCCGACCCGGCATGCGCGCAACGGATTCCTGTTCACCCGCGCAGGCACCTTGCGCATCCGCAACGCGAAATACGCGAGCGATCCGCGCCCGATCGAGGAAGGCTGCGCCTGCTACGCATGTGCGAACGGCTTCTCGCGCGCCTACCTGCGCCATCTCGACCGCTGCGGCGAGATGCTGGGTGCGCAGCTCGCCACCATCCACAACCTGCACCATTACCTGACGCTGATGCAGGAATTGCGCGATGCGATCGAGTCGCAGTCGCTGGATGGGTACGTGGCGGATTTCTACGCGCGGCTCGGCGCCCACACCGCAGGATGATCGAGCGTTTGCGGCCTTTGGCGGGCAGCCACGAAAAAGCTCGTCATTCCGGGCGACCCGGAGGGTCGAACCCGGAATCGGTGTCGGCGCCCTTCAAATCGATTTAGGTTATCAAACCGTTTCCGGGTTCCATCGCCGAAAATGCCGGCGATGGCCCCCGGATGACGATACGAAGGGCGCGGTCGACGCGGGCGGCGGTCAATCTTCGATGACGCGGTCGAGACCGTGTGCGCAGAATCGTCGCAAGGCGTGTGCGGAAGCCGGATCGTTCTGTTGGCGTTGCGCCCATGCGGCGTGCCGGGCCAGCAGTGCGGCGGCAACGCTGCGCGCGCAGGTGGTGGCGAGGCGCAGCGCGCCGCCTTGCAGCGCATCGGCATCGCGGGCGTGGTCGCGCAGCCAGGTGTCGGCGTGGCGGATCGCGCCGTGGATCGCTTCGGCATCGTGATCGGCCACCGCGCCATCGGCCGCTTCCGTCCATGCATCGACCGCCTCGACGAGTGCATCGATGCCGAGCTTGTCCAGCGCGCGCAGGAAATCCAGCGCCTGCACGTTGCTCGAGCCTTCCCAGATCGGGAACACCTGCGCGTCGCGCAACAGCAGCGGAATGCCGCTGTCTTCGAGGTAGCCGATGCCCCCGAACGCCTCCACCGTTTCCGAGGCGATGTGCACGCCCAGCTTGCAGATCCACGCCTTGGCCAGCGGCGTCAGCAGGCGTTGCAGTGCAGCGTCCCGATTGTCGCCCGCGCCCGATTCGACGCGTCCCAGCAGCAGCGCCACTTCCATTGCCAGATGGAACGCTGCCTCGAACTCGGCTTCCCAGCCGGCGAGCGCATCGGCGAACAGCGGCTGTTCGATCAGGCTTTTGCCGAACGCGTTGCGGCGCCGCGCGTAGTCGCGTGTCAAGGCAAGGCAGCGCGCCATCGTCGAAAGCGACCCGAACGCATTCCACAGTCGCGTCACCTGCAGCACCGGCGCGATCGCGCGCACGCCGTTGGTGGTGCCGCCGACCAGTTCCGCGCGCGTGTCGTGCAGGTGGATTTCCGCGGTGGGCAGCTCGCGGGTGCCGAGCTTGTCCTTGAGGCGGTCGAGGACGATGCCGTTCCAGGAACCATCGGCGTTGCGCGTTTCGACGCAGAACAGCGCGAGGCCATCGGCGCCATCGCGGTTACCCTCGGGACGCGCCAGCGCCAGCGCGACTTCGGCGTTGATGGCGGAGGTGAACCATTTGCGTCCGTTCAACCGCCACGTGCCGTCGGTATCGCGACGCGCAGAGGTCTCGCTGCCGCCCACGTCGGAGCCGCCGGTGTTTTCGGTCATCCATTGCCCGCTGATCCAGAACGTTGCCGGATCGCGGCTGAGAAGATGCGGAAGGATGCGATCGCGCAAGGCAGCGTTGGACGCGTCGCGCAGCGTCGTCGCGACGCCGTCGGTCATCGCCAGCGGGCAGGAATAGAACGCGCTCGCGGCGTGGTAAAGGTAAACCTTGGCGAACTGCTGCACGCGCGCGAATTCACCGAATGCACGGTCGTGGCCGTCGGCGACGAGCCCGTATCTGGCCGCGATCGCCGGGCCTTCCCGCCAGGTTTCGGTCAGCTCGATGCGATCGATGCGGTTGCCCCAGACGTCCCAGTTCGTCAGCGTCGGTTCGGCGGGCGTGGTAGTGGTTTGTCGCGCGTATGTGCGCTGCGTGTATTCGGCCAAGCCAACGAAATCCGGTTCCGCGGCGCGCCGTTGCGCGCCTGGCAGCACACGGGACAACCACGACTGCAACACGCGGTCGTCCCGGTACGGGTCGGCGAAGCGCGGCGCGGGCTGGACGAAACTCATGATCGGGACAGCTTACTCCCCGATTGTCCCCGCCGCCTCGGCTTGCGCGCACACGACAGGATCACGATGACCGCCAACGCCAGTTCGATCACGGCGAACACGCGTTCGCCCGGCGCGGACCACGCTTCGGCGACGCCGTGGCAGAAGTAGAACAGGCAGACCATGCCGGCCAGCAGGAGCATGCGCGCCGGTGCGCGCCAATACAGCAGTGGAATCGCCAATGGCAGCAAGGCGATCAAGAGCGCCACCGCGACCGGCATGCGCGCGGGCGGCAGCAGCCATGCGTGCCACACGATCTGCAGCAAGGCCAGGGCACCCCAGGCCGCGAATCCGATGCGTTGTTGCACGGGGGCGTTCACGTGTTCACCGCCAGGCGTTTCGCGATGTCGGCGACGCGCCGCCCGAGCACCCGCGCCAGGGTACGTTCGTCGTCGCTGATGGGGCGGTCGCGGTTGACGCCGGCCACGTGGCTGGCGCCGTACGGCGTGCCGCCCGTGGTGGTGTTGTTGAGCGCGGATTCAGTGAAGGGGATGCCGACGATCAACATGCCGTGATGGATCAGCGGCGTCATCATCGACAGCAGGGTCGATTCCTGGCCACCGTGCATCGTGGAGGTGGACGTGAACACCGCGGCCGGCTTGCCGACCAGCGCGCCCGAGGCCCATTCGGCCGGCGTGGAATCGAGAAAGTGCTTCATCGGGGCTGCCATGTTGCCGAAACGCGTGGGGCTGCCGACGATCAGCCCTGCGCATTCGTGCAGGTCCCTCAATTCCACGTAAGGCGCGCCTTCGTCCGGTACCGGCGGGTGCGCCGATTGCGTGACCGCGGCGACCGGAGGCACCTGGCGCAGGCGCGCGCGCATGCCATCGACCTCCTCGACGCCGCGCGCGATCAGGCGCGCGAGCTGGGCGACGCTGCCGTTGCGGCTGTAGTAGACGATCAGTATTTCCATGGTCCAGCGATGTTTCCTGTCGTCGAAGATTCGGGTTTACGGATGCCAAATGCGCGCACGCCCCGGCGTTTCCTTTGTTCCGCGGTTGCACTAGCCTTTTCGCATGAGACGCCTTTCGGGCTTCCGCCAGATACTGCGCCGCGACCGGCTGAAGGCGTTCGCGAAATTCCTGTGGTATCGGTTCCGCGACGACAAGTGCTTCGAAACCGCCGGCGCACTCTCGTACACGACGTTGTTCGCGGTGGTGCCGCTGCTGACCGCGGTGGTGGCAATCCTGGCCGTATTCCCGGCCTTTGCCGGATTGCGCGAGCACGTCTCCAATTTCATCTTCCGCAATTTCGTTCCGGCATCCGGTGAAACGGTGCAAGGATACCTGCTCCAGTTCGCCGACAACGCCAGCAAGCTGACCGTTGTGGGCGTCCTGTTCCTGCTGGCGAGCGCCTTGATGATGCTGGCCAGCATCGAGGATCGCTTCAACCGGATCTGGCGCGTGCCTTCGCCGCGCAAGGGCAGCGCGCGTTTTCTGCTGTACTGGGCGGCGCTGACGCTGGGCCCGCTGGCGCTGGTGGCGGCGGTGGCCGCGAGTTCCTGGGTATTCGCGCAGCCGGTCCTGCGCGGCGCGGGCAATGTGGGCGTGCTGGGCTTGCGGCTTGTCGCCGCGCTGCCGTTCGCCGTCACGTGGGCCGGCCTCAGCATCCTGTACCAACTGGTGCCCAACTGCCGGGTGCGCTGGCGCGATGCGATTGCAGGCGCGCTGGCCGGCGCGCTCCTGTTCGAGGCCGCGCGCAACGGGTTCGCGTGGTACGTGCAGGACCTCGCGAACTACCAGGCGGTGTATGGCGCGCTGGCGGCGATTCCGATCCTGCTGATCTGGATCTACCTCTCGTGGGTGATCGTGCTTTTGGGCGCGACGCTGACTGCCGCGCTGGATGCCTTCGAATACCACGACCCCCACGAGATGCTGCCGCCGGGCTGCGAGTTCGTGGGCCTGATGCGGGTGTTGCAGCATTTCGCGATCGCGCAACGCTCGGGCGAAGGCCTGCGTGAATCGGAGTTGTCGCAGCGCGAGGGTTTCCTGACCGCCGACCTGTTGCAGCGTTATCTCGATGACCTCCGGTGCGCCGGGATGATTCGCTGCGCCGCCGGTGGCGAATGGGTGCTGGCGCGCGACCTCGACAGCGCCTCACTGGACGATGTGTTCCGCGCGGGTGATTACCGGCTGCCGGACGATGCCTTGTCATTGCAGCGCGCCAGCGCCGGTCTGCTGCCCGAGGTGCGTGTCGCGTTGCAGCGGGCCGAGTCCGCGCTGCGCAGCAATCTGGCGGTTCCGTTGCGGCACGTGTTCGCCTCGGCGGTGCGCGAGCCGCCGGCCAAATCCGAGGAGAAACCTTCATGAATGTGTTCCGCCGCGGTGCGTGGGTGTGGACGCTGGCGTTGGCGTGCGCGGCCGGAGCCGGACACGCGCAAGTCTCGACCACGCAGCCCGCACTCAATATCCAAACCTTGGACGGCAAGACCTTCGATCTCGCGGCGATGCGCGGCCAGTGGGTGATCGTCAATTTCTGGGCGACCTGGTGTTCACCGTGCATCGCCGAGATGCCGGCCCTCTCGAAATATGTCCGCACGCACAAGAACGTGGCCGCGGTCGGGCTGGCCTACGACCGTTCGCCGCGCGCCGAGGTGCTGGCCTTCGCGAAAAAGCATCCGGTCGATTACCCGCTGGCGCAGCTCGACATGGACGACCTGCCGCGCGGCATCGACATGCCGGCCACGCTGCCGACGACCTACCTGATCGCGCCGGACGGGCAGTTGGCGAAACGCTTCATCGGGCCTGTCGATGCGAAGTTGCTGGACGCGGCGATCGCGGCGTCCGGATCGCCGCAATCCAGCAGCGGAGCGCAAGGTCCATGACTTGCGTGCGCTTCATCGTCACAGGGAAAGTGCAGGGCGTGTTCTTCCGGGCCTCCACGCGCGAGCGCGCGCTGCGCCTCGGCCTGACAGGCCACGCAAAAAACCTTGCCGACGGAAACATGGAAGTGGTGGCGTCGGGGAGCCGCGAAGCGGTCGACGAGCTGGATGCGTGGTTGCACCACGGGCCGCCCGCCGCGAGCGTCGAGGAAGTCCGGCGCGAGGCCTTGCCGGAACAGTCGTGGCGCGGGTTCACCACCGCCTGAAGCCCGGTTCAGGCCGGGAGGTGTTCCGGATATTGCGGCGCATCGCCCGGGATGGCGTACCACTCCGCCTTGTGCGCGGTGAAGATGTGCTGGACCGGTTCGCCTTCCACCGGGGTGTCCAGCGTGCCGAGGCGCAGGCGCAACGTGTCGGGTGTCGCGTCGCGACGGCTGTACAGCTGCGCGCCGCAACCCCTGCAGAACACCCGGTGCACGCCGGGCGAAGATTCGAATTCCGCCAGCGCATCCTTCCCGTCCAGCAGGCGCAGGTCCGCGCGCGCGATCGGCGCCACCGCATTGAACGCCGAGCCATTGGCCTTGCGGCATTTGCTGCAGTGGCACACGGTGATGGGGCCGAGTTCGCCGTGCACTTCGTAGCGCACGGCACCGCACAGGCAACTTCCAGCGTGCATCAGGGATCTCCTGCAAAAGGCGGGATGATACGCGGGCGCCCGATCAGCGTTCACCCAATCTCGGAATCAATCCGACCAGGTTGCATGGCCGCGTGCGGGCGTCGAGTTGCGCGCGCAGGATTTTTTCCCACGCGGTTCTGCACGCCGACGTCGAGCCGGGCAGGGCGAACACGAACGTCTGGTTGGACAGTCCCGCGAACGCGCGGGATTGCAGCGACGACGTGCCGATTTCATCGAAACTGATGGCGCGGAACAGTTCGCCGAAGCCCGGCATTTCCTTGTCCAGCAGCGGCAGCACCGCTTCCGGCGTCGAATCGCGGCCGGTGAAGCCGGTGCCACCGGTGATCAGGACGCCGTGCACCGCCGCGTCGGCAATCCACGCCGCCACCTGTGCGCGGATCGCGTAGCGGTCGTCGCGCAGCAGCTTGCGTTGGTGCAGGCGGTGTCCGGCTTCTGTCAGCGCATCGACCAGGAATTGTCCCGACGTGTCGTCCTCGAGCGTGCGCGAATCCGACACCGTCAGCACGCACAGGTTCAGCCGTACCGGTTCGCCTTTAGAATTCGCGCCCACCAACATTCCGCTCGTGAAACAAGTTAAAAATCTTCCCAACGAAAGGTTCGCGAAAGACCGCTATGGTAAATCATAGTATCAGGATATGGTCAATTTTACATTTCTTGTGCATACCAAAGGATGTCCAGTTATGAACGTCCAGCAGCAGTTGTTCAGACTCTCCCCCATTGTCGTAACTTTGTTTTTTGCTTCTGGAAGTGCCGCGGCCGCACCCCTTGCCAGCGGTGCGTTAAATTCCTCCGCCGCACCGACACCAGACATTTGCCCCGGTGGTGCCGGTTGCACCATAAAGTGCAACACTGCTGGCGTAGGACCTTCAGGCCCGCTCGTCACACAAGCGTATGAGAAGTCTAGGATGTTTTTGGGAAGTTCCCCCGCAGAAATTCAGCAGAAGTTTGCTGTAATTCAGGAAATGAATTTTTCACAAGGCGATGCAAAACTTATTGTTTCACGGCTCTCGACGATGGAGCTTGCTGGAATAGCGTACTACTACAATATTTCTGCACCTGCTGGTGAGAATGACCTTCTTAGGATTTTTGCGGAGAAGCTGGATGCTAGCTCATTAGTACGCATCGCTAAAGCCTTCGGTAGTGTAGCTACTAGATCTGCGGTTAACGAATATTCAACACCAAAAATTAAGGAAGCTTTTGCCCAAGAGCTAACGATGAATCTGGACATCCCGCAGAGCCCCGCCACGGCTGCCATCGCGGCTGCACCCATGACAGGCTCAGTAGTACTTGCTGCCCAATCTTTGCAGCAGGCAGAAGAGAGCATTGATGAAGTCTACTTGGAATATCGTACCGCCGCTGTTGGAAGTACTTCTGTGAGGGCCGGTTTGGTTGAAGCGGGGATGTACGATGCGCTGGGCGCGGTTTCTCTTGGATGGTGGATTGGACATGATGTCATGGGTCCCGCTGCTAATTGGCTGATTGACAAATATGACCCTAGTTTAGGAGAGGCGATAGGTGGAACGGTCTACACTGCTCTAGAGGATATCTCTGATGCCAAGACCGAATTTGAGCAGGGAGATTATGAGAGCGCTTGGGATGATCTTTTTGGTTATCCGTTGAGCGATCTTGGAGATTATTCTGGTGACTGGAACATAGGTGCGTCGTATAACTTTTATGAAGAAAGTACGGGATGCTGATTATTGGTTGTAGATAATGTTGCTTGAATCGGTCACTGGGAAAGAGCGCTTAAAAAGTGATAAGAATGCCAAGTGACGGGGTGGACAAAAAACGACGTTAGAAGTGATTCTTTCATTAGTCAAGTGGCAGCTCATTTATGAATGTGAGAGGGTGGGATATGCTTTTGTCAAACGAATCCCCGAAAACATTGACGGCGTTAGTATTGCTCGCGCTATCGTTAACAGTTGTCCTGCTGGGACGTTTGTTTGTGCCGTCAGATTCCGCTTTGCACGTGCTGATTCAGAGCAGTGCTTCCGTGCTTGTTGCGGCGAGCCTTTGGCTACTCATGGGAGGCTATGCTTCCTTGAAGCGCACGCCCAAGCAGATCGCGCACGATATTTCTCTTGGTCAGGATAAAAAAAAGACGCTGGTGCAGTGGATTTGTTTGGTGGTGGCAATTCTGACTTTGGCCTTCGCAATTTAGCTTTCTTTTTATAATCTTTCGCCGGAAACGTCGTTCTCCAGCGTGCGCGAATCCGACACCGTCAGCACGGCGAGGTTCAACGGAACGAACTGGTCTTTCGCGCTCATGCGTCAGCCGTGCCCCAGCGGTTGCGCACCGGTTCCGGCGGCGCGATCGGTTTCGGTGCCTGCCCTTGCCGGTAGCGATCGTCCATGTCGCGCAACAGCGCCGCGAAGTCGCGCGCATAGACTTCCATGTCGAACAGTCCGGATGTCTCGCGTTGCGTTTCGAGCCGCCGGCGCAGTGCTGCCAGCACGCCGCGATCATTGCCGAGCCGCGCGGCGGTTTCGACGAACGCGCCATCGTCGTGCGCGATCAGTTCGGGCATGCCGAGATAATGGTTGAGGCTGCCCGCAACCCGTGATGCGAAGGTGTCGCCGGGGCGCGTCAGTACCGGGCAGCCCGCCCAGATCGCATCGGATGCGGTGGTGTGCGCGTTGTACGGATTGGTGTCGAGGAACAGGTCGGCGAGCCGATAGCGCGCGAGGTGTTGCAGGTGCGGCAGCGACGGCGAGAACACCAGCCGCTGCGGTTCCACGCCCTGGCTGCGCGCCGCGTCGCGCAGGCGCGCGTCGGCTTCGCGATCGGTGTTCAGCAGCCACAGCACGCCATCGGGTACCTTGCGCAGCACCGCGCACATGCGCGCGAAGCTCGCGCGATTGAGCTTCCAGGAATTGTTGAAGCTTGCGAATACCACGGCATCGTCGGGCAATCCGAACGACGAGCGCGGCGGCGCATCGAACAACAGCCGGCTGGTGTCGGAGGGTTGGTAGCAGCGGGGCAGCCACGCGATCGCTTCGGAATAAAAACGCCGCGAGGTTTCCGGGATGATGAATCGATCCGCGATCAAATAATCGATGAACGGCGCCCCGGAGGTGCCGGGATAGGCGAGCCAGTTCACCTGCACCGGCGCGGGCCGCAGCGCGAACACGCCCGGCACGGCCCCCGCACACCAGCCGTCCACGTCGATCAGGATGTCGATGTTCGCGCCGTGCACCAGTCGGGCGATGTCGGCCACCGACAACTCGTCGGCCTCGTGGAACACATACGCGGCATTGCGCAGACGCTGCCGGACCGGACTGCCCCCATCGGGGGTGGTCGCGATCAGGTGCAGCTCGATGTCTTCGAGTTTGCCCAGTTCCTCGAACATCGCGGCGGTCAGCACCGCCGTCGCGTGCGGCACGCCCAGCGGCGCGCCGAACCCCGCGGACAGGAATGCCACCTTCAACGGGGCGCCGGCCGCACGCGGTGCGTGCTCGAAGTTCAACTTCTCCTTCAGTGGCTGCTGTTCGCGCACGGTGCGTGCGGCGCGGGCGCGGGCGCAGGCAAGTTGCTCGGCCGGGGTCGAATCTTCGGCCAGGAACGCGAACGGGTCGACGTCGTCCGCGCCGGCCATCACCCGCGCGCGCCTGCGGGCGCCCAGCGGTTCGGCGGCCGTCCAGTCGTACATCCGCCGCAGCGCGAACAGCAATTGACCTTCCGCCAGGTACAGGTTCGGGTCGAGTTGCAGGGCGCGCCGGTAAAACCGCGCCGCTTCGGCGCAGTGGTGCTGCTCGTCGGCCATCAGGCCGGCTTGGTACGGGAACTCCGCCGCGCCCGGCGCGAGTTGGGCCGCCTGCAGGTACACGGCCTGCGCGTCCGCGAACAGGCGTCTCCGGTGCAGGATGTTGCCGAGCAGCAGCAATGCCTGCGGGTGCCGCTGGCGTGACAGCAGCGCGCGAAGGCGCTGTTCGGCGGTGTCCAGCATGCCGAGCGAAACTTCGACCGCCGCGAGATTGAGCAGCGCGCCCGGATGTTCGGGCGCGATCTTCAACGCGGCGAGGTATTCGTCACGCGCACCCGCGTCGTCGCCGGTGGCGCGCAATGCGTTGGCGAGATTGTTGCGGATGCCGGGATCGTCGGGGTGTTCCCGCACGACGTGTTGCAGTATCTCGACCGCCGCTTCGGCTTCGCCGCAGGCCATCAGCGCCGCGGCGTAGTTGCAGCGCGCCAGGTAATCGCCGGGCGCCAGCCGCACGGCTTCGGCGAGCGCGCCGCGGGCGGCCGGCGCGCGATCGAGCATCAGCAGCGCTATCCCTTGCAGGCGCGCGGCTTCGGCGGAATCCGGAAATGCAACGCACGCCGCCTGCGCCAGCCGCTCGGCGGCGGCGGGATCGCGCTGGTCGAGCAGTTCCAGGATGCGCGCGATGTGCTGTTGCAACGCCGGCGGCGAAGGGCGGGAGCCGGATTCGGGGGCGCCTTGCGCCGGCGTCTGGGCGGGCGCGGCGGGTGTCTGCCCGACCTTGCCGAGGATGCGGGTCAGGCGCGTGCCGAGATCGGAACCCCGGTTGCTCATGGTGTCGCACTCATGATGTGGCGCTCATGGCGCTTCGCCCAGTGTAGCCAGTGCTTCGGCGTGCGATTCACGCGCGAGCGTGCCGATCAGATCGTCGAGATCGCCATCCAGGATTTGCGGCAACTGGTGCAAGGTCAGGTTGATGCGGTGGTCGGTGACGCGGCCTTGCGGAAAATTGTACGTGCGGATGCGCTGGCTGCGATCGCCCGAGCCCACCTGCAGCTTGCGCGTCGCCGCCTGTTTTGCCATTTGCTCGGCACGCTGCGAATCGAGCAGTCGAGCCTTCAACAATGACAGCGCGCGTGCGCGGTTCTTGTGCTGGCTGCGTTCGTCCTGGCATTCAACCACGATGCCGGTCGGCAAATGGGTGATGCGGATCGCCGAGTCGGTCTTGTTGACGTGCTGGCCGCCGGCGCCCGACGCGCGGAAGGTGTCGACTTTCAAGTCGGCGTCGCGCAATTCGACATCTTCGATCTCTTCCATCTCCGGCAGGATCGCCACCGTCGCGGCCGAGGTGTGGATGCGGCCCGACGCTTCGGTGACCGGCACGCGTTGCACGCGATGGGTGCCGGATTCGAACTTCAGCGCCGCATACGCGCCTTCGCCTTCGATCCGCGCCACGGCCTCCTTGTAGCCGCCATGCTCGCCTTCATGGGCGGACATCAACTCGGTCCGCCAACCGCGCCGTTCGGCGTAGCGCAGGTACATCCGCAGCAGGTCGCCCGCGAACAACGCGGCCTCGTCGCCACCGGTGCCGGCACGCACTTCCAGGAACAGGTTGGCGTCGTCCAGCGGATCGCGCGGAATCAGCAGCGATTGCAGGCGTTCTTCCAGTTCGGCGTGGGTGGTTTCCAGCCGCGCGACTTCCTCGCGCGCCAGGTCGCGCATGTCGGGATCGGCCAGCATTTCGCGGGCATGCACCAGTTCTTCACGGGCCTTGCGCGACGCGGCAAAGGTATCGGCGAGTTCCTGCGTCTGCGCGTATTCGCGGGACAGCGCGCGGAACCGGACGGAATCATTGGCGGCATCGGGTTCGGCCAGCAACAGGCCCACCTCGTGATGGCGTTCCAGAAGTTGTTCCAGCCGGCGCTGCAGTTGCGGAGTCACGCATCGTGCCCGTGCGTGCCGAACAGGCGCGTGGCCGCATCGAGCAGCGCCTGGTCACCGTGTTCCGCGGCTTCGTGCAGCCGTACGCTCGGGATGTGCAGCAGCTTGCCGGTCAGGGTGTTGGCGAGGAAATCCAGCGCCTCGCGGGGGTCGCGGCCGTTGGCCAGCATCTCCCGGGCGCGCGCGAGCACTTCGTCGCGCTGGGCTTCGGCGCTGGCGCGGTACACGCGCAACGGACGATCGAACTCGGCCGCGCGTCGCCAGGCGAGGTACCGTTCGACCTGCAGGTCGATGATGGCCTCGGCTTCGCGCACCGACGCCTCGCGTGAACGGCGGCCGCTGTCGATGGCCTGCTGCAGGTCGTCGATGGTGTACAGGAACACGTCGGCCAGTTCGGCTGCGGCCGGGTCGATATCGCGCGGCACCGCAAGATCGATCAGCAGCATCGGACGACGGCGGCGTTGCTGCAGCGCGTCCTGCAGCATCGGCACGTCGAGGATCGGTTCGCGGCTGGCGGTCGCCGAGATGACGATGTCGGCTTCGGCGAGATGCCTGGGCAAATCGGCAAGCGCGATCGCGTAACCGCCCACCGGGTTCACCAGCGCCTGCGCGGTGTCGATGGTGCGATTGGCCACGATCAGGCGCTTGACGCCCCGCTCGATCAAATGCCGCACCGCGAGTTCGATGGTGTCGCCCGCGCCGATCAGCAGCACGCAGGAGTCGCGCAGGTCGGCGAACGCCTGTTCCACCAGCCGGACGGCGGTGAATGCGACCGAAACCGGGCCGGTGCCGATCCGGGTTTCGGTGCGCACGCGCTTGGCCACCGCAAAGGCGTTCTGCAGCAGCCGGTCCATTGGCGCCTGCAAGGTGTGGGCCGATCGCGCGGCGCGCCAGGCGTCTTTCACCTGCCCCAGGATCTGCGGCTCGCCCAGCACCATCGATTCCAGCCCGGTGGCCACGCGGAACACGTGGCGCACGGCCTCGCCGTCGGTGTGGCGATACAGGAACTCGTCGAGCCGCCCGGGGGTCATTTGATTGCGGGCGTGCAGCCAAGCCTCCGGCGTGCCTTCCGATCCTTCGCGAACGCTGCAATACAACTCGGTGCGGTTGCAGGTGGAAAGGATCATCGCCTCGTCCACGCCGGGCTGCGCGGCCAATTCCGCCAGCGCCGGCGGGGTCGCGTCCGCGTCGATGGCCACCTGTTCACGCAGGGCGACCGGCGCGGTGAGGTGGTTGAGCCCGAGAGCGATCAGCGGCATGGGAACGAATGCTGTGACAGGCTAAGCTGTCGCATGGCAAGAGAAAAGAGGACCGGAATCCCGGTGCGGAGTGTGCGGACCCAACCCGACAAGTTCAAGACACGGCGCAGGACGCGCGCACATTTTAGCGCGTTTGCGGCGGCGCTCGCCGCGCTGGCGCTGCTTGGCGGCTGTGCGCAGGTACCCGCCCATGAACGTTCCGGCTCGGCGCCGGAGCAGCCCTTGGCGCGGCTGGACCTGCCAGTCGGCAGGACCTATGGCAGGGCATCGGCTTTGGTGATCGCGGCCGAATTCGCGCTGCAGAACAATCGTGTCCATGAGGCCGCGGTCGATTACGCCGAAGCCGCGCAGATCTCGAATGATCCGGCCGTGGCCAAGCGCGCGATGCAGCTCGCACTGGCCACGCACGACGCCGCCGGCGCGCGGAAGCTGCTGGACCGCTGGCAGGCATTGGGCGCCGATTCCCACGACCTCGCCGCGGTTCGTGCCCAGCTTGCGATGATGCGTGGCGATCGCGCCGAGGCGGAACACCAGTACGCGCTGCTGCTGGCCTCCGGCAAGGTCGATGACTGGAAAACGTTCGCCGCGACCCTCCTGACCGCGCGTGATACGGCGCTGGCCGGACGCGTGCTGGAAGCCCTCGCTGTGCCCGATCGCCTTCCCTCCACCGAAAGCATCTGGGTGGCCTTGAGCCAGTTGGGCGAACATCTGGGTCGCCATGCTTTCGCCCGCAAGCTGGCGGACGCCGCGGTGCGGCGATTCGATGCGCCGGACGGCATCCGTTGGGCCGCGAATCTGCGGTCGAGCACCGGCGATCGCGCCGGGGCGCAGGCGCTTTATGCGAAAGGCGTCGCGGCACACCCGCGCAACGTGGAACTGCGGCTGGGCTACGCCGCGCTGTTGGCCGAGGGCGACAAATATGCCGAAGCCCTGGAGATCCTGCGGCGAGGTCCGCAAACGGACGCGACGTGGACGGCGCGGGTCGCGTACGCCGCGCGCGGCAAAGACGATGCCGCCCTGCGCGCCTTGTATGCCGAGCTGCAACGCGCCCCTGAGGCGCAGCGTATCGACAATGCGTTCCTGCTGGGCCAGCTCGCCGAATTGCTGAAGCATGACCATCAGGCGCTCACCTGGTACGCCGACGTCGATCCGGACAATCCGCACGCGTTCGATGCCCAGGTGCGCAGCGCGGTGCTGCTGGACAAGTCGGGTCGGGCGGAGCAGGCGCACGCGCTGGCTGCACGGCTCCAGCAGGACTACACGGATGATCCCGACAGCCTGCGCACCGCGTACGAACTTGATGCGCAACTGTATTCGCAGCATGGGCAGCATGCCGAGGCGGTCGCCACTTACGATCGCGCCCTGGAAGCGATGCCGGGCGATCCCGTGCTCATTTACGATCGCGGGATCGAGCATGCGAACGTCGGCAACACCGATGCGGCGCTCAGCGACTTTCGCAGGGTATTGGCGCAGAATCCCGACAATGTCGATGCAATGAATGCGCTGGGCTTCACGCTCGCGGACGCCGACCGCGACCTGCCGGAGGCGACCCGGCTGCTGCGCAAGGCGCTGACCGCCAAGCCCGATGCGGCGGCCATCATGGATTCGTGGGGTTGGCTGCAGTACCGGCTTGGCCACCTCGACCAGGCGGAAACCTATCTGAAGCGTGCCTGGGGCCGGCAGCAGGATCCCGACATCGGGGTGCACCTCGGTGAAGTGCTGTGGAAACTGGGACAGCACCAGCACGCACGCGAGGTGTTCGGCAAGGTGCGCAAGCTCGATCCGCACAACCGGGCGCTGTTGCAGGCCGAACGGAGATTGAAGCCGTGAGGCCGCCGTGGTGCTTCGCAATCGTCGCTTCTTCGGCTGCGCTGGCCCTGTCGGCCTGCGCGCCGATGCCGGTGCGCGAACCGGGCACCGCGCAGCAACTCGCTGCCCAGGCCGCGCGCGAGCAGATGCTGGGCGTGCAGCGGGACTGGAGCCTCGAGGGCCGCTTCGCGGCGTCGGACGGGCACCATGGCGGCAGCGGCGGCATTGCCTGGCGGCAAGAGGGTGCGCAGTATGAATTCACGTTGCGTGCGCCGGTCACGGGGAAAACCGTCCAGCTGACGGGCGGTCCCGATGGTGCGGTCCTCACCGGTGCCGGCAAGCGGCCACTGGCCGGTCGTGACGCCGGCGACGTGCTGAACGCCGAATTCGGCTGGGACGTGCCCGTGGCCGACCTGGCGTGGTGGGTGCGCGGCCTGCGCGCCCCCGGCCGGCCGGCCGTCCTGACCTTCGGTGCGGATGGGTTGCCCGCCACGCTGGATCAGGACGGCTGGCACGTCGATTACCGCGACTGGTATGCGGAACGCGATCCGCCGCTGCCCCGCAAGGTGTATGCCAGCCGCGAGCCTTACACGGTGCGGGTTTCCATCGAGCAGTGGAGCGGCATCGGCTCGACGCAGCCGTGAAGCTCCGGCTTCCGAACCAGGAGTCGGCATCCAACCACCTGAATTGACACGAATTGCACAGGCCGCGACAATATGCGGCTTTTCAGCACGCGAGACTGGCGGCCGGCCTCGCGCGTTCGGTCGTTGCAAACCTGTCGGTTTCGCCCCGGCCGTGTTCATCGCGTCGGGCTGGTGCCTGGCCGCGATCGCGTTGAAGCAAGAAAGTGCGGGATTGCGGTACATGGGATGTACCGCCGCGGAAGCGCAAAGCGCCGACGCGTGAAAACGTGGCGCGGCCTGGCCGCGACCGTGTTCATCGTGCCGGGCAGGATGCCCGGTCGCGATCGACAATGGGGCGTCGCCAAGTGGTAAGGCACCGGGTTTTGATCCCGGCATTCGCAGGTTCGAATCCTGCCGCCCCAGCCACATCGGCGTTGCAGCGAGAGACCGGAATCATGCACAACACATCCAGCCTGATGCTGTTCTCGGGCAACGCCAACCGCAAGCTCGCGGAGGACGTCGCGCACCAGCTCGGCGAACCGCTGGGCAAGGCGGTGGTCGGCAAGTTCTCCGATGGCGAGGTGCAGGTCGAGATCGACGAGAACGTCCGCAACCAGGACGTGTTCGTGATGCAGTCCACCTGCGCGCCGTCGGCGGAAAACCTGATGGAACTGCTGGTGCTGGTGGACGCGCTGAAGCGCGCCTCGGCGGCCAGTGTCACCGCGGTTATCCCGTACTTCGGCTACGCCCGCCAGGATCGGCGGCTGCGCGCGGCACGCGTGCCGATCACCGCGAAGGTCGCGGCGCAGTTGATCGACGCGGTGGGCACGGATCGGGTCCTGACGGTGGACATCCATGCCGACCAGATCCAGGGTTTCTTCGACATTCCGCTGGACAACGTGTACGCCTCGCCGGTGCTGCTGGCCGACATCTGGCGCAAGCACGGTACCGAAGGCGTCACGGTGGTCAGCCCCGATGTCGGCGGCGTCGTGCGCGCGCGCGCAGTGGCGAAGCGGCTGGACGATGCGGATTTGGCGATCATCGACAAGCGTCGTCCGCGCCCGAACGAGGCGACGGTGATGAACATCATCGGCGACGTGGTCGGCAAGACGTGCGTACTGGTGGACGATATCGTCGACACGGCCGGCACCCTGTGCGCCGCGTCGAAGGCGCTGAAGGAGCGCGGCGCGAAGCAGGTGGTCGCGTACTGCACCCACGCGGTGCTGTCCGGTCCGGCGATCAGCAACATCGAAAAATCACAGATGGACGAACTGGTGGTCACCGACACCATTCCGCTGAGCGAGGAAGCCGCCGCGTGCGGCAAGATCCGCCAGTTGTCCGTCGCGCAATTACTCGCCGAGACCGTGCGCCGGATGGCGTATGGCGAGTCGGTGAGCAGTTTGTATGTGGATTGACGAGGATACGGAAAATTCTTTTGGCGTCATTCCTGCGCGCTTCCGGGATGACGAGCAAGATCAGATGTTCTTATCGGCTTCCCTGGTCGCGGGGAAGTCATTCCAGGTCACCGCGAGGTGACGTCATGCAACCTGAGGTAACACGAAAATGGCAACCATCCATGAAATCACGGCCGAACGCCGTACCGACCAGGGCAAAGGTGCGAGCCGCCGCCTGCGTCGCGCCGGCAAGGTTCCGGCCGTCGTCTACGGCGCGGGACAGGCCGCCGAAAACATCCAGTTCGATCACCTGAAGCTCTCGCTGGCCGCGAAGCACGACTGGTTCTCTTCGGCGATCCTCGACCTGCTGGTCGACGGCAACCGCCAGAAGGTGCTGCTGCGCGACGTGCAGAAGCATCCGGTCAAGCCGCAGCTGCTGCACTTGGATTTCCTGCGCATCGATGAATCCAAGCCAGTCCGCGTGTACGTGACGATCCGCTTCCTCAACAAGGAAAAGTCGCCGGCCGCCAAGACTTCCGGCGTGGTGATCTCGCACAACATCACCGAAGTCGAAGTGTCGTGCCTGCCGAAGGATCTTCCCGAGTACATCGATCTTGACCTGGGCGAGTTGGCGCTCGGCGACGTGCTGCATCTGTCCGACCTGAAGCTCCCCGCCGGCGTCGAAATCCCCGAGTTGAAGCTCGGCAAGGAATACGACCATACCGTCGTGTCTGCACAGGCGGTCCGCGAAGAGGCCGAAGAAGCACCGGCCGAAGCGGCGGCGGGTACCGAAGGCGCGCCGGCAGCCGGCACGGCGGCGCCTGCGGCGGGTGGCGAGGCGGCCAAGGCTGCGGCGCCCGCCGAGAAGAAGTAAGTACTGGCAGTTGAGTGACTCTCAATGGCCAATGCGGGGACCGCTTCCGGCTTGAACGGAAGCGGCCCCGGCATCCGGTGGCTTCCAATGGCCCGCTGCATCGAAGCCGTTGCCTTCCCCGCGTGCGCGGGAATGACGGCACGGTCTTCTCCGTTGGTTCGGCCTCGCGGCCATGACAGGCATCCGACTCATCGCCGGCCTCGGCAACCCAGGACCCGAATACCTGCGCAATCGCCACAACGCCGGCTTCTGGTTTGCCGACGTGCTGGCGACCGACGCAGGGGTCCGCTTCGCCCAGGAGAAGCGCGTGCAGGCGGAAGCTTGCCGCGTTGCAATCGGTGGCGAGCAGGTGCGGGTGATCAAGCCCGGCACGTTCATGAACGAAAGCGGCCATGCGGTGGTCGCGGCGCTCAACTACTGGAAATTGGCACCTGAAGAATTGCTCGTGGTGCACGATGACCTGGATCTGCCGCCCGGCACCGCGCGCCTGAAATTCGATGGCGGCCACGGCGGCCAGAACGGCATCCGCCACATCATGGCGCAGCTCGGGCACGGGCGGTTCCACCGCCTGCGCATCGGCATCGGCCATCCCGGCGATCGCGATCGCGTGACGCCGTGGGTGCTCGGCAACCCCGATGCAGCCGACGAGGATGCGATGCTGGATTCGATCGCGCGCGCGCGGAACGTGTTGCCGCTCATCGTTGCGGGTGATTTCAACGAGGCGATGAAGCGGCTGAACACGCGCGAAGTGCGCGGGTGAACGCCTGCACTCTCCATTGACCGCGCAAGCGCCCTGACTGACTCATCACGGGATAGATATGGCCATCCAATGCGGCATCGTCGGCCTGCCGAACGTCGGCAAGTCCACGCTTTTCAACGCCCTGACCCAAGCGGGTATCGCCGCGGCGAATTTTCCGTTCTGCACCATCGACCCGAATGTCGGGGTGGTGCCGGTGCCCGATCGGCGCTTGCAGCAACTCGCGGACATCGTGCATCCGCAGAAAGTCATCCCCGCGTCCGTGGAATTCGTGGACATCGCGGGCCTCGTCGCGGGCGCGTCGCAGGGCGAAGGCCTCGGCAACAAATTCCTCGCCCATATTCGCGAAGTCGATGCGATCGCGCACGTGGTGCGCTGCTTCGAGCATCCCGACATCGTGCACGTCGCGGGCAGGATCGATCCGGTCGCCGACATCGAGACCATCGACACGGAACTGGCGCTGGCCGATCTCGAATCGGTGGACAAGGCGTTGCAGCGCGTCGAGCGCGCGGCCAAGGCCAACGACAAGGAAGCGATGGCCAGGCGTCCGGTGCTCGAAAGGCTTCGCGCCGCGTTGAACGAAGGCAAGGCTGCACGATCGGTGCCGCTGGACGACGAGGAGCGCACCGCCATCCGCGATCTGTTCCTGCTTACCATGAAGCCGCTGATGTACGTTGCCAACGTGCGCGAGGACGGTTTCGAGAACAACCCACATCTGGACGCGGTTCGCCAGCGCGCGGAGATCGAAGGCGCGGTGGTGGTGCCGGTATGCGCCGCGATCGAGGAAGAACTCGCGCAGCTCGACGAAGCCGACCGAGGCGAGTTCCTCGCTTCGATGGGATTGAGCGAGCCGGGCCTCGATCGCGTGATCCGCGCGGCCTACACGCTGCTCGGCCTGCAGACCTATTTCACCGCGGGCGAAAAGGAAGTCCGCGCGTGGACGGTCAAGCGGGGTGCCACCGCGCCGCAGGCCGCGGGCGTGATCCACACCGACTTCGAAAAGGGCTTCATCCGCGCCGAAACCGTTTCCTTCGACGATTACGTGAAGTACCGCGGTGAATCAGGCGCGCGCGACGCCGGCCGGCTGCGCCTGGAAGGCAAGGAATACCGCGTGCAGGAAGGCGACGTCTTGCACTTCCGCTTCAATGTTTGACCTGCCCGTGGACCTCCCCCCATCGGGGGAGGGGACCCATGGCTTTGCAGCGTGGTGCATCACCCGCCGTTGTTGCCCCCGAGCTTGATGCTCAGGTCCACGAAGTACGCGCGGCCGACCGCGCTGAACCAGTTGCGCGAGTAGTACGGATAACTGGTCCAGGTGTCGTCGCGCGGCGGGCGTCTGTCGAACAGGTTGTCGACGACCAGCGATACGTTGATCCCGGGCGTGACGCGGTAACCGAAAGTCGCGTTGTAGAGGAATGTCGGACCCAGCCGCCGGGTGCCGTCGTAATTGGGGATGCCGCCAAGGCGCGAACCGTACAAGGTCCCCGTGAAATCGTGGTAGTTCCACGTCAGCGAGGCGTTGGCCTTGGTGCGCGGGATCAGGTAGTAGTAAATGTCGGTCATTTCGTTGTCGACCGGCAACTCGGGGCTCAATTGCGTGGTGTGCTTGATCACGTAGGTGGCGCCGAGGTTGAAGTCGAATGTTCCCAGGCGCGCGGTGTTCAAACGATAGTGCGTGTTGAAATCGACCCCCCAGGTCTGGTCGCTCGCGGCGTTGATCGGCAACACCAGGACGGAGGTGACGCCGTCGGGGTTGTAGGCCGCATTCGCCGGATTGCGCACCACCTGGCTTTCGATCAGTTGGCAGAACGGCGAGTTGCCGTCGACCGGATTGCCGCTGACATCCCGCCCGAGGCGGCAATCCGCTTCGCGCCGCAGGATCGTGTCGCTGTCCTGGTATTCGACCTCGTTCTCCAGCTTGATGCGGTAGTAGTCGGCACTGATGTCGAAATTCGGCGTCGGCGCGAACACGAAGCCGTAGGTGAAGGATTTGCTGGTTTCATCCTTCAGCGTGGTGCTGCCATGGCTGCGGCCGTTGTAATCGATGTCCCAGTCGGAATCGTCGAAGCAATCGTAGCCCGGCTCCGGGTTGGCGACGCGGCACAGGTAGTAATCGGTGCCGCCGGAACTCGATCCGCTCAGGCCCGCATAAAGATAGGAAAGGTCCGGGGCCCGAAAGCCGGTGGACAGCGAGCCGCGCAGCAACAGGCTCTGGAACGGACGGTATTCGAGGCCGAGTGCGTAGGTGAATTTGCCGGAATCCGTATCACCGTAGCTGTAGCGATCGTAGCGGCCGGCGGTGGTGACGGTGAGTTGCGGGAAAACGGGAACGCTGAATTCGTAGCCGATCGCGGCATGGCTGCGCGATCCGACTGCGTCGGTGTTGTGCAGGCCGTAGTAGCTGCCATCCAGCGACAGCGGGTCGGCCTTCAGCCCGAAATACGAATTGCCGTATTCGGCGACGCCGGCAAATCCGACCGGACCGGCAGGCAGTCGGAAAAGGTTGGTGTTGGTGACGGTGAGCGACCAGTTCTCGGAGCGGCTCTTGTCGTTGTCGATCGAATCCTGGGTGATGGAACGAAATTGCGCCACGGTGAGAGGTGTGTACAGCCGGACGGGCGGCGCGTAGTACATCTGGTAGCCGCTGTCGGGGTCGACACCCAGTGAGGGGCCGAGATAGAACGCCTGCGCCTTGGCTGCGACCAGGGCCGGCCATTTCGATTCCAGCTGGTTCTGCGAGTGTTCGAAATTGGCTTCGTAGTTCCAGTCGCTGTCACGGCCGAGGGTGCCCTTGACACCGGTGTTGAGTGACAGGGTGTTGTTGATGTTGCGGATGAAGCCCGGCTTGAAGCCACCGTTTTCCTCGATCGTGAAATAGCTTCGCCCCCATTCCTCGACCTGTCCGGTCGCGGTGTTGTAGAACGGGGTGTCGGTGCAGTCGCCGTTCAACGGCTCGCAGTTGTACCACTGAAGCGGCGTGTTGTAGCTGTCCTGGTGAGATGTGCCCGCCAGCACGTCCACGTAGAAATCGGTGTAGTCGTTGAAGTGGAAGGTGGCCGTCGCGAAGAGATTGGCCATCCTGCGGCTGTTCTCCAGCGTGCCGTAGCCGACGTCGGCGTAGCTGCCGCAGTAATGCCCATCGATGTCGTCACCCGTGACCGGGTCGTATCCGTAGTAGGGGCGCGAGGCGTAGAAGATCGTGCCGCGGTCGAGGTACGACAACTTGTCGCAGGTTGCCTTGCCGGGGTCGAGGTAATAACCGTCCACGTCGGTGCGCACGAAATTGCGGCTGGCGATGATGTCCGACGGATCGGCCGGGCTGTCGAGGCGCGAATCGGTGAAGCTGCGCTGGAACGCCCACAGCGGACGCTTGTCGACCAGTTCGAGCCCGAACACCGCATCGAACTTGCCTTTGGAAAGACCGGAAGTGATGTCGAGCCGCTGCGAACCCCCGCCGCCGTGCTGGGTACCGCCTGCGCGATAGTCGAAGGTGGTGCCGTCCACCCTTTTCTTCAGGATGAAATTGATGACGCCGGACATGGCGTCCGAGCCGTACACCGCCGACGCGCTGCCGGACAGGATTTCGACGCGCTCGATCAGCGCGGTCGGAATGTTGGAGATGTCGGTGAAGTTGCTGTTGCCGCCGTAGGATTGCGGATAGTCGGCGATGCGCCGGCCGTTCACCAGCACCAGCGTGTGGTTGGGGCCGAGCCCGCGCAGGTCGACCGCCTGCGCGCCGGGCGAGAACCCGTCGGTGTACTGATTGTTGTCGAGTGCGCCGAGGTTCTGGGTCAGCGAGGTCATGAGGTCCGGGACGCTGGCGAAGCCGCGCTGCTGGATGTCCTGCGCGGTGATGGCCACCACCGGTGCGGGTCCTTCGATCTGAGAGCGCGGAATGCGCGAACCGGTGACGACGACTTCCTCCAGTGTCCGGGGCGGCGGTGCGGAGCTTTGCGCCGGTGTGCCCGGCGATGGCGAGGAGGGCCCGGCTGCATCCTTCACGATGACCACGGCGCCGGAACCGTCGCGGCGAGCGTGGTAGCCGGTGCCGGCCAGCAAGGCGGTGAGCGCCTGCTGCGCGGAGAGATTCCCGTGCGCGCCGCGGGTGTCGAGCCCCGCCAACTGGTCGGCGCTGTAGACGAACTGCACGCCGGTCTGGCGCGCGAGCGTATCCAGCGCGGTGACCAGGTTGCCGGCGGGAATGTCGATCTTGGTGGTCTGCTGCTGGGCGACGGCCCATGCGGGCAACGCGCAGGCGAGCGCCAGAAGACTGCGTGCGAACAGCTTGAACATATCCCCTCCCGGATGACGCCGCGACGGCGCCTTTCCAGTCAAGACGAACCAGTGCGGCCGATCCCCCGCATACCGGCGAAATTCAGCGGGCGGATTTCGCTGAGACCTTGCGTGACAAGACGATCCGGTCGCCGTGCTGCTCGGCCCGTACGGGGAAGACTTGCTGCATCAGCCGTACGAACGCCGCACTGTTGTCGAGCCGGAAATTGCCGCCCACCCGCAAGGCATCCAGCGACGGATCGGCGATCACGATCTTGCGAACGTTGTAGCGGTTGAATTCGTCGATGGCCTCGGCCAGCGGCGTGCCGTGGAACACCGCGTACCCGTCGCGCCAGCTCAAGCGTTCGCGCGCTTCATCCAGCGGCACATGTTGCACCAGCACGTCGCCACCGCCGACCGTCGCGATGCTTCCGGCCGGCAACATCGTTGCGGCCAGCTCCGGGTCGCGCGTCGATTGCAGGCGCACCAGCCCGCGCGTCACCACCACCCGCAGCTTTTCGTCATGGCCGCGGCGGACATCGAAACGCGTGCCCACCGCGGTCACGCGATAGCCCTCGACGTGCACCACGAACGGCCGTGATGCGTCATGCGCAACATCGAAAAACGCTTCGCCGCGGGCAAGGTCGAGCCCACGTTCGGCCCGCGAAAACGCCATGCGCAGCCTGGTGTCACTGCCCAGCGTGGCGGTCGAACCGTCGGGGAGCCGCACCACTTGGCGCGCGCCCAGCGCCGTGCGCCACGCGCCCGTATCGACTCGCGTGTAATCGCTCCACGCAAGTCCGCCTGCGACCAGGGCGATGGCGAGCAGGCTCGCCGCGATGGCGGCGAAAAGCGGCCAGCGAGGGCGCCCTCGTTTGCGCACGGCACGAGGGCGTCCGGCCGAAGGGTCGCCGCCGATCGGCGAGGCAAAATAAGGGGATCGCGCCCACTCGCCCGGGGCGGGCACGCCGACTGCATCGGCGCCGGCGGCGAAGGCTTTCAGTCTCGCCGTCTCTTGCCAGGCCGCCTCGAGCCGCAGGAAAGCCACCCGGTGCGCGGTGGATTCGGAAAGCCATGCACTCAACGCGGCCTGTTGCCGATCCGACCAGCCCCCGGCGTCGCGGCGCGCCAGCCACGTCGCGGCGGTACGTTCGATTTGACGGTGATCGGTGTTCATGTCGGTTTGGGAATGCGGGCCGGCTCGCTTCGCGACTGGCTTGGTTGCGCGCCGGCATCGGTTCCTCCGTGGAAAAAATCCGCCATCATGCGCGAACCCTTGGCGATGTGCTTCTCGACCGTTTTTTCGCTGATGCCCAGCCGCCGCGCGATCTCCTTCTGCGGCAGGTCCTCCACCCGGCGCAGCCATACGACTTCGCGGCAGCGCAGGGGCAGCCGGTCAAGCGCACGTGCGAGGCGCGTCAGGGCCTCGCGGCCGCCCAGCCAGCGGGCCGGTTCCAGCTCATCCTGCAAGACGTTCAACTGCTCCAGATCACCCACCGCCGTGATGGAAACAATGCGCTGGCGACGCACCCGGTCGGCCAGGAGATTGCGCGCGGTCGCGAACAGGAACGACTTCGGCGAGTCCGGCGGCTGCCGCATTGCGGCTTCGTACACGCGCACATAGATTTCCTGCCGCAGGTCGCCGACCTCGTCGTGGTCGCGCCAGTTGCGGTGCAGGAAACGCATCAGGGCCTGTTCGTGCGACAGGACTTCGCGCGCGAACCAGGTGTCCACCGACTCTCCCATCGGCCGATCATGCGACGCGCACGAGGCCTTGTCGAGTGCACCTGCCGGTGGGGGATCATGGGTCGCGCATCGTCTCGTTAGGGGTGCGCGTTCCCACGTCTCGGGGCATCACGGGAGGACGATGTGTCTGCAATTCGCCGGAATCACTCGATCGGTTTTTGGCTCGCGGCATGTTTCACCGCATGGGCGTGCGCCTCGATCGCGGCCACGCCGCAGGGGGGGGCGGCGACGGGCCAACCGGCGTATGAATACTTCGCGATCGGCGACGTTGCGGCCGGGACGCCCGGGAAGACTTCACCCGGCCTGCTGCTGATGGGTGGCGGACGCGAGATCGATGCGGCTTTCGACTGGTTCGTCGCCCAGGCCGGCCACGGCCACATCGTGATCCTGCGCGCGTCGGGCGACGACGAACTCCAGAACTGGATCTATCGCGACATCGGCGGAGTCGCGTCGGTGCAGACGTTGATCTTCCACGCACGTGCGCCTGCCAGCGATCCTCACGTACTGGCCATCGTGAAGCATGCCGACGGCATATTCATCGCAGGGGGCGATCAATCGAACTACGTGCGATTCTGGAAGGGCACCCCGCTCAATGACCTGTTGAACGCGCACGTGCGTGCCGGCAAGCCGCTCGGTGGCACCAGCGCGGGCCTCGCGATCCTCGGTGAATGGGGCTATGGCGCCATGGATGGCGGCAGCATCTCATCCCCGGAAGCCCTGCGCGATCCGGCCGGTCCGGCCGTGACCCTGGTGGACCACTTCATCGTCCTGCCGCGACTGGCGCACACGATTACGGATACGCATTTCGTGCAGCGCGACCGTCTCGGGCGGCTGTTGGCCTTCGTCGCACGGCTGGCAAAGGATCACCACACCGCTGCCGTCACCGGATTGGGCGTCGACCAGGACAGTGCGTTGCTCGTGGATGCCAGGGGCGATGCGCGCTTCATGAGCAGGCATCCGGACGGCCACGCATGGATCGTGGTGCCGGAACATTTGCGTGAAGTCGAAAAGGCCGGCGGCCGCGACGCGCTCGACGCTTTCCTGGAAAAACGCGTGACGGAGGGGAACCCCTTGAACCTCGATGGTTTTGTCGTGACGGGTATCGGCACGGGAAGCCAGCTCGAGCTGCCCGGGTTCCAGGTGAAGCATGCCGCGTTCGAAAAGCGCATCGATGTTGTCGATGGCAGACCGATCGAACGCGCCGGGCACGTCGCACGCACGGGCTCGTCGGTTGAGGCGCACAACCCCGATTCAGGGCCGCGGTCGTAGGGTGGGCCATCTCGTGGAGATGGAGGCCGTGGCCATGCGCCAAATCCTGTTCGTGTTGTTGGCGGGAATCGGGGTCGCGGGTTGTTCGGCACAAACGGTGCACAGCGCAGCCCAAACCGCGACGGGCAGCTCGGCCGCGGCCTCCGATGCCGATTTGGCCAACAGCCTTCGCGGCACCAGCTGGCACTTCACGGAAGTCGAAGGGACGGCGGTGCCGGAAGGCGTCACCGCCACATTGCACCTGCGTGGGAACCGCGCATCGGGCAAGGCGGGCTGCAATGCATACGGCGCCTCGTGGCAGTTGTCCGCTGGCGGCGGCACGAAGTTCGGCCAGACAATGTCCACCAAAATGGCGTGCCTCGAGCCTGCCGGCGCGATGCAGGTGGAACGCGCGGTGTTCGATGCCCTGCAACGCGCGACGCGACTGCGCCGCAAGGGCGACAACCTGGTGTTGCTGGACGCGTCGGGTCAACGCCTGGCGATCCTGGCGCCGGAAGGATCGTCGTGAGTCTTACTGATAGATGATCGTGTACGTGGCAGTGGCTTTCACGTTGCCGCCGGAGACCGCGGCGCCGGTCTGGTAATAACGGGCGTTGAGCGGGATGTCGAAGAGGCCTGCTGTCGCCGTTCCCGCCGAAATGGCCGTGCCGAACGTTACCGGGTTGCCAGTGCCGTCCAGCACCTGCACGCCCACCTCCTTGGCGAAGCCGCTGCCGTTCGTGTTCGCGATGACGCCCGCGGCGCCCGTCACCGGGTTGTTCGTCGCGAGGATGATGGCCAGATCGGCGCCCGCGGCTGTCGAGGGGCAGTTCAACTGCAGGTGGAAAGCCGTCTGCCCGGCAACCGCCCCAGGCGCATTGAAATTCGATGTCATCACCACCGGCAGCGTGACCACGGTGGGGTCCACCGCGATCGTGCACGCCGGTGCAACGAAGCGGATGCCGGAGCTGTTGAACACTTCGACGGCGCTCGTGCTGCGCTGGCCCCAGCAGGCGCCGAAAAAGTACAGGCCATTGCACATGTCGGTGTTCCATTGCGCGAGTTGCCCGCCATCGAACACGCTGCCGGGGGCGATGGGCCCGGTGACGACGAGTTGCAGCGCGGTCGCCACGCTGAAGTTGTAGCTCCCGGCAGGAATGATTTCATCGGGATAAGCGTGCAGCGGACTCGAGCCGTCCGGATGGAGAAGCCGATACGACAGGCCGGGCACGTTGGTCGGGAACAGGGTGTTGTCGCTGCCGGCGGGCGTACCCGCCTGGCCAACCACACCGCTGCTGGTGTTGCCGGCGCATGTGAGGCGGGGATAGTTGGCGGGCACTATGGGTGCCGAAGTCCACAGGATCGCGCCGACCGACAGGTTGTCGGGCAGGGTGATGGTCGACGGCGGCGTGAAAACCACGGTGCCGGGTTGACTGGTGTAATCGCAGTCCGCGTGTGCGCGTCCCGTCATCGCGAGCAGCAGCAGTCCCAGCAGCAGGGCCAGGATTCGGCCCACGCTCGGCTGCGGCACGGATTCGCGTCGAGCCATCGCTGGAAAGCCGGCCGTATCACTCCGCGTGGATACGCTCGCAGCGGCGATCATTCTCTGTTCTCCCCGCGGGATTGCCGTGTCGAGCCGGTCGCGACGCATGTGCTTCGGATTTGCTCGTAGGCCGAGGCGCCCGGGACGTGCGCGGGCAACGTGTAGGCGAATCCGCATGCTTGCGCTGCGCCTTCCGCGTCCTGCCATTGCACGCTCAGGTGCCCGCGTTCGTCGACACCCCTCAGCAGCGCCAGACCGGCCTGCCCCACCACGCCCAGCGACCGGCCCTTCGAATCGACGACTTCGGCACCGAACGGTGCCGGCTTGCCATCCGGCATGTGGATGCGGACGATCAGCGCACGTCCTTGCTTGCTCTTGAAATCCACCATTACCACCGCCCCCGCATACGGGGCCACTTGCGCGCTGGTCGCATCCAGCTGCACGTTCAGGGGCAAGCCCTTGGGATCGATCTGGATGGTGTCGAGCTGGTACGGCATCAGGTACGGCACCAACGCATACCCGGAGCGATCGACGCGCACGCCGGGAGCGTTGGTGATGTGCGCGCCGTTCGCGCCTGGTACGTGCACCAGCGCAACCGTGTCGCCCACCGGTTGACCGAAGGTGATGCCGCCGCGATGCGCCACGATGGCGCCACTGGCACTCACCGATTGCTGCGAATAGCCACTGCCCTTGCCGGCGCTGGCACTGAACACCGCGTAGGGGCTGCGATAGCCGGCGTTCACGCTGGCCGCCGCGCCGCCCCCGGCATCGCTGCGGGAAGCGGTCGCGCCATAGGTGAACTGGTTCCACTGTCCCGCCGAACCATTGAGCGTGGCCTGCTCCTGGCTGCCGAGTTCGTTGCCGTGGCTCAGGTTGATCGATACGTTCGGCGCGTGCGCGCCGTCGCCCAGCGGCAGGCTGGCATTCAGGAAGACCTGGTTGTCGTAGCCGCCGAATACCAGTCGCGAACGCGTCGCGGAGATGCCCCACGACACGCGGCGAAAATGATTGTTGTAGCCGATCTGGAACTGGGTGTCCCGGCCGTTGCGGTTCCAGTAGTCGTTGAGGGACGCATTGGCGTACAGCGAGCCGTCACGGCCCAGGCGCTGGCTCAGAGTCAGCGTGAAGCGATTGCGTTGCTGCAGCAGGCCGTGCGGGGTGACATCGTCGTTGGCGTTGTACACGCTGCCCGCGAGTGCCGCGCGTTGCGCAGGCGTCAGCAGGCTTTCGAGCGGCACGCCATCGATCATCGGCACGTTGCCCGGCACGTATTGCAGCGCATCCAGTCCGCGTCGCGCGTAGTCGCGCGCGGATTCGGCATCCAGCAGGCTCAGGAATCCGCTGGTGGAATACCGATAGGCCGCAACCGTCAGGGAAGTATCGGTGTCCGGGAGGATCTTGCTGTAGGTAATGCGGAAACTCCGGCCGTCGTGCGTCCCGTAGCGCGGAATGCTGGCGTGCGCCTGCGTGATGTCCACCGCCACGGCGCCGAGTCGCGTGTTGAACGCGCCGCCCACCAGCACCGCCGCGTAGCCGGCCGAACCCTGGGCGCCGGCATAGCCGGTAAACACGTTGTCGAATCCGTGCTGCACGGCTGCCTGGATCACCCCGGGCGTATCCTGCAGGATGTCGGTGCGAAGCCGGCCGGCAGCCACGTCGAAACGCGTGACGCCGGGGCGCAGCAGTTGCGCCAACGACGCGTACGGCACCGAAAAGCTGTGCTGGCGCCCATCGGCTTCCGTGATCGTCACCAACAGATCGCCGCCATAACCGGTGGGGTACAAATCCCGGATCACGAACGGGCCGGGCGCGACGGTGGTTTCATAAAGTTGCACGCCGTTCTGGCGGATCGTCACCCTGGCGTTGGTATCGGCCACGCCCCGTACCACCGGGGCATAGCCGCGCAGCGATTGCGGCAGCATCTGGTCGTCGGTGGCGAGTTGCACGCCACGCAAGCCGAAGCTGTCGAACACCGCGCCGTCGGTGAAGCTGTCGCCCAGCGTGATCTTTGCGCGCAGGGCGGGCAGGGCGCGCTGCGCGTAGGCGTCGATGTTGTGCCACCGCCGCCGGCCCGGCTGACCCATCGCGCCGGAATTCCAGGTGGCGGTGCTGTCCTGGCGCAGCTGCCACAGGCCGACGTTGATGCCGGCACGCAAGCCGAGGTACGTACTGGTCTGGCTCTGGCCTGCGCTGGTGGCGTGATAGGCGTTGAGGTTGTAATTCAGCAGGAACGCCGGCACGCCGGCATTCCACGACGCCGGATTGACGTAGCCGCGCGGCATCTGGCTCATGTAGGCCTGTGGAATGCTGGCATCCAGTCGCAGGTCGGGCAGGTCGAGTGTCAACGCCGCGCCGGGGATCAGATCGGAAAGCTGCACGCACGCGCCGCGCGATGGCAGGCGGGCGGCGGCATCGGCATCGGGAACGGCGGGGGCAAGGCCCATCCGGTTCAGGAGCTCAGGGGTGACGCATGGCAACGCGCTGGCTTTCGGCGCCGGCGCCGCAAAGCGCACGTCCAGCCGTCCGGCCCAATTGCGGTTGACGTAGACATCGAGGTTGTAGGTACCCGGCAGCACCGGGTTGCCGTGTTCGAAACGGGCGATGTCCGCGGCATCCTTGCCGCCACCCGGCAACATGCTGCGATCGAATTCGGCGAAGCCATTGGCGTCCGCGGCTGCGCCGCTGGCAGGCTCGGCCTGGGCGTGCATGCTCAAGCCGCAGGCCAAAAGCGCGACACCACAGGCGGTCGCGAGCGCAGCGTACCTCGGCGCCGGAGCGGACCTGCCGCTGGCGCGAGCGGGCGTCATTGCGTGATGCTGCCCGTGTGCACGTCACCCGCGCCGTAATCATTGATCGTGGTGAAAACGATCGACGTGCCGGCTGCCGGCGCGTGGGCGCCGCTTTTCAGCGGCAGGCGAAGGGTTGCGAATGGCGCGACCATGCCTTCGGCGCCGGGAATCGGCTTGCCGCCGGCACCGAGTGAAATCCTGCTCAGGGTGATGTAGTAGGGCGTCGGGTTGTGCACTTCCAGTGCCGCGCCTTCGCCGTCGGAGATGGTTTTGAACGTCAACCGGGCAGGCGCCTTCAGCGGGTCGCCGGGCAGCCGCGCCGGGCGATAGAAAAGCTTCAGCCGCGAGCGGATCGCGAATTGCAGGGTGTTCCTGCCCGCCGCCTCGTCGGAGGGCTTGGGCGGAATTTCCAGCACGTTCAGCCAGAACAGCGATTCGCGATCCTCCGGCAGCGGCCGTGCGCCCGCGACATGGAGGATCCGCAGGCTCTGGTCCTTGTGCGCCTCCATCCGGAACAGCGGCGGCGTGATCAGGAATTGCGCGTTGGCGGTTTCAGGGGTCGATTGGACGTCGCCGTCGTCGATCCAGGCTTCCACCAGCGCCGGGTGAGCGGCGGTGTTCGACAATCGCACCGTGACCTCGCCCGGGCTGGCGGGGAACACCACGCGGGTGCCGCCGATCACGACGCTGGCGCGGGCGCCGGGTACGTACAGGCAAAGTGCGGCCAGCACCGCGCAGGCGATGGCAATGACGTGCCTCATGGACGATGCTCCGTGTGCGGCAAGCGACGCGAAGAAAGCATTCGCTGCTCCGCCGCGGCACGATCACCGCGGCGGAACGGGCCTGCGGCTTACTGGTAGATCATCGTGAACTGGACACTGGTGTTCACCGCGCCGGCCGTGGTGGCGGCTGCCGTGGCGTAATACTGCGCCGAATAGCTCAGCGTCGCGCTGCCGGAGGTGAAGCCCACGGCGGGCGAGTTCTGCGCCGCCGCGGTGCCCTTGCTGAGGTCCATGGCGACGTTGCTGGCGTTCAGCAGCTGCACGTCGACATTGGAACCGCTGCTGTTCTTCAGGCGGCCGCCTGAAGCGCTGAGATTGCTGCCAGCGTTCCAGAGGGTCTGGGCACTCGTGAAACTGGGATCGCAGCCGGTCAGGGAAATCGTGAACGGGGTGGCGCCGGTCACGCTGCCCGCCCCGGCGAAATCGGTGGTGTACACGGTCGGCAGTGTCACCGCGCCATTGCCTGCCGCACCGGGCGTCGAAGCACTGCCCCCGGTCACGGTGATCACGCAGGAATTGGCGACCACTCGACCATTGAAGCTGATGGTGCCGGAAGCGCTCGTGACTGCATGGGCAGCCGGAGCGAGGGTCAGTGCGCCGCAAGCGATGGCCAGGGCACTGGCCAGCACGGTAGTCTTCACGTTCATCGGTTGTCTCCCCCAACGTTATTGAAATGGCTTTGACCCCGGTCCCACACCGGGTTCGGTCACCGCCAATGCAAGACCCGTGCCACCATGGCCGCCCACCATTGCTGCCGATCTGTGACGCACGTCCCGAAATCATTGTGACAGAAAGTAAAGTAATGTGGCGGGATCAGCGCGGGTTCTGCTAAGCCCCCCGGCAGAGACCGGGGCAGGGCCGTATCCAGCCGGTCGGCAATGACGCGCCACGCGAACGGGATCGAATACGGGTCGCGCTGCAGGGAAATGGTTGACTTGCGGCTGCCAAGCCGCAAAAATACGCAGTCTTTGTGATGCAAAAGCCGCAACCCGGGTGTCGTCGCACATCGCGGGTTCTTGCGTGTCGGTGGAGACCCTCGGAATGCGACGTGAAGAAGCGCGGCCGGCGGGCGAGCCCGCGGGCGACCGGTGGATGAACCGCCCCGGTGACGACTTGCTCCAGGGTGGAACTGCCGGCGATGGACGACAACTAAAGAGATTCCGGAGGGATACCCAAGCGGCCAACGGGGGCAGACTGTAAATCTGCTGGCTTACGCCTTCGGTGGTTCGAATCCACCTCCCTCCACCAGTTCGACAACAAAGGATGCTTCAAAGAGGTGGGTGAGAGCCACCGAAGATGAAGTGATGGTTCGATCGATTCGCCGGGAGCGAGTCGGAACGCGACGCGAAAGCGGCGCGGCCCCGGAGGGGCGGAGGGCAGGACGCCCGGAGTCATCCACCTCCCTCCACCAGCTTCATGCAACGGAGCCGAAACTCCGCCAGAGAACACCGCCGATGCGGGAGTAGTTCAATGGTAGAACCTCAGCCTTCCAAGCTGATGGTGCGGGTTCGATTCCCGTCTCCCGCTCCATTGAATGATTCGCGCAATGCAGCCCCTTGGCTCACGTAGCTCAGTCGGTAGAGCACTTCCTTGGTAAGGAAGAGGTCACAGGTTCGATTCCTGTCGTGAGCACCACGAAAGCGGGACCGGGAACAACGGATCCGGGACCGCGAAAAACGACGAGTCCGAAGTGGCGTGACCGTTCCTGGGTCCCGCAGCCCGGATTTCGTTCGAAGCCGAAAGATTCACTCACACGAAACTCGCCAACAGGTACAGGCCATGTCCAAAGAGAAATTCGAGCGCAAGAAGCCGCATGTGAACGTGGGAACGATC
>JBIQLN010000022.1:0-56805 GCA_044464225.1 Rhodanobacter sp. | reverse complement strand
TTGTCGCCCAATGCGACGCTCGCGTCGCGTTCCATCCAGCCGCCCGAACCGTTCGACACCAGTTCCACCAGATCCACCTCACTGGGCGTCACCTGGATGACGTGCCCGTAGTTCTGCCCCATGTAATCGCCGACGTGCACCTGGTGGATCACGCCTTGCGGATCCTTGACCAGCGCCTCGACGCTGCCTTTTGCCCCGATCGTGCCGACCATTTTCAGGCTGTCGAGCGGAAAGGCCTCCAGCGGCTGGCGCGGCCGGTTCTGGTCGGGGTGCGGACCCGCCGTGGCCTGCGCGCTGGCTTCCGGCGGCGCCGGTTCGAACGGATCACGCCGATCCTGGTCCTGGTAGATGAAGGTTTCGAAGGTCTTGACGACCGGCAGTGCGGGCAGCGGCGCGCCCTTGCGCGCCTTCACCTGCGCCACCCACTCGTGCAGATCGTCCGGGCCACTGCAGGCGGCAAGACCAAGCGTCATGCCGAGCAGGGCAAACATCATGGCGATACGGACGGCTCGCATGATCAGTGCCCCCCCTTCTTGGCCGCTGCCTTCTCATCGTTGGCTTTGGCCTCCTCGTCGCCCAGATAGCGATAGGTCTGCACCGTGCCCTCGAGCATCAGCTCACCGCCCGGCGGAGGCGCGTCCTTGGCACCGCCCGACTTGGCGGCCTTCAACGAGACGTCATGCATCGTGAGGATCACCACCCGCGGCAGCGAGGCCACGCTGCTGATGAAGGTGCCGAACTGGTGATAGGTACCCTGCATCTTCAGCGCGATCGGCTGGATCGCGTAGAACTCCTTCGGAATCTCCGGCTGCGGCTTGAACAAATCGGTCTCGATGCCGGCGGCTTGCGCGGTCTGCGAGATGTTGACCAGCAGCGCGGGCATTTCCGTCTTGCTGGGCAGCTCGCGCAGCATCTGGCTTAGCATCTCGTTCATTTGCGCAAGCTGCGCCTTCAGCGCATCGAGGTTCACGACCTTTGCCTGCTTCGACTCGAATTCCTGTTTCAGCTTCAGTTCCTGCTGCTGGCCGGATGCGAGCGTCTCCTGCTGGCCGCTGACATAGAAGTACCAGCCGAGGAACACCACCACCACGACCACGAGTCCGACGAAGAAAGCCTTGACCGATTTCGGCCAGCCGCCGATGTTGTTGCGGTCGAGATTGCGCAGGTCATCGAAGAATTTCATGGCCTGGCCCCTCCGTTGCTGGTGGAAGCATCGGGCGCTTGCGGCGTTTTATCCGCCACCGCCGATGCAGCCGGCGCCGACGTGGCCACCGGCACAGCCGTGGCACCGGCCGGTGCGGCGGTGGCGCCGGCAACCGGTGCGGCCTCCGCCGGGGCGGCGGCACCGGATGAGCCCGCTCCTGCCGATGCGGCTGCAGTGGATGCGGCAACGGGCATCGCGGCGGACGAACCCGGGGACGGGGCACCGGTTCCGTCGTTCTTCGGGGTGGTCAGCGCCACCACCAACTGGAATTCGTAAGGCGTGTTCGTGTCGTTGTGGACATTGGTGGTGCTGACCAGCGTGGTCGGACCCATCCACGGCGACGCTTCGATGTTCCGCATGTATTGCGCGACCGTGGCGTTGGATTGTGCCACGCCCACCAGCGTCAGTTTGTCGCCCTGCTGGGTCATGCTGGTCAGGCGCACGCCGGCGGGCACCGTCTGCACGATCTGGTCGAACAGGTGCACCATCTGCGAACGGCTGGACTGCAGTTTCTCGACGATGCGCTTGCGCGCCAGCAGGTGATCCTTGACCTTCTGCAGGTTCTGGATCTCGGTGATCTTGGCATCGAGCTGCGTGATCTGGCCCTTGAGGTATGCGTTGCGATCGTTCTGGTGGCTGATGCGCAGGCTTACCCAGAAGCCCCACAACAGCACCAGCACCACCGCGGCGATGAACGCGACGACCAGTTGCGTGAAGAACTCGCGCTTGCGGCGCTCACGCCGCTCCGCACGCCAGGGGAGGAGATTGATCTTGGCCATCAGTCGAAGCTCCTCAAGGCCAGTCCAGCCGCGATCATCAGGGCGGGCGCGTCCTGTGCCAGCGTCTGTGCCTGCAGGCGCGGCGACAGCGACATGCTGGCCAGCGGATTCGCCACCACGCACGGCACGCCGAGTTGCTCGACCACCATGTCGGCCACGCCCGGGATCGATGCACAGCCACCGGCCAGCACCACCTGGTCGACCTTGCCGAACTCGCTGCCCGCGAAGAAGAACTGCAACAGGCGACTGACCTGCTGCACCATGGCTTCCTTGAAGGGCTCCAGTACTTCGATTTCGTAGGATTCGGGCAAGCCGCCTTGGCGCTTGGCGAGACCGGCCTCCTCGTAGGACATGCCGTAGCGGCGCATCACCTCGTCGGTGAGCTGCTTGCCGCCGAACACCTGTTCGCGCGAATAGATGGTGCGCTGGTTCTTGAGGACCGACAGCGTGATCATCGTGGCACCGATGTCGACCAGCGCGACCAGCGCGTCGCGCGGCACCGACAACTGGTCGGCCACCAGCCGGAAGGCGTTCTCCATCGCGAATACTTCGACGTCGATCACGCGCGCCGTGAGTCCGCCGAGATCGAGCGCGGCGACCCGCATGTCCACGTTTTCGGTGCGCGATGCAGCCAAAAGTATCTGCTGCATCTCCGGGTTGTCTTTCACCGGGCCGATCGGCTCGAAGTCGAGGCTGACTTCCTCGATCGGATACGGGATGTACTGGTTGGCCTCGACCTGCACCTGGCCTTCGAGGTCATCATCGGAGAGATCGGCCGGCATCGGGATCACCTTGGTGATCACCGCCGAACCCGCGACCGCGGCCGACGCATACTTGGTGCGCGCGCCCGAACGCTGCATCGCGCGCCGGATCGCGTCGCCGACGGCTTCGACCTCGACGATGTTCTTCTCGACCACGGCGTTGGGTGGCAGGGGTTCGACCGCGTAATGCTCGACGCGGTAACGCGAGCCCGCCTGGCTCAACTGCAACAACTTCACCGCGGTCGAACTGATGTCGACGCCGATCAGCGGCGCAGCATTGGTTGTCAGTATTCCCACTGGAATTCCCCTTCCCCGTGCCCGCTCGCAGAAAACGGGGCGCGATTGAATTAGATACGAAAGTTAACGAAATATCAATAACCTTGCAAAGTGCGCACAAGCTTATGATGTTCCTTGGCTTTCGGTATGAAATCATCCTCGTTGCTTGCGTATTTCCGGCGGACGTGCGTCACAAATTCACGAGCCGACTTCCCGCCCGTCCGGTCTGCGTCCCCTTGCGCAAAGCCGGCGCCTCTTCGCTGTTTCCGATGCGCCCGGGCGATGCGATGCACGCTCAAGCAAAAGCCGTGCCCGCGCGGCGGAGGATACGCCACCTGCAAAAACGAACTTTGTCGACCATCACGGAACCCGCATCCGGAACGAGCATCTATACTTTCCAACCGCTTCGCTAGCTGTGGCGTCGTGCGCGCCGCACCGCGCCTGATCCGGAAACTGCATGAGAATTTTCAAACGACTGGCGCTGATCGCCCTGATTGGTGTGACGTGCCTGGTGGTACTCGGCCTCATCGCGGGCGGCGTCACCTACTGGCTGATCGAACCGCGGGTACCGTCGGTGGCATCGCTGAAGGACGTGCAGATGCAGGTGCCGCTGCGCGTACTGAGCGCGGACGGCAAGCTGATTGCCGAGTTCGGCGAGACCCGGCGCATCCCGGTGCAGATCGAAAACGTGCCGGCGTATCTGAAGAACGCGGTACTGGCGGCGGAAGACGCCGACTTCTACCACCACTCCGGCATCGACGTGACCTCCACGTTCCGCGCGGCGGTGGAAGTGATCCTGCACCGCGGCGAAAAGGTCCAGGGCGGTTCAACCATCACCCAGCAGGTGGCGCGCAACTTCTTCCTCAGCCCCCAGAAAACCTACACCCGCAAGCTCACCGAAATGCTCACCGCATTCCGGATCGAGAACGAACTGTCCAAGGACCAGATCCTGCAGCTTTACCTCAACAAGATGTTCCTGGGCCACCGTTCCTACGGCGTGGCCGCGGCCGCGCAGTACTACTACGGCAAGACGATCGACCAGTTGACGCTGGCTGAATGCGCGGCGATCGCGTCATCGTTCCAGTCGCCTTCGGTGGTCAACCCCACCGACCACAAGCCGCGCCTGATCGCGCGCCGCAACTGGGTGCTGGGCCAGATGCTGACGCATCGTTTCATCAACAAGGCCGAATACGACCAGGCCATCGCGGCGCCCGACGAGGCCGCGCCGCATGAGCCGCCCGTCGAGGTGGACGCGCCCTATCTCGCCGAAATGGTGCGCCAGCAGGCGTTGCAGAAACTCGGCAACCAGGCGCAGACCGACGGGTACGTGATCCGCACCACCCTGGACAGCCGCCTGCAGGCGCTGGCCAACCACGCGCTGCGCAGCAAGCTCGAGGAATACGACCACCGCCACGGCTATCGCGGACCGGAAGCCCACGTCGCACTGCCGCAACCCGCCACGCCCGCCACCCTGAAGAAGGCTTTGTCGGGCTACAACGAAGTCAGTGGCCTGTATCCCGCCATCGTCACGGAGGTGGACAGCGACCATGCCCGGGTTTACGTGCAGGGCGCCGAAACCGTCGAGCTTTCCGTCGCCGACATGAAATGGGCGATGGGCTTTGCGCGCAAGGCCAAGACCGGGGCCAAGGGTGCAGCTTCGATCCTCCGGCCTGGCGACATCATCCGCGTGCGCGAAGTGGCGGATGCGGAAGTCCCGACCCCGAAAGACGAAAAAGCCGCCGTCGACAAGAAGCATTGGGAACTCCAGCAGATTCCCGCGGCACAGTCCGCGATGGTGGTGCTGTCCCCCAACGACGGCGCGGTGAAGGCGCTGGTCGGCGGCTTCAATTTCCAGTTGAGCAAATTCAACCGTGCGGTGCAGACGCAGCGGCAGCCAGGTTCCAGTTTCAAGCCCTTCATCTATTCGGCGGCCTTCAGTCGCGGCTACACGCCGGCCTCGATCATCAACGACGCGCCGATCGCCCTGCCCGATCCTTCCAAGCCGGGCGGCTTGTGGACCCCGCAGAACGACGACAACAAGTTCCGCGGACCGATGCGCCTGCGTGAAGCGCTTGCACAATCGGTGAACCTCGTGGCGATCCGTTTGCTGGATGCGGTCGGCGTGCGCTACGTACGCGAGTACTCGACGCGCTTCGGTTTTCCGCTGGACGCCATTCCGGGCAACCTGTCGATGGCGCTCGGCACCGCCTCCGTATCGCCCATGGCAATGGCACGTGCCTATGCGGTCTTCGCCAACGGCGGTTTCCTGATCAATCCCTACTACATCGCCGAGATCGACGATCGCGACGGCAAGGCCATCTACAAGGCCGATCCGCTGCAGGCATGCCGCACCTGTGAAGCGCGCCTGCTGGATGAAGGCAAGACCACGGCGGCGCCCGCGCAGCCCGCGGCCGCCGCGGGCGATCCGGGCGCCATGGCCGACACCGCCAATGCGTTGAGCCAAGGGGAATCGAACAAGCCGCTGCTGGCGCCGCGCGTGATCGACCCGCGCAACGATTACCTGATGACCTCGCTGTTGCAGAGCGTGATCTACGGCGGCGGTACCGGGGCCGCGGCTGCGCAACGACTCGGCCGCGACGATCTCGCCGGCAAGACGGGATCCACCAACGATCACCACGACGGCTGGTTCTGCGGCTTCAACGCCGACCTCGTCGCCACCGTATGGGTGGGGTTCGATGATTACCGTTCGCTGGGCCACGGCGAGTTCGGCGCGCGCACCGCCCTGCCGATCTGGATGGCCTTCATGGGACCGGCCCTGCAGGGCACGCCCGAAGCGCGGCTGCCGATGCCGCCCGGCATCGTCACCGCCACGATCGATCGCACCACGGGCCTGCCCGCGCCCCCGGGCGACAGCAACACCATGAGCGAGATGTTCAAGATCGAGGATCTCGATCGCCTGCGTGCCGAAGCCAAGAACCAGCAGAACCAGGCGCCGGCGTATGACATTTTTTAGCGATCATCCGCGATCGCTGCCTCGACCCAGGTGGCGTTCACTCGGGTCTTCCCGGCCGTGACTCCAGAGCGGCCATCCATGGCCTGACTTTCCACGACAGCAGCGGTGACCCGCGCTGTCGACTGCCCTTTGCTTTTTGTGTTCGCTTTTTGCGACACTGGACCCGACGCGGCTACAGGGTGTCTTCCATGCACAAGACCGCCGGGTACCACCGTATCCACGCCGAGGGCCGCAACCATCAACTGCGTCGCCGCATCGCCCTCGAAGCCGCGCGCCTGATCAGCGAACACGGCATCCGGGATTTCCGGATGGCCAAGCGCAAGGCGGCCCAGCACATCGGCGTCAGCGACGAAGGCTCCCTGCCACGCAACCGGGAAATCGAGGACGCGTTGCGGGAACACCAGCGCCTGTTCCGCGCCGACGAGCAACCGCACGCCCTGCACGCACGTCGCCAGGCCGCACGGCACGCGATGCACTTCCTCCATCGTTTCGAACCGCGGCTGGTCGGCGCGGTGCTGGAAGGCACGGCCGACACCCACTCACCGGTGAGCCTGCACGTGTTCGAGGATGCGGCCGAGAACGTCGCCCGCTTCCTGCACGATCACGGCATCGGGTTCGAAACGCGGGCCCGCATGCTCAGGCTGGACCGCGTGCGCAGCGGCGAATTTCCCGTGCTGCTGTTCACTGCCGACGACGTTCCGATGGACGTCACGGTGTTTCCGCGGGATGCACTGCGGCAAGCCCCGCTCGATCCCGTCAGCGAACGTCCGCAGCAACGCGCATCCCTGGCGCAAGTGGAAACCTTGCTGGCGGAGATTACCGATGCTGGCCGGGAGCAACCGCGCAGCGGCGTATCCCACCGCGGTTGAAACACCCCAGGGGCTGGACGCGCGAAGGCTCTCCGGCCTTACGCAATGCTGGCCATGAAACGGCAGGGGCAAAGGGGAAGGCCGGGCTCGCGGTTCCTCTTTGCCCTTCGCAACGCCGAAGGCGCGACGTTGCGAGTCGCGAAGCGAGCGACTCCCCAGAACCCGATCAGCGCTTGTCCAGCGCCGTGTAGTCCCGCGGCGTGGCGCCGACGTAGACCTGGCGCGGCCGGCCGATGCGGCCGCCCGGCATTTCGTGCTGCTCGATCCAGTGCGCGATCCAGCCGGCGGTCCGCGCGATGGCGAACATCACCGTGAACATTTCGGTGGGAATGCGCAGCGCCTTGTAGATGATGCCCGAGTAGAAATCGACGTTCGGGTACAGCTTGCGTTCGACGAAGTAGTCGTCCTTGAGCGCGGCCTCTTCCAGTTTCAGCGCCACGTCCAGCAGCGGGTCGTCGACGCCCAGTTCGTTGAGGACCTTGTGGGTCATCTCGCGGATGATCTTGGCGCGCGGGTCGAAGTTCTTGTAAACCCGATGGCCGAAGCCCATCAGGCGGAAGCCCGAGTCCTTGTCCTTGGCGCGCGCGACCGCCTTCTCCACGTTCTTCGCATCGCCGATTTCGGCGAGCATTTTCAGCACCGCCTCGTTGGCGCCGCCGTGCGCCGGGCCCCACAGCGCGGCGATGCCAGCCGCGACCGAGGCGTATGGATTGGCCCCGGTCGAGCCCACCAGGCGCACCGTGGAGGTGGAGGCGTTCTGCTCGTGATCGGCGTGCAGGATGAACAGCAGGTCCAGCGCCTTCGCCACCACCGGATTCAGTTCCAGCGGCTCGCTCGGCACCTCGAACATCATGTGCAGGAAGCGCGTGACGTATTCCAGGTTGTTCCGCGGGTACCGGATCGGCCAGCCGATGGAATAGCGGTACGCGGCCGCCGCGATGGTCGGCATCTTCGCGATCAGGCGAATCGCCGCCAGCTTGCGCTGCGCGGGATCCTCGTTGTCGATGGTGTCGTGGTAAAACGCCGACAGCGACGCGATGGACGCGCACAGCATCGCCATCGGATGCGCGTCGTAGTGAAAGCCGTGCAGGAAGTTCTTCACCGACTCGTGCATCATCGTGTGATGCGTCACCGCATCCTCGAATTTCGCCATTTCGGCCGAGCTCGGCAATTCGCCTTCCAGCAACAGGTACGCCACTTCCAGGAAGCGCGATTTCTCGGCGAGCTGTTCGATCGGATAGCCGCGATACAGCAGCACGCCCTTGTCGCCGTCGATGAAGGTGATGGCGCTTTTGCAGGCGGCCGTGGCGGCGAAGCCCGGGTCGAACGTGAAGTGCCCGGTTTCGCGATAAAGCGGCGAGATGTCGATGCAGCTCGGTCCCTGGCTGCCCTCCACCAATGGCAGGGATGCGGAACGATCGGCGGCGGTCAGGGTGGCGTTGTTGTTGGACACTGAAAACTCCTTCGGTACGTCGCGATGTCTGACCCATCGCTCAGGCAATCCCGCGATTATCGCACGATACGCGCGCGTACGCAGGTCGGAACGGGATCGACGGAAACGAAAACGCCTTCCGCATTGACGGAAGGCGTCGGGTCAAACGGTGGAAACCGGCTGGCGCGTATCGACGCGCAATCCGGGCAGGCGCGTAACGCTTATTTCTTGCCTGCCGCGTAGCGCCGCTTGAACTTGTCGATGCGACCTCCCGAATCCAGCACCTTCTGCTTGCCGGTATAGAACGGGTGCGAGGCCGAAGAGATGTCGACCTTGATCACGGGGTATTCGTTGCCGTCCTCCCACTTGATGGTTTCGTCGCTCGTCATCGTCGAACGCGTCAGGAACGCGAAGTCGGACGCGGCGTCCTGGAAAACCACCGGCTGGTAGTTCGGATGGATATCGGCTTTCATGATGGGTCCGCCTGGATTCAAAGGCTTCGGGCAAGGGCGGAATTGTAACCCGGCGGGAGCTTTCCGGGCAAGCCCGATTCAGGCCTCGGCAAACCGCGCCGCGGCCCCGATCCAGCGCGCCGTCAATCGCTTCGCCAGTGCCGGATGCCCCCGCAGCAGCGCTGCCCCCACCCGCTGCACGGCCGGCATCAAACCGGCGTCACGCACGATGTCGGCCACCCGGAAACCCATCTCGCCGGTCTGCCGGGTCCCGAGCAACTCGCCCGGTCCGCGCAGGCGCAAATCCCTTTCCGCGATCACGAAGCCATCGTTGGTTTCACGCAGGGTTTCCAGGCGCTGCTTCGCCAGCCCGGAGAGCGGCGGCTGGTACAGCAGCACGCAGATCGACGCCACGCTGCCCCGTCCTACCCGGCCGCGCAACTGGTGCAGTTGGGCGAGCCCCAGGCGTTCCGCGTTCTCGATCACCATCAGGCTGGCCTCGGGCACGTCCACGCCCACCTCGATGACGGTAGTGGCGACCAGCAATGCGGTGCGACCGTCCTTGAAGGCATCCATCGCCGCCTGTTTTTCCTTCGGCTTCATGCGGCCGTGCACCAGCCCCACCGCCAGATCCGGCAGTGCCGCGCACAGTTGCGCATGTGCGACTTCGGCGGCTTGCGCCTGCAACTGGTCGCTGTCCTCGATCAGGGTGCAGACCCAGTACGCCTGCCGGCCCTCCGCGCAGGCGGCGCGGATGCGGTCGATCACTTCGCCGCGGCGCGTGTTGGCGATCGCGACCGTGCGCACCGGAGTGCGGCCGGGAGGCAACTCGTCCAGCGTGGAAACATCGAGGTCGGCATAGGCGCTCATCGCCAGCGTGCGCGGAATGGGCGTCGCGGTCAGCACGAGTTGGTGTGGCGCCTCGCCTGCGGCCATGCCCTTGTCGCGCAGAGCCATGCGCTGCTGCACGCCGAAACGGTGCTGCTCATCCACGACCGCGAGACCCAGGCGCGTGAACGCCACCCCCTCCTGCATCAGCGCGTGGGTGCCGATCGCAATCGGCGCGCCTTCGGCCAACCGGGCCAGCGCCCTGCCACGTGCGCGGCCCGTCACCTTGCCGGCGAGCCACACGACCTCGATGCCGAGCGGTTCAAACCACGCCCGGAAACTGCGCAGGTGCTGCTCGGCCAGGAGTTCGGTCGGCGCCATGAGCGCGGTCTGCCTGCCGTTCGCGATCGCGTGCAGCGCGGCGAGCGCCGCGACGACGGTCTTGCCGGAACCCACATCGCCCTGCACCAGGCGCAGCATCGGCACGCGTTTGGCGAGATCGCGCGCAATTTCGTCGCCCACGCGCTGCTGGGCCCTTGTCAGCCCGAAGGGCAAGGCCTCGACAAAACGCTGCCGCAAATCCGGATCCGCCGGCAAGGCGGGTGCACGATGCCTGCGGACCTGGGCGCGCAAGTGTTTCAGACTCAAGTGATGTGCCAGCAATTCCTCGAACGCCAGCCGCTGTTGTGCAGGATGGTTCCCCGAAAGCAGTGCCTTCACGTCAGCGTCGGGCGCGGGCCGATGCACGCCCAGCAATGCGTCGCGCAACGGCATCAGGCCCAATGGCTGCAACAGATCCGGCGGAACCAGCTCCAGCGCAGCCGCATCGGGAAGGCGTGCCAGCGCCTTGTCGATGACCCCGCGCAGGCGCTGCTGGCCCAGGCCCTCGGTGATCGGATACACCGGCGTCAGTGTTTCTTCCACGGCGGCATCGCCATGCAACGCCCGGTACTGCGGATGCACCATTTCCAGCCCGTGCTGACCATGGCGGATCGCACCGTAACAACGCAACCGCAAACCGGGTGCGAACTGCTGCGCCTGCTGGCGACGGAAGTGGAAGAAGCGCAACACCAGGGTGTCGTGCGACGCATCGGTGAGGGCCACGCGCAACTGCGGGCGATAGCGAAACCCCGTTTCGACCGCCTCGACCACGCCCTCCACCTGCGCGGATTCGCCGGCCACGAGGTCACGGATCGGCGTGATGCGGGTGCGGTCCTCGTAGCGCAACGGCAGGTGAAACCACAAATCCTGCAATCGCTCGATGCCCAGCTTGCGCAAGGTCTCGGCCAACGCGGGGCCGACGCCGGGCAGCGACGATGCCGGCGCAAGGCCGGCATCGTTCGAAGATGGCATGTCGGCGGCGGCGATCACCGCGCAAGATTAGCCGAAGGTGCAGCGAAAACGCGCGCGATCAGCCGCCACTCACCGCGATCACGTCGATCTCCACGGCCGCGCCACGCGGCAGCGCCGCCACTCCGATCGTCGAACGCGCAGGATAGGGTTCGTGGAAATAGCGCTTCATCACTTCGTTGACGGCGGCGAAATTGCCGAGGTCGGTCATGTAGATCGCCACGCGCACCACGTCGTCGAAGGTCGCGCCGGCCGCAGTCAACACGGCCTTCAGGTTTTCGAAGACGCGGGTCGCCTGTTCCTCGATACCGCCCGCGACCATTTCGCCGGTCGCCGGATCGAGCGGCGTCTGCCCGGACAAATACAGCGTGTTGCCGGCGCGCACGGCCTGCGAGTAGGGACCGATGGCTTTCGGCGCGGAATCGGAATGGATCGGGCTACGGGGCATCATGCAACTCCTTGGGTCAGTGGACTTGTGGGGATTCGCCCATGGCGGGAAACCGGTCGACGACCTTCCCGTCGGCGTCGAGGAATGACATGCTGGCGGCGCCATCGGCGGCCACGTCCAGCAGGATGCGCTTGCGCCCCTTCGCATCCATCAACGCAACCTTCGCATCTCCGTCGCCACCCTGCCCGACCCAGATGCGCTGGGCGTGCTGCCCGCCCGCATAGCCTGAAACGCTGAGCCCCGAAAACTTGTCGGTCTTGTCATCGACGCCGGCAAGCTGCACGACCTGACCGGCTCCGTACTTGTCGAAAGACAAGCTCGCTCCCGCATCGACGACTTCGCCCTTGGCATTCTTGTGGCCGGCGAAAATCAGGCCGCCCGCCTCGGAGCCCTCGTCGTTGAAGAAAAGCATGCCCGCCTGCGGCCGCACCGGTGGAGATTCCTGCTTGCCGTGCACGATGACACCCGGCAGCTCGGCATGATTCGAAATTACCATCCGCAATGTCCCGTCGGACTCGACGACATTGATGCGGTGGACCGTGATCTGGTCGAACGTCCGGTTGCCCGCGGAAAACCCGTACAGGGCCACGAGTGCCAACACGACGGTCAGCACGCCTGCGTAAACCGCAAGGAAACGCTGGGCTGCGGTCATGTCCGCTCTCCTGCATTCAGGCATCCGGGAATTCTAGCCGTCCGGATCGACTAAATGGGGTAGCGGTAGACCCCATTCACCACCTTCGTGTTGCGCACGCGGCGCATCACGTCGGCGAGGTGTTTGCGGTGCTTCACCTCGATCGTGAAGATCAGGGTCGCGGCCTGCACGCCACGCTCGATATAGCGGACATCGTCGATGTTGGAATCGGCTTCGGCGATCGCGGCCGACACGGTGGCCAGAACGCCCGGGCGGTTGACGACCTCCACGCGCAATTCGGCGCGGTAGTCCCCCTGCACTTCCTTGTCCCAGCCGATCTCGACACGCCGTTCCGGCAGCTTGGCCAGCTCGACCACGTTCGGGCACTCCACCCGATGCACCACGATGCCCTTGCCCGGCGACAGGTAGCCGACGATGTCATCGCCCGGCACCGGGTGGCAGCAGTTGCCGAAGCTGAGGATGCCGCGTTCAGCCCCGCTGATGCGGATTTTTTCGGACCGGTGCAGCGCAGTGCCGATCACCGATCCGCCCATTTCATTGAGCTTCGCCGCAACCTGATCGGGCATGCGGTTGCCCAGTGCAATGTCGGAAAGCAAGTCCTCGAGCCGGCGCAAATTGTGTTCGGCCAGGAACTTGTCCAGCACTTCCGGCGCCATGGCGTCGAGGCTGGAGCCTTTCGCATCCAGCGAACTTTCCAGCATTCGATGGCCGAAATCGATCGCATCCTCGTGTTGCAGGCGCTTCAGGTACTGGCGTATCGCCGCCCGCGCCTTGCCGGTTACAGCGAAATCCAGCCACTGCGGATTGGGCGCCGCCGATGGCGCGGTGATCACTTCGACCGTCTGGCCCGAGGCCGGCTGTGAACGCAGCGAGGCCAGTTTGCCGTCCACGCGCGCCGCCACCGCGTGCATGCCGACGTCGGTGTGCACCGCAAACGCCAGATCCAGCGCAGTCGCGTTTTTCGGCAGCGCCTGGATGTCGCCCGCGGGGGTGAACAGGTATACCTCGTCGGGGAAAAGGTCGACCTTGACGTTCTCGATGAACTCCAGCGACGACGGCGTCGCTGCCTGGCTGTCGGCGAGGCTGGACACCCACGCCCGCGCGCGCGACTGTGCGCTGTTGGCGGGCGATGCGTCGGTCTTGTACGTCCAATGCGCGGCCACGCCACGCTCGGCCACCGTATTCATGTCCTCGGTGCGGATCTGGATCTCGATCGGCGCGCCGAACGGTCCGAACAGCACGGTGTGCAGCGACTGATAGCCGTTGGCCTTCGGAATCGCGATGAAATCCTTGAAGCGGCCCTCCACCGGCTTGAACAGCGAGTGCGCCGAACCCAACGCCTGATAGCAATGCGCGACGGTATCGGTCACCAGCCGGAAACCGTACACGTCCATGACCTGGTCGAAGGTCTTGTGCTCGTTCTTCATCTTCGACCAGATGCTGTACGGCGCCTTGATGCGACTGACGATCCGCACCGGGATGCCATCCGACGCCAGGCGTTCGGCCAGCGCCTGTTCGATCCGCTCCATCGATTCGCGGCGGTTGCCGAGCGTGCGCTTGATGCGCGAGGCGATGATCTTGTAGCGATCGGGATACAGGCTGCGGAACCCGAGATCCTGAAGCTCCGCCTTGATCGCGTTCATGCCCAGCCGGGCTGCAATCGGCGCGTAGATCTCCAGCGTCTCGCGCGCGATGCGCCGCCGCGCGTCCGGTGCCATCGCCGACAACGTGCGCATGTTGTGCAGGCGGTCGGCCAGCTTGATCAGGATCACGCGCAGGTCGCGCGCCATCGCCAGCAGCATCTTGCGGAAACTTTCCGCATCGGCCTCGAGCCGGCTGGCGAAATCGACGCGCTCCAGCTTGGTCACGCCGTCCACCAGTTCGGTGACGATCGGGCCGAAGCCGGTTTCGAGCTGCACGCGGGTGAGACCGGTGTCTTCCAGCGTATCGTGGAGGATCGCCGCGATGATGGTCTCGGCATCCAGGCGCAGCCCCGCCAGGATCATCGCCACCGCGAGCGGGTGGGTGATGTACGGTTCGCCGCTCTTGCGCTTCTGGCTGGCATGCGCGCGCGCGCCGACGGCGTAGGCGCCACGCACGCGCTCGATTTGTTCCGGCGGGAGATAGGTCGCAAGCTGCGTCGCGAGCGCGTCGATGCCTCCCGCGGCGGCGCCCTCCTTCGCCGGCCGTTTTGCCGCTACCGTTTGCGATTTCATGTTGCGCTTGCGCATGGCTGCAAGCTAGCACAAAGCCGGCCGCGCCAACGGGGCAGCCGGCGTCTTGCCGAACGGGCTTTCCGCCCCGCGGGCAACGACGACGAGCAGCCGGGCCTGCGCAACGACGATGCGCAAAAACCGAAGGTCAGACCTCGTCGAGGCCCTTCGACATGTCTTCGTCCACTTCCGCCGCGGCCCATTCCATGGCTTCGCGGTCGCGCCGCTCGCGCTCGACGCGATCGATTTCGTCGATGGTCGGCATGTCGACGGTGCGGTCGGCGATTTCGCGCAGCGCCAGCACGGTGGGCTTGTCGTTTTCGGGGTCGATGGTCGCCTCGACGCCGTTTTCCAGCTGCCGCGCACGGCGGGTAGCCATCAGGACCAGTTCGAAACGGTTGTCGACCACCTTCAGGCAGTCTTCCACGGTGATGCGTGCCATGTGAGCTTCCGGTTGTATTGCAAACTTCCAGATTGTAGCAGCGGTCCTCCATTTGTCGATCCCGGGCCGCGCGGGCCCTGAACGTTGCCTGCCCTGACATTCGTGCAAGGGTTATTTTTTGGACCGATGCGTTTAGAATTACGCGCTTGCAACGCGCCCCCTTCGACCGCATTCAACGACGCATGTCACGCACACGCCGCTCCCACATCGCGCATTCGATCGTCGTTGCAGCGCTGGCGTTCGTGCTCGCCGCCTGTGCGGTGGCGCCGCCGCGTACCGACGACCCGCTGCAGGCGTTCAACCGCAAGATGTTCGCCTTCAACCGTTTCGCGGACAAGGTGGCGATCCGGCCGGCCGCGAAAGCCTACGTCAAGGTGACGGGGCCGAAGGAACGTATCCTGATAGGCAATTTCTTCGCGAACCTGCGCACGCCCATTACGATCGTCAACGAAGTGCTGCAGGGACGTCCCGGCCCGGCGCTGCAGTCGACCGGGCGTTTCCTGATCAATACCACCGTCGGATTCCTCGGCGTGTTCGATCCGGCCAGCGAAATGAAACTGCCCGCGCACCCGACCGACTTCGCGGTGACGCTGGCGCACTGGGGCGTGCCGGAGGGTCCGTACCTGGTATTGCCGTTCGTCGGTCCGACCACGCTGCGCGACGTCTGGCGCTTGCCGGTGGACACCTACTTCGACCCGATGGGTTGGTACGCGCGTGAGCACGACCTGAAGTGGCACGCGCAATACCTGCCGTCGCTGGCCTATCTCGTGACACTGCGCGCGAGCGCGCTGCCGATCGACCCGATAATCGATTCGTCGTACGACCCGTATGCGTTCATGCGCGACGCGTACCGGCAGCATCGCATGTACCAGATCTACTACGGCAATCCACCGCTGTCGGCGATCGAGGAGCTGCAGGGCACCGGCCCCGACGACAATCAGGACAGCGACATCGACCAGTTGCTGCAGCAACAGCAGGAATACGAAAGAACCCACGGCATCGACGACAACGCCGCACCCGCGCCGGCCGGCTCGGTGCCTCCACCGGCCGCTGCCAGCAGCGGGGCGATGCCCGCCGTGCCATCGAGTGCCGCGATGCCGGCGCCGGGAGGCAGCGTCGATGCTCCGCCGGCAAGTTCAAGCGACTGAAGCGATCAGACGGCCACCGGCTGATCCGCCGGTCCATCCAGCAGCGCTTCGACATCGCACACCGCCGCCAACGCGCGCAGACCCTCGGGCCAATGCACGACGGACAGCCGCCTGCCGCCGCGGCTCGCATTCGCCGCGAGCGCAAGCACGCAGGCCAATCCCGCGCTGTCGGCACGCACGACGCCGGCAAGGTCGAGCCGTGTCTGCACGCCGGACGCCAACACGCGCCCCCCCTCGGCGAACGCGCGAGCCGCCGTGGCGAACGTCAGCGCGCCCGACAAGGCCAGCGTATTGCGGTCGGGCTCGCCGACGGCCACGGTGTCGACACGGTTCACCGGGCGCGCCATGGCGTCAGTGCCCGCCGTCCTGCTGCTTCATCTGGTCGATCGCACCGGCGCCCTCGGTCTGAAGGCGCTTGATCAGGCCATCGATGCCCTCCTTGTTGATTTCGGCATCGACCTGGTTGCGATAGTTGGTGATGTAGGAAATGCCTTCGATGATCACGTCGTAGGCTTTCCATTCACCGGACGACGTCTTGCGGAACGCATAGTCCACCGAAAGGTTCTTGCCGCTGGTCAGCAGCACCTGGGTGCGCACGATGGTGCGGCGCTGGTCCAGCGGGCCCTGCGCGGGCAACACCTTCACCGAGCCGCGGGTGTAGGCGACCAGGCCTTCGGCGTAGCGGCGCGTCAGCGCCTTGTAAAAGGCGCGGGCAAACGCGACGCGTTGCGCCGGCGTGGCGTCGCGCGCGTGGCGACCCAGTACCAGCAGGGACGCGTAATCCATGTCGAAGTGCGGCAGCACCGTTTCATCGATGATCTTGATGACCTCGTCGGGGTGCTGGTGCAGTTCGGCCTGGCGGCCCTGGATCGCATCGCCAAGCTGGTCGGCGATCGATTGCACCACCTGTTGCGGAGTCTGCTCGGCGGCCCCGAGGGCAGGCGCCGCAAGCGCGAGCGCCAGCAACATCGCCATCAGCAGGCGGATGGATTGTCTCAGCATGTCTTTCTCCTCGGATTGCGCGAAACCGCGCGACCCAAAAATTTTCAGGGATTGCCGGATGGCGGCGGTGCACTCGATGCGGGCGCCGAATCGGAACCGCTCGATTTCGGACCACCGTTGACCAGGAACTTGCCGATCAGGTTCTCGATGCTCATCGCCGACTGCGTCAGCACCAACTCGTCGCCGTCCTTGAGGAACGTGGGCGAGCCGCCCGGCTCGAGGCCAACATATTGGTCACCCAGTAAACCGCTGGTGAATATCGCGGCCGAGGAATCATCCGGAATGTCGTTGTACTGCTTGTCGATCGACATCGTCACCAGCGCGTCCATCCGCTGCGGCTCGAGCTGGATGGATTGCACGTCGCCGATGCGCACGCCCGCGATCTTCACCGGCGCGCGCGCCTTCAACTGGCCGATGTTCTGGAAGCGGGCCTTCAGCGTGTAGCTGTTGCCGCCGGTCACGCCGTTGGCGACGGACGTGGTCTGCGTCGCGAGGTACGCCAGTGCGGCGAAACCGAGCAGGATGAACAAGCCGGTGCCGATGGCGTAGGAAGGTCTTGGATTCATGCGATCACCAATGCTGCAATGCAGGTCAGGTCATGAAGGCCGTCATCACGAAATCGAACGCGAGGATCACGATCGACGAGAACACCACCGTGCGGGTGGTGGAGTACGCGACGCCTTCGCTGGTGGGCGGCGCGGTGTAGCCCTGGAACACCGCGATGAGGCTGACCACGCCGCCGAACACGATGCTCTTGTACAAACCGTCGAGGATGTCCCTGTGCAGATCGACGGTGGACGTCATGTTGCCCCAGAACGTGCCGTTGTCGAGGCCGAGCCAGGTCACGCCGACCAAGTGCCCGCCGAAGATGCCCATCGCGTTGAACACGCACGCGAGCAGCGGCATCGCGATCACGCCCGCGAGGAAACGCGGCGCAGCCACGTAGGCCAGCGGATCGACAGCCATCATCGACATCGCGTCCAGTTGGTCGGTTGCGCGCATCAAGCCGATTTCCGCAGTGACCGCGGTGCCCGCGCGTCCCGCCACCAGCAACGCCGTCACCACCGGACCGAGTTCGCGGAACAGGCTCAAGGCGACGACCGTACCCAACGCGGCGGTGCCGCCGAAGATCGACAGTGTGTAGTAGAGCTGCAGCGCCAGCACCATGCCGACGAACAGACCGCAGGTCATCACGATCACGAGGCTCATCGCGCCCACGAACCAGACCTGCCGGCACGACTCCCGCCAGTGGCACAGGCTCTTCGGCAACGCACCGAGTACCGCGACGAAGAACAGGCCGCACTCGCCGACTGAGGCGATCCCCTGCAGCAACCAGTTGCGGCGCAGGTTCGCGTTCATCGCGTGCCTTCCGCGAAACCGAGTTCTGTCGCGTAATCCGGCGCCGGGTACTGGAACGGCACCGGGCCGTCGGCCTCGCCGCCGAAGAACTGCCGCGTCCACGGCGAATCCTGGTGCGCCAGTTCATCCGGCGCGCCCTGCGCGACCAGCTTGCCATTCGCGATCAGATACACACGGTCGGCTACCTGACGGATCGCCGCGAGTTCGTGCGCCACGAGTATCGAAGTGATGCCGAGTGTGCTGTTGAGCGTGCGGATCAAACGCAGCACCTGGTTCAACGCGATCGGATCGAGGCCCACGAAAGGCTCGTCGTACAGGATCAGCATGGGATCGAACACGATCGCGCGCGCCAATGCCACGCGCCGCGCCATGCCGCCCGAAAGTTCGCTGGGCATCAACTGCGCGGCGCCGCGCAGGCCCACCGCCTGCAGCTTGGTCAGCACGATGTTGCGCAGCAATTCCTCCGGCAGTTTCGCGTGCCGGCGCAGCGGAAAGGCGACGTTCTCGAACACGCTGAAATCGGTCAGCAACGCCGAATTCTGGAACAGATAGCCGATGCGTTCGCGCAAATCGAACAGCCCGCGCCGCGAAAGCTTCGTCACCTCTTCGCCGTCCACCACCACGCTGCCGGCATCCGGCCGCAACTGGCCGGTGACGTGGCGCAGCAGCGTGGTCTTGCCGGTACCCGACGGCCCCATGATCGCGGTGATGCCGCCGCGCGGCACTTCGAGGTCGAGCCCGTCGAAGATCATCTTCGCGCCGATGCGCGTGCGCAGTCCCCGCACCTGTACCAGCGCGTCGGCGGTCTTCACATGATCGGCGGCATTCATCACGTGGCGAAGGACCCGGGATTCACGAACACGCTAGGGTAGCGGAGCCAGGCGAGCTCAAGCCAGCAATTGCGCGATCAGGGTTTGATGGCGACCCTGCGGCGGGAGTTCCCCGGCACGCGCAGCATGCACGATGGCCTGCAGCGCCGAGACCGCCTCCTCGAAGCGGTCGTTGACGACGATGGAATCGAACTCGCCCGCGTGCGTGATTTCCTCGCGCGAAGCTGCGAGGCGTTTCTCGATCGTGGCCTCGCTGTCGGTGGCGCGCGCCCGCAGGCGCCGCTCCAGCTCCGCGCGCGAGGGCGGCAGGATGAAGATCGACACGCATTCGGGCGTCGCGCTGCGCACCTGTTCGGCGCCCTGCCAATCGATTTCCAGCAGCACGTCGCGGCCCGCTGCGAGGATCGGCTCGACCGCGCCGCGCGAAGTGCCGTAGTAATTGCCGAACACGTCGGCATGTTCCAGGAATTCGCCTTGCGCGACCATCCGCTCGAATGTTTCGCGATCGACGAAGTGATATTGCACACCGTCCACGTCACCCGGGCGCGGCGCGCGCGTGGTGTGCGAAATCGAGAGCGCGATGCCCGGCTCGCGCGCCAGAAGCGCGTTGACCAGCGTCGATTTGCCGGCCCCGGAGGGTGCCGCGACGATGAACAGCTTTCCGGGAGCAGGCTTGCCGCTCATTCGAGGTTCTGCACCTGTTCGCGCATCTGCTCGATCAGCACTTTCAGGTCGACCGCGGCGCGTGTGGCGCGCTGGTCGACCGATTTCGACGCCAGCGTGTTGGCCTCGCGATTGAATTCCTGCATCAGGAAATCCAGCCGGCGGCCGACCGGCTCGTCCAGCGCAAGGATGCGCCTGGCCTCGCCGACGTGCGCGGCGAGACGGTCGAGTTCCTCGTCCACGTCGATGCGCGAAAGCTGCAGCACCAGTTCCTGTTCCAGCCGTCCGGGGTCGGCGGATTGCGCCAGATCGGCCAGCCGCGATTCCAGCTTCGCGCGCAGCGCCGCGCGAATGTCGGGCAGCATGGCACGCACCCCGGCGACGATGCGTTCGATGCCGTCAAGCCGGTCGACCAGCGCGGCCGCGAGTTTCGCGCCTTCGCGCGCACGCCCGGCGATGAATTCGTCCAGCGTGCGATCCAGCAGGCCCAGCGCAGCCTGCGTCAACCCCGCCTGATCGAGTTCCGGCTTCACGAGCAGGCCGGGCCAGTCGAGCAGGCCCGCGAAATCCGTCGCGAGCTGGGGGAAGCGCGCCTTCAATGCTTCCGCCGTCGCCGCGAGTTGCGCGGCCGTGCGTTCGTCCAGCAGCAGATCGGTCGCCACGGGGGGCGGGCGATAACGGAAGCTGGCGTCGACCTTGCCGCGCGCAAGCCTCGCACCGATGCGTTCGCGCACCTGCGGTTCCAGCGCACGCAGTTCGTCGGGCAGGCGCACGCCGACCTCGAGGAAACGCGAATTCACCGCGCGCACCTCGCACGCCAGCCAGCCCTGGGCCGTGGCGGATTCGGTGTTCGCGTAGGCGGTCATGCTGCGGATCATGGATGCTTCCGGGCGAGCGCAACGAACCGCGATGGTAAACTGTCACGCTCCTTGCGGATACCTTTCGATGTCCATCATGCGTCCATCCGGTCGCGCGCCCGACGCGCTGCGCGCCGTCACGATCGAGCGCCACTACACCCGCCACGCCGAAGGTTCGGTGCTGATCGGCATGGGCGACACGCGGGTGCTGTGCACCGCCAGCGTCGAGGAACGCATTCCGCCCTGGCTGCGCGGCAAGGGCGAAGGCTGGGTCACCGCCGAATACGGCATGTTGCCGCGCGCAACCAGCGAGCGCACCCAGCGCGAGGCCGCTCGGGGCGGACAGGGCGGCCGCACCATGGAAATCCAGCGGCTGATCGGACGGTCCCTGCGCGCCTGCATCGACCGCGTGGCCCTGGGCGAACGGGTGATCACGCTGGATTGCGACGTGCTGCAGGCCGACGGCGGCACCCGTACGGCGGCGATCACCGGCGCCTATGTCGCGTTGGTCGATGCGGTGAACGTGCTGATGCGGCGCGGCGCACTGAAACGCAATCCGATCCACGGCGCGGTCGCGGCGGTCTCGGTCGGCGTGTTCCAGGGCGTGCCGGTGCTGGACCTCGATTACGCGGAAGATTCCCGCTGCGACACCGACATGAACGTGGTGATGAACGACGGCGGCGGCTTCATCGAACTGCAGGGTACCGCCGAGGGCCACGCGTTCCGTCGCGACGAACTCGACGCGCTGCTGGCGCTGGCGCAGAAAGGCATCGGCGAATTGATCGAAGCCCAAAGGGCTGCCTTGGCGACATGAAGCTGGTTCTGGCCAGCGGCAACGCCGGCAAGCTCGCCGAACTGCGCGAACTGCTGGCAGGCAGCGGCATCGAACTCGTCGCGCAAAGCGAACTCGGCGTCGCCGACGCCGAGGAAACCGGACGCACCTTCGTCGAAAATGCGATCCTGAAGGCGCGCCATGCCGCGAACGCGACGGGGTTGCCGGCGCTGGCCGATGATTCGGGACTCTGCGTCGACGCACTGGGCGGTGCGCCAGGCCTGCATTCCGCGCGCTATGCCGGCGTGCATGGCGACAACGCCGCCAACAATGCCAAGCTCCTGCGCGAACTCGACGGCGTACCCGACGTGGGCCGCACCGCGTGTTTCGTTTGTGTGCTGGCGTTGCTGCGCGGCGCCGAAGATCCCGACCCGATCATTGCCACCGGACGCTGGCCCGGCCGGGTCTTGAATGCCCCACGCGGCGAACACGGCTTCGGCTACGACCCGGTGTTCCTGCCCGACGACGGCGGCGGGTTCGGATCCGCCGAACTCGAACCCGTATTGAAGAACCGCATCAGCCATCGCGGACGTGCCTTGGCAATGCTGAAGGAAGCGCTGGCGACCGAACCCGGGGTGCCGCATACACGGGAATGGCGCCCTTGAGCCCCGCCCCGCCGCCGCTCTCGCTCTATATCCACATTCCCTGGTGCGTGAAGAAGTGTCCGTATTGCGATTTCAATTCGCACGGGCTGCGCGCCGCGATGCCGGAGCGCGAGTACGTGGCGGCCCTGCTGTCGGACCTCGATGCCGATCTCGCCGATTTCGGAGACGCCGTCCGCGGGCGCGAAATTTCCAGCGTATTCTTCGGCGGCGGCACGCCCAGCTTGTTCGCCCCGGATTCGATTGCCTCGATTCTGCATGGTGCGTCCGCCCGGATGCCGTTCGCACGGGATTGCGAAGTAACGCTGGAAACCAATCCCGGAACGGTCGAGCACGGACGTTTCGATGGTTACCTGCAGGCGGGCGTCAACCGGATCAGCTTCGGCATCCAGAGTTTCGACGATGAAAAGCTCCGCGCATTGGGCCGCATCCACTCGTCGGCCGAAGCCGAAAGGGCGATCAGGCAGGCGCGGGATGCGGGCCATGACAACGTCAACCTGGACCTGATGTATGCGCTGCCGCGACAAACGCTCGACGGTGCACTCGCCGACGTCGAACGCGCGATCGCATTGCAGCCCGCGCACATCTCGCATTACCAGTTGACGCTGGAACCCGGCACCCCGTTCGCGAAAGCACCGCCGCCGCTGCCCGACCATGACGCCGCCTGGAACATGCAGGAAGCCTGTCAGGCTCGGTTGGCGGAGGCCGGCTACGTCCAATACGAAGTTTCCGCGTACGCGCAATCGGGCAGGCGTTGCCGGCACAACGTCAATTATTGGGAGTTCGGCGACTACCTCGGCATCGGCGCGGGCGCGCACGGCAAGATCAGCGCGGCCGAAGGCATCCGCCGCCGCTGGAAGATCCGCTCGCCCCGCGCGTACCTGCAATGCGCGGGGATGCCACGGCGCATCGGCGACAACGACACCATCACTGCCGAGCAGCTGCCTTTCGAATTCATGTTGAATGCGTTGCGCCTGAACGACGGCGTGCCGCTGCGGGATTTCACCGCACGCACGGGGCTGCCGGTCCATGCGATCGCGGCACCCCTGTGCGAAGCGCGCGCGCGCGGCTGGTTGACCGAGGATCCCGCCCGGTTGCAGGCGACCGCCCTGGGCCAGCGTTTTCTCAACGATCTGATCGAGGTGTTCCTGCCGCCACGGGCCCCGGAGCGCCGGCGTGCCTGAACTCGTCGCCCTCGCCTGCCCCTATTGCGGCGAACCCATTGAACTCGTCGTGGACGACTCCGCCGGCAGCGCCGCGTACGTCGAAGATTGCCCGGTGTGCTGCCGGCCGATGCAAGTGGACGTCGACGTCAGCAACGCAGCCGTGTCGGTGCGCCTCAGGACCGGCGACGGGTGAGTCGGCCGCCCTCATGGCGCTTTCCACCGCGCTTGCATAGAATCGTCGCGTGTGGGCGGTTTGCTGGCGGGGAGCTTGCATCCGAGCCCACGGGGACCCCATGAATGCAGCAGCCCGACATGCCGACACTCGCTGACCGCGGCGACCTGGCGCCACGCGCCCGGCACCTGCTGGCGCAGCAGCTCGCCGAGTGCGGCGCATTGCTGGAACCGCTGCTGCGCAACGTGCTGGACGATCTGGAACACGAGTTGTTCCGCATCGCGGAGCAATCCATTGGTGGCCAGGCCCAGCACGAAGCCATGGAGGCACTGAAGGATCTCAAGCGCAACCGGCCACGCTTCCATGGAAAGCTGATGGGCTTCATGGAGCGTCGCTTCGCCGACATCGGCCGGCCAGGGGCGGAAGACGCCTCCGCGAACGGCGAACCCGCGAGCAGCGATCTGGCGCTCGTCGATCCGCACGAATTCGACGAAACGATGGCGCTGGATGACCTGTCCACGCGCACCGAATTGCACGCCGGCAACGCGCTCTTCGATCTGTGCCATCGCTATGCAGTGCTGGTGGCCGCGCCCCCGCTCGACAACGAGGCATTGCCCCCCGGGCCGCACGTGCTCGCGGGCGTGTTGAACGAGGCCGCCGTGGACATGGGACTCGGACGCGAGCATCGCCTGCTGTTCTACAGGCTGTGCGATCGACGTTTGTTCGGCGCGGCCGAGTCGTTCTACGGCCGCCTGAACGAACATCTCAAGGCATCCGGCATCCTGCCCGATTTGCGCAGCTACCTGCCCAAGCGGCCGCCATCGGATCCACGCCCGGCGCCGGCCGCGCCGGCGCCCGAGGAAGCGGCAGCGTCCACGCCCATCGCGCCTCCGACCAATTTCACTCCCCCGGCAGGGCCGCCGATGAGCGAACTGCACGCGTTGCTCGACGCGCGCCGGCAAGCCTTGCATCCGGAAGTCCGTGCAGCGGCCGCCCAGTCTGCGCAGTTCGCGTCGATGCCGGAATTGCAGGAAGCGTTGGCCGCCCTGCAGGCGCTGCCGTCGCGCAAGGCGGGTACGCCGAAAGCCGGCGAACGCCTGGCGGCCGACCTGCTGTCGGAACTGCGTCGCGGCGCCCACGGCGACACGGTGCAGTTGAAACCCGAACACCGCGACGCGCTGGACCTGGTCGGGCTGCTGTACGACCAGTTGCTCACCGAAACCCGCAGCGAGGGCATCGCGCAACAGTTGCTCGCCAACCTGCAGGTCCCGCTCCTGCGGGTAGCGCTGTCCGACAATGACTTCTTCACCGTGCGCAGCCATCCGGCGCGGCGGCTGCTGAACCTGGTGCTGGAAACCGCGAACCTGTGGCTGGATCGCAGCGACGACCATTTCGACGTCGCCTTGAATCAGCGCCTGCAGCGCTCCGTCGAGCGCGTCGCCACGGAATTCCAGGGTGACCTTGGCGTGATCGAACGCGAGGCGGACGACCTCGATTCGCACCTGCGCCTGCTCACCCGGCGCGCCGAAATCGCCGAACGCAGGCAGGTGGAAGCCGCGCAGGGCCGCGATCGCCTTCGGGACGCCCGCGCCGCCGCCGCCGCCGCGGTCGGCAAACGGCTCGCCGGACACAAGACCACGCCGCTGATCCGCGCGCTGCTGGAAAACGCGTGGACCGATGCGCTGACGCTGACGCTGCTGCGGGAAGGCGAGAACAGCGAAGCCTATCGCCGCCGATTGGCCGCCGCCGACCAGTTGCTGGGGTCGCCCGTCGAGCGCGACGACGCCAAGCTCGCCGCGGAGTTGACCCACGGCCTCACCCAGGTGGGGCTTCAGGCGACCGAAGCCGACCAGATTACGCGTCATGCACTGGATCTTCCGCAACGCCCCACGCCCCAGGCCGCGGCACCGCCGCCCAGCCAGACCGAGCTTCTGATTCGCCTGAAGTCGCGCCACAAACCCGAGGACGACGAGCCCGCCTCCGCCGCCGAAGCCGGCCCCCGCAAGCTGCCGCTGACACCGAGCGAACGACGCGCGCTGGAGACGTTGAAGCAGCTCCCGTTCGGAAGCTGGCTTGAACTCACCATCAACCAGCAGGGCCAGAAAGTCGCACGCAAGCTGGCATGGTTTGCACCCGCCAGCGGGCGCTGCCTGCTCGTCAACGCGCGCGGTGCAGCCGCGCCTGAACGAACGCTTGACCAGATCGCGCGAATGATGGCGCGCGGCCAGGTTCGCCTCCTTCCGCGTCAGGACGGCGGTATGATCGACCGCGCCTGGAATGCACTGGTAACCGGTTTGCGGAAATTCAGTCGGTCCAACCAACCCACGGAACCTGCCGCATGAACGACGAACGCCGCAGCGCCCCGCGCAAGCCGACCACGGCGCCCATCGAGGTGGTCGACAGCATCAGTGGCGAAAACATCGGACGGGTCGGCAATCTCTCGCGCACCGGCATGATGCTGATCTGTCATCGCCCGTTGCGTGACGATGCCCTGTACCAGTTGAAGTTCCGCCTCCCCGACAAGCGTGGCGCGACCGCCGACATCGAAACCGGCGTGCACACGATGTGGACGGAGCTTGCCGCGACCAACGGCTACCAGTGGTCGGGGCTGCGGATCATCTCGATCAGCGGTTCGGCGGCCGCATCGCTGGACAAGTGGCTGGAACACGCCAACGCTTGAGTACGATCGTCCATGATCGCGGCTCATCGAATCCCATCGACCTTGCCGGCTGACTGTGCAACAAGGCATCAGAACGTCCTTCCAGGGGCTGATTCTCCACAACGGCCGCTCTGAACGGGAGTCTTGGCTGGCACTTTGCGTTGCGGCGCGCTTCGCCGCATCATGGCCACTTCAGCTTTCGCGCCGCCGCTTGAAGCCCCGCCATGACCGCTTCCCCGCAGGACAATCTCGCCGCACTCTATCCCACGCACCTCGCCGAAGTCGAAAAGCGCAGCGCCGACGCGCTGGCGTCATGCGGGCGCGACACGCTGGTGGTTGCCGCCGGCAGGCCGCGTGGCTGGTTTCTCGACGACCAACATTACCCCTTCAAGGCGAACCCGCATTTCCTGCATTGGCTGCCGCTGACCGATGCGCCCGGCAGCTGGATCGTGTACACGCCTGGCGCAAGACCGAAGCTGATATTCCTGCAGCCGCACGATTACTGGCACGTGGTACCCAACGCGCCATCGGGGTACTGGGTCGGGCATTTCGACATCGCGATCATCCGTGATGCGGAGGACGCCCGCGCGCACCTGCCGAAGGATCCATCGCGCTGCGCCGTCATCGGCGAAGCCCATGCTGCCATCGGCGACATGGAACCGGACGATCCCGAGGCCGCGCTGAACCTGCTGCATTACCGGCGCGCGTTCAAGACGCCGTACGAAATCACCATGATGCGCGTGGCCAGCAAGCTCGGCGTGCACGGCCATCGGGCCGCGGAGCAGGCTTTCCGCGAAGGCTCGTCTGAATTCGACATCCACTGCCGTTATCTCGAAGCCACCCGGCTCACGGAGCAGCAGCTGCCCTACGGCAACATCATCGCGCTGGATGCACACGGCGCCGTCCTGCACTACATGCACTTTGATCGCAACCCGCCAACGCACGCGCATTCGTTTTTGATCGATGCCGGCGGGCAATTCCACGGCTATGCCTCCGACATTACCCGCACGTACGCGTCGCCGGACGCAGGCGAATTCCAGGCACTGATCGACGCCGTCGACCAGGCACAGCAGGGTTTCTGCGCGATGGTGCGCGCCGGGCAAAGCTACGCCGAACTCCACGTCCACGCACACCACGTGCTGATGCAGGCGATGCGCGAGCATGGTTTCATCACCTGCTCCCCGGAAGCGGCGGTGGCGAACGGCATCTCCTCGACGTTCTTCCCGCACGGGCTCGGTCATCTGATCGGCTTGCAGGTGCACGATGTCGCCGGCTTCGCGCGCGACGAGCGCGGTGCGACGATTCAGAAACCCGAAGGCCATCCCTACCTGCGCCTGACGCGCACGCTGCAGCCCGGCATGGTCACCACCATCGAACCGGGTTTGTATTTCATCGACATGCTGCTGGCGGAATTGAAGGCCACGCCCGCGTCGAAGGATGTCGTGTGGCCGCGGGTCGATGCCTTCCGCAAGTACGGCGGCATCCGCATCGAGGACGACGTGGTGTGCACGGACGGCGAGCCCGTGAATCTCACGCGCGAAGCGTTTGCGGCGGGCGTGGCTTCACCTGTCGCGTAGCGCACTCAGTCTCGCTACCATCGCCGCCGGGGAACCACCGGTGGACGATCATGCACAAGGCGTACTTTCCACGTCTCGCCCGCGTACCTGTCCGAACGTTCGCGAAGGCAGCCATCGGCGCAACATTGGCGGCCACCCTGTCCGGCTGCTCGAGTCCTCAACCTCCGCCAAAGCCGAAGACGGCTCCCGAGCTCGAACAAGCCGCCGTTCATTGCATGAGCACCAGAGATTGGGAATGCGCGGAGGACAATTGGTCGCAGTACATCAAACTGCGTCCGGACGACAGCAGGGCGATCGCGAATTATGGTTTCGCTTTGCATTTCGAAGGCAACGATCAAGCTGCAATTCACCAGTTCGAAACAGCGATCGCTCAGGGCGAAGGCACTTACGATCTGTTTGCCGCGTATGCGGACAGTCTTGCGAATGCCGGCCGTACCGAGGCAGCTATCGACTGGTCGTACAAGTCACTCCAATTGGTTCCGTCGCTGGTGGATGTAAGGGGCAATCTGGCAAAAATGCTGGTGCACCAAAAGAAGTATTACGAGGCGCTGGCATTGCTCGCGGAGTTTGACCAGCATCTCGAAGCAGAGGGGCATCCTCCTTATTTCAAGGGTCAGCGCATCGCCATCGAATCCACCGCACCTCGCCACCTTCCCACGACCGATGCCCGGTCATCCGGCCCTCTGAGGATGGTCGAATTCAACGGCCACTTCTTTGCACCCGTGCGCATTGGCGAGTCTCCCGTCGCTGCGTTTGTCGTCGACACCGGCGCATCGACTGTTACGCTTGACGACGATTTCCTCGTTGCCTCCAAAGCAAAATACACGATCGCGCGCGTCCACGCTCCCGTAAAGATCGCCGACGGAAGCATCGTCGACGCAAAACTGGTTGCCATCGATCACATGGAAATCGGCAACTTCGAACTGGATGATGTTCCGGCCGTCGTTTGCGGGACCTGTGCACTTCTGCTGGGTGAGAATGCACTTTCGCATTTCGACATGGCCGCTACCAAGGTGCAGGGCGTGAATGCCCTGACCTTGAGCCCGCGCCAAGGCATCAGCGAAGGCAACCCCGGCGGATAACGAGCCAATCACTGGCGGCACAGCTGCCGACCAACCCGCAAGTCGAATCGTGCCAGCGGTCATATGACTCGCGCTGTCAGATCTGCGATGATCGGCCATTGTTTTGCCGGAGAAGGTTCGTCGCGATGAGTCACGAAAACGCAATCCGCCGCGACGTCGGCGCGTGGGCGCTGATGTTCACGGGCCTGGGTTCGATCATCGGCTCGGGCTGGCTGTTCGGCGCATGGCGCGCGGCGCAGCTGGCCGGACCGGGCGCGATCTGGGCATGGATCATCGGCGCGGTGGTGATCCTGTTCATCGCGGTGACGTACGCCGAACTGGGTGCGATGTTCCCGGAATCGGGCGGCATGGTGCGCTACGGCCAGTACTCGCACGGCACCCTGGTGGGTTTCATCGCGGCATGGGCCAACTGGATCGCGATCGCCTCGGTGATTCCGGTGGAAGCGGAAGCTTCGGTGCAATACATGGCGTCATGGCCGTGGCAGTGGGCACAGAACCTGTATCACGTCGCACCGGGCGGGATGGGCGAATTGAGCCCGACCGGGCTGGGCATTTCCGCGCTGCTGGTGATCGGCTATTTCCTGCTGAACTACTGGAGCGTGAACCTTTTCGCGAAGACCAACACGTGGATCACGCTGTACAAACTGGTCGTGCCGGCGCTGACCGCGATCGCGCTGATGGCCACCTCGTTCCATCCCGAAAACTTCCACATCGGCGCGCACGGCGGGCCGCACGCGTACAACATTTCGGCGATCCTGACCGCGGTCGCGATCAGCGGCATCGTGTTCAGCTTCAACGGTTTCCAGAGCCCGGTGAACCTCGCCGGCGAAGCCAAGAATCCCGGCCGCAACGTGCCGTTCGGCGTGATCGGTTCGATCGTGCTGGCGACCATCGTGTACCTGTTGCTGCAGGTGGCGTTCCTCGGCGCGACCGATCCGGTGGTCCTCGCCAAGGGCGGCTGGGCCGCGATCGAACATTCCTCGCCATTCGCGCAACTGGCGATCGCGTTGAACCTCAACTGGCTCGCGCTGCTGCTGTACTCCGATGCGTTCATCAGCCCCAGCGGCACCGGCGCGACCTACACCGCGACCACCGCGCGCATGATCTACGGCATGGAACGCAACGGCACGCTGCCGAAGATTTTCGGCCGCGTCCACCCGCGCTTCGGCATTCCCCGGCCGGCGATGTGGCTGAACCTCGTCGTCGCCTTCATCTTCCTGTTCTTCTTCCGCGGCTGGGCGACGCTGGCCGAGGTGATCTCGGTCGCGACCATCATTTCGTACCTCACGGGGCCCGTCAGCGTGTCGGTGCTGAGGCGCACCGCGCCGGAGATCCATCGCCCGCTGCGGCTTCCCATGCTGCGCGTGATCGCGGGCCTTGCGTTCGTGTTCGCGACCGAACTGCTGTACTGGGCGCGCTGGCCGCGCACCGGGGAGATCATCCTGCTGATGGTGGTCGCGTTGCCGATCTGGCTCTGGTATGCGGTCAAACGCGGGGGCACCGATTTGATGAAACAGGTGCAAGGCGCGTTGTGGCTGATTTTCTACCTGCCGGCGATCGCGCTGCTGTCATGGGCCGGCAGCGCTCGCTTCGGCGGCCACGGCTACATGGCCTACGGATGGGACCTGCTGATCGTCGCCATCGTCGCAATCGGCTTCTTCGCGTGGGGCCTGGCCTGCGGCTGGCGCACGCCGGAAGTGGAGGCGATCAAGATGGAAGCACAGGCGAAGCCCGGCGCGATCCTGGTGCCGCCGGACGAGGAAACCGCCGAGCGCATGACCGGGCACTGATCCGGTCGGCACGCTGGCCTCAGGGCAGCGCCAGCACGTCGCCCAACAGCGCCTGCGCGGTCACTTCGGGACCCGCGCCGGCGCCCTGGATCACCAGCGGGCGCTGCCGGTAACGCGAAGTCGTGAACGCGAACAGATTGTCGGCACCCAGGAGGTGCGCCGCGGGATGCGGGGCCGGTATTTCGGCCAGCCCGACCCGCGCAACGCCGCCGGCATCGAAGCGCGCGAGATGGCGCAATGCGCAACCACGCGACACGGCGGAAGCATGGCGCGCTGCGATCGCGGCATCGATTTCCCCGAGGCGATCGAGGAATTCGTCCCGCGGCACGCCCCGCAGTGCTTCCGGCACCAGGTTTTCGACTTCGAGCTGCGCGCGCTCCAGCGGAAAGCCCGCCGTGCGTGCCAGGACCAGCAGTTTGCGCGCGACGTCCTCGCCGGAAAGGTCGGCGCGCGGATCGGGCTCGGTGTAACCCAGCGCACACGCTTCGCGCAGCAGTGTCGAGAACGGCTGGCTGCCGTCGTACTGATTGAAAAGATACGACAGCGAACCCGAGAACACGCCCTCGATCCGTGTCAACGTGTCGCCGCAAAGACACAGGCGGCGCAGGGTGGCCAACGCGGGCAGGCCCGCGCCGACGGTCGCGCTGTCGCCGTACTGCATGGCTGGCGCGCGCGCGGCCTGCAGCGCGCGCCAACCGTCGAGTCCGCCCCCGGCCAGCGCCTTGTTGGCCGTGACCACGTGGCAGCCGTGCGCCAGCCATTCGGGGTGATGCTGCGCCAGCTCGGTCGAGGCGGTCGCGTCGATCACCACGCGGACGGGCGCGCCACTTCTGCCCAGGACACGCAGCAATGCCGCGTCGTCGCGGGTCTCGCCGCCCGTGTCCAGCCGCTCGCGCAGGCGCCGCTCGGCCAACGCGGCCGACTGGGTCTGCTGGTGGCGCGAGTTGGCGGCGCCAAGCAGGCGCAGGTTCCCGCCCGCGGGCGTGCGCAGCAGTTGCAGGAATGCACCGCCGACCCTGCCGGTGCCGAACAGCACCACCGCGATGTCGCGCCGCGCCGCGGCAGGGGGAACGAATGCTTCGCCCGCCAGCACGGCGCTCATGCCGGCAGCGCCACGCGTTTGCGCGACACCGCGCCTGCGCGCGTCAGGGCTGCGCGCAAGTGGCGTGACAGATCCGCAATGTCCTCGATGCCGACCGACAGGCGCAGCAGCGTGTCGGAAATCCCCGCCGCGCGCCGTGCCTCGGGGGCCATCGCCGCGTGCGTCATGGTGGCCGGATGCGCGATCAGGCTTTCCACGCCACCCAGCGATTCGGCGAGCGTGATGCATGGCAGGCCATCGAGAAATGCGCGTACCGCTTCCTCGCCGCCTTCGAGTTCGAAGCTCAGCATCGCGCCGAATCCGGATTGCTGGCGCTTCGCCAACGCGTGCTGCGGGTGCGACGCCAGCCCCGGGTAAAACACGCGTCTCACCGCAGGATGCTCGTTCAACAAATCCGCCAGCGCGGCGGCATTCTCCTGGTGGACCCGCAGGCGCGCCGACAGCGTGCGCAGCCCACGCAGGGTCAGCCAACTGTCGAACGGCGCGCCGGTGAGGCCGAGGCAATTGCCCCACCATTTCAGTTTTTCGGCGACCTCCGGCTCGCGCGCGATCACCGCGCCGCCCACCACGTCGCTGTGCCCGTTGATGTACTTGGTGGTCGAATGCACCACCACGTCGGCGCCCAGCGTCAGTGGCTGCTGCAGCACCGGCGACAGGAACGTGTTGTCCACCACGCACAGCGCGCCCGCCGCGTGCGCGGCCTGCGCAACATGGCGGATGTCGGTGATGCGCAGCAGCGGGTTGGATGGCGTTTCCACCCATACCAGCGCCGGCGTTTCCGCGAGGCCAGCCGCGAGCGTGGCGGGGTCGGTGAGATCCGCGAAGCGCACGTCGAAGCGCCCCTTCTTCGCCCACGCATCCAGCAGCCGCCAGGTGCCGCCGTAGCAATCGTGCGCGGCCAGCACCCTGCCGCCGGCCGGCACCAACTCCAGCGCCAGCGCCACCGCCGCCATGCCGCTGGCCGTCACCACCGCGCCTGCGCCATGTTCGAGATCGGCGAGCGCGCCGGCTAGCAGGTCGCGGGTCGGATTGCCGCTGCGCGAGTAATCATATTCGCGCTTCTCGTTGAAGCCTGCGAACGAGTAGTTCGTCGAAAGATGCAGCGGCGGCACCACCGCGCCGTGCTGGCCGTCGGTCTCGATGCCGGCGCGCACCGCGCGGGTACAGGATGCGATGTTGCTCATGTCAAGCTCCACATTCGTTCAGGGCTTCGCGCACCAGCGGCGCCAGGCGCTCGTGTTCCTTCAGGAACCCGTCATGGCCGTACGGGGTTTCGATCACTTCGAGGCTGGCCGGCGCGCCGAGGTGTTGCTGAAGCTCGCAAAGGTCGGCAAGCGGCACCAGCCGGTCACTGGCGAAACCGATCAGCGTCGCCGGCACGCGCACCGATTTCGGATCGACCTCGTGCAGGTCGATCGATTCGGACAGCGCGAGATAGCGACGTGCGTCGAAGCGGGCCACGAAGCTTCGCCCGTGATGTTCCAGCCAGTCCTGGACCGGCAACCGCAGCTCGCCATCGCGACAGGCGACGCCGCCGGCGAACCGGCGGCCGATTTCTTCGCCGCTGCGATACGTGGTCAACGCAAGCTGCCGCGCCAATGACAGCGCGTCGTCGACGCAGCCATTCGCGAGACCGAGCTTGACGATGCCGCGTTGCACCGTGCGCTGCGCGGTGGCAAACGGATGCGGGCGGTGCGCGCCCGCCAGCATCACCAGTCGGGACAACCGTGCAGCGTGACGCGCGGCAAACGCCAGCCCCACCATTGCACCGTACGAGGCGCCGATGAAGGCCTCGACCCGAACGATGCCGAGCCCATCCAGCAGCGCCGCCAGCGCATCGGCCTGATCGGCACTGGAGACGGAAGGCGCATCGAGGCCGTCGGCATCCAGCCAGTCGATCGCGAGCACACGCACGCGGTCGAGATCGATGGCGCGGCCGGCGCCGACGATCGTCTCCCACCAGCCCGGCGCGGCGTGTTCGGTGGTCGCACAGACATCGCGATCGGCGGAAATGCCGCCCTGCACGATCACGGTCGGCGCGCCCGTTGCTCCCGCCCACAGGTAGCGGACTTCCGCGTCGGTCGAGGCCTTGCCGTAACGGGGCGTGATCCGGACACGGCGGGTGCCGCGCAGGCAGGTGCAAGGGGCATGCGCGCGTTGCGCAGGCGAAGCGGCTTCGAACGGCGACTCGGCGATTTCGGGCAGGACGGCGAGGGTCATGGCGGTTCTCCGGACGGCATCGACACCGAGCCATGCGGGGAACCGGAAACAGCCGTCCGACCCCGCGGGCACGCGGGATCGCGCGACTCATCTCTCGGGTGGCGTGCAAGCCTCCGCAGGAGTTGGCACCGTGCGAACCCTTGCGGGTTCGCGGGTTGCCCCGGCTTCCAAGGGCCTGTCCCTCAGCCGGTCTCGATGAGCAGTGGGGCCACTCTAGCCATGGCACAGACTCGTGTCAATGGCCGTATATACGTCTATACGTCCATATAACCAATGATCATCTGGCGCCCTGCAGGCACCCGCACGCACGGCGCTTGACTTTCCAGATACGTGCATATACACATAATCGGCATGCCGCCCGACTCCGACCTGTCCGAAACCACGCGTTGCCTGTGCCTCGCGGCGCGGCGCGCGTCCCGGGCGATTACCCGGGAATTCGACCGGGCCCTGCGCGCGCACGGGCTTCGCGCCACCCAGTTCACCCTGCTGGCGGCGCTGCACCTCGCCGGGCCCAAATCGATCGGCGACCTGGCCGAAACCCTTTCCGCGGACCGCACCACGCTGACGCGCAACCTGGCCATCGCGGAACAGCATGGCTGGGTGGCGCTGCAGGCCGGCCGCGCAGACGCCCGTTCGCGCGTCGCATCGGTGACCCCCAGGGGTTCACGCATCCTGAGCGCCGCCATGCCTGCATGGCGCAAGACACAGCAACGGCTCACCGATCTGATGGGCGTGCAGGCGACAGCCAGCCTGCGCAGGCTCGCGGGTGGGCCGTGCGTGATGACGCCCTCGCCATCACCGCGAGGCGGGCACGACCGACGCAGACCCGTGTCGAAACCCCCGCCCGCCATCCGTCACCAAGACGAACATCCGGCAAAGCCTGAGGAAACCCCGCCATGAAGCTCTACTGGTTCGACACTCCCAATCCGCGCAAGGTGTGCGCGGTCGCGAAGTACCTGCAATCACCGGTCGAATACGTCCGCATCGACCTTGGCCGTGGCGAGCACCGGTCGCCGGCATACCTCGCCCTCAATCCCAACGGCAAGGTGCCGACGCTGGTCGACGGCGGGCGCACGTTGTGGGAATCGGCCGCGATCATGTGCCACCTGGCCGCCCGCTCGGATTCCGAGCTGTGGCCGCAGGACGATCGCCAGATCGACGTGATCCGCTGGCTGAGCTGGGACCTGGCGCACTTCTACAAATGGGGCGGCACACTCTATTTCGAACACGTCATCAAACCGCGCTTCGGCCTGGGCGATACCGACCCCGGCACCGTGGCGCAGGCCACCGCTGAATGGCGGCGTTTCGCGACAATCCTGGACAGTCACCTGCATGACCACCACTGGCTGGCGGGCAATGGCCTTTCCCTCGCCGATTTCGCGGTCGCGGCGATGCTTCCGTATGCGGAACCCGCGCGCATTCCGATGGACGAATTCCCCTCGATCCAGCGCTGGCACGACCGCCTGAACAAACTGGATGCATGGCGGGAGCCATTTCCCGCACTGGCCGTGGCGGCGTGACGCGTGCCGCAGGTCGAATGTCGATTTGCGGGAATCCCGTTCGTCGCAAGGGTGAATGATTCCGGAGCCATCCCGATGCCGAAGATCAACACCATTTCGCCCTGCCTGTGGTTCGACCGGCAAGCCGAGGATGCCGCACGCTTCTACACCTCGATCTTCCCCGACTCGAATATCCTCCAGGTCGAGCGCTACACCGAAACCGGACATGCGCAGCACGGCATGCCGGCCGGCTCCGTGATGTTCGTGGATTTCGAACTCGCCGGCCAGCGCTTCGGCGCGCTGAACGGGGGGCCGCTGTTTACCTTCTCGCCGGCGATCTCGCTGCAGGTGCACTGCGGGACGCAGGACGAAATCGACCACTACTGGAACAAGTTGTCCGAAGGCGGCGCGACGGAAGCACAGCAGTGTGGCTGGCTGGCGGACCGGTTCGGCCTGTCGTGGCAGATCGTCCCTGCCGAATTGGGTGCGTTGATGAAGCGCAATGGCTCTCGCGTGATGGAATCCGTGCTGGGCATGAAGAAACTCGACCTCGCCGAATTGCGACGCGCCGCAGCGGACTGAATCGGCACCTCGTTCCATTCAACACAAGGAGATTTCCATGCAAATCGCCAGTTATCTGTTTTTCAAGGACAACGCCGCGGAGGCCTTCGATTTCTACGCCCGCTGCCTGGGTGGCAGGATCGAGATGAAAGTCACCATGGGCGAAATGCCCGACACGGGCGACCTTCCCGAAGAAGTCCGCGGGCTGGTCGCGCACGTGCACCTCGCGGTGGGCGATGCCGTGTTGATGGGTTCTGATTGGTGCGGCCCGACCCATGAACCCTACCCCGGTATCCATGGCAATGCGGTGTCGATCAGCGTGGCGGAACCGGCCGAGGCGGAACGTTTGTTCAAGGCACTCGCCGAAGGCGGCAACATATCCATGCCGATCGCCGAAACCTCGTGGGCACTGCGCTTCGGCATGCTCACCGACCGATATGGCGCGAAGTGGATGATCAACTGCGCCCGGGAGGCCAATCATGCGTAAGCGCGCGTTGGCATGGTCCGCCGTCCTGTTGATCGCGGCCGCGAACTGCGCGGCGGCGCATCCGGTCAGCTACACCATCGACCCGGACCACACCTACCCGAGTTTCGCCGCCGACCACATGGGTCTCTCGACATGGCGCGGCAAATTCAACCACAGCAGCGGCAAGATCACGCTGGATCGCGCCAACCGCACCGGTACGGTCCACATCGTCACGCAGGTCGACAGCATCAACTTCGGCAATCCGCCGCTGAAAGAGATGGTGCTGCGCGATGCGATCCCGGCCCCGCTGTGCAAGACGCAGTGCACGTTCTTCGACGCCGCGAAATATCCGACCGCGACGTACGACGGCAAACTTGCCGATTTCGTCGATGGCGCGCCCACGCGCGTGATCGGGCACCTGACCCTGCACGGGGTCACGCGCCCGCTGGACCTGAAGATCGAGCATTTCAAGTGCATGCCCGACATGATGGTCAAACCCCGAGAACGCTGCGGCGCGGAGGCTTCGGCCACCTTCGATCGCGCCGACTTCGGGATCGATGCCGGCAAGTCCTTCGGCCTGGACATGGAAGTGGACCTGCAGATCCAGGTCGAAGCGGTGCAGGACCCGTCGTGACCTCTTACCCGTGCGGACGTGCCGGCCGGGCGATACGCTGACGCCCTTCCGAGCCCCGGAGCATCGCCATGTCCATGCATCGCACGCTGTTGGCCGGCTGCCTGGCCCTCGCACTCGGCTGTTCTTCGCTGGCCGCTGCGGAGACCACCGCGCAGGCCATGCCGGAAACCATGGACATGCTGCGCCATGCGATCGCGGCGCAGACGGTCGAAGGCAAGGCACAGGTGCCCGCCTTCGCGCAGTACCTCGCCAGCAAGCTCGAATCGGCCGGCTTCGCCAAGACCGACATCGAAATCATTCCGGTCGAACACACCGGCGCGCTGGTGGTGCACTACCGCGGCAGCGACAAGAGCCTGAAGCCGATCCTGCTGTCCGGCCACATGGACGTGGTCGCCGCCAACCCGAAGGACTGGCAGCGCGATCCATTCAAGCTGGTCGAGGAGAACGGCTACCTCTACGGGCGCGGCGTCGCGGACATGAAGACCAACGTGATCGCGCTGGTCGAAACCTTCATGCGCCTGAAACGCGAACACTTCTTGCCGAAGCGCGAGATGATCCTGGTTTTTTCGGGCGACGAGGAGACCGACATGGCCTCCACCCGCGAGCTGGCGAAGCGTTACCACGATGCCGAATTCCTGCTCAACGCCGATGCCGGCGGCGGCACCTACGACGCGCACTACAAACCGGTCGTGTACGAAATCCAGGCGGCCGAAAAAACCTACGCCGATTTCAAGCTGACGGTGAGGTCGCCGGGCGGACACTCCAGCGAACCGGAGCCGGCGAAGAACGCGATCTACCGGCTCGCGAAGGCGCTCGGGAAAATCGCCGCGTACCAGTTCCCGGTGCAGCACAACGACATCACGCCGGCGTCTCTGAAGGCCACCGGCGAACACAGCAGCGGTCCGCTCGCGGCGGCGATGCGTGCCTTCGCGGCCAACCCGGACGACGCGAAGGCTGCCGCGGTGCTGTCGGCCGACCCGGCCTACGTCGGCCAGATCCGCACCACCTGCATCGCCACGATGCTCGACGGTGGCCACGCGCTGAATGCGCTACCGCAACGCGCCGATGCCAACATCAACTGCCGCATCTTCCCGGGCACGCACGTGGCGTCGGTGGAAGCCACCCTCGCGAGGGTGATCGACGACCCCACCGTCGAGATCAGCGTACGTCCCCCGCCCCCGGTCGAGAGCCCGCCATCGCCGTTGCGGCCGGACGTGGTGAAGGCGGTCACCGCGACGATCCGCGAGCGTTTTCCGGGCGTGGACGTGGTGCCGGGCATGTCGGCCGGCGCTTCGGACAGCATGTATTTCCGCAACGCGGGGGTGCCGAGCTACGGCGTCGATCCGGATTTCTCCAAGCCCAATGACACCTTCGCGCACGGCCTCAATGAAAAACTGCGCGCGTCCGAAGTGCCGGCGGCGCTGGACTTCTGGCACGGCCTGCTGACCCGGCTTGCGAGATAGACCACCGACCGTCGCGCAGCCCGTCCTGTTCCGTTGGCGTTGAGCCCTTGGACGAACCAAGGGCCGGCTGTGCGCAGCGGGTGACGTCGAAACGTCCCACCCTTCGCCCTCTGCTTTTGACGGTGCCCGGAGCCTGCCCCGGGCCAGATCCAGGGGCAACGGGCTTGCCGGCACGTGGTTCCGCGACAGAAGCTAGAATGGCGGGTTTGCATTTCCCGCATCCCGCCTTCCATGCCCGACCACGCCACCGAAACGGCCCGCCGCCGCACATTCGCGATCATCTCGCACCCGGACGCCGGCAAGACCACGCTGACCGAAAAGCTGCTGCTGTTCGGCGGTGCGATCCAGATGGCCGGCGCGGTGAAGTCACGCAAGTCCGCGCGCCACGCGACGTCCGACTGGATGGCGATGGAGAAGGAGCGCGGCATTTCGGTGACGTCTTCGGTGATGCAGTTCCCCTACGAGGGCCGCATCGTCAACCTGCTGGACACGCCCGGCCACGCGGACTTTTCCGAAGACACCTACCGCGTGTTGACCGCGGTCGATTCCGCGCTGATGGTGATCGACTGCGCCAAGGGCGTCGAGGAGCGCACCATCAAGCTGATGGAAGTGTGCCGCCTGCGCACCACGCCGATCATGACCTTCATCAACAAGCTCGACCGCGAGGGCCGTTCGCCGATCGAGTTGCTGGATGAAGTCGAATCGGTGCTGAAGATCCAGTGCGCGCCGGTCACCTGGCCGATCGGCATGGGCAAGCGCCTGAAAGGCGTCTATCACCTCATCGACGACGAGGTGCATCTGTACGAAGCCGGGCGCAATTTCACCCGCCAGGATTCGACCATCCTGAAAGGCCTCGACGATCCGGAACTCGAAAAGCGCATCGGCGCCGAAGCGCTCACCGAACTCCGCGAGGAACTGGAACTGGTGCAGGGTGCATCGCATCCATTCGACCTTGAAAGCTATCGCGCCGGCGAACAGACGCCGGTGTTCTTCGGCTCCGGCATCAACAATTTCGGCGTGCAGCCGCTGCTGGATTTCTTCGTCGAGCACGCACCGTCACCGCAGGCGCGAGCCACGTCAACACGGGAGGTATCGCCCGAAGAAGAAAAGCTCTCGGGCTTCGTATTCAAGATCCAGGCCAACATGGACCCGGCGCACCGCGACCGGGTCGCGTTCCTGCGCGTGTGCTCGGGCCGCTACACGTCCGGCATGAAGGCGCTGCAGGTGCGCACCGGCAAGGAAGTGAAGCTGGCCAACGCGCTGACCTTCATGGCCTCCGAACGCGAGATCGCGGAAGAAGCCTGGCCCGGCGACGTGATCGGCCTGCACAACCATGGCACCATCTCGATCGGCGACAGCTTCAGCGAAGGGGAGAAGCTGGTTTTCACCGGTATCCCCAACTTCGCGCCCGAGTTGTTCCGCCGTGCGCACCTGCGCGATCCGTTGAAGATGAAGGCACTGCGCGCCGGGCTCGCGCAGTTGTCCGAAGAAGGGGCGACCCAGTTCTTCCGGCCGCTGATGTCGAACGACCTGATCCTGGGCGCGGTCGGCGTGCTGCAGTTCGACGTCGCGGCGTATCGCCTCAAGGACGAATACAACGTCGACTGCGCGTTCGAGAACGTGGGCGTCGTCACCGCGCGCTGGGTGCATTGCGACGATGCGAAAAAACTCGCGGAGTTCCGCGAACGCAACGCGACCCATCTTGCGCTGGATGCGGCCGAACAACTGGTCTATCTTGCACCGACCCGCGTGAACCTCCAGCTCGCGCAGGAACGCTGGCCCGACGTCACGTTCGCGGACACGCGGGAACACGCCAGCGCGGCGGCATAGCGCACGGCGGACCCGGGCTGCGCGTTACACTGGCGGTTCCACATCGCAGGGAACCGCGCGCATGAAAGTCAGAGCCGCCGTCGCGCACAAGGCCGGTGTACCGCTCAGCATCGAAACGGTCGATCTCGACGGCCCCCGCGCAGGCGAGGTACTGGTGCAACTGAAGGCCACCGGGATCTGCCACACCGATGCCTACACCTTGTCGGGCGATGATCCGGAAGGTTTGTTCCCCGCAATCCTCGGCCATGAAGGCGCGGGCATCGTGGTCGAAACCGGGCCCGGCGTGAAGTCGGTACGGAAGGGCGACCACGTGATCCCGCTGTACACGCCCGAGTGCCGCGAGTGCGAATACTGCCTCAACCCGAAAACGAATCTCTGCCAGGCGATCCGCGAAACACAAGGACGCGGCGTGATGCCCGACGGCAGCAGCCGCTTCTCGTCGGGCGGGGAGCCGATCCACCATTACATGGGGACGTCCACTTTTGCCGAGTACACGGTGTTGCCCGAAATCGCGGTCGCGAAAATCCGCGAGGACGCGCCCTTCGACAAGGTCTGCTACATCGGCTGCGGGGTTTCCACCGGCATCGGTGCGGTGATCAACTCGGCCAAGGTGGAACCCGGAGCAAAGGTCGTGGTATTCGGCCTCGGCGGGATCGGCCTGAACGTGATCCAGGGCGCGCGGCTCGCGGGCGCGGCGATGATCGTCGGTGTCGACCTGAACCCGAAGCGGAAGGCACTCGCCGAAAAATTCGGCATGACCCACTTCGTCGATGTCAACGAAGTCGAAGGCGACCTGGTGCCATACCTCGTTTCGCTGACCGGGGGCGGCGCCGATTACTCATTCGAGTGCATCGGCAACGTCAAGGTGATGCGACAGGCCCTTGAGTGCTGCCACAAGGGTTGGGGCGTGTCGTGCATCATCGGCGTGGCCGGCGCCGGCCGGGAAATTTCGACGCGCCCGTTCCAGCTCGTCACCGGACGGCGCTGGATCGGCACTGCCTTCGGCGGCATGCGCGGGCGCACCGACGTGCCCAGGGTGGTCGACTGGTACATGCAGGGCCTGATCGATATCGACCCGATGATCACGCATACCCTGAAGCTGGACGACATCAACCGCGGTTTCGACTTGATGCACGCGGGCGAGTCGATCCGTTCCGTGGTCGTGTATTGAAATGGAAATCGTCTCGGAACAGCGCTGCTTCGGCGGCACGCAGGGTTTCTACCGGCACGATTCGAAGGCTTGCGGCGGACCGATGAACTTCGCGGTGTATACGCCGCCGCAGGGTGCGGGCGGCAAGGTGCCCGTCGTGGTGTACCTGGCCGGTCTCACCGCGACACACGAAACCTTTCCGATCAAGGCGGGCGCGCAACGTATCGCGGCGGAACTCGGCGTGATGCTCGTCGCTCCGGACACCAGTCCCCGCGACACCGGCTTCGAAGGCGCTGCCGAGGATTGGGAATTCGGTGAAGGTGCGGGGTTCTACCTCGACGCCACGCAGCCACCGTGGTCGTCACGCTTCCGGATGGAAACGTACGTCGTCGACGAACTCCCGGCGCTGGTCGCAGGCAACTTTGCGGCCGACTTCGATCGCTGCGGCATCATGGGCCATTCGATGGGCGGGCATGGCGCGCTGACACTGGCACTGCGGCACCCGGACCGCTATCGCGCCGCTTCCGCTTTCGCCCCGATCGTGGCGCCGGCCCAGGTACCGTGGGGGCTGAAAGCCTTCCCCCGTTATCTGGGCGCGGACCGCGAAGCATGGAAAGCCCACGACGCCTTCGAACTGGTGCGCGCGGGGCGCCGCTTCGACGGCACGATCCTGGTCGACCAGGGCGACGCCGACAAATTCCTGTGCGGGCAGCTGAGGCCCGAACTGTTCGTCGACGCCTGCCGCGCCACGGGCCAACGGCTCGAATTTCGCATGCAACCGGGCTACGACCACAGCTACTGGTTCATCCAGACTTTCATCGAGGATCACCTGCGGCATCACGCGCAGGCGCTCGCCTGAGCCGCCACGAACGCCAGCGGCCGGATCAGGCGATGTGCAACGACCGTTGCATGTCCGCGCCGCCATGCACGACCTTCGCGCGCAGTTCCTCGGGGTCGAAGTCGTCCACGTTGATGAATTCCGCCGTCGTGCGGCGCAGCCGTTCCAGCATGGCGCGTTCGGTTTCGCTGATCGCGCCTCCTTTTTGCGCCTCCGCGAGTTGCTCGAAATAATCGTGCGACTGGATCGTGCCGGCCTTCACCGCTTTCAGGAACTTGCGTTCCACCGGTTCGGCGGCGACCACATCGGGCAACAGCGCGTGCATCCGTCCGACCGGATTGTTCGGCGTCTGCGTCAGATAGATGCCTTTCACCAGCGCATCGCGCGCGCTGTTCGGCGCGGTCAGGATCGCGGCGACGCGCCGGCCCAGTCGATCGGACGGCGGTACTTCGCGGCGGCCGAACGGGAACACCAGCGTGTGCACCAGCCACGCCACGGGGCGCACCGGGAAGTTCCGGATCACGCCGTCCAGCGCCATCTGCATCCGCCACACCGAGTCGTGGAAAGCCCAAGCCAGCATCGGTCGTTCGGCTTCGGGGCGACCTTCGTCCTCGTAGCGCTTCAGCATCGCCGAGCAGATGTAGAGGTATGAAAGTACGTCGCCGAGCCGCGCGGAAATCTTCTCCTTGAACTTCAGCTTGCCACCGAGCACGCCCATCGCGGTGTCGGCCAGCAGCGCCAGCGCCGCGGAATAGCGGTTCAACTTGCGGTAGTAGCGGCGGGTGTAGTCGTCGCCCGGCGCCTTGCCGAACTTGGCGAAGGTGATGCCGAGCACGAACGACCGGGCCGCGTTGGAAATGGCGAACCCGATGTGGCCGAAAAGCGCCGCGTCGAAATCGCGCAGTGCCTTGGCGCGATCGGGTTCCCGTGTCGCGTGCATTTCCTTCAGGATCCACGGATGGCAGCGGATCGCGCCCTGCCCGAAGATCATCAGGCTGCGGGTCATGATGTTGGCGCCTTCCACCGTGATCGGGATCGGTGCGCCCTGCCACATGCGGCCCAGGTAATTGGATGGCCCGAGCTGGATCCCTTTGCCGCCGTGCACGTCCATGGCGTCCTGGATGACGATGCGGCCCAGGTCGGTGGCGTGGCATTTCGCGATGGCCGATGCCACGGCCGGTTTCTCTCCGCGATCCACCGCCGCAGCGGACGCGCGCGACAGCGCGGTCACCGCGTAGGCATGTCCACCGATCCGCGCCAACGCTTCTTCGACGCCTTCGAAGCGCGCGACCGCCAGACCAAACTGCTTGCGGATTCGCGCATACGCACCAGTCGCCGCAGCGGCAAACCGCACGAACCCGGTGGCATTGGAGGGCAACGAAATCCCGCGGCCCACCGACAGGCACTCGACCAGCATCCGCCAGCCGTGCCCGGCCATGTGCGGACCGCCGATCAGGGTGTCCATGGGCACGAACACGTCCTTGCCGCGCAATGGACCGTTCTGGAAGGGAATGTTGAGCGGGAAATGCCGGCGGCCGATTTCGAGCCCCTGCGTTTCACGCGGGATCAGCGCCAGCGTGATGCCGAGATCTTCCTTTTCACCCAGCAAATGCTCCGGGTCGTACATGCGGAAGGCCAGGCCCACCAGCGTCGCGACCGGCGCCAGGGTGATGTAGCGCTTGTCGAAGGTCAGCCGGATGCCCAGCATTTCCTTGCCGTCGACCGTCTGCCTGCAGACGATGCCGTAATCGGGAATCGACGTGGCGTCGGAGCCCGCGTACGGCCCCGTCAGCGCGAAGCACGGCACCTCACGGCCATCGGCCAGGCGCGGCAAATAGTGGTTCTTCTGTTCTTCGCTGCCATAGCGCAGCAGCAGTTCGGCCGGACCCAGCGAGTTCGGCACCGCGACCAGCGAAGACAGCGTCGCCGACATGCTGGACAGTTTCTGCAACACCGCCGAATGCGCGAGCGCCGAGAACTCCTTGCCGCCGTACTGCTTCGGGATGATCATCGCGAAGAATCCTTCGCGCTTGATGAAATCCCAGATCTCCGGCGGCAGGTCCCCGATCTCGTGGGTGATGTGCCAGTCGTCGATCATGGCGCAGAGCTTTTCGCACGGCCCGTCCAGGAATGCCTGTTCCTCCGCGGAGAGTTGCGGCTTCGGCTCGGACAGCAACTTCGACCAGTCGGGCTTGCCGGCGAACAGTTCGCCTTCGAAACCGACCGTGCCGGCGTCCAGCGCCACCTGTTCGGTTTCGGAAATCCTGGGCAACACGCGCTTGAACAACTTCAACAGCGGTGCGGCAAACAGCGCCCGGCGCAGCGGCGTCAGGTTCAATGGGAGCGCGATCAGCACCACGAACAGGCCCAGCACCACCCACATCGGCGTGAATGCCTGCAACCCGAAGCCGACCACCAGAATCGTCACGATGGTGGCGAGCGTCCATTGCCACAGCCGGCTGCGGAAATACGCGCAGGCGGTACTGACGATTGCGGCGCAAATCAGGATGACGATGGTATTCATGGCAATCCTCGCGAACCCGTGGCGCGCGTGCGGCGCGGCAGGCCGGCCTCGGCGTCAAGTGTATTCAAGAACGGTGCGATCGCGGCGGCGAACGCGGCGTTGTCGTCGCCGGCGACCGTATGGGTAGCGTGCGGAATCTCGACGTGCGTCGCGTGCGGCACCGCATCCAGGAACTCCCGCAACGTGGCTTCCGACACGATGTCGCTGCGCCCACCGGACACCAGCAGCACCGGCACGTGGATGTTGCGCGCGGCGTGCAGCAGGCGCTGCTGGTGCTTCTCCCCCTGGTGCGCCACGGTGTCCAGCATGGCCGGATCCCAGTGCCAGCGCAGCCGTCCGTCGGCGCCCCGGCGCAGCAATTGCGCGAGTTCGTAGCGGTCCTTGCGCCGCCGCCGTTGCGGCAGATACGCCGCCACCTCTGCGGCGGCCTCGTCCAGCGACGCGAACCCCCTGGGATGTGCGCGCATGAAGCCGAGCATGCGCTCCACGCCCGCGGCTTCCCAGCGGGGCGTGATATCCACCAGCACCAGCGCGCGAAACGGATCGGGACGGATCTCACCCGCGGCGACCAGGCCCAACAGCCCCCCCATCGACGCGCCGACCAGCACCGGCGGCGTGCCCAGCGTCCCTGCCACGGCCAGCAGATCGTCGACGAACTGCTCCAGTGCGTAGCGTCCATCCGCCACCCGGCCACTGTCGCCGTGGCCGCGCGCGTCGAATGCGACAGTCTGCCAGCCGTGCGCCGCCAACGATTCGGCTGCACGAGCCCATGCGTGGCGGCTTTGGCCGAACCCGTGGGCGAACAGGACTGCGGGTGCACGGTCCGGTCCATGCGTCTCGATGGCCAGGGACAATCCATCGCCCACCGGCAACCGGTGCAAAACCCCTTCGACTGATGACTTTGCCGCTTCCATACGCACAAGTATGGATTTGTACCGAAGCACTGTCAATACGGTACAGTATGGTCATGTCCGCCGAACCTGCCACGACTTCCGAACCCGCCGCCACCAGCCGGGGGCGCGCCCATTCACGGCTCTCCGCCGCCGACTGGGAGCGCGGCGCACTCGAGATGATCGCGGACGAAGGCGTCGGCGCACTTGCCGTGGAGGCACTGGCACGGCGACTCGGTGTCACCAAGGGCAGCTTCTATTGGCACTTCAAGAACCGCGAAGCGCTGTTGCAGGCGGCACTCAACCGGTGGGAAGCCGATGACACGCGTGAACTGTCGGGCCACATCGAATCGGTGGGCGAACAGCCCCGCGAGCGCCTTGGCGCGTTGTTCCGTTGGGTTTCCGGCGAGGCGCAAGCGCACCGCATCTACGCGGCCTTGCTGCAGGCACTGGACCACCCGCAAGTCAAACCCATGATGACGCGGGTATCGCAACGCCGCATGGAAGTCCTGGAACACGCGTTCCGGCAGGCAGGTCTCGACGGCGAAGCCGCGCGGCACCGGGCACGCCTGACCTACGCCGCCTATGTCGGTTTCCTGCAATTGAACCTGACGCTGGAAATGCCGCACCTTTCGCACGAGCAATACGACGCTTACGTCGAACATGTCATCGGGACGCTGGTGCCCTGACTTGCGGGAGCGTTCACGAATTCCCGCACCGCCCCTCCTGCCGGCGAGACAAATCGGCACGGAATGACCCGCCGGAACGTCGGGAAAAGCCTTCCCGGGCGTGCCTTCCCGCGATGCTCGCGTCGAGCGCTGCCTGCTCCCGACCCGATGACGCGGTGCACAACGGGCCACGCTTTGCGCGCCTTGCAAAGCCCCGATGTGCAGACTACCGTCACTTCCCTTGCACACCCCCGGACACGCACGCTCGCACAATGCTGGTTCAGGCTGACTCGACACGCCGGTCCATCGAAGGTCATCAAAAAACCCCCAGACCTTCCGCCGCAGCAATGACCGCGATGCCTGACACAACTACAAGATTTCTTCTGGAGTATCACAACCGATGCCAAGCAAACTCGATTCCCTGAACCGATGGGTTGACGACGTCGCCAAAAGGACGAAACCCGATCGCATCCACTGGTGCGACGGCTCCGAGGCCGAATACCGACAGCTCGTCGACGAGATGCTGAAGACGGGCGACCTGATCGAACTGAACCAGGAAACCCATCCGCGCTGCTACCTGCACCGCTCCGACCCCAAGGATGTCGCGCGCGTCGAAAAACTCACCGTCATCTGCACGAAGAACAAGGACGACGCCGGCCCCAACAACAACTGGATGGACCCGGCCGAGGCCCACGCGAAGATCGACGCGCTGTTCGAAGGCTGCATGCAGGGCCGCACGATGTACCTGATCCCCTATTGCATGGGTCCCTTGGGTTCACCGCTGTCGCGCTGCGGCGTCGAGATCACCGATTCGCCGTACGTCGTCGCCAACATGCGCATCATGACCCGCATGGGCACCGCCGCCCAGGAACGCATCGAGCGCGAGGGGAGCTTCGTCAAGGCACTGCATTCGATCGGCGAGCTCGACCCCGAGCGCCGCTGGATCATGCATTTCCCGGAAGAACTCACCATCAAGTCGTTCGGCTCGGGCTACGGCGGCAACGCGCTGCTCGGCAAGAAGTGCCACGCACTGCGGATCGGTTCATGGCAGGCGCGCTCGGAAGGCTGGCTCGCCGAGCACATGCTGATCGTCGGCATCGAGAACCCGCAGCACGAAATCCGCTACGTCGCCGCGGCGTTCCCCTCGGCCTGCGGCAAGACCAATCTTGCGATGCTGATTCCGCCGGAAGGCTACCAGCGCGACGGCTGGAAGGTTTGGACGGTCGGCGACGACATCTGCTGGATGCGTCCGGGCAAGGACGGGCGGCTGTATGCGATCAACCCGGAGGCCGGCTACTTCGGCGTCGCGCCTGGCACCTCGAAGAAGACCAACCCCAACGCGCTGGCGATGCTGCAGCACGACACCATCTTCACCAACGTCGCGGTCACCGAAGACAACCAGCCGTGGTGGGAAGGCCTCGACGACCGCACGCCGGTCAAGGACTGGCAGGGCCGCGATTACGATCCGGCGAACGGGCCCGCGGCACACCCGAATTCGCGCTTCACCGTTCGCGCCAACCAGTGTGCGAGCTGGTCGCCCGAAGCCGAAAATCCCGATGGCGTGCCGATCGACGCGATCGTGTTCGGCGGCCGGCGCGCCGCGCGCGTGCCGCTGGTGTTCGAGGCCCGCGACTGGACGCATGGCGTGCTGGTCGGTGCATCGATGGCGTCGGAAACCACCGCCGCCGCAACCGACGTCGGCGTCAACATCCGCCGCGACCCGATGGCGATGAAGCCGTTCTGCGGTTACAACTACGGCGACTACTTCGCACACTGGCTGTCGTTCGACCAGCCCGGCGCGAAGCTGCCGCGTGTGTTCCACGTCAACTGGTTCCGCAAGGGCAAGGACGGCAAGTTCCTGTGGCCAGGCTTCGGCGACAACATGCGCGTGCTGGAGTGGATGCTGAAGCGCGTGGCCGGCGAAGCCGGCGCCGTCGGAAGCCCGATCGGCAACCTGCCCCGCACCGACGATCTCAATCTCGAAGGCCTGAATCTGTCCGAGGGCGCGCTCGACGAGCTGTTCCGCGTGGACAACGCCGAGTGGCGCGAGGAGCAATCGGCGATCGGCGAGTACCTTGCCGGCTACGGTTCGCGGCTGCCCGGCAAGTTGAAAGCGGAACACCAGCGCATCGTCGAGGCGCTGGATGCCGAGGCATCTCCGGCTACCGCACCCGCACGCGCGGCGGCCGCGTCGCGCTGAAGGCTCGTCTGCGGCTGAAGGCGACGAGACGTCCGTGTCCTGATTCCGCGTGGCTGCAGGCGCGCGGAATCAACATGGTCGCCGCTAGGGCCACTCGTTCGCGTGCGGGCCGACTTTGCCGTGGCGCTGCGGACGGATCACGCAGAAACGCTGGCCGGTCGGAGCCTCCATCACCACCCAGGTCTTGATGGCCTCGACGCGTCTGGCGCCCAGGGCTTCCAGCCTTCGTACCTCGGCCTCGATGTCGTCGCTTTCGATGTCGAGGTGCACGCGGCTCGGGTGATCGACCTTCTGCACCATCACGATGGGTTCGTCGTCATGGGTTTCGAGGTCGACGTACTTCGGGTCGCTGTCCGGTTTGCAAGGACGTCCCAGGGCCTGCGACCAGAACCGCGCCGCCGCTTCGAGGTCGTCGGTATCGCAATCGATGATGATGCTGCAGAGCCTGCTTCGGTGCATGGCGCCTCCGTTCACGCGCGGCGCAGCGCCCGGTCCAGGCTCCATGGTCCCGGCCCCGCCGCCGACAGGTACAGGAACACGAAGCAGAACAGTACCGCGCTGTCGCCCCCGTTCAGGTAGGGAAAGATGTGGTTGGTGGGAAAGTGGGCCATGAAATAGGCAAATGCCATTTCACCGGACAGGATGAACGCAATGGGACGCGAGAACACGCCGATCAGCAGCAGCAATCCGCCGCCGAATTCCAGGATACCCGCGAGACCCGGCGCCAGCGTGAACAGCTTCGCCGACGAAATCAGCGTGAACGGCCCGGCGGGAAGGTTGAACAGCTTGTCGGCGCCGTGGCACAGGAACAGGAACGCCGCAACGATGCGCAGGATGCTGAGCAGATGGGGTGAAGTCTTGGTCCAGGAGTTGCTGCCTGCCATGCCGGTTCTCCCGTGATCGAGGTATGCGACGGGCCAGTCGCATTGCGGACCGGCCCGGCGAACGCACCATAACATCAAACGCCGCGGGTGAACCGCAGGCGCCTGGCGATCAGCCGCCGCACAACGCCTGCACGTCTTCCACGCCCTTCGGCAACGCGGCGGTGAGCACCTCGCTGCCCCGTGCGCCCACCGCCACGTCGTCCTCTATCCGAATGCCCAGGCCACGCCACTTCGGGTCCACCGTGGCGTCGTCGGGCGCGACGTAGATGCCGGGTTCCACCGTCACCACCATCCCCGGTTCGAGCATGCGCGGCTCGTCGTCAATGCGGTAATCGCCCACGTCATGCACGTCCAGGCCGATCCAATGCCCGGTCTTGTGCGGAAAGAAGCGTTTGTAGGCCCCCGATTCCAACGCCGCGCGCGGGCTGCCCGGCAGCAACTTCAGCGCGCACAGTCCCTGCACGATCGCGCGCGTTGCCGCGTCGTGCGCGGCGGTGAACGGGCGCCCCGCACGCACCTCCTCGATGGCAGCCTGCTGGGCCTCCGCGACCACGCCGTACAACGCGCGCTGCTCCCGCGAGAAGCTCCCGCCGACCGGCCAGGTGCGGGTGATGTCGGAGGCGTAGCACTCGACCTCCGCGCCGGCATCGATCAACAGCAGGTCGCCACGTGCCAGCTTGCCGCGGTTCTCGGTGTAATGCATCACGCATGCGTTTGGGCCGGCGGCAACGGTGGGCGGGTAAGACGGTACCGCCCCGTGCGCGCGCATGGTGTGCAGCAATGCGGCTTCGACTTCGTATTCGGCCACGCCCGGACGCACGGCAAGCACGGCTGCGCGCTGTGCGTCGGCCGCGATTTTCGCGGCGCGGCGCATCAACGCGATTTCACCCGCGGACTTGTACAGCCTCAACTCGTGCAGCAAGTGCCCCAGCGCCACGAATTCCCGCGGCACGACGCCTCCGCCACGGCTGCTGCGTAGGCGCCGCATCCAGCGAAGCAGTTGGGCATCGAATTCATTCTCCCGACCGAAATGGCAATACAGCCGCGCGCGGCCTTCCAGCATGCCGGGCAGGATGTCGTCGATGTCCTCGACCGGAAATGCGTCCGCGACGCCGAATTGCGCCACCGCGTTTTCCGGCCCGATCCGGGCGCCCTCGACGCGTTCACGCGCTGCATCGCGCTCACGACAAAACAGCACGGCTTCGCCGCTCGGGCGGCCGGGCAACAGCGCCAGCACTGCGTCGGGCTCGGGAAAACCCGTGAGGTAGTGGAAATCGGAGTCTTGGCGGTACGGCCAGGCCGCGTCGGCGTTGCGCATCCGCTGCGGTGCGGCCGCCACCACCAGTGCGGCATCCTCGCCGGCCATGCGCATCAATTCCGTGCGCCGCCGCGCAAACTCCGCGGGTGCGATCATTGACGCCTCGCGGGCGCGAGCGCGGCATGCAGCCGCGTGATACCGCTACGGATGAAATCCAGTACGTCTTGCAGCGATGTTTCGTCGTCGTCGTCGCAACTGAGATGCATCGCCGCGATCTGGCTGAAGTCTTCCAGAAGTTCGCGAAGCTCGGGCGCCCTCGATGCCTCCGCGAGTTCGCCCTTCAACGCCAGCCCGCCCAGGAATCCGCGGCACCAGTCGACCATCGCATCGGCACGCGCAGCGATGGAGCCGGAAGGCAGCAGCGGGGCGACGGCATCGCCGGTTTGCAGTCGATGGGAAACATCGCCGGCCAACGCATCCAGCAGGTCATGCAGCGGGCCGTCGGTACCGGGATCGTCGCCTTCCAGTGCCAGGGCCACCAGCAGTTGGTGGGCGCGGCCCTGGCCCCCCGCACATAGATAGCCGGTTATCGAACCGTGCAGGTCGGCAGGCGAGACGCCCAGTTTCGCCCGAGCGAGCGCCGCCTCCAGGTTTTCGTAGCTGGGCGTCTGCATGCCGGCCGTGCCGTGTCCAGTGCCATCCGCCATTCTAGGGAAAGTCTGACCTGTTGCCCACGACGCGCCATGCTCGTTTGAGTACACTTGGCCGGCAGTCGCGCCCGACGCGCCCCCGGGCAGTCGCGCAATTCAGGCTGCGCTTCGTCAGGGGCGATCCCTTTTCATCATGAGTCGCATCGCATCCGGATCATCTGCGGCCACGCTGCGATCCGCGCACCCGCGGATCGTGCGCATGTTGGCGTGCGCGCTGAGCGTATTGATGGCGACCGGCATTGCACGCGCCGATGACGCGCCCACGTCCTGGCAGGCCTATCAGCGTGACTTTCATTTCCAGCAGCTCGACAGCAGCGATGGGCTGGTGCAGAACTCGGTATCACTGATCTTCCAGGATCAGCAGGGTTTCATGTGGCTGGCCACGCAGGGCGGGCTGTTCCGTTTCGATGGTTACTCGCTGAGACGCTACACGCACGATCCGAATCGCAGCGACAGCCTCCCGGATGATTATCTGGTCACCTCGCTGGCGGACGCGGGCGAAGGACGGCTGTGGGTGGGCTCATCAACCGGGGGCCTGATCCTGTTCGATCCGGCGGCGGGCAAGGTGCTGCCGCTGCCGGCCGCGGTCCAGCGCGGCGGCTCGGCGGTCACCGGACTGCTGCGCCTGCCGGACGGAAACGTGCTGGTGGGGACGCCCCATGGCGTCGACCGGCTCGTCACCGGGAACACGACGCAATTGCAACGCGTCTGGTCCGAGCCTGCCGGCACCCGGGAGTGGGTACGTGCGTTCACGCGCTGCCCCGATGGCGGCATCTATGCGGTCGTCGGGAACCGGGTCCTCGCACTCGACCACGCCGGCGGCACCGCGCGCATTCTCGCGACCAGCGGGCAGCCCATCGACGCGCTGTATTGCGGACCCCACGGGCACCTGCTGCTGGGCGATGTACAAGGCCTGGACAGCGTGGATCGCGAATCGGGCGTGCTCGCCGCCGTGTGGCGCAGCCCGGATGACGCCAATACCGGCGTGCGTGCGGTGACCGCCGATCACGCCGGCAACATCTGGCTGGCATTGTCCGACCACAGCCTTTTGCGCCTGAACGACAACGGCGGCACGACGCACGTGATGCCGGCGCCGATCGGCATCACCGGCGGCCTTCCGGATTCGGGCATCGAAACGCTGTTCGTGGACCGCACCGGCTTGCTCTGGGCCGGGACGCTCGCGGCGGGTGTCGTCTGGACCAATCCGGATGGCAGCCCGATCGAGGCGGTGCTCAACCTTGCCGGCGATCCGCGGGTGCGCACTTTCGTGCGCGCATTCCACCCCGCCGCCGACGGCCAGTTCTGGGTAACGATGAGCGGCCCCGGGCTGGTGCGCTACGACCCTGCCACCCGCAAGGTCACCAGTTTCGCCGACGCCCTCTCGGGCGCATTGAAGGACGAACACCCGGCCACCGAAACTTCGACGCCAGCGAAAGCCGCGCCACCGGGCACCCCGAACCCGAACCTGCGAACCAGCGGCATGGCAGCCACCAGCTTCGGCATCGTGCCGGATACCGATGGCAGCCTGTTGCTGCCCTCCAACCATGGCATCCTGCGCTTCGATCCGGCTTCGGGCGCGACATCGCGGATGGTGCTGGACGGCCAGCCCGTCACCACTCCCGTGCGCACGCTGTTTCGCGCCCGCAATGGGGACTTGTGGGTCGCGCCCAACGGCAAGGGGCTTGTCCACTATCACGATGGCCGCACCGTGAGGCGCTTCGACAGCGCCCACGGCCTGGCCTCGGACACCGTGATGGTGATCGACCAGGACCACAGCGGCCATATCTGGGCGGGTACGACCAACGGCGTGTCGATGATTGATCCTGCCAACGGCAAGGTGCGCAGCTTCAGCGAAACGCCGGGCGACAACCAGTCATTGGCCGGACGCACGGTGGTCAGCTTGCTGGTCACGCGGAACGGCCAGGTGTGGATCGGTTCGTTTTCCGGCATCAGCCTGCTCGAGCACATCGATGACCATGGCGCACGATTCCGGCGCTACGGCATCGGCGATGGGCTGCCCGACGACACCATCGACTGCATGCTCGAAGACGGCAAGGGCGACATCTGGTTCAGCACGAACCTGGGCATCGGCCGGCTGGAGCCGAAGACCGGCCTGATCCGCAGCTACGGACTTGCCGATGGCCTGCAGGGCAGCGAATACAACACGGGCGCGTGCCTGCGGACGGTCGACGGCAAACTGCTGTTCGGCGGCCACGGGTTCGACATCATCGATCCGTCGGCGGCGGTGCCCACGGCGCAACACGCACCGGTCGTCATCACCGATCTGTACGACAGCCAGGGTCGCATTCCGGTCCCTGCATCGAATTCCCAGCCGGTGACGATCGGCGCGCGCGATCACGACGTCTATGCCAATTTCGCCACGCTCGATTTCTCGGCGCCCGGCCACAACCGCTACCGCGTTCGCCTGATCGGGCGTGACCGCCAATGGAGCAACCCGACCCGCGATCGCTCGGTCGCCTACACCAGCCTCGCCCCCGGCAACTACCGGCTGGAAGTGCAGTCAGTGCTGCGCGACGGAAGCCCGGGCAACACCGCCAGCGTGGCGTTCGTCGTGGAATCGGTCTGGTGGTGGAGTCCGGTGATGCGACTGGTGTACGGCATCGCGATCGCGCTGCTGATCCTGATCGCGGTGCTGGGGTGGCGCAGCCACCACCTGGAACAGGTTCGGCATCGCCGCCAGTTGCGGTTGCGCGAGAGCCGGCTGCGGCAGGCGCTTTGGGGATCGGGCGACGAATTCTGGGACTGGAACCTGGAGCAGGGCACCATCCTGCGGCTGGGCCCGGAAGGCACGCCCGGCGGCCACCACGAACAGTCCGTGCCGGCCGACGAGTGGCGCCGGACGATGGTGCACCCCGAGGACCTGGCCAACCTCGACTACGCGCTGGCCGAGCACCTCGCCGGCCGCACCGAGCACTTCGAGGTCGAACACCGCGTGCGCGGCCGCGATGACGAATGGACCTGGGTGTTGTCGCGCGGCAAGATCATCGAACGCGACGCGGAGGGAAAACCGCTGCGCGTGTGCGGCACCGAGCGCGACATCAGCGCCATCCGCGCGGCCGATCGCGAACGCCGCATCGCCTCCGAGGTCATCCGCAACATGAGCGAGGCGGTCACCGTCACCGACCTCGACTTCCGCTTCATGTCGGTCAACACCGCGTTCACGCGCATGACCGGTTATGCCGAACACGAGGTACTCGGCCGCGACGCATCCATGCTCAATGGCAGCCGCCACGCGCCCGACAGCTATACCCAGTTGCGCCAGACGCTGGCGGAAACCGGCCACTGGCGCGGCGAGCTGTGGCAGCGCCGCAAGGATGGCGAGGAATTCCTGTGCTGGGTGGAATTGAACGAAGTGTGCGATGCCTCGGGCCAGCGCACCCACATGATCGGCGTGCTCACCGACATCACCGACCGCAAGCGCGCCGAGCAGGAACTGCGCTACCTCGCCAACTACGACACCTTGACGGGGCTGCCCAATCGCGCGCTGCTGGGCGAGCGCCTGGGGGCGGCCGTGATCAGCGCGCGTCGCGGCGGCCACAAGGTCGGCCTGTTGTTCCTCGACCTCGACCGCTTCAAGCACGTCAACGATTCGCTCGGCCACACCGCAGGCGACCGCACCCTGAAAGCCGCCGGCGCCCGCCTTCGCCAGTGCGTCCGCGAGAACGACGTGGTCGCCCGGCTCGGCGGCGACGAGTTCACGGTGGTGCTCGAGGATCTCGCCGACACCCGCGGTGCCGAGGAAATGGCCCAGCGCCTGATCCGCGCGTTCGCCAAACCGCTGCCGATCACCGGCACCCAGGAAACCGTGATCTCGCCTTCGATCGGCATCGCCTTGTATCCGGACCACGGCCAGACCCCGGCCGATCTCCTCAAATGCGCGGACACCGCGATGTACCAGGCCAAGGCCAGCGGCCGCAATACCTGGGCGGTGTACCACCCCGGCATGGATGCGCGGGCGCGCGACCACGCCACGCTGATCAATGCGCTGCGGCGCGCGCTGGATCGCGGCGAGTTGCGGCTGGTCTACCAACCCAAGATGGACCTGCACAGCGAAACGATCACCGGCATGGAAGCACTGCTGCGCTGGCACAACCGCGACCTCGGCGAAATCCCGCCGAGCGTCTTCATTCCGCTGGCGGAAGAAACGGGGCAGATCCACGAAATCAGCGCGTACGTGTTCGCGACGGCTTGCGCGGATCTGCGCCGTTTCCGCGAAAGCGGCCACCGCAACCTCATCATGGCGATCAACCTGTCGGCGGCGCAACTGAATCGCCCGGACCTGACCGCGCACATCTGCGACCTGCTGGCCGAACACGACGTGGCGCCGAACCAGGTGGAACTGGAACTGACCGAAAGCATGGTCATGGCCAATGCCGAACAGTCCGTGCGCCTGCTGGGCGAGTTGAAGTCGATCGGCGCGCGCCTCGCGATCGACGACTTCGGCACCGGCTATTCGTCGCTGGCATATCTGAAGCGGCTGCCGATCGACACCCTGAAGATCGACCAGGAATTCGTGGGCGACATCACCACCGATCCCGACGACGCGGCCATCACCGCCACCATCATCACCATGGCGCATTCGCTGCAGCTCAAGGTGGTGGCCGAGGGCGTCGAGACCGCCGAGCAGCTCGCATTCCTGCGTGCGCAGCATTGCGATGAAATCCAGGGCTACTGGCTGTCCCGGCCCCTCTCGGCGGAAGCCTGCCTCGATTTCCTGGATCGCCACGCCGCCGCACCCCTCGTGATCTGAAGGTGCGACGCGTGCGGACAGCCCCTCGCCAACATCCTGATATATTCGCGCCATGAATACCGCCGCCAATTCCGTCGAAGCCGAACTCGCCGCGCTGTCCCGCGCGCTGGACCAGGCCCTGGAACGCATGCGCCGCCTTGCGGAGGAGAACGCCAGCCTGCGCAGGGGGCGCGACCAGCTGGTGGGTGAACGCGCGGCGCTGATGACGCGCAACGAACAGGCGCGTGCGCGGGTCGAGGCGATGATCGAGCGCCTGAAGTCGCTCGAGAATGCAGGTTGAACCCCATGTCCGACGAATCCGTCACCGTCACCGTCAAGCTGCTCGACCGCGAATTCCTGGTCGGCTGCAAGCCCGACGAACGCGAAGGCCTGCTGGCGGCGGTGGAACACCTGAACCGCAAGATGCGCGAGATCCGGCATGCCTCGCGCAGCCCCGGCTACGATCGCATCGCGGTGCTCGCCGCGCTCGACATCACGCACGAACTGTTGATGTTGCAACGCAGCCAGAGTGCATTGTCCGACAGCGCCGGCGAGCAGATCGCGTTGCTGCGCCGCAAGCTTGAAGACGCCCTCGACACCCCCGTAGAATGAACTTGCTGGCGTCCCCTGCGGTGAACGACAGCGCGCCCCCAGCAATGTGCCTTGTTCCTAATGTACGACCTGGGGCCGGCGGTTACCGGGTCCTTGTGCAAGTCCGTCGCGAACGGAAAGCCTGAAA
>JBIQLN010000021.1:0-57196 GCA_044464225.1 Rhodanobacter sp. | reverse complement strand
GTCTTGCCGACGATGCCGATGATTCCGCACATTGGAAACTATGCCTCGAAGAGCCTTGACGTTGCGCTTCGTACCGCGGGGTCACGCTGTCGCGATCCCATCGAACCGGCACCCAAGCGCGGATTCGATCGCCCCTGATTCAGGGGCCAAGGGCGGCTCGCCGGCCACCGGTCCATGCAGCACACCGTGACCGACGCTCCAAACATGAACCGCATGCTTATTGTCCCACATCACCGTGCTTCGGGCCGTGTCGGAGCGCACGACTGGACGCGCCCGAGGCGGGCATGGCGGCCGACACGCCCACGCCCGGATCGGTCAATGGCCGCGCCGCACGCTGCATCGCCGATATGGGGACGCCCGACAGCGCGGGCAAGGACTGCCTGCCGATTTCGACGTAACGACTCACTTCCGGCGGAAGCCGCCCGGCGAACCAGCCGGCGCCATTCGAGAATGCCGGCAGCAACGTGGATTCCCGCCACCAGGCGGCATCGCGCGGCGCGGTGGTGAAGCCGAGGATCAATACCGCGAAGATAACCAGCAGCAACCCGCGCGCCAGTCCGAACAGCATCCCGAGAAGGCGATCGCCAGCGCCGAGGCCACCGATCTTCACCAGCGTCCGCAACACCCAGCCGGCCAGCGCACCCACCACCAACACGCCGGCGAAACAGGTGACGTAGCCGGCAACCATGCGCGCGGCGGGATCGTCCAGCCAGCCGCCATACAGTTGCGCAACTTGATCGCCGAACGCCCACGCGACCCAGAACGCGGCAATCCAGCAGACCAGTGACAGCACCTCGCTGACGAAGCCACGCATCAACCCGAACAGGGTCGAGAGCGCAAGGACCGCAAGAATGGCAATGTCGGCGACGTTCATGGTCTTCGCGCAATCAAGCGAGATCCCCCACCCGCAATCGCTGTTGTAAAAAGTCAGGCCACGGAAGGCCGTCCTGGTGTCCGTGGGCGGGAAACCTCCACCCATCAATCCGTCGGGTCGTGCAGCGATGGGCGACGATCGCACAAACCCACGTGATCAATCAGGCCGGGCATTCAATGTTCGCGGACGGGAAACACCTCCATCCATCGATGCGTCGCGTGATGCAGCGGGCGATCGCACTTATTCCGCCACGATGTTCCCGCTGATCTTCAGCTTGTCGGCAATCTGCCCCCGCGTGCTTTCCGCCACGTTGCGGGAGGCGAAAGGACCGGCACGCACGCGCCACAGCTTGCCCCTGGAGGTTTTCACGCTGTCGACGTAGCCGTCGAACCCCTGCCCGCGCAGTCGGTCGCGCAGCTTGATGGCGGAAGTCTCGTCGCTGAACGCGGCAAGCTGTACCGCCCACGCTCCGGCCTCGGCGGCGGCGATCGCGGACGACGGCGCGTCGCCGGCCTGGTCGACGGTGCCGGATTCGACTGTCATCGAAACATGCTCGATGCTTTTCAGTTTCAGGCGCGCGGCTTCGGCCTCGGCGCGGGTCGGGAAGGGCCCCACGCGCACGCGCATCACGGATTTGCCTCGCCAGGTTTCCGGCATGGCAAGCGCGGTGAACCCGCTCTGCTTGGCTTTGGCGACGAGTTTGTCGGCGCTCGCATGATTGGCGTAGACGCCCAGATTCACCGTGTAGATCGCGGCGGCGGCCACGCCGGCGCCGCCGGGAAGCGGCTCGGCCTTGCCCGCGGCCACGGGGGGTGCCTTGTCCCCTTGGGACGCAGCCCCGGTGCTGGCTGCAGTCCGGGCCGGCGCGCTGGAACCGGGCGAGGACTTTGGCGTGGAAGCGGGGGGCGCCGAAGCCACCGACTCGTTGGTCGCGGCCATCGGAAGACCCGCGGTGCCTGGCGGCGCCGGCTGCGCCGTGCGGCCGCTGAGATCGAGCGTGGCGACGTGATCGGGATCGACGAGGGTCACCCTGGCGCTGGAGCCGGCGCTGGCCGCATCCGGTCCGACCTGCAGGACCCGCGTCTGCAATTCACTGTCCGGCTCCGGCGGAATCTTCATGCTGACCGGCTGCGATCCCGAATTGGAATGGCCGGGCAGCAGCATGGGCACGAAGATCACCGCCAGCGCGATCAACACCACCGCGCCAAGCAGACGTTTTTTCAAGCCTGAATCCATATCGGCAATATCACCTTGCAAGGCGCCGGCGTCGAGTCGCGCACCACCGGTGCGCCATTTCGAACGCCCAAATCACGGGCGGAGGGAATTATACGCGGCACGCCTTCAGCACCGGGGCAACCACATGGAAACTTCCGAACGCGATGATGCGATCGGCGGGGGAGGCTTGCGCACGCGCGGCCGCCAACGCGGCGGGGATGTCCGGGTGTTCGCTGCATGCGGCTTCGGGCAGCACCGCGCGCACGCGTTTCAGCAGCCGCGCGATGGTCTCGCCGCGTGGCGATTCGCCGAGCAGATCCGCCAGGTACCAGTGATCGATCCGTGCGCCCAGGGCAGCCGCCACGCCTTCGATGTCCTTGTCGGCGAGCGCACCGAACACGGCGCACGTGGCACCCGCGACCGGATGACGATCCAGCCAGCGCGCGAGTTCGCGCGCAGCCTGCGGATTGTGACCGACGTCGATGACCAGGTCGGGATGCTCTGCCAGATGCTGCAGCCGCCCGGCAAGCAATGGCGCACTTGCATCGACGCCGGGTTTCACCAGCGCCGGTGTGTCCCAGCGGACGTGGTCGCCCAGCGCCTGCAGCGCCGCGATCGCGGTTGCCGCATTGCGGTACTGGAAGGCGCCCTCCAGCGCGAGTTCGCCGTGCAGGACAATGTCGGATGAACTGCCCGCGGGCGCGACGTGGCGCGTTTGCCGGGGATCGCGATGCCACCACGCCAGTGCATCGATTTGCGGTTCCCAGCCAAAGTCGCGCCCCAGCACTTCCGCGCGCGCGCCGATCGCGCGTGCATATTCCAGCACCGACGCGGGGGGATCGGTTTCGCCGATGATCGCGGGCTTGCCGGTGCGGAAGATGCCCGCTTTTTCGCGCCCGATGGCTTCGCGATCCGGCCCCAGGTATTCCATGTGGTCCAGGTCGACGGTGACCACTACCGCGCAGTCGGCGTCGACGATGTTCACCGCATCCAGCCGCCCGCCCAATCCGACTTCCAGCAGCACAACATCGAGGTTCGATTGCGCGAAAATCAGGAAGGCAGCCAGGGTGCCGAATTCGAAGTACGTGAGCGTGGTGTCGCCGCGCGCGGCTTCGACGCGTTCGAACGCGTCTATCAGTGCGGCATCCCCGGTTTCGCCACCCCCCGCACGCACGCGCTCGTTGTAGCGCAGGATGTGTGGCGAGGTATACGCGCCCACCCGCATGCCGCCCGCGCCCAGCATCGCCTCCAGGAAGGCGACTGTCGATCCCTTGCCGTTGGTACCGGCGACCGTGATCACCGTCGGCGCAAGTCGCGGCGCGCCCATGCGCTTCCACACTTCGCGCACGCGATCGAGGCCCATGTCGATGCCGCGCGCGTGGATCTGCTGCTGGTACGCCAGCCATTCTTCGAGGGTGCGTCGCATGAACCGTCCGGATTCGAATCGCACGAGTATTGTCGCATCGGGCCGGCCAGGCCTTGCCCGTTCGCCCGCCAAACAAAATGGGCGCCCGACGGCGCCCATTCGCGTGTTGCGATTTTCGCGTGCGATCAGGCGCCCGCGATGACGTGCACCTTCACCGGCGCCTTCACGTCGGCGTGCAGCGACACTTCGACGTCGTAATCGCCGGTGTTGTGGATCGCGCCTTCCGGCATGATCACTTCGCTCTTTTCCAGCGCCAGGCCCTGCGCGGTGAACGCTTCGGCGATGTCGCGCGGGCCGATCGAACCGAACAGCTTGCCCTCGGGGCTGGCGTTGGCATTGATGGTGGTTTCGGCATTCTCGAACGCGGCGGCGCGCGCCTGCGCATCGGCCAGCAGCTTGTCGGCCTTGGCCTGGTATTCGGCACGCTTGGCCTCGAAGGACTCGAGGTTGGCCTTGGTGGCCGGAACGGCCTTGCCCTGTGGGACCAGGTAATTGCGGCCGTAACCCGGCTTCACCTTGACCTTTTCGCCGAGGGCACCGAGGTTCTTCACTTTTTCCAGCAGGATGATTTCCATGAAACTCTCCGATTCGTTAGCGCCCCATGCAGGACGCAGCCTGTGGACGGGTGTCCGAATTGTTGGTCATCGCATTCCCGCGAAGACGGGAACCCAGTGACTCTTACACATCTGGAAGCCGCTGGGTCCGTGACCGCCGCCACGCGGCGTCCGGGATGACGAGTGTGTTTGCTTACACGAAATGGTTGTCGCTGTAGGGCAGCAACGCCAGGAAGCGCGCCCGCTGCACCGCCGTGGACAACTGGCGCTGGTAACGCGCCTTGGTCCCGGTGATGCGGCTGGGAACGATCTTGCCGGTTTCGGTGATGTACTGCTTCAGGGTGGCGAGATCCTTGTAATCGATGTGCTCGACGCCTTCGGCACTGAAGCGGCAGAACTTGCGACGACGGAAAAACTTGGACATGTTCGTGTCTCCGGTATTCGGGATCAGGCGGCTTCGCGGTCGTCGCGATCGTCGTTGTCGTTGTCATCTTCGCGGCGGCGGGACGGCTTGTCGTCCTTGCCCGCCTTCATGATCAACGACGGCTCGGTTTCAGCCTGGTGCCATGCCACGATCATGTGGCGCAGGACGGCATCGTTGAAACGGAAGCCGGCCTTCAGCTCGGCGACGGCCTTGGGCCCGCCCTCGATGTTCATCAGAACATAGTGGGCCTTGGCGAGATGCTGGATCGGGTAGGCAAGCGGACGACGGCCCCAATCCTCGAGACGATGGACCTTGCCGCCCTCGGCTTCGACCAGCGCCTTGTAGCGCTCGATCATGCCGGGCACCTGCTCGCTCTGGTCCGGATGGACCAGGAACACGACTTCATAATGACGCATTGTGGTTTCCTCACGGGTGTCGCCACGGCTCGGTGCCGTGGCGGGGCAGCCTCCCGACCCGAACGATTCGGCGGTGAGGCGAGGGACCTCGGCCAGCCAAACCGCCGACCGAAGAGCGGAAATGGTACGGGAAACGCCGTTGCGGCGCAAGGGAAAACGCGGGGATGCGGGACGTGCGCCGAGCGCTCGGCGCGAGGGACCTGAATGCCCGTCATTCCGGAAACTCGCGCGCGCCTGCAATCCTGCGAACGCCGTCGCGAAGCGATATCCGGAACCCGACGCCTTTTGCTCCGACACCTCGCGTGAACGAAGCTGGATTCCGCGTTCGCGGGCGTGACGAATGGCGGGTCCAAAACTCCCCTGGAGCCTGCACTGCGAAGACCCTGAACCGCGTCCGCTATACGACCCCCATCCCCTGCTTGTCCACGGTAAAGCTTTCCCCGCACCCGCATGCGCCGGTCGCGTTGGGGTTGTGAAACACGAACGCGGCGTTCAGGCCCTCTCGCGCGTAGTCGATGCGCGTGCCATCCACGAAGGGCAGCGCCTTGGCATCCACCACCAGATTGATGCCGTCCACCTCGAAGACCTTGTCCGCGCCCGTCACCTCGCCGGCAAGATCGACGGTGTAGCCGAAACCCGAACAGCCGGTGCGCTTGATGCCGAAGCGCACGCCCGGCGCGGACGGATGCTTGTCGAGGAAATCGCGCATGCGCGCGGCGGCGGAGGGGGTGAGTTCAATGGCCATGGCGGTCCCGGTTTATGGCGCGTGCTGCGTTATTATCGCGCGTTCACTGTTCCCGTAATGGCACCTGCAGGACGGAGTTTCAAGCGATGGCGACCTTGAGCGTCAAACAGGCACTCGCTGGCGGCACACCGACGGACGAGATCGTCGAAGTGCGCGGCTGGGTGCGCACCCGCCGTGATTCCAAGGCGGGCCTGTCATTCGTGAACCTGAGCGACGGCTCGTGCTTCGCACCGTTGCAGGTGGTCGCACCCGCAACGTTGCCGAATTATTCCAGTGACGTGCAGAAGCTCTCCGCCGGTTGCGCGGTGGCGGCACGCGGCAAGCTGGTACCGTCCCAGGGCAAGGGCCAGGCTTTCGAACTGCAGGCCGATGCCATCGAAGTGCTCGGCTTCGTCGACGATCCCGAAACCTATCCCATCCAGCCCAAGCAGCACTCGCCGGAATTCCTGCGCGAAGTGGCGCACCTCAGGCCCCGCACCAACCTGTTCGGTGCGATTTCGCGGGTGCGCCACACCATGATGACCGCGATCCACCGACACCTCACGGACGAGGGGTTCTACTGGGTCAACACGCCCATCATCACCACCTCGGATGCCGAAGGCGCCGGCGACATGTTCCGCGTGTCCACGCTGGACTTCGCCAACCTGCCGCGTGACGACAAGGGCGCGGTCGACTTCAAACAGGACTTCTTTGCACGCGAAGCCTTCCTGACCGTATCCGGCCAGTTGAACGTCGAGGCGTATTGCCTCGCACTGTCTAAGGTCTACACCTTCGGTCCGACCTTCCGCGCCGAGAACTCCAACACGCCGCGGCACCTGGCCGAATTCTGGATGTGCGAACCCGAAATCGCATTCGCCGACCTCGACGACAATGCCGACTGCGCGGAAGCGTTCCTGAAGGCCATCTTCAAGGCGGTTCTGGATGAACGCCCCGACGACATGGCGTTCTTCGCCGAGCGCGTCCAGAAAGATGCCATTTCCCGCCTCGAGAAATTCATCGCTTCGCCTTTCGAACGTATCGACTACACCGATGCAATCGCGGCGCTGCAGAAGTCCGGGCAGAAATTCGAGTTTCCGGTCGAATGGGGCGTGGATCTGCAAACCGAGCACGAACGCTGGCTGGCCGAGACCCACGTAGGGCGGCCGGTGGTGGTGATGAACTATCCGGAGAATATCAAGGCGTTCTACATGCGCCTGAACGACGACGGCAAAACCGTCGCCGCCATGGACGTGCTGGCACCCGGCATCGGCGAAATCATCGGCGGCGCGCAGCGCGAGGAACGCCTGGACTACCTCGATCGTCGCATGGCGCAGTTCGGCCTCGATCCGGCGCACTACCAGTGGTACAGGGACTTGCGCCGTTACGGCACGGTGCCGCACGCCGGTTTCGGGCTGGGCTTCGAGCGGCTGCTGGTGTACGTGTGCGGGCTCTCGAATATTCGCGACGCGATTCCGTATCCACGCACGCCGGGCCACGCGGAGTTCTGACAGGCGGCGGGAAACCGTGCGCCTCCGCGTCGGTCGAACCCTTGAGGCGAGGATCGGGCGCCCCAATTCCGGAAAGCACGACTTTCGACCCGTTTTTCGTCGCGTCGCAGGCTGTACACTGCCTGAACATTCACCCTCGGCGCTGCCGGGACGTGCGTCCCGCGGCGCTTCCGTACCCCGTTTCAAAACCACCGCCGTGACCCGTTTTCTCCGCCTTGCCGCCTTCATGGGCCTTGTCTTCCTGCTGACTGCGTGCAGCCACGTGGTCAGGCTGCCGCTGCTCGGAGCCATCGACAACACCCCGCCGCGTTCGCGTGAAGCGGCCATCCAGGAGCTCAAGGACGCGACGCCATGCTGCCATGACTGGGCCGACCTGCCCTTCCATGAGACGCTGCCCGACGAACCGCGCGAATTCATGCTCGACAAGTTCAGCCCCGTCGCCGACATCGAGGGCGACCGCACGCATTTCCTCACCTTCGTCTTGCCCAAGTACAAGAAGCCGTATCGGGTGGTGTTCCAGACCCAGCCGAGCGCGCGGCACCTCGGCAACAGCTTCCTGCTGGCACCCACGGTGACGCTGTTGAACGCCAACTACCAGCCGCTTTCCAGCACCGACGTTTCGCTATGCGTGTACATCAACTGGCGGCCGAGCATGTCGGGCGGATTCGGCGCGGTGAAGGTCGACAACCCCAACGCGCAATACCTGGTCGTGACCACCTCGCAGAAGCAACTCACGTCGACCACCTATTGGGCGCAGTCGCCGACCAGCTTCAGCAACATCAATGTGCCGTCCGGCTCGGCATTCGCCAGCATCAAGCCGGCGGCCCCCGTCACCAGCGGCAGCTTCGACGTGCCGCACGGTCCGGAAGGCACGCTGTACCTCGGCAGGATGACGCCCGCCTATGAAAGCGCGGTCGACAATGGCCTGTGTGGCAAACCCTCGGTGGGCGCGGGGTTGTTGCCTGAGTTGCGCAACGCACTGCACAATCGCTGAGTGAATCCGGCACATCCGGCGAAGCGGCGCTTGGCCGCGACAGGAATCCCGTTTCAACACGGCGCCGATCTTGCGCACGGGGAAGGGCGGGCACTTCGTACCGGCGCGCCCCCGCATCGGGCGCGCTTTTCCCAGGAGGGCACATGGACCTTGATCTGACCGGCCGCCACGCGCTGGTGTGCGGTGCATCGCAGGGCATCGGCCGTGCGTGCGCCATCGAACTGGCAAAACTGGGCGCGAACGTCACCGCCCTCGCCCGCCGGATGGAGGTGCTGAAACAACTCACGGGCGAACTGCCGCGCCGCCATGCCGCGCAAACGCACGACTTCGTGGTGGCCGATTCCGGCGACACGGACGGTCTGCGCGCGGCCGTCGAAAAGCTGGTCGCTGCGCAACCGATCCATATCCTCGTCAACAACTCCGGCGGACCGCCACCCGGCCCCGCCCATGGCGCGAAAGTGGACGCGTTCCTCGATGCGTATCGCAAACACCTGATCGCCAACCACACGCTGGCGGAACTGGTGATCCCCGGCATGCAGGCGGCGAAGTACGGCCGCATCGTCAACGTCATCTCGACGTCGGTGAAAGAGCCCATCGCCGGACTCGGCGTGTCCAACACGACGCGCTGGGCGGTGGCGAGCTGGTCGAAAACGCTCGCGACCGAACTCGCGCCATTCGGCATTACCGTCAACAACGTCTTGCCCGGCTCGACCAGGACGCCGCGCATCGAACAGCTTGTCCACACGCGCGCGCAAAAGGCGGGCGTGGATGTCGAAGCCATGCAGCGCCAAATGGAATCGGAAGTGCCGATGCGGCGTTTCGCCGATCCGTCCGAAATCGCGGCCGCGGTGGCGTTCCTGGCCTCGCCGGCTGCCAGCTACATCAGCGGCATCAACGTGCCGGTGGATGGCGGCCGCACGCGTTCGCTGTGATCATTGCCGGCAATTCAGCACGGGAGATCGGCCATGCATGCCGTTTCGCGCCCTCTCGCAGTGGCCATGGCGGCGACCCTGTTCGCCGCCTGCGCTGCGCCATCGCCCCGACCCGTACCGCCCCGGCCACCGGGCGATCGCGCGCCCGCGCTCGACCTCTCCAGTCGCGTGCAGCCCATCTATCCCGGCTTCGACGTCGTCTATGCACTGGGCGGCACCACTGTGCTGGACGCCATCATCGCGGACACCGGCGCCATCCTGGCCGTGCGTGTCGAACGCTCCAGCGGCCACCGGGAAATCGACGATGCTGCACTCGCGGCCGTGCGGCAATGGAGGTTCGCACCGGGCAACAAGGACGGACATCGCGTGGGCGGCGTGGTGCGGATTCCCCTGGATTTCAGCCCACAGCCGTTCTCCGCTCTCACTTTCAATCCGTTGTGGCCATCGGGCTGGGCCCACCCCGACTATGTGGTCGACCAGGCCCCCATCCGTTTCGGGAGCGTGGACGCCGCGTTGAATGCGGTCGCCGCCGAGGCCCATCGGTCGACCACCGGCATTCCCGAAATCAAGCAATTCCAGATACGCGATGCGAAGGGCACGATTACCGCATGGTGGATCTTCACCGACCTCGACACGCCCGATGCCATGGCGACGCGACTGGTGTTCCGCGGCACGCCTGACCATCCCGTCGTCAAGGTAGCCTCGTTGTGCACACGCGCAGCGGTGTGCGCAACGCGCCAAGGCCTGACGCTGCAAGGACCAGCATTTGCCCGCTCTCTCTGATCTGCGGTCCGGGGGGTCGGACAGGCGCGGCACGAGGGCTCGCAGGCCGGGCCCGACCCGGGGGTGCGCTAAGCTTGCACGATGGAGTTCCTGACGCTTGCCAACCTGATCGATGGCGGATTGCGTGCGCCGACAGGCGGTGCATACCTCGACGTATTCGAGCCCGCGACGGGCAAGGTGTATGCGCGATGCCCGGATTCCGACGCGGGCGACGTGGAAACCGCAGTCACGGCGGCGGAGCACGCGGCGCCGGCGTGGGCAGCGCTGTCCGCGGGCGAACGCGCAAGGCATCTGCATCGCCTCGCTGATGCGGTCGAAACACGGCTGGAGGAATTGGCCCGCGAAGAATCGCGCGACAGCGGCAAACCCGTCGCCCTCGCGCGCAGCGTGGACATTCCGCGCGCGGTGGCGAATCTGCGTTTCTTCGCCGAAGCGATCACGCAATGGCCGGGCGAATCGCACGTCGATGCACGCGCGGTCAACATCACCCTGCGCCAGCCACTCGGTGTGGTCGGCTGCATTTCGCCGTGGAACCTGCCGCTTTACCTCCTTACCTGGAAGATCGCGCCGGCGCTCGCGGCCGGCAATGCGGTGGTGGCCAAGCCGTCGGAAGTCACGCCGTTCACCGCGTTCCGGCTGTCCGAACTCGCGATCGAATGCGGCTTGCCGCCGGGCGTGCTGAACATCGTGCACGGCCTCGGGCCCAAGGTCGGGCAGGGCATCGTCGAGCATCCGAAGATCAAGGCGGTATCGTTCACGGGCTCGACGCGCACCGGTGCCTCCATCGCCGAAGCTGCCGCCAAACGGTTCAAGAAGGTGTCGCTGGAGATGGGCGGCAAGAATCCCGCCATCGTGTTCGCCGATGCGGATCTTTCCGATGCGAACCTCGACACCATCGTGCGTTCGGGTTTTTCCAACCAGGGCGAAATCTGCCTGTGCGGGTCGCGGCTGCTCATCGAGCGTTCGATCTACGATGATTTCAAGCGGCGCTATCTGGAAAAGGTGAAGGCGCTGCGTGTCGGCGACCCGAATGACGAAACCGGCAACCTCGGCGCACTGGTGTCGAAGCCGCACTTCGACAAGGTGATGGCCTGCATCGAACGCGCAAGGCAGGAAGGCGGGAAGATACTCACCGGTGGCAATGTCGTGAAACCCGGGGCCCGCTGCGCCGATGGCTGGTTCGTGGCGCCGACGGTGATCGAAGGCTTGCCGCAGGACTGCGCCACCAATCGCGAGGAAATCTTCGGCCCGGTGGTGACGCTGATCCCGTTCGACAATGAAGGCAAAGCCGTCGCGATCGCCAACGGCACCGATTACGGGCTCGCTGCATCGCTGTGGACGCGCGACCTCGCTCGTGCCCACCGCGTCGCCGAACGCATCGACTTCGGCATCGTGTGGGTGAACTGCTGGATGCTGCGCGACCTGCGCACGCCGTTCGGCGGCGTCAAGCATTCCGGGATGGGCCGCGAAGGCGGCGTGGACGCGCTGCGATTCTTCACCGAACCCAAAAACGTTTGCATAGCAAGATAGGACCCCACATGCCATCACCGCACGAACTGCTCGAAAACAACCGCCGCTGGTCGGAGGCGATCCGCGCACAGGACCCCGCGTTCTTCACGCGACTGTCCATGCAGCAGACGCCGAAATTCCTGTGGATCGGCTGTTCCGATTCGCGCGTGCCGGCCAACCAGATCCTCGGCATCGACCCCGGCGAGGTGTTCGTGCACAGGAACATCTCCAACCTGGTGCTGCATTCGGACATGAACTGCCTGTCGGTAATGCAGTTCGCGGTGGACGTGCTGAAGGTGGAGCACATCATGATCACCGGGCACTATGGCTGTGGCGGCGTGGCCGCCGCCCTGAAGGGTGAGCGCCTGGGCCTGATCGACAACTGGTTGCGCTACATCGGCGACACGCTGGAACGCCACCAGGCCTTGATCGACGCCGAGCCGCCCGCGCGGCGCCACGATCGCCTGTGCGAACTCAATGTGATCGAACAGGTCGCCAATGCCTGCCACACCACGATCGTGCGGGACGCATGGGATCGCGGGCAGCCGCTGACGGTGCACGGATGGTGCTATGGTTTGTCCGACGGCTGCATCCACGACCTCGGCATGGCAGTCGGGCAATTCGAGGCACTCGAATCGGCCTATGGCGAGGCACTCGCGGGATTGACCGCCACGCCCGCATGAATGTTTTCATGCGCATCGAAGCTTCGAGGATGCTGTCCACGTAACGTCATCGACATCCCCGCGATCGGTTGCCCGAACGATGAAATGCCTGCGCACCCCTTGCCTCGTCATGTTGCTGATGGCCGGATCCGTGACGGTCGCGGTCGCGCAGGTGCCGGCAACCTGGCGCGAGCAGCAGATCGAAGCGATGGACAAGTCCGACGCGATCATGAAACGCGCCCACGGCCAGAAGGACCTGCTGGCGCAATACCAGGTGATGCGCCGGGCCTACGCCTCCGACGGCAAGCCTGCGTTCCGGGCAATCTTCGGCCAATACCTGTCCTGGTACCAAAGTTTCATCGGCGACTACAAGGATGCCGAATTGGGCTTTTCCATCCAGCAGAAGCCGCTCGCCGACGACAATCCGTCGCCTCTTGCGCAACCGGGCTGGCATGCGGTGCCCGCGCTGGACTTCATCCCGCAGCTGGCAAAAAACTATCGCGTGGTGTTCCTCAACGAGGCGCACAACATCGCGCTGACGCGCACGCTCACGGTGCGTCTTCTGAAACCGCTGCGCGAGCAGGGGTTCAACGTGTTCGCGGTGGAAACGCTGTATCACTCCGACGTCGATGCACTGAACAAGCGCGGCTACCCGATCGCAGCCAGCGGCTTCTACACCCGCGAGCCGGTCTACGCGGAAATGGTGCGCACCGCGCTGAAGCTGGGCTACAAGGTGGTTGCCTACGAAGCCGACCCCGACCACACCGGCAATGCGCGAGAAGCGCAGCAGGCGGAGAACCTGTGGAAGATATTGAAGGCCGATCCGGGCGCGAAGATCGTCGTCAACGCAGGCTACGCGCATATCCAGAAAACCGGCCAGTTCCTCGGCGCCGAATCGATGGCCGAGCACTTCATGAAGGACTCCGGCATCACGCCGCTGTCGGTCGAGCAGACCATCCTGATTCCGCATCAGGACAGCGGCATGGACCATCCGGATTACGGCCCGATCGTCGGCAGCCTGCATCCGACGCAACCGATGGTGTTCATCGACAAGCACGCCAAACCCTGGTCGTTGCGCCCGGGCTACGACGCCAGCGTGATCTTCCCGCCGGAGCATTTCGTCTACGATCGTCCTACCTGGCTGGAACTGTGGGGTGCGCGCGTGCCGTTCACGATCAGCGGCAATCTCTGTCACAGGCACTGGCCGTGCATGGTCGCCGCGCGTTACGTCGACGAGGGCAACGATGCGATTCCGGCTGACCGAATGGTGCTCGACCCGGTGCCGTTGACGACCATCAACGACATCAAGATCACCGAGGGCGACTACAGCATTCCGACCGGGCAGCTTTACCTGCGGCCCGACCAGCGCTACCGGCTCACGATCACCGACGAGCGCGGCCAGCGTATCGGCAGCCAGACCATCTACGTGAAAACGCCCGGGCAGTCGCTGACCAACGATTCACAAAGCCGGTCGAGCGCGGACGCCTGCAACGTGGCGGTCGCACCGGTCCTTTCCGGATCGGGGCTTTGCTCGAAGCCATGAACGGGAGCACCTCCACCGACGCTGCGCCCGCCCCCGTCGGCGCCTACCCGCACGCGCGGCGCGTCGGCGACCTGCTGTTCCTGTCGGGGATCGGTCCGCGCGTGCCGGGCAGCGACAAGATTCCGGGAAACGTCCGCAACCCGCGCGGCACCCTCGTCGCCCACGACATCACCGCCCAGACACGGCAGGTCTTCGCCAACGTGCGCGCGGTGCTGGAAGCTTCCGGCGCGCGCTGGGAAGACCTCCTCGACGTGACGGTGTTCCTCACCGACATGGCGCTGGATTTCGAGGCCTACAATGCGGTCTGGGCGGAATACTTCCCCGATCCCGCGTCCGCACCCTGCCGCACCACGCTGGGCATTACCGCACTGCCGACGCCGATCGCGATCGAGTTGAAGTGCATCGCGCGCGTGCGCTGATCCGGCAATTCCACACCCGACGGAGCGCACGCCGCCGCGCTGACCTCCACACGTGGGAACCGTTCCGGGGTGTGCTCATGGGCGTTGGCGGCTGGTGTCGGCCCGGCGGCGGTCCCCGGTTCACCGCCGCAGAGCGCGTGCCTTGGCGCGAATGCGTCAGCCCGCGGCGTGATCGATGCAGGCGCGCAGCAGCGCCCGAATCACATCCTGGACAGGCGCGGCGAGTTCGGGCCGGTATTCGAAACGGTCCTCGTCCATGTAGGTGTACTGTGCGAGCTCCAGTTGCACCGCATCGACGCCCTCGTCGGGCCGGCCATAATGACGCGTGATGTAGCCGCCCTTGAAGCGACCGTTCGCGACGTGGCTGTAATGGCCGTCGCTGCCCACCGCACGCTCGCGCAACACGTCGGTCAAGCGCGCCTGCAATGCGGGCGAACAACTCGCGCCGTTGGCGGTGCCCAGGTTGAAGTCGGGCAACTGCCCCTCGAAGAACATCGGCACCCGGCTCTTGATGGAATGCCCGTCCCACAGCACGACACGCGAATGCCTCGTCCGCAGCCGTGCCAACTCGCCCGCCAGCGCGTCGTGGTACGGCTGCCAATACATCTCCCTGCGCAGGGCGATTTCCTTTTCGCCGGGTTCGTCGCCAGGCCCGTAGATCGCTTCGCCCGCGAACGTCGTGATCGGCACCAGTGCGGTTTCGGCGCGACCCGGATACAACTTGTGCCCCTCGGGATCCCGGTTGAGGTCGGCCACATAGCGGGACCAGCGCGGCGCGATCACCGATGCGCCAAGATCGCGCGCGAATGCATAGAGTTTCCCGACGTGCCAGTCGGTATCTGGCACCCGCTTGCCCGCATCGGTCACCCGCGCCCCAATGGCCGCGGGAAGTTCGGTGCCGTCATGCGGCAGGCTGACCAGCAGAGGCGCCGTGCCTTGATGTAGTTCGAAATCCTGCATGTCGCCATTCTATCCGGTAGGCGCTACTTCCCTTGCCCGGCCTTGGCGAGAAGTCAGGCCAAGGACGGCCGGTCCGATGCCTGCGACTCCGAAGACCCCCGTCTCCACCGAAACTTCGACGGGGTAGCGATCACGGACGATCGCACAAGTTTGCAAAATCTTCAGGCGTCCGCCCTTACGCTATGCGGTTTTACGGCACATCGGCCCGACCGGGGATCGCTTGAACCAGCCACTCGCCATCGAACTGCGCCCACGGCGCGCGGGCGCCCTGGTTTCGGCGCTGCTGCTGGCCTTGCTGGTGGCGGCACTGAACTTCGCGTTGTGGGCGGTGGCGGATCGGCCGACCCAGGTGGTGCCGTGGAACGGACAGGTCGCGGGTTTCGCCTACAGCCCGTTCCAGCGTTACCAGAGTCCCCTGGCCGGCAATTTCCCCAGCGACGCCGAAGTCGCCAGCGACCTCGCGCTGATGGCCAAGCACACCCGGCGGGTGCGCGTGTATTCCGTGCTGCAGTACCCGGAAATCCCGCGGCTCGCGATGAAAGACCACCTGGAGGTGATGGCCGGCGCATGGCTGGACCGCCGCGACGGCAACAACGAAAAGGAGATCGATGCGCTGATCGCGCAGGCGCGGCGCTGGCCGGACATCAAGCGGGTCGAAGTCGGCAACGAGGTGCTGTTGCGCACCGACATGCCTCCGGAAAAACTGATGGCGTACATCGACCGCGTGCGCGCGGCGGTCCACCAGCCGGTGTCCACGGCCGAGCCGTGGCACATCTGGGAAAAATATCCCGAACTCGCGCAGCACGTCGATTTCATCACCGTGCACCTGCTGCCGTACTGGGAAGGCGTGCCGCGCAAGGACGCGGTCGGCGACGTGCTGATGCGGTACGAGCGCCTGCAGCGACTGTTCCCGAACAAGCACATCGTGATCGGCGAGGTCGGCTGGCCGTCCAACGGCGACCGCTTCGAATTCGCCAAGCCTTCCACCGCCAACCAGGCGATCTTCCTGAAGGAATGGTTCCAGGTCGCACGCGAACGGCACATCGACTACTACATCATGGAAGCGATCGACCAGCCGTGGAAGGAAGGCCTCGGCGAGGGACGCACCGGTGCGTACTGGGGCGTGTTCAACGCCGACCGGCAGCTGAAATTCCCGCTGACAGGACCCGTGCTGGAAGATTCGACGTGGCCATGGAAGGCACTGGCTTCCGGGTTGCTGGCGCTGATCCCGATGATCTGGTTCGCCTGGAAATTCGCGCGCTTCAAGCTGGTCGGGCGCTTCGTGTACCTTTGCCTGATCCAGCTCGCGGCCGGGCTGATCGTGTGGTCGGCCACGGTGCCGTTCCAGTTCTACCTGGACGTCGTCGACTGGGGCATGCTGATCGTGCTGTTCCCGGCGCAGCTCGCGATCCTGGCGATCCTGCTGATCAACGGCTTCGAATTCGTCGAGGTGCTGTGGCGCCGGAAATGGCTGCGGCATTTCGGTTTGCTGAAACCGGCCCCACCGGAAGAACAGCCGTTCGTCTCGATCCACCTCGCCTGCTACAACGAGCCCCCGGACATGGTGATTGCCACGCTCGATTCGCTGGCGGCACTCGACTACCGCAACTTCGAGGTGCTGGTGATCGACAACAACACCAAGGACGAAGCCGTCTGGAAGCCGGTCGAAGCCTATTGCGAAAAGCTCGGCGAACGCTTTCGTTTTTTCCACCTCGATCCCTGGCCCGGTTTCAAGGCCGGCGCGCTGAACTACGGCCTGAAGCAGACCGACCCGCGCGCCGACATCATCGCGGTGGTCGACGCCGACTACGTGGTGCGCCGCGACTGGCTGTCCGCGCTGACGGGTTATTTCAACGACCGCAACGTCGCGGTGGTGCAATGTCCGCAGGCCCACCGCGACTACATGGGCAACGCCTTCCGGCGCATGACCAACTGGGAGTTCGACGGCTTCTTCCGCATCGGCATGCACCACCGCAACGAGCGCAACGCGATCATCCAGCACGGCACCATGACGATGGTGCGGCGCGTCGCGCTGGAGGGCACCGGCAGCTGGTCGGAATGGACGATCTGCGAAGACGCCGAACTCGGCCTGCGCCTGATGCACGCGGGCTACGACACGATCTACGTCGACGAACTGATGGGCCGGGGCCTCACCCCGGCCGACTTCCGCGCCTACAAGAGCCAGCGTTACCGCTGGGCATTCGGCGCGATGCAGATCCTCAAGGGCCGCTGGAACTGGATGGTGCACAAGGGTCCGCTGACCGCCGGCCAGCGCTTCCACTTCCTCACCGGCTGGTTCTCGTGGTTCGCCGATGCGCTGCACATGGTGTTCACGCTGATGGCGCTCGGCTGGACGGCGGGCATGCTGCTGGCGCCCACCATCTTCAGCCTTCCGATGCAGTTGTTCCTGATCCCGGTGATGGGCTTCTTCGTCACCAAGGCGGTGTTCGGCATCGTGCTGTACCGCGCGCGCGTGCCGTGCAGCTGGCGTGACGCGTTGATGGCATCGATCGCCAGCATGGGCCTCTCGCATGCGATCGCACGCGGCATCTGGATGGGCCTGATCAAGCAGAAGACCGCGTTCATCCGCACCGCCAAGAGCCGCCGCCTCGGCGGCGGCGCGGCCGGCGCGCTCGGCCCCGTGCGCGAAGAGTTGTTGATGTCGATCGCGCTGATCCTCGCGATCGTCGGCATGGGCATCAACTTCGGCTCGCGCTATATAGAGGGTGAGTTGTGGATGGTGATCCTGTTCGCGCAGGCGATTCCGTATCTTTCCGCGCTGGTCGGCGCGCTGGTCGCGCACTACGCGCGCGAATACCCGGTCGAAGCTGCGCAGGCCCAACCGGAACCCTCGCGCGCGGCACAAATCGAAAGCGCCGAGGCCATCGAAGCCCGCACCGCAGCCACGTGACGGATGGACGGGCTCGTGCGACGAACACGCACAGGGATCTTGGCGCGACGCGCGCTTCGACTCGCGCTTGGAGTCCTCCAGCAGCTTGGGGCGTCATTCCGGCGAAGGCCGGAATCCATGGTCGACATCCCTGTCGAACGTGACAGAGTGATGGCGTTGGGCTTGCCACGGATGAAGCCCGTGTTCAGCCCTGAGCCGGCTGCCAGATTCCGGGCGCAATGCACGTGTGTACTCGCCGCCCTGATGGCGCTCGCCATCGCGCCAGGCGTGCGCGCCGACACCTTGAAGGTGACGGTCGGTGGTGTCGACAAGGACATGGCCGCCGCCGTGCACGCCAACCTGACCGCAAGCCAGTACGCAAACCGCAACGACGTCAGTGCAACCCAGGCACGCGTGTTCGCCGACGATGCCGCGGCACAGGCGGCGACCGCGCTGCAACCCTATGGCTACTACAACGCCGAGGTTGAGAGCGACCTGCAGCACCAGGGCACCCAGTGGACGTTGAATCTGCGGGTGAACCCCGGCCCGCCGACCCGGGTCGCCAAACTCGACCTCCAGGTTCCGGACATCGCGCTGAAGCTGCCGCCGGTGCGGCACGCGGTGCGCAGCTTCCATCCGAAAGCCGGCGAGCCGATGGTCGACGGCACCTACGAAGCCTCGAAGGGCGCGATCGCCAGCGCCTTGCTGGAAACCGGCTGGCTGGATGCCAAGGCCACCGAGCACAGGGTCGCGGTGACGCGCAGCGACAACCGCGCGGACATCCACCTGCACTACGACGTCGGCGAGCGCTACAAACTGGGTGCCGTCACGTTCGAGGGATCGCAATTCGAACCGGAATTCCTGCAGCGCTACGTGCCGTGGGAGAGCGGCGACTGGTATTCGCAATCGAACCTGCTGGCGCTGCAGCAGGCGCTCACCGATGCGGATTATTTTTCGATCGTGGACGTCGAACCCGAAATCGCCAGGGCAGAGAACCACGTGGTGCCGGTGAAGGTCGAGGTCGCGCCCGCCAAGCGCACGGTCTACACCGCCGGCGTGTTCGTCGGCACCGATACCGGCCCCGGCATGCGCGCCGGCATCCGGCGGCGCTGGATCAATCGGCGCGGACATACACTCGACAACGAAGTGTTGATCGCGCAACGGTTGAAAACCGCGCAGGTCGTGTACGGCATCCCGCGTCCCGGCAAGGATCACGCCAGTTTCAATCTCGGCATCGGCTATCGCGACGAAAACACCCGGACGTCGAAATCGCGCACGTTCTCGATCGCCGCCAACGCCACCCGCGATTGGCACGGCTTCGTGCGGACGCTGGGCGTGCACCTCCTGAGCGGCACGTTCACGGTCGGCAATTCGCGCAGCAACGTGAACATCCCCGGCATCGAGCGCGGCAACAGCACGCTGATCTATCCGGAGATCGGCCTCACCAAAAAAGTCGCGGACAACCCGCTGTTCGTGCGCAAGGGCTATTCGATCAACCTGATCGGGCGCGCCGGCCCCGGCATCGACACGCGCTTCGCCCAGGCGCTGGCCGACGTGGTGTGGATCCATGCACTCGGCCGCAGCGACCGGCTGATCCTGCGCGGCGACGCCGGCATCACCAGCGTGCAGGACTTCAGCAAGCTGCCGCCGCAACTGCGCTTCTTCGCGGGCGGCGATCGATCGATCCGCGGCTACGCGTACCAGGCAGTCGGCCCGCGCAACAGTCATGGCCTGGTGATCGGCGGCAAGCGACTGCTGGTCGGCAGCGCCACCATCGAACACTACTTCACGCGCGACTGGGGCATCGCGGCGTTCGTGGATTCGGGCGACGCGTTCAACGGCAGCGATTTCCACGCGCGCACCGGCGCCGGCATCGGCCTGCGCTGGCGCTCGCCGGTCGGCATGGTGCGCGTGGACGTCGGGGTGCCGATCAACAATCCGTATTACCACGGTGCGCAGTTGCACATCGTCATAGGGCCTGACCTGTGACGCGCCGGCGCAAATGGCTGCTCGGCATCGGCGCCGCGATCGGCGCCCTGATCGTCGTGCTGGTGGCGCTGCTGTTCTGGGTGGTGTACACGCCATCCGGCCTGCGGTTCGCGCTGGACCGCGGCGTCGCGATGATGGATGGGCAACTCGCGTACGCGGGTGCCAGCGGCACGCTGGCGGGTACCACCACGATCGACGGCCTGCGCTATCGCGACAAGGGCGGGACGACGATAACGATCGAACATGCTTCGGTGGACCTGCGCCCGTGGGCGCTGCTGGGGCGCAGGCTTTCCATCGCCAAGGCCCGCATCGACCATGTCATCGTCGACATCGCGCCATCGCGGCAACCGGAAAGCAGGCCGACGGCGTTTTCGCTGGAACCGCCGCTCGCGATTTCGCTCAACGACGCCCTGCTGACCCACATCGTCGTCAGGCAAAACGGCAAGCAGGCTTTCGCTGCAGACAGTCTCGCGATCGCGGGATTGTGGAACAGCACGCAGGTGGTGATCCGGGAACTTGCGCTGCGCGCGCCATCGGGAAGCGCCGAGCTCGAAGGCACGCTGGCCGTCGCCAGGGGTCACGCCGGCCACGGCACCGCGAAATTCGACTGGACCCACGGCGACACCCGTTACACGGGCAGTGTCACCTCGCAATCCGATGGCAAGGTCGCGCAACTGCATGCACAGGTCACGGCGCCGACGCGCATCGAGGCCAACGTTTCGCTGCGGCTCGACGCTCCGCACGCGTGGACGCTGGCGCTGGATGTACCGGAGTTCGATGCACGCGCGCTGCCCTTGCTGCCGTCGTCGGTGAAAGCATTCGCCCTGGACCTGCGCGGCGCAGGCAACGCCAACGGCGGCAAACTGCAAGGCAGCGTCGTCGTCAACGACACCACGTTGCTGCTCGATCCCGCGCAATTCCGCTACGACGGGAAAACCGTGACGATCGATCCACTGCGCCTGCGTTCACCGCAGATCCCGGGCGAGGCTATCGCGACAGGCGTGGTGCACCTCGACACCGCGCCGATGTCGTTTGCGCTCGATGCGAAATGGAACCACGTGCAGGTGCCTGCCGGCATCGCGGGGCAACCACTCGCGACGCACGGTGACGTCAAGCTCGAAGGTAGCCTGGAGCGTTATGCGATGAAGGGCGCGCTGGCGATCGGACCCCCCGACCGGCTCGCCGATCTCACCGTGGACCTCGCCGGCACGCCGCAGGCCATCGATCTGCACGCACTGAAACTGGTGCAGAGGAACGGCGGGCTGGACGCCAGCGGGACCATCGGTCTGCAGCCGCAGATGTCGTGGAAACTGGATGCGGTCGCGAAACGGTTCGATCCCGGCGCACTCCTCGCCGGCTGGGGCGGCGCGATGGATTTCACGCTGGCCACCGAAGGCCGCATCACGCCGCAAGGTCCCGAAGCCACGCTCAAGCTCGACAAGGTCACCGGCACGCTGCGCCAGCGGACCATTGCAGGCAGCCGGGCCGACATCGTGATCACGCCGGACAACCTGCTGCAGGGCACGCTGTTGCTGGTGGCCGGGCAAAGCCGCGTCCGCGCCGTCGGCGGACGCGGCAAGCAGACCAATGCGACGGTGACGCTGGATGTCGCCTCGCTCGGCGACTGGATGCCGGATGCCTCGGGCAGGTTGCAAGGGCAATTCACCGTCAGGGGCAACTGGCCTAAGCTGGCGGTCGCGGGACAACTGCACGGCAGCGGGCTGCGCGCGGGAACCCAGGGCATCGACACGCTGCAACTCACCGCATCGATTCCGGATGTGTCGAAGCCGGGCGGCAATCTCGACCTGGCACTGCATGGCGTGCATGCCTCGGCGCTCGATTTCGAAACCGTCGAGATGAAGGGCAACGGCAACGCCGCCTCGCACGATCTGCGTCTCGACGCGCGCGGTCCGCAGTTGAGCGCCGCGCTCGCGCTGCACGGCAAATGGGACGCGAAGGCCAGGCGCTGGAGCGGCACGCTGAGCGACATCCGGCTGGTGCCGCAGGGTCTGCCCGCGTGGCAACAACAGCAGCCGAGCACGATCGTCTGGAAGAACGGCGCGATGACGTTGTCGCAACTGTGCCTGACGTCCGGTGTGCCGCACTTTTGTGCATCCGCGGATCGCAATGCCAAGGGTGTGACCACCGCCCGCTACGATCTGCGGGCATTGCCCCTGCAGTTGCTCGCGACCTTGGCGCCCGGGCCCAACCCGATGCAAGCCAGCGGAGAGTTGTCGGGCACGGGGCAGTTCACGATCGGTGGCGCCAACGCCATCACCGGCCACGGCAGCCTGGACGCCAGCCCCGGAAGCATCGCATACGTGTCCAATCCCGAACGCCCGCTGCTGGCCTGGTCGAGCCTCGGCATCGCCATCGATGCGAACGGTGCGAACCAGCGCGCGCGCCTGGAAAGCACGTTGAACGACGGCGGCCACATCCGCGGCGAGGTCACGGTCAGCGGCGCCGCGCGGGCATTGCAGGGCACGCTGGATGCAGACATCCGCAACCTCGCGTTCCTCGAAGCGCTGTCGCCGGAAGTCGCCAACGTGCACGGCGCGCTCGGCGGCAGTCTCGCGCTCTCGGGAACGCTCGCCGCGCCGCAATTCCAGGGGCGCATCCAGACCCAGGGCTTCTCGGCGGAACTGCCGCGCGCCGGATTGAAACTGCACGACGGCAGCTTCGCCGTCACCGGCAATGCACAGGGCGCACTCGCCATCACCGGCCAGGTCACCTCCGGCGGCGGCGTGCTGCACGTCGACGGCAGCGTCGGCCTGGCGGCGAATGCGCCCCTGGGTTTGGACATCAGGGGCGACAACGTGCTGGTGGCGGACATTCCAGCCGCGCATGTGGTGGCTTCGCCGGACCTGCACATCGGGCGCGCGAACGGCGTGTTCGCGCTCACCGGCAGCGTGGCGATTCCGAACGCCAGGATCGCGGTGGAAAAACTGCCAGGCGGCGGTCCCGCGAAAGCCTCGCCGGACGTGGTGATCGTCGACCAACCCCAAGTGGCCGAGGCCGCGCCGCTGGCGATGGACGCCGACCTCGAAGTGAAACTCGGCGACAGCGTGAAGGTGCAAGGCTACGGACTGGACGGCACCGTGCACGGGCAACTCGCGGTGCGCGTACGTCCCGGCGAAACGGCCACGGGTCGCGGCGAGATCCGTGTGGACGGCAAATACAAGGCTTATGGACAGGATCTTTCGATCGAGCGCGGACGCCTGCTGTTCGCCGGCACCCGGCTCGACAACCCGGGGCTCGACATCCGTGCGGTACGCAACATCCGCAGCGAGGACATATCCGTGGGACTGAGCATCCGCGGCACGGCGCAGCGGCCGATCCTCACGGTCTTTTCCGATCCGGCGATGGAGCAGGCCGAGGCCCTGTCGTACCTGGTCACCGGCCGGCCGCTGAACGCGCTGAAGAGTGGCGAGAGCGACACGCTCAACACCGCGGCGCAAGCGCTGGGCGGCCTCGCCGGTGATCGCCTCGCCAAATCGATCGGCTCGCGCCTTGGCCTCGAAGCCGGCGTGTCCAGCAGCGAAGCGCTCGGCGGTTCCGCCTTCACCGCGGGCAAGTATCTTTCGCCGCGCCTGTTCCTGAGCTACGGGGTCGGCCTGTTCACGCCAGGCCAGGTCATCACGCTGCGTTACACGTTGAATCGCTTCCTGCAGTTCGAAGCGGAAAACGCGACCACCGGCAATCGTGCCAGCTTCAACTACAGGATCGAGAAGTGATCGGTACGTTGCGAACGAGCCGGCATCCAGGCGGGGTGCCGTCCGGCACGCGGCACATGCCCTCCCCGCTGCTAGAGTGCGCGCTGGTTTGCCGGACCGGAACGCGCGCGAATGGATCAACCAACGGGGGATGAAACGCCTGGCCCGCACGCCGATGCACCCGCCGGCGACATGACGGCAGCCAAGCGCCCGGGCGTGTGGAGCGGCCTGGGTACCGTCGCGCTGTATTTCCTGCTGCAGTTGGGACTCAGCGTCCTGGTCGGTGGGGCCATCGGCCTCGCACTGGCGCTGAAGGCCGGCTTCAATGCCGGGCTGCATCATCGATCGCCTGACATGAAGTCGATCGTGCAGGTGATGCGCGGCAATCCCGACATGCCGATCGTCATCACGGTGATCACGATTGCGGCGGCCGCCGTGATCATGGCCTTGCTGGTTCGCCAGTTCTGGCCCGGTCAATGGTCGCGCGCCGACCTGCCCGGCTTTGGCTTCGCGAAGCCGGCGAACAAGGCCGTCTATCCCACCGCCATCATCCTTGGCTTCATGGTGCTCCTGCTGGGCGGCGCAATGACGCACCTGTTGGCGGGACACCACCCGGTGCACCAGGACGTTGCGGTCATGGCCCGCAAGGTGTCTTCGGACATGCGCATCCTGCTGGCGCTGCTGGTGGTGTGCGTGGCCCCGTTCGTCGAGGAGCTGGTGTTCCGCGGCGTGCTGCTGTCTGGCCTCGCCAGCCGCATGCGCCTCGGCTGGGCGATGCTGGTCAGCGCGATCGTGTTCGGCTGCGTGCACCTGCCCGACTTCAAATTCGCGTGGTATCCGGTGCCGGCGCTGATCCTGCTGGGTCTGGTACTGGCATGGCTGCGCGTGCGCACGCGTTCGCTGTGGCCATCGATCACGCTGCACGCGGCCAACAATTTCTTCGCGGTACTCGGCTGGTTCCTGCTGACCAGGCCGCACTGACGCGCACGGGGTCGGGCGTGCCTCAACGCAGCCGTCCGCCCACTTCGTCGATGTGGAGCAGCAGGTCCGCCGGATCTTCGTACACGCGAAACGCGCCGGCCTTCTGCAACTCCTCGGCGCCATAGCCGCCCGACAGCAAACCTACGCCCAACGTACGCCCACGCTGCGCGGCCAGCATGTCCCAGATGCTGTCGCCGATCACCAGCGCGTGGCCGATCCCCACGCCCAGGCGCTCGGCCGCGGCCAGGAAGAGGTCGGGGTCGGGCTTGGCATGGCGGACCTGATCGCGCGTCACCACCGGTACCCGTTCTGGATCGATACCCAGCGCCACGAGGTTGTGCGACGCCGTTTCCATGCGCCCACTCGTGGCCACCGCCCACGGCACCCCCTCCGCGGTCAGGTGCTGCAGCAACTCGCGCGCGCCGGGCAGCGGCCGGATGCCTGGTGACAGTCGCGCATAGGCTTCGGCGTGGTGCCGTCGCAGTCGCTGCACGCGTTCCTCGGTGATGTCCAAGCCGGTTTCGCGCAGCAGGATGTTGGTGAACAACCCGCCGCTCATCCCGATCTTGCGGTGGATGCGCCACACCGAAAGCTCGATGCCTTCGTGGTCCAGCGCCGATTTCCAGGCCAGCACGTGCTGGTAAACGCTGTCGACGAGCGTGCCATCAAGGTCGAACAGGAACGCCGTGGCGGGATGTGTCATGCCGGACTCCTGCGACGCGCGCAACCTGGCCTAATACCCCGCCGCCGAACCCGCGGGATAGCGCGGATCGTTGACGCTTTCCAGCGTGCCGGTTTGCGGATCCACCACGATTGCCGCGATGTCGCCCATCGCGTGCACGTCGCGGATCTTGTAGCCCATTGCTTCAAGCGCCGACTGCACCGACGGCGTGAACGCACCCGGTTCCGCGAAGATCTCGTCGGGCCACCACTGCATGTGGATGCGCGGTGCGTCGATGGCCTGCTTCACGTTCATGCCGTGCTCGACCACGTTGAGGATGCTTTCCATCGTGGTGGAGATGATGGTGGAACCGCCGGGGCTGCCGGTAACCATGCGGAGCTTGCCGTCCTTCAGCACGATGGTCGGGCTCATCGAACTCAGCGGGCGCTTGCCGGGTTCGATCTGGTTGGCCTGGCCCTGCACCAAACCGAACTGGTTCGGCACGCCGGGCTTGGACGTGAAGTCGTCCATCTCGTTGTTGAGGAAGAAGCCGGTGTCGCCCGCGATCTGCTTGATGCCGAAGTAACTGTTGACGGTGTAGGTGACCGCCACCGCGTTGCCTTGGTCGTCCACGACCGAATAGTGCGTGGTGTTGGTGGCCTGGTACGGCCCGAGGCTGCCCTTCACTTCCGATGAGGGCGTGGCCTTGTCGGGTTCGATGCCCGCGCGCAACTCCGCGGCATGTTCCGCCGACAACAACCGCGTGACCGGATTGTCGACGAATGCGGGATCGCCCAGGTAGGTGTTGCGGTCGGCGAACGCACGCCGTTCGGCCTCGACGAAGTAGTGCGTGCTCCTGGTGGAATGGAAGCCCCACTCCGCGAACGGATACGGCGCGATGATCTGCAGTGTTTCACAGATCGTGGTGCCACCCGAACTCGGCGGTGGCGCCGAATAGATCGTGTAGCCGCGGTAGCCGCACTCGATGGGCCTTTCCCATTGCACGGTGTAGTCCTTGAAGTCCTTCAAGGTCAGCAAGCCGCCGTTGGCCTGGCTGGCCTTCACCACCGCGGCGGCGATCGGACCTTCGTAGAACGCGCGGGTGCCGCCCTTCGCGATCAACTCCAGCGTGGCCGCGAGCTGCGGCTGCTTCAGCACCTGCCCGGCTTTCCAGGGCTGCCCGTCGTCGAGGAACGTCGCGGCGACGTTCGGATACTGCCTGAAGAAATCGGTGGAGGTGTCGAGGATGCGCACGTCGCCGGGCTGCAATACGTAGCCGTCCCTCGCCAGCTTGATTGCCGGCGCGATCACTTGCCGCAGCTTCATCGTGCCGTACTTTTTCAACGCCTCGTCGAAACCCATTACCGTCCCGGGCACGCCGACGCCGAGATAGGTTTTCGTGCTGCGGCCCTTCACCACTTTTCCCGCGGCGCCCTGCATCATGTCGGGTGTCGCGGCCAGCGGCGCCTTTTCGCGGAAATCCAGGAACAGGTTCTTGCCGTCGGCAAGATGGATCGTCATGAATCCGCCCCCGCCGATGTTGCCGCAGCAAGGGTGCACCACCGCCAGCGCATAGCCGACCGCGACCGCCGCATCGACCGCATTGCCGCCCTGCTTCAGAATGTCGATGCCAACCTGCGTCGCGAGGTGCTGCGCGCTGACCACCATGCCATGCTTCGCCCTGACCAGCGGTTCGTCCGGACGCGCGGGCTGGGCCTTGTCCTGCACCTTCGCCTGCAGCGGACCGTCCTGGGCGGCCTGGGTGTCCTGCGCGACTGCGCGCGAAGAAGTTATCGCACCACCTGCCATCAGGCAGCACGCCAAAATGGCGGCGCACAATTTCCGCATGGGCAACATCCCTCAAGTCATATCCGGTGTTCTGGTTCTCGTCACTTCCGGACGCGGCGAAGCCGCGATCCGGGACCCGATGTCCTTCATCAAGCAAAGTCACAGGTCCCCGCTTTCGCCGGGATGCCGAGCAAAACATCCTTCGGCTATCCAGTCAACGCCGCGATCACCGGTGCGACTTGCGATTCGCGACCCAGCGCGCGTCCGACCTGTTCCAGACGCGACGCCAGCGTCGCGGCATCAGGCGCGCATACGGTCGCGTGGCCGACTTTGCGGCCGAGCCGCGGCGATTTGCCATAGTCGTGCCAGTGCACACCGGGGATCGCGAGCGCGGCATCGCGATCGGGCAGTTCACCGATCCAGTTGAGCATGCAAGACGGAAACCGTGCCGAGGTCTCGCCCAGCGGCATGCCTAGCACCGCGCGCACGTGGTTTTCGAATTGCGAAGTCTCCGCGCCTTCGATCGTCCAGTGCCCGGAATTGTGCACGCGCGGCGCCATCTCGTTGCCGAGCAATTCGCCGCCCTTGACGAACAATTCCAGCGCGAACGCCCCCACGTAACCCAGCTTTCCGGAGATGGCCCGCGCATGCGCGAACGCCGCCTCGTCGATGCTGGCGCCGCGCGGCGCGGGCGCGAGGCTGGCCGAAAGGATCCCGTCGACGTGCCAATTGCGCGTCACCGGCCAGGCACGAAACTCCCCGTCGGCAGCCCGCACGGCCACCACGGAGGCTTCGAAATCGAACGCGACGAAACTTTCAAGGATCAGCCCGCGCGAGCCGGCCTGTGCCCCCAGCGTCTGCCAGGCGGCGTCGGCGTCCGCCGCCGTCTTGATGCGGAACTGGGCCTTGCCGTCGTAACCCTCGCGCCGTGTCTTCAGGATCGCCGGCAATCCGGTGCGCGCGAGCGCCGCATCCAGGTCGGCGCGTGTCGCCACATCGGCGAATTCCGCGGTCGGCAGACCGCATTCGCGGAACAGGGTTTTCTCCAGAATGCGATCCTGGGCGGTCGCGAGCGACAACGCGTTGGGTGCCACGCGCGTGTGCGCGGTCAGCCATTCCGCGGTCGTCGCCGGAACGTTCTCGAAATCGAAGGTGGCGGCGTCGATCTCGCGCGCAAAGGATTCGAGCTTTTCGACGTCGTCCCAACCCACCGTCGAGAGCGGCGCCAGTTGTCCCGCACAGGCGTCGGCCACGTGGTCGACGATGCGGAAGCGCACGCCCAGCGGCGCACCGGCCAGCACCAACATCCTTGCCAGTTGGCCGCCCCCCAGGATACCGAGCGTCTGCGCCATCACGCGCGGGCTTTGCGGGTTTGCGTCGAACCCGCCGGAGCCGGATGCGGCGGCGTCAGTCGCGGATCGGAATGGCGCAGCACTTCCTCGGTCTGGTCATCGCGGAAGCGATCCAGCGCACGCGCGACCTTGTCGTCGTGCAGCGCCACGATCGCGGCCGCGAGGAGGCCCGCGTTCTTGGCGCCGGCTTCGCCGATCGCCAGCGTGCCCACCGGAACGCCTGCCGGCATCTGCGCGATCGACAGCAACGAGTCCAGGCCCTTGAGCGCGCGCGACTGCACCGGCACGCCGAGGATCGGCAGACGTGTCTTGGCGGCGAGCATGCCCGGCAGATGCGCGGCGCCACCCGCACCCGCGATGATCACCTCGATGCCGCGCTGGGCGGCGCCTTCGGCGTAGGCGAACAACTTGTCGGGCGTGCGATGCGCCGAGACCACCTCGACCTCGTGCTCGACGCCCAGGGACGCCAGCATTTCGGCGGCGTGCCGCATCGTTTCCCAATCCGAACGCGAGCCCATCACCACCCCCACCCGGGGCGCGACTGTCGTTTTCCGCATGGTCTCACCCGCGCAAAACGGGTATTGTACGGGCATGGACAAGCGATTGCTGGACATCCTCTGCGACCCGGTCACCAAGACCCCGGTGCGGCCCCTGCGCCGCGACGAGCTGGACGCGTTGAATCGCGCCATCACGGCAGGCAACCTCGATACCGTGGCGGGCCAGAAAGTGACGACCCCGCTTTCATCGGGTCTGATCACCACCGACCGGAAAGTCGTTTACCGGATCGAAGACGACATCCCCGTGATGCTGGCCGAGGAGGGCATCGGCACCCTGCAACTGGCCGATTTTCCGGCCTGACCGGATCCATGCGTGGGCGCCGCGATCCTGTTTTCCGAGGCCGGCTCCACAAAAGCCGCGGCCTGCCCCGGGGCCCACGGCGGCGCTGTGAACGGCTTCACGTTCCGGTATCGTTGAAACGGCATACTAGCCTGCCCCTGTTCCTGCACCGGAAACCAGGTTTTCCGTCATGACGTCGAACCCGTTCGAGCCGCACGCCGACCCCGACAAGAAGGTCGTGGACATCGCCTCGCGTGCGGCCGATGCGAGCCACGACCACGTGGGCGGCCTGCTGGTCGCGGTGCGCGAGATGACCTTGAAGGCCACCGCCAACCTGGTGGCCGAGCTGCTGGACAACGTCGACGACACCTTGTTCGATCTCGCCGAAAAGGCCGAGAGCAACGCCAGCCAGACCGAATACTTCGACGGCATGCGCGAGACCCGCAAGATGCGTCCGCGGATCGAGCGCCTGTTCGGCGAGCGCGTCACGCGCGGCTTCGCCGATTTCGCGGCGGGCCGGCAACCCAAGGCCAGCGACGCGCAGCGCGCGTTCTCCGCCAGCGGCGAACTGAGCCTGGTGGACGATCGCGAACTCGAAGAATCGCTGGCGGTGTCAAGCATGGTTGCCAAGGCGGATGGCCGGCTGTCGTCCGCGCTGGTGGCGCTGAACCAGCGCCTGTCGGTACTGAGCGGCGGCCGTTCCACCACCAACACCAACAATCCGCTGGGGCCGGGCGCGCTCACCGAAGCGTTCCGCGAAGCGCTGGGCGAACTCACCGAAGTCAACATCCGCGTGCGCCTGATCATCCTCAAGATGTTCGAGCGCTACGTGCTGAAGGCACTCGACACGCTCTACCACGACGTGAACGTGCGGCTGGTGCAGGCCGGCGTGCTGCCGCAATTGCGGCACCCGGGCGTGGTGAGGCGCGCTGCGTCCACCGGCACCGCCCCGCGCGGGGCGTCCGGGACGCCCGACGCTGCAGGCAACCTCGGCAGCGCGGCCGAATACCTCGGCGATACCGCGGACGAACTGCACAGCGAACTGATGCAGCGCCTGACCGCCCTGCTCGCTTCGCGCCGCCAGCACATGTACGGCGACGGCGGTGGCTTGCCGGCCGCGGGCGCCGGCATCGCCTCGCTCACCCCGGCCGAACTGCTGGGCGCGCTGACGCTGCTGCAGGGCGAATCCCGCCCGCTGCCCACACTGCCCGCGGCCGCCGACACGACGGCCGCGATCGACATGGTGCAGCGCCTCAAGGACGAGCTGATGCTGCAGATCCAGCGTCTGTCCGGCCAGGCCAAGGCGCACGTCTCCGGCAGCGACGAGGACACCATCGACCTCGTGGGCATGCTGTTCGAATACATCCTGCAGGACCACACCATCCCGGCCCCCATGCAGGTGTTGCTGGCGCGCCTGCAGATACCCTATTTGAAAGTCGCGATCCTCGATCGGAGGATGTTCGCGCATGCGACGCATCCCGCGCGCAAGCTGCTCGACCAGTTGGCCGATGCCGCCAAGGGCTGGTCGGAAGAGTCCGACCGCGACCACCGCCTGTTCGCCAAGATCAAGAGCGTCGTCGAAACCCTGTTGCAGGATTTCGACGACGACATCGGCGTGTTCGAACGCCAGCTCGCCGAATTCACCCAGTTCGTCGAACAGAACCGCAAGCGTGCGGAGCTGGCCGAGAGCCGGGCCACCGAAGCCGCGCGCGGCCGCGAACGTTTGCAGGACGCGCGCCGGCGTGCGGCGCAGGAAATCCTCTCCCGCATCAGCGGACGCAACCTCCCCACCCTGCTGCGGGGCGTGCTGACCCGGCCATGGGCGAATTACCTGGTGCTGATCGTGCTGCGCCAGGGCGTCGAGTCGCCGGAGTTCCGTGCCGCCGTGCACTTCGTGGACGACTTTGTCGGCACCATCGATCCGCCGCGCGGCGACACCGAACGCACCCGATACAAGAACGCCCTGGCGTCGATCGAAAAGCACCTGCGCGCCGGCCTCACCACCGTCGCGTTCCAGGAACCCGACATCGACCGCCTGCTCGTGGAACTGTGGAAATTCTGGCGCCAGCAGCTCGGCGAACCCGCGCCCGCCGCGCCCCCCGAGGAGACCGCGCTGGACCCCGCGGCCGTGCTCGGCGTCAATGCCGACGCGCAACCGGCGATCACCGACGCGGCCCCCGACGCCGATGACGATCTCGATTCCGACGAAATGTCGGTGGACGTGGATGCCGATACCTTGCAGGCCGTGCGCGACCTGAAAGTCGGCAGTTGGGTCGAATTCGTCGACGACACCGGTACCCGCGAACGCGCCAAGCTGTCGTGGATCAGCCCGATCAGCGGCAAGTACCTGTTCGTCAACCGCCGCGGCCTGAAGGTTGCCGACCGCACCGCGGTGCAGCTCGCCTCGGAACTCCTGAGCGGACGCGCGATGATCCTGGAAGAAGTGCCGCTGTTCGACCGCGCACTCGACGCCATCGTCGATCGCCTGCGCAACGCGCAGCCCGCACCGCCAGCCGGCGCATGAGCGCCCCCGAAGCACGACCCGCCCCGCCGCCGCTTGCAAGCGTCCGCGAAGATGTCGCACGCGCGCTCGCCGAGGACATCGGCGCGGGTGACGTCACCGCTGCGTTGATCGATGCCGAGGCGCACGCCCGCGCACGCATCATTTGTCGTGAGGACGCCGTGCTCGCCGGCGCTCCGTGGGCGGAGGAATGTTTTCGTCAGCTCGATCCCGCCGTGCAAACCCGCTGGCAGCACCACGACGGAGACCGCATCGCAACCGATACCGTGTTGTGCGAACTGGAAGGCAACGCGCGCGCGCTGGTCGCGGGCGAACGCAACGCGCTCAATTTCCTGCAAACCCTTTCCGGCACCGCCACCGTGACGCGCACCTACGTCGATGCCGTCGCCGGCACCCGCGCCAAGATCCTCGACACCCGCAAGACCATTCCTGGTTTGCGCCTTGCGCAAAAATATGCCGTGCGCTGCGGCGGCGGCCACAACCACCGCATCGGCCTTTTCGACGCGATCCTGATCAAGGAAAACCACGTCACCGCCGCGGGCGGGGTCGCCAACGCGATCCGCGCCGCGCGCACCGCGAGCCCCGGCGTGTTCCTCGATTGCGAAGTTGAATCGCTCGACGAGCTGCGCGACGCGATCGAAGCCGGCGCCGACCGCGTGCTGCTGGACGAATTCACCGACGCGATGCTGCGCGAAGCCGTCACCCTCGCCGCCCGCCGCGTGCCGCTGGAAGTCTCCGGCAGCGTCAACCTCGAACGTGTCCGCGGCATCGCCGAAACCGGTGTCGACTGCATCTCCATCGGCGCGTTGACCAAACACGTCCGCGCCATCGACCTGTCGATGCGTTTCGGCGATCGCTGACATCAAGTCGCGTCGATGGAATACCTGCCGCTCTGCAGGTTGGGCTGAACGCAGTGAAGCCCAACACCGGCGACCACAACGCTGGGCTTCGCATTGCTCAGCCCAACCTGCCAAGGCATCGGGAAAGCGTCATCAGCGTTTGATCGCACCCAGCGCCTGCGCCATGCGCTTGCCCGAAACCGGTTCGGCCGTCTTGAGTTCCTGCGCGAAAACGGAGACGCGCCATTCCTCGACCAGCCAACGCAGGGCATCCAGCGCCTCGGAATCGTCTTCCGGGGTGCGCGCGTCCAGCACCGCGCGCCAGTACGGCAGCACCTGCTGCATGCGCGAGCTATCGCGGGCGGGGTCGCTGCGCAACTTTTCCGCGCGCAGGCGCATGGCCTTGAGATAACGCGGCAGATGCGCGAGCCGCGCGCGCGGCAGCTCGCGCAGGAAGCCAGGCGCGAGCAGTGCATCGAGTTGGCCGCGCAGGTCGGCATAGCTCGCCTGCGCCTGCCCCTTGATGGCGGGTTTGAGCAATGGCTGCAGGTCCGCCAGCGCAGCGAGAATCGGTTCGGCGAGTTTCAGGCGCTCCATCGCAGCACCGAACAGCGCGTGCGACGCGGCATCGCGCAACCCGTTCCATGCCGCGCGATCGCGCACGCTCAAGTCCTGCTCGCGCATCACGTCGGCGAACGCGCCTTCCACGATGTCTTCGCGCAGCGCGTCGGCGCGACCGTGCGGGGCGAACGCCACCGCGAGCTTCGGTTTCAGCGGCAGCTGCTTGCGGGCGCGCTTGAGCTCGGCGGTCAGTGCGATGCGCAACAGCCGTTCGACGCCGTCACAGTGTGCAGCCTCGGCTTCATCCGCGTTTTCGAAGACCCGCAGCGCCACCACCTCGCCCAAGTCGACCAATGCCGGATAGGCCGCCATGCCATCGCGCGCTCGCGTGGCCTCGGGGATCGCATCGAAATCCCAGTCGCGCACGTGTTCCCGCGTGACCGCCACATCCGCCTTGTGTGAAAACGCTTCGCGGGCGCGCGAGCCGAATCTTTCGCGCAACGCTTCAAGATTGCGGTCTTGCACCAGTGAATGGCCGCGTTCGTCGCGCAGATCGAAGCGCATCAGCAGGTGTACCGGCAGCGCGCGCAGATCGAAGGCCGCCGCACCGACCTCGACGCCTGTGACGCGCTTGAGGAACGCCGCAAGCACGTCCGCCAGCGGCGCGTCGCGCGGTGCCTCCGCTTCCACGAACGCGCGCGCGAATTCCGGCACGGGCACGAAGTTGCGCCGTTGCGCCTTGGGCAGGCTGCGGATCAGCGCCGCGACCTTGTCCTGCAGCAGGCCCGGGACCAGCCATTCGCAGCGCGCCGCCGGCACCGCGTTCAACAACGGCAGCGGCACGCGCAGCGTGACGCCATCGGCGTCATCGCCCGGGACGAACCGATAGTCGAACGCAAGCCGCTGGTTGCCGACCTCCATCGCATCGGGAAACGCGCCGGCGTCGCCGTGGGCGCCGGCCTCCAGCACGTCACGCAGCGACCAGCGCAGCGCGGCGCGCTCGGCCGCGGACGCACGCTTGTACCAGGCGTCCAGCGCGGCGGACGATGCGATGTCTTGCGGCAGCTTGCCCGCGAAAAAGACAGCCAGGTCCTCGTCGGATTTCAGCAAGCCTTCGCGGCGTTGCTGCGCCTCGATCTCCCGCGCCTCGTCCAGCACCCGCGCATTGGCCCGGATGAAATCGGCACGGCCATCAATGTCGCAACGCGCCAGCGCTTCGCGCAGGAAGATCGCGTGCGCAAGGGCCGGATCCTGCTTCGCGAAAACCACTGCGCGCCGCTCCACCAGGATCAATCCGTACAGCGATACCTGCTCGAACGCCTGCACGGTGCCGCGCGCACGAGACCAGTGCGGGTCGCTGCACGTACGCTTGAGCAGATGCGCCGCCTGCCGCTCGATCCACGCGGGTTCGATGCGCGCGCACTGCATGCCCCAGACCTTGCCGCCGAGGTCGAGGATCTGCGCGACGAACAACCACGCCGGTGGCTTCTTCGCCAGCGCCGACCCGGGAAAGACCTTGAACTTGCGCTCGCGCGTGCCGCGATACAGCCCCTGCTCGTCCCTCCGCGCGACGTTGGTCGGCAGCCCGGAAAGCAGCGCAAGATGGATGGATTCGTGGAGGTCGGCTGCGACAGCTGGACGCGGTGGTCCACCCGCCTCGAGCAGCAGTTGCCGATGCAACTCGCGCCACTCGCGCATCCGCATGAACGAGACGAAGTGGTTTGCGCACCAGTCGCGCAGTTTTGACTGCGTCAGTTCCTCGTGGGCGGCACGGTACGCGTTCCAAAGGTTCAGCACGCCGACGAAGTCGGACTGCGGATCGGTGAATTCCGCATGCGCGACGTCGGCCTGTTGTTGCTTGTCGGCCGGGCGCTCGCGTGGATCCTGGATGCCGAGGAATGCAACGATCGGCAATACCGCTTCGGATACGCCGAGCGTCCGCGATTCGACCAGCATGCGCGCGAGCTGCGCATCGATCGGGATGCGCGCGAGCTGCCTGCCCATCCGGGTCAGGTGGCGCGACCCATCCACGGCGCCGATTTCCGCCAGCCGCCGCCAGCCGTCGTTCACGGCGCGCGGATCGGGCGGATCGATGAAGGGGAAGGCTTCGACGTCGCCAAGCCCGAGATCGAGCATGCGCAGGATCACGTCGGACAACGCGCTGCGCAGGATCTCGGGATCGCTGTAAGGCGGACGGGCCGCAAAATCCGCCTCGTCGTACAACCGCATGCAGATGCCCGGCCCGACCCGCCCGCAACGTCCGGCGCGCTGGTTGGCCGCGGCCTGCGATACGGGCTCGATGTGCAGGCGCTCGATCTGGCTGCGGCGCGAATAACGCTTGACGCGCGCGTCGCCGGAATCGACCACCCAACGGATGCGCGGCACCGTCAACGAGGTTTCGGCGACGTTGGTGGCCAGCACGATGCGGCGGCGAGGACCCGGCTTGAACACGCGATCCTGTTCCTTCACCGACAGGCGCGCGTACAGCGGCAGCACCTCGGTATGCCGGTATTGCCGTCGCGCCAGCGCAAGGTGCGCGTCGCGGATTTCCCGCTCGCCCGGCAGGAACACCAGCACGTCGCCTTCCGGATCTTCGCGGGTGATGTCATCGAGTGCCGCCATGACACGCTCGGTGAGGCCGCTCTCCCGCTCCGGCGGCCGGTAACGGATTTCCACCGGATACGTGCGGCCTTCCACCGTCACCACCGGCGCGTCGTCGAAATGCTCGGCAAAACGCGCGGTGTCGATGGTGGCCGAGGTGACGATCAGCTTGAGGTCGGGCCGTTTGCGCAGCAGGCCCTTCAGGTAACCCAGCAGGAAATCGATGTTGAGGCTGCGTTCGTGCGCCTCGTCGATGATCAGGGTGTCGTACGCCGACAGCCAGCGGTCGTGCGCCATCTCGGCCAGCAGGATGCCGTCGGTCATGAACTTGACCAGCGTGCTGTCGCCGAGTTGCTTCGCGAAGCGCACCTCGTAGCCGACCACGCCGCCCGTCTCCTCCCCCAGTTCGTTGGCGACGCGGTGTGCCATCGCTCGTGCGGCGAGGCGCCGCGGCTGGGTGCAGCCGATCATGCCGGCGACGCCCCGCCCGGCCGCGAGGCACAGTTTCGGCAGTTGCGTGGTCTTTCCGGAGCCGGTTTCACCCGCGATCACCAGCACCTTGTGCCCCCGGATCAATCGCGTGATTTCATCCGCACGCTGCGTGATCGGCAACGCTTCGTCCAGCGTGATCGGCGGCACCCGTGCGGCACGCGCTTCGCGCTGCGCGACCGACGCCGCGATCTCCTGCGCCAGCTTGTGCAACGCGCCCGGCGGCGGAGGTTTCTTTCTCGCCAGCCCGCGCAGGCGTGCACGCAATCGGCCGGCATCGCGCGTCAAGGCGCGATCGAGCAGGCGCTCCAGTTCGCGGGCGTTCGGGCGGGCGGCCTTGGCAGGATGATCGTCGCGGGGCATCTGCTTCAGTAATCGCAAGAACAATCTGGAATACGCTCGCGCCGAGCGTAGCGGCCGTCAGGCCGCCGAGTCGAAGCGCTGCTGTCCCTTCGACTTCGTCGCTCTTCGCGGCGCGGCTATCCGCCACCGCTCCCGTGCAGGCCCGGGCCTGCGCCCGGGAGCCTGCACGGGACTCGATCCGCGAACGGAGAGAGGACAACGAAGGGCCGCCCGGCACTTCCGGCACCTGAAAGTGCGCCGGGTTTGGTGCATCATCGGGATTTTCCCACATCGGACTTGCCCCATGCAGCGCACCACGTTGATCCTCGCAGCCGCCGTCGCCTGTGCCTGCACGGCCTGCTCGCAACAGTCGCCCGACGGCAGTTCCGCGGCGGCGTCCGCCGCCTCCGCGGCCGAGGCGGCAACCGCGGGCACGCCGGCGCCGGCCGGCACCGCCCCCGGGCTTGGCATCGACCTGTCGTACATCGACAAGTCGGTGAAACCGGGCGACAACTTTTTCGATTACGCCAACGGCGCGTGGCTGAAGACCGCGGAGATTCCCGCCGACCGCTCCAGCACCGGTTCATTCCTCGACGTGTTCGAGGCCACCGAAACGCACACGGCGGACCTGATCAAGAATGCGGGCGCCGACAACCCGGCCGCCGGCAGCAACGCGCGCAAGATCGCCGACTACTACGCCGCGTACATGGACACCGCCGCGATCGACAAGGCGGGCCTGGAGCCGATCAAACCGGAACTCGAAGCGATCGATGCCATCAAGACCCGCGAAGATCTCGCGCGCATGCTGGGGTCGCGCCTGCGCGCCGATGTCGATCCGATCAATGCCACGAACTTCCATACCTCGAACCTGTTCGGCCTGTTCGTGACGAAGGGGCTGGAGGAAGCCTCCACCCAGATTCCGTACCTGCTGCAGGGCGGCCTCGGCATGCCGAGCCGCGACTACTACCTGTCGAAAGACGCCCACATGGCGCAAGCGCGCGGCAAGTACAAGATCTATGTCGCGGCACTGCTGAAACAGGCCGGCATCGCCGAGGCGGATCAGAAGGCCGACGCGGTGATCGCGCTGGAAACGAAGATCGCGCAAGCGCAGGAAAGCCTGATCGACAGCGAGGACGTGCACAAGGCCAACAATCTCTGGAAGGTCGGGGAATTTCCGAAGAAGGCGCCGGGGCTCGACTGGAAGACGTATTTCAAGGCCGCCGGGCTCGACGACGTCGAGCGTATCGATGTGTGGCAGCCCTCCGCGATCGCCGGCGAATCCAGGCTCGTCGCGAGCCAACCGATCGACGCATGGAAGGCGCTGTTGACCTTCCACACGCTCAACACGGCGGCGCCCCTGCTGCCGAAACCCTACGAGGAACTGAGCTTCGACTTCTTCGGCAAGACCCTGCAGGGCACTCCCGCGCAACGCGAGCGCTGGAAGCGCGCGGTCAGCGCCACCAACAACGACCTCGGCGACGCAGTCGGCGAGTTGTACGTCAAGAAATACTTCCCGGCCTCGTCCAAGGCCGCGGCCGAGGCGATGGTGAAGAACCTGATCGCGGCGTTCCGCAGCGGCATCCAGAACCTCACGTGGATGTCGCCCGAGACCAAGCAGAAGGCCGAGGCGAAACTCGACACCCTGAAGGTGGGCGTCGGCTACCCCGACCACTGGCGCGATTATTCGTCGCTGGAGATCAAGCCCGATGATGCGCTCGGCAATCACCTGCGGACAGTGAAGTTCGAATACGAACTCGCCAAGGCCAAGATAGGCAAACCGATCGACGACAACGAATGGTGGATGACCCCGCAGACGGTGAACGCGGTGAACCTGCCATTGCAGAACGCGCTCAATTTCCCCGCCGCGATCCTGCAGCCGCCGTTCTTCGATCCCGAGGCCGATCCCGCCGCCAACTACGGCGCGATGGGCGCCATCATCGGCCACGAGATCAGCCACAGCTTCGACAACACCGGTGCCGATTTCGATGCGCAAGGCCGGCTGAAGAACTGGTGGACGCCGGCCGACCTCAAGCACTTCGAAGCCGCGACCGACGCGCTCGCGAAGCAATACGACGCGTACGAGGCGTTGCCGGGCCTGCACGTGAACGGCAAGCAAACCCTCGGCGAGGACATCGCCGATGTCTCGGGCCTCACCGCCGCCTACCGGGCGTATCACCTGTCGCTGGACGGCAAGCCCGCGCCGGAGATCGACGGGCTGTCGGGCGACCAGCGCTTCTTCATCGCGTTCGGACAGGCATGGCGCAGCAAGATGCGCGATGCCGCGTTGCGCCAGCAGGTGGTGACCAACGTGCACGCGCCCGGACAGTTCCGCGCAGAAACGGTGCGCAACCTCGATCCGTGGTATCAGGCATTCGATGTCCAGCCCGACGCCGAGCTGTACCTGAAGCCGGACCAACGCGTGAAGATCTGGTAGCAATGCGGATGCCGGCGCGCCGTGACGGCGCGGCGGCATTCCGTCCCTGACCCTTCGGAAGAACACGATGCAACTTCGTGAGCAGGCGGCTTTCATGGCGGCGGCGTGCATCGTCTTCGGACTGGCATGCTCGCCCCATGCACGCGCACGAGACGCAACCGCTCCGGTCAGGGTGCCGATGCAACTGGAGCTCGGCCGGCCCTACATCGACGTGACCCTGAAAGGTCCAGGCGGGAAGTACGTCAAAGCGCATGCCTACGTCGATACGGGCGGCGGCGCGATCATCCTTTCGTCCGGGCTGGCGGATCGCCTGGCCCTGAAGGCAACCGGCAAGGCGGAAAAGGATGGCGGCACATGGTTGGCGCCTACCGCGGTCCCGACATTCGGCTTGGGCGGCCATGTGCTGAAACTCGTCGATGCCCGCGCCTACATAAGCACGAAAGAGCCGCGCGTCCTGGGCCACACGGACGCAGAGATGGCGCTGCCTGGCCGGTTCCTGGGTCATTACATCGTGGTGTTCGACTATCCCGCGCGGACTTTCACGCTCGCCGAGCCGGGTTCGTACAAACCCGATGGCACGGCGGTGAAAACGACCTTCGGCGGCGGCATGCCGGCGGTACGCATCTCGGTCGCCGGGAAATCCCACGGGTTCCTGCTCGACACCGGTGGCCAGTACTGCATGGTTTCCGACGCCGAACTCCGCCCGTGGCGCGAACAGCATCCGGACTGGCCGAAAGTCGATGGGGTCTACGGACCCGCCAACATGCAGATCGGGCCATTCGAAACCAAACTGGCCATGCTGCGCATCGCGGCACTGCAATGGGGCCCGTTCCGGATCGAGGGCGTGGGCGCCGTTTCCCGTCCCCGGGGGCCCTACGAAAAGATGATGTCGGGGATCGTCGGGACACCGGTCGTTGGCTCGATCGGCGGCAACGTGCTGCGCCACTTCAAGGTGACGGTGGATTACCCCGCGCGGAAGGTCTACCTCGACGGCCCGCCGCTCGTCCGCGACGCCTCGGTGGACATGGTCGGCATCATGCTGGAACCGGCGCCGCATGGCGGTTACGAAGTCGCGGGCACCATTTCCGGAATGAAGGACATCCGGGTTGGGGACGAATTGCTGGAGGTCGATGGCCACGATGCCACACGGGCACCCTTCTCCAAGATTGCGACCTGGCTGGGCGGCCCGCCCGGAACTGCGCGCACGCTGCTGTTGCAGCGCGGCGGAAGGCGCCTGACGGTGCGCGCAATGGTGCAACCCATCCTTTAGCCATGTCGATGGGCATGGACACGGCAACGAACATCGCCCCCCCCCCGCCACCCACGCACAAGGAGAACCACGATGACGAACATCGCTCGATCCGGAACGTTCAAGCTCGGCTCGCGCAGGGTCAAGCGCCTAGGCTATGGCGCGATGCAGCTCGCGGGGCCCGGGGTGTTCGGGCCGCCCCGGGACCCGGATGGTGCACGCGCGGTCCTGCGCAAGGCGATTGCCAGCGGCGTCGACCACATCGACACCAGCGACTTCTACGGCCCGCACGTCACCAACCAGATCATCCGCGAAGCGCTGCATCCCTACCCCGATGACCTGGTGATCGTCACCAAGATCGGCGCGCGGCGCGGCGCGGACGCATCATGGCTGCCGGCTTCGTCTGCGCAGGCATTGACCGACGCCGTTCACGACAACCTGCGCAACCTCGGGCTGGACGTGCTCGAGGTCGTGAACCTGCGGATCATGCCGGCGACCCGCGGATACGGGCCCAGCGAAGGCTCCATCGAAGCACCGCTGACGACGCTGGCGGAATTGCAGCAAAAGGGACTCGTGCGCCACATCGGCTTGAGCAACGCCACCCAGGCGCAGGTCGCGGAAGGCCGTCGCATCACCGACATCGTGTGCGTGCAGAACCACTACAACCTGATCCACCGCGACGACGAAGCGCTGATCGACGCGCTGGAACGCGATGGCATCGCCTACGTGCCCTTCTTCCCGCTCGGCGGCTTCACGCCGATGCAATCATCCACGCTCTCCAGCGTCGCGGATCGGCTCGGCGCCACCCCGATGCAAGTGGCGCTCGCGTGGTTGCTGCAGCGCGCGCCCAACATCCTGCTGATTCCCGGCACCTCGTCGGTGGCCCACCTCCGCGAAAACCTCGCCGCGGCCGAAATCGAGCTTCCCGCGGGAGTGATCGCGGAGCTGGACGGCATGACAAAGGCCGCCTGACGGCGCCGCGGCCGGGAACCCCGCACATGAACGCGACTGCAATGGGCGTGCCCGCGTTCATCTTCGAGCCTGCTTCCATGCGTTAGGGTCCGGTACGCAGCGCGACATTTCCCCGCGTCGTTCCGCGCGCTGTCCTGCGGTGCGACCGATCCGAGAGGAGAAGACTGCATGTCCAGCAAGGTTTATCGCACGCTGTGCCTTGCCGTCGGCGTGACGGCCACGGTCGCGTTCGCCGGCTGCACCAACTACGTCAAGCGCAGCGATTTCGACGCTGCGATCACCAAGCTCCAGAATACCGACCAGAGCCTGCAGCAGCAGATCAACTCGCTGCAACAGGACATGCAAAGCCACTTCGCGAAGTACGACACCCAGATCACGGCGATGCAGGGGCGCATCCGGGTCGATACCGTCGCGCATTTCGCCTTCAACGAAGCCACCTTGCAGGACAACGACAAGGCCATGCTGGACGAGTTCGCGAAGGTGATGCGCACGCATCATTCCGACGCGCTTGTCACGGTCGAAGGCTTCGCCGATCCGGCCGGCTCCGCGGCCTACAACAAGCGGCTCGGCAAGCAGCGCGCGAATGCCGTCCGCAATTACCTCGTCAACAACGACGGCATGGCCCCCAGCCAGGTGCGCGCGGTGAGCTATGGCGAGGCGCACGATCGCCAGGTGAAGCCGGGTGCCACGCGGGCCGCGGGCGAACCCAATCGCCGTGCATCGCTGGTGATCGATTTCGCCGGCTCGGCGAGCTGATCCACCCGATGCAGGCTGCAACGACGCGCCCGGACTTTCCGGGCGCGTTTTCATGCGTACCGTTGGGATGATCATGAAGATCGAACGCCTGGACCACTGGGTATTGACGGTGCGCGATGTGGACGCGACGGTGGCGTTCTACGAGCAGGTGCTCGGCATGCAAGCGGTCACTTTCGGCGGCGGGCGTCGTGCGCTGGCTTTCGGTGAACAAAAGATCAACCTGCATCCGGCGGCGGCGCCGCTCCGTCCGCACGCCTCGCGGCCAACGCCCGGCTCGGCGGACGTTTGCCTGATCACCCGCACGCCCATCGCTGAAGTGGTCGCCGAACTCGAAACCGCCGGCGTCGGCATCGAAGAGGGGCCGGTGCCGCGGACCGGCGCGCGGGGACCCATCACCTCGGTGTACTTCCGCGACCCGGACGGCAACCTGATCGAGGTGTCGCGCTACGACACGAAGGGGAAGGACCCCGAACCCGCATCCTGAGGGCGCACGAACCGCTGCTTCGCGAAACGCCGCCCGCGTGCTAACTTCAGCCCTTCCCGCACCGATGGAGTGAGCCCATGATCGCCCGTCTGCTTGTTTGTGCCATGTTGATCGGCGCTGCCGGCATCGCCAGCGCGCAAACCCAACCTGCGTCCACACAAAAGGCAGCGCCCCAGCAACTGACGCCGGAGCAGCGTGCCGCGATCCAGAAGCAGAACCAGGTATTGGTAACGTACGCCGAATCCGTGGTCGCGATGATCGACAACGGCCAGATCGGCGAGGTCTGGGATCGGGCCTCCGATGTCGCGAAGCAATCCGTCACGCGCGACCAGTTCGTCAAGACCACGCAAGCCGATCGCGCCAAGCTGGGCAAGGTGAGTTCCCGCAAGGTGGCAGGCGTGACCCGTTCGATTTCCAAGGGCGGCAAGCTGCCGGCGGGCATGTACGTCAACGTGAACTTCGCGACCCGGTTCGGCAACGATGCCAAGCCCATCCGTGAGCTGATTTCGTTCCACCTCGACAACGACAAGAAATGGCGGCTGTCCGGCTATACCGTGAACGCGACGCCCGCCGGCGCGTGACCCTCAGGCGATGCCGAGGCCAGTGATCTCGCCGATCGCGTCGCCGTCGAAACCCGCGAGCCGCGCGAAGGCGCGACCGCGTTCGGCGTAGTCCCTGAACTGGTCGAAGCTCGGGGCGCCGGGCGACAGCAGCACCACGCCGCCGGGTGGCGCCGCAGCCTTGGCGCGGGCAACAGCATCGGCAAGGTCATCGCTCTGCGCAACCATGCACTCGACGTGGGCATCCCGCAAGGTGTTCGCGATACGCGGTCCGGCCGCGCCCTGTACCACCACCGCGTTGCAGGGATGCACGCACAGCGTCTGCGCGAAGCCGGTCCAGTCGAGACCGCGATCGTGTCCGCCCAGTATCAAGGTCACCGCCCGGCCGTGCAGGCTTTCCAGCGCCGCCAGCGCGGCATCGGGCGTGGTGCTGATGGAATCATCGATCCATTCCACGCCATCGCGCACGCCCACTGACGTCAGGCGATGCGGCAGCGGCTTGAATGCGGCGAGCGAAGCGGCCGCGGCGCGGGCATCCATGCCGAGCAACTCGATCGCGGCCAAGGCCGCGCAGGCATTGTGCGCGTTGTGCGTGCCGTGCAACGGCAGTTCGCGCACCCGGAAAACCTCGTCGCCACCGCGACGGATGAAACCATCCGCAACATGCCAGCCACCCCGATCATCGAAGGTCCGGCGTTGCGCGTGCGCGGCAGTGTGTTGCATCAGCGGCGGCGATTCGGCATCCACCAGCAACGTGCGCGACACGGCCGCAAGTTTCAGCTTGTCGGCGACGTAGCGCTCGCGCGTGCCATGCCAGTCGAGGTGCTCCTCGCCGAGGCTCACCACGACGCCCAGGTCGACCGGCCCCGCCTCACCGGTCTGGAAGCTGGAAAGCTCGATCGCCCACAGATCCGCGCGCTGACCGTCCAGCTCCAGCAGCGGCAATCCGATGTTGCCGGCCAGGGCGGTGCGAACGCCCAGCGCCCGCGCGCAATGCGCCATCAATGCGGTGGTGGTGCTCTTGCCCTTGGTGCCGGTGACGGCGACGACGCGCTCGTCCGGATTCGCGCCGAACCACAACGCGGTGCCGGAGGTGAAACGGGTGCCGCGCGCCTGTGCCGCGACGATTTCGGATTTGTAGGCGCTGATGCCCGGTGATTTGATCACGATGTCGTACGAGGAAAGTGCATCCGCATCGGGCGGCGCATCGATCACGCGCAGATGCTCGTCATTGCGATCGCGCGCGACTCCAGCTTCGTCTGCCTTGCAGTACAGCGTCAGCGGCTTGACGGGAAAGCGCCTGCGCAACGCCGTGAGCACGCTGCGGCCCTCGCGGCCATAGCCCCAGATCGCGACAGCGGCATTGGCGAGATCTTCGAAGCGCATGGGATGGTGCATTATCGACCGTCGGCGCTTGCGGCGTCAGCCGACAATCCAGCCCAACGCGGCCTCGAACCGCGGCGGCACGCCATGCTCGCCCGATGCGGCGAGCCAGGGTTCCAGCGCGAGCTGCGACGCGTCGAGTTGCGGCAGGATTTCCTCGCGGAAACGCGTCACCAGGGCGTCTTCGCGCCATTCCGGCCGCGCCGCCAGCGCCGCGAACGCGGCACGCGCTTCCGACGCTTCGCCCACGCATTCGAATGGCTTGTGGTTGCGGTATTCGATCAGCGCGTCGAACCCGGCGGCCTGCGATTCGTCATCCAGCAGATTGCCGCCGAAGACCTGCAACAGGCGCGGCTTGGGCAGGAAGGGCGCGAGCGCCAGGAACACGAAGTGGCACTTCGGACAGTGGCCGCACCAGCGATCCGCGGGCTTCGGACCCATGATCCTGAAGTTGCGGTTGCAACTCGAAAACGCATCGAAATACGCGCTTCCGGATTTCGCGAATGCGCGCGTGACCGCAACCTCGGAAAAGGGCCGCAGCAACGAGAAGTAATCCAGGTCAGCGGCGACGTGGGTGTGCAGCCACGTCGCGAACGCCTGCTCGAACGCCCAGCCCTTGCTCCACTGGTGGTTCACCTGGCCGCCCATGTATTCCAACGTCGCAGCCGAGGCGGAACGCTCGTTGGCGAACGCAATGCCGTCGTAACCATACAGGATGGCCGCGCACGCGAGGATGGCCGAGTTGATCGCGGTGACAGGGATGTGGCCGTTCCATGCGCCCATCCGGTTGTAGTCGAACAGCACCGGCGACAGCTCGCGACCAATGGCGAGCGTCGGCAATCCGGTGCGTGCGGCGACTGCCGCGATCAACGGTGACGCGCCGACCCAGGCGGCGGTTGCATCGGCACCAATGGCCTTGAGCGCTTCCACCACGACCAGCGAATCCTTGCCGCCGCCAATCGGCACCAGCACGCGCGACGCACCTCCCCTTTCGTTCAAGCGGGAGGTTGGAACGGGGCGGGCGGGCGCGCTCGATCGCGGAAACGCGATTTTCCCGCGCAAGTCCACGCCGTTGCGGTATGCGAACTCGCCAAGCCCGTGCAGGTACAGCGCATCGAGCAGGTCGGCGGTGGCGCCATCCAGAGCGCCCGTTTCCACCTCGATACGCGGCGGAAGGCCAGCCTTGTAGTAACTGACACCTGCAATCCAATGCAGCATGCCGAGCGCGGCATCGAACGCGCGGCGTGCCTCCGCGGACAAGCCGGGTGGCTCGGGAAAACGGATGCGCTCGATCAGTTCGGGACCATCATCGAACGCGTATACGAGTTCGGCTACGCCGTCGGCGTAGCCGCAACGCACGAACCGGAAAGCCCGCGCCGAACGAGGATCTGCAGCCGGAGTCATTCGAGGATCGCCGGTTCGGCAAGCGCGCGCAGGTTGTAGCGCGATGACATCGATTCGCCGTAGGCGCCGGTTTGCGCGATCAACAACACGTCGCCTTCCTCGCTGCGTGGCAGGTGGCGGTCGGCGCCCAGCACGTCGCCGGATTCGCAGATCGGGCCCACCACTTGATAGACGATCCCGGCCGGCGCATCCAGCCGCGAAAGGTTCACGATCTCGTGCCACGCATCATACAAGGCGGGTCGGATCAGGGTGTGCATGCCGGCATCGCAGCCAAGATAATCGAAGGTGCCCTTGCGCTTGGTCTGGGTGACGCGCGCCAACAGCACCCCCGCGTCCGCGACCAGCCAGCGGCCGGGCTCCAGCCACAGTTCGTACTGCGGATACGTACTCTTCACTTCGGCGAGCGCCGCGTCGACGGCCGCAAGATCGAGTTCCGCTTCGCCGGGGTGCGCGGGTACCCCGAGACCGCCGCCCAGGTTGAGCGTGCGGACGCTGCCGACGCGTTCGGCGATGCTTGCGAGTTGCCCGCACACGGCCGGCCAGTGCGAGGCATCAAGGATTCCGGATCCGAGGTGCGCGTGCAGGCCCGCGATGCGCACGTCGTGTCGGCGCGTGAGTTCCATGAACGCTTCGAGGTGTTCCAGCGGCAGCCCGAACTTGCTGCCGGCGCCGCCCGTGCGCACCTTGTCGTGATGGCCAAGCCCGCGCCCGAGGTCCACGCGCAACATCAGTTCTCGCCCGGCGAACAGCTCCGGCCAGTGTTGCAACGGGTGCAGTGCGTCCAGCGTCACCGGCACCCCGCGCTGCAGCGCGCCTTCGTAGTCGTCACGCGGCGCGAAATTGGGCGTGAACAGGCGCGGGGATTCACGTGCTTCGGCGATCGCGTCCACGGCGTCCAGTTCCCCCGGCGACACGCATTCCAGCCCCAGTCCTTCCTGCGCCAGCGCGCGGAGGACCGCGGGATGCGCGTTGGCCTTGATCGCGTAATACACGCGATCGACCGATCGCATCGCCCGCAACGCACGCGCGCGTTCGCGGATCGTCGGCAGGTTGTAAACATAACGCGGCGTCGCCCGCGCAAGGTCCAGCAACTCGGCGCGCGCCGCACGCCACCACGGCGCACGCGCGCGCGTTCCGCTTTCCCCGTACAGCGATTGCCAACTGGGACCGAACAAGGTCGTGTCATCGGTGCGCAACGCGCCGGCGCGGATCAGCAATTCGTGCAGGCGTGGCAACAAGCCGTCCAGCATACCCTCGTCCACCACGAACGTCAGGTTGAGGTTGTTGGACGATTGCGAAATCAGGTGCACGCGCATCCGGCCGAACTCGGCCAGCACGCCCGACAGCCGATGCAGCATCGAACGCATGCCGCGCCCGACCAGCGTCACCGCCGCGCACGGCGCGATCACCTTGACGCGGCAAACCTTGGCGAGATCGGCCGCGAGCGCCGCCACCACGTCGGAATCCAGCAGGTTTTCGGTGGGGTCCAACGAAACCGTGACGTTGGTTTCCGCCGAGCCGATCAGGTCCACCGACAGGCCGTGCTCCTTGAACAACGCGAACACGTCGGCAAGGAAGCCCACCTGCTGCCACATGCCGGAAGTTTCCATCGACACCAGCGTGATGCCGCGGCGCGAGCTGATGGCCTTGATGCTGGGTGCCATTTCGGCAGGCTGCGGGGCCACCGCCGTGCCGTCGAGATCCGGATGCCGCGTATCCTTCACCCACAGCGGCACGCGCGCACGCCGGCACGGCGACAGGCAGCGCGCATGCAGCACCTTGGCGCCGGTCGTCGCGATTTCCTGCGCTTCGTCGTAATCGAGGTGCTGCAGCAGGCGCGCACCCGGCACCTGACGCGGATCGGCGGTGAACATCCCGGCGACGTCCGTCCAGATTTCCACCCGCGCCGCGCGCAGCAGGGCCCCCATGTACGCGGCCGACGTGTCCGAACCGCCGCGTCCCAGCAGCACGGTTTCGCCCTCGCCGTTGCGCGCGATGAACCCTTGCGAGATGAAAACGTCGCCGCGCGCGGCGAGCCGGGCCGCGAAAGCGGCATCGGGATCGGCCTGCACCTGGGCCGACAGCACGCGCGCGCGTTCGTTGAGGAACGGCAATTCGCGCGCCACCAGGGCCTCGCGCGCATCCAGCCATTCGGTGGGCAATCCGTTCGCGGTCATGAACGCCGCGCCGATGGAACTGGACAGCAATTCGCCATGTGCCTGCACCGTTGCGTGCCACGTCAGCCGATCCGGCGCTGCGGCCGCGATCGATGCTCCCAGGGCCGCCAGCCAACGCTCCACCCGCCCGATGTCGGCAAGCTGCATCTGCCCGGCCAATTCGCGATGGCGCGCGATGACGCTCGCCAGAGCCGCTTCTCGCTCGGCGGGCGCACATGTACACAGCGCCTTCAGCGCATCGGTGACGCCCGACAGCGCGGACACCACCACCAGCACGCGCATGCCCTCGGCGCGACGCGCCGCGGCAAGGTCCAGGATCGTGCGCCAGCGTTCGGCGGTCGCGACACTGGTGCCGCCGAACTTCAGCACGACCCAGGGCGCGTCGGGCGCAAGCGGCGGGGTGGCGGTGGCGGACATGGTCGGCAGTGATGGATGCGCGGCAGCGCGGACAAGGCCCGCAAGTGTTGCGGGCAGCCGTCTAAAACGCAATCGCGTGGCAAGCTGATAACCACTCGTCATGACTTTCCGCATGCGCCGGCGGGGCCGACAGCAACATGCCGGCTGAACGCCACGCGCCATCACGCCGCCCAGGCGCGTGAGCAAAGCGGGACTACCCAATACAATCGCCCGGATGATGCCCCAGGTCCCGCAAACCCCGCCCGCCGAAATCGTGCCGCAGCCGGTCCGTGAAGGCATCGACGTCACGATCAACGGCAAGCATTTTCGCCACACCGGCGATCCCGACCTGCCGCTTCTCTGGTACCTGCGCGACGTGCTGCGCCTGACCGGCTGCAAGTACGGCTGCGACGATGCCAGTTGCGGCGCGTGCAGCGTGCTGGTCGAGGGAAAGTTGAAGCGCGCCTGCACGCTGCCGATGCAGGATCTCGCCGGCCAGGCCATCACCACTGTCGAAGGCCTGGTGAAGCCGGATGGTTCGCTGCACCCCATCCAGCAGGCGTGGATCGACGAAGACGCCATCCTGTGCGGCTACTGCCAGGCGGGTCAGATCATGGCGGCGGCGGCGCTGCTTGCGCGCAAGCCGAAACCGAGCGACGCCGACATCGACGCCATCGGCAACCTGTGCCGCTGCGGCAGCTATCCGCGCATCCGCCGGGCAATCCATCGCGCCGCGGACGCCCTGCGGGGCAAGGCGAAGTGAAGCGTCCGCACGATGCCAGTCGCCGACGCTTCCTGAAGGTGTTCGGCACCGCCACCGGCGCGCTCGTGGTCGGCCTGCCCGCGTTCGCGTGGACGCCGGACCAACTGCTGGGCCAGAACCTGTTCCGGCTCAGCCCCTACGTGCGGATCGAACCCGACGGCACCACCGTGATCGGCGCGCGCGATCCTGAAATCGGCCAGGGCATCCGTACCGCCGAAGCGCGCATCCTTGCCGAGGAACTGGACGCCGACTGGCCGCGCGTGGTCGTCGAGCCGCTGGAGCTGGGTGTCACCAATGCCGGTGGCGAACCGCATTGGACCTACGGTCACCAGATGGCGTCGGGCAGCACCAGCGTCCCGGCCGCGTGGAACGACCTGCGCAACGTCGGCGCGGCGACGCGCGAACTGCTGTTGCGCGCAGCGGCGACCCGCTGGAAGACCGGCGTCACCAACCTGCGCACCTCCCGCGGCGTCGTGATTGCCGCGGATGGCCGCAAGCTCGGCTACGGGGAACTTGCCGAAGCCGCCTCGAAACTCAAGCCGGCCAACGCACCGCCCAAACCGAAGCGGCCGGCGCAATACGTGCTGATCGGACAGGACGCGGGCGACGTCGACGCGCGCGACATCGTCACCGGGCACCAGCACTACGCGATCGACGAGTGGTTCGGTGATGCACTGGTCGCCGTGATCGCCCATTGTCCCTGGCCCAACGGCAAGCTTGCGCATCTCGACGACACCGATGCGATGAAAGTGAAGGGTGTCGAGAAGGTCATGGCGATTCCCGCGCCCAATCCCGCACGCGCACTCGGCACCCAGCAACTGGCCGCCAGCATCGCGGTGCTGGCCTCCGACACATGGACCGCACTGCGGGCGCTTGCAAAAGTAAATGTGCGCTGGCAACCGGGCGCGCAAACGATACAGGGCGACGAAGCCCTCACCGAAGCGGCCGCCACCGCATGGGCGGCCGATCCCACCAAGGCAGTGCGCACCGACGGCGATTTCGCGGAAGCCATCAAGCGCGCGCCGCACAAATTCAAGGCCGACTACCACTGCGCCACCGTCGCGCATGCCGATCCCGAACCACCCAATGCCCTGGTGCGGGTGGACAGCCAACAGGCCTTGATCGTTGCGCCGGTTCAGAATCCGCGCGCGACGTTCGACACGGTGCGACGGCTCACCGGGCTGGCGGCCGACAAGATCACCATCCAGTTGCCTCGCGCCGGAGGCGGCTTCGGACGCTTCCTCGAAACCGATTACGTCGCCGAAGCTGTGATGCTGGCCAAGGCGGCGGGCAAGCCGGTCAAGCTGATGTGGACGCGCGCGGAAGCGTTCGCGCACGACACCTATCGTCCTTTTTCCGTGCACAAGCTGGAGGCCTGCGCCGATCGCAAGCGTGCCCTGACCGGCTGGACGCACCGGATCGCCAGCACGTCGCGGCTCGCCGGCCGCGAACCGCGTGCGCGCTGGTGGCTGTCGGAAATGCATCCGGACGATTTGCCGGCCGGCCTGGTCGGCAACCTGCAATACGCCTGGTATGCGCTCGATTCAGCGCTGCCGCGCGGCAGTTACCGCGCCAGCTCCCACGCCGCCAACGCATTCGCGACCGAATGTTTCCTCGATGAGATTGCGCACCAGCTCAAGATCGATGCGCTGAAATTCAGGCTCGCGCTGCTGGGTGAGCCGCGCAAGCTGCCGTACCGGGGACACGGCGGCCCCGTGCTCGACACCGGCCGGCTTGCATGGGTGCTGCAGCTTGCCGCCGATGCGATCGGCTGGAGCAAGCCGCATCCGCAAGGCCACGGCTTCGGGCTCGCCTGCCACTTCACCTTCGGCGGTTATGTCGCCCATGCGGTGGAAGTATCGATGGAAAAGACGCGCCTGGTGATCCACAACGTCGTGTGCGCAGCGGACCTGGGCCGCGTCGTGAATCCGCCCGGTGCGCGCGCGGCCCTGGTCGGCGCCACGCTGGACGGGTTCTCCACCGCGTTGCGTGAACGCATCACCGTGGAGGACGGACGCGTCGTGCAACAAGGCTTCAAGGATTACCCGCTCGCGACGATGGCGCAGATGCCGCACGACGTCCAGGTGATCCTCGTGCCGTCGCAGGAAAATCCGACCGGTGCATTCGACATGGGCTTTCCTTCCGCCGCCCCCGCCCTGGCCAACGCGATCTTCGCCGGCACCACCGTGCGGGTACGCCAGTTGCCGTTGTGGGCGGAATTCATGCGGTTGCTGTGAACGCGGGTCAGCCCGCGAAACCACGCGTCACCCTGAACGTCCCCGCGGCATCGACTTCGCCGATCGCGAGCAGGCGTCCGGACGGCGCGCGTGCCCGATAACGGCCGGGCACCGCGGCGACGCGCAGCGCCCGGCCGTGCGCGACATCATCGGCGCCGCACTCGTCGAGCGGCAGCACGAGCCAATCGGCGAGGCCGGCTTCGATGGGCAGAAGCACGTCGTCCAGGCGCGGAGCATCGCGTTCGCGCATTTGCGCAAGTTCGTCCAGCGTGAACATCCGAGGTTCGCGAAACGGTTCCACCCACGATCGTCGCAGCGCCGTCAGGTGTGCCCCGCAACCCAGGGCGTACCCGAGATCGCGCACGAGGCTGCGCACGTAGGTGCCGGAACCGCATTCAACGTGCAGGCGCAGCGTATCACCGGCATGCCCGAGCAACTCGAAGCGGAATACCTCGACCTCGCGTGGCGGCGCTTCCACCGATTCCCCGCGCCGCGCGCGCTTGTACAGCGGTTCGCCGCACCGTTTGAGGGCCGAGTACACCGGCGGAACCTGGGTGATGCGGCCGGTGAGCTTTGCCAGTTGCGCTCTGATGAGCTCATCGTCGAACGCCGGCACCTCTCGTTGGCGTATCACCGCGCCTTCCGCGTCATCGGTCTCGGTGTTCACGCCCAGCCGGCAAGTCGCGTCGTAGGCCTTGCGGGACCCAAGCAGGTAGCCGGCGATCTTGGTGGCCTCGCCGAAGCAGATCGGCAACAAACCCGTGGCCAGCGGGTCGAGGCTGCCAGTATGGCCCGCCTTTTCGGCCTGGAACAGGTGTCGCGCCTTCTGCAACGCCTTGTTCGAGCTCACGCCTCCCGGCTTGTCCAACAGCAGAATGCCGTGCACGGGGCGCAACGACTTTTCGGGGCGCACGCTCACGCCAACGCCGCCGCCCCCGCCTGGGCGACTTGCGCATCCTGCGTGGATTGCATGCCGGAGACACCTATCGCCCCCACGATTTCCCCGTCCACGATCAGGGGCACACCGCCCTCGAGGGGAAGCAGATTGTTCATGCCGAGCATGCGCAGATGCAGGCCTCCGCTCGCGACGGCATCTTCGAATACCTTGCTCGGCCGGCGGAAGTCGACCGCCGTCTGCGCCTTCTGCTGCGCGACGGCAATGCTGCCGTACTGCGCCTGGTCGAGCTTCTGCAGCAACACCAAGTGGCCCGTACTGTCCACGATCGCTATGACCATCGGCCAGCCATTGCGACGGGCCTCCGCCTCCGCGCCCGCGGCAACCCGCTTCGCCGAATCGAGCGAGATCGGCTCACCGTACAGCAGGGGTGACTGCGTCATCGGGTTCCCTTTCGATCCGCGCGGTTTCCACGCAACAACGCCTCGATCCGCTCGCCCTTGTCCACCGATTCGTCGTATTTGAAGCGCAGTTCCGGCACGCGACGCATGCGCATCGTGCGGGCGAGCTGGTGACGGAACTCCTTGGCGAGCGATTTCAGCGCCTTCACCACCTCGGCGGAAAGCTCCGGCTGCAAGGCGGTGACCCAGACGGTCGCGACATCGAGTTCGCGGCTGGTTTCCACGTCCACCACGCTCGCCTGCGGCAACGCGTGGTCGCGCACCGCCGCATGCACCAGCGCGCCGACTTCGCGGCGAAGCTCGGCGTTGACGCGGTCGGTGCGGTGGAAGGAGCGGGTGGGCATGGCTGATGATATGGGATCCACGTCGTCGTTCCGGGACCGCCGCGGCTTCATCGCGGTGGAACCCTGAACCCGGTGACTCTACTTCGGGCAGTCGAACCACGCAAAGGCGCCGGATTCCGGATCGCCGCGCGCGGCGTCCGGAACGACGATGAGAGTGAGCGGTTTGCGCTGCGGCTTGTGCTCCGCGCCTACAGCGTGCGGGCAACCTCGATTCGTTCGAAGCATTCGATGCGGTCGCCCGGCTTGACGTCGTTGTACTGCTTGACGCCGATGCCGCACTCGCTGCCGCTCTTCACTTCTTCCACGTTTTCCTTGTAGTGGCGCAGCGATTCCAGTTCACCTTCGAAGATCACCACGTCGTTGCGCAGCACGCGAATGGGTTTGTTGCGCTTGACCGAGCCCTCGACCACCTGGCAGCCCGCGATCGCACCGAACTTGGACGACCGGAACACATCCTTGACCTCGGCGACCCCGATGATTTCCTCGCGCACTTCCATGCCCATCAAACCGGAAGCCGCCTGCTTCACCTGGTCGATCACGTCGTAGATGATCGAAAAGTAGCGAAGATCCACGCCGCTCGATTCGATCACCCGGCGCGCCGACGCATCCGCACGGACGTTGAAGCCGATCAACAGGGCCTTCGAGGCCGCCGCCAACGTGGCATCGGATTCGGTGATGCCGCCCACGCCGGACGTGATCACGTTGACCTTCACGAGATCATTGCTGATCGCGGTGAGCGATTCACGCAACGCCTCGGCCGAACCCTGCACGTCGGCCTTGATGAGGATGTTGAGGCTCTGCTGGCCCTCGCCCTTGCCCATCATCGCCATCACGTCCTCGAGCGTGTTGGTGCGCGTGACGAGGCGCTTCTCGCGGCGCCGGGTTTCGCGCTCGGACACCACGTTGCGCGCCAGCTTCTCGTCGGCCACGACCACGAACTCGTCGCCGGCTTCCGGCACACCCGACAGGCCGAGCATCTGCACCGGGATCGAGGGACCCGCGCTGTCGACCTGCTTGCCGGCCTCATCGAACAGCGCGCGCACGCGGCCGTATTCGACGCCGCACACCACGTAGTCGCCGCGCTTCAAGAGGCCCTGCTGCACCAGCACCGTCGCGACCGGACCACGTCCCTTGTCGAGGCTGGATTCGATCACCACGCCCGAGGCGCGCCCATCGGGCACCGCCTTCAGTTCCATCACCTCGGCCTGCAGGCCGATCGCTTCCAGCAGCGCGTCCACGCCGTCGCCAGTCCGGGCCGACACCGGCACGAACTGCGTATCGCCACCCCAGTCTTCCGGAATGACCTCGTGCTGGGCCAGGCCTTGGCGAACGTTGTCCGGATTGGCTTCCGGCTTGTCCATCTTGTTGACCGCGACGATCAGCGGCACCTTGGCTGCGCGCGCGTGGTTGATGGCCTCGACCGTCTGCGGCATCACGCCGTCGTCGGCCGCGACCACCAGCACCACGATGTCGGTGGACTGGGCGCCGCGTGCACGCATGGACGTGAACGCCGCATGGCCGGGCGTGTCGAGGAAGGTGATGACGCCCTTCGGCGTTTCCACATGATACGCACCGATGTGCTGGGTGATGCCGCCGGCTTCGCCCGACGCCACCTTGGTACGCCGGATGTAATCCAGCAGCGACGTCTTGCCGTGGTCGACGTGCCCCATGATGGTGACCACCGGCGGACGCGGCGCCTTGTCGCCCTCGGCCGTTTCGGTGACCACGTGCGCGGCCAGCGCCGTTTCGGCGGTCTTCTCTTCCGCGTCCACCGGCTTGTGGCCGAGTTCTTCCACCACCAGCGCGGCGGTATCGTGGTCGATGGTCTGGTTGATGGTCACCATGGTGCCCATCTTGAACAGCGCCTTGACCACTTCCGAACCCTTCACCGCCATCTTCTGTGCAAGATCCGACACGACGATGGTTTCGCCGATCGGAATCTCGCGCATTTGCGGCGCGACCGGCTTGGAGAAGCCGTGCTGGCCCGTGATCTGGGACAGGTCGACCCGGGGCCGTGCGCGCTTGCGGGTGGAACGGCGTGCGCGTTCGGCGTCGGTGAGGTGCAGCTCGCCGCCCGCGTAGCGCGCGGCGCCCTCGTCTTCGTCGTCGCGCATGCGGTGCGAACCGCGCGAACGCTTGGCCTTGTGGGTCGTGGCGTCCTTGCCGTCGCGTGCCGCCGGCTTCGGCGGCTCATGGCGGCGCGCTGGGGACGCGGTCGCTTCGGCAGCGCCCGCGTCCCCGGAGGTGCGCGCGGCAGCCGCTTCGGCTTCGGCGCGCGCACGCTCTTCCGCCACGCGCTTGCGCTCGGCCTCGGCGGCCTCGAGTTTCTGCTGCTCTTCCTTGCGACGGCGATCCTGCTCGGCCAACTCGGCCAGCTCGCGCTCGTGCTGCTCCTGCGATTCCTTCAGCTTGCGCAGTGCTTCTTCGCGCTCGCTGTCCACCACCTCGTCGGTCGGCACCGCGCCGCGCTTGACGTAGGTGCGCCGGGCGCGCACTTCCACGTTGACCGTCTTGGCGCTGGCGCCGCGCCCGCCCGCGACCGTGATCTCGCTGACCTTGCGACGCTTCAGCGTGATCTGGCGCGGCGTGGCGGCAGCCGCGGCCGACTGCTTGCCGTGGTTGCTGCGCAGGAAATCAAGCAGCTTGGTTTTTTCGCGATTGCTGATGACCTGGTCCGGCCCGTCGAACTGCATGCCGGCTTCGGCAAGCTGCGCCAGCAGCTTGTCCTCGGGCGTGCCCACCATGCTCGCGAGTTGCTTGATCGTGATATCTGACATCGTGTCCAACCTCTTGTGTCTTCGGCGCCCCACGCACGTTCACGGTGCGATCGGGACGCGCCTCGACGGTGCTGAAATTCCCGGGATCAGGAATTTCCCGCTTCTTGTTCCATCCTTGCCAGCATCGGCGCCCGCGCCGCCATGATCAGCGCACCGGCGCGATCCTCGTCCATGCCCTCGATGTCGATCAGGTCGTCCACGGCCTGGTCGGCCAGATCGTCCGGTGTCAGGATTTCGCGCTCCGCCAGCGCGTAAGCGGTTTCCTCGTCCATGCCTTCCAGCGCCAGCAATTCCTCGCTCGGCTGGTGTTCGTCCAGATCCTCTTCCACCGCAAGGGCTTCGGTCAGCAGCGCATCCTTGGCGCGCGAACGCAGCTCCTCGACGATGTCCTCGTCGAAGCCTTCCACCGCCAGCAGCTCGCCGGTCGGCACGTAGGCGATTTCCTCGACGGTCGAGAAGCCTTCCTGCACCAGGATGTTGGCGATTTCCTGGTCGACTTCGAGCTTGTCCATGAACAACTGGCGCGCGGCTTCCTGCTCGGCCTCGCTCTTGGCGGCGACCTGGTCCTGGGTCATCACCTTCAGGTCCCAGCCGGTCAGCTTGCTGGCCAGGCGCACGTTCTGGCCGCCGCGGCCGATCGCCTGCGACAGCTTGTCCTCGGCCACCGCGATGTCCATCGAGTGCTTGTCTTCGTCCACGATGATCGACTGCACCTCGGCCGGCGCCATCGCGTTGATCACGAACTGCGCCGGTGCATCGTTCCACAACACGATGTCGATGCGCTCGCCGTTCAATTCGTTGGACACCGCCTGCACACGCGAACCACGCATGCCGATGCAGGCGCCGATCGGATCGGTGCGCTTGTCATGGGCTTCCACCGCGATCTTGGCGCGATCACCGGCATCGCGCGCGCAGGCGCGGATCTCGACGATGCCCTGGCCGACTTCCGGCACTTCCAGCTTGAACAGCTCCATCATGAATTCCGGCGCGGTGCGCGACACGAACAACTGCGGCCCGCGCGGCTCGGAACGCACCTCGTAGAGGTAACCCCGCACGCGGTCGCCCACGCGCACCGCTTCGCGCGGGATGGCCTTGTCGCGCGGGATGAACGCTTCGGCATTGCCGCCGAGGTCGAGATAGATGTTGCCGCGCTCGACCCGCTTGGCGACGCCGTTGATCAGTTCGCCCACGCGATCCTTGTAGGCATCGACCACCTGCGCGCGCTCGGCCTCGCGGATGCGCTGCACGATCACCTGCTTGGCGGCCTGGGCGGTGATGCGCCCGAATTCCGGATTCTCGATCTGCTGCTCGATGTACTCGCCGACCTCGGCGCCCGGGCGCTCGTCGACGGCGTCCATCAGGCGCAACTGCCAGTCCGGCGATTCCATCTCGCCGTC
>JBIQLN010000020.1:0-61449 GCA_044464225.1 Rhodanobacter sp. | reverse complement strand
GCATCACGAAACGCCTTCAACACAGCGTTCATGCGTGTCTGCCAGCCTGTACCTTGCTCGCGGTACCACTCCAATACGTCCTTGTCTACGCGCAAGGCAATTTGTTCTTTGCGCTCTTCCGGTGGCTTGGCTGGCCGTCCGCGCTTTGCACGCAGTTCTGCCACGCCTCGATGTGCAGTGGCACCTTTCCAGTACTTCAGCGTCGCCGCTTTGCTCTTGGGGTCGTACGGCACGTCAGATTTGGGGGTACGCTTGGTAGTACGCTTCACGTTCATAGGGTTCTGCCTCGCGGCAAGAGATCAATCGGGGGCCGTCTTCGCGGTCGGTCCACACAAGTACAACCACGCGGCCATGTGCCCAGCCCAAGCTCACCAACCGTTGCTCACCGTAGGCTTCACGGTCGTCTTCGCGGGTGAGCATAGGGCCATCAAACGCTTCCATGCAGCCGGCCAGGTCAATGCCATGCTTACGCAGGTTCTTGCGGCGCTTGGCGGGGTCGTGGCTCATGCATAATTATCGTATATGCACTAATTATGCGTTGCAAGTCTTGGGCAGGCGTGGGCTAACATCTCGGTCAAGCGGACCGCGTTCCGCGGCCGCTTACCTCAGGCGTTAGCCGGCACTCGGCTCGAGGGCAAGCTTGCGAACTATGGTGTCCTGAACCAACAAGAGGAATTGCTTTGCCGAATCCGGCCATCATCAAGCAACTTTACGAAAGTCGGATCAATCAATATGCTGCTTTCGTCGGGTTTTTCCATAGTCGCGGTGGAATTAAGGCGCTGTTGGAACGCTCTGGTCTGCTCCAGCCGCGAATGAAGGTATTGGATGCTGGCTGTGGTTTTGGTATGGCAACCTTCGCTCTGCTCGACGCCCTCGACGCTCGCAACATGCCACCTGTGCATGTCGACGCATTTGACCTCACCCCAGCCATGCTGCAGCGCTTCCGCTCCGAGCTAGACACGCGGAAGCTTTCGTTGATTCGGCTGCAAGAGGCCGACATACTCGACGACAATGCTCTGCCTGAAAATTGGACAAGCTACGATTTCGTAGTTTCAACTTCCATGCTTGAATACCTTCCACGGGACCAGTTGCCTCACGCGTTATCGACACTACGAATGCGCATGAAGCCCGGATCACGCATGCTCGTTGTAATCACACGCAAGTCACTGGTTACCAAGGTGTTGATTGAATGGGCATGGAAGGCTGAGCGCTACACGGCTGATGAACTTCGAGCGGCGTTTTCGCAGGCAGGTTTCGATCAGCTAGAGTTCATACGCTTCCCGCTGCGCTATGGGTGGCTCAACCAGTCCAATCATGTTGTCGTGGCTCAGCGAAGCGAGTAGTTGCGTCAACGACATTGTGTGTAAGCCGGCTAACAATTCGCTGCAGCCGACCGCCATCCCGCTACGCGGGCTGTCGGGGGCTGAGCTCAGGCGTTAGGCGGCAACAGCGAGCATGACGCTTCGGATCGCACCACGCACCCCTTACATCACTGGCGCTTGTCATATGAACAACTCAACTCTGCACGAAGCGATAATCTCGTTCTTCCTTAGGAACCAAAGACCACTAACGGTCGGGGAAATCGCTTCGCACTTCCAATGCAATGAATCTGACGCACGTAGTGGGCTAAGAGCATTGGCGGAGTACCACGGAGTGGTGCTTCAGCCAAACTCCGATGAGATTTGGGTTGCCCATCCATTCTCCGCTGCACCAGCCACTTGTGTGGTTCACTCAAAATCTTGCACATGGTGGGGCAACTGCGCGTGGTGCTCGTTAGGCTTGGCTCACTTGGCCGGCGGCACAGCCACCATCGAGACGCGAATCGGCGCAATAGATGAATATATAACCATCAGAATTGAGAACGGCAAACTCATTGATACTGACTTTGTTGTTCACTTTCCAATTCCCATGAAAAACGCATGGGATAATGTGATTTACACATGCTCCATCATGCTCATGTTTCGCCATGAGTCGCAGGTGGACGAGTGGTGCGCCGCAAGAGGCATCCCAAAGGGCGATGTTCGCCCCATTGAGCAGGTCTGGAAATTCGCTACTGAATGGTACGGCCGCCACGCAGACTCCGATTGGCGTAAATGGTCAGTGCGTGAGGCCTCTGAGATATTCAAGCGACACGGCCTAACGGGGCCAATATGGTCGCTTGCAGAAGATTCGGAACGCTTTTAACCGGTATGGGTACAGGTTGCCGCCTAACAACTCATTCCAGTGGACGCTCGCCTGCGGCTCGCGCCGCTGAATTCGGGCGCCAGGCACTCAACAATTGACTCCGCTAACCGAAAACATAGTCGTTGGTCTTCTTGGTGGTGTGGTCGCCGGCTTAGTTGCGGTGAAGCGTGCTCGCTGATTCGAGCCAGTTGGAAGTAGGGTTTCCACCGAAGGAGCTCTGCATGAAGAAGTCGAGTTCAGCGAGGAACACTTCGGTGCCGCACTTCTCGCACACCACGCCACGGTGCTTCATGCGCTTGTACTTGCCGCACAGGCACTCGTAGTCCTTGATCGGGCCGAAGATGGCCGCGCAGAACAGGCCGTCGCGTTAGACTGGCGGCACCGCTACAACCACGAACGTCCCCATCGTGCACTCGGCGCGCTCCCACCTGTCCTGTACGCGATGGCACAATCACCCAGAACCTCTACTTCTGAGTGACTCGGAAAAACGAGGACGCTTCAATTGTCGCAGTCGCGATTACCCTTGCTCTGCTCGCGGTATTGATCGCGTTCGTCAACAATGATTCTGCGACAAAGGCATTGCGTGAGTGGTTCAGGGTTCCCATCGCCGCGGCCGTCTTTTGGTTCATCTCCGGCCCGCTGTGGACTTTGGCTTTTACAAGCTGGCGGCGCGGGAGCGACGCGTAGCAACTCTACCCGGCAGAGGCCAACCCGCTACGCCGGTCGGCGCCTCCGATTCCGACCGTTGCCGGCGTAGCGTTGCCGAGAAGTCAGCGCTCGGACATACCCGCATGCCAGCACCAATGCCATGGCTCGTACGCAATGCCGTGTCGATTGCCGCGTGGGTAGGAAAGGGCAAATTGGTAATTCGCGGCGTGCCGATGCAGCCACGCGAACGCGGGTGATTGCTCGAATTCTTCTTCTAGCGGGGTGAAGCTAGGTGCGGTGAAATCGACGCAGCGGCCGGTGTGGTGTTCGCTGTAGCCGGGGGCGGCGCTGACGCGGAGGATTTCATCGATGGTCAGGCCGCGCGCGAGTTTGCGTTCGACGATGCCGAGTTGGTATTCGATCGAGCGGAAGGCGGAGACGATCGGCAGCGTCACGCCGTCGCGCGCGGCGGCTTCGCGCATTCGGGCGAGTGCGCGTGCCGCGCGCGGTTGCAGCCATTGCACGCGATCGTGGATGTCGGGGCCGATCGGGACGAGGTGTGACGGTTCGCGCTGGATGCGCAGGCCGCGTGACCGTCCGTAATCGCGTGGCACGCCGAGTGCGTGCGCGCGTTCGATCAGGCTGCTGCGCTCGGCAGCATCGCGGCAGCGCCGCGGCGGCTGCGACGCGGCGGCTTCAGCCACTGGTCGCCGGCATGGGCGCCGGGCGCAGGAAGAATCCGGCCACCTTGCCGTCGGTGTCGCAGGCGACCTGCGCGTTGGCGTCGCCCTTCTCGAAGTGCAGCGGCAAGGTGATGACGGCGTGGCCTTCGTACATCATGTTCTGGGGCGCGCCGCGGCCCTGCAACGCACCCACCTGGCTCGCGACCTGCTTCCAGAATTGGCCGAGCTTGTCTGCGTCGAGATTCGCTTTCATGTTGGCGTCGAAATTCGAAGTCGCCCCCGTGAAATCGCTTTGTTCGAGATGGTCGATGAGCGTGTTGGTGGTGGCGGTGCAGGTTTCGATGCGGGCCGCGCCGGCTGCGCCGGCCATGGCGTTGGCGTGCGCACTGGCCGCCGGATGATCCTGTGCGCTGGCGGCGGGGTGCTGCTGTCCGGCCGCCAAGGACACGGCGGGCACGGCCAATGCCACGAACGTGGCGGCAATCAGTTTGCGATGCATGGGCGGCTCCGGGTGCGCGGGCGCGACATCATGTCGGCCGCTTGAGGTAGAACACAGGCGAGGGTACACCGTAGCCTTCGACCACGTGCACCAGTTCCCAGCCGTCGCGGCCCAACTGGTTCAACCGGTCGGTGACTTCTTCGGGATCGGGATGCAGCTTGAAGAACTTCGAGGATTTGAAGCGGACAACTTTGTAGGTCCAGCGCGTCTCGGTGTTCATGGCGTCGTCTCAATGCGATGAGGGAGGGTGGTGCCTGGCGCCGGTTTTCAGTCGGCCGGCGTTGCGCAACGCCTCGCGCAACACGTATTCGATCTGCGCGTTGAGCGAACGCAACTCGTCGTTGGACCAGCGCTGCATGGCGTCCAGCACCGCCGCGTTGATGCGCAGCGGATAAGCCTTTTTGTCCTTGTCGGTACTCATTTGCATCCGGACGCGCGCTGGTGTGGAAAGCCAGCCGTGGGTGGCCGGTCTTGATCGTCGTGATCGGCGATCACTGATACAAGCTTCCCGTGTTCAGCACCGGCTGCGTGCCGCGCTCACCGCACAGCACCACCAGCAGGTTGGACACCATCGCGGCCTTGCGCTCTTCGTCGAGCTCCACGATGTTGTGCTCGTTCAAGTGCGCCAGCGCCATTTCGACCATGCTGACCGCGCCTTCGACGATCTTCGTGCGTGCGGCGATGATGGCGCCGGCCTGCTGGCGCTGCAGCATGGCCTGCGCGATTTCCTGCGCGTAGGCGAGATGGCTGATGCGCGCCTCGAGCACCTGCACGCCGGCGCGGCCCAGGCGTTCCTGGATCTGGTCGCGAAGGTGCGCGGTGATTTCGTCGCCGTGGCTGCGCAAGCTGGGCTTGCCGTCGTCGTGCGCATCGTACGGGTAGCTTTGCGCCATCTGGCGCAGCGCCGATTCACTCTGGATGTGCACGTAGTTTTCGTAATCGTCGACCTGGAACACGGCCTCGGCGGTGTCGACCACCTGCCACACGATCACCGCGGCGATCTCGATGGGATTGCCGTCGGCGTCGTTCACCTTGAGCTTGGAAGACTCGAAGTTGCGCACCCGCAGGCTGACCGCACGCTTGGTGAGGAACGGATTGGTCCAGCGAAGGCCCGTTTCGCGCGCCGTGCCGGCATAGCGCCCGAACAGCATCAACACCACGCCCTGGTTCGGCTGGACCTGGAAAAAGCCCTTGCACAGGAACGCGAAGAACGCGAACAGGATCACCGAACCCGCGAGGATGCCGATCACCTGGTGCAGCGCGCCGTGGACGAAGCCCGCGACGCAGAAGAGCAGGGCGATCGTGAACAGCACCGCGAAGGGAATGCCGGACAGCGAGGAAGCACGCGTTTCGTTCATGGGAGTCTCCGCTTGGGTGACTTGAAGATATCATATTGATATCAAATCGCTCAAGCGGGGGTCAATTCGGGCCTTGCGCGGCGCGGCCCGGGTCTGCCGCGCGCCGCGCCTTCAATCTGCCGACGGTTTCGGCAACATGCGTTTCAGGGTGTCGTCGCGCCGCACGAAGTGATGGAACAGGGCTGCGGCTGCATGAACTGCAGCCAGATACATCAACAAGTTGCCGAAATCACCGTGGATGCTTTCGAGAACGTGGGCAAAGCCGCGATCGGGGTGCGCCACGTGCGGCAACGGGATGCCGAGGAGATCCCATGCGCCGGGATTCCACATGCGGTTGGCGATACCCAGCAGCGGTGTCGCGAACAGCAGCACGTACAGCGCCAGATGCGTGATCTTCGCCAGCCATGCCTGCCACGCCGGCAGCGGCGGCGCCACCCGGGGCGCTTTCCGGCGGCTGCGCACCAGCAGGCGCGGCAGCATCATCAGCAGCACCGCAATGCCGAATTGCGTGTGCGCCCACTTGGCGGTCGCGTGGATGCCGGTGCCGCGCGCGGTCCAGCCATGGATATAGATCAGCAGCAATGCAGCGGCGACCAGCCCGAACACCAGCCAGTGCAGGCGGCGCGTCCATGGCGAATAGGCCGGGGAAGTGCTGGCGTCGGGCATCGGTCGCTCCGGTTGCATGCACGGTGGACCGGAACGCGGCGGCCCGTGCGAATCGAGGGTCCGCAAGCATAGCGTTGCCTGCCCAGCGATGCCGCGGCGTGAAGGGGCCTTCGGGCATGGTTAGAATCCAAGGCGATCGCGGAGGGGAGGCGTGGACATGAGTGCTGCAGGTACACCGGGCTGGTCGCTGATCGCGGTCGAGGTCCTGGCTTCGATCGTGTTGCTGCTGTTGCTGGTCGGGCTGGCGCTGGCTGCAGCGCTGTTCGTCTACGACCGCCTGCAGACCCGCAATGCGATCCTGCGCAACTATCCGGTGATCGGCCATTCGCGCAAACTGCTGCAGCACCTCGGGGTGTTTTTTCGGCGCTATTTTTCCGCGTTCGATCGCGAGGAACTGCCGTTCAACCGGGCAGAACGGGTGTGGGTGCATCGCGCTTCGGTCGACACCGACAACACCCGTGCGTTCGGGTCGACCCGCGACCTGCGCGTCGAGGGGGTGCCGTTCTTCGTGAATGCGCCGTTTCCGGATCTCGGCGAGCATGCAGTGGAACCCGCGCCGCTGCTGATCGGCCCGCATGCGCGCAAACCCTATTCCCACGCCGCGTTCTTCAACATCTCCGCGATGAGCTACGGCGCCTTGTCGGCACCGGCGGTGCGCGCATTGTCGCGCGGTGCGGCCAAGGCGGGCATCTGGCTGGATACCGGCGAGGGCGGGCTGGCGCCGTATCACCTGGAGGGCGGCTGCGACATCGTGTTCGAGATCGGCACCGCCAAGTACGGCGTGCGTACCCCGGACGGGCGGCTCGACGACGCCAAGCTGCGCGCGATCTGCGCGCACGAGCAGGTGAAGATGGTCAGCATCAAGTTGTCGCAGGGCGCGAAGCCGGGCCTGGGCGGCCTGCTGCCGGGCGCCAAGGTGACGCCGGAAATCGCGATGATCCGCGGCATTCCGGTGGGCGAGGATTCGGTCAGCCCCAACCGCCACCCGGACATCGGCAACGTCGTGCAATTGCTGGACTTCATTGCCCACGTGCGCGAGGTCAGCGGGCTGCCGGTCGGCTTCAAGGCGGTGCTGGGCGGCGCCGAATGGATTCGCGACTTGTGCGTGGAGGTGCACCGGCGCGGGTTGCCCAGTGCGCCCGATTTCATCATCGTGGATGGCTCGGAGGGCGGTACGGGGGCTTCGCCGCAGACGCTGATGGAAGGAATGGGGTTGCCTTTGCGCGAATCGCTTCCCCTGCTGGTCGACACCCTGATCGAACAGGGGCTGCGTGAGCGCATCAAGGTGATCTGCGCCGGCAAGTGCATCACGGCCTACGAAGTGGCGTGGGCGCTTGCGATGGGCGCGGACTTCGTGAATTCGGCGCGCGGTTTCATGTTCTCGCTGGGCTGCATCCAGGCCATGCGTTGCAATCGCAATACGTGCCCGACCGGCATCACCACCCACGATCCGCGCCTGCAGCGCGGCCTGGTGGTGACCGACAAGGCCGAGCGGGTGGCGAATTACGCGCGCAACGTGATGCACGAGGTCGGCATCATCGCGCACAGTTGCGGCGCGCCCGATCCGCGCAGCCTGCGCCGCAGTCATTGCCGGGTGGTGGTCGACGACGGGTTGTCACGATCGCTGGAAGACCTGCACCCGTATCCGGAGGCGCAGGTCGTTCAGCCCATGCAGGGCGGGTGACAGCTGCCTTCGCGTTCGGGCGGCGGGCCCTGCATCGCTGCTCCCGCCCTGCATGCCGTGCGCGCGGGTCAGGATTTGGAAGGCTTGCGCACGGTTTCCTGTGACGAGACGGCAAGCCAGCGGCCGTCGACGCGCGCGAATACGTCGGTGAACGGTACCTCGACGGTCCAGCCCTCGCTGCGCGAATGCACTTCGTTGATGCCGGTTGCGACGGCGGTGTCGCCCCACACGCGCACCCGCAGTTGCGTGATGTGCTGCGCGGTATCCGCGGACGGGTGGAGCCCGGCCAACAGGGTGGGCTTGTCGCGGATGGCGCCTTTCCAGTCGATGTCGCGGTAATCGTCGGCCAGCAACGTGGCGAGATCGTCGCGGTCGCCACGTGCGATGTCGGTGATCCAGCGCTGTTCCAGTTTTTCGACGGCGCGTTTTGCGACGTCTTGCAGGTTCGAGGCGGTTTGCGTCGGCGTGGCCGCGCCCGACGCCAACGGCAGCACCGCGAGCACGCCGAAAACAATGCCCAACCGTTTCATGGCCTGATCCGGGAAGGTCGCGCGATGGGTGCCCAACCGTCCGGCCCGAGTACCTGCAGGCTGTGGAAACGCGCCTTGTAGCCCATCTTGGGATGGTGCGCGATCCAGTAGCCGAGGTACAGGTGGGGCACGCCGCGCAGGCGTGCCAGTTGGATCTGGCGAAGGATCGCGTAAGTGCCCAGGCCGCGTTTCGGCAGCTCGGGATCGAAGAAGGTGTACACCGCGGACAGCCCGGTTTCGCAGACGTCGGTGACGGCGACCGCGATCAATCGGCCGTCCAGGCGGAATTCGAGGAAGACCGTGGGGCTCCAGGGCGCCGCAAGGAAATGCGAAAAGTCCTCGTCGCTGGCTTCGTCCATGCCGCCACCCGGATGGCGCGCGTGCAGATAGCGCGCGTACAACTCCTGGCGCTCGGCGGTGAGGCCGGGTCGGCACTCGGCCAGTTCGATGTCGCGGTTCGCCGCGAGGCAGCGGCGCTGGCTGCGGTCGGGCGTGAACGTCGCCACGTCGATCCGGCACGGCTCGCAGGCGTGGCAACGCTGGCAATGCGGGTGATAGACGTGGCCGCCGGCGCGGCGGAAGCCGCGGGCCAGGGAAAGTGCGTAGAGCTTGGGCAGGTTCGGCGCGGCGGGATCCAGCACCAGGTTCTGCGCGGTGCGCCCCTCGAAATAGCCGCACGGGTGCGGGAGGGTCTGGAACAGCCGGACGCGTTCGCTGCGCAGGGTCATTTCACCAGACCGAAATCAATTTCGCTCCGTAGATGGCGATGGCGATGCACACCGCGACCAGCACCGCGGTACGCACGCGGGCGGCGACGTGCGCGGGGCTGCGTGCGCGGCCGCCGGTTTTCTGGAACCGGTACGCGGCCAGTTCTTCCGCGTAGCGCGTCACGGGTTCGATGCCGATGTCGCGCATCAACTGGCGGGCGCGGGTGTGGTCGCTGGCGTGCTTCACCCACACCGAGGGCCAGTTGTCGCTGCTGCCGGGACGGGCATAGGAAAACCGCCGGTAACTCTTGCTGTCGTACGCGCGCAGGTTGGTCACCTTGGTGGCAATGCCGTGTTCGGCCATCACCGCGACCAGCCGCTCGACGTTTTCGATTCGGGGGGAGCTGTAAACCCTTCGCATGCGGAAAGTTTACGACAGTTTCCGCGGCGCGTAATGACCCGCCGATTGCGCAGGAATGGCGTGTTAAGGATGCGTTTTTTCGCGTCGTCCGGCGACAAGGGGTTCAGGGATTGCGGAGTTCCCGCAGACGCAACAGCCCTTCCTGCGCGGTCGATGCCACGAGTTTGCCGGACAGATCGAACATCTGCCCCCTCACCAATCCCCGGGCGCCCTGCGCGGTCGGGCTTTCGCACGAATACAGCAACCAATCATCGACCCGGAACGGTCGATGGAACCACAACGCGTGGTCCAGGCTCGCCATCTGCAGGTTGGGCGTCAGGTAGGAAACCCCGTGCGGCAGCAAGGCGGTGCCGATCAGGTGGTAATCGGAGGCGTACGCGAGCAGCGCGCGATGCAACGCGGGCGCGGCCTCGATCCGCTGGCTCAGGCGAAACCATATGTGCTGGTAGGGCGGCCGCTTGGGCGGGTGCAGCTCGTCGCGTGGCCACACGAACCGGTATTCGAACGGACCATCGGTGGACAGCCAGCGCTGCAGCTTGGGCGGCAGCCTGGCGAGTTCGGCCTCGGGCAGCGACGTGGGCGGCTCGAGGTCTTCGGGTTTCGGCACCTCCGGCATGGAGGTCTGGTGTTCGAAGCCCGACTCGTCGATCTGGAACGACACCGCGCAGTTCAGGATCGGCTTGCCGTGCTGGATCGCTTCCACGCGCCGCACCGAAAAGCTGTGGCCGTCGCGGGCACGATCGACGTGGTAGACGATCGGTGCCTCGACATCGCCCGCGCGCAGGAAATACGCGTGCAGCGAATGCGCGGCGCGCGCGGGGTCGACCGTCTGCTGCGCGGCCGACAGCGCCTGCCCCAATACCTGTCCGCCGAACACGTACTTCGTGCCGATGTCGCGGCTCTGCCCACGAAACAGGTTGTCCTCCAGGCATTCGAGTTGCAGCAGTTTGATCAGCTCGTCGACGTGCGGTTGGGTCATGGCGTGGCGGCAGGGACAAAAAAGACGCGGAATTATACCGGCGCGGCTTCCGTCGCTTCGGGTGCGCGCGTGACGGCGACCCCTGCGGACGCAAGTGATGCCAGGAAATCGTCCGCCTCGAACGCCTGGCCTGCAGCGAGCACCCCGCAGCCGCACACGCGGTTATCGAGGATCCGCTGCAGGGCCTCGACAAGCAATGGCGCGGTACTGGCGTAGATGTCGCGACCGCTGGCGCACATCCGGACACTGCCGTTGCCGCGACACACGCGTACATCGGCCATGAAGCGCTGCGCGGAGCGCCGGCGCTCGTCGGCCGCGGTCGGTGGTGGCGTCGCGGGATCGTCCAGGTCACGCAGCGGCGCAAGGTTCATCCACGAATGCAGATTGCGGCACGCTACATGGTGTGGCACCAGCACCGCTTCCGACAGCGTGAGCAGCACGGTTTCCAGCCGGCCGAACGGCGGCGGAAAATCGGTTTCCCGAATCGGAGCCGGATCGGGGAGCACGCATGTCCGGCCGTCTTCGATACAGGTGCGCGGGTAGTGGTTGCGCTCGCCGGTGATGCGCGTGCCCCGGGTCGGGTGCCAACCGTCGAGCGCGATGGCGATGTCCACCGCGTCCGCATCGGTGGCCCCGCCGAGTGCGGCGGTGACCAGCAAGTCGGCAAGTCCACCGTAGAACGCCATCGCGGGCAGCACGGTCACGCCTGCGGCGCGCGCGTCGGCATCGCGGGCGAGCGTGTCCGCCACGGCGCGTTGTTTCGCCGCGACATCGAGGTAGTGGATGCGCGCACGCAACGCCGCGTCCAATACCGGCGCCGCGGTGTCGAGGAAAGGACCGGCGCAATGCACGACGGCGGCCACACCGGCGAAGGCCGCGTCCAGTGCGGCCGCATCGTCGACGGCCGCCACGCGGGTCTCGATGCCGGTGGCGGCGGCCAGTTCTTGCAGCCGTGTCGCATCGCGCCCGCATGCGATCGGCAGGAAACCGCGGCGGCGCAGCTCGTCCAGCACGAAACGACCGGTGTGCCCATAGGCACCGTAGACCGCGATGCGACAGGAACGGGATGGGTCCATGCAGGTTTCTCCGATGGTGGCCGCGGAAAGCAGCGGGGTCAGGCCGACGCCCTTTCCACCGCCTCGAGATGACGCTTCATGGCGGCCAGTCCCTGTTCGATCATCGCCGCGATGCCCGGCGCGGCTTCATGGGGCAGCAGGTCGGCGAGCCAGACCACGCGGCACGTGCGCGCGCCGGCCGTGAAAAGCTGGGCCGACGCGCTGTAGTGCGAGAGGTTGCCGCCTTCGGCAGACCACGCCACCCGTTTCGTGTCAGGGTCCACGTCGAGGATGTGCTCGCGTGCGACGAGGCCATTCCCGAAAGTGACGGTTCGCACCTCGCCGTCGTATGCACAATCGACGACGAAGCCCGGAACCAGCCGGGTGTGCAGGGCGCCGACGTCCGAAAGTGCGGCCCAGACCTGTGCGAGTGGAACGTGGATGATCGTTTCGAGATGGATGTGCGCCATCGTTTCTCCTGGCGGGGGACGAGCCGCGCAAGTGTCTTCGCGCCGAAGCGGACTGCCGGAAAGCGGCGCCGGGCAATCCCGGCGCCGGTTCATGGCAGGCAATGCGGCGGTGCGCCGCTCATGCGTGGGCTTCGGCGTCGCGCAGCTTTTGCGCACACTCCTCGCAACAGACTTCGACGGTGCGGCCGCCGATCGTGACCTGGATGGCATTGCCGTCGAGCGGGTAGTCGCAGACGGCGCAGGTGGCTTCTTTCGCTTCCATGGTGGTTCTCCGGTGATGCCCGCGATCGGGCATGCACATGGAACCACCGCACGATGCCGGCGGCTGTCAGGAAATTTAGCGAAATTCGGAGCTTCGTCTTCCGGGACCGTGGGGCATATCGCTCCCGCAGGTTGGCGCTGAGCGCAGCGAAGCCCAACGCTCCCTCCGGTGGTAGTTGGGCTTCTCCCGGAACAAGTCCGGAATCAGCCCAACCTGCCTGCGAACGATGGAACGCACGGATCGCGCCGCTCTTGTAGGTTGGCGCTGAGCGCAGCGAAGCCCAACGCCCTCGCCGGCAGACCTTGGGCTTCTCCTGGACAAGCCCGGGATCAGCCCAACCTGCATTGGCAGAAAATTTGGCGGTTCACGCCTTGGCCAGTGCGGCATCGCGAAATTCGCTGGGCGTTCGGCCGTAGGCCTGGCGGAACGCCGCGCTGAAATGGCTGTGGCTGGAGAAGCCGAGATCCAGAGCCAGCGCAGCCACGTCTTCGCAATCGGCGATCAGGTCCAACGCACGCGCCAACCGCAGCCGCAGGTGATAGCGGTACAACGACATGCCTTCGACCTGTTTGAAAGCCTGCGTCAGATACACCGGCGAACCACCGACTTCCGATGCGATGTCGCCCAACGTCCAGCGGCGGGTGAGGTCACTGGCCAGCAGCAGCTTGGCGCGGTCGACCAGCCGCTGGCGTGCGCGGGTCGAACCCACTGGGTGGGTGGTGCGTGGGCCGAGGCTGCGGCAGACCAGGGTCAACGCAAGACTCTCGGCCTCCAGTGGTTCGATCGCGCCGCTGCGCAGGCTGTGGCGAAGCAGTGCCACCAGCACCTGCGCGCGTCCGTCGATGCGCAGCGACTGGCTGCGGAACATCGGCGCATCGCGAGGCTGCAGCAGCGCGGCGGGCGCGAGTTCCCGGAGCAGGGGCTGCGAGATCGAAAGCGACAGGCAGGCGTCGCCGCCCGTTGCCGGATGGCTGACCCGGTAGCCCTCGCCGCCGTTGAAGAACAGCACGTGGTTGGCATCGGCCACCGATTGCGTGCTGCCGACGTGGCGCATGAACAGGCCGCGGTAGGGGAACACCAGGTGCGTGGCCGTCGCGCATTCCTCGTCGCCGCGATGGCGACATTCGCCGCGGCAGAGCACGTCGTGGGCCGCGACGGTGGCCGAGTGGAACAGCGGCTGGACGGTGAATTCCGGCATGGGATTCGTGAAGTGACGTGGCCCGCTAGCGATGTCGTTCCAGCCCGCAGGCAGGCACGATGGCATGCCACGGGAACATGGGGCCCGGATCGAGTTTGCGCCGGACGTCCTTCGAAGCATCGTCGCTGGCGGCGACCAATCCGGTGTCGAGATCCTCGTGGCCCGCGATTTTCTGCAATCCCGGCAATGCCGCGCGCAGGTGCGCGAGCAGGGCCAGCAGTGCATCGATCTGGGCGTCTGGATACGGTTCGGTCATCGCCTGCCGGCGCGAGTCGAACCAATCCGGCCAGCGGCCGGTGTTGACCAGCTCGATGCCGACCGAACGTTCGTTGTGGCCGCGCACGTGGTGCGCGACGCGATCGTCGGGCACGAAGCGCAGCACGCTGCCGTCACGATCGATGTAGTAGTGCCCGCTGTTGCCGGTGCCGCTCGCGTGCACGATGCGCTCGCCGTATTCGCGCGCGGTCGCGAGGTCCGGCAGCTCGGTGCAATGGACCACCACCAGGTCGACGCTGGCAGGTGCGCGCGGTTGCAGGCGCCCGGCGTAAGGCAGCGGCTGGTCCCGGATCATGGGCAATTCCATGATGCAAAGTGTTGCACGGAAGGCGAAGTGCGGGGTACGCCTGCTACGCTTTCGCCCATCCCGTTTTTCTCCCCACGCCAACCATGCCCGGTCACGTCATCCTTTCCCACGGTACCGACAGCGGACCCGAAGCCACCAAGGTCAGCGCCTTGGCGCGGGTGGCCGAATCGCTGGGCTGGAGCACTGCCCGGCCCGATTACCGCGACGAAGACGCACTCGGCTATGCGGGTGCGGTGCCGCCGCGGGTCGAACGGCTCGTCGCGGCAATGCGGGACGCCCCGCGGCCGCTGGTGCTGGCGGGTTCCAGCATGGGCGCGTTCGTATCCGGATTGGCGTCGCTGCGCGCGCCGTGCGACGGTCTGTTCCTGGTCGCCTTGCCGACGATGATCCCCGAATGCGCGCAGCCGTTCGACATGGCGGCCGACGTCCCCGCGATGCTGGTTCATGGCTACGAGGACACGCTGTGTCCGGTGCTGGCGGCGCAGGCATTCGCGCGTTCACGCGGCATGCCGGCCCTGCTGTTGCCGGACGACCATCGCCTGGCCTTGCATGTGCCGGTGATCGAACGGGAATTCCGCGGGTTTCTCGAGTCGGTCCGGAAGTGAATCGATCCCCGTGACGCAGTATTTCGCCACGTGTCCGAAGGGCCTCGAGTACCTGCTGCGCGACGAACTGGCCGCACTGGGCGCCGATGCGCACGAAGCGCTGGCGGGCGTGCGTTTCGAAGGCGACATGACGTGCGCGTACCGAGCCTGCCTCGAGTCGCGACTGGCCAGCCGCATCCTGATGCCGCTCGCGGAATTCGCGGCCGGTGACGCCGAGGCGTTGTACGTCGGCGTGCGGGGCGTCGACTGGTCGCAGCACATGGCGCCCGACGCCACCCTCGCGATCGATGCCATCGGCAGCAGTGGCACGATCACGCATTCGGGTTTCGCGGCGCAGAAGACGAAAGATGCGATAGCCGACCAGTTCCGCGAACGCTACGAAACGCGCCCCACGGTGCAGCCCGAACGCCCGGATGTCCGCGTGAACCTGCGATTGCGCAAGGGTCATGCGACGCTTTCGCTCGACTTGTCGGGCGAACCGTTGCACCGCCGCGGCTGGCGACGCGACCAGGGCGAAGCGCCGCTCAAGGAAAACCTCGCCTGCGCGATGCTGCTGCGCGCGCGCTGGCCGGAGGTTTACGAAGCGGGCGGCGCGCTGGTCGATCCGATGTGCGGTTCCGGTACGTTGCTGATCGAGGCGGCGTGGATGGCCGCGGGCGTCGCACCCGCGCTGCAGCGCGGGTATTTCGGATTCCTCGGCTGGCGCGGCCATGACGCCGGGTCATGGAAGCGCCTGCGCGATGCGGCGCAGGAACGCGCGCAGGAAGGGCTGCGCGAACTGCGCCCGTGTTTCTTCGGCAGCGACAGCGATCCGCGCATGATCACGATCACGACGCACAACTTGCAGAGCGCCGGCGTCGCGGGTTTCGTCACCCTCGACAAGCGCGCGGTCGAACACCTGGAACCGCCCGCAGGCTTCGCATCGGGACTGGTGATCACCAACCCGCCTTATGGCGAACGCATGGGCGATCTCGCGACGCTGCCCGCGATGTATCGCGCGTTCGGCGAGCGCCTGCGTTCGCGGTTTGTCGGCTGGCATGCGGCGGTGCTGACCAGCGAGCCGGAACTCGAACGCGCGCTCGGCCTGCGTCCCGACAAACACTACGCGCTGTTCAACGGCGCCATCGAGTGCCGGTTGGGATGGGCCGAAATCCGCGCGCCTTCGGCGGCGCCCGAGGCCGCGCCGTTGTCGGCCGGTGCGGAGATGGTCGCCAACCGGATCCGCAAGAACCTGCGCAACCTGCGCAAGCAACTTGCGCGCGAAGGCGTCACCTGCTTCCGCGTCTACGACGCCGACCTGCCGGAGTACGCCGCGGCGATCGACGTCTATCGCGGCTGGCCCGAGGACGAGGCCGAAGCGGGCGACGAGGCCGCGGCGCAGACATGGCTGCACGTGCAGGAGTACGCGCCGCCAGCCAGCGTCGACGCCAACGCCGCGCAAACGCGCTGGCGCGATCTGCAACGCGCAGCACGTGAGGCGCTGGACGTTCCGCGCGAACGGACTGTCACCAAGACCCGCGCGCGGGGCAAGGGCGGCAGCAAGTACGGCCGTTTTGCGGCGCGCGAGGAATTCCTGGTGGTGGAAGAGGGCGGCCTGCGCTTTCTCGTCAACCTGCGCGACCGCATCGATACGGGCTTGTTCCTCGACCACCGCCTGGTGCGCGCGCGGCTGCGCGAACTGTCCCGCGGTCGCGACGTGCTGAACCTGTTCGCCTACACCGGCGCGGCCAGCGTGTACGCGGCGGCGGGCGGCGCGCGCAGCACCACCAGCGTGGATTTGTCGCAGGGCTACCTCGAATGGGCGTCACGCAATCTTGTGTTGAACGGGTTCGGCGGCAGCGGCCATGTGCTCGCCCGGGCAGACGCCGTGACGTTTCTCGCCGAGAGCCGTGCACGCTTCGGATTGATCTATGTCGATCCGCCGACGTTCTCGAATTCCAAACGCGCGGGCGATTTCGACGTCCAACGCGACCACGTCGAATTGCTGGAAGCCTGTGCACGCCGCCTGCGCGACGATGGCGTGATCGTGTTCTCCAACAACTTCCGGCGCTTCAGGCTCGATGTCGAGGCACTCTCCCAAACCTTCGCGATCGAGGACGTCGGTCGCGCCAGCATTCCGGCGGATTTTGCCCGACATCCGCACATCCATGGCTGCTGGTTGCTGCGGAAACGTTGAGTGGCTGAGACCCATCCAGGTTCCGCTCCCCCACGCGGGAGCGGCCCGGAATGGCAAGTGCCGGGTCGTCATTCCGGGCACTTTGCGCGACCCACCTCGACAAGTTCCTTGCGCTCGCCATTCCGGACGCGCGCAGCGCGATCCGGAATTGGTTGGTTTCGGGTAACTGCATCGACCGCTTGGGGTTCCGCTCCCGCTTCGCGCGACGAGCCGTGTCGATGCGGGCGGGGGAACATCGATTTAAGCCATGATTCAGTCCGCACGCACGAGCATGCGGGGTGGGCTGAAGTTGGGAGGCATACCATGAACATCCGTGGATTCCTTCGTCGCACGGTTCTGGCCATCGCCCTGCTCGCTGCATCGTTCTGGATCGCGCCGAGCGCGTTTGCGCATTCGCACGTACGTGTCGGAATCGGTTTTTCGGCGCCGGGCATAGGCGTCAGCGTCGGCAACTGCTGGCGCTGCGGTTACTGGGCGCCGCCCCCGCCGGTGTACTACGCGCCGGCGTACGCGGCCCCTGTGTACTACCCGGCGCCTGCAACCGTGTACTACGTGCCGCGGCCCGCTTACTACGGCTATGGCTACTACGCACCGCGCTACCACCACTACCGGGGTGGCTACCATCACCAGCGCGGCTGGCACCATCGGCGCGGTGGTTATTACCGTCATCGCCATCATTGATGCGTGCGCGTGGCCCGCGGGTTTATGAACCCCGTAACGCGCGATGTGCTAAAACTGCGTGCGCATGAGTTCCCATTCCAGCCTTGATCCGCGCGAGGGCGGCGAAGCCGCCCTCGATTTGCATTCGATCCGCACGTTCCTGCGGCAATGGATGCGCGATCCGGTGAAGATGGCATCGGTCACACCCTCCGGGCGGCAGCTGGCGCGATTGATGGTCGAGCAGCTGCCGCCGGGCTGCGAGCGTGTCGTCGAGGTGGGCGCGGGCACCGGGGTCTTCACCCGGGCGCTGCTGGATGCGGGCATCAAGACCTCGCGGTTGCTGGTGGTGGAAATCAACCCGGACCTTGCGGGTTTCCTGCGCGACCGGTTCCCCGGCGTGGCGGTCGCATGCGCGGATGCGCGCCATCTCGACACGCTGGCCGAAGAACATGGCCTGCTTGCCGATGGCAAACTCGATGCGGTGGTCAGCGGGCTCGGGATGTTGTCGATGAGCAGCAGCCTGCGTTGCGACATCCTGCGCGCTGCATTCGCCGCGCTGGGGGAGGGCGGCCGTTTCATCCAGTTCACCTACGGCCCGGCCAGCCCCGTGCGCCGCCACGAACGCGATGCGCTTGGCTTGCGCATGCATCGCGCGGGTTTTGCGGCACGCAACCTGCCGCCAGCCACCGTGTACGTGTACCAGCGGTCGCGTTCTCGGCACATCGCGAGCGTGCGGCAGCCGCCGCACCCCTGAAGCTCGCGCCGGCTCAGCCGAGTTCCAGCGAATAATGCCGCGTGCCGGATTCCCGGACGTAGCCCAGGGATTCGTAGAGCGCCTGGGCGGGATGATTGTCCTCGGCGGTTTCCAGCACCAGGCGCAGGGCGCCGGTTTCCAGCGCGAATGCGCGGGCGCATTCCATCAACCTGCGCGCCACACCCCCATGCCGGGCGGCGGGCACCACGAACAAGTCGTTGAGCACCCAGATGCGGTGCGCCGAGACCGACGAAAAAAACGGATACAACTGGGTGAAGCCGAGCGCTTCGCCCGCCGCGTCACGGGCGATGAAGATCACCGATTCGCCGCGTTGCAGCCGCGCTTCCAGGAACGCTCGCGCGAGTGCACGATCGGAAGCTCGTTTGTAGAACACCCGGTAGCCGTCGAACAAAAGCGTCAAGGCGTCGAGGTCATCCAGCGTGGCGCGGGACGTGACGACGGGCGCGGACGATACCGGAGTGGACATGGGGGCGGCCTGTGCGCGGGAGGCCGCCATGATGCCCAGGCCCCGGGCGGCTGCGCAACCGCGTCACCCGGTCCTTCCCGCGCTCAATGCTGGTTCTGCACCCACTTTTCGTATTGCCCGCGGCTGATGGACTTGCCCTGGCGGCTGGCGTAAAGGAAATCACTGTCCAGTGGCGGATACGCCTGTGCTTCGTCCGCACTGATGCGTCCGTCGTGGTTGGCGTCCAGGGTGGCAAACGACGGCGGCGGGCCGTAGTCCCGGACCTGCGCGGGCATGCCGGCGTTCACGGTGAGCGTGCCCCCGTTGCCGTCGGGAAGCGGGTACTGTGCGCTGGTTTCCGTGCCTTGATAAAACCCGGACCCCGATTGTTGCTGCGTGCCATACCCGGACGATGGCGACGGCTGCGGCGGTGCCGGCACGGCCTGTTGCGCCGGCGGGGCCGGCGGCATCGGCTGCGCTGGCGGAGTCGGCTGCGCCGGCGGAGGAGGTGGCGTGGGCGTGGATTGCGCAGGCGGCGGAGGTGGAGGCATCGGCTGCGCCGGTGGAGGCGGGGGCATCGGTTGGGTGGTTTGTTGCGGCGATGCGGTCGCCGCCGCGGCAACACCGAACAGCGTCATCGCGATGGTGCCGGCGAGCGAAAGACGGATCGAACGTTGCGTACCCATGGAGCCTCCTTGTGCACCGGGACGTGTGGGGCGTCACCCCAGTAGACCGCGGTTTCCGTCGTCGGTTCGTGAAGCCCGCGTCAAGCGGCACGGGGCGATCAGGTGTGGTTCAAGCATGCGCCGGCGGGTTGCGGCCGCAGTCGCGCGGTAGGCGGGCCACGAAGATCCACGGCCTGATGGCGGTCAGGCAGCCTTGCTGCGCACCGCCAACGTATCCAGCAGTTCGCCAGCGACGCGCAGGCGATCGGCCGGTTCCGGCAGCTCCATCGCGATCCGCAATTTGTCCTGCCCGTCCAGTTTGTACACACGCGGTTTTTGCTGGATCAGCCGGATGATGGTGGCGGGATCGATGGCTGGTTGGACGCGGAAGGTAATGCGCCCGCCGGCGGCACCGAGGTCGACCTTGCGAATGCCGAGCGCGTCCGCGCGCAGCTTCAGTGATGCGATCGCGAACAGGTTCCTGGTCGCCGACGGCAGCAGGCCGAAACGGTCGATCATCTCGACCTGCAGCTCGCGCAAGGCTTCCTCGTCGCCCGCGCTGGCGATGCGCTTGTACAGCGTCAGGCGCGTGTGCACGTCGGGGAGGTAATCGTCCGGGATCAGCGACGGCATGTGCAGCTCGATCTCGGTGCCGCTGTCGCCGCCGAGCTCGAAATCCGGCACCTTGCCGGACCGAAGTGCGTGCACCGCGCGTTCCAGCAGTTCGTTGTACAGCGAAAATCCGATCGCCTCGATCTGGCCGGACTGCGCCTCGCCCAGCAGTTCGCCGGCGCCGCGGATTTCCATGTCGTGGGTCGCGAGCGTGAAGCCGGCGCCGAGTTCTTCCAGCGATTCCAGCGCGGCAAGACGCTTTTCCGCATCGGCGGTCATCGCCTTCCTGTCGGGCACGATCAGGTACGCGTAAGCGCGGTGGTGCGAGCGGCCAACCCGCCCGCGCAACTGGTGCAACTGCGCGAGGCCGAAGCGGTCGGCGCGATCGATCACGATGGTGTTGGCGGTCGGGACGTCGATGCCGGATTCGATGATGGTGGTGCACACCAGCACGTTGAAGCGCTGGCGGTGGAAATCCAGCATCGCCTGTTCCAGTTCGTGTGCGCCCATCTGGCCGTGCGCCACGCGGATGCGCGCGTCGGGGATCAGTTCCGCAAGGTCGCGCGCGGTGCGCTGGATGGTGTCGATGCTGTTGTGCAGGAAATACACCTGTCCGCCGCGGGCGAGTTCGCGCTGGAACGCTTCCCGGATCAGTGCGGGGTCGTATTGCGCGACCATGGTCTTGACCGCCATCCGCGCCGCGGGCGGCGTCGCGATGATGGAAAGGTCGCGCATGCCGCTCATCGCCATGTTCAGCGTGCGCGGGATCGGCGTTGCGGTCAGCGTGAGCAGGTCGACTTCCGCCCGCAGCTTCTTCAACTGTTCCTTGTGGCGCACGCCAAAGCGATGTTCCTCGTCCACGATCACCAGGCCGAGGTCGCGGAATTTCACGTCCGGCTGCAGCAGCTTGTGGGTGCCGACCACGATGTCGAGCTTGCCGTCGGCGAGCCGCTGCAACGCATCGGCGACGTCCTGCTTCGCGCGGAAGCGCGACAGCAATTCGACCCTGACCGGGAAGTCCGCCAGCCGGTCGCGGAAATTGTCGAAATGCTGCTGGGCAAGCAGGGTGGTCGGCACCAGCACCGCCACCTGCTTGCCGGCGCTGGCCGCGGCGACCGCCGCGCGCAGCGCCACTTCGGTCTTGCCGAACCCGACGTCGCCGCAGACCACGCGGTCCATCGGTTGCGGCGCGGCGAGATCGGCCAGCACCGCCTCGATGGCGGCCTGCTGGTCCGGTGTTTCCTCGAACGGAAAGCCTTCCGCGAAGCGCGCCAGCATTGCGCGATCGTAATCGATGGCGTTGCCCTGCCGCGCGGCGCGTTGCGCGTGGATCGCCAGCAATTCGGCGGCGACGTCCCGCACCTTTTCCGCCGCCTTGCGCTTGGCGCGCTCCCAGCTTTCGCCGCCCAGCGAGTGCAGCGGCGCGTGCTCGTCGTCGGCACCCGAATAGCGGCTGACCAGCGCGAGTTGCGCGACCGGCACGTAGAGCTTGTCGCCGCGCGCGTATTCGATGGCCAGGAACTCGCCGGGCATGCCGCCGACGTCCAGCGCGACGAGGCCGAGGTAACGGCCGACCCCGTGGTCGACGTGCACGATCGGCGCGCCGATTTCGAGTTCGGTCAGATCGCGCAGGATCGCTTCGGGATCGCGCTCGGCCGTCTTGCGGCGCTTGCGTTCGGTGCGCGCGCGTTCGCCGACCAGTTCGCGCTCGGTGAAGACCACGACCGGGGGCTCCGTGAGTACGAAGCCGCGTTCGAGCGGCGCGACCGTCACGGCAAGCGGCAGTTTTCGATCGTCATTCGGGATGCCGCCTGTGAACGATCCGGAACCCGGTGACCGTGCTTGCAGAAGTCCCGGGCCGGCACTTTCGCCGGATTGATGGGTGGTGAATGCCTGCCATGAATCGACGATCCCGGGCCGCAATCCGACCGTCGCCAATTGCTCCAGCAGCGCCTCGCGCCGTCCCGCCGAATCGGCGGCGACCAGCACGCGCTGTTCCGGGTGGGCGTCGATCCACTCGCGTAACCGCGCGGGGAATCCGCCGGCCGCGGCGCCGCTGGTGGCGAGTTCCGGCGGAGCCCGTGTGCCGGTATCCGCAGCGCGGCTGTCGTCGTTTCCGACGAGATCGATGCGCAGCACCCGGTTCAGACGTTCGCGCAGCGACTGCGGCGGCAGGTACAACTCCATCGGGGGCAGCACCGGCCGCTCGATGTCGTGCGCGCGCTGGTCGTGGCGTTCGCCGGTCTGCTTCCAGAACGTCTCGGCGGCGTCGAGCGAATGGTTGGCGAGCACGAACAGCGCTTCGTCGCCGAGGTAATCGAACAGCGTCTCGGTGGTGTCGAAGAACAACGGCAGGTAGTACTCGATGCCGCCGGGCGTCACGCCCTGCTTCATGTCCTGGTACAGCGGGCAGCGGCGCACGTCGATCGGGAAGCGCTCGCGCAGCCGGTCGCGGAATGCGCGCATCGCTTCGTCGGTGAGCGGGAATTCGCGCGCGGGCAGCAGGTTGACCGCATCGACGGGGTGCGAGGAGCGTTGCGTCTCCGGATCGAACGCGCGGATCGATTCGATCTGGTCGTCGAACAGTTCGATGCGATAGGGTTCGTCCACGCCCATAGGAAAAATGTCGAGCAACGCACCGCGCACCGCGAACTCGCCGTGCTCGCCCACCTGCGGCACGTTGCGGTAGCCGCTGGCTTCGAGGCGGCGCTGTTCGTCGGCGAGGTTCAACCGTTGACCGCGTGCCACGGACAGCCCGCTGCCCGCGATGTGCGTGCGCGGCGCCAGCCGCTGCATCAACGTGGAGACCGGCACCACCAGCACGCCGCGGCGGGTGCCGGGCAGGCGGTTCAAGGTGTCGATGCGCTGCGACACCAGTTGCGGGTGCGGCGCGAACAGGTCGTAGGGCAGGGTTTCCCAATCGGGAAAATGCAGCACCGGCAGGTCGCCCGCGAATACCGCCAGTTCGTCTTCGAGCGTGCGCGCCGCGCGGCTGTCGGCGGTGACAGCGACGATCACGCCGTCGCGCCGGCGCGACGCTTCGCACAACAGCAGGGCCAGCGACGAGCCGGCCGGTTCGCGCCAGTCGCGACGCTGGCCGGGCGTGCGCGGAAGCGCGGGCAGGGGGATGTCGAATGAGGCCACGGAAGATCGCTCGCAATACGAAACACTGCCGGAGCGCGTTTGCGCACCAGCAGAGGGAAAGACCGGCAATTTTATCAGTGCGCTACCGCGGCGGCGCGAGGCGCACGCACAATACGCCGGCGTCGTTCGGGTCAGGTGTAATGGTGGCGCCGAGTTCGCGGCACAAGTCCAGCATGCGTCCATTGTCGGCGCGGACGCTGCCGTGCAGCGCAGCCAGCCCGCGGCGGCGCGCTTCGTCCAGCAACTTCAACATCAGGCGCTTGCCGATGCCGTGGCCGGAGATGGCCTTGCCGACGATCAACCCGAATTCGGCGGTGCGCGCATCCGCCGACGCCATGTGCAGGTCCGCGACGGCACGGATTTCGCCGGCGTCGTCCACCACGAACGCGGCATCGCGTGCGGGGTCGAGCCCGCGCACCTGCGCCTGCACCGACGCCGGCAATTCGCGCGAACGGTAGAAGAATCGGTATTCGATTTCCTCGGGCGTCAGCCGAAGAAACGCGCGGCGCAGAGCTTCCAGGTCGTCGGGACGCAGCGGCCGCATGACGAAGCTTCGCCCGTCGCCGAGCCGGATGGATTCTTCGAATCGAGCAGATGTCACGACCCGAGCCGCTGTGTGAAGTCAGGCCACGGACCGGAACAACCGGTGAGTGGCGATCACGGACGATCGCACATCAGCGTATGACGCCCACCCCGACGCCGAAGCTGATGTTGGGATGGCCCTGGCGCATTTCTTCGGGCGTCCAGCGATGGAAGTCGCCGTTGCGCACGAACACCATTGGATAGACGTAGCGCGCTTGCCCGACTGGTTCGGCCTGGGTGCCGGTGAACTGTCCGCGTACCGTGATCAGCGAACCCTTCGGGAAATTCATCGGTTCGAGGAAGCCCGGCACCTCGGCCATGAAGCGCCCGGTCGCGGGCTCCTTGAGCCGGGGCCGCTGCGACGAATCGAGCGGATAGGCGAGCACTTCGATGCGCGTGTGGTCGGCCAGATTTTGTACGCCGATCACTTCGCCGCCCCAGATGACTTGCGCCTGCGGGAAATTGTTCGGCGAACCGGCGATCTGGTCGGGCATGGCATCCACGATCTCCGGGCCGGCCTTGTAGAGGGGCGCGGGTGCGCACGCGGCGATCGCGACCGGCAGTGCCGCCGCGAGCATCAGCCGAACGAGCAGAAGCGGGGAACCGAACGGTGCGCGCATGGCGAAGGCCTCGTTCACAGCGGGACGCCTGCGAGGATAACCAAAATCGGTCACCCCGGCGCGGCGCCGCGTCGCGTTCATTCACCGCGCAGCCAGCGCAGGCTTTCCGATGCGCCCGCGGATTGCGCGAGCGCGTCGCGCAGCGTCGGCAACATCTTGGCCAACGTGGCATCCAGCTTCCACGGCGGATTCGCGATCAGCATGCCGCAGCCGTTCAGGCGCAACGGCGAATCGTCGGGACGCACCAGCAGCTCCGCGACGAGCACTTTGTCGAACGGGCCGTTCGCGATGTGCCGATGGAACGGCACGATGGTGCGATGCGTTTTGATCGGGCACCACACCGCGTAAACACCGTTCGGCCAGCGGGCATGCGCGGATCCGAGCGCCGCCTCGATTGCCGCGAATTCGCCTTCCTGCGCCTCGAATGGCGGGTCGATCAATACCAGCCCGCGTTTCTCGGCCGGCGGCAGCAGCGCATTCAACGCGGCGTAGCCGTCGCGCGCATGCACGTGGGCGCGGCGATCGTCGCGAAACAACGCGCGCAATGCGACGGCTTCGTCTTCCTGCGTTTCGCAAAGCACGAGGCGATCATCAGGACGCAGTGCCCGTGCCGCCAGCAGCGGTGAGCCCGGATAGTTTTGCAACGTTCCGTCCGGATTGAAGGCGCGGATTGCCTCGACATAATGACGCAGCGGTGTGGGCGGCTCGGAGCTGTCGAACAGTCGCCCGATGCCATCCCGCCACTCGCCCGTTTTCGCCGCCTCCGCCTCGTCGAGCGCGTAGCGGCCGCGTCCCGCGTGCGTGTCGAAATGGCACAGCGGTTTGTCCTTCGCGGTCAACGCGTCCAGCAGCGCCAGCAGGATCGCGTGCTTGAACACGTCCGCGAAGTTGCCGGCGTGGAAGGCGTGGCGGTAGTTCATGCCAGGAACGAAACGGACAGGGTAGCTGGGGTTCTTGCACAGGATAGCGCATCAGGTGATGCGCTATCCGATGTATGATCCGGGTACATAATTCGGAGACACCGCGATGCGCACCACCGTGACAATCGACGACGATTTGCTCAAGGCGGCCAGCGTCGCCGCCGGTACCGATGAGCGTTCGGTGGTGCTGCACGAGGCGTTGCGCGCACTGATCGAACGCGATGCCGCACGCCGGCTGGCACGGCTCGGTGGCAGCGATCCGAAGGCGCGCGCGCCGCGGCGACGCCGCGTGGCGCAGGCGCGGAGCGGGCGTCGGCCCGCCCCATGATCCTGGTCGACACGTCGGTCTGGATCGACCATTTCAGGCGCGGCGACACCGCGCTTGCCAGCTTGCTGGGAGCGGGTCTCGTGATCTGCCACCCATTCGTGATCGGTGAGCTCGCCTGCGGCGGGTTGAAACACCGCGCACGTATTCTCGATGCGCTGGAGAATCTTTCGTCGGCGCCCGTCGCCACGCATCGCGAAGCGATGATATTTCTGGAACGCCACGATTTGGCCGCGCGCGGCATCGGCTGGGTAGACGTGCACTTGCTGGCCAGCACCGCGCTCTCGGGTGGCACGAGATTCTGGACGCGCGACAAGCGCCTCGCCATGATCGCGGACGATCTGGGAATGATGTGGCATCCCGCGGCGACCTGAGGGGCCGATCCGCTCGTTCACAGATGGCGCCAGGCCGCATGAAGCCTGCTCCAGGGTTGAGCGGCGGTTTCGGCGCGTCTATGCTCCCATGCATGTTTCGTGTGCCGCGCCCGAACTCGACGATTTTTCGCCTGACGCTTGCACTGGCGTTGCTCGCGTGGACGGCGCTCGCGTTCGGCGCGCCGTCGGGCACCGAAGCGAACCACGCGCCGGCCCCGCCGTCGCAAGCGCAAGTCACGAACGGCTCTCCGCACTGCCACGACAAGACGATGGCCTCGGCCGGATCGCATGACGTGGCGGCGCCGGCGCCATCGACGGGCCATGGCGATTGCTGCCCAACCGCGTGCCACTGTTTGGCGGCTTCAACGGCCGCGATGACCGTGCCGTGGGTATTCGTTGGGTTCGTCCCGTCCGGTGGACATTGGTCCGCGGGTCCGAAGACGCCCGTTCCGCCAGCGTCCGCGGCGCCGCCGTTGCGACCGCCCATCGCCTGAAGCCCGCCGCGGCATTCAAGCCGCGCTTCATCGCACCCGCTTCGCGGTCATCGCGAGGCGTCTTTTTTCGCAGTCGGCGCGCGTGGCGCGCCCGCGGATATTTTCATGAAACCCATTCACGGCAGTCCGGAATCATCGATCCCGGTGCTTTCGCGCCGCCGCTTCGTGCAGGGGCTGGCGCTGGGCGGAACCGCCGCAGTGCTCGGCGGCTTCGTGAAGCCCGTCTGGGCCTTGACGGCCGGCAATCAGCCGCGCGTCCTGTCCGGAACCACGTTCGACCTCGACATCGCCGAATCGGAAGTCGATTACACCGGTGCGCGGCGCGTCGCGACCACGGTCAATGGCCAGTTGCCCGGGCCGCTGTTGCGCTGGCGCGAGGGCACGACCGTCTCGTTGCGGGTCACCAACCGCCTGCGCGTGCCGACGTCGATCCATTGGCACGGCATCCTGCTTCCGTTCGACATGGACGGCGTGCCCGGCATCAGCTTCCCCGGCATCGCGCCGGGCGAAACCTTCACCTATCGCTTTCCGGTGCGGCAAAGCGGCACCTACTGGTACCACGCGCATTCGCGGTTCCAGGAACAGACCGGTCTTTACGGCGCGCTCGTGATCGATCCCGCGGGACCTGATCGCGTCGCCGCCGATCGCGATTACGTGGTGATGCTGAACGACTGGACCGATATGGATCCCGAGCGCATCTTCACGGTCCTGAAGAAGCACAGCGAATACTTCAACGTCCACCCGCGCACCGTGCCCGAATTCCTCCGCGATGCGTCGGCGATGGGGTTGGCCGGTGCGTTGCGCGAACGCGCGATGTGGAACCGGATGCGCATGAGCCCGCGCGACCTGATCGACGTCACGGGCTTCACCTACACCTACCTGATGAACGGCACCGCGCCGGCCGGCAACTGGACCGGGCTGTTCCGGCCGGGCGAGCGGGTGCGGCTGCGCTTCATCAATGGCTCGGCCAACAGCTATTTCGATGTGCGGATTCCGGGACTGAAAATGTCGGTCATCGCCGCCGACGGACAGGACGTCGAACCGGTCGCGGTCGATGAGTTCCGCATCGCAGTGGCGGAAACATACGACGTGATCGTCGAGCCGCAGGAAAATCGCGCCTACACGATCTTCGCGCAGTCGATCGACCGCTCCGGCTACGCGCGCGGCACCCTGGCGCCGCGCCCCGGCATGGAAGCCGAAGTGCCGCCACTCGATCCGGTGCCCACTTTGACGATGGTCGACATGATGGGCGCGATGGGCGAGGGCGACCATGGCATGCATGGCATGCAGCACGGCGGCATGGCCATGCCGGGCGCGATCCGCGCCAACCACGCGCGCACCGAATTCCACAATCCCGGCGTGGACATGCGCGTCGACTGGCCGCGCATCAATCTCGATGATCCCGGCCCCGGCCTGCGCGACAACGGCCGGCGCGTGCTGACCTACGCCGACCTGCATACGCTGGGCGGCTCGCTGTATCCGGAGCCCGTCACGCGCGAAATCGAACTGCACCTCGACGGCAGCATGGAACGCTTCATCTGGTCGTTCGACGGCGTGATCTTCTCGAAAGCCAAGCCCGTCCACTTCCGTTACGGCGAGCACCTGCGCGTGGTGCTCTGCAACGACACCATGATGAACCATCCGATCCACCTGCACGGCATGTGGAGCGAGGTCGAATCGCCCGACGGCGAGTTCCAGGTGCGCAAGCACACCGTCAACGTGCAGCCGGCGCAGCGCGTCGCGTACCGCGTGAAAGCCGACGCACCCGGGCGTTGGGCGTTCCACTGCCATCTGCTCTACCACATGGAAGCGGGCATGTTCCGCGAGGTGGTGGTGGCATGAACGCACGCATGAAACGGGCGGCATCGGCCGGCGCGCTCGCCGTCGCGATCTTCGCGGGCGCACCGGCTTCCGCGCAGGACGCCATGCAGGACACGACGGTGTCCGGGCAAGCACACCACGAACACCACGCGCAGCACACGTCGCAACCCCGCGCCGCCGCGCCCGCATCCGCCGGATCGAGCGCGGTTCCGCACGCCATGCACGACATGGACACGACGTCCGCGCCGGCCGCCCACGTACGCAGCCCGGATTACTCCGATGGCTACCACTACGGGACCATGGAAGGCATGGAGATGCATGACGATCCCGCCGTTGGCAGCCTGTTGCTGGATCGACTGGAGTACGTGGATGCCCGCGATGGCGGTCACGCCATCGCCGTCGATGGCCAGGCCTGGTACGGCCGCAATTTCGACAAGTTGTGGCTGAAGTTCGAAGGCGAGCACGCGGAGGGTCGCTTGCAGGACATGCGCACCGAAGCGCTGTGGTCGCATGCGGTCGCGCCGTTCTGGGATACGCAGATCGGCGTACGCCACGACTTCGGGATCGGCCCTGATCGCACCTGGGCGGCGTTCGGCATCGAGGGCTTGGCGCCGTACTGGTTCGAAACCGAGGCGACGTTTTACGTCGGGCAAGCGGGTCGCACGGCGGCGCGCGTGGCGTTCGAGTACGAAGCGCGCTTCACCCAGCGTCTGATCCTGCAGCCCTCGCTGGAAGCCAATTTCTACGGGCGCGACGATCCGCAGCGTGGCGTCGGGTCGGGATTGTCGGATGTCGAAGCCGGGTTGCGCCTGCGCTACGAAATCCGCCGTGAATTTGCGCCGTACGTCGGCGTGGTCTGGCAGCAACGCTTCGGCCGCAGCCGCGGCTTCGCGCGCGCGGAGGGCGAGCCCGCCGACGACCTGCAATTCGTGGCGGGGTTCCGTGTCTGGTTTTGACCGTGAAGCGCCCCACGGACGCGCGCCCATGAGCGATGCGCATGTAAGGCGACCGGAACCAGTTCGGTCTTCTGGCCAGATTCGGCCATCCGATGAATCGAGGAGCTTCCATGCGAAAGACATTCGCAGCCATCGTTTTCACGTGCGCCTGCGCGCTCGCGTCGTCGTGGGCCGCTGCGGCCAGGCCCGCGCAATATTTCCCGTCGACCGCCTATGTCGCCCTGCAAGGGTCGAACAGCGTCGAATCGTTTCCTGGCGGTGCCACCTGGGGCAAGCTCGACAGTGCGCACTATGTCGCGGTCAGCCCCGATGGAACGAAACTGCTGGTCAGCAGCGCGGGAACGGAAAATGCCTACGTGGTCGATGCGAAGACCGGCAAGGCGCTTGCCACGATCGTTGTCGGCGCGGTGCCGCAGGGCGTCGCAATCGGGCCGCATGGACGCTTCGGGCTGGCGGTGAGCGCCGGAACGGATTCGGTGACCGTGATCGACATGCGAACGCATCAGCCGGTCAAGACCATCAAGGTCGGCAAGACGCCGCACAACGCGCGCTTCACCGCGGACGGCAAACTCGCCTACGTCACCTTGCAGGGCGGCACGGGCGTGGCCGTGCTCGACATGCACAACCTCGCGAAGGTCGGCGAGATCCCGGTGCCCGGCGTGCACGGGCCGCACAATCTCGATCTTTCCGCCAACGGCCGGGTGTTGTGGGTGCGCGACTTGACGGGCAGCGTCGCCGCCGTGGATCTCAAGACACGCAAGGAACTGGCGGTGATTCCTGTCGCCCCCGGCCACGCCGGCATCGATGTCGTCCCCGGTGGGCGCTACGTGTTCACCGGCGGCATTGCCGGCCACGTGGTGGACGTAATCGATCCCGCGACGTTCAAGGTCGTTAAGCAGATCGACGTGGGGCAGGGTCCGCACGGTGTCAGGGCCAGCACGGACGGCCGATGGGTGTACGCGACCGTCACCGCCACCAGCAAGGTCGCGGTCATCGACGCGCACTCGCTCAAGGTCGTCAAGCAGATCGACACGCACGGAAAACTGCCGTTCTGGATCGCGGTGCGCGGCAATGAATGACCGAGGCCGTGGCACCCGGTTTCGTGGCGCGATGCCGAAATCTGCCATGATGCGGACACCGATGACGCCTGAACCCGTCCGACAATCCACGCTGACCTGCCCGCATTGCGGGCACCGCAGCGTGGAGTCCATGCCCGAGGACGCCTGCGTGTTCTTCCACGAATGTGCGGGCTGCGGCGCGATGCTGCGTCCGAAACCCGGCGACTGCTGCGTGTTCTGTTCGTACGGCGACGTGCCGTGCCCTCCCGTGCAGCGGCAACGTCCATGCTGCGAGCGGTGATCCACGAGTTTCAGTGCAGGTCCACCATGATCGTGGTCGGGTGCTCGGCGTGCCAGATCACCGGCTGCGCGCGATACAGTTTCGGCAACGCGCGCTGGAGCGCTGCGACCTTGGGCGCGTCATTGATGGCGATGTAGAGCGCGTCCGGGTGCAGGCGTGCGTAATCCTGGTGGTAATCCTCGGCGGGATAGAACGCCTTCAGCGCCACGACCTGCGTCACGATCGGTGCCGCAAACGCGTGCGCGGCACCGAGTTGCGCGATGTAGTCCTTCGCGATCTTTTGCTGCTCGGCATTGGCGTAGAAGATCACGCCACGGTACTGGGTGCCGGTGTCGGGGCCCTGGCGGTTCAGCTCGGTCGGGTTCGTTGCCACGGAAAAATAGACGCGCAACAGCTGTCCGTAGGTGACCTTCGAGGGGTCATAGACGATCCGGACGGTTTCGGCATGGCCGGTATCGCCGTCGCTGACGCGCTCGTAGGTCGCGCTCGCCGCCGCGCCGCCCGAATAGCCGGAGGTCACGTTGATCACGCCGGGCACGTGTTCGAACACCCATTGCATGCCCCAGAAGCAACCGCCGGCGAGTACCGCGGTGGCTTTGCCGGGTTGGCGCGCAAGGGGCGCATCGGTGCCGGGGGCCGGCACTGCCGCACGCCCCGCTGCCCCGCCGTTGGTGGCCGCAGCGCATGATGTCACGAGCGCCATCATCAGCAACATGAGCAATGTGCGCAAAGTTCTGGAAATCATTGGTTTTTACCAGCCATGGCTTCCACGGTTACCGTAAAATGGACCGGCCGGATGCCCCGATGATTTCAGCTCGGACGCTGCTGTGGGCGGGTAACCTCAATGCGCGGCGGCGACGCGCCCGCGCACCAGCAACGGCGCGATCACGAGCAGGTAGATCGCGTACGCGACGAACCATGCCAGCGCCGCCCATACCCAGCCACGCGGCGTGTTGACGCCGAGCCGCAGCACGGCGGCCACGGTGGGCAGCACGAACATCAGCGTAAGCGCGGCGTTCGACTCGATCGGCACGCCACTGTGGCCCTGTGCCACGCGCACCATCATCGCCAGCGACAGCGTGCCCAGTGCACCCACGGTGATGCCGTGCAGCGTGTCGATCTCCGGCATCGGGGTGATGCCGAGCAGGGCGATGCCGCGCACCGCCAGTCCGATCGCCAGCCACAGGTAACCCAGGTGCAGCACCCACAACATCGGCTCGTGCCAGGTGCGCCATCCGCGCCAGCCGGCCAGGCGCACGAAGGCGAGTGCCGCAACCACCAGCATCAGGATGCCGCGCGCCATGTCGGGAGCCCCGGCGAGGCCGCACAGCAGCACCAGTGCGCCGCCGCCGTTCACCGCGAAGACGAGGTACTTGTTCACCCACATCGTGTGGCCGGCGAGCTTGCGCCCGGTGAAGAACGGAATCACCCGCCCGCCGATCGCCAGCATCAGCACCATCAAGAGATCGACTACGCCGATCAGCGCGCGCGTGGGCACGGTGGCGCTGCCGGCGAGCACGCCCGCATGGAACGCGATGTCGAGGCCCGCGTAGAACAGCAGGATCACGATCAGGAATGCATTGCGCCTGTTGCGCGACAGCCATAGCACGCGGCCGACCAGGAACACCAGCCCGAAGAGGTAGCCGACGTCGAACAACGCGCCGACCCAGAACGGCAGCGGGGTCAGCAGCAGCACGCGTGCGATCGCCCACGTCGCCGTCAGCCACCACAGGCTGCGCCGCGTGGTGGTGGCGATCCCGGTCCAGTTGGCCGACGCCGTCAGCAGGAACCCGCCGACCAGCGCGCCCGCAAAGCCGAACAGCATCACGTGCGCGTGCCAGTAGAACGGGTTCTGCAACGCGGCGGACGGCAACCAGCCGTAATGCAGGAACGCGCCCCACGCCAGCATCCCGAGGCTCGCGGCCAGCGCCGCGCAGAAGAACAGCGGCCGGAACGGATGCAGTGGTGGGGCGGGCGGATTCAAGTTGGCGTGCGTGGTGGCCATGGCGTCCGGCGTGTTCGGCAATCCTCTCATGCTGGACCCGCGGCGTCATCGTCGCCCTGACGAGGATCAATGTCGAATGGGCCCGGCGCCGTTCGTCGCCAACATGAACCCGGCGGATGGCCGGAGCACTGGAGACAGACAATGCGCGTTTTGGTGATCGTGAAGGCGAATGCAGATTCCGAAGCCGGCGTGATGCCGAGCACTGAACTGCTGGCCGAGATGGGCAGGTTCAACGAACAACTGGTGAACGCCGGCGTGATGCTGATGGGCGAGGGTCTGCATCCCAGCTCGAAAGGCGCACGGGTGCGCTTCGACGGAAAAAAACGGACGGTCATCGACGGCCCGTTCGCGGAAACCAAGGAACTGGTCGCCGGATTCTGGCTGTGGCAGGTGCGCAATTTCGATGAGGCGATCGAGTGGATCAAGCGCGCCCCGTTCGACGGCGGCACGGAAATCGAATTGCGCCCGGTATTCGAGATGGACGACTTCGGCGAGGCCGCAACGCCCGAGATCCGCGAGCACGAAGCAAGCCTGCGCGAGAAGATCGCGAAGGGTTGACCGCGACCGCATGCCGCGCTTGCGCCGGACGCGAAGGGCTGGTGTGATCGGCCGTCATGACGACGGCCGATACCCACCGCACCATCGAAACGGTCTGGAAGATCGAGGCGCCGCGCCTGATCGCCGGGCTTGCGCGGATGCTGCGCGACGTCGGGCAGGCCGAGGACCTCGCGCAGGAAGCGCTCATCGTCGCGCTGGAACGCTGGCCCAGCGAGGGCGTCCCGGACAACCCCGGCGCGTGGCTGATGACCACCGCCAAGCGCCGCGCGATCGACCAGTTGCGCCACGACCGGATGCGCGACGACAAGCAGGCCGCTCTCGATTACGAACTGCAACCCGAAGCCATGACGCACGCGCCGGACAACGCGGACGCGCTGGATGACGACATCGGCGACGATCTGCTGCGGTTGATCTTCACCGCCTGCCATCCCGTGCTCACCCGCGACATGCAGGTCGCGCTGACCCTGCGCATGCTGGGTGGCCTGACCACGCCCGAAATCGCGCGCGCCTTCCTGGTGCCCGAACCCACCGTCGCGCAACGCATTGTGCGCGCCAAGCGCACACTGGCGGAAAAGCAGGTGCCATTCGAAGTGCCGCGTGGCGAGAACCTCGCGCCACGGCTGGCCGCGGTGCTGGAAGTGGTTTACCTGATCTTCAACGAAGGCTACACCGCCACCGCGGGCGGTGACTGGGCGCGGCCCGCGTTGTGCGAGGAGGCAATGCGGCTGGGCCGCGTCCTGGCTGGCCTCGCACCACGCGAACCGGAAGTGCACGGCTTGCTCGCGCTGATGGAAATCCAGGCATCGCGCCTGCACGCGCGCACTGCGGCCGACGGCACGCCGATCCTCCTGCTGGACCAGGATCGCGCGCGTTGGGATCGCCTGCTGATCCGTCGTGGCCTCGCGTCACTGGAACGCGCCGAACAACTCGGCGGCGCGGACGGCAATTACGCGCTGCAAGCCGCGATCGCCGCCTGCCATGTACGCGCATTGCACGCGGAAGACACCGACTGGCCACGGATCGCATCGCTTTATGCGCGCCTCGCGGAAGTCACGCCATCGCCCGTCGTCGAACTGAATCGCGCGGTCGCCGTGTCGATGGCCGAAGGCCCGGAGGCCGGCTTGCGGCTGGTCGATGCATTGCGGAAGGAACGCGCGTTGCGCGATTACCATCTGCTGCCCAGCGTGCGCGGCGACCTGTTGTTCAAGCTGGGCCGCCGCGACGAGGCGCGGGCGGAATTCGAGCGCGCGGCATCGCTCACCGGCAACGCGCGTGAAGCGGAACTGCTGCGCCAGCGTGCGGAGGCGTGTATCCACCAATGAATGAAGTGAATCCGCAGAAGCCGCTTCGCTCGTCATTCCGGCCCCGCCGGACTGCGTTTGCAGGATTGCAAGCGCGGACGCCGCAGGCGGCACGCAGCGCGAGCAATCCATTTCAGCAATTTGGATCCCGGTTTTCGCCGGGAGGACGCTGTCGAAACCTTTCGATGAACCCGGAGAGAGTCATGGCCTACATGCTGTTTGTCGCCGAACCACGCGGCCAGCGCGCCGAACGCACCGAGGAAGAGGGCAGGGCGGTCTACCAGCGCATGCTGGATTACGCCGAGGATCTCAAATCACGCGGCGTGCTGCGCGCGTATTCCTCGTTGCGCAACGATTCCGAAAGCCAGCGCCTGCAAGTCCGCGCCGGCAAGCGCAGCCTGCGCGACGGACCGTTCGCCGAAGCCCGCGAGATGATCGGCGGGTTCTTCCTGGTCGATTGCGCCACCCGCGAAGAAGCGGTCGAACTTGCCGCTCTTTGCCCGGCAGCCGAGTGGGCGACCATGGAAGTGCGCGAAACCGGGCCGTGTTATCTGGGCTGACCGCGCGAATCGCAGGGGCGTTTCGTGTGCTGGTGATGCGCCCGAGACCAATGGCGCTTGACCCGGAAGGGCGAGGTCCGTCCGGATGGTGGGGTCGCCCGGCATCCGGCAGAGAGCGCTCAGTCGAGGAATTTCCAGGTATCCGCTCCATCGAAGTGCCTGACGACGACGGACTCCAGGAGCGCGGGTTCGAAATTGCGCAGGTTCACGCCATGGCGGGCGCCGGGCTCGGGTTCGAGCGGCTCCCAATGGGTGACGATGCCGCAGGTCCTGCAGCGCACGTTCCTCAGCGTCCGGTCGCCCCAGACGTAGCTTTCGGTGTTCCCGGGATGACCCTCGATAGCCACCGTCCCAAGTGGATAGTAGGCCCAGACGCCACCCGTGCGCCGGCACAACGAGCAGTTGCAACTGGTGGCCTGGTCGGGCGCAGCCGGCAGCGTGAGACGCACCGCGCCGCAGTGGCAGGAACCTTGCAGCGAGGATGTCGGTAGTTTGTGGTTCATGGGAAGTGTTCTGGATGGAATTGTCGGGCCGCACACCGGCATGGCCGCAGCGACGGCCTACGGCGTCTGCAACAGGGACCGGATTGCATCACGTACCTTTGGCCACGCGGGCGAATACGGGCTGGCGACTTCGAAGTGTCCGAGTCCTGGCATGATGACGAGTTCCACGGAATCGCCGGATGCGGTGGCCGCTTTGGCATACTTTTGCCCCAGCCACATCGGCCTGAGGTTGTCGTGATCGCCCCAGACCAGCACCTGGGGAACGCCGAGGGGCAGCATCTTGCTGGCGGAAACCTGCGCATACCGATCGGGTACGTCGACGGGCGAACCACCGAGGAACTGTTCCACGACGCGGCTTTGGCATGCACCCACCTCCACGGCGATTTCCGTTTCCATATCACCCGGACCCGCCAGATCGACGACTCCGCGGATCGGCAACGGATCGTCGACATGGAGCACGCTGCCCGGTGAAAGCCGCTTGCGGGCGGCGACCCACATGGTGAGATGGCCGCCGGCCGAGTGCCCCACGACGACCACGCGGTCGAGATCGAGTTGGTACTGGCCAGCGATGTGACGCAGGTAGTCCACGCCCTGGCCGACGTCCTCGTAGGTTCCCGGCCAGCCGCTTCCGGGCTGGGGGAGTCGGCGATATTCAACGTTCCAGGTAGCAATGCCTTCCGCTTTCAATGCGTCCGCGATGGGCGCCATGTCGCGCAACCTGGCGTAATCGGCCTTCCAGCAGCCTCCGTGAATGAGAATTGCAACGGGATGGGATCCGGGCGTCGTGGGCCGGACCCGGCGAAGCGGGCTTGGCACCCGTGACAGGATTCGGCACGCCGCGCACCGAGGCGGGCGGGTCCGTGTGGAGATGCACGTCGATGATGGGTCCGGAGTATTCGACGTGGGGCGGGCTCGCCGCTACGGATGTGCTTGCCCCATACGCGGGCCTTGCGCTCGCAGCGAGTACGCAAGCAGCGGCAAAAGCGGCGACCATCAACTTGATCATGAGCGACCTCCCGTGGATTCGAAAGGTGAATTCGCGCGGCCTATCGCCCGGGGTAACCGACGCCAACCCGCGCAGCGGGTGGGCGTCCGGTCGACCAAGTTGTCAGGTCACTTTCATGCCACTTGGCTTTTCGCATTGCCCTGACGCATCTTCCCACCCGGTACACGCGTTCGCAAACAAGGGTTGTCGGCGCCGACCGCCTCAATGCTGGTCGGCTGGCTCGGCGGGACTGCCCTTGTCGAAGACGACGCGCCAGACACCCGGTGCTTCGAGGCGCCAGATCGAATTGAAGCGGCTGACGACGTTTCCCTTTGGATCGCGGACCAGCCCGGTGCTGAGCGCCAGCGTGCCGGACTGCAGGACTTCCACGCGATCCGGCTCCCACGAAAATGGCGCGGTCTTGCCTTTGAAAAGGGGTGACCAGCCCGTGAGCACTGCCTTCTTGCCACGCAGCACGCCTTTGCCGTTGAAGAAAATCGCCTCGTCGGAAACATGGCTCGCGAAGGCGGAAACATCACGGTCGGCCATCGACTTGGCAAACGCGCGTTCCGCGGCGAAGACCTGTTGCCGGGGTGAATCGGCGGCCGGCAGGGCGACTTGCCACGGGATCGCGACCAGCGCCATCGCGAAGGCGAGACGCCTTGCCATGCGGGTGCCCGGCCGGCGAAAAACGGCTATGTGATTCAAGGCGCGGCTCCGGTTGGGGTGGGTTTGGGCGGAGCATACTTCAGCGCGGGCTTCCCGAGTGGCGCCATCGCCCCCCCGTCCCGTCGGCAACAAGTGGGACGGCTTTGCGGGCAAATCAGGGCGGGTTTTGCGGTCGCAATCCGTACGCGTGTGTCATTCCGTACACTGCGTCCGAACCCCCGGACGCTTCGTGCGTTCGCAACTGCGGAGGCACTGCATGCGATGGTCTTGCGGATTGGGCTTGTTCGTTCTGTCTGGCTTGGTGGCGTCGCCGTTGCTCGCGGCCGAGCCTGCTGCTCCCGCGAAGTGCAGCGCCCCGGCCTATCGCCAGTTCGATTTTTTCGTGGGCAATTGGGACACGTATGACGTGCAGGCAGGGGAAAAGGTAGTGGCGCGCAACATCGTGAAGGTCATTCTCGACGGCTGCGTGATCCACGAGGATTACCGCCAGGACGATGGCCTGCATGGCGAAAGCTACAGTCTTTATGACGCGGCCCGGCAGGTCTGGCACCAGAGCTGGGTCACCAATCGTGGCGATCTGCTGTTGCTGGATGGCGGGATGCAGGGCGACCGGATGGTGTTCGAGGGCGTCGAAAGGAAGGCCGGGAAACCCGACACCCTGGTGCGGGCGGTCTGGTACCGGCAGGGTAAGGGCGTGCGGGAAACGGCGAAACGATCCCTGGATGGCGGCAAGACCTGGACGATCGGGTTCGACATCCTGTTCAAGCCGCACCAGCGGGACGCTGGGCAGCCAGGGGAGGCCGGTAGCCGATGACGATTGCACTCTGGTGCGTGCTGGTGGCGGTCCTGCTGCCGTACGTCTGCTTCGGCATCGCCCGGAACAGGGGACGGGGGCCGGACGGCCGACGATTGCGCGACAACCACGATCCGCGCGATTTCCCGAACCGGATCCACGGCGTGGCGAAACGCGCGTGGGACGCGCAGCTCAATTCGTTCGAAGCGCTCCCTGTCTTCGCGGCCGCGGTGATCATCGCCCACCTGGTGCATGCTCCGCAGGATCCGATCGATGCGTTGGCAGTGGCCTGGGTGGTGGCGCGCGTAGCTTACGTGGCGTTGTACCTGGCCAATCGGGCCGCGTTGCGTTCCGCGGCCCAGTTCACCAGCCTCGCTTGCGTACTGGGTTTGTTCGTGGCGGCCGGTCTGGCCTGATCGATTGGCCCGGCGGTGTGCCGGGACCGTCGGCGGACGACGTTTCGACGGGCGCCGCCACGAGTTTCTGCAGCCGCGCCGCATGGGCGAGGATTTCCCTGCGCAGCCGTTGCGGGGTACGGACCTCGAATTCGAACGGTATGCGCGCGAGCTGGCGCGCGAACCACGCAAGGTCGTCGGTGCGTACGCGCAGCAGCACGCCGTCACCGGCCGCCTCGAACAGACCGATCGCCGGTGAAAACGCCTCGCGCGCTTTCGCGAGATCGGTGTGCAGCAGCACCTCGACACGGTGCGCGCGCGGCAGCGTGGCGATGGTGCGGGTCAACCATTCCAGCACGTCGAAACCCCTGGGTTGGTCGAAGCGGACCGGCCGCGGCTGTACCTCCAGGATGCGATCGACGCGGAATCCGCGCACGCCGTGTCGCAGGTGGCAGAACCCCACCGCGTACCAGGCTCCGCCGCGAAAGCCGAGGCCGTAGGTGTCGAAGTCGCGCCGGCTTTCCTCGCCCTGGGCGGAGCGGTAATGCAAGTGCACGCGCTCCGCGGCGTGCGCTGCGTGCGTCAGCAGCATCAGCGCCGTGGTGTTCGCGTTCGCTGCCGCCAAGCCGGGCGATTCGATCGAGACGGTGGATTCCACTGCATGCAGCCGGCGCTTCAGGGAATCGGGCATGACCCGTTCCAGCTTGGCCTGCGCGCTGGCCAGCGCGGCTTCGCCCGCATGCAGACCCAGGCTGCGCGCGACCAGCAGGCCCATCGACAGCGCCAGCGCTTCCGCGTCGGTGAACATCATCGGCGGCAGCTTGAAGCCCGCCACCAGCATGTACGCGCCGTGGCGGCCGCGCTCGGTGGTGATCGGGATTCCCAGTTCTTCCAGCAGCACGATGTAGCGCCGCAGGGTACGCACGTCCACGTTGATGCGCCGGGCCAGTTCGGGGCCGTTGATGCGGCCGCGGCTTTGCAGCAGCTCCAGGACGGCGAGTACGCGGGAGGCGGGGTGGGGCATGCGTGCAGTCTATCCGTAATCAGGACATGAAATGCCCTGATTCGGATTTAGCGTGTGCGCCGACCCTCTCCGGAGATCGCCGTGCATTCCCTCCCGCGAACACTGTTGCACCTGGCAATCCCACTGGCTGCAGCCTGCGCGTCGGCGACCACCGCGGCTCCATCCTGCCCCGACACCGGAACGATATCGCGCGCGGGCGCGCACGACTTCGATTTCCTCATCGGCGACTGGAACGTGCACAACCGCCGGCTGAAGCAGCGCCTCGCGCATTCGGATGCGTGGATCGAGTTCGAGGCCACCGATTCGTTCCGCGCACTGCCCGGCGGACTCGGCACCGAAGAACACTACGCCACCGATTTCTGGAAAGGCTACGCCGCGCTGGGCCTGCATCTCTACGACCCGGAACATCGATCATGGGTGCTGTACTGGGCCGACAACCGCAATGCGCCCGGCACGGTGCAGAGGTTGGCCAGGGGCGGGTTCGTCGATGGCGTGGGCGTGTTCTGCGCGCCCGACACGTTCAACGGGAAGCCGGTCACCGTACGCATTCTCTGGAAGCGCATCGACCCGCGCCACGTGCGCTGGGAACAGGCTTTTTCGGTTGACCATGGGAAGAGTTGGGAAACCAACTGGACCATGGATTTCACACGGCGTTAGGCAACCCATTGCCCGTCGTCCGGAACCGGCGGCGATATCCGGACTCGGCGACTTTTCGCATTTCAGCGCCTTGCGCAAAAGTCACCGGGTTCCGGCTCTCGCCGGGTGACGGGCAAATCAGCAGCTTTCCCCGGCCGCACCTTCCATTCGCTCGGAGCCCGTCATGACCCGCATTTCGAACCTGCTGCTTGGAGTCCTCTGCATGAGTACGTTCATCACGCCCGCGCATGCGGACACCGACACGCGGGCCGCCATGGAAAGCGTCGCGCATCTGGACAATTATCAGGTCGTCGAGTTGCGCCGCTACGACATCGCGCCGGGCCAGCGCGAGCGCTTCGTGCGCTATTTCGATGCGTATTTCCCGGAAGCCTTCGAGCAGCTGGACTGCATGGTGTTCGGGCAGTTCGAGGATCGCGCCGCGCCCACGAGGTTCGTCTGGCTGCGCGGCTATCGCGACATCAACGCGCGGCCGATCGCGAATGCGGCGTTCTATTACGGGCCGGTGTGGCGCGAGCACCGCGTCAAGGTGAATGCGCTGTTCCCGGGTGCGAGCGACAACGTGTTGCTGTTGCGTCCGCTGGACGCGAACACGGGTGTCACGGTAATGCCTGCCGTCGATCCCGTCGACGAACCGCACGGTGCGCAAGGCGTGGTGGTTGCTCAGATTTTCGCGGTGAGGAAGGGCGACGAAGTTGCGTTCGCGCAGCGTGCGCAGGCGGCGTTCGCGCAATACACCGGCGCGAAGGTCCGTCCGGCGGGCGTGCTGGTGACACTGGACGTGCCCAACAATTTTCCGCAGCTTCCGATCCGCACCGATGGCCCCTTCCTGGTCTGGCTGGGCGTGGTCGAAGACGACACGGCGCTGCGGAACTTCGAAGCGGTGGCGTCGCAGGTCGAGCATGGACTGGAAAGCACCGGGATGTTGCGCGGCACGCCGGAACGCCTGGTGCTCGATCCCACCCCGCGCTCGCGCCTGCGCTGGTGGCCGGCCGCGGATGCGAAGCCATGAGCCACACGGCCGACCTGTTGCTGTTCGCCGCCCTGGTGTTCGGCATTGTCGTGCTGCCGGGTCTGGACATGGCGTTCGTGATGGGCAGCTCGCTCACCGCGGGGCGGCGGCACGGGTTGGCGGCGGTGGCGGGCGTGGTGGCGGGCGCCGCATGCCACGTGACGATGACCACGCTCGGCATCGGCGTGTTGCTGGAGGTGATGCCGGCCGCGTTCAATGCGTTGCTGCTGGCCGGCGCGCTGTACATAGCGTGGATCGGGATTTCGTTGTTGCGCGCCGATTCAGTATTCGGCATCCAGGGCCAGGGCGGTGTGGCCTCGGCGTGGATCACCTTCCGCCGCGGCGCACTCACCTGCCTGATGAATCCGAAAGCGTATCTCTTCATGCTGGCGGTGTTTCCGCAATTCCTGCACGCCGAATACGGGCCGCTGTGGTCGCAGTCGCTGGTGCTGTGGTTGATCATCGCGCTCACCCAGTTCGTGGTTTATGGCGCGATCGCGCTTGCCGCCGGGCAGGCGCGCGGATGGTTGGTTCGACGGCCGTCTGCGGGTCCTGTCACCGCGCGCGTGGTCGGGACCGTGTTGATCGGTGCCGCGTTGCTTGCCGGGTTCGAGGGGTGGCGTTCGCTGTAGTCGCGCGGCGACAATGCGGACGCTTTTGTCCACCATGGAAAGATCGATGAGACATGCGCCGAAGATTCGCGTAGTGCAGGTGATGCCGTGGCTCTTTGCGCTCATGATCGCGACATTCGCAGGTGACGTGGCGCATGCGGCCGATGCGTCGGTCGGCAATTGCCATGTTGGCGCGTACCGGCTGGCCGACGGCAGCGTCGTGGATGTCGGACCGAGCGATGGTTCGAGCCTGCGCTGGCGTCGCGAGGACGGCACGACCGGTCTGCTCACCTCCCAGGCCGACGGAACCTGGACCAGCACGCTGGGCTGGACCGACAGGGCCGACGGCATCGCGGTCACGTTCTCCGATTGCGCGAAAGGCCGCATCGATTTCGACGGCCAGCGCGGGCAGCGCATCGCGTTCGACGTCACCGACACGCGTTTCCACGGCGCCGGCGTCACGCTGGCCGGGCGGCTGGTGTTGCCCAGGGGCAACGGCCGCGTCCCGATGGTGGTGCTGGTGCACGGTTCGGAACACATGTCGGCGCTCGATTTCTATTCGCTGCAGCGGATGTTCCCCGCCGCCGGCATCGGCGTGTTCGTGTACGACAAGCGCGGCACCGGCGCATCCGGCGGTACGTACACGCAGAGTTATCTTTTGCTCGCGAACGACGCGATCGCCGCCGTCGACGAGGCGAAGCGCCTGGCCGGGCCGCGCGCCGGACGGATCGGTTACCAGGCCGGCAGCCAGGGCGGCTGGGTGGCGCCGCTGGCCGCGAAGATTGCGCCGGTGGATTTCGTGATCGTCGGGTTCGGGCTCGCCGTGTCGCCGCTCGACGAGGACCGCGAGGCGATCGCCTACGACATGCAACGCCAGGGTTACGGTCCCGACGTGATGGCCAAGGCGATGCAGGTCGCCGACGCATCCGCCGCGATCCTGCTCAGCAATTTCCGCGATGGCTACGACAAGCTGGACGCGTTGAAAAAGCAATACGGCAACGAGCCGTGGTTCAAGCACGTGCATGGCGACATCACCTGGCTGCTGCTGGAATGGCCGGCCGAGAAGCTGAAGCAGCAGGGCCCGGTGCTGTTGGCGGGCGTTCCGGCCCAGTACGACCCCATGCCGGTGCTGCGCAACCTGGATACGCCGCAACTCTGGATCCTCGGCGGCGAGGATGCCGACGCACCGAGCGCGGAAACCATCAAGCGCCTGCGTGGCCTGCAGCGGGCGGGCAAGCCCATCACGCTCGCGGTGTTTCCGGATGCGGAACATGGCATCTACGAGTTCGAGATCAAGCCGGACGGCAGCCGCGCCGATACCCGCAATCCCGAAGGGTATTTCGCGATGATGCGGGACTTCATCCTTTCCGGGCGTCTCCAGGGCAAATACGGGAACGCCGTTTTGCACGCAGCCGCGCCGGGTGCGGCCCGGCCTTCGGGCCACTGATCGGGCGGCGCCGCGGCCCGCGGTGGGCCTGGTGCCCGAAACGGGTTCCTGCAGGCCCGGCGGGTTGGGGACTCGGCCGGGGAGACGCCGACGGCCGCCGGGTCCCCGGGGACCGGAATGCTCCCAGGGAAGCGGGCGGGCCGCGCGCCTTGGCGAGGCGGTAGCCGCGTCCAGGCGGTGATCACCGCTTCCCCTGATATTGCCGCCCCGCTTGCGATATATTGGCCCCGCACAGGGAAGAGGCCTTGCGCGCAAGGCCTCGACGAGAGCACCGGGGCACGATGGATATGGCGGCGGCGGACGACCTGTCTCACCTTGGCAGTACGGCGCGTCGCGTCGGCGCCGAAGTGCTGGCGGTCCACGCGGCGGGCGTCGACAGGGACGCGCGATGGCCCGCGGAGAGCATGCAGGCGCTGGCGAAGGCGGGTCTTCTTGGCCTGCACGTGCCCGAGCGATTGGGCGGCCACGGGCAGGGCATGCAGGCGCTGGTGGTGATCTGCGAAGAGCTGGCGCGCCATTGCGGTTCGACCGCGATGTGCTACGGCATGCATTGCGTGGCGACCCAGGCGCTGGTGGCCAAGGCGACGCCGGAACACGAGTCACGTTACCTGCAGCCGATCGCGCGCGGCGAGCACGTCATGTCGCTGGCGCTCAGCGAGCCCGGCACCGGGTCGCATTTCTATCTGCCGCGCGCGCATTTTCGCGCCGACGAAGGCGAGTTCGTGCTCAGTGGCGTCAAGAGTTTCGTGACCAGCGGCGGTTACGCCGATTCGTACGTGGTGTCACTGACCTCGCCTGGCGCCGAGAACGATCCCGGCAGCTTCACACTCGTGCTGGTGGAGGGCAAGTCGGAGGGCCTGCGCTGGGGCGAGGCGTGGCACGGTTACGGCATGCGCGGCAACAGTTCACGCATGGTGAACCTCGAACACGTCCGCGTGCCCGCCTGCAACCTGCTGGGCGCCAAGGGTGACCAGATCTGGTACACCTTCGAAATCGTGTTGCCGTATTTCCTGACGGCGATGGCGGGCGTGTATCTCGGGCTCGCTTCGGCGTCGCTGGAAATCGCGATCGAGCACCTGAAGACGCGCGAACACGAGCACACCGGTGAAACACTGAGCGCGCAGCCCGTGCTGTGGCACGACGTGGCAAGCGCATGGACGGAGGTGGAAGCCACGCGCCGCCTCGCCCATTACGCGGCGCGCATCGCCGATGCGGGCGATCCGGGCGCGGTGCAGGCATTGCTGGCGGCAAAGGGGAAGGTGGCGGACACCTGCAACCAGGTCACCGACATCGCGATGGCCTTGCTGGGCGGCCGTGGCTACGGCGAAAACAGCGACGTGGCCCGCATGCACCGCGACGCGCGGGCGGCGCAGGTGATGAGTCCCACCACCCATCTCGTGGAGGCATGGCTGGGCCGTTCGCTGCTCGGCCTGCCACTGCTGTAGGTGCCCACGTGACATTTGCCATCGCGAACCTGGGCGACGGCTCGACCGAACAGGCCCTGCGCGCGGCGATCGCCGCATCCGGAATGGACATGGTGCTGGTGGACGATCCCGCACAAGCCGACGTGCTGGTGTGCGCGATCAACGAGCCGGCCGCGTTGACCTCGGCCAGCGACGCCCACCGCGAACTGCCGGACACCCAGATCGTGCTGCGCGCGCCCCACCCCGAAGCCGAACGCCTGCGCGCCCGGATTTCGTTCGTGCCGGGACTCGCTTCGGCATGGATCGTCTCGACCGCGGCGTCGCCGGAATCGTTGGCGACGGTGCTGCACAAGGCCGCCAGTGCCTCGGCGCAGCGCCGGCAACTGCACGTGCTGCGCCGGGAAATCAACCAGAAATTGAGCCGCGCGCCAGGCCTCGACGAAGCGGAACCCGAGTACCAGCGTCAGCGCCAACTGGAACGTTCCGAACGCTACCTCGCCACCTTGCTGGCGCAGGCGCCGCAGGCTTTCGTAGCCATCTCGCCGCGCGGCGAAGTCGCGGCCTGGAACGCCGCGGCGGAGCGCATCTGCGGCGTACCGGCGCAATCGGCGATCGGACGCCACGTGCGCGACGTGTTTCCCGCGGCGACCGCCGCAACGATCCTCGACCTGGTATGCCTGACACTGGAACGCAACACGGTCGGCGCGCGCGAACTGAAGCTGGCGTTCGCGACCGGCACGATCTGGGCGCAGGTGAACACCGCGCCGGTGCACGAAAACGGCGAACCGCTGTGCGTGTCGATCACGATCCGCGACATCACCGATCGCCACCGGATCACCAGCGCGCTGCGCGCGAGCGAACACCGCTACCGCACGCTCACCGAAACCTTGCCGCAACTCATCTGGACTACGCGCCCGGATGGCTACGCCCACTATTACAACCCGCAGTGGCAGGCTTACACGGGCGTGGACCCGGCCGCCCACATGGGCAGTGGATGGCTGGACGCCGTGCACCCGGACGATCGCGAGCGCGCCGCCGCGCAGTGGCGCGGCGCGGTCGAGCAGAAACACGTCTACGACGTGGACTACCGGCTGCGCGGCGCGGATGGCAACTACCGGTGGTTCAAGGCCCGCGGCACGCCGATCCGCGACGAGGACGGCAACATCACCGAATGGTTCGGCACCACCACCGACATCGACGACATGGTGCGCGCGCGCGAGACGCTGCAGTCCAACGTCGTGGAATTCGAGGCAATCGTCCAGAAGGAAATCGCGCGCCGGGCCGCGGCCGAGGACGCCCTGCACCGCGCACAGAAGATGGAGGCCATCGGTACCCTCACCGGCGGCATCGCGCATGACTTCAACAACATCCTGCAGGTGATCGGCGGCAACCTGCACCTGCTGGCGGAGCAGTTCGGCCAGGAACCGTCGGCGGAACGGCGCATTGCCAACGCACTGGAAGGCGTGCGGCAGGGTTCCAAGCTGGCGGCGCAGTTGCTCGCATGCGGGCGGCGCCTGCCGCTTTCGCCCAAGGTCATCAACATCGGACGGCTGGTGCGCGACATGGGCGACATGCTGCGTCGCGCACTGGGTGAGGGCATCGAACTGGAAACGCTGGTGGCGGGCGGCTTGTGGAACACGCTGGTGGACCGCAGCAACATCGAGAGCGCGTTGCTGAACCTCGCGATCAACGCCCGCGACGCGATGGACGGCGAGGGCCGGCTGACCATCGAAGTCGGCAACGCGTTCCTGGACCAGGATTACGCGGACGGACACGCCGATGTCAGCGCCGGCCAGTACGTGATGCTGGCCGTCACCGACACCGGTTGCGGCATGGCGCCGGAACTCATCGAGAAGATTTTCGAGCCGTTTTTCACCACCAAGGCGGAAGGGTGCGGCACGGGGCTCGGCCTTTCCATGGTGTACGGTTTCGTCAAGCAGTCGTCGGGGCACATCAAGGTCTACAGCGAAGTCGGCCATGGTACGACTTTCAAGTTGTACCTGCCGCGCGCGAACCAGTCCGAAGACCTGCTGGTGTCCGACGAAGGCCGGCCGGTCCGCGGCGGCACCGAAACCATCCTGGTGGTCGAGGACGACGACGCCGTCCGCGAACTGGCGGTGGCGACGCTGGCGGATCTCGGCTACGCGGTGCTGAAGGCGCGCGATGCCGAGGCCGCACTGACCATCGTCGAGAGCGGTGCGCCCATCGATCTGTTGTTCACCGACGTGGTGATGCCGGGCCCGCTCAAGAGCCCCGAATTGGCGCGCAAGGCGCGCGAGAGGCTGCCGAACCTGGCGGTGCTGTACACGTCGGGCTACACCCACAACGCCATCGTGCACCATGGCCGGCTGGACGAAGGCGTGGAATTGCTGAGCAAGCCCTACAGCCGCGAGGCGCTGGCACGCAAGCTGCGCCACGTGCTGGCCAACCAGGCCCAGGCGACCATCGCAACGTTGGCGCGTGGCGCGACGTCGCCGCCGTCCGTTCTTTCGCGCACCGTGCTGCTGTGCGAGGACGAGGGCATGGTGCGCGACGCCCTGGGCGAATTGCTGCAGGCCAGGGGCTTCCGGGTGCTGCTGGCATCCGGCGGCGCCGAAGCGCTGCGGCTTGCCGCGCGCAATGATTTCGACGTCCTCGTCACCGACGTCGGCCTGGCCGACATGTCGGGCGTGGAACTTGCGCGGCGCCTGCGCGAAGTGCGGGCCGCGTGCCCCGTGTTGTTCGCATCGGGCCGGCGCGAGAACCTGCCGGCCGAACTCGCCGACGCGGCGTTCATCCTGAAGCCGTTCGGCATCGAGGAACTGTGCGACGCGATCGGGTCGGCGCTGGGACCGCGCTGAAGCGTCGGGATCGAGCACGGCCACGGCCGGTACGAGCCACGGCGCGCGTCAATTCACACCGCTGCCTGCCAGCATCGTGGCGATCGCGTCGAGATCCGACTGTGGCGACGGCTCGACGTGCCGGCCGACGTCATCGGTGGGACGGATGTAGCGGTTCAGCAGCAGCGAAAACACCAGCCGCTCGCCGGCCACATTCGTGACGAACCCCGACAACGCGTAGACGTGCGAGAGGGTCCCGGTCTTGGCCTGCACGTTGTCGGTCGCGGCCCCGCCGCGCATGCGGTACTCCAGCGTGCCGTCGATGCCCGCGACGGGAAGCGCATCGCGCAGCACGTTCGCGAACGGTTGGCGTGCCACCCATGCCAGCAACTTCACGGTGGCGGCAGGGGTGACGAGATCCTGGCGCGACAGCCCCGCACCATCGTCCAGGGTGACCTCGCGCTTGTCGATGCCGATGTGCCGGAGGAATGCGCGCATCGCGCACGTGCCCCATTCGGCGCTGGTCTGGGGCGGTCCCGCGCGATCCCCGCAGGTGCCGGTGCGCGCGGTGGCGACGCCGACCTGCTGCAGCAGTATCTGGGCGTAGCGGTTGTCCGAGTGTTTCATCATCTGCACGAGCAGTTGCGACAGCGGCGGTGAAGTGATGCTGGCGATTTCGACCGGCCCGCGGGCCGGCGCTCCATCCGATTGCGGCCAGTGCACCACCCGCACCCTGCCGGCCAGGGCAATGCCGCGCTGCACCAGTGCCTCGCGCAACTGGTTGGCTGCGAACAACGCGCCATCGGGCGCCGATCGCGTGAACGTGGCGCGCGGCGTGTTCGGGTGCAAGCTGCCCCGCGCATACAGCACGTCCGACCCGGGCGGCCGGTAGAGGACCAGCGGCGTCGCGTCCCCGGTGAGGTTGACCACCCGGAGGCCGGAATGCGACGGCACGACCGTCACTGCGCAGCAACGCGCGCCTTCACGCGCCACCTTCACGTGCGACACGTTGTCCTGCACGCCCAGCGCGCCGGCCTCGGCGCCATAGCCGGCCTGCAGGTCGAGCGCTTCCCAACCCTCGCCGAATCGCGGCCCGCTGAAATAGGTGTCGTCGGCGACCAGGTCGCCACGGATGCGCCGCACGCCGCGCGCGGCGAGGGCGTCGGCGAGCCGGTCCGCCCAATCCGGCGAGACCTTGCGATCGCCCAGTGACGGATCGCCGCCGCCGGAAAGGATCAAATCGCCCGGCACGCTGCCGTCGGCGAGCGGTGCGGCGGTCGCGTACAAGACGGTGGAAAAGCGCGCATCTGCGCCCAGCGTCTGCAGCGCCAGCGCCGCGGTGTAGAGCTTCGCGTTGGAGGCAGGCAGGAACAATGCATCGGCGTTGTGCCGGTAAAGCGTCTTGCCGCTGTCCAGCGAAACCACGTCGATACCCCATTGCGCGCGTGCAAAGCGCGGCTGCGACACGAACGCATCGATGCCGTCCGCCAGCGAGGACGGCAGGTAGCGTGGCGACGCTGCGTTCGGCACCGGCGAGGCGGGCCGGGTGATCGGCTGCGGAGGTTGTGCGGCCGGTGGTTTCGGGGGTGGTGCGCTGGCACATCCGCCCAGCAGGATCGTGGTCGCGAACGCGGCGACGAATCGCTTCACTTGATTCTTCCTTGCAGCGCCATCGCCGCAGCCGGATTGCGCGCCTTGGCGGCGCTGATGAAATAGATGAACACGTCGCGCGGAGCGAACGTCGCCTGGTCGCCATCGGCGACCCGCGGCAAGTCGTCCGGCGCGCCGCCATCGCGCCACGCCTGCACGCGTTCGGCCCATGCATCCAGCTCCTTCGCCGGGTAGCCCTCGGGCTCGGACTCGCGGCTGCGCATCAGGCGCGCGTACACGAACCCGCCGGTGAGATCGGCGAAATTCGGGTATTCGCGGGAATCGGTGAACACGCACGCGGCACCGCGCGCCCGCGCGAGCCGGAGGAATGTTTCGCACAGGAAGGTCGGATTCCGCACCTCCAGCGCGTGCCGCAGCGGCCGGCCGTTCAGGTCGTGCGGCAGCAGGTCGAGGAACGCCGCAAAATCATCCCGGTCGAAATGCCGCGACGGCGGAAACTGCCACACGATCGGCCCCAGCTTGTCGCCGAATTCGGCCAACCCGCCGAACAGGAAGCCGCGGACCAGCGCGCCGGCACCCGCCAGCTTGCGCACTTCGGCGACCTGTCGTGGCGCCTTCAGTGAAAAAACGAAACCGGGCGGCGTGTCGTCGCGCCATTTGGCATAGACCTTCGGCGTTTGCGCCCGATAAAAGGTGCTGTTGATTTCGAGTGTCGCCAGGTGGCGGCTGGCATATTCGAGTTCGCGGCGCTGCGGCAGCCCACGGGGGTAGAAGTTGTCGCGCCACGGCGCGAAGTTCCAGCCGCCGATGCCGGCCTTGATGCGCGCATCGCGCGCACCGGCCAGTTCGTCCGTGATGGGAACATCGGGCTTCTTCACGTGGCCTGGTCCGTCCATGGATCGTAATCGCCGAACCACCACAGGTGGCCTTCGGGATCACGACAGCCGTAGCCGCTGCCGCCGTAGTCCTTGGTCTCGAATTCCGCCACGATTTCGGCACCGCCGGCCTTGGCCTGCGCGTAATGGGCCGCGCAATCGGACACGATGATGCAGCAGCACTGCGTTTCGCGGCCGCCGATCTCGTCCGGCTGGGCGATGTGCCTGCCCCAGTCGGAGGTGTTGTCGGCCGAGCCCAGCATGATCATGCCGTTGCCGAAGGTCAGTTGCGCGTGGTGCACCAGGTCGCCGTCGGCGTAGACCGCGTGCTTCTCGAAGCCGAACGCCTTGCACAGCCATTCGATCATGGCCGATGCGTTGCGATAGCGGAGGCAGGGGATCACGGTGGCGGTGGTTTGCTTGGCGTGCGAAGACATGGGGGACTCCTGCAATGGGTGCGCGCCGGATGGTGCAGCGAACGGTCGCCCCCGTATTGTAGATTTCGGCACCCTGCGGGGCGCCGTCGATGGTCGGGTATTTCCCTTTCCGCTACACCGGCACGTGGTTGGCCCAGATCCCGCGCCGGGCCAGGTATTCGCCGGGTGTCATGCCGGAGAACGCGCGGAATTCGTGGACCAGGTGCGGCTGGTCGCTGAAGCCGCAATCTGCCGCCACCGCCGCCCAATCGACGTGCCGGGACGCGTGCACGTCCCGCACCACGTTGAAGAAACGCAGGGCCCGCGCGTAACGCTTCGGCGCCAGCCCGACGTGTTCGCGGAACAGCGTGCCGAAGCGTCGCGGCGACAAACCCGTCGTGCGGGCGATGTCGTCCATGCGCGGCGCGCGCGGTGACGCATGCAGCAGCCCGAGCGCATGCGTGACCGCTCCATGGGTCCGCGCGGACCCGATGCGGCGCAGCAACCAGGCTTCCAGCACGTCCAGGCGGGCTTCGGCATCCGCCGTGTCCAGCAGGGACTCGCGCAAGCTGCGCGCCGATTGGCCCAGGATGTCTTCGAGCCCGGTGTCGCGGTCGGACAACGCGTCCATCCTTTCCCGCAGGAAGGGCGCCGCGCCGCCGGCGTGGAACGACACGCCCATCACCGCAGTCTGTTCGGCCGTGTCGATCACGAAGCTGCGGGTGTAGGGGCCGACCAGCACCGCCCCGGGCGCACGCACGCAGCGCATCGCACCGACGTCGAAACCGTTGCCATGCCAGCCGCGGGTTTCGTCTTCCTGAAGGTTGATGATCAGCGAGGCGCGGGGGATCGGCAGGATCCGTTCGAACGCGAGCGGACCGGGTTCGCTCACGCAATCCCAGACGTGCTCGACGAATGGTGCAAGCGGTCCTTGCGGAGCACGGAAGATCAGGCGCATGGCACGAGTCTAGCCAATTCGATCGCGAACCTGTACCCGTGGCTTGGAGCCCTCTTGCGAAGTTTCGCCCGCCGGCGCATCTTTGCATCCGCGGGTCCACTGCCAAACGGAGTCTGACATGAAAGGTCTGGAGAAAAAGAAGGAAACCAAGAAGAAGCCGCAGAAATCGCTGAAGGAGAAGCGGGCGGAAAAGAATGCGAAGAAGGCAGGCCGCACCTGAGGACGCGGCACGGGGCGCCGCGCCGGATCAGGCGATCCGCGCGGCGTGGGTATAGATGTTCATCGATTCATCGCGCGCGAACGCGATCAGGGTGATGCCGGCGGCGCTGGCCGCTTCGATCGCCAGCGAGGTGGGTGCCGAAATCGCGGCGATCACGGCCATGCCGGCGTGCGCGGCCTTGTGCACCATCTCCCAGGAAGCGCGTGAAGTGATGGCGAGGAACCCGTACTCGACGGGTGGTGTACCGGGCGTCCGCGCCAGCGCGCCGATCAGCTTGTCCAGCGCGTTGTGGCGGCCCACGTCCTCGCGCACGACCGCGGGACGGCCCTTCGCGATGAAGGCCGCGGCGTGCGCGCCGCCGGTGGCCGCGTTGAGGGGCTGGGCCTGTGCGAGTTGGCGCATGCCGGCCGCCACGGTGGCGCGATCCAGGAGGGGGCCGTTTGCGACCCTGGGCGGGGGACGCACGGCCTCTTCGAGCGATTCGACGCCGCACAGCCCGCAGCCGCTGCGTCCCGAGAGACTGCGTTTGCGCCGTTGCAGGGCTTCGAAGCGTGCGCCGGGAACCAGGCCTTGCAGGCTGATGCCGCGTCCGGTTTCCAGCACGTCCACCAGTTCGAACTCGCCGGGACCTCCGACGATTCCTTCGGAAAGCGAAAAGCCGAGCGCGAAATCCTCGAGGTCGCAGGGCGTCGCCATCATCACCGCGAACGGCACGCCGTTGTAGACCAGGGCAACGGGGGCTTCCTCGATCACCCGGTCGGGCACTTCCCGCCTGCTGTCGCTGCCGACGCGCTGGGTGCGTGCCGCCGACAAGCCCCGCCTTGGCTCCATCGAACCCATCGCGCACCGTCATTCCGCCTTGGCTTTCCGGAAGTATAGGTCGGCCGGACGACGTTGCGAGGCGGTGCGATGGCGGGCGTATACTCGGGCTTCGGTGACTGCCGCAGAGGTGTGGCGGTGATCAGGTTCCTGGCCGAGCTCAGGCGCCGCAACGTATTCCGCGCGGGCACGCTGTATGCCGCGGTCGCGTGGCTGGTCGTGCAGGTCGCTACCCAGGTCTTCCCGTTCTTCGGCATCCCCGACTGGGTGGTGCGGCTGATCGTGGTCGCCGCGGCCCTCGGCTTTCCTTTCGTGCTGGCATTCGCCTGGTATTACGAACTGACGCCCGAGGGCCTGAAGCTCGAGAGCCAGGTCCCGCGGGCGGCGTCGATCCGGTTGCAGACGGGCCGGCGGCTCGACTACGCGATCATCGCGGTGTTGTGCGTGATCGTGGTGCTGCTGCTGGCGAACACCCTGGTCCGGCCGCGTGACGGAAGCGCTGCCGATCTCGAGAACTCCGTGGCGGTGCTGCCGCTGCTGAACGAAAGCGGCGATGCCAGCGACCAGTATTTTTCCGACGGCCTGTCGGAGGATCTGATCGCGGTGCTCGGCCAGGTGACGGGCCTCAAGGTGATCGGCCGCAATTCCGCATTCCGGTTCCGGGGCGACCTGAGCGACAGCCGCGGCATCGGGGCGAAGCTGGGCGTCGCGAACCTGCTGGAAGGCACGGTGAGGCGGCAGGGCGATCGCGTGCGCATCGTCGCCAGCCTGATCTCGGCCGCGGACAGCCGGGTACTGTGGTCGCAGACCTACGATCGCGAACTGAAGGACATCTTCGAAGTGCAGTCCGACATTGCGCGTTCGGTCGCGTCGTCGCTGCGCACCACGCTGCTCGGCGTTCCGCTCGAACCCACCGACAATCCACCCAGCGGCAATCTCCAGGCCTACAACGCCTACCTGCAGGGCAATTTCTACCGCGCGCGCAGTACCGAGGCCGACGACCGCACCGCGATCGGCTATTACCGGGAAGCGGTGCGGATCGATCCGCAATACGCGAGCGCGCACGCCGCGTTGTCCGTCACGTGGACGATGCTGGCCGGCGCATTCCTGGACGGTCGGGCGATGCAGCAGGCCTATCTCGACGCGCGTGCCTCGGCCCAGGCGGCGCTCTTGCTGAATCCGGACCTGGCCGACGCCCACATCGCGCGTGGGGTGCTGCTGGCGTGGGCGGACTTCGATTGGCACGGTGCAGAGGCGGAGTTCCGCCGGGCCTTGCAGCTCGCGCCCAACGACAGCGCTGCAATGAATTACCTCGCGGGCGTCTCGGCATCGCTGGGGCAGCTGGAACAGGCGATCGCATTGAAGAAGCGCGCGCTGGAAAGGGATCCGCTGCACGCCACGTGGTTCGAGGGCTTGGCATCGTACTATTCGGCGCTGGGGCGCCTGGACGATGCGCAGCGCGCGATCGAAAAGGCGATCGCGCTGCAGCCGACCGCCGCGAGCTTCCATGAAACCCTCGCCGTGATCGCGATCCAGCGCGGCGACGCACAGGCGGCTCTGCGCGCCGCCCGCTCGGGCCCGCCGGGGTCGTGGCGGGACCTGGCGCTGGCGCTGGCGCTGCAGATCGGGGACGACCCTGCCGCCGCCGATGCGGCGCTGCAGGACGTGATCGGCAAATACGGCGACGGCACTGCCTTCCAGATCGCCGGGATCTATGCGTTGCGCAAGCAACCCGACCTGATGTTCGCATGGCTGGAGCGCGCGTGGTCCAACCGCGATCCGGGCATTGCCTACCTGCTTTACGACCCGTTCCTGACCGCGTACCGGCACGACCCGCGCTTCGCCGCGTTCTGCCGTAAAGCCGGCCTGCCTCCGCCATCGTCCACGAGGCGATGACTCGTGTGCCGGCCGGCGTGTTGAATGGAATCGATGATTCGCCGAAGCCAGGACGGCGTGGTTTTCCCGGCACACGATGGAGGATGCGAAATGAGAAACAATGCCAAACAACCCCGGGCCGGTGCGCGGCAACCGAAGCCGCAACCGTTGATGCAACCGCTGGCCAAGAAGCAGGAGACGGTGGCGTTGAACGCGAAAAGGCAAAAGGGCGCATCGGGCGCCAAGAAGCAGGAAGTTTGAGTCTTCCGCCGGCGGGTTGAAACCGCCGCCCTGCACGGGCCCTGCAGGGCGGGTCTCGACCCGCCGCGGTTCTGCGCGCCGAACGACGGCAGGCGGATTGACGAGGCGGGCCACTATTCGATCTATTCGATCGCTTTCGATTCGGCCGTGCCGAGCATCGACTCCGGCGGCTTGGCCAGCGGGCGGCGCGCCAGCAACGGGTGCGCGAACACCGCGCCCAGGATGATCGCGACGCCGACATAGAACCATGCATCGAGTTGATGCTGTTCGCCCAGCAGGATCACCGCCAGCACGATGGCGTACACGGGCTCCAGGTTGGTGGCCAGTTGCACCGTGTATGCCGACAACTTGCGCAACACCTTCATCGCCAGCGCGAACGGCAGCAGCGTGCAGGCCAGTGCCAGCGTCAGCAGCAGCAACGCGTCGTGTACATCGGGCAGCACGAACGAACCTTCGGCATGCCACGCGGCGGTCACCAGCGTCAGGAACAGCGTGCCCGCACCGAGTTCGAGACAGGTTGCCGTCAACGAACTGGCACGATCGGCCACGCGCTTGTTGAACGCGCCGAAGGTCGCGCACAACGCCGCGGACACGACGCCGACCGCGACACCGAGGCGCATGTCCGACGGCACGCCCCCGACCACCAGCGCCACGCCCGGCACCACCGCCACGCCCAGCAGCAGTTCGCGCGGCTCGAACCTGCGCCCCACCACGACCGGTTCGATGCCGGCGAGGAACACCGGCGCGAGCGCGATGCAGGTGGCGGCCACCGAAGCGTTGGCGAGCTTCACGGCCGAGTAGAACGTCAGCCAGTGGAGCGCGACCAGCACGCCGATGCCGGCGTAGGCCGCGATGCGCCGGACAGGCATCGCGCGCAGTTCGCGCCAGACCTTCGGCACCAGCAGCAGCGCCAGCGCCACGATCAGCATGCGCCACCACACCAGTTGCAGCGCGGTCAGCGTGATCAGCTTGCCGAGGATGGCGGTGAAGCCCCACAGCACCACGCAAAAATGGAGCTGCCACTGCGCCTTGGCCTGCGGGGTCATGGGGGAGGGTCGGGAGTCGGGACTCTGGAGGCGGCAAGTCTAGTGGAGAGCCTCCAGGAAGTTCCGCGTTTTTGCCGTCATCCCGGCGAAAGCCGGGACCCAGCGACTTTTCGTGCAACGACTGAAAAGCAAAGTCGCTGCGTCCCGGATATCGCTTCGCCTTTCCGGGATGACGAGCAGTGGGATCGATGGGAGGTTCGCTATTTCGCCGGTACCTTCGCGGGTTTCCGCATGGCGTCGATCACGCCGCGGCAGGCGTTTTCCTCGTCGTGGCTGGGCGCGATCAGCGCGGCCAGCGCGGCGACCGGCGCCGCCACGGCGCCCAGCACCGCCGCGCCCACGCCGCGCGCCAGCAACGGTCCCTTCTCGACGCCCCCGTCCGGATGCTTCAGCGTGCCGCGCAGGTACAACGGCGAGCGCAGCGACAGCACGCGCACGCCCTTGCTGTGCGGATGGATAGTGAGGTCCAGCGTCTCGTCCGCGAGATTGATGCTGCCTTCGACGTTGATCGTCATCGGCTCGGTGTCGATCACGAATATCCGCGCTCGCCACAAACCCTGTTTCGCGACGAGGTCGGCGGCCGCGCAGTTGAGCTTCTCGGGTTCGTCACCCACCAGTTTGGTGATGATGATGTTGCCGACGTTGAGCCCGATTTCCTCGAGCAGCAACTTGCTGACCGCGCCGTCGTTGATCAGGATCTTCACTTCGCCGTCGGAGGTGCCGAGCAGCGTCGCCACCGAGTTGCCGTCGCCCTCGAGCTTGGCGTCGCCGTTGATCTGGCCGAGGCTGGTGTGCATCAGGTCCACGGTCGGGAACAGCTTGCTGAGTTCCAGGTGACGCAGCGACAACCTGGCTTCGCCGTGCATCGGATCCTCGCGGCCGTCCAGCTCGATGTGCGCCTTCAGGTCGCCGCCGGCGGCTGAAAGCGCCACCGGATCCAGCGTCAGCAGGCCATCGTCCATCACCAGGTGCGCGGAAAGATCGCTGATCGGAAGATTGGATTTGCGCACGATCCGCTTGCCGGTGAATCGCACATCCGCGTCCATCTTGCGCCAGCGCGTGGTGTCGAACTTTTCCACCGGCAGCAGCTTGTCGGCAGGCTGTTTCTGCGATTCACCGCGCCTGGCCTTGGACGCATTGCTGTCGGCGCCGATCAGCGGGGAAAGGTCGGCGAAATCCAGCACGTTCGAGGTCAACGTGGCGGTGAGCCTGGGGCGCGGGCCGGCGGTGGCGTAGGTCGCGCTGCCATGGATGTCGCTGTGCCCGACCTTGCCGTCGAACCGTTCGTACCTGAAGATGCCCTCGTGCACCTTCGCGAAAAGCCGTCCGCGCGTGGTGAACGGTTTGGTCGGCGGCAAGGCGACGCCGGTGAGCGCGTACAGGTGCGACATGCTTTCGCCGGACATCCGGAGGTTCATGTCCAGCGCGCCCAGGTGCACCGGGTCGGCGAGCGTGCCGACCACCGCGATGTGCAGGTCACGCAGATGCAGGTCCGCCTGCAACGGGAACGGCATCGACGCATTGGACATCGCGAGCACGCTGCCGAGCTTGCCGTTGCCGCGGGCATCCGCGCCGCGCCAGCTGCCCCTGGCCGTCCACGCGAAGTAGTACTTCTGGTCCGAATGCGGCGGCGGCGCGCTGGAGCGCGTGCTGCCGCCCGGCGGCATGATTTCGGAAAACGGAATCGGCTTGCCCAGCGGCTGCAGGGTGAAATCCATGTGCAGGCCGAGCGTGTCGTCGTCCATCCGGATCTTGCCCGCGCCCAGCGCGACCTCGCCGATGTCGAGCTTCCATTTGCCGCCGCTGCCCTTGGCGAAATCGAAGTGCCAGTTGGCGCGGCCCTGCTTGTCGCGCTCGATGTCCACCGACGGACCGATCAGCTTCAGCGAGGGAATGTCGATGGTGTGCCCGATCAGCGCCAGCGGCGACAGGCTGAAGCGCACCTCCTGCACGGTAGCGAAGCGCCGCTGCTTTGCCCAGTCCGGATTGGCGATGCTGATGTCGCGCGCGACGAAGCGCGGCCAGGGAATCCAGTTGGACAGGCCGTGCGTGTCGGGATTGCGCAGCCAGTCGACGGTCAGGTCGCCGTTGATGGCCATGGGGCGTCCGATCGAACTGCCGAGTTTCTGGCCCAGCCACGGCCGCGCGCGATTCCAGTTGAACAAGGCGACGAACAGCACCAGACCGACCAGCAAGGCGCCGATCGCCGCCACGATCCCTGTGAGGATCCATCCGGTGCGCGTCATCTCCGGGGTTCCATCCGCGTCGAATACAGCCTAACCCGGCGCCGCCGACCGCGGGCGGCAGGCGTTGCGTGGCGGTTCAGAAAATGGACTGCCGCAGGCGATGGGCGGCATCCGGCGGCGCACTTGCGCGGGATGGGCGGTTGCCGCAAAGTTCGGCCACGCGGGTTCGCGGCCGGAAAGGAGAAGCGCGATGCTCTGGCAAAAGGGCCGTTCCAGCAGGAACGTGGAACAGGCCACCGGCGGCGGTGGCGGGGGCTTCGGGCGCATCCATCTCGGTGTGGGCGGCACCATCATCGCGATCATCATCGCGATGATCTTTCCCTCGACGCGAGGGATCATCTTCGGATTGCTGACCGGCAGTGGCGACATGGGATCGTCCAGCACGCCTGCGCAGACCACGCAGGCCGACATGAACGATCCGCAGGTGCAATTCGTCAGCAAGGTGCTCGGCAGTACCGAAGACGTATGGACGGCGTACTTCCGCCAGGCGGGGGAGCAATACGTCGATCCGAAGCTCACGTTGTTCCATGGCCGGGTCAGCACCGCGTGCGGGGGCGCGTCGGCGGCCGTCGGGCCGTTCTATTGCCCCGGCGACAAACGCGTCTACCTCGATCTCGACTTCTTCCAGGAACTGGCGACGCGCTTCCATTCCGACAGCGATTTCGCGCGCGCCTACGTGATCGCGCACGAAGTCGGCCACCACGTGCAGGACCAACTCGGCATCATGGACATGGAGCAGCAGCTCGCGCAGCGCGGCCAGCCGATGCAGGGCGCCGACAGCTTGTCGGTGCGCCTGGAATTGCAGGCGGATTGTTTCGCCGGCGTGTGGGCCAATCGCTCGCAGCAGCAGTTGCAATGGCTGCAGCCCGGCGACATCGACAGCGCGCTCAACGCGGCGTCCCAGATCGGCGACGACACCCTGCAGCGCGAGTCGCGTGGCACCGTCGTGCCCGATTCCTTCACCCACGGAACGTCCGCGCAACGCGTACGCTGGTTCAAGACCGGCTTCCAGTCCGGCGACGTCAACGCCTGTGACACCTTCCACGCGCAGTCGTTGTGATTGCATTGCCAGTTGGGCTTCCCCCGGATCAAGTCCGGGGTCAGCACCAACCTACAAGAGCGATCCAATGGTCAACCCGCTTCTGTAGGTTGGCGCTGAGCGCAGCGAAGCCCAACGAACGTCCATGACATACGGGCGGGGGCGATCACGCGAAGTCGTTGTGATTGCATTGCCAGTTGGGCTTCCCCTGGATCAAATCCGGGGTCAGCACCAACCTACGGGGGGCGTTGGGTCGCTCTTGTAGGTTGGCGCTGAGCGCAGCGAAGCCCAACAACGTCCACGACACACGAACAGGGAGCGATCGATGCGATACCGGAGGGCCGACGTTGCCGGCGGTACCTATTTCTTCACGGTCAATCTCGCCGATCGATCATCCCGCCTGCTCGTCGAACACATCGACGATCTGCGCGCCGCGGTGAAAACGGTCAAACGGCGCCACCCGTTTGAAATCATTGCGTGGGTGGTATTGCCCGAACACATGCATGCGATCTGGGCGTTGCCAGAAGGCGACAATGATTTCTCCGGGCGATGGTCCTTGATCAAAAGCGGGTTTTCCCGCGCGATCGGGCGGACCGAACCCGTTTCGAGTTCACGCGCAGATCGGCGCGAGCGCGGCATATGGCAGCGCCGGTATTGGGAACATTGGATTCGTGACGAGGTCGACCTGCAACGTCACGTCAATTACGTGCACATCAATCCGGTCAAGCATGGGCACGTGAAACGTGCGGCGGATTGGCCGCATTCTTCGATTCATCGTTTCATCGACCGCGGTTGGTTGACGGTTGACTGGGCGTGCGATGTCGAAAATGGCGAAGTTGGGGGCGAGCGGGAATGATTGCCTCGCGATGCTGGGCTTCGCCGATGGAGCCGGCTCAATCCAACCTACAACTTCGATGTGGTGCACGATCGTTGGGCTTCGCTGCGCTCAGCGCCAACCTACGAGAGCGGCCGAACGTGCGCGGTTTTGGTAGGTTGGGTTGATCCCGGAAGTTGTTCCGGGAGAAGCCCAACGGCTTTCGCCGCAACATTGTCGGCGAGCGAGAGTGGATGGCTGGCCTGTTGGGCTTCGCTGCGCTCAGCGCCAACCTACGAGAGCGGCCGAACGTGCGCGGTTTTGGTAGGTTGGGTTGATCCCGGAAGTTGTTCCGGGAGAAGCCCAACGGCTTTCGCCGCAACATTGTCGGCGAGCGAGAGTGGATGGCTGGCCTGTTGGGCTTCGCTGCGCTCAGCGCCAACCTGCAAGAGCGGGCGAAGGTGTGCGGCTTTGGCAGGTCGGGCTGATCCCGGAACTTGTTCCGGCGGAAGCCCAACGGTTCCTCAAGCGTTCCCGTAAAACAGCTCGCGGCCGATCAGCATGCGGCGGATTTCGTTGGTGCCGGCACCGATTTCGTACAGCTTGGCGTCGCGCAGGATGCGGCCGGTGGGGAATTCGTTGATGTAGCCGTTGCCGCCGAGCGACTGGATGGCTTCGAGCGCCACCGCCACGGCGTTGCGAGACGACAGCAGCAGGCACGAGGCCGGGTCGATGCGCGATTTCACGCCCGCGTCGAACTGCTGCGCGATCATGTAGGCGTACGCGCGTGCCGATTGCAGCGCGGTGTACATGTCGGCGATCTTGGCCTGCATGATCTCGAAGGTGCCGATCGGCGCGTTGAACTGCTTGCGTTCGCGCACGTAGGGCAGGGTGACGTCGATGGCCGATTGCATCAGCCCGATCGGGCCACCCGACAGCACCAGCCGCTCGGTGTCGAGGCCGCCCATCAGCACGCGCACGCCTTCATTGACTTCGCCGACGCGGTTCTCGTCGGGGATTTCGCAATCCTCGAACACCAGCTCGCAGGTGTTGGAGCCGCGCATGCCCAGCTTGTCGAGCTTCTGTGCGGTGCGGAAACCCTTCATGCCCTTCTCGACGATGAAGGCGGTGATGCAGCGGCTGCCGGCGGTGCGGTCGGCGGTACGCATGTACACCAGCACCACGTCGGCGTCGGGGCCGTTGGTGATCCACATCTTGTTGCCGTTGGCGATCCACACGTCGCCACGCTTCTCGGCCTTGCACTTCATCGAGCCGACCACGTCCGAACCCGCGCCCGGTTCGCTCATCGCCAGCGCGCCGATCCATTCACCCGAGCACAGCTTCGACAGGTACTTCTGGCGCTGCGCCTCATTGCCGTTGTGGAAGATGTTGTTGACGCAGAGGTTCGAATGCGCGCCGTAGGACAATCCGACCGAACCCGACGCGCGCGAAATTTCCTCCATCGCCACGACGTGCGCGAGGAACCCCAGCCCGCTGCCGCCGTATTCGGACGGCACCGTGATGCCGAGCAGGCCCATCTCGCCCAGCTTCTTCCAGAGGTCGGACGGGAACAGGTTGTCGCGGTCGATCTGGTCGGCGCGCGGCGCGATTTCCTTCTCCGCGAAGGCGTGCACGCTTTCGCGCAGCAGGTCGATGTCTTCGCCGAGTTGGAAGGGTTGCATTCGATTTCCCTGTGACGTCTTCTGGCAGAGGACGGTCCATTGTGCCGCATTCGCGCCAGACGCGACTGTGCTTCGTCATTCCGGGGCTGCCCGCGTCACGCGCGGGCAGAACCCGGAATCGGTCATGGGGGTGCCGAAACCGATTCCGGGTCCCGTCCGGTAAAGCCGGCCGGCCCGGAATGACCACGGATGGTTGGGCTTCGCTTTGCCCAGTCCGGACCTTATTACTGCCCCCGCATCCGCCCCTTGAACCGCGTGCCGTCGGTGCCCATGGTCGGCAGCTTGATCTTGCCGACCGCATTGATGCGCTCCTCGGCCATGCGGTCGGCGGCCTTGTAGGTCGGGATGCCGTCGCGGTCGGCGATCT
>JBIQLN010000019.1:0-63444 GCA_044464225.1 Rhodanobacter sp. | reverse complement strand
AAAATCACGATACAAGGTTGGGCTGACGCCGGCTTCATCGGCGGAAGCCCAACGTTGGTCGGGGTGTCTCGGCCTATCACGTTTGGCTTCTCCCGGAGTTGCGTCCGGGTCCAGCCCAACCTACAGGTCATCAATCCGCACGCGGCAACGCTTGTCGGATTTCGTCGAAGCCCTGCCACGGGTCCTGCTTCAAGGTCTTCAGTCGCCGTGCGAGGTTGGAAAAGGTGTACTGCGCGCCCGATTTCAGTCGCGACAATTCCTCCCAGCTCAGCGGCGTGGCGACGCCTGCGCCGGGCCGCGCGCGGACGCAGTACGACGCCACCGCGGTGGAACCGCGCGCGTTGCGCAGGTAATCCACGAAGATGCGCCCCTTGCGCCGGTTCTTGGTCGCGACCGAAACGAAGTCCTGCGGCGATTCGTGTTCGAGCGTGCGAGCCAGCGCGTGCGTGAACGCCTTGGCGGTGTCCCAGTCGGGGCGGGGATTCAGCGGTACCACCACGTGCAGCCCCTTGCCACCGGTGGTGCGCAGGAAGCTTTCGAGGCCGACGCCTTGCAGTCGCTCGCGCACGAGGCGCGCGGCGTCGCGTACGCGCGACCACTCCACGCCTGTATCGGGATCGAGGTCGAACACCAGCCGATCGGGATGTTCCAGGTCCGCGATCGTGGAACCCCATGGATGGATCTCGATCACGTTCATCTGCACCAGGCCGATCACGCCTTCTATATCGTTGACGTAAACGTAGTCCTGGCGCTTGCCCTCGGCGCTGCGCGCGTCGCCCACGCCGATCGCATCCGGCATGCCGCTCATCGGGTGTTTCTGGAAGAAGCATTCCTGGCCGGCGCCGTCGGGACAGCGCACCAGCGACAGCGGCCGCCCGACGATGCCCGGCAACAGGTGCTCGGCGATGCCTGTGTAGAATTCCGCGAGCGCGCGTTTGGTGACGCGCGGCTTTTCGATCAGCACGCGGTCGGGATGGGTGAGGTTGATGTCCGGCCCGCGGGCGGCCTGCTTGCGCGGCACACCCTTGCGGACCGCAGATTTCGAGGGGGATTTCGCGGATGCCATGGACGTTGTCTCCTTGCCGCGATCGCTGTCGCGAAGATCCGCCGGCGATTTGTCCGGCCGCAAACCCTTGAAGCTGGCCTGGCGCAGGAAGTCGTCGCCGGTGCGGCCGCGGAATTCGACTTCCACCACGATGTCCGGCTGCACCCAGATCGGTTTCGCGCCCCGCAGCTGTTTGGCGTCGGGCGCGTCGATCAACTCGGGCCTGGCTTTCGCGGTCTTCAGTTGCGCGTGCAGGCGCTTCAGCATGTCGGTATCCATGCCGGTGCCGACGCGGCCGACGTAGCGCCATGCCCTGCCGCGCGGCTCGGCCAGCAGCAGCGCGCCCAGCGCACCACGCGAGCCCTTGCCCGGCGTGTAGCCGACGATCACGAATTCATCCGAATCGATGCACTTCAGCTTGCGCCAACTGTCGCCGCGACCGCCGCGGTAGGGTGCATCCACCGCTTTGCTGATTACGCCTTCGAGTCCGGCTTCGCAGGCGCGCTGGTAGGCGAGCGTGCCGTTGCCTCGAAGGAACCCGGACACCACCAGCGGGTTCGTGGCGGGGTCGACGGCGTCCAGCAGGCGCGACAATGCCGCCTTGCGTTCAAGCAGCGGCGCGTTGCGCAGGTCGTCGCCGTTCAACGCGAGCAGATCGAACACCGCGTACCGCACGCTTTGCGCCTGGGCGAGATTGAATTGCTTCTGCAGCAGGTCGAAGCGGCTGCGCCCGTGTTCATCGAAGACCACCAGTTCGCCGTCCAGCACGCAGTTGCGGCAATCCAGCCCGAGAATGGCATCCGCGATCCCGGGCAGCTTTTCCGTCCAGTCGAGGCGGTTGCGCGACAACAGTTGCAGCTCGCGCCCGCGCCGCCACGCCAGCATCCGGTAGCCGTCGTATTTCACTTCGTGCAGCCAGTCCTCGCCCTGCGGCGCGCGCTGATGCAGGCGCGCGAGTTCGAACTCGAACTGGTCGGGCGTCGGCAGGGATGGCGTTTTCGAGCCACGCGCAGCTCGCTTCGCGCGCGGTGGCGTTTCGATGTCGTGTTCCGCCTTCCATTCGGACAATGGCGTGTCGTCGGCCACGTCGTCGGGGACCACGAATTCGTCGTCGCCCTTGATCAGCAGCCACTGGGGCTTGCCGGCCTGCATCCGGGTGCGCACCAGCGACCAGCGTCCGCGCAGGCGCGAGCCGTGCAATTCAAACCGCAAGTGGCCCTTGTCGATCTGCTGCGCGGCGGAGCCTTCGGTGCTCCACGTGCCTTCGTCCCAGATCGCCACCGTGCCGGCGCCGTAATGGCCCTCCGGAATCGTGCCCTCGAACGAACCGTAGCTCAGCGGGTGGTCCTCCACTTGCACCGCCAGATGCTTGATCGAGGGATCGCGCGAAGGCCCCTTCGGGACCGCCCAGCTGCGCAACACCCCGCCGACCTGCAGGCGCAGGTCGAAATGGCGGCGGCGCGCGTGATGCAGGTGGATCACGAACTGGCGTCCTGCCGGCGCATGCGAACGTCGCCCGCGCGGCGTCGCGGCCGGTTCGGGCGTGTGTTCGAAATGGCGCTTGCGTCGATAAGTCGCAAGCCCTTCCGTTGAACGATTCGACGTGCGGCGTCCTGCCATTCGGTGGAGCGTATCAGCCTGATGTCCATTTCAGGTGAACGCCGCTGCACCCGGAATTGACGCGGTGTAGATGTGCGCCTGCCTATGCTGCGCTCGCTCAACAGGAGCGCCAACAATAAAAAGGAGGTAGCCATGGATCGGGCAAATCTTCTGGACATGCTCGCCGTGATGGACGAGGAACGTCGCTACAACGAGGCAGCCGCGCTGGTCGCATGGCGGCCCGCCCAGCGTGAGACCTTCGCCCGCAAGGCGCGGCAGGGTGCCGCGGCGGTGTGCATGATCCGCCGCGAACTGGCGAATGCGCACAGCAAGCGCTCCAGCCGTCGCATCGACGCCTGCATAGAGCGACTGCTGGAAACCCAGATCGACACCGGGCGCACCGCTTCCGAATCTCTGGATGCAGGGCCTTCGTGGTGACCGGCCGACGCGGAGCATGCGCTTGCGAAATTTTTTCGCTTGCGCGAAAGCCTTTCGGTGCGACGGGCTGAATCGCCCCGGCTGGTGCAGGACCCGCGTGGCGGGATTCGCGCGCTGGCGGCAAATTGCCGGTGGCCCCAATGTGTCCCGGATGCACCTGGCGCATGACCCCTGCTTCGGCGATTTTCCGCGCGGCGCTTGTCCGCTCCGCGTGCGCCGTCGCAGGCGTGATCCATCCCCTGCCTTCGATTACGAACGCACTCTGAACGCACGCGTCCGATCATGAACGCGCGCCAGGGGGTGGCACACGTATTGCTTCGTCCGGACCCCGCGTCAAACAAGGAGGTTCGACATGAAGCGACAGCATCTCCCCCTGGTGCTAGCCGTGCCGGCGGCGCTGCTGTTCGCCGGCGCCGTCCAGGCGCGGCAAACGCCGCAACAAACCCGGCAGCAACCCCGGACGCAGCAGAATCCGCCGGTGCAGCAGACCGTGCCGACGACGTCCGCGCAAACCATGCAGTGCGCCAGCGGCGGCAACTGCTACGACAACACCACCACCGATCGCGACACCAGCGCGATGGGCGGCCGCAACGCGCTGCGCGACAAGCCTGAGTTCTTGTCGCTCGCCGGATCCAAGGGCTACGTGAGCGAGGCGGATAGCGCCGGCCACCCGTGGTTGGCCAGCCACTTCAGCGCGTGCGACAGCAACCACGACGACAAGCTGTCAGGTCCGGAGTACCGGCACTGCCGCCGGGAATACGGCCCCGGCCATCAATGACGAAATCCATCGCGCCTTGTCCTTCGGCAGGCGCGCCTTGACCCACGGAAGGGAGCATCTATCGCAATGGCACTCAAACTCATGGACGAGAAGGGCACGCCCCTCGAACGACAACGCTTCACCCTGCGCGAACTGACACCCGCGCCGATGAGCAAGCTGGACGACGACGCCTTCACGCGCGTCCGGATCATCCTGATGAACGGCATCGAGATGGGCGCGAACCGCTTCCAGCACCTCGCCGCCGCCTTCAACGAGGATCTGCGCGAGCTGCTGGCGCGGGTCCGCCGGGTCGAGCACCACCAGCAGACCATGGTGAACTGGCTTCTGTCGCCGGATGACTCGCCGCTCGACATCACGCTCGGCTACGAGCAGGTTGCGATCGAGGTCACCGCCAGCACCGCCGAACACGAACCGGACGACTACCTGGCGCAGGTGTACCGCTTCGGGCTGCTCGAGGATTTCGATCATCTCTACCGCTACTCGGCACTGGCCGACCGGCTTGAAGGCAAGGACGCCAACAACATCCTGCAGTCGTACACGGACGTCCTCCCCGGGCGGCCGACCAGCTTCGAGCATCGCGATCCGCACGACGACCTGCGTGACCACTACGACCGAAAGGCCGCCGCGCCGCTGTCCAAGGTGCACGCGCTGACGCTGTTCACCGGCGAGTACCAGACTCGCAATTACTACATGACGATCGGTCCGACCTACACCGATCCGGTCGCGCGGGGCCTGTACGCGGAAATCGCCTCGATCGAGGAACAGCACGTCACCCAGTACGGATCGATGTGCGACCCGAACGAAACGTGGCTGGAAAAGTGGTTGTTGTACGAAGCCACCGAGGCCTACAACTACCACAGTTGCATGCAGTACGAAGGCAATCCGCGCATCCGTGCGATCTGGGAGCGCTGCCTCGACTACGAACTCGGCCATTTGCAGTTCGTGATGGGGCTGTTCAAGGACATCGAGCGGCGCGATCCGGCCGAGGTGCTGCCGGAGGAACTGCCCGACATGATCGACTACACGAGCCACCGCGAATTCATCCGCAAGGTGCTCGACAAGGAGGTGAACTACACCGCCGAAGGCCCTCGCATCGGGCCCCGCGAACAGTTCAACGACGGCGCGCGATCCGCCGAATACCGCGACTACCTCAACAAGGATGGATCGTTCAGCGAAACGGTCGCGGAAAACTACGCCTGGCGGCCAGGCACCGAGCTGGTCGACCGCGTTCCCCGCCGGGCCGCATAGCGGGATGCGAGAACCCCCGGCCGGCACGGCCCAGGGACGAACCCCAAAGAGGACAAGCACATGGAAGCAACACGTTCACGCGGACAAACGATGGGCCACAACCGCACCGGCATCAAGGCGTCGCCAATGGATGGCCGTGCACTCGAAGGGATCACCTCGGATGCGCCGCCACCGCACACCGAATCGCTGATGGCGACCCGCATGCGCGAGCAGCTCGCGCGCGAGGCGGATCGCCTGGGTTCGGTGCCGGCCATCGCCACCGCGCGGGGCATGGCCGAGATGGCCCTGCACGCCCTGCAGGGCCACCGGCTCGCGTCGTTCATCGACAAGCTGGGCGAGCGACTTGCGTTCGAGCGTTCAGGCGTGCGTGCCTATGAGGCGGTGCTGGTGAAGTTCGAGGCGCTCGGCACGTGGCAGGGCGGCCCGACGCGCGACCTGCTGCAGGAACAATGCAACGAGGAGCTGGTGCACTTCCACATGATCAAGCAGATCCTGGAGCATCTCGGCGCCGATCCGACCGCGATGACCCCCTCGGCAGATGTCGCCGCGGTGCAGGCATCCGGAGTGTTCAAGGTGCTGGCCGATCCGCGCACGTCGCTCTCGCAGGCACTCCGCGCGCTGCTCGTGCTGGAGGACGTGGATGCGGATGGCTGGGACATGCTGGTCGAGATCGCGGCGAGCACCAAGCAGGACCAGCTTGCAGGCCAGTTCCGCGATGCGCTGGCCACGGAGGAAACCCACAAGGAAAGGGTGCGCGAGTGGCTGACCCATGCGGCGCTGGCCGATGCACAGGGCGCGGCCGACGGCCGGCAGGCGTCGATGCATTGACGGCATCCGGCTGATTGCACGTATCGGCCATGCCAAAAACAGGAACCGTTACCCGCGCGCACCGGCGTCAGGCCCGGCGCGCGCGGATGCGAAAGCTGCGTTATGCAAGCGATCGTGAACCCGGCATCGTCCGCCGTCGCGCCGGCCGCGGCTTTGTCTACCTCGATCCGAAGGGCGCGCGCGTGCGGGATCCCGCGACGCTGGCGCGGATCCGCGCATTGGCGATTCCACCCGCCTACGTGGATGTCTGGATCTGCGCCGATCACCGGGGCCATCTGCAGGCCACCGCCCGCGATGCGCGCGGCCGCAAGCAGTATCGCTACCACCCGGCCTGGCAGCACAGTCGTGACGCCAAGAAGTACCGGCGCTTGTTGCGCTTCGGGCAGCGCCTGCCTCTGTTGCGGGCAAGGCTGCGCCGGGACCGGCGCCTCGAAGGCCTGCCGCGCGACAAGGTGCTGGCGACCATGACCGCGGTGATGATGGCCACCTCGATCCGCATCGGCAACGCCGAGTACGCGCGCACCAATCATTCCTACGGGCTGACGACGCTGCGCTCGCGGCACGTGACGTTCGCCCGCGACGGCACCGCGACATTCCGTTTTGCGGGCAAGAGCGGGCAAAAGCGCGAAGCGGTGTTGACGGACCGCCGGCTGGTTCGGCTCGTGCGCCGTTGCAGCCGGCTGCCGGGGGGCGCGCTGTTCCAGTACGACGACGAGGGCGTGGCGCGACGCGTGACCGCGGCCCAATTGAACGACTACCTGCGCGGGATACTGGGCGAGCGTTTCAGCGCGAAGGATTTCCGCACGTGGACCGGCACCCTCACGGTGATCGCCCGCCTTGCCCGTACGCCGTTGCCGACCCGGGGAGGCGAACGTGCCAAACGCGCGGCGGTGCGCCGGGCCATCGTGGTTGCCGCCGAAGAGCTCGGCAACACGCCGGCGGTCGCGCGCAAATCCTATGTGTGTCCGCAGGTCGTGACCGGCTGGCAGAGCGGCGACCTGCATCGCCGCGTACCGGCCGACAGGGTTGCGCATCCGCGGCGGCTGGAGAAGGCCGCCATCCGTTTCCTCAAGCATTGCCTCGATACGTGACGCCGCATGGCGCCAAGGAGAAGAACGTGACGAAGCTCGACAAGCCACTGCGGCGCGAAATCGAAATCGACTCCCGGCCGTACACGCTGGTTCTGGGTCCGTACAAGTTGAAGCTGACGCCGAAGGGACGCCGGCGGGGCGTCGAGGTGCCGTGGCCGGCATTGCTGGCGATCACCCAGCACGGGCAATCGCCCGCGCCCGCCGCTTCCGCGACGTGACCAGGAATCGGACGGCGGCACGATCATGAAAAATTTCCGGGTTGACGGAGGGGCCGGTAACCAATTCCCGGTTGCGACCCCCGGTTCACATTGTTGAACGGCGCGCGCGCCGGAGCGGGTGAACGCGTGAACGCATTGCGGGTTGGGTACTTTGAAGCTGATTGCAACGTCGGCTTCAGGTCTTGCCTGCGGGTCGGCACGCATCTTGCTCTGGAGCGTGCGCTGCGGCGGACAAACAAGGAGTGTCTGGAATGGATGCCATGGATTGGGATGCACAGCGGGGCAATGGAAAACGGGCGGTGGTCACCGGCGGGGCCGGCTTCCTCGGCAGCCATCTCTGCGCGAAGTTGCTGCAACGGGGGTTCGAAGTCACCGCGATCGACAATCTTTCGACCGGCAGCCTGCACAACATCACGCCCCTGATCGGGCACGCGGGATTCCGCTTCAGGCGCCAGGACATCGTGTCGCCGGTCACGTTGGAAGCCGACTGGATTTTCAATCTTGCCTGCTGTGCGTCGCCGCAGCATTACCAGCGCGATCCTGAAAAGACCCTCCGTACCTGCACCGACGGTGCCCTCAACGTCCTGCACGAGGCGTGCGCCTGTGGCGCCCGCGTGTTCCAGGCGTCCACCAGCGAGGTGTACGGCGAACCCGAGATGCATCCGCAACGCGAGAGTTACCGCGGCGCGGTCAGTCCGGTCGGACCGCGTGCCTGCTACGACGAGGGCAAACGCTGCGCCGAAGCGATGTTCTTCGATTTCCACCGGATGCACGGGCTGGAAATCAAGGTTGCGCGCATCTTCAACACCTACGGCCCGCACATGCAGGTCGGCGACGGCCGCGTGGTATCCAACTTCATCGTGCAGGCGCTGCGCAACCAGCCGCTGACGGTGCACGCCGACGGCAGCCAGACCCGCTCGTTCTGCTACGTCGACGATCTGCTGGACGGCATCCTGAAATTGATGGATTCACCCGCCACGTTCACCGGCCCCGTGAACCTCGGCAACCCCGAGGAGGTGACGGTGGCGGCACTCGCCAGGCGCATCATCGATCTCACCGGGTCGCGTTCTCGCATCGTGCACCGCCCGATGCCGGTGGACGACCCGACCCGCCGTTGTCCCGACATCACCCTGGCGCGCACTGCGCTGGGCTGGCAGCCGCGGGTATCGCTGGACGTGGGGCTCAAGCGCACCATCGCGTGGTTCGACCAGGCCTTGAACCAGCTCGAACAGCCGCCGCCGGAGGCCAGCAATGCCATCGCCTGAAACGAAAGCCCGCAACGGCGGCGGCGCGCCCGGAAGCGTCCTGATTACCGGCGGCGCCGGCTTCGTCGGGTCGCACCTTGCCGATGAACTGCTGCTGCACGGCTATCGCGTGCGGGTACTGGACAACCTCGATCCGCAGGTCCACGGCGCCGAGGGGGAGTGGCCCGAATACCTCGACCAGGACGTGGAACTCGTGCGCGGCGACGTGCGCGACCCCGAGGCGGTGCGCCGTGCACTGCGCGGCGTGGACGCGGTGTTCCACTTCGCGGCGGCGGTGGGCGTCGGTCAGAGCATGTACCAGATCGAACGCTACACCGACGTCAACAACCGCGGTACGGCGGTGCTGCTGGAAGCGCTGAGTCGCGAGCCGGTGGGACGCTTGATCGTCGCATCCAGCATGAGCATCTACGGCGAAGGGCTGTATTGCGATGACGGCGGCAACCTGGTGTCGCCGCCGGAGCGTTCGCGCAACCAGTTGTTGCAGGGCCAGTGGGAAGTGCGCGGCGCCAACGGCGAAGCGCTGGTGCCGCTGGTGACGCCGGAATCGAAGGCGCCGCATCCCTCGTCGGTGTACGCGCTGTCGAAGATGGATCAGGAGCGGATGTGCCTGATGATCGGCGAGGCTTACGGCATTCCCACCGTGGCGCTGCGGTTCTTCAACATCTACGGCACGCGCCAGGCGCTTTCCAACCCCTACACCGGCGTGTTGGCGATCTTCGCCGCGCGCTACCTCAACAGCCGGCCGCCGGTGGTGTTCGAGGATGGCCTGCAACGGCGCGATTTCGTCAGCGTGCACGACGTGGCGCGGGCCTGCCGGCTCGCGCTGGAAGCGCCCGGTGCACCGGGCCATGCGATGAACATCGGCAGCGGGCAGGCGTCCACCGTACTCGACATCGCGGCCGCGCTTGGCAAGGCGCTGGGGCGCAGCGACATCGCACCGGACATCACGCGGCAATTCCGCGTGGGCGACATCCGCCACTGCTTCGCCGACATCACGCTGGCGCGGATGGTGCTGGACTACGCACCGCGCGTTTCACTGGAACAGGGACTCGAGGAGTTGGTGGAATGGATTCGAACCCAGACTGCGCAGGACAGGGCGGATTTGGCGAGCCGCGAACTGGCGCACCGGGGCCTCAGGCTGTGAACGCGCAAGCCGCCGCACCGCGCATCGAAGGCCCGGTGCTGATCACCGGCGGCGCCGGGTTCATCGGCACCAACGTCGCGGCGCGGCTGCTGGAACTCGGCCACGAGGTGATCGTGTTCGACAACATGGCCCGCGCGGGCGTGGCGGAAAACCTGCGCTGGCTGTCGCGGCGCGGCGGCAGCCGCCTGCGGACCTGCCTCGCCGATACCCGCGATGCCGAAATGCTGGCCGGCGCCGTGCGGCGCGCAGGCAGCGTCTTCCACTTCGCAGCGCAGGTCGCGGTGACCTCCAGCCTCCAGGACCCCATCGAGGATTTCGAGATCAACCTGCGCGGCACCTTGAACCTGCTGGAGGCGATCCGGCACGAACGGCGTCGCATCCCGCTGGTGTTCACGTCCACCAACAAGGTGTACGGCGCGCTGCCGGACATCGCGATGTCGCCGGCGGCCACGCGCTACGAACCCGATGACGCGCACGTGCGGCGGCACGGGATCGACGAAACGCGTCCACTGGATTTCTGCAGCCCGTACGGTTGCTCGAAAGGCGCGGCCGACCAGTACATCCTCGATTACGCACGCAGCTTCGGGCTTTCCGCCGTGGTGCTGCGCATGAGTTGCATCTACGGCCCGCACCAATGCGGCAACGAAGACCAGGGTTGGGTCGCGCATTTCCTGTTGCGGGCGATGCAGGGTCGGCCGATCACGCTCTACGGTGATGGTTTGCAGGTGCGCGACATTCTCTACGTGGACGATCTGGTCGATGCGCTGCTGATTTGCGCGGAGGATCGTGACGCGTTGCGCGGGCGCGCCTTCAACATGGGCGGCGGCCCGGGCAACACCATCAGCCTGCAGGAACTCCTGCACGAAATCGCATCGCTCGATGGACGGGTCCCGAAGGTGCTGCGCGAAGATTGGCGGGAAGCCGACCAGCGCTGGTTCGTCGCCGATACCCGGCGATTCGCCGCCGCTACCGGCTGGCGTCCGCGTGTGCACGCCCGCGACGGCATCTGCCGGCTGTTCCATTGGCTTGCCAACGGCGTGGCAACGGAACTGGCCGCGGCCGGGGCGCACGCGGCATGAATGCGCAGGTCGAGGAACGCGGTGCCATCGGGGTGGCCGCTGCACGGGCGGTCTTTCTTGGCGAGGGTCGGGTGCGCATCACCGAAACGCGACTGCGCGAGCCGACGTCCCGCGAAGTACTGGTGAGGTTGCGCGGCTGCGGCGTGTGCGCCTCCAACATGCCGGTGTGGGAAGGCCGCGAATGGTTCCGCTATCCGCTGGAGGCCGGCGCCCCGGGCCACGAGGGCTGGGGCGAAATCGCCGCGACCGGCGACGACGTGGACGGTCTCGCGGTCGGCGACAAGGTTGTACTGCTTTCGCAGCGTGCGTATGCCACCCACGATTTCGCGCCGGCCTCGATGGTCGCCCGCATCCCCGATCGCGCCGGCGATCGCCCGCTGCCGGGCGAACCGCTGGCCTGCGTGATGAACATCCTGCGACGCAGCGACATTCGCGCCGGCCAGTGGCTGGCGGTCGTCGGCGTCGGTTTCATCGGCGCGCTGCTGGTACAGGGGGCGGCGCGTGCCGGCGCGCGGGTGATCGCATTGACGCGCCGCGCCTGGGCACGCGACATGGCGCTCCGCTGCGGTGCGGCATATACGTTCGACGGTGTGGATCGCGGTGCTTCGATCGGCGCGGTGCTGGAACTCACCGACGGTCATGGCTGCGAGCGCGTGATCGAAGCGGGCGGTGAACAGGCGACGCTCGATCTCGCCTCCGCCCTGTGCGCGGAAGGCGGTCGCCTGGTCGTTGCGGGCTACCACCAGGACGGCCCGCGCCAGGTGGACATGCAGCAATGGAACTGGCGCGGGCTCGACGTCATCAATGCGCATGAGCGCGATCCGGCGGCGCAGGCGCGCGGCCTGCGCGAAGCGATGCGCGCGGTCGCCGATGGCACGCTCGATCCATTTCCGCTGATCACCCATGCCGTGCCGTTGCACGACCTGGGCCGCGCGTTCACGTTGATGCGCGAACGGCCGGACGGCTTCATGAAAGCGGTGGTGACGCCATGAGTGCGATCGAGGAAGCCGCAGTCGTGCAGCCCTGGCCGCGCAGAATGACGGCGACCAGGCCGCGTCTTGGCTTCGTCGGCCTCGGCTGGATCGGCCGGGCGCGGATGGAGGCGTTGATCGAGGCGCAAATCGCCGACGTGGTCGCGGTGGCCGATGTCGATCCGGCGCTCGCCGAGGAAGCCGCGCAGCAAGGCGACGCACGTACCTGCGAATCGCTGGATACGCTGCTCGAACAACGCATCGACGGCGTGGTGATCGCAACACCCAGCGCACTGCACGCCGCGCAGGCGATGGCCGCGCTGGAACACGAGAAGGCGGTGTTCTGCCAGAAACCGCTGGCGCGCACCGCCGCGGAAGCGGCGCAGGTAGTGGCCGCGGCGCATGCACACGACCGCCTGCTGGGCGTGGATTTCAGCTACCGCTGCGTGGCCGGCATCGCGAACCTGCGCGAACAGATCCGCGCCGGAGAACTGGGCGAACTGTACGCCATCGACTTGACCTTCCACAACGCCTACGGTCCCGACAAGGCATGGTTCTACGACGTCACCCAGTCGGGCGGGGGCTGCGTGATGGATCTCGGCGTCCACCTGATCGATCTGGCGATGTGGATGACCGGCCGGGTACGCGTGGAAGCAGTGGACGCGAACCTGTACCAGCAGGGCAGGCGGCTGCTGCCGCCGATCTCGGCGCCGGAGGATTACGCGAGCGTGCATTACCGCCTCGACGACGGCACCAGCGTGCGCCTGACGTGTTCGTGGCGCCTTTCGGCCGGTGCGGACGCGGTGATCGAGGCTTCGTTCTACGGCACCCGCGGCGGCGCATCGCTGCGCAACGTCAACGGATCGTTCTACGACTTTACCGTCGATCGCCACGACGGCACCCGGACCCGCCGTCTGGCCGCGCCACCGGACGCGTGGGGCGGGCGCGCCTTGGTGGATTGGGCGCGCAAACTCACCCGCGACGACCGCTTCGATCCCGAAGCACGCCGGCTCGTCGACGTCGCCGCAATCGTTGACCGCATCTATGGACGCTGATTTCACTTCGCTCGCCGGTGCACCGCGCCGGATCCTGATGACCTGCGACACGGTGGGCGGGGTGTGGCGCTACGCCATGGATTTGTCGCGCGTGCTGTGCCTGCGCGGCCACGCGGTCACGCTGGCGGCAATGGGCCCGGCCCCCAGCCGCGCCCAGCAAGCCGAAGCGACGGCGATCCACGGCCTCGCTTTCCATTCGCGCGCGTGCAAGCTGGTGTGGATGGACGAACCCTGGCGCGACCTGCGCGAGGCCGGCGAGTGGCTGTTGCGGCTCGCCGACGAGGTGCGTCCGGACGTCGTGCACGCCAATGATTTCGGCCATGCCGCGCTGGCGTGGCCGGCGCCGGTGCTGACCGTCGCGCACTCGTGCGTGGCTTCGTGGTGGCGCGCGGTGCACGGTGTCGAAGCGCCATCGGAGTGGGACCGCTATCGCGCGCACGTGCGTGAAGCGCTGGACGCGAGCGACATCATCGTTGCACCAAGCCGCGCGATGGCGCAGGCCCTTGTCACCGAATACCGCGCCACGCGTCCCGTGCGCGTGATCCCCAACGGCACCCACGGCATCGCGCAGGCCTGCAAGAAACGGCCGCTGGTGTTCGGCGCCGGGCGCCTGTGGGACGAAGCCAAGAATCTTTCCCGTCTCGCCGCGGTCGCGCCGGCCGTGCCGTGGCCGGTTTGCATCGCGGGGCAGGACCGTGCGCCCGACGGTGGCCATGCCACCTTCTTCAGCATGCGCCACCTGGGCATGTTGCGGCCGGCCGCGATGCAGCGCTGGTTCGCGCGCGCCGCGATCTATGCATTGCCGGCGCGCTACGAACCGTTCGGGCTTTCGATCCTGGAAGCTGCCCGGGCTGGGTGCGCGCTGGTGCTGGGCGACATCGCCAGCCTGCGTGAATTCTGGGACGGCGCCGCCCTGTTCGTCGCGCCGGATGACGACGACGCGTTGCGCGATGCACTGCTGCGCCTGATCGAAGACGACACGCTGCGCGCGCGTTTCGGCGCCCGCGCGCGCCGCCGCGCGATGTTCATGACGGCGAGCCGGATGGCGGATGCGTACCTCGGCGCCTATGAAGAACTCACGGCCCGTGCTTCCCCCGCTTCCGCGTCGAATTCTCCGACCTTGAAGGCCTGCGCATGAATTTCGTGTTGCTCTACCACTCGCTGGTTTCCGACTGGAATCATGGCAACGCCCATTTCCTCCGCGGTGTCGTGGCGGAATTGCTCGCACGCGGCCATCGGGTCGAGGTGTACGAGCCCGAAAACGGCTGGAGCCGCCGGCACCTCATTGCCGATCATGGCGAGGGCGCGATCAGGGAATTCCAGCGCCGATTCCCGCGCCTGCGCAGCCGCACCTATGAGGCCGAAAGCTTCGATCCCGCAATGGCGCTGGACGGCGCCGACGTCGTGGTCGTGCATGAATGGAACCCGGCGGAACTGGTGGCGCGCATCGGCCGCCAGCGCCGCGATCGCGGCGACTTCCGGCTGCTGTTCCACGACACCCACCATCGCAGCGCCACCGCACCCGAAGAGATGGCGACCTACGACCTGCGCGACTACGACGGCGTGCTGGCGTTCGGCGGCGCGGTGCGGCAGCGCTACATCGAGGAAGGCTGGCACGACAGCGTGTTCACCTGGCACGAGGCGGCGGACACGCGCATCTTCCATCCGCACGTGCGCAACGATCCGGACCAGCAACTGGTGTGGATCGGCAACTGGGGCGATGGCGAGCGCGCGCGCGAACTGGAGGAATACCTGTTCGGCCCGGTGCGCGACCTGCGATTGCGCGCCACCCTGCATGGCGTGCGCTATCCGCCGCAGGCACTCGAGGCGCTGGACGACGCCGGCATCACCTATCGGGGATGGCTGCCGAACTGGCGCGCGCCGGAAGCCTTCGCCCGCGCCGCACTGACGGTGCACGTGCCGCGCCGGCCCTACGCGCAGGCGCTGCCCGGCATTCCGACCATCCGCGTGTTCGAGGCGCTGGCCTGCGGGATCCCGCTGATCTCCGCGCCATGGCTCGACAGCGAGCACCTGTTCGAAGCGGGTACGGATTACCTCGCCGTGCAGAACGGCGACGAAATGCGCACCGCGTTGCGCGACGTGCTGAACGATCCGTCGCTGGCCGCGTCGCTGGCCGCGAGCGGCCTGCAACGCATCCGCGCGCGACACACCTGCGAGCACCGCGTGGCCGAATTGATGGCGATCGTCGCCGCACTCGGCGCCTTTGCCTCCGCACCAACCACCCTGCACAAGGAAGCTGCACATGCCTGACAAATTGAACATCGCAATGTTCGGCTCCAGCCTGGTCTCGTCGTACTGGAATGGCGCGGCCACCTACTACCGCGGCGTGCTGCGCGCGCTGGCGGCGCGCGGGCATCGCATCCGCTTCTACGAACCCGACGCGCTGGACCGGCAGAAGCATCGCGACATCGCCGATCCGCCGTGGGCGATCGTGCACGTGTACCGGCCCGGCGAAGCCGGCGTAAGGGAGGCGCTGCAGCACGCGCGGTGCGGCAGCGACATCGTCATCAAGGCCAGCGGGGTCGGCGTGGACGACGAACTGCTGGAACGCGAAGTGGCGGGGCTGAAGTCCTCGACCTGCGCCGCCGTGTTCTGGGACGTGGATGCGCCCGCGACGCTGGAGCGGATGGAATCGAATCCCGCCGATCCGTTCCGCGCACTGGTGCCGAAGTTCGACATGGTGCTGACCTACGGCGGCGGCCCGCGCGTGGTGGAGGGCTACCGCGCATTCGGCGCGCGCGATTGCGTGCCGATCTACAACGCGCTCGATCCGGATACACACCATCCGGAAGCGCCGCAATCGCGCTATGCCGCGGATCTGGCGTTCCTCGGCAACCGGTTGCCCGACCGCGAATCGCGCGTGCACGAGTTCTTTTTCAAGCCGGCGATCCAGATGCCCGGCTGTTCGTTCATCCTGGGCGGCTCGGGCTGGGACGCGGGGCCGCCCAACGTGCGCCTGCTCGGCCACGTGCCGACCGCCGAACACAACGCGCTCAACTGCAGCCCGCGGCTGGTGCTTAACATCAACCGCGACAGCATGGCGCGCTACGGCTTTTCGCCCCCGACGCGGGTGTTCGAAGCCGGCGGCGCCGGCGCGTGCCTGGTCGTGGATCGCTGGGAGGGCATCGAGATGTTCCTCGAACCCGGCCGCGAAGTGCTGGTCGCCGACGACGGCGACATGGTCGCCGAATACGTGCACGGCATCGGCGAAGCGCAGGCGCGCACGATCGGGCGCCGCGCCCGCCAGCGCCTGCTGAGGGAACACACTTACGCGCTCCGCGCCGAACAGGTCGAGGCGGTGCTGCTCGGCCGCGAACTGGTGGAGGCCGCCTGAATGCGGGGTGCGCTGGATTTCGCCTTCCTCGGACTTTCGCTGCGGTCGGCCTGGGGCAACGGCCACGCGACCACCTACCGCGCGCTGATCCGCGCGTTGCTCGCGCGCGGCCATCGCGTGCGTTTCTACGAACGCGACCGGTCGTGGTACGCCGACAACCAGGACCTGCCGCGCGATCTCGCGGCGTGCCTTGTGTTGTACGACGACCTCGATGCATTGCGCGACGAACACGGCGGCGACATTGCCGGCGCCGACGTCGCGGTGCTGGGATCGTTCGTGCCCGATGGCGCGCGCATCGCCGACTGGTTGTTGCAGACCGTGCACGGCGTGTCCGCGTTCTACGACATCGATACGCCGGTGACGATGGCCAAGCTGCGCGAGGCCGGTTGCGATTACCTGCGCGCGGACCAGATCGCCGAGTTCGGCGTGTATCTTTCGTTCACCGGGGGTCCGTTCCTGGACAGCCTGCGCTGCCGCTACGGCGCCCGTGCCGAACCGTTGTACTGCGCGGTCGATCCCGAGCGCTACGCGCCCTCGCGCACCCCGGCGCAGTACGACCTCGGCTACCTCGGTACCTACAGCGATGATCGACAACCGTTGTTGCAGAGATACCTGCTGGATGTGGCCGGACAATGGCCGGCGGGGCGTTTCGCGGTAGCCGGCCCGCAATATCCCGAATCCATCGATTGGCCGCGCAACCTCATGCGCATCGAGCATCTTGCGCCAGGGCGTCATCGCGCGTTCTACAACGCGCAACGGTTCACGCTGAACCTGACCCGCGCCGACATGGTGGCCGCAGGCTGGTCGCCCAGCGTGCGGTTGTTCGAAGCAGCGGCCTGCGGCGTGCCGATCATCTCGGACGCGTGGCCCGGCATCGAGGCGTTCTTTGCGCCCGACGAGGAAATCCTGCTGGCACACGAGCCGGCGCAGGTGCTGGCGTGGCTGCGCGACACCCCTGAAACGCGCCGCCGCGCGTTGGGCGCCGCCGCGCGCCGCCGCGTGCTGGCCGAACACACTGCCGATCATCGCGCACGGGCGCTGGAACGGTATATCGACCGCGCCGTTCCCCGGCACCGCGTGGTCGGGTCGGAAAGGAGCAGGTCGAACAGGAGTATTTGCCATGACAGCGCATGACGCGAAAACCACCACCGACTACGGCGAGATCCGCCGCTGGGCAGAGGAACGCGGCGGCAAGCCCGCCACCGTGCGCGGCACGGGCGGCGGCGGGGAAGCCGGCGTACTGCGCATAGCCTTCACCGACAACGAGGACCTGGAAGCAATCGACTGGGACGAATTCTTCGACAAGTTCGAGGAAGAAAACCTGGCGTTCCTGTACCAGGAAAAAACCGCCGACGGAAAACCCAGCCGCTTCTTCAAGTTCGTGGAACGCGACACATGAGTGCAACCGTGGCCGCCGCCGGCACGCGCGCCACCGAGAGCGCAGTCGCGGCGCTCGCGCCGTGGTTCCACAACCTGCACCTGCCGGACGGCGTGCAAACCGCGCCGGATCATTTCCTCGGCGACTTTCCCTCTTTCAAATGGCGCGAGATCGCGTCCCACGTGCCGGAAGACCTGCATGGCTGGCGGGTGCTGGACGTAGGCTGCAACGCGGGCTTCTACAGCTTCGAGCTCGCGTCACGCGGCGCGCAGGTGACCGCCATCGACATGGATCCGCATTACCTGGCGCAGGCACGCTGGGCGGCGCGCCAGTTCGACCTGCAAAGTCGCATTGAATTTCGCCGAATGCAGTTGTACGACCTGGCGCGCGAGTCGCGCGAATTCGACCTCGTGTGGTTCATGGGGGTGCTGTACCACCTGCGGCATCCGCTGCTGGCACTGGACATCCTGCGCCGGCGTACCGGCAAGCTGCTGATGCTGCAGACGCTGACCATGCCCGGCGACGATGCGATCGAGCCACCGCCGGACTTTCCGATTGAGGAGCGCGCACGGTTCCTGGCGGACGGATGGCCGCGCATGGCTTTCATCGAGGGGCGCATGAGTGGCGATCCCACCAACTGGTGGGCGCCGGATCACGCCTGCGTGGAGGCGATGCTGCGTTCGGCGGGTTTCCGCGTCCGCGAACGCGCCGCACACGAAACCTACCTGTGCGAACCGGCACCGACGGGCTCCTGGTCCGGCATGGTGGAACAGGAGCTGCGCGCGGCGACCGGAACGTGATTTCCTTCTCCTCCCGAACGGAGAAGGGAACCGCCGTCAATCGCTCGAAAGCCAGCCGCGCCACTTGAAGATTCCGAGCGGGATCAGCACGCTCAGGGCGATCGCGCCGAGCGCCATCGCGTAACCCCACGGCTGCGACAGTTCCGGCATCGCCTTGAAGTTCATGCCCCAGATGCCGGCCAGCAACACTGGTGGCACGGCCACCACGGACACCACGGTGAACAGCTTCATCACGTTGTTCTGGTTGACGCTGATCATGCCCAGGATCGCATCCAGCAGGAACTGCAGTTTTTCGGTGAGCTGCTCGTCGAACTGATCCAGTGCTTCGAGATCGTTGCGGGTCATCGCGAGACGCGATGCCGCTTCGTCGGCCAGCCACTCGGGTTGCTTCTCGCACATGAACACCACGATCCGCATGATGCCGAGCAGGGTGCCGCGGCTGCGCGCCAGCCGCGCCTCCAGCTTGCCGACGTGTACCAGCCAGCGGCGCAGATGCCGCGTTTCGGTCAACCGCTCGTTGAAGACGTGCGCGGAAAGCTTGGCAACGTCGCCGGCGATCTTCTCCATGCTCTGGGCGGTCCGTTCGGTCATGGTTTCCAGCAACTCGGCGAACGCGCTGGCGGCGCCCTCGTGCGATTGGTCTTCGTGCCACTCGCCGGCCGCGATGTCGAAGGTCGGCGAAGGCGCGTAGCGCTGGGTGACCAGCACCTCCGGCGTCAGCACCAGCGACACCGGCGTGGCCGAGACGTTCTCGTCCACGTCGGCGAATCGGGAAATCTGCAGGAACACGCATCGCTCGCTGCTGCGGTTGCGTCCGGCGAGCCCGATCCCCGCGATGTCCTGGCGATCCGGCAGTTTCACCTTCGCCAGGTTTTCGCAGGCCTTGACCTCGGTCCCGTCGGGTTCGCACAGGTCCAGCCAGGCGGCATTCCCGGGAATGGGGTTTCCATGGAGCCAGACCAGGGGCTGCGTTTCGCCATCGGCATGAATGGTCAGCATGGGTGTCGGTCTCCGGCCGTCAGTGACCAGGGCAGCGTAACGAGCACGAGGCGTGGCACGCACGCCTTTGCCAAGTGTCGCAGAAGCGCGTGTGAGCGGTGCGTGTGCATCAACTGCTGCAGCCAGCCTTGCTTGACCCGCTCGGGCAGCACGACCGCAATGTGGTACCCGGGCCATTCGTGCCGGAGTTCGCCGACGAGTTCCAGGACGGGATGGTGCAATCGGCGATAGCGGGCTTCCGAGACCCGAAGTCGCGGCGGCGTGCGCCCTTCGGCCTGCAGCGGCGCTTCCACGTTGGCCTGCCAGCGCCGGCGGAGGTCGGGTGGTTCCTTCTGCTCCGGGCCGCTCAGGCGTGCGAGATGCAATGCGACGACCTGCTCGGAAATGTCCATCGCGAAATCCAGGGCATCACGCGCGGGGCGGTTCCAGCGTTCGATCACCACGATGGACACCGTGCCTGCGGCACCGTGCAGCCGCAGCGGCGATGCATCGCCTTCAAGCCGATGCAGCCTGTCGTAGTAGCCGCGGATGCGATGCAGCATCACGTAGCCGATGGCCATCAGGAACAGCGTGATCCACGCACCTTCGCGGAATTTCGCCACCACCATGACCAGCAGGGCTGCCGCGGTCACCACGCCACCGATCGCGTTGAAGGCCAGCCGCGCCACGTGCGCACCGCGCCTGCCATCGCGTCCGCGCCATGTGCGTAGCCAATGCGCCGCCATCCCGAACTGCGACAGCACGAAACCCGTGAACGCCCCGATCGCGAACAAAGGTATCAACCGGTTCGTGATGCCCTCGAACGCCACCAGCAGCGCGCCCGCGCAGCCGGCAAGGCACAGCAGGCCGACTGAATACACCAGCCGGCGCCCCGCGATCGCGAAACCTTCCGGAAGATAGCCGTCCTGCGCGAGGTTCCGGCACAGTCTCGGGAACGCGGTGAAACTGGTATTGGCCGACAGCACCAGCACTGCGAGCAACGATGCCATCGCGAGGTAATAGAACGTGCCTTCGCCGACAATCGCGCCCGCCAGCTGGGCGAGCACCGAGCGGTAACCGGGCCGCGCCTGCGGCATCGCGCCGATGCGGAACGCCGGCACCAGCCACGCGAGGCAAGCCAGCATCGATCCGAGCGCCAGCACGACGATGCCGAGCGTGCGATGCCCGTGGCGGGGCGTGGGATCGCGGAACGCGCTCATGCCGTTGCTGACCGCCTCCACACCCGTCATTGCGGTGCAACCGCTGGCGAACGCGCGCAGCAGCAACCACAATCCGCCGCCCGATGCCGCCATTGCCAGTGGCGCCGGCGGCTGCACCGGGTGCGGGTGGCCGTGCGCCAGTGCGGCGCGTGCCAGGCCCAATGCGAAGAGTCCCCCGAAACAGGCCAGGAAAAGATAGGCAGGCGCTGCCAGCGCGCGACCGGAATCCAGGGTGCCGCGCAGGTTCAACAGTGTCAGCAACGCCAGTACGCCGAGGCAAATCGCCAGCGTGTGCGCGTGCAGCCGCGGAAGCACCGACACCAGCGCGGCCACGCCTGCGGAAATACCCACCGCGACGTTCAGGATGTAGTCGATCATCAACGCACTGGCCGCGACCAGCCCCGCCGTCACGCCCAGGTTTTCGCGCGCCACCACGTAGGCGCCGCCGCGCTCGCGATACGCTTCGATCGTCTGCCAATATGACAGGCACAGCAGGCCCAGGAGGACGATGATCGGCAGCAGCAGCCAGCCGGCCGTGGCAGGCGCCGCCGCGCCCAGCGGCATCAGGAGAAGCAGCGCGGCTTCCGGACCGTAGGCGACGGACGCCAGTGCATCCAGGCCCATCGCGGGTACACCTTCGAGCGCGCCGATCTTGCGCGCGGCCGATTCCCGATTGGCGAGCCGACGCCCCAGCAGCAGCGCGACCAGGTCCATTCAGTGCGGCGCTCCGCGGCGCAGCAGGCGTCGCCAGGTCGTGCACTCGATCGCGCCGAGATGGCCTTTGTAACGCTCGCGACCGCGCAGGAAGTGCACGGTATGGTCGCCTTCGGCGGCGGCGGTGCCGATGGCCGCCATGACCGAAAGCAGTCCCGGGCTGTGCCGGGACGCCGCCGGATCGAAGCCGGTCAGGTAGATGTGCGTCGCGCCCGGCGCGTGCATCGCGAAAGTCGCGGCGAGCGGGCGATGATCGAGCTTCAGCGCGTGCATCCGCAGGAGGCCGGCGCCGCCGAGGCGCGGGATCACGTCGTGCACGAAACCCCGCAGCAGCCTGTCGGCGAACACGCCCTGCGGTTCACCACGCGCGCTCCAGCGACGCTCGTGCAGGCACAGCAGCACATCCGCGGCGTGGCTCGATTCGTCCGCCGGCACGCGCTGCAATACCCATGTTCCGGTTCGTCCGAGTGCGCGGCGCGCGTAGGCCGCGTTGCGCCGCCAGCGCTTCGATACCGCGCCGAATCCCGCTTCGCCGTGCAGCGGCATCGACATGCAGGGTTCGCCCGGCGTGGTTTCGCTGCGCCATCCACGCGGCGCCGGCGCCGCAAGCAGCGCCGATTCGGGTCGCAATTGCCGGAGGTCGACCCGGCCGCATCCGTTCTCCTGCGCGACCACGACGAGCGCATCCAGCAGTACGTCCACCAGGCGGGCGGCGCGCGGTGCGACCAGGACGTCCCCGTAGTCGCTGGTTCCCGTCCCCGCCAGCCACAGCGTCTCCTGCCAGAGAAAATATGGCAGCATCGCCAGCAGTTCGTCGCCATCCTCCACGACCACGGCACCACTGCGTCCGCGCGCATAGTGCTCCGCCCAACACAGCAGCCACGGCGGCGACTGGAAGGGCGTTGCGTCCGGGACGTTGCGCCACAACGCGAACCACTGCGCCTGGCGCTCGCGCATGGCATCGATATCCGGAAGAATGGCGACGCGTGCCCCGGGCGCCTGACGCGCGCGCTGCGCAGTACCGACTTCGGGCGAGGCGGTGATCATGCGCAGGCCCTTGCCGCGGCGTGCCACTCCGCGACCAGCCTCGCGTACAAGGCGAGGTAGGCATGCAGCATGTCGGCGAGCCGGAAGCGTTCGCGTGCGGTGCGAAGGCAGGCCGCCGGATCGATCGCGCCGACGCGGCACAGCGCCTCCGCCATGCCCTCCACGTCGTCGACCAGGAACCCGGTGACGCCGTGCTCGATCAGTTCCGGCATCGCGCCACGGCGGTAGGCGATGACCGGCGTGCCGGCCGCCAGGGCTTCCATTGCCGCGAGCGAGGATGTTTCGTGTACACGGCTGGTGATCAACACGCATCGCGCGTGCGCCAGCCACCACTGCTTGCGGATGCCGTGGATCGGGCCGATCAGGCGATGATGCTCGCCAAGCAGCGGCGCCAGCACCTCGTTGAAGTAGCGCACGTGCGTGGGCCAGGGGAACAGTTCCCCGGCAATGCGCAGTTCGATGCCTGCCCGTTGCGTGGCGCGTACGGCATCTTCGAATCCCTTTTCCGGGCAGATCCGTCCCAGGGCGAGGGCGAACCCGCGTTTGCGCGCGCGCCCCGCGATCAGGTTGTCGGGCACGCCGTTGAAGATCGGCGGCAACAGGTCAAGGCCGGGCGGCGCGTTGCGGCACTGCGCGTTCGAGACCGGCAGCAGATGCATGTGCGGGTGATGGGCGCGCAGGGCGCCATCCGCGTACCAGTCGAGTGGAAGATGCAGCGTCACCAGCAGCGGCAGGTCCGGTGGCGGCAAATACGCGGCGAAGTCGAGGCCGTGGCAGTGCACCAGGTCGAAACGCGCCTGCGCGAGGGTTTGCTCGATTGCGTGGTGCGTGCATGCGCGTTGGCGTGCACACGAGGCTTCGCTCCATTCCGCCGCGGGTGCAGGCAACGTCACCAGACGGCCACGCACCGACGAGCCCGCCGGCGCGATCACCACCGAGTCGTGGCCTTGCTCTACGAGATGGCGGTCGAGGTGCGACAGGACCTGCTCCGCGCCGCCGACGGGATCCGCGCTGACGCGCGCGAACGGAAACGCCACGCTCAGCACGCGCATGTTCATGCCGCCAGCTCCAAGTGCATAAGGGTGTGCCGCGCGATCTGCAGCCAGGCGCGACTGTCGATCGGCCAGTGCTGCGCGTCGTACCACGCGCCCGGGGGCGGCGCTGGCGCCGAGAAGTCGTAGCCGGGCGCGCGGCGGAAACGTTCGCCGTCGACGGGGAAGTTGCGCAGCATGTCCCGCTGGCTGCAGAAGCATTCAAGCGCCTTTGCCTTGCGCGCTCGTTCGCGCACACCCAGCGTCGCGATCCATTCCCGGCGTTCGGGATCGCGCCAGAACGCGCCGAAGCGCGCACCGTGCGCCCCGAGGTGGTACGAGGGAAACTCGATGACCGTGGCGCGCTTGCGCCGTACGGCCGGCGACGTACAGGCGAGGTGCACGGCCAGCGCGGCCGTGTCGTGATCGGGATGGCCGTGTTCGTAGGCATGCGTCAGCACGAACGCCACGCCATCCAGATCTTGACGCAGTGCAGTCACGATTTCGGGCAGGTGCAGGATCGATTCCTGGTCCGGATGCCCGTAGGCGATCCGGCGCTGCGGGTTGGCGCCGAGCACGTCCAGCGCGGCGGCCATTTCGCGCATCCGTTGCGCGGCAAGACTGCGGAGCGCCGAACCGTTGGCGTCCCGATCGCTCGGGGTCCCGGGCATGCCATCGGTCAGGTGGATCAGGATCCATTGGCGAAGGCATGCCATGCGCGCGCCGACGCCCAGTGTTTCGTCATCGGGATGCGCGACCACCAGTGCGACCGGCGCACGGATCGCGCGTCCTTGCGCGAGGTCACGCAGGATCATGGGTGTGCCCCGTCATCGCCCACACTGCCGCGCGTTCCGGGGCCGGGCCGCGCCTCGATTCCCATGGCCATTCCGGGCCCTGGCGCAAACAGCGCGGGCGGCCCCGGAATGGTGAAGAACCAAGTTGCTGACATAGGGTTGCGGCCAGGCGGCGACGGTCGAATTCAAAAGGCGATGCCGCGCTGGCCCTCCAGTCCCAGCCGGCGAGCCACGCTCGCGCCGATGTCGCAAAAACTCGAACGGCGGCCCAATCGGCCGCGCCGGATGCCCGGGCCGAACGCCAGCACCGGTACGCATTCACGGGTGTGGTCGCTGCCGGGCCATGTGGGATCGCACCCGTGGTCGCCGGTGATCACCACCATGTCGTCCTTCAGCAATTCGTGCTGGAGTTCGGGCAGCCGCGCGTCGAACGCCTCCAGCGCCGCCGCGTATCCGGGCACGTCGCGGCGATGGCCGTACAGCGAATCGAAGTCGACGAAGTTCGCGAACAGCAATCCGCCGTCGCCCAGCGCCTGCGCGCCCTCGAGCATGTCATCGAAAACCTGTTCGTTGCCGCCCCCCTTGCGCTCGTCGCCGGTGGCGTCGTGACAGAACAAGTCGCCGATCTTGCCGACCGATATCACGTCGCGGCCCGCCAGCATGGCGCGTCGCAGCAGGGTTTCCGCCGGCGGCCGTACGCCGAAATCGCGCCGGTGCGTGGTGCGCCGGAAATCGCCGGCATGGCGGCCGACGAAGGGCCGCGCGATCACCCGGCCGATCCGCAAGGGGTCCAGCAGCCCGCGCGCGATCCGGCACACCTGGTACAGCCGTTCGAGGCCGAACTTGTCTTCGTGCGCGGCGATCTGGAACACGCTGTCGGCGGAGGTGTAGCAGATCGGTTTGCCCGTATCCATGTGTTGCTCGCCGAGTTCCGCGATGATCTGCGTGCCGGACGCATGCCGCTGCCCCAGCACCCCGGGGAGTTGCGCACGCTCGCAAAGTGCGTCGATCACCTCGGGCGGAAAGCACGGTTCGGACTTCGGGAAATAGCCCCACTCCTCGTCCGTTTCGATGCCGGCGATTTCCCAGTGGCCGGTTTGCGAGTCCTTGCCCGTGGAAACTTCCGCCGCGCAACCGGCCATGCCGGCGCGCCACGCCTGTGCGTCGATGCCGTCGGGCGCGAGCCCCGTGGCGCTCCGGCACGCTTCGGCCAGTCCGAGCGAGGCGAGGTGCGGCGTGTGCAGGGCGCCCCGACGCACGCCCGCGCGATCCGCATCGCCGGACGCGCAGCGTTGCGCAATGTGGCCGAGCGTATCGGCGCCGACATCACCGTAGCGTTCGGCGTCGGGAGCGCCGCCCACGCCCAGCGAATCCAGCACGATCACGAACGCGCGGCTCATGTCATGCCACGCATGCCGCGTTCGCGCGCTGCGAAACCGGGGCAAAACGCGCCACCATGTCCGCGCAGAATTCGGCATAGCGTTCGGGTTCGCGCGGCGCACTGGTGTGGTGCGGCACGATGCCAAGGTGCGCGGGCGTGAAGCAGAACGTGACCGTCACGTCGAAATCCGCGAGGGCTTCCATCTGGCGCTCGAACCAGTCCAGCGCGCCGGGCCGGAACGCATCCGACCACGACAGCCCGGTGCGCAGATGGCGCACCCCGAGCCGCTTCATCCATCGCACCGCCTCGTCCAGCCGATGATCCTGGAAATGGAACCACTGGCAGAGGCCGAGTTCGGACGCATGCTTCGCGAACCGGTCCAGCGCGGGTTTCGGCGTGCCGTCCTCGCGCAACAGGCCCATGTGGAAATGGCGGTAGTACGACGAGCCCTCCGCTTCCTTGTGGCGCGTGGTCGCTTCCCACGCGCGCGGCAGGTCGTAGAGGCTGTACCAGTGGATGCGGGGCGCGCGGCCCGCCAGCAGCTCGGCGGTGCGATCGAGGCCCCACGCCTGCACGTCTTCCGACCCGAAACTCGACACGCCGACTTCGCTGATCCAGACCGGCAGCGCCGTCACCGATTGCACCTCGGCCAGCTTCTCGGGCCACTGTTCGATCTGCCAGTGATTCCAGTCCAGCGGAAAACCATGCACCGCGATCGCGTCGACGTGGTCGAGCACGCCGCGCGCCTGCATCCCGCGGATGAATTGCGGATCGATGGGCGAGATGCCGCCCAGCACGCGCGTCAGCGATGGGTTCACCTTGCCGATCGCACGGCCGGCGAGGATCGCCATTTCGGCGAAGCGCGACCAGTCGGGGTCCACTTCCGGGTCCCAGTGCGATTTGTTGTTGGGTTCGTTCCACAGCATCGCGGCTTCGATCATGGGACGGCTCCGGCAGGGGAAAAGTCGGGTGCGGCGGCGGCAGTGGTACGCGCGGGACGGGGCCGGGCGAGCAGGCGCATCGCGGTGCGATAGCCATCGAGCGTGCCGACGTCCATGTAGGTTTCGCCGGCCTTGATGCCAATCGCGCGTCCGCCCTGGGCGAGATAGGCATTCACCAGCGTGCCGATGTATTCGTCGCGCGGCTCGCGGGTCAGCCACAAAGCGTGCAATTCGCGGAATACGCGCACCGGCATCTTGAACGCGCCCCAGATCCAGCGCGTGCCGGGGTCGTCGTGCTTGACCCGGATTTCGACCACGCGTTCGCCGTCCAGCAGCACCGCGTCGAAATGTTCCGGCCGCGAAACCGGGAACAGCAGGAACGACAAGTCGTCGTCGGGCAATGCGGCCAGGCCGTCTTCCGGAAACCACACGGTGTCCGGAAGCCCGACGGCCACGCACCCGTGTTCGCCGAGCAAGGGTGCGGCGCGGAAGATCGCATCGCACAGCCCGCTGGGCAACGGCTGGACCACGTAGGCGAGTTGCGCATCGCCGAACTGGCCGCCGAAATATTCGACGATGTCGGATTTGCCGGCGCCGATCACGACGCACAGCTTGTCGGCGCCACCCGCGAGCATTCGGTCGAGCAGGTATTCGGCGACCGCGCAGGGCCGCAGTGCCCGATCACGCAGCGTCTTGCCCAGTGGCAGCAGTTCCTTGGAAAACGCCAGAGGCTGGATGCGGCTGCCCCGGCCTGCGGCGGGAATGATGCCCCACATCATTGCACCTCCGCCGCGACTCCCTCACCCCCGGACGGAGCGCCCGCCCGCGGGGCGAAACGTTCCGATGCAGCCGCCGGGGCGAGAGGGAGCGAAGCGTCTTCGAGCAACCGCAGCAATTCGCGTGCGCGATGCATCGACGTGTGCGAGGAAAGCGTGCGTGCGCGCCCGGCTTCGCCGATACGCTTCAGTTCGGCGTCGGAAATGTCCATTGCCGCGAGCGTGTCTTCGGTGTCGTGCGCAATCAGGATTTCCTTGCCGGGCCGATAGAATTCCGACAGTCCCGGCCAGTCATCGCTGACCACCGGCACGGCGCAGGCCGCCGTTTCGAACAATCGTCCGGACGGACACCAGCCTGCACGCGCCATCGCGGCACGGGTCACGTTCAGCGCGAGCCGCGACGAACACAGGAAGGCGGCGTGTTCCGAGGGCGGCAGGTGCCGGATGAACCAGATGTTGTCGTGCCACGGGAAGTCCACCGGGTACTGCGCGCCGGCCAGTGTGAATCGCGACTGTGGACGCGCACGCGCGGCATCCACGAACAAGGCTTCCAGCGCGCGCTGGCGGTCGGCGGCATAGGTGCCGAGCCAGCACAGGTCGGAACGATAGGCGGGCGACGGCGCGACCGGGCGGTGCAATGCCGGGTCGACGTGGCCGTAAAGCGGGTGGGCATTGGGGGCATGCAGGATCTTCTGCAATGCGTGCAGCGTGGGACCGCCGGCGTAACTCAGCACCACGTCGTAGTCGCGCAGCCCCCGGGGGCCGATGTACGGCAGCGCCTTGCCGTCGCGTGCCGCCGCGATCGTCACCGGGGAGTCCAGGTCGTAGAACACGCCCAGCGGTCGCGCGGCTTCCAGGATTTCCGCGTGGGCCGGACCTGCATCCGGACAATACGAGGTGACGATCGCGGCATCCGCATCATGCAGTTCGCGCCGCGCGCGGCGGCGGATGGATTGCCAGTCGTCGTACAACAGCAGCGTCGCGCCATCGGGTGACGCGCAATCGCGCTGCTGCGCGTAATACGGCACGTCGCGTTCGAAGAAAACCACGTCCACGCCCAGCCGGCCCAGCGATTTGCACATGCCGCGCCACAGCGTCGCGTGGCCATTGCCCCATGACGAACTGATCGTCAATCCGAAGATCGCGAGCTTCATGGCTGTATCGGCCTCATGGCAGCACCAGTTCGTTGATGGTGTCGACGCGCACCCCCTGGGGGCCCACCGAGAAACGCGTGATCGACGCAGGATCGATCGCGAAGCGCGTGTAGTCGGTGGCCGGCGCGGCGAGGCAATGCAGCACCAGCGAACGGATGACCTCCGCGTGCGTCACCAGCACCAGCGTGGCCCCGGCGCAGGTTTCGGCGAGCGCGGCGAGATAGCGGTTGACGCTGCGTTGCAGCGTGCCGATGCCCACGCCGGCCGGCGTGCGCGCGCGGTCGCGTTGTTCGTTCCAGCGTCGCCAGCCTTGATCGCGCTCGAGCTGCGCGAAGGTAAGGCCCGCCCAGCGGCCGAAATCCAGTTCGTCCAGCGCGGGTGCGACGCGGACGTCGCAGCCGGCTTCGCGCGCGATTGCGTGCGCGGTCTGCAGCGTGCGCCGGCGAGGACTGCACTCCACCCGCAGCGGCGTTTCGCCGCGCAGGCGTGTGGCCAAAGCCCGCGCCTGGCCCTCGCCCCGCGCATCAAGCGGCGCATCCAGCGTCCGTCCGAGCAATGTGTCTTCAATGTGCGCGCACGTGGCGTGGCGCACCATCAGAAAATTCGTTTTGGTGCCGGGCGTCTTCATGCAGGGCTTCCGTTCTTTCGCCTTTGGGGGGCGCGGCCTTCGTGGCCGTTTGCGCGGCAATGAATTCGCGCGTCAGGTTGAGCGCGACATGATCGGGGAACTGGTGCGGTGGCGACTTCATGAAATACGCCGACGGTCCGACGATCGCGCCACCGATCCCGCGGTCCATTGCCAGCTTCGCGCAACGCACCGCGTCGATCACGACACCGGCGGAGTTGGGTGAATCCCACACGTCCAGCTTCAGTTCGATCGACAAGGGCGAGCCGCCGAAGGCGGTGCCTTCGAGTCGGATGTAGGCCATCTTGCGATCGGTCAGCCACTCGACGTGGTCGCTCGGCCCGACGTGGATGCTGTCGGGCGCGACGTCCACCTGGCTGGTCACCGAGCGCGTCTTGGAAAGCTTCTTGGAAACCAGCCGTTCGCGCTCCAGCATGTTCTTGAAATCGGAGTTTCCGCCGAAATTGAGCTGGTAGGTGTGGTCTAGCTTGACGCCACGATCGCGGAACAGGCTGGCGAGCACGCGGTGCACGATGGTCGCGCCGACCTGGCTCTTGATGTCGTCGCCCAGCAGCGGCAGGCGCGCGCGCTCGAAGCGGCGCTGCCAGCTTTCATCCGATGCGATGAACACCGGAATGCAATTGACGAATGCACAACCGGCCGCCAGGGCCTGTTCGGCGTAATACTCGGTGGCGCGCTGGGAGCCCACCGGAAGGTATGAGACCAGTACGTCGGTGCGCGCGCGGCGCAACGTGTCGGCCACGTCCACCGGCGGCAAATCCGATTCCGCGATGTCGTCGCGCAGGTACATGCCCAGGCCGTCCAGCGTCGGCCCGCGCCGCACGCGTACACCGGTGGAAGGAAGCTGGGCGAAGATGCGCGTGCAGTTGGGTTCGCATTGCAACGCTTCGGCCAGGTCGCGCCCGACCTTGCCGGCATGGATGTCGAATGCGCACGCGACTTCAATGTCGCGTACGTGGTAGCGCCCGACGCGCGGGTTCATCAAACCGGGTATCACGGCATCATCGGGCGCGTCGCGGTAGTAGGTGAGGCCCTGCACCAGCGAAGATGCACAATTGCCGGCGCCGACGATTCCGATGCGAAGCGGGCCGCTTCCATGCGTGGTGGCGTTCAAGGGTCCTTCCTCCCGATGGGTGGGTGGGCCGCGGCTATGCAAGATGCGTGCAAACGTGCCTGCACGTACAAAGCTGGATCGCCTGGCCGTTCGTTCATGCAAACCGCGGCCGTACAACGAGGAAATTATTTCGACCCGGCGGAAAGCGTTTCGCGCGGGCGGGCGTTTGTCCCGCGTACATGAATGGCTTCACGCACGCTTCATTGCCTGCCGCGCATGATCCCGGTTTGTCGCAGCGAAAGGAATCGACGATGACGACGCTTGTCGGTGATTTCATCATCGAGCGCCTGGGGGAGTGGGGCGTACGCCGTATTTACGGCTATCCGGGTGACGGCATCAACGGCTTGATGGGCGCGATGAATCGCGCCGGCGGCAAGGTCGAATTGGTGCGCGCGCGCCACGAGGAGATGTGCGCGTTCATGGCCTGCGCACACGCGAAGTTCACCGGTGAAGTCGGCGTGTGCATGGCCACTTCCGGGCCGGGTGCCATCCACCTGTTGAACGGCCTGTACGACGCCAAGCTCGACCACATGCCGGTGGTCGCGATCGTGGGCCAGCAGGCGCGTTCGGCGCTGGGCGGACAGTACCAGCAGGAAGTGGATCTGACGACACTCTTCAAGGACGTCGCCTCGGAATACGTCGAGTTGGTTACCGTACCGGCACAGGTACGGCACGTGGTGGACCGCGCGATGCGCATCGCGATCTCCAAGCGCGCGGTCACCTGCATCATCGTTCCCAACGATCTACAGGAAGCCGAAGCCGTCGAGAAACCGCCGCGCAAGCACGGCACGGTGCACTCCGGTCTCGGGTATCGTGCACCACGCGTGGTGCCGACCGAGCAGGACCTGCAGCAGGCGGCCGATCTGCTGAACGCCGGCAGCAAGGTGGCGATCCTGGTGGGTGCCGGCGCGCTCGGGGCACGCGAGAAAGTGACCGAGGTCGCCGAACTGTTGGGCGCCGGTGTCGCCAAGGCTTTGCTCGGCAAGGCGGCGCTGCCGGACGAGTTGCCCTTCGTTACGGGTTCGATCGGCTTGCTGGGGACCAAGCCAAGCTGGGACCTGATGGCCGAGTGCGACACGCTGCTCATGATCGGCTCGCGCTTTCCGTATTCGGAATTCCTGCCCAAGGAAGGGCAGGCGCGCGGGGTTCAGATCGACATCGACCCGGCGATGCTTTCCATTCGGTATCCCATGGAGATCAACCTGGTCGGCGATGCCAAGGCGACGTTGCAGGCGCTGATCCCGCGCCTGCAACGCAAGACCGATCGCGAATGGCGCGCCACAATCGAAAAGAACGTGGGCGAGTGGTGGCAGGTGCTGGAATCGCGCGCGATGGTCGAGGCCGAGCCGATCAATCCCGAGCGCGTGTTCTGGGAGCTCTCGCCCCGGCTGCCGGAGAATTGCATCCTTTCATCCGACTCGGGTTCGGCCGCCAACTGGTACGCACGTGACCTGAAAATCCGCGATGGCATGATGGCATCGCTTTCCGGCGGCCTCGCCACGATGGGTCCCGGCGTGCCGTACGTGATCGCGGCCAAGTTCGCGTTTCCCGACCGGGTGGCGATCGCGCTGGTCGGCGACGGTGCGATGCAGATGAACGGCAACGCCGAGCTGATCACCATCAAGGACTACTGGAAGGAATGGGCGGACCCGCGCCTGATCATCATGGTGCTGAACAACGGCGACCTGAACCAGGTCACGTGGGAGCAGCGCGTGATGGAAGGCGATCCGAAATACGATGCCTCGCAGCACGTGATCGATTTTCCCTACGCCCGCTATGCCGAACTGATCGGCCTGAAAGGCATCATGGTGAACCGGCCCGAGCAGATCGGCCCCGCGTGGGACGAAGCGCTGAAAGCCGATCGCCCCTGCGTGATCGAGGCGATCACCGATCCGGACGTGCCGCCGTTGCCGCCGCACATCACCTTCAAGCAGGCGAAGGCGTTCGCCGAATCGATGCTGAAGGGTGACACCGGCACCAATGCGATGCTGCGCGAATCCGCGCGCGAAACGTGGGCCACGCTGTTCCCCGGTCACAGGAAGAGTTGAACGATGGAAGCCATCGCGCTCGGCAAGGCGAAGGCGAGTGCATACGAGGTGCCGACCGATGCCCCCGAATCCGACGGCACGCTGGAATGGAATTCGACCACGCTGGTGCTGGTGGAGGTCGAAGCCGGCGGGCAACACGGCATCGGTTACAGCTATGCCGACAAGGCCACGCAGGTCCTGATTCGCGATGTGCTGGCAGGCGCGATCGAAGGTCGCGATGCGATGGACATCCCCGGGGTGTGGTGGGCGATGGCCGCGGCGGTCCGCAACGTGGGCCGCCGCGGCGTCGCATCGATGGCGATCTCGGCCGTCGACAATGCATTGTGGGACCTGAAGGCGAAGTTGCTGGGCGTGCCGCTGGTGAAGTTGCTGGGTTCGGTGCGCGATGCCATTCCGGTGTACGGCAGCGGTGGTTTCACTTCGTACACCGACGCGCAGTTGCGCAAGCAGCTCGGCGGCTGGGCCGATGACGGGATCGCGATGGTGAAGATGAAGGTCGGCCGCGAGCCGCAACGTGATCCGGCGCGCGCAAACGTGGCGCGCAAGGCGATCGGCGCGGGCGTGCAGCTGTTCGTGGACGCCAACGGCGCGTATGCGCGCAAGCAGGCGTTGCGCATGGCGCAGGTCTTCGCACAGGAATCGGACGTGAGCTGGTTCGAGGAACCCGTTTCCTCGGACGACCTCGAGGGGCTGCGCATGTTGCGCGACCGTGCGCCGGCCGGAATGGACATCACGGCCGGCGAGTACGGTTACGACGCCGCATATTTCCGGCGGATGCTGGCGGCCGGCGCGGTCGACGTGCTGCAGGTCGACGCCACGCGCTGCGGAGGCATCACGGGTTATCTGCGCGCCGCCGCGCTGTGCGACGCGTTCCAGGTTCCGATGTCCGCGCATTGCGCGCCGGCACTGCACATGTACCCGGCCTGCGCGACGCGGGCATCACGTCACATCGAGTATTTTCACGACCACGTTCGCATCGAACGGATGCTGTTCGATGGCGTGCCCGATCCGGTGGAAGGACGGCTGCACCCCGACCTGTCGCGGCCCGGCGCGGGCGTCACGTTCAAGCAGGCGGATGCGGAGAGGTATCAGGTTTGGTAGGGCGGGTTTCGGCCCGCCATTGGTTGTAGCGGAAGGGCGGGTCTCGACCCGCCATGAAGGAGGACATCCCATGGAAGTCGATCACATCAAGGAAAAATGCCGGCACGAGCAATGCACCTGCGAGGTCGAAGCGGGCCATCCGTACTGCAGCGAACACTGCCGCAATGCCACCGAATTCACCGACGAGGTGCCGCGTGACGAGGCCGAACGCGGCGGGTGCGGTTGCGGACACGAGGAGTGCTCGCCGAAATAGTCGTGCGTTCGAGGCGAAAGTCTTCGATGCGGTTGGAACAGGGCGCCGGTGTGGCGGTATTCGGTGCGCTGGCGGTAGCCGCCGGCGCAGCCGCGTTGAGGCGACGACCGACGCGGCATGCGGTCGCATCGGACGCGCGCGAGGCTACGGTGACCGCGGCGCGCCGACTCAATCGTGCAGCGGGCCTGATCGCAACCTCGACGCTGCTCGACAGCGGCGTCGAGCACTACCGCGGGACGTTCCACAACAAGGCCATGATCACGCCGCTGGTGGTGTCCGCATTGACGCTGGCGGTGAGCGCGCACGGCACGCGCGACGAGCGCAAGGTCGCGCACCGCGTCCGCGATTCGATCTACGCTGCGGCGGCACTGACCGGCGTGGTCGGCACGGGTTTCCACGTCTACAACATCGGCAAGCGCCCGGGCGGCTTCTGCTGGCAGAACCTTTTCTACGGGTCGCCGCTGGGCGCGCCGGCCGCGGTCGCGTTGGCGGGATTGCTGGGTTACTACTCGGAACGTTTGCGCGACAGCGAAGGCGGTGCCACGCCGCGCGTGTTCGGAATTCCGGCGGGACGCGCCCTCGCGGCGCTCGTCGCGGCGGGGCTGGTCGCCACGTCCGGCGAGGCCGGCCTGCTGCACTTTCGCGGCGCCTACCACGATCCTTTCATGTTCGTGCCGGTCACGGTGCCACCAATCGCGGCGGCGCTGCTTTCGGAAACCGCGGCGACGCATCCGCACCGGCCGCGCCGGCTGACGCGCTGGTGGTTGCGATTGACCGCGCTGGTTGGTTTCCTCGGCGCCGGCTTCCACGTTTTCGGCGTCAGCCGGAACATGGGCGGGTGGCGCAACTGGTCGCAGAACATCCTCAACGGTCCGCCCATTCCCGCGCCGCCGAGTTTCACCGGCCTTGCACTGGCGGGATTGGCGGCGCTGGGCCTGATCGAGGAGCATCCGCGTGCCTGAGCGTTTCCCCGGCTACGACGTGCTGGCCAAGCGCGACACACCATCGTGGAACGACGCGACGCGCCGGGTGATGGATGCGCGCCTTGCGATCGCCGATGCACCGAAGTTCCTGGACCAGCATGAATGGCTGACCTTGCGCGCGATCTGCGACGGCGTCGTGCCGCAGTCGGCGGGCCCGCAGACGCGGGTGCCGATTGCCGCGATGGTCGACCGCAAACTGGCGAAGGATCACCGTGACGGTTACCGCGATGCGCGGTTGCCGCCATTGCGCGAAGCCTGGCGGCGCGGACTGGCCGCGCTGGATGCTGCCGCGCGAGCGCGCACGGGCACGGCATTCCATCTGCTCACCGCCGCTGCACGCGACGCGTTGCTCAAGGACATGCACGACGGCGGGCTCGACGGTCCGGAGTGGGGTGGCATGCCGTGCAAAGTGTTCTTTCGCGAGCGTGTCACGCACGACATCCTCGCCGCGTATTACGCGCACCCGACCGCGTGGAACGAAATCGGCTTCGGCGGCCCGGCGGCGCCGCGCGGTTACGTGCGGATGTATTTCAATCGGCGCGATCCGTGGGAAGCGGCAGAGGCGTACCACGACCATCCGGCGCCGGCGAGCAAGGCCGATGAAAGGATTGCATGACGCCCTGCACACGCCGCGCGGCAAGAACGGCCGTGCGCCCGACCCGCTGCGGGTCGGCGGCTGGATGCCGATGCGCGAATACCGCGACGACGAACAGGTCGACTTCGTGATCGTCGGCACCGGCGCGGGCGGCGGCACGCTGGCGTGCAAGCTGGCCGAGGCGGGGTTTTCGGTGGTCGCGCTGGATGCCGGTGCGTGGTGGCGCCCGCTCGAAGAATTCGCGTCGGATGAAACGCACCAGGAAAAGCTGTTCTGGACCGACGAGCGCATCTGTGACGGCGACAACCCGCTGAAGCTCGGCAGCAACAACAGCGGCAAGTCGGTCGGTGGTTCCACCGTGCATTTCGCGATGGTGTCGCTCAGGTTTCGCCCGGAGTGGTTCAAGTGCCGCACGCTGCTCGGGTACGGCGTCGACTGGCCACTGGATTGGCGCGAGATGTGGCGCTACTACGCTGAGGTCGAGGAGTCGCTGAAGATTTCCGGGCCGGTGACTTATCCGTGGGGTCCGAAGCGCCCCCGCTATCCCTATCGCGCGCACGAGGTGAACGCGGCGGGCTGGGTGCTGGCGCAGGCGTGCGAGGCGATGGGGATCGCCTGGACCGAAACGCCGCTGGCCACGCTCTCGGCACCGCGCGGGCTCGCGCATCCCTGCGTGTATCGCGGATTCTGCGTCACCGGTTGCGCGACCAACGCCAAGCAGAGCGCGCTGGTCACGTGGATTCCGCGCGCGGTGAAGGCGGGCGCGGAAATCCGCGACCTCGCGATGGTGGGCCGCGTCGAGGTGAACGACCGCGAGCGTGCGACCGGCGTGCACTACCAGCGCGAAGGGCGCTGGCGCTTCCAGCGCGCGCGCAACGTGGTGGTGGCCGGTTACGCGATCGAAACGCCGCGCCTGCTGCTGAACTCGGCCGATGCCCGGCACCCCGACGGACTTGCGAACCGTTCCGGGCTGGTCGGCAAGAACCTGATGGCGCAGACCAACCAGGGTGTGTACGGCGTGATGGCCGACGAGATCCGCTGGTACAAGGGCCCGCCTTCGCTGACGCTGACGGAGCACTGGAATTACTGCGACGAAGGCAAGGATTTTTTCGGCGGCTACGCCTTCATGTCTCAAGGTCCGCTGGCCCAGGCATGGGCTTCCACGCAGGCCGGCAACCACGATCTGTGGGGCGATGCGCTGCTGCGCGAGATGCAGCAGTACAACCACCAGGCCGGCTTCAAGATCGTAGGCGAAACACTGCCGCAGGAACGCAACCGCGTCACGCTGGCCGACGAAAAAGATCAATACGGCTTGCCCGTCGCGCGCGTGACGTTTTCGCTGTGCGACAACGACAAGGCGCTGGTCAGGCATTCGATCGATTTCATGACACGCGGTCTGGATGCGGTCGGCGCGCGTGACATCTGGGCCGAAAGCGATGACACGTGCCACCTGAACGGCACCGCACGGATGGGCGACGATCCGGAAACCAGCGTGGTGAACGCCGATTGCCGCAGCTGGGACATTCCGAACCTGTGGATCTGCGACGGCTCGGTGTTCCCGACCGTCGGCGGGGTGAATCCGTCGCTCACGATCCAGGCGATCGCATGCCGCACGGGTGATCGGATCAGGCAAATGGCTGGACGAGGCGAGTTGTGATTCGCGCGGTTTTGACTTTGCATGAGGCAATATCGACAAGCATTTGGACGCGGATGAAGGCGGATAAAGGCGGATTGAAAAAACACCACAAAGCTGCGGGAGCCCTGATCAATCCCACCGTTCGTCATCCGGGAATACTCGCGCCATCCATGGGCGCTCGCGCTGCGCGGCGGCTTCGGCGTTCGCGTTTGCGGTCCTGCAAACGCCGTCGCGGAGCGATATCCGGACCAAGCGACTTTGCATTCCGGCGCTTTGCGCGAAAGTCACTGCGTCCCGGCTTTCGCCGGGATGACGAGCAAAACCAGAACTTCCTTCGCTTTTTCCGCGATCCGCTCCTGGCCACGTCAAAATCTTCGTATCGGAGAGCAGCATGAACACCCGATCCATCAATCATTCGATGCCGCGCCGCCGCGGCCGTTTCCAGGAGAAGGTGGTCGTGATCACCGGTGCCTCGGCCGGCGTGGGTCGCGCGACCGCGCGCGCATTCGCCCGCGAAGGCGCCAAGGTCGCGCTGATCGCGCGCGGACAGGTCGGGCTGGATGCGGCACGGCGCGACATCGAGGTCGGTGGTGGCACCGCGATCACGATCGCGCTGGATGTGGCCGAAGCGCAGGCGCTGGACGAGGCCGCCGGGCGGGTCGAGCGTGAACTCGGGCCCATCGACATCTGGGTCAACAACGCGATGGTGACGGTGTTCGCGCCGGTCGGCGAAATCGGTGCCGACGAATTCAAGCGTGTCACCGAAGTCACCTATCTCGGCGGCGTCTACGGGGCGATGGCCGCGCTGAAGCGCATGCGCACGCGCGACCGCGGCACCATCGTGCAGGTGAGTTCCGCGTTGGCCTATCGCAGCATTCCGCTGCAGTCGGCGTATTGCGGTGCCAAGCACGCGCTCGCCGGTTTCGTGGATGCGCTGCGCTGCGAACTGGTCCATGAACGGAGCAACATCCACGTCACTGCGGTGCAGATGCCGGCGCTCAACACGCCGCAGTTCGGCTGGGCGCGCAACAAGTTGCCGCACCGTCCGCAGCCGGTGCCGCCGATCTTCCAGCCGGAGGTGGCGGCGGATGCCATCCTGTTTGCCGCGAGCCATCGACGCCGCAACGTGCCGGTCGGCGCGTCGACCTGGATGGCCGAGTGGGGACAGCGCTTCGTGCCCGGTTTCCTGGACAGATATCTCGGCCGCGCCGCCTGGGCCGGACAGCAGACGCCGGAACCCGACGACCATGGGCATCCGGACAACCTGTTCTCGCCGGTGGATGGCGATCCCGGCGCGCATGGACGCTTTGACGCGCGTGCGCGCAACTCGTCCTGGGCGCTGTGGGTGGAAAAGCATCGCCGTGCATTCGGATTCGGGATGCTCGCCACCAGTGCGCTGGGTACGGCGCTCTGGCTCGGACGGCGAAGGCAGGGGCACACATGAGGCGCGCTTCACGAGCCACCCGCAGCCACCCCGCAAATCCACTGCGGATCGAAGCGCGTCCTGCATCGAGGGAACGACCATGACCATCGGAAGCCGCCACTGGGCAATCGGCGAGGGGTACATCCCCGCACCCGGCAACGATGACGACGATCCCCGTTTCGAAAGCCACGAAACGGCATGCCTGTTGAACGTCAACGACGTCGACGCGCACGTCACCATCATGCTGTACTTCAGCGACCGCGAGCCGGTCGGACCGTATCGCGTCACGGTGCCGGCGCGGCGCACCCTGCACCTGCGCTTCAACGACCTCGCCGATCCCGAACCGGTGCCGCGCGAAACCGATTACGCCAGCGTGTTCTTCAGCGACGTGCCGGTCGTGCTGCAACATACGCGCCTCGACTCGCGGCGACCGGCGCTGGCGTTGCTGAGTACGATCGCGTTCGCGGAAAACGGTTCCCGCTGATGCCGGCCCGTGGCCGTCAGCAACTTTCGCGCATCGGTCGATCCGACCAGTAACGTTGGTCGGGGCTGGTGAGCGGCGGCGAGGGAACCTGCGGCGCATCACCAAGCTTGCGCCAGATGCCCACCTGCTTCTTGTCGTAGGCACCCCAGCGTGAACAAAAACTGTTGTTCTCGTAGACGCCCGTCAGCGCGCGCGTGTGCCCGACGACCAGGAACCGGACGTATTCGTGCTCGACAGGCAATGATTGCGTGGTATCGATCCAACTGTTCATGCGCGTTCTTCTCCTGTGTCCAGCGCGGTGTCCAACTGCTTGGTGGCCACGCGGGATGCACGCGGCGTGCCATCCAGGGGCGGCATGCGCACGCGGGCGTCGCTTTGTGTGCCGGGTACGCGAGCGTTCATATTCGACAAGCACTTGCTGCAAATTTGTCCCGTGCGATGTCAGCCGCGCGACGTCCACGGGTGGTTGGCTGTGTCGCGTTGCACGTCCTTCCGCTGGCAAAAATTTCCCCCGCCGGGAATTTGGTTCCGGGAATCCGCGCCGTGATTGGTGCGGAAGGCGCGCCGCGAAGCCAATGCGCGGTGGCACGTGCTTTGCTTGTTGGAGGCAGCCGCAAGAGGCGGCCGCGTGACCCTCAAGGAGTCGTCGACATGAATCGGAAGTCCGCAACGCTGTTGTTCGCACTGACGGGCGCGCTGGCCCTGACCGCCACGGGTTGTTCGAATCCGGGCGACCAGCAGCAGAACCCGTCGAATGGCGCCACCGCCCAGACGCCACCGTCGCCGGCATACACCCCCGCGCAACCCGCAACGGGCGCCACGGCGATGCAGCCTGCCCCGGGTGGAAGCATGGGCGCCCGGCAGAACGGCGCAAGTCCGGGCTTCGACGAGGTAGCCGGCAGCAAGGGTTATATCACCCAGCAGGATGCACAGCGCGTCCCCTGGCTCGGCCAGCACTTCTCGCAATGCGACGCCAATGGCGATGGCCGGATCACCCGGCAGGAATACAGCCAATGCCGGCAGGGATCGGGGCAAGACACCATGCAGCAGCCACCGTCCATGCCGCCGCAAGGTGCATCGACGTCGGGTTGAGGTGCGTTGCCGAACGAGGGGCTTTCGGGCGCGCCACCAGCGGTGTCCGACCGCCTGTGGACCATGGAGATGTAAATGAACAAGGAAACGACCAGGCGCAAGGATAAGGCGGCGGGCAGCCGGGTGGCCGGTACCGTGCGCAAGCAGCGCGATATCCAGCGCGACGTCGAAAAGAAGGACAAGAAGAAGGCGGCGAAATCGTCCGGTAAACGGAAAAAGGCGGTGCAGGCCGGCCCGAAGTCGCAACCGACCAGACAGGCCGCCCAGCACCTCGACAAACCGGGCGACGAGCACCAGCTCGACCCCACCCCGCGCTATGCCGCACCCTTCTACAAAGGCAGCGGCAAGCTCGAAGACAAGGTCGCGCTGATCACCGGCGGCGATTCCGGCATCGGCCGCGCGGTGGCCGTATTGATGGCGCGCGAGGGTGCGGACATTGCCATTGCCCACCTCGACGAGGACGAGGATGCAGAAATCACCTGCCAGGCCGTGGAAAAGGAAGGTCGCCGCTGTTTCGCGGTGCGGGGGGATGTGAAAGACCCCCGATTTTGCGACCAACTGGTGGCAAAAACCGTCGAAAAGTTCGGAAAGCTCGACATATTGGTCAACAACGCCGCATTCCAGATGCATAGCGAGCGCCTCGAGGACCTCACCGACGAACATCTCCAGGAAACGCTGCAGACGAACATCGGCGGTTATTTTCAGGTGGCACGCGCCGCTTTGCCGTTCCTGAAGGCCGGCAGCGCGATCATCAATACCGGCTCGGAAACCGGGCTGTTTGGCAGTCCCGCGCTGTTGGACTATTCCGCGACGAAGGGCGCGATCCACGCCTTCACCCGATCGCTGGCCAAGAACCTGCTGTCGCGCGGCATCCGGGTGAACGCGGTGGCCCCGGGCCCGGTATGGACGCCGCTCAATCCGTCCGACCAGCCTGCCGAAAAGATCCCGGAATTCGGCAAGGGCAGCGCGATGGGACGGCCCGCACAGCCGGAAGAGCTGGCGCCGGCTTACGTGTTCCTCGCGGCTCCGGCGTGCTCGTCCTATATCAGCGGCAGCGTGCTGGAGGTCCTGGGCGGCCCCACCGGCTGAGGTCGCCCGTTTCCGGGCATCGCTTCAGGCAGCGTCCCTTGAATTTTGCTAAAACGGCGGTCGCGCCGCGGCGCGGCCGCCGCGCTTGGATGTGCCCTTAACGTTGCAGCGGTTACCATCGTGGCTTTTCCCAGGGCGTACTGGAGATCATCAATGCGAGCTGGCGCCGCCACAGGCAACGTGCTTCTGGTTGATGACAACGATGGCTTCGCACGTGTCGTCGCCGAGGTAGCACGGCAGTCCCGCTGCAAGCTGGTGCGCGCGGGTACCCTGGAGGAAGCGCGGGAGTTCACGGCGCGCGAAGGGTTCGACCTGATCCTGATCGACATCGAGTTGCCCGATGGCAACGGCCTCGACCTGCTGGAAGACATCGAACTCGACATGCACGGGCGCGTCGTGGTCGTCACCGGGGCGCCCAGCGTGGAGAGCGCACTGCGCGTGCTGAAGTCGCCGGTGGTGGATTACCTGGTGAAACCAGTCGCAGCGGAACCCCTGCAGCAACTCCTGTTGGATGCGAACGACTTTGCCGCGCATCGCGCGGTGCTCGCCGAGTCGGCCGGTGGCATGGTCGGGCGCTCGGCACGCATGCGGACGCTGCTCAGTGAAATCGCGCGGGTCGGCCCCACCGATGTTTCCGTGCTGGTCCATGGCGAAAGCGGTACCGGCAAGGAACTGGTCGCGCGCGCACTGCACAGTGCCAGCGGCCGGGCCGGTGCGTTCGTCGCCGTCAATTGCGGCGCGCTGGCGCAGGATCTGCTGGGCAGCCTGCTGTTCGGCCACGAACGCGGCTCGTTCACCGGCGCGGTGCAATCGCATACCGGTTATTTCGAACAGGCCCAGGGCGGCACGCTGTTCCTCGATGAAATCACCGAGATGCCGCAATCGCTGCAGGTGTACCTGTTGCGCGTCATCGAAACCAAGGCCCTGACCCGGGTGGGCGGCACCCGCGAAATCCCGGTGGACGTGCGGCTTGTCGCGGCGACCAATCGCGATCCGCACGTGTGCCTGGAAAACGGGCTGCTGCGACAGGATCTCTACTACCGCCTGAGCGGCTACATCCTGCAGACGCCGGCACTGCGTGATCGCCGCGACGACATCCCGCTGCTTGCCCATCACTTTCTCGGAAGCCTCAACCAGCGATACGGCACCAACAAGCAGTTCACGCAGGAAGCGCTGCTGCACATGTCCGAGGCGCCATGGCCGGGCAACGTGCGCGAATTGCGCCACGCGGTCCAGCGCAGCTATCTCGTGGCTGGCGAAAGCAACCAGATCGGCTACCGGCCGGACGATGCGCCAAAAATTTCCAGTACCCCCGAACCCACGGAGGACGCCGTGAAGTTCGCGGTGGGGATGTCCTTCGAGGACGTCGAACGCGAGATGCTGTTGAAGACGCTCGCGCGATGCGGCAACAACAAGAGCCGGGCTGCGCGGGTGCTCGGCATCACTTCCAAGACCATCTACAACCGGCTCATGCGTTATCGGGCACTCGGGTTGATCGACGATGCCGTGATGCCGGGGCTGGCCAACGAAACCCGCTGAGCCGGGCCCGCTTGCAGGAACCCGGCGGCTCGACGAGGCCGCATCCAGCCGGTGCCTCGTGCGCGCGCCAGGCGCCCCCGGTTTGCCCGCCGCCTGCGGTGCCGAGTAGGCGGGCCCCCAACGGCGATCCGACCGTTCCGTGATGCGGGCGTGACGGTGGTGCGAAAAATACTTCCACCTTTGGGCGATCTGGTAAATCCTTTCCGCATTCCGCGCCCCCTCCCGCCTTCTTCGGGCGGCTGCCGGACCCTGGCCCGTCCATTTCCATCACGCGGAAAGCGTTGCCCCCGTTGAGTTTCGCCTGAATCGTTCATGCCGCATTCGCGTTTACGACGAGGTTGGCATGCGGCTTGCTCTATACCCGCGCCGCGACTGAGCGGCGGGAAGCCGATCACAACGGATTTGATCGATGGGTCCAGACTCGCCGACAACGGAAATGCCGGCAGCGATGAGAAAAGGGCACCGAGAACCTTGATGATCATCGAACCAACACTGCCCGAGCATGGCCTGGCGCAAACGCGATCGCTGACGAGTCGGTTGCGCATGCGCCCAATCACTTCCCGCTGCCCAGTCGTGGCCTCTTTTGCATCATCGAGGTGAAACCGATTTGCGCACCAACCCGATAACCACGAATACCGGATCGTCGCCGATCGAGGTTGCGTCCCGACCGCTTGCGGCGGGCGATCGTCCGGACTCGACGCACCGCGAATTGCGGCACGCGCTTGCGGCCGAGCACGTGCGCATCCGGCACATGTGCAAGGCGCTGGCCTGCACCGAAGACGGCAACCTGCGCCAGCGTTGGCAGGCGGAAATGGCCGACAGCCTGGCGCGCGTGCGGGAGATCGAACGCACGCTCCGCTCCGGCGCGTCGCTGGCCGAGCAGCACGCGGCCGACATGGTGGATGAGTGTTTGCTGGAAGCGATGGAACTGGCGCGCGCCAACGGTGATTCGCGCGCGGCCCAAACCGTCGCGATGGAGTGCATGGCACTGGTCGAGATGCGCTGCATGCGCATCCAGCAGGGAAGCATCGGCCAGGAAGCCGCTTTCGTGCCGCGGCACGAAGGCATCCACTACAAGGAGCAGGACCATGAGAAGTATCAGTGACGTGATGACCGAAGACGTTTATCTGGTCACCCCGGAACAGACCATTGCCGAAGCCGCGTTGCTGATGCGCGAAAAGGACGTCGGCAGCGTGGCCGTGCATGCGGACGACAAGCTGGTCGGCATGCTGACCGATCGCGACCTCGCGATCCGCGCCGTCGCCGACGGACTCGACGCCGGCACGCGCGTGCGCGATGTCATGACCGAAGGCGTCAAGTATTGCTTCGACGACCAGGAAGTCGACGACGTGGCATCGAACATGGCGGAGCTGGAAATTCGCCGGTTGCCCGTCGTCAATCGCAACAAGCGGCTGGTGGGTTTCATCTCACTCAGCAACGTGGCGGATGCCGAGGAAGCCGATTCCACGCGCGTGCTGCTGCGGTCCGTGGCCTGTCCGCACTGACCTCTCCGTCCCCATGACCCAACCGCGACCTGTCACATCCGCATCATCGCAGCATCGAGGAGCAGCCATGCCGGAAGAGTTGTCATTGCGGTTGACGGGCGATGAGACCGGCATCGGCGCGGTGCTCGCCGCGTTGCATGCCATGCCCGACGTGGAGGGCGTGGTGGAGCTCGGGCTGGACGTTCCGGGGCAGGGCGATGATTCCGGTTCAACCGGATTGCCCGGTCAACGCGACGACGCCAGTTCGCTCGGGCTGCCGTCGGAGAAAGGCAGGGCGGAAGCGCAGGACGTGCAAATCCATATTTCGAGCCCCACTGCCTACGACCATGTCCACGGCCGCATCGAGACGCTGGCCGCGGGTGCAGGGGTCGTCGTGGAATGGCTGGACCTGGAAGGAGAATGATCCAATGAACGCAATCGGTGTCGCGGTGGTACAAGACGGTCGCCGGCCACACCCTGGAGGTTCGATGGAGACCCATGACTATCCAACCGGTGCCGGCGCCCCCGGGGCGCGCGGCGACGGCAATCGCACTGAAGAGGCAGCGGTCGAGACGCTGGAGCAGATCCTCGGCTCGATGGTGCACGCCATCTCCAATTCGCTCAATTCGGTGATGGCGGCATCGCAGCTCGCCAACCTGCTGATCACGCAGGGGCGGCTGGATGAAGCCAAGTCCTCGCTGGACAGGGTCGAGGAGGAGTGCACGCGAGCGGCACGGCTGCTGCGCGAAGGCCGCAATCTGGCTACGCTGCGCGTGCCCGATTCGCTCGATGGCGTGGATGTGGGCGCATTGCTCACATCGTGCGCGGCGGCCTGCACCGACCTCGGCGAAGTGCTTGTCGATTGCGAGGCCGATCTACCGCTGGTGCACGGCCAGGCCGATGCCCTGAAGCGGCTGTTCGTCGAAATCCTCGACAACGCGTTCCAGTTCGGCGCCCACAATATCGCGGTGTCCGCCCGTCGCGAGCACGACCGCAGCACGGTGCGCATCGAGTTCCGGGACGACGGGCCCGGGGTGAACCTGCGACCGGACACGTTGTTCGACGCATTCGTGACGTCCGAGCCGGCCGAACACAGCGGCCTCGGACTGTCCATAGCCGCCCAGATCGCCGCGTGCTACGACGGTTCCGTGGGGCTCGGCGAGTCGTCGAGCGGAACCTCATTCTGGGTTCGCCTTCCCGTGGCATCACCATGACGCAGTTTCCGACGCAACCGATGTGCTTGAAGGAGGCCGCAATGAACAGCAATGGAATCATGGATGAGCTGGCGACCGCTCCGGCTTGGCTGAGCAACGACCGGATCATGGAGCAATGGGAAAACATCCCCGACCGGCTGCGTCGGCGTTGGCGCAAGTTGACCAACGAGGACGTGCGGCGTGCGGGCGGCAGCGCGGAATACCTCGCGGAACGCCTGCAGCATCGTTACGGGGTGGATCGCCGCGAAGCATTCCTGCAGGTGTACGAATTCGAAAGCGAATTGTAGAAATCGCTTGGGCCGGTTGCCCTGGATGGGCGGCGGCTATGGAGAGGAACGGACAAGGAGAAGCGCAATGAACGAGGACAAGATCGAGGGACAGTGGAAGCAACTGCGCGGCAAGTTGAAGACGCGCTGGGGCAAGTTGACCGATGACGACCTGGACGTCGCAGAGGGCAACGCGGATTACCTGACCGGAAAGATTCAGGAGCGGTATGGCATTGCCAAGGATGAAGCCAAGGAACAGTTGCGGGTTTTCGAAAGGGATATTTGATCGCCCCCGACTGTCGCGGTGTCCCCCCACGCCGCGTGGCAAGGGACTGGAAGCGTCGTTCTCCCTCGGCGCTTCCGTGCGGATCCATGGATGGGCCGCGACGGGTCGCTTGCACCCCACGCAAGACGGCCCGGAGGCCCGGCCGCGCATGAAGCGCGGCCGGGTTCACCCCGGGCAGCAAATGGACACAACTGCCCGGGGCTTTCTTCAACCGCTTCAGGAGCTCAAAGGAATCGGATGAACGTTTCGCTGCATCGCATGCACGAGTGAGTTTCCAGCCTCGACCGTCGGCAAGCAGGGCGCACAAAGGAGTACACCATGCTTTATTACGCCATCGTTTTTCTGATCATCGCACTGATCGCGGGTTTCTTCGGGTTCTTCGGCGTAGCCGGCCTCGCCGCGGGCATCGCCAAGATCCTGTTCGTGATCTTCATCATCCTGTTCATCGTCTCACTGATTTTCGGACGCCGCCGGTAGCGCCGAACTGCCGTCGATGATCGCCTTTACTTTCATTTGCCCGTACTGGAGCCCAACAGCATGGACGCTACCAAACTGCTCACGCAGGACCACGAGAAGGTTCGCAAGCTGCTGACGGAACTCGCCGAAACCAGCGAGCGCGCCACCAAAAGCCGGAGCGAGCTGCTGCAGAAGATTGCCCTGGAACTGAAGATCCACACCACCATCGAGGAAGAGATCTTCTACCCGGCGTTCCGGCAGGCGCGCGAGGATTCCGAAAACGACAAGATCTACTTCGAGGCGTTGGAGGAACACCGCGCAGCGGGAGACCTCGTACTGCCGGACCTGGAGAAGACGCCCGTGGATTCGGAGAAATTCAGTGGGCGGGCCAAGGTCCTGAAGGAACTCGTCGAACACCATGCCGACGAGGAAGAGGAGGAGATGTTCAAGCGCGCACGCAAGATCTTCCCCGAAGACGAACTGGAAGCGCTGGGCGAACAACTCGAGGCCCGCAAGAAGGAATTGATGCAGGAACTGGCGCCGCGCAGGCAACGGGCCGGCTGAAGTATTCCAGGTCCGCGCAGGCCGTATGGGTTGGCCTGACGCAGGAACCGTGCAGGTCGGGCTGAGCCAGCCTCGGCGAAGCCCGGCGACAACGCGACGAAACCGTGGCGGAGCGCATGCGGCGAAGTCGTCGCGATGGTTGGGCTTCTCCCGAAGAATCCGGGATCAGCGCAGCCTACGGGGATGCAGTTTGCGTCGCGGGAATCGTGTGCAGCCATCGCTCCAGCTCGGCGGTGAATTGCAGGGCGGCGTGGTTCAGCGCGTTCACGCCGCCCTGTGCATTGGCGCTGGGCGCCGCGGATTCCACATGAAAATGCCGTTGCGCGACCGCGTTGCCATTGCGGTTCTGGACCAGCGTGGCGGTCGCATCCAGCACACCGCGGCTTTCTCCTGGACTTGCAAAGGCCTGGCTGAAATCGTCCAGCGAGATGTGCAGGCTGAAATCCGTGCGCGCCGGGCCGGCCGGCCCCGTCACGACACGCCAGGCGCCCTCCCGCGCGATCGCCTTTCGAAGGGCTTGCTCCAGCAGCCGCGCGGGCGGTGACACCCAATCCGATTGCGCGTACGTGGCGATGCCATCGTCGTGGCGATAGTCGAGCCGGTAGTAGAGCGCGGTGCCCTGCAGCCACGGCGCCACGGTAATGCGTGCAACCTGCAGTGTCGCCCGCCGCGGTGCGGCGTCGGCTGCCGGCGGCGTCGACGCCGGCGAAGCGGCCAGCGTGTAGTGTTTCGGAAACGTCTGCCGGGATGAGAGCTGCGCGCAACCTGCCAGCAGCAGGCAGGCGCCCAGCGCGAACCGTTTCCAGGTCATGGGTGATCCTTGTCGTGGCCGCCGTCGAAGCCGGGTTCGCCGGGTCCGGGCGGATGTCGTGGCGGGCCGAAGATCAGGCTCTGGGGCTTGGCCTTCAGTTCGCCCAGCACTTCGTCCAGTTGCCGTGACGTACGCAACAGGCTTTCACTGAGCGCGTCGACATTCGGCACGGTTTGACTGTTCAACTTGTCGCTCAATTGCCGGCTCGATTCGGCGAGTGCATGGAGGGAAACCGCGACCTTGGCGGCGTCGCGCACCGGAGCGCGGGCGTCGCGCACGAGGCCGTCCGCGTGCGCGATCAGCGCGTGGCTTTGCACCAGGCTGCGCTGCATGTCGTCCAGCAACGCCGGCAATCGCGCTTCGATGGCCGCGAGTTCGCGGGTGGCGGTATCGATCTGCTGCAGCGAAGCCGCGATGTGCTGGCGGTTGTCGCTGTCGAGTACCTTGCGCGCGCTGGCCAGCACCTCCTGGAGATCCTGCATGTCCTTGCGCGCGGAGCTTGCGAGGAAATCCAGCAGGCTCTGGTGCATCGGGATGCGCGCGGGATGCTTGTCGCTGGTCGGGAGTGGCGCGCGGCTGCCATTGCCGAGCTTGAGTTCCAGCACGCTGCCGCCGGTCAGCCCCTGCATTGCCACCACCGCGTAGGTCGCGCGCGTGACATAGGTATCCCGTTTGAGCTGCAGGCGGATCACCACACGCGAGCGATCATTCGGATCGAACCCGAGTTTCGCGATGTGGCCGACCAGCAGGCCCTTGAAACGGACATCCGACTGCTCGGCCAGCCCGCCGACCGATTCGCTGGTGACGATTTCGTAGGCGAGGGGCTCGTCGGGGCGGTCGGCCAGCCAGTAATAGACCAGGACCGCACCCGCTGAAAACACAAGCAGGAAAATGACGGCGACGATTGCGTGGGCGCGGTTTTCCATGCTCAGTGTGCCTTGCCCGCTGCCAGCGACTGCAGGCGGTCCTCGCCCTTGCGTTCGCGGAAGAAATCCGCGATGAACGGGTGGTCGAAGCGCGCCACTTCCTCCAGCGTGCCGACGGTGATCAGTTTCCCGTCCGCCAGCACGGCGAGTCGGTCGCTGAGCGCGGCCACGCTGTAGATGTCGTGGGTGATCATCATGGCCGTCAGGTGCAGTTCCTTGTGCAACTCGGCCAGCAGGGTGTCGAATTCCGACGCGGAACCGGGATCCAGGCCGGAGGTCGGCTCGTCCAGGAACAGCAATTCCGCTTCCAGCATCAAGGCCCTGGCCAGGGCCGCGCGCTTGGCCATCCCGCCGGAAAGCTCGTACGGATATTTCCATGCGTCTTCCGGTGCAAGCCCGACCATGTGCAGTTTCAGCGCGATACCGTCGCGCAGGGCGTCCTCGTCCACGTGGATGCCTTCCTTGCGCAGTTCGCGCACGGGAAACGCAAGGTTGTCGTAGACGCTCATCGCACTGAACAGCGCAGCCTGCTGGAACAGCACGCCCCAGCGGCGCCGCAGCAAGCGCGCCTCCCAGACTTCGAGGTCCTCCAGCGATTGCCCCAGGACCCGGATGGAGCCGCGGTCCGGACGCTGCAGGCCGATGATCTGCTGCAGCAGGGTGGTCTTGCCCGAACCGGACGCGCCGATTACCGCCATCATTTCCCCGCGCACCACCTCGAGGTCCACGCCGCGATGGATGGGCTGGCCGCCGAGCCGCGAATGCAGGTTCTCCACCTTGATGACCGTTGCGTCGGTTTCGGCATCCACGGGGTTCATCGAGCGCCTCACAACAGCCCGACGTGCGTGAGTAGCGCGCCCGCGCTGGCGTCGAACAGCAGGATCAGGGTCAGGCTGGTCACGACCGACAACGTGGTGTTGCGGCTCACTGCGCTGGTGTCGGGCGAGGTGTGCATCCCGAAATAGCAGCCGACCACCGCGATGGTGAATCCGAACAACGCGCCCTTGGCGAGACCGATCCAGAAGTTCACGATCTGCACCTGTGCCGGCAACTGGGCCAGGAATTGACGGTAACCGATGCCGAGATTGAATTGCGCCGTCACCGCGCCGCCCATCAGTGCGGTGAAATCCGCCCACACCACCAGCAACGGCAGGCTGATGCATGCGCCGATCACCTGCGGAAGTGCCAGCCGCAGGCTGGGTGAGGACCCGAACGCGCGCAGTGCGTTGTACTCGCCCGTGAGGTGCATGGCACCGATGCCCGCCGTCATCGCCGAGCCCGACCTTCCCGCCAGGATCAACCCGCAGATCACCGGCCCCAGCTCGCGCAACACGGCCAGCCCCATCATGCCGACGATCATCGTTTGCGCGCCGAACTGCTGCAGCGCCATGCCGATCTGTATCGTCATCACCACGCCGATCAGGAAACCCACGCAACCCAGCAGCAGCATCGATGTCGCGCCGATGCGATAGATGGCCGCGGTGATCTCCCTCCACGGGATCACGCGCGGATGACGCACGCTATTGGCGACGTCCACCATCAACTGGCCGATCAGCAGGAGGATGCCGGCGGCGGCCTTCAAGAAACCGAGCGCGCGGCGGCCGGTGCGATCGATCGCATCATCGATCGGGTGTGCGCTTGGCGGGGCGGGGAAATGGGTGCCGGCCAGCCAGCGGAACCAGTGACGCTGGTGTTCCTGGCAATCGAGTTGTTCCGGCAGTCGATGCCCCCACACGTCCCACAGCAGGCGCGCACCGGCGCTGTCCAGCGCCGTCACGTGCTGGAGGTTCCAGCGGTAATGGCGGGGCGCGTCGAGCTGTCCGAGTTCGCGTGCGAGGCGCCGCCGCCGCTCCGCAGCCAACAGCAGGGTCCAGGAACCCTTGAGATGAATCTCGCTGTCGGGCGCATGTTCCCAGTCGGCGTCGGACTCGGTATCGGCCATCCATTGCATCCTGCGTGCCACCACACAGGATGTAGCCCCCGGGGCGTGAAAGCAGCGTGATTCGACGGCGCTCGGCGCACGACTCGAAGGGGTTGGCGGTCGGCTTCTTTCCGGACGGGACCAAGGTACCCGCTACATACCGTCGCCGGGTATGACGCGTCCGCCCTCCCATGCAAGGCGAATCCCGACGGATCCTGATGGCATACATCAGGGGACGAATCCTTCATGCCGCCTGTGCTAGCCTTCCTGGGCATTTTCGAATCGGCCCGCTCCTGCAATCCATTCGCGCATTGCATGCAATCCCGGCGGAGCGAAAAGTCTCCACGATTCGCAGGTTGCAGTGGCGCGCCGGTCTGACCCCCAGCGGCAGCCACAGGATTCCCGGGATCGCGCGAGAAGAGGTCGGGAGTCAAGGGGAACGGATTACCGGAGGGTACGACTTTCACCGCATTCACATGCATACGCCCATGGACACCTTTGCTGTCCCCGCCGATCTCTTGACGCAGCCGTTACTGCTCGTTTCGACGAATGGGCTGATTCAGGGGTGCAATTCCGCATTCGCCTCGAGCATCGGGACCACCCCGGAAGCGTTGCAGGGTCGGGAACTGGTTTCGCTCGTCACCGAGATCGAACGCAGCCTGCCCGAGTATCTGCGCGCATGCGTACACGGCCACGTGCCGCCTGCGAGGCTTACCTTTACCCATGAGGGTGCCGTGGCGACCTACAGCGCCCGCGGCGTGGCGCACGGCCCGGCAGGGAACCCTGACAAGCGGCCGGTCCTCCTTTTGCTGAATCGAATCCATGGGAACGCTGCCGACCCGGCGCCGGACGAGTCGGGTATGGATGGAGAGCAAGTCAGGTGGACCGGCGCCCCTTCCGCGGGCGAGAGCGACATCCTGGACGTGACCCTCGCCAGCATCGGCGATGGCGTCATCGTGACCGATGCCTTGGGTCACGTGACATTTCTGAACCCCGTTGCCGAACAGCTCACCAGCTGGTCCTCGGAGGAGGCGCGAAATGCGCCGTTCGCGGAAGTCCTGCGCCTCGTGAACGAATATAACGGCGCTCCTGTCGACCATCCGGTCGCCAAGGTGATGAGGTCGGGCGCCGTCGTTGGCCTGGCAAACCATACGGTGCTCATCAGCCGGGACGGCAGGCGCATTCCCATCGACGACAGCGGGGCTCCCATTCGGTACAAAGGGGCACTGATCGGAATCGTCGTCGTCTTTCGCGACGTGACCGAACGCAGGCATGCGGAGCGGGAGCGGGCGAGGCTCGCGGCCATCGTCGAGGGATCGGACGACGCCATCGCGAGCAAGACACTCGACAGCATCGTGACTTCCTGGAATCCCGCCGCGGTCCGCCTGTTCGGATACCAGCCCGAAGAGATCGTCGGCAAGTCCATCCGGCTCATCATTCCGCCCGAGCTGCAGGCGGAAGAAGACGCCATCCTGGACCAGCTCCGCCGCGGGGAACGCGTGGACCACTTCGAGACCGTGCGCCTTGCAAGGGACGGCACCCGCCTGGATGTTTCCCTGACCATCTCTCCAATCCGGGATCCGAACGGTGCAATCGTCGGCGCCTCGAAAATCCTGCGGGACATCACCGCGCGCAAACGCTCGGAAAAGCGCCTGCTGGAAGAGATCCAAGTGCGGGAACTGCTGGGCGATGCCGCCCAGGCGCTCGTCAGTGCCCAATTGGACCTGGAGCGCGTGGTGCGGGGCGTCACCGACATCGCGCGAGAGATCACCGGCGCCGCGTTCGGCGCGTTCTTCTATAACGTCCTGGATGAACGCGGGGAATCGTACCGGCTGTACACGATCTCCGGAGCGCCGCTCGAGGCGTTCTCCAGGTTTCCCCAGCCCCGCAACACTGCGGTGTTCGGGCCGGCGTTTCGCGGCGAGGCCAATGTGCGCAGTGACGACATCACGGCCGACCCGCGCTACGGCCACAACCCGCCCTATAACGGGATGCCCGAGGGGCATTTGCCCGTTCGAAGCTTCCTTGCGGTGCCGGTGAAGGCCGCCTCCGGGGAGGTGCTCGGAGCCCTTTTCTTCGGCCATCCCGAACCGGGCGTGTTCACGGAGCGGGCCGAGCAGCTCGTGACCGCGGTGGCCGCCCAGGCGGCAGTCGCCGTAGAGAGTGCACGCACGCACGAGACCCTGAAACAGGAGATCGACCAGCGCAAGCGGGCAGAGCAGGCACTCAACCTGGCCAACCGGCAGAAGGACGAATTTCTCGCGATGCTTGCGCACGAGCTCCGGAATCCCCTCGCGCCCATCCGGAACGCGACGGAACTCCTGTCCCACATGCTTGCGGGCGACACCGATGCCCAGGCGGCCGTGGGCATGGTCAAGCGCCAGAGCGCACAGTTGTCGCGGCTGGTTGACGACTTGCTGGATGTCTCCCGCGTCACGACGGGCAGGATCCAGCTCGAACGCAAGATCATCGATCTCGCGACTGTCATTACCCAGGCGCTGGAAACCGTCGAGCCACAAATCCGCGAAAAGCGGCACAGGGTCTCCGTCACTGCCTTCTACGAACCGTTGTACGTGGAGGGCGATTTTGCGCGGCTGCTCCAGTGCGTAAGCAATATCCTTGCGAACGCGACCAAATACACCGAACCCGGCGGCGAGATCTGGCTGCGTACCCGTGGCGACAGGGACAATGCCTTCATCGAGGTTTCGGACACGGGCGCGGGCATCCCGCCTGAGCTGCTTCCCCAGGTCTTCGACCTGTTCGTGCAAAGCGATCGCACCCTCGATCGCGCCCAGGGCGGCTTGGGCGTCGGCCTCGCGGTGGTCAAGCGCCTGATCGAAATGCACAACGGTGATGTCACTGCGCACAGCGAAGGGTTGGGGCGGGGATCGACATTCGAGATGCGACTGCCACGGGTCGCACGCCCCGCTCCCGCGCCCGCCGTCGGGGAGCGGTTCAAACCGGAGCCGCGGCGCGTGTTGATCGTCGATGACAATGTCGACGCTGCAGACTCCCTCGCACTGCTCCTCAAGTTCGAGGGCCACGAAACACACGTGGTGTACAGCGGCGAGGAGGCACTCGCGAGCATCGAGTCGTTCAAGCCGGACGTTGCGTTGCTCGACATCGGGCTGCCCGAGATGAACGGATATGACCTGGCCCGGCAGATACGCAAGATGCCGCAGTTGAAGGCGCCGCGGCTCATCGCGTTGACCGGCTACGGGCAGCTGGAAGACCAGCAGCGGGCACAGGCTGCCGGCTTCGACGGCCATCTGGTCAAACCCGTGGCCCTCCCGGCACTCGAACAGGCCATCGGCGGGGTGTCCCCGGCCGGGCCGATGAACCCGGAGAATGGTCGCGCCTGAATGCAGGACGCCGGCACTTGCGTTTGTGCCTTCTTGCGTCGATGGCTCGTTCCGGTACCTGCGTGACCGGGGTGCCGCTACCATCGCAGGATTTTCCCGGATCGAGATCATCGTGGCACAGGCCCGTTACCTGCACCTGGATGTGTTTGCCGCCAGCGCCGGGGGCGGCAATCACCTCGGAGTGGTGCTCGACGCTGCGCGCTGGAGCGGCGCGGCGATGCAGCGTTTCGCGCGCTGGAACAATCTCGTCGAAACCACGTTCCTGCTCGCACCGACGCGGCGCGACGCCAGCTACCGCGTACGCATCTTCACACCCAGCCAGGAAATTGCATTCGCCAGCCATCCCAGCATCGGGAGCGCCCATGCCTTGCTCGAATGTGGCTTGGCGGCGCCCCGCGAGGGCCTGCTGTGGCAGGAGTGCGGGGCCGGCGTACTGCCGGTTCGCGTCGAGGGCGAGGGCGACTCGCGGTGCCTGTTGCTGCGGCCTCCGCCGCAGCAGATCATCAGGACCGGAATGGATGCGCATCCGTTGCTGGCAGCTGCATTGAATGGGATCCAGCCAGGCGTCCTGCCACCCGCGCTGGTCGAGGGCGGACGCAAATGGTGGCTGGCGGAAGTGGCGGGCGAGGCCGCGTTGCGGGCATGGAATCCCGACCATCGCGCCATCGGCGCGCTCGCCCGTGAAACGGAAAGCATGGGAATCTGCGCTTTCGCGCGCAGGGTGTCGGCCGCTCCGGCACTGGTGGTGCGTGCCTTTCCCGCTGGCGTCGGGATCACTGAAGACCCGGCTTCCGGCGCAGCGAACGGGTTGATCGCCGCCTACCTCGCGAAAGTGGAGCCGGCGGGCCCGTACGCACGCGGTTACGTGGTCAGCCAGGGCCGCGAGATCGGCCATGACGCCGAGCTCATCATCCGCATGGCGGGAAGCGATGTGTGGGTCGGCGGGCGTACGCACACGGTGGTGCGTGGAACGCTCGAATGGAATGCGACCTGAGGTGCGGCCGACCCGCACCGGGCCATCCTGCTTCGCGATTTTGCATCCGGATCAGGACAGGTAAAGCTTGGCCAGCAGGAACGCGGCAATGATCATGGCGTAGCCCGGAATCAGGTAACTGATGATGCGGTTCGGCAGGATGCGCACCAGGTAAGGCGAACCGATCGCCGCGAGGAGGCTGCCCGCCAGCAAGGATGGCAACAGTTCCAGGTCGAGCCTTATCCCGGCCGCAGTGATGGCGAAGAACGTGATGGCGCCGGCAACCGACACCCATGCCTCGGCGAGGGAGGTGATCGCCGCGGCACTTTTTTCGTATACGCCGGCGTAAAGCTGACCCAGGGTAACGACCGGACCATATCCGCCTGCCCCGATGCCCTTGTTGATCCCCGCCACCACCGCAAACCCGATCATGCGTTTCGGCCGAAAAGCAGGCGTGCCGCGCGGTCCGATGCGCTGTACCAGTGCAACGATGCCCATTACCAGCACCAGAATGGCCACGTAAGACTCGATGATCGACGCGGGCAGCTTGAATGCCAGGTACACCAGCACGATCGACACGATCACTGCGGCCACGCCGGACAGGGCGATCAACAACATCAACCTCGTGGCTTCGTTCAGCCCCTTCCTGATGGAAAACTGCACGTTCTGGAACTCATGGTGCGCGCTCGCGGTGACCAGCCCGGTGATCGCCTGGACGATGAGCAGCGTCGGTACCACCGTCAACGGGTCGTGACCCAGGGCCAGCAGCAGCGGTGTCAGCGCGGTGCCGAAGCCCATCCCGGCTGCCGAATCCACCGTCTCGAAGAGAAAGGCAAGCGCGATGACCGTCGGGAACAGCCACGCGGAAAAATGGAAGAAGGTACCCGTTCCGGTCTGGCGATCCACCAGCCAGCCGGCCAGCGCGACCAGGACCACATAACCGCAAAGGAACCAGCACAGCTTGGCGATGGAGGCGCGCCTGAGTCGAAGCCGGTGCTTGATCGGCCTTCCATCAAGTTTACGGGCGCGGGCGCCGGGTTCCTTCTCGGCGGAACCGGTTCGGTCCGGCGCGCGCTTGCCGGGGTTGCGTTTGGGCATGGCGTCGTCCTCGCCCGCGGTTCGTCAGCGGCTTTCCCGGCAACCTAAACGGCGCGCGGTTAAAAGCAGGTTGCCGGGGTACATCGATGGCGCAGGGGCCCGGCCGCGAAACCGGGGCCGCCGTTCCGCGGGGCTGTGGGGGTGCATTGCTGCAGCGACAGTTTGCGAGCTGATGCCCGAACACGACAACGGCCTGATTCGAGGTCAGGCCGTTTCACGAATGCTCGATGCTGGTGGGCGGTGCAGGGATCGAACCTGCGACACCTGCCGTGTGAAGGCAGTGCTCTACCGCTGAGCTAACCGCCCGGCGCCGGATGCGAACGCGCAAGTCTACGGGCGGCAACGCTTTCGGTCAATCCGTGGTTGCTACAATTCACCGATTCACTGCAAGCCGGACCCTCGCCATGGACCACGTTCTGCACGCCTTCGCCAACTTCCAGCTCACGCCATGGAAAGTGGTCGGGTTCCTCGGCACAGCCATTTTCGCCTCGCGCTGGTTCGTGCAGCTTTACGCGACGAGAAAGCAGCGCAAGGTCGTGATGCCGATGCTGTTCTGGTACATGTCGGTGTGCGGCAGCGTCCTGCTGTTGGCCTACTTCATATTCGGCAAGAACGATTCGGTGGGCATCATCTCGAATCTCTTCCCCATGTTCGTGGCGCTGTACAACGTCAGCGTGCACCTGCGTCACCGGGAGGGGGACAAGCCGGGTGGTGCGGCGGCTTGACGCCGCCCGAAGGGCAGGTGCAAAGATCCGGCCGCGCGGCTAGGATCGGGGCAGCCGGCCCTTGCGGTCGGCCACGGGGATCGAGGATGCACGACCATGATTGCGCCTGCACCGGTTTCGCGGCCGGAGCGGTGCATCCAAACCATCACTTGCGCAGGAGAGGGGCATGAATGCACAGCTTTCCGAACGTGAGGTGTCGCCGGTTTCGCTGGGCGACTGGATCATCACCCTCATCGTGCTGGCGATCCCGATCGTCGGGATCGTGATGTTGTTCGTGTGGGGCTTTTCCAGCGGCACGCATCCCAGCAAGCAGAATTACTGCCGGGCCGCCCTGATATTGGCCGCGGTAGTGTTCGTGCTGTGGCTGCTGTTCTTTTTCACGATCGGCGCTTCGCTTTTCCACGCGGCCATGAGTGGCGCAACACTCTGAGTCCGGCGGCGCTGCGCGCGGTGCGCAGCGCCGTACCATCTCTTCAATCCGGATCGTAGTCGAGGTTGGCGGAAAGCCAGCGCTCGGCTTCGGCCAGCGTCCAGCCCTTGCGTTTCGCGTAGTCCTCGACCTGGTCTTTCGTGAGCTTTCCGACCACGAAGTACTGGCTGTCGGGATGGCTGAAATACCAGCCTGAAACGGCGGCGGCAGGGTACATCGAGAAACCTTCCGTCAGTTCGATCCCGGCGTTGCGGGTCGCATCGAGGAGCCGGAACAGCGTGGCCTTCTCGGTGTGGTCGGGGCAGGCGGGATAGCCCGGCGCCGGGCGGATGCCGCGCCATTTCTCGGCGATCAGGTCCTCGTTGGTGAGGTTCTCGTCGGGCGCGTAACCCCAGTATTTGGTGCGCACTTCGCGATGCATCCACTCCGCGAGTGCCTCGGCCATGCGGTCGGCCAGCGCCTTGAGGATGATCGCCGAGTAATCGTCGTTGTCCCTGTGGAAGCGTTCGAGGTGCTCCTCGATGCCGAGTCCGGCGGTGACCGCGAAGCCACCGATCCAGTCCTGGACGCCCGTTTCCTTCGGGGCGATGAAATCGGCGAGGCACAGGTTGGGACGCTCGACCGGCTTGTCGGCCTGCTGGCGGAGGTGGTGGAGCATGATTTTCGCCTCTCCCTCGGAAAGAGGGTGGCGCGTAGTGCCGGGTGAGGGTACGGGCTTGCTGACAGCGTTCATGCTTCCCGAACCCTCGCCACCGGACCCTTGTCCGCGGGGGGAGGGAAGCGTGAGTTCGATGTCGTCGCCGACGCGCGACGCCGGCCAGAATCCGATCACCGCTTTCGCGCGCAACCACTTTTCGTCGATGACCTGCTTCAGGATTTTTTGCGCGTCATCGAAAAGCTCCGTCGCCTGCGCGCCCACCACCGGATCGGTGAGGATCCCGGGGTAACGTCCGTGCAGTTCCCAAGCCTGGAAGAAGGGGGTCCAATCGGTGACCTTCAGCAATTCGGTCAACGGGATGTCGTCGATCACGGTTACGCCGGGTTTGTTCGGCACGGGAGGCGCATAGGTTTTCCAGTCGAGCTTCGAACCGTTCGCGCGCGCGTCCTTCAATGACACCAGCCGCTTGGCCGGGCCGCGGTTCCGGTGACGCTCACGCACCTCGGCGTATTCGCTGCGCACCTTCGCCAGGAATCCATCGACCAGCTCCTTGCTGACCAGTGACTGCGCCACGCCCACCGCGCGCGAGGCATCCTTCACCCACACGCAGGCGGTTTCGTAGTTGGGCTCGATCTTGATCGCGGTGTGCGCGCGCGAGGTCGTGGCACCGCCGATCAGCAGCGGAATCCGGAAGTCGCGCCGCTTCATTTCCCTGGCGACGTTGGCCATTTCCTCGAGCGACGGCGTGATCAGTCCCGACACGCCGATCATGTCGGCGTTTTCGGCGATGGCCGTATCGAGGATCTTCTGCGCCGGCACCATCACGCCGAGGTCGACCACGTCGAAATTATTGCAGGCCAGCACGACGCCCACGATGTTCTTGCCGATGTCGTGCACGTCGCCCTTGACGGTCGCCATCACGATCTTGCCGTTGGACTTGCCGACGTCGCCGCTCTGCTTCTTTTCCTCTTCCATGAAAGGCAGCAGGTAGGCCACGGCCTTCTTCATCACCCGCGCCGATTTCACCACCTGCGGCAGGAACATCTTGCCCGCGCCGAACAGGTCGCCGACGACGTTCATGCCGTCCATCAGCGGGCCTTCGATCACGTCCAGCGTGCGGGTGACCGTCTTCCTGACTTCCTCGGTGTCCTCGACCACGAACTGGTCGATGCCGTGCACCAGCGCGTGTTCCAGCCGTTTCGCGACAGGCAATTCGCGCCACGCCAGCTTGCTTCCTTCATCCTTGTCCTGCGCGCCGCCCTTGTGCTGTTCGGCAATCTCCATCAGGCGCTCGGTCGCGTCCGGCCGGCGATTCAGCACCACGTCTTCGACGCGCTCGCGCAGTTCCGGATCGAGGTCGTCGTAGATCGCGAGCTGGCCGGCGTTGACGATGCCCATGTCCATGCCGGCCCTGATCGCGTGATAGAGGAACACGCAATGGATCGCCTCGCGCACGCGATTGTTGCCGCGGAACGAGAACGACACGTTGGAGACGCCGCCCGATATGTGCGAATACGGAAAACGCTTCTTCAATTCCTTCGCGGCTTCGATGAAGTTCACCGCGTTGTTGGCGTGTTCCTCGATGCCGGTGGCGATGGGGAAGATATTGGAATCGAAGATGATGTCCTCGGGTGGAAAGCCGGCCTTCTCTGTCAGCAATTTGTACGAGCGCCCGCAGATTTCGAGCCGGCGCGCCACCGAATCGGCCTGGCCTTGCTCATCGAACGCCATCACCACCGTGGCGGCGCCGTAACGCAGGACCTTGCGTGCCTCGTCGAGGAACTTCTCCTCGCCTTCCTTCAGCGAAATCGAATTGACCACGCCCTTGCCCTGCAGGCACTTCAGTCCCGCCTCGATCACGCTCCACTTGGACGAATCCACCATCACCGGGATCTTCGCGATGTCCGGTTCGGCCGCGATCAGGCGCAGGAACTTCACCATCGCGGCTTCGGAATCGAGCAGGCCCTCGTCCATGTTGACGTCGAGGATCTGCGCGCCGTTCTCGACCTGCTGGCGCGCGACTTCCACTGCCTCGTCGTAGCGGTCTTCCTTGATCAGCTTCTTGAACTTGGCCGAGCCGGTGACGTTGGTGCGTTCGCCGATGTTGACGAACAACGTCTCCGGCGTGATGACCAGCGGTTCGAGTCCGGAGAGGCGGGTGTAGCGGGGACGTGTATTCATGGGCTATTCGTTTCCAGGATCGTCATGCCGGGGCGCACGCAGTACGGAACCGGGATCCAGCGGCTTTGCCTTCCAGGGGTTGCTGGACTACCGCCTTCGCGGGAATGACAAACAAGAATCAGGCAGCTTCCGCTCGTGCGGCCGACGCGCGCGGCGCAACGCCGCGCATGGCGTCGGCGATCGCGGCGATGTGTTCGGGCGTGGTGCCACAGCACCCGCCGACGATGTTGAGCAGGCCGTCGCGGGCGAATTCGCCCAGCGTCTTCGCCATGTCTTCGGGCGTTTCGTCGTAGCCGCCCAATTCGTTCGGCAGGCCGGCATTGGGGTGTGCGCTGACGAAGCAGTCGGCGACACGCGCGAGTGCCTCGATGTGCTGGCGCAGATCCTTCGCGCCCAGTGCACAATTGAGCCCGACGGAAAGCGGGCGCGCGTGCGCGACCGAATACCAGAACGCTTCGGCGGTCTGTCCGGACAGCGTACGGCCGGAACGGTCGGTGATCGTGCCCGAAATCATGATGGGCAGCCGACCGCCGAGCTCGTCGAATACACGGGCAATGCCCGACAGCGCAGCCTTCGCATTCAGGGTATCGAAGATCGTTTCCACCATCACGATGTCGGCCCCGCCTTCCACCAGGCCGCGCGTCGCGTCCGCGTAGGCGTTTTCCAGTTCGTCGAAATCCACGTTGCGGAAGCCGGGATTGTTGACGTCGGGCGACAGCGACGCGGTGCGGCTGGTCGGACCCAGGACGCCGATGGCGAAGCGCGGTCGATCCGGCGTCTTGCGTTCGGCTGCTTCGCACGCGGCGCGGGCCAGCTTCGCGCCTTCGCGGTTCAATTCGTGCACCAGGTGCTGCAGCGCGTAATCGGCCTGGCTGATCGAGGTGGAGTTGAAGGTATTCGTTTCCACGAAATCCGCACCCGCCTCGAGATATGCCGCATGGATGTCCCGGATGATTTCCGGGTGGGTCAGCGAAAGCAGGTCGTTGTCGCCCTTGAGGTCGTGCTGGCAGCCGTCCGCATCGGCGTGTTCACCCGCGTGTTCGTGCGGTTGGCCGGCGTCGCATCCGTGGGCGAAACGCTCGCCGCGGTAACCGGCTTCGTCCAGTTCGTGACGCTGCAGCATCGTGCCCATCGCGCCGTCGAGCACCAGGATGCGGTCGGCGAGCGCTGCCTCGAGCTTTTCCACCCGATCGGGTTTGATCCATGGCAAGTCGGTATGCATTTCTTTCCTCCAATCCTCAATGTGCGCGATGCGGCCTCGAGTCACGCCGCGAGCGATCGGCGCCAGATCCTGTCATCCTCGACGCTCGAGCCGCACCGGAACAGGCAGCCACCGACATCGACGAAAGCGTGGCGCGCGTAAAAGCGCTTGGCGCGATGGTTGTCGTCGAAAACCGTCAGGTAGATTTCGGGCGCGTCAAGGGCCCGCGCGCGATCCAGCGCCCACGCCATCAGGGATTCGGCGACGCCGGTTCCCTGCCATGGCCCCAACACGTAGATCTGGCGCAGCTCGAGTGCCCCGGGTTCGGGGTCGCAGGCCGGCGCCTTGAGCGGGGAAAGTTTCGCGTAGGCGATGATGTTCGTCCCGTCGAGCGCGATGCGGAAGTCGGCCTGCGGATCCTCCAGCTCCGCGAGCATGCCATTCGGGCCGTAGGCGGCATCGAGGAAGGTTTCGAGATCGTGCTTCTCGTATCGCCGGCCGAAGGTTACCGCGAAACAGCGGCGTGCCATCGCCGCAAGCGCCGGCCCGTCGGCGGGCGCCGGTGTCCGGTACTCGATGCCTGGCGACCGGGCATTCATGCTTTCTTCGCCAGCAGGCTCAATACTTCGAAATGCGGGGAGCGTGCTTCGCGTGAAATGCGTTCGCAGTGCAGGACTTCAAGGCCCGCCTTGCGTGCGAAGCCGGCCAGGTCTTCGCGCCTGAAGCCGAGGTTCTTGTGGTCGAAGGGCGCGACCGCCGCGCGGTGCGCATGTTTCGCCAGCGTCGCGGCCAGCAACCGGCCGCCGGTTTTCAGGACGCGCGCCGCTTCGGCAATCGCCAGCTGCGGGCGATCGCTGTAGGTGAGCGCGTGCATCATGAGGACCAGATCGAACTTGCGGCCGGCGAGCTTCAGCGCGTGCATGTCGCCCTCGACGACTTCGACGTTGCGAAACGCCTTGAGCCGCTTGCGCGCGGCCGTGACCACGTTGGGGCTGGAATCCACGCACACGATGGAGTGCGCGTGCGGCGCCAGCAGTTCGGCCAGCACGCCATCGCCCGAGGCAATGTCCAGCACGTCGCCGGTTTCCAGCAATTGCAGCAGCGTGCGAGCCAGCGTTTCCCAGGTGCGCCCCGGGGAATAGTGGCGCTCCATGTCGCCGGCCACGCTGTCGGCCCAGCCGCGATCGCGCGCGCGCGCCGCCAGCACCGACGGCAGACGCTGCGCATCGGCATCCAGCATCGCATCGTCGACGCCGTCTTCCAGCGCGCGCAGCAGATCGGCAGCGCCGTCGAAACCGCTTTCGTTGAACCGGTAGTACGCCGACACGCCCGCGCGGCGGTCGCGCACCAAACCGGTTTCCTTGAGCTTGGCGAGATGCGTGGATACCCGGGGCTGCGCCAGTCGCAGGACCGACGACAGCTCGGCGACCGTCAGTTCCTCGCGCCGCAGCAGTGCAAGCAGCCGCACCCGGGTGGGGTCGGACAGAACCCGCAGCAGCGCGGTGGCGGAAACCAGGTCGAGCATTCCATCTTTATATCAGGATAGAGAGATAAGTTAAAGCGCGGGGCGGTCCTTGTACTCGGCATCGAGCATGAGCGGTTATCATGCATGGTTGGATTGCGGCCCCTGCGCCCCAGGGAGGGGCGCGGAAGACGATAGAGGTGTTGCAATGGATTTCAATTTTTCCGAAGAGCAGTTGCAGATCCAGTCGATCGCGCGCGAGTTCGCGCAGAAGCGCATCGCGCCGGTGGCGGCCGATTTCGACAAGTCGGGCGAGTTTCCGCTCGACAACATCCGCGAGATGGGCAAGCTCGGCCTGATGGGCATCGAGGTGCCCGCCGAGTACGGTGGCGCCGGCATGGATTCGATCAGTTATGTGCTGGCCATGATCGAAATCGCGGCCGCCGATTGCGCCCATTCGACCATCATGAGCGTCAACAACACGCTCTATTGCAACGGGCTCCTGAAATTCGGCAGCGAGGAACAAAAACAGAAGTACGTGACGCCGATCGCGTCCGGCGAGGCCATCGGCGCGTTCGCGCTCACCGAGCCGCAGTCGGGTTCCGACGCGACTGCGATGCGTTGCCGCGCGGTGAAGCAGGCGGACGGCAGCTTCGTGATCAACGGCAAGAAAAGCTGGATCACCTCCGGCCCGGTCGCGAAGTACATCCTGTTGTTCGCGATGACCGATCCCGGGAAGAGGGCCAACGGCATCACCGCGTTCATGGTCGACACCGAACGCGAAGGCTTCAGCCGCGGCAAGACCGAACCCAAGCTCGGGATCCGCGCGTCCGCGACCTGCGAAATCGAGTTCGTGGATTACCGTGTCCAGCCCGACGAGGTGATCGGCGAAGAAGGCAAGGGTTTCAAGATCGCGATGGGCGTGCTCGACGCCGGGCGGATCGGCATCGCCTCGCAGGCCGTCGGCCTCGCACGCGCGGCGTACGAAGCGACGCTGGAATATTCGCGCGATCGCAAGGCATTCGGCCAGTCGATCGGGTCGTTCCAGATGACCCAGGCCAAGATCGCCGACATGAAGTGCAAGCTCGACGCGGC
>JBIQLN010000018.1:0-63569 GCA_044464225.1 Rhodanobacter sp. | reverse complement strand
AGGTCGGGAACAACCGTGCCTTCGAAATGCCGTCCACCGCGTGGCCCGCGCGGCCGGCACGTTGCAGGAACGCGGCGATCGAGCGGGGCGAGGAAAGCTGGCACACCAGTTCGACCTCGCCGATATCAATGCCGAGTTCCAGCGAGGCGGTCGCGACCAAAGCGCGCAGTTGCCCCGATTTCAGGCGCCGCTCGGCATCGAAGCGTTTTTCCTTCGACAGGCTGCCGTGGTGCGCGGCGACCGCATCCTTGCCGAGCCGTTCGGCAAGGTGCCGGGTCGCACGTTCGACCGTGCGGCGGGTGTTGGCGAAGATCAGCGTGGTGCGATGCTGTTCGATCAACTCAGCAAGGCGGTCGTACACCAGTCCCCAGGCGTCGTTGCTCATCACCGGCTGCAGCGGCACGTTGGTGAGTTCGACCGCAAGATCGCGCGCGCGCTGGTGGCCGGCATCGATGATGGTGCATGCGGCATTCGGCGAGAGGAATCGTGCGACTTCCTCGATGGGCTTTTGCGTCGCCGACAGGCCGATGCGCGTGCAGCGCCGGCCGCACAATGCATCCAGCCGCTCCAGCGTCAGTGCGAGATGGCTGCCGCGCTTGCTCGACACCAGCGCGTGGATTTCGTCCACGATCACCGTGCGTGTGGTCTGCAGCATCCGCCGGCCGGATTCCGAACCCAGCAGGATGTACAGCGACTCCGGCGTCGTCACCACGATGTGCGGCGGACGCTTGCGCATCGCGTTGCGTTCGGCCTGCGGCGTGTCGCCGGTGCGCACCGCGGTACGAAGTTCGACGTCGGGCGAACCCATGCTTTCGAGTTGCGCGCGGATGCCTTCGATCGGCACTTCCAGGTTGATCCGCACGTCGTTGGACAGCGCCTTCAATGGCGACACGTACACGACGGAAGTTTCGTCCGCGAGCGTTCCCGCCACGCCTTCCCGCACCAGTTCGTCGATCGCGGCCAGGAATGCGGCCAGCGTCTTGCCCGAGCCGGTCGGCGCGGCGATCAGCACGTTGCGGCCGGCGCGGATCGCCGGCCAGGCTTCACGCTGTGCTTCGGTCGGCCGCGCGAAAGAGTGCTCGAACCAGGCGGCGACGGCGGGATGGAAGGAATGCATGGACATGAGATTGGGACCGCGCAGGCAGGCTCAAGTGCCCGCCGCTTCGCGCAACCGGTCGGCGAGGCCCGTCATGCGCAGCGTGCGACGCGCGATCCCGGCGCGTAACGTGTCGGCATCCGCGTAAAGGGTCAGGCCGGAGCGTGCGCGGGTCACGCCCGTATACAACAGTTCGCGCGTCAACACCGCCGAATCCGGCCCCGTCACCAGCGCGATGCCGTCGAACTCGGAGCCCTGCGCCTTGTGCACGGTCAATGCGAACGCGCCTTCGTGCGGCGGCAGTGCGGCCGGCGGAATCGCGCGGGGTGCGCCATCGGCGCCTTCGAACCACACCTGCGGCCGGCGGTCGGCGTCGGGCCAGACGACGCCGGTATCGCCGTTGAAGATGCCGAGCTCCGGACGGTTGGCGACCACCAGCACCAATTGGCCTTTCCACCATTCGCCGTCCATGTGCAGTGCATGCCTGCGCTTCAGCCTGGCTTCGATGGCGCGATTGATCGCAAGGCAGCCCCACGGGCCGTGGCGCAACGCGGTCAGCACCCGGAATCCGCGTGCCGCCGCCAGCGCGGCGGCGGGATCGCCCGCCGACAACAACGGGGCGAAGGCATCGCAGGCGTGTTCGACCAACGCATCCCGCGTGCCGCCGTCGACCCACTGCACGGCCGTACCGGCGGTGCCGGGAACCGCCAGCGCCGCCCCCGCGTCGTCCGCGGCGATCGCACGGGCAAGCGCGCCGATCGCGGATCGGGCGCCGAAACGATGGCTGCCGGACAGCGCCACATGGCAGGCGGCGAACGGATCGTCGCGGCAGGCATCGACCAGCGCCGCCAGCACGTTGCCGGCTTCAACGGCCGCGAGTTGATCGGGGTCGCCGAGCAGGATCAGTCGCGCGCGCGGCGCCAGCGCGTCGACCAGCCGCGCCATCAGCGGCAGGTCGACCATCGAGGCTTCGTCGACCACCACCACGTCGAATGGCAGTGGCGCGCCGGCATGGTGCCGAGGCTGTGCCCGCCACGGCGAGATGCCCAGCAGGCGATGCAGGGTGGCCGGTTCGCGCGGCAGGCTTGCCGTGAGCGGCGCGGGCAACGCCATCTGCGCCATCTGGGCGTGCAACGCTTCCGCCAGCCGCGCGGCCGCCTTGCCGGTCGGCGCCGCCAGCGCGATCCGCGGTGGCGTGGCACCGGCGGCCACCGCGAGTGCCGCCAGCACGTACGCGACGGTGAAGGTCTTGCCGCTGCCGGGGCCGCCGGTGATCAGCGTGAACCCGCGCGTCAACGCGACGTCTATGGCGCGCCGTTGTTCCGGATCGAGCGTGCCGTCGCCGGCGACCGTTCGCGCCGCGCGATCGGACGTTCCTTCCGTGAGCGGAGGCGGCGGCTGCGTCGCATGGGCGGTCAGCGTCGCCGCGACGCGCCGCTCCGCGTCGAAGTAGCGCGACAGGTAAACACGTCCCTGCGGATCCAGCGTCAGCGGCGCCGGTTCGGTGCGCCCGTCCGCGCGGCAGGCGCCCGCGGCGGCGCGCAGCGACGCCTGCCAGCTTTCGGTATCGGGCAATCCGGGCAGCTTGCCCTGCGCGCCGATGCGTGCCAGCCACTCCTGCGCCCGTGCGAGTTCCAGTGCACTGTGCCCATCGCCCACCGCGCGCGCGGCAAGCGCGGCGGCCAGCGCAACTTCGGGCGCGGCCTCCGGGAAGGCGCGCGCAACCCATGCAGCCAGCGCGGCGTCGGCGCGGCGCAGCCAATCGTTGCCGACCCAGGGTTCCAGCCGTGCGCTCATGCCGCCACCTTGTCGCGCGTGCCGAACAATGCATCCATCGCTTCGATCAAGGCCTGCGGCGGCCGGTCGGCGCGCACGCCACCGCCGCCGTGCATCCCGCGCACGAACAGGTAGAACACGCCGCCGAAATCGCGCGCATAGTCGTAGTCGGGCAGGGTGGCGTCGAGCCAGCGGTGCAGCGCCAGCGTGTAGATGAGCCATTGCAGGTCGTAGTCGTGGCGGGCGATCTCCGCGTCGAGCGCCGCCGCGTCGTAGGGTGCACAGCGGTTGGTCTTCCAGTCGACGATCCAGTAGCGGTCGTCGTGCCGGAAGGTGAGGTCGATCTTGCCGGTCAGGAGTCCCGCGAGGGTTGTCGAGGCGACGCCGCGGCGGGCGCGTTGGTAATGGTGTGTGTGCAGCAGGTCGTACAGTTCCGCGGATGCGGACGGCGCCAGCGAAAGATGGAATTCGATTTCGGCGCGCCGCGCTGGCGGCGGCACATCGGCCAGTCGCGTTCCGCACGGCAAGGGTGCGTTCAGTGCATCGCGCAACATCGCGCCCACGCTGGCGATGGCGCGCGGCAATGCGGTGGCGTCGGCCACGCCGTGGTCGGCCAGCGCGCGTTCGATCAACGGCAACTGCGTGGGTGGAACGCCGGACGCATCGCACCACGCGGCGAAATCGGTGCACTCGAACACCGCGTGCACCGCGCTGCCGAAGCGCGCGCCGCCGAACTCCGCATCGTCGTCGCCGGTACCCGGCAGGATGTCGACCGCCGCCGCATGGCTGCCGCGCACCAGCCGCGAGAACGACCAGATCGTCCAGTCGCGTTCGAGCCCGGTGCGGGTGAAACCGGCGGCCGCCAGTGCATCCGCGGGCGCGTCGCGCGGTCTCCAGCGCGGCGCCGTCTCCACATCATCCCACGCGACGACGTCGATGGATTCCTTCGCACGCGCCACCAGGGTCCGCAACGCGTCGCGGCAGCCGTCGTCGGAATGGAGCTCGCCGTTCCGGTGCAGCAGGTGATGCAACGCGGTGTGCTGGCCATCGTTGATCCAGCCCCACGGGATCACGCACAACGCGCGCGCGCGGGTGATCGCGACGTACAGCTTGCGTACTTCTTCGGCCAGGATTTCCCGGCGCGCCAGCGCGTCGGCCTCGCCGGTTGCATTGCCGAGTACGAGATGCTGCTGCCGATTCTCGTCGTGGAACCACGCCATCCGCACGCCATCGCCATTCCTGCCGGGGTCGCGGCCGGCGCAGGCATACGGCAGGAACACCACGTCGTATTCCAGGCCCTTGGCCGCGTGCACGGTGGACACCGTGACTGCATCCGCGTCGGTTTCCAGCCGCAGTCGCGCGGCATCGTCATCGGCGGTGCCGGGTGTGCCGGCATCGGCGCGGGCCCGCGCGAAATCCGCCGCCAGGGTGGCGACGTCGGCATCACCCGCGCGATGGCTTTCCAGCAGTTCCGCCAGTTGCAGGTAGTTGGCGACGCGCCGCGCACCGCCGGGCTCGCGCAACAGGCGCGGCGCGGCCTCCACCAGCATCCGGTGCAGCCACGCCAGCACGCCGCGCCGGCGCACGTCGTCGGCCCAGCGCGCGGCATCGATCTGCGGGCCGCCTTCCCCGGCCAGTGACGTGGCGATGTCGGGTGCCGATTTGCCGGCCAGCCGGCTGGCCCAGGCCGCGCGCGCACGTTCGCCATCGGCCGGATCGGCCATGGCTTCCAGCAGCAGCGCGAGATCGGCGGCTTCCTCGCTGGCGTACACGCTTTCCTGCAGGTTGCTGGCGGCGGGAATGCCCGCGCGTGCCAGTGCAGCCTGCATCGAGGCGGCTTCCGCGTTGCTGCCCACCAGCACCGCGACGTGCTTCGGTTGCAACGCTTCGAGCTTGCCGTCGCGCCCGCGCAGTTGTGCGCCGCCGAGCAGCCACGCGATGTGCTGCACGGTGCGCGCCTCTACTTTGTCTTTCACCGCGCCCTTGCCGGGCGCACGGCGTTTCGCCTTGCCCTCCGGTTCGCCGGCGGGGAGGCACCAGAAGTGCAGGCCCGGCAACGCCGCGCCGTCGTGCAGCACGGCGCAGTCGCGCGAACGCCCGGATGCGGCGACGTCCACATAGTCGATCGCCGTATCGACGAACGCGTGATCGACGCCAAACAACGCGTTGACCGCGTTGCACAGCGCGTCGCCCGACCGGTAACTGGTGGCGAGCTGCAGCGGCTCGCCTTGGCGTTGATCGAACGCGTCGAGCCATGCGAACACGTCGCCGCCGCGAAAGCCGTAGATCGCCTGCTTGGGATCGCCCACGATCACCAGCCGCGATTCGCCGAACAGCGCGCGGACGACTGCCCATTGCGCGCGGTCGGTGTCCTGGAATTCGTCCACCAGCGCCGCTTTCCAGCGCTTGCCCACGCCGGCGATCAGCGCCTCGCGCCGCGGCCCTCGCAAAGCCTCGTGAAGCGCGCGCACAGCTTGGTCGTGACTCGCGAGATCGCGCGCGGCGAGCCGTTCGGCGCGCTCGGCCACCAGCATTGCACGGGCTTCGCAGAGCAGGTTGGCGGCACGGGCTTCGGTTTCGTGCACGGAACGCTGCCCGATCGCGAGCCATGCCTCCCGCAGCATGGCGAGATCGTCGAAGACCTTGCCGGCGGGTTGTACGCCCTTGGGTACCAGCGATGCGATGGCCTCGGCGTGGATGGCGTTCGCGGCCTTGGCATCGAACGTGTCCAGGGCGCGGTCACCCTCGGCTGCCTGTGCCCAGACATGCAGCTCATCGCGCATCCGGATGCGTTGCGTGCGGATCCCTGGGGTGCCCACGCAGCGCTCGATTTCGGCCACGAACGCCGCGCGGTCGTTGTCCTCCCATTCCGCAATGCGCCGGCGCGCGGCATCGAATGTCGCCGCGAGCAGGGCCGGGTCCGGTGCCGCCACGCGCGCATCGAACCCCTCCGGCAGGTTTTCCCAGCGGGCATTGCCGGCCTGTCCTGCCAGCTTTTCGGGTGTGCCCCAGGTGTCGGCCAGCAGCCGGGCCGTGGCCTCGTCGGCGCTGGCGCGCCGCCAGAAATCGCGGATGATTTCCAGGTCCAGCGCCCGCAGGTCATCGACGGGTTCGCGCGTGCGCAGCGATTGCCCGGCTTCGAAACCGAACTCGGCCAGCACCCGGAAGCAGAAGCCGTGCAGCGTGGAAATCTGCGCGGTGTCGAGCCCGAGACGGGCGTCGTCGATGCGCTTGCGCAGCGCGTCCAGTGGCGTGGCCGGTCCGGCGTCGGCCAGCGTTTGCAGGCCCTGCGCGATCACCCGGCGCAGCACCGCGCGTTCGCCGTCTTCGCCCTCGCGCGGGCTTGCGGGGTCGGTCCCGCGCAAAAGCTCATCGGCCAACGCCAGCCATGCACGCAGCCGTTCGGCGAGCTCCGCGGTTGCCGCGCGGGTGAACGTGGCCACCACGATTTCGGCAGGCATCAGGCCGTGCGCGAGGATCAGGCGCAGGTACAGCGTCGCGATCGTGAAGGTCTTGCCGGTGCCGGCGTTGGCCTCCACGGCGCGGATGCCTTCCAGCGGCAGGTCCAGGGCGTCGAGCGGCGCGTTCATGGTGCGCCTCCGCGCCAGTCGCTGCCGATGGCTTCCGCCGGGGGCAGCACGCTTTCGGCCATCGCATGCCACGGCTTCAGCAAGGCGCGATCCGTGAAGGCGAAACCTCGCCAGGCGATCGCCACCGCTTCATCGTCCAGCTCGCAGCGGCCGCCGAAATCCCCCGGTGGCTTGGCGGCGATTCCGGCGAGATTCCAGCCGAACTCCCATTCCTCCGCGCGGCCGCTCACCCGTTCGCACTTCAGGCTCTCCCACGCCAGCCGCGGCAGGAACGGCAATGGCGCGCGCGTGCCGGCGTGCATGTGCTCGGCCAGTTGCCTGAGCTGTGCACGTGCGGCGTCGGGTTCGATCGGTCTGTACCACAAGGCGCAGGGCTTGAGTTCGCTGTCTTTCGTCAGCAGCGTCAACAGCAGGCAGCCGGCGGGGATGTTGCCCGCGGCCGCGGCGAACAACGTGTCGATCCAGGCGCGCAGCGCACGCCGCCCGTCGAGCTTGCCGGGGTCGGCGCGCAACAAGCCGCGTGGATACCTGCCTTCGACCCGGCCGTCGATCCGCCATCCGTCGCCCAATTCGATGCGGGCTTCGATGGCCTGTGGCGTCGCGCCGCCGGTGAATTCCCGCGCTTCGGCCTGCAGTGCATCGGTGCGCCCACGCGCGATCGCGAAAGCCGCCTCGCCCAGCGCGCCCGGCGGCAGCCGGCCCTCGGCCCGCAATTGTGCCTGCTGCCGGTGTGCCGCGGCCTCGCCGCGAAGCAGCATTTCGCGGGTGAGGGCGAAGCGCAGGCGCGGCTCGTCCGGCTGCAACGGTTCGACGTCGGCGTCGACTTCCACCGCGCGCGGCAGGCGCATCCGCAAGCCGCGTTCGAGGAAACCGCGCGTGGGATTGTCGAAGAAGCGCTTCAGGTCATCCAGCGCGATCCCGTCCATGGGGGCGGGGAATTCCGGCAGGTTGTTCCCGGCGAAGCGCGGCTCGTCCTTCGAGTCCACCCGGGTTGCTGCCGACGGCAGCCACTCGCCGGCGTGGCTGCGCGCGCGCGTGCCGTCGAACAATTCCGCGGCGAATGGATGCAATGGTTCGCGCAGGGGCAGCGCATCCGCAGCCGCGCCGGGCGCGAGGTAGTGCTCGCGCACTTCGCGCATCAGTTCGTCCACCACCACCGAAGGCGGCAGCGGTTTGTTGCTGCGGATGTCCTGGCCGATCCAGCTGATGTAGAACGCGCGTCGCGCGGCGGCGAGCAGTTGCAGGAACAACAGGCGATCGTCGGCGCGCACGTCCCGGTCGCCGGGCTGCGCACGGCCCGCGTGGCGATCGGCGAGCAGCGGATCGAGGCCGCCCGGGTCGTGGCGCGGGAACGCATCGGCCTGCATGCCCAGCAGCGCGATCACGCGGAATGGCACCACCCGCAGCGGCACCATGCCGCAGAAGGTGACGCCGCCGGTGAACAGGCGTTGCGCGGGATCGGCCGCGTCCAGCGCATCGCGCAGGTGGGCGCGCAGGTCGGCCCACGGCAATTCCAGTCCCGCATCGGCCGCGCGACAATCGTCCGCCAGTTTCGCGAGCGCCGCACGCACGCGTTCCAGCGCGCGGGTTTCGGCAAGGTCGCGCGGATCCGGGCGGTAGAGGTCGTCGAAGATGGCATTCAACGTCACTTGCCAGGCCCCGGCGCTGCGCGGCCGCTGCGATTCCTGGCGCAGGCGGCGCCAGCTTTCGGTGAGCGCCAGCGCGGCGTCGAGTTCCGCGAAGGCCTGGCCCTCGACACCGGCCAGCGGCGCGGTGCCGCCGATCAGCGCGTCCGCGACGTCGCCGGCCGCGAAACCCGCGACGATGCGGTCGATCGCGAATGCCCAGCTGAACTCCCGGTAGTCGCCGGCACCGGCGCGCACCCGCGCGTGTTCGTCCTCGCCCCAGCGCGCGCAGGCCGCGCGCAGGCGCGCGCGCAGGCGATCCAGCGCGTCGGCATCCAGGTCGAAGCGTCGCATCACGCCGGGCGTGGCCAGCACGCCGGTGAGTTCGTCCAGCTCCCAGCGCGAAGCCGGCGCGTCCAGCAGCTTCAGGAACAGCGCCGCAGCCGGATGCTGGGCGGCGGCGCCGAGATCGCCGAGGTTGTAGGGAATGACACGCGGATCGTGCTCCGGCACGCCGCCGAACACGGCGTCGATTGCGGGCCGGTACGCAGCGACATCGGGCATCATCACCGCCACATCGCGTGGCTGCAACGAAGGATCGGCCGCGAACATCGACAGCAGCGCGTCGTGCAGCGTCTGCACTTCCCGCAACGGCGTATGGCAGGCGTGGAATTGCAGCGACGCGTCGAGCCGCGCAGCGCGGTCGTCGGCGCGCGGCGCGGCGTGCTTCAGGATGTCGTCGCGCACGCGGCCGAGCAGCGTCGTGCGCGGAATCGATGGGTCGTAATCGTCGTGCTCGACGTCGGGTTGCACGTGTTCGTAGCCGAACAGCAAGCCGATGAACCCGGACAGCGCGCCGCCGAGCGACAGCACCAGCGGATTTTCGCCGCTGCGTTCACCGAGCCTCTCGCGCACGGCCGCGCGCGTGCGCGGCAGGTCGCCGAGATATTCCATCGAAGGCAGCGGCAGATGGAAATCGACGTCGCAATGGCGTCCCGCGACCGCCAGCATCCGCAGCACGTCGGGCGACACGTTGGCGCAGGCGAAGCACGCGAGGTGATCGGGCAGGCCGGGCGGCGCCGGTTTTTCGGCGAAGCTGCCGGGTGGGTATTCCGGATCGAACGCGCGCAGCCATTCGTCCACCCGCGCCGCGCGCGACGCGCCACCCACGCGCGGCAACAACCGGCGCCACAATTCGGCCTGCCAGTCTCCGGGATCGGCGCCGCGCTCCCAGGCCAGCAGCTTCTCGCGCCGGTAGCCCTGCATGCGTTCGTAGGCGCGCGCCAGTGCCAGGCTCAACGCGAAACGCCGCAGCGGATCATCACCGTCCGAAAGGTATTCGCGCAGCGGTGCCAGCGCGGCGCCGTCCAGCCGTTCACCCAGCATCGCAAATATATGCCAGCGCAGCACTTCGACATCGAACGGCGAGCGCTGCGGCAATTCGGGCCGCGCGACGCGCAGCAGTTCCCACGCGAACTGCGCGGGCGGCGTGAATTCGACGTTCGCGATCACGCCCTGCCGTTCGGCCAGGTACACCTGCAGCCAGCGTTTCAGCCCGGCCTGCGGCACCAGCACGCGGGCCGGCACCAGCGGGTCGGCGCGCGCGGCGCACAGTTGCTCGCCCAGCGCGTCGGCCAGTTTCGCGGTGTCGTTGGAGGTGTGCAGTCGGAACATGCGCGGCCCGCGGGTAATCACGCCAGTATGCCTGCCGCCTGCTCAGGGGTTGAGACGGAAGAAAGGGCCGACATCGGCGGGTTATTGCGAATGATTCGCATTAGTGGGATGATGCCGCACCCTTGTCCGAACCTGCCGCATGGCCTCGCATCCCTGGTTGAAATCGCTCCGCACCTTGCACTTGTACTTCGGCGTGTTCACGGCACCGGCGTTGCTGTTCCTCGCATTCACCGGTGCACTGCAAAGCGTGAACCTGCACGAAGCCGCCCGCGGCGGCGACTACAAGCCACCCGCGTGGATCGCCAGCATCGCGCACATGCACAAGAAGCAGAGCTTCGACGTGCCGGTCAAGCGTCGGCCGGCGAAGCCCTCGATCGCCAACGCGGACCCCGCGCCGAAGGCCGGCACGCCGACGCGCGCGAGCGGCAAATCATCACCCGCCTCCGCCACACGCAAGCCCTGGGCGATGAAGATCTTCTTCGTGCTGGTCTCGCTCAGCCTGATCCTGTCGACGGTCACCGGCATCTACATGGGCTGGCGCTACACGCGCAATCGCCTTCGCTACGGCGCAACGCTCGCGGCGGGCGTGGTGGTGCCGGCGCTGCTGCTGCTGTTCTGATTCGCGCGGGCGTGGCCGGCGGGTTCAGGCTGATGCCCGGCCCGGCAAAGCGCCCATGACCCATCAAGCATGAGCCCGGCCGCCAAGCCGGGAGAACACGCCCACCTACACCACCGGCACCTTGCGGATGTTGTTCTTCGGGTCCAGCCAGAACGAATCATTGACGAAGCGCTTGAACAGATCGGGCGGCAGCACCGACTCGCGCTTCGGCGCCGATACCCTGGATTTCACCGTATGCAGGCCGGGCAGGCCGAGGCGTGCATCGAACTCGTCGGCCTTGTATTCGATGTGGTCGAAGTCATGTTCGAACCACGGCTCGTCGATGAACTCGTAGACCGCCTGCATCGCCGCCTTCGGATCGCGGGTGAGGCCTTCGTAGGTCAGCAACAGCATGCGGCCCGACGCAAACTGGCCGTACCATGCGTCCTTGGTGGCCTGGAACGAAAAGCCCACCATCCCGTTTACGTCGATCAGCGCTTCCGCGCGCGAGTACACGGTGCCGTTCGGGTTGAAGTGGAAGATCTTGTTGACGGTCAACGGTTGCTTCCGCACCAGGCGTTCCACGCTGTCCAGGACCCACGGCAGTTCGCGCACGCAGGCGATCACCTTGGAGTTCGGGAAAAGCGTCGCCAGCAACGGCAGCTTGCTGCACCACACGCGACCGGTGTCGAACACGACATCGGTGCCGAGGAAGCCGCCGTAGTAGTTCTGGAACACCCCGCGCAGCACCGCGGTGCGTTGCTGGTCGGAAATGGCCACCGAGAAATCGTTCTTGCCACTCATCTCGGCCACCAGCACGCTGATCATGTCGCCGACGGGGCTGGTCATGCCGGCATGGAAGCGGGGGTTCTGCCTCAGGATCGCGGACAACAACGTGCTGCCCGAGCGCGGCAGCCCCGAAATGAAATGCAGCTTTTCGGGTGCCCTGCCCGCCGTCGGTTTTGCGGTCGGCTTCGGCTGGTCCGAGCCGGGCGTGGGTTTGGCTGGCATGCGCGTCTCCCCGTGCGTGGGGGGTCGAGTGTACCGAAAAAGCCTTCCCCGTCGCGAAATGGAACCGCAAGCCCGCCGCTACGCCAGGAGGCCACCGAATTCGGGGTGCCGGCGGATGAATGCGGCCGCGTACGAACACGCCGGCACCACCTTCCATCCCTGGCGCCGGGCGGTTGCCAGTGCCATGCGCGTCAATTCCGCCGCGATGCCGCGGCCGCCGATCGCGGGCGGCACGCTGGTGTGGGTGATGACCATCGTGCCGTCCCGCAGCAGGTAGTCGAGTTCGCCGCGATGGCCTTCCACGTTCGTGTGGAATTGATGGGCGTGGGGGTCGTGAACGATATCCATGGATTTCTCACTCCTTTGGTGGGTGGCCTGTTCAACCGCGTCCACTGAAATCGCGCACTTCGGCGAACGACCAGTCGCACAGCAAGTGGCCGTTCTCCCAGACCGTTTTCATCGCGTCCTCCCAGCCCTGCCCCAGCCCGACGGCATCGCCCTCGACCGCACCGTCCGGCAACGCGACGGTCTTGAACGTGCCGTATCCCCGATGTCGCGCGAGGGTCAATCGGCCGCGCTTCGACGCTTTCGCGCGATCGGTCACCGGATCCTTGAACACATCCTTCCACGCGCCGTCGATGCGCGCAGCGGAGCACTTCAGCGCGAACTTCTGGGTGTCGCGGTCGAGCTTCTGCAACAGCGCGCCGCCCATTCCGAACGCGATGTTGTCGGCCGAATAGCGCGCGTGCGTGATGCGCTCGAGGATCAGCCGGATCGAATCGGGGTTCACGCCATCGCCCTGGATCACGCGCACGTGGTTGAGCACGCGATAGCCTTTCGGATTGACCGTGCTGCCGAACGCCGCGTTCAACATTTTCAGGGTGCGGTGCACCACGTCGGCGGGATCGCCGGAATCGGGCCGCACCACCAGCGTCGCGCCACTCTTGATGACTTCATCGCGCAGTGCGCCGCCCCACATCGCCTCGATTGCGTGGAACAGGTCGTAGCTGTCCGACACACACGCGACCACCGCGCCGGGCTTCGCGAACTGGCGCAGCATGTTGCGGTACGCATCGAGCTCGCGGTCCTTGCCCCAGGCGGTGATGGTGCTGTGCTCGGCTGCGGGGATGGAAAAGCCCGCCATGGCTTCGCCGTAGTATTCGCGCGCAGCCAGCACGCCGAGGATCGTGTCGGTGCCGCGGAAGTTGACGAGATGCGCCATGCCGCCCAATCCCGCCGACTCCGCGCTCGACACGCCCCGCGCGCCGAAGTCGTGCAGCTTGAACGGAACCTGCCCGGCCGCGTCGTCGCTGGTCCTGTCGAGATATTCGCGGATCGTCTGCTTGACGTGCCAACTGACCGTCGCGACGGTGATGGGATACCACACCCGCATCAGCAGCGTTTCGACATACGACGGCACCCAGAAGCAATCCGGGCAGATGCTCTCCATCGTCATCAGCGCCTGGTGCGTCGGCACCACCGTGCCCTCCGGTACCGCGCGGATGCGCAGCGGAAGTTTTCCCCCATGCGCGTCGATGATGTGCCGCCAGCCGGATTCGTGGAACGGCTCACCGTGTGCCGCGAAGAATGTTTTCGCTTCCTCGACCATCGCCGCCGTCACCGGCCGCGAGAGGTACTCCTTCAGGATCGACTGCAATCCGAAGAACAACGTGCGTTCGTACACGCCGCCGCGGCTTTCGAGATAAAAGAACGTCGCGTCCACGCCCGGCGGGTACTGCAGCCAGTGGCTGGCCTTGTAGCTGTCGGTATTGAGGATCAGGTTCGAAGCGGCGTGCGACATCGTCGTTTTGCGCCAACGGATCACGCCATTCTAGCGAGCGCGGCAACCGGCACGCTCGGCCGAAGGCTGTCCGGAAACACGCCCGTGGGGCAGTGTTGCCTCAAAGCTGGAACGCGTAGCTCACCTTCAGGAAGTAGGTGCGGCCCTGTTGCGCGAGACCGTTGTCGCCGGCACCGAGATAATTGTCGGTGTAGCCCGCGAAAACACTGGTCCACGGATTCACCATGTAGCCGAACAGGAACTGGCTGGCCAGCGTGCGGGTGCGGCTCTGCGTTCCGGCGGGGTACAGCGCGAGGTTGTTGCGCACATCCTGTTCCTGGGCGATCGCGCGCACGAACATCCGCGAATTGAAGTACCAGGCGGCGCGCAGGTCGTACAACCTGGCGGTGTAGAGTCGCTGGTCGGCGACGTCGAGCCGCTCGAAGTTGCCGACGAAATCGATTTCGAGGTGCGGACCCGGGGTCAGCGTGAACGAGGGCGCGATCGAGAGCAACCGGCCCTTGCGCACGCCGACGTAGTCGACGCCGTCGCCGCCGGTCGCATCGATTTCGAACTGCAGCCAGCGCAGCGGCTGCGCGCTGGCATCGATTTCATACTGGCCGAGCGTGAAGGTCCTGCCGCCGAAGAACTGCTGGTCGTGGCGCGCAAACAGCACGATGTGGCTCTGCGCCACCGCGTGCACGAACGCGTAGATTTGCGCCTGGCGATCCAGCATCGGTCCCTTGCCGCTGGCCTGCACCCAGTCGTAGCTCCCGCCGAAGCCGCCCGTGTTCCACCAGGAATCCGTCGAATACCAGTCGTATTCGAACTGCGGCTGGATTTCGCGATAGCCGACCTGCGGCAGGTAGCCCATGTCGGCGCGGAAGCCGGGATCCACGTTCGCGACGAGCAGGTTGGCCGTGTAGTTGCTGCGCGTGCGCTGGAAGGCCACCAGCCAGCCGTCGCCGCCGGTGCGTCCGGGGGCGATCCCGAAGGCCGCGGCGACCTGTTGCGGATACGTCGTGGACGAATGCGCGAGTTGCGCCGTCAGCGTATCGCTCGGGTCGATCTGCCAACTGCCGTCGATGGCGACCAATCCATTGTCGTAGCCGCTCCCCTTGCGCTGGGTGGCCAGCACGCCGACCGCCGAGTTGCCGGCGAAGTCGCGGCGGTAGCGCAGCAACCCGTCACGGGTCGGGAAGTCGAACGATTGCAGGCTCGACTGCACCGGGCCCGGCATCAGTATGTTGGTGATCGAATCATTGGCGACCAGCGCGCCGAGCGCATTGCTGCCGAGCTGCCCGACCACCTTGGTGGCCCAATCCGGGTCGGCAATCTGGCGGGTATCCACGAACTGGTTGTTGGCGTCGTTCTTGCCGAAGTTGAACCCGGGCGTGTTGAACACCCAGGTGCCTTCCTGGAAGAACGGCCGGTTTTCGGGGTAATAGATCGCGAAGCGCTGGTTCACGGTCGATTGCAGGACGTCCGGGGCGACCTGCGAGAAATTGGGATTGAGGGTCGCGGACCACTCGAGGTCGGGACGGATGGCCCAGCGCGCGTCGAGTCCGGCCGAAGCAGTCGGACTGCGGTGCGCCAGCCGCGAGTCCGGCGTGGCGCGGGCGTCGGTTTGCGATACGGTCGCCGCCGGAATGACCAGGAAGTTGCCGCCCTCGGCATGGATGGGCGTCTGCGTGTGCACGACCTCGGCCTGGCACAGCGTGCAATTGCTGTCGTAATCGAGCTTGACCTGGGTGATCTGGTGGCGGACGTTGCGCGCCCAGTTCCGGAAGAACAGCATGCGCCAGGTTTGCGGCGTGTCGCTGTGCGGAAACTTCAGCGAACGGAACGGGATCTGCATCGTGACGACATAGCCCGTCGGCGTCAGGTGGGCATTGCAGTACCAGATGGCGTCGAACGAGGAATATTCATTGTTTTGTTGCCGGAACGAATCGAGTTCCGTCGCGCCGGTGCTGCAGAAGAATTCATAGCCCCATTGGGTGTCGTTGAAGGGACTGAAGATCAATCCCACGTATTCGTCGTTGTTGTTGAAGCCGTCGTGCTGCCGGTACTTGACGTGCACGTCCGCGGGGTTGGGATCATGCGCGACGAAATGCAGCCACAGCGCGGTCGGGGTATAGCCGACCGCGACCTCCGTCGCGACCGGCGCCGCGATGTCGTGGCCAGGCTGGATCTCGTTGTCCACGCGGAACCGCGCGGCGTGCTGCCAGGCGTCGGCGGTCGGCGTGCCGTCGCTGCCCGTCCACGCGGCGAGGGTCGGGATCGTCTTCGGCGCATGCGTGCGTTCGGGCGCCGCTGCGCGCGCGCCCACTGACCAAAGCGCGAGGACGAGTGCCGCCACGACAGTGGGTCGCATGGATGTCGCGCCCGGCCGTCGGTTCAGTGCGTCGTCGCACGGATCCGGATGTCACCGCTCAGGGTGCGGATGCGGATGTTGGTGTTGCCCGAACCGCTCCGGTAATGCCACTCCTTGCCGGGTGCGAATTCACTTGTGCGTTGCGGCTTCGGGCCGAAGTCGGTGTCGATGTCGCCGCTGAAGCTGGACACGTCGAACGTGGCTGCCGGAATCTTCCGCAGTGACAATGCGACGTTGCCGCTCACCGAGTGGAATTCGTAGTCGCCGGCGGTACCCAGCGCCGCGGCGAAGCGGATGTCGCCGGACGTGGTGTCGAGTTTCGCGCCTTGCAGGCTGTTTTCACCGGTGAGTTCGATGTTTCCGCTGGTGGCGCCGGCGCGCAGGTCGCCGTTGAGCTTCTCCATGCGGACCTTGCCGCTGATGCTGTGGGCCTCGATCTTCGCGTTGGGTGCCGATCCGGTGATGCTGACGTCACCGCTGATGGAGTTCGCATAGATGTTGGCCGACTGCGACACCAGCGTCACGTTCCCGCTCACGCTTTCCAGCCGCACCGTGCCGTCGAGCCCGCCTGCGTCGATGTCGGCGCTGACGGTGTGTACTTCGAGCTGGCTTGCCGCGGGCAACTGGATGTCGAGATCACTGCCCTCCATGTTGCCGGAGGTGTGTTCGGGCAGCACAACCCGGATGCTGACACCGCCCGACGTTTTCTCCACGGCAAGCCGTTCGGCATTCCGGCTGAGCGTGCCGCCGATGTGGACTTCGTTGCGGTTCCAGGCCGTGACCTTGATGCTGCCGGCGATGCTGGAAACCTCGACCTTGCCGTTCGCCGAGGCCGCGACCGTTTTGTCGATCGGGGTTCCGGCAAGGGCGGGCAGCGATGCCGCAAGCAATGCGAGCAGCAATCCGGCCGGCAGGGCGAAGCGTTTCATGTCGAAGATGGCGAGAGGGTTCATGGCGCAAGGACTCCTGTGGAGGTTTGAAGCTGGACGCGCTGCGCGGCGGCAACGAGCGTGGCTTCATTTCGGTACTGTTGATAAAGCAGTGGCTGCAGCCCCGGGTTGCCCGGGTCTTCATTCAGCGCCTGCTGGATGCGGGCGATCGAGGTTTCGACGATGTCGAGGTTCGTGAGCAACACGGCCTGCGTGTGCGGATCGTCGTGGGTGCTGCGCCGGATGGCTGCCGCGAGCATCCCGGCGCGCTCGTTCGGCAATGGCGTGGCAGCCGCAGGTTCCGGCTGCATCGCCGTCGGCCGGATGGCGAGGGTTGCCGGCGCCTGCGGCCGGTGCAGGGAAAGCGTGGTGACGATCGCGCCCAGCGCGAACAGGCAAGCGATTCCGGCTGCGATCGGCCAGGGCCGGAAGTTGCCGCGCGGGGCGATCCGTGCCGCGATGTCGGGCCACAGATCGCGTTCCGGGGCCATTTCGCGGGGCAGGGATTGCACGGCCTTGCGCAGCGTCGGGTCCTGGATTTCATCCCGCCCGGTTTCGTGGGTTTCGATTTCGTGGGTCATGTCGTCAACCTCGCCCGCAACATCCGGCGGGCCCTGTGCAGATGGGCCTTGCAGGTGCCGACGGCGAGCCCCGTCAGCGCCGCGATTTCCTCGTGCCTGTAGCCGTCGATGTCATACAGCACGAACACCGTGCGCGCGCCGGGTGGGAGGTCCGCGATGGCGCGGTCCAGGTCCATTTCCACGTCCGGCTTCCCTGTCGGGGCGGCGCACGAGTCGAGTGCGTCGTCACCTTCGTCGCGCATCCAGGCGGAACGCCGCAGCGCGGTCCGCTGGTGCCCGACGACGACGTTGACGGCGATCCGGTGCAGCCACGAACCGAAGGCGCTGTCGCACCGGAAGCCCGGCAACGCCTTCCATGCCTGCACGAACGCTTCCTGGGTGCAGTCCTCGGCGAGCGCCTGCGAGCCCGCCAGCCGCCGGCACAACGCGTGGATGCGCCCGACATGGAGGCGGTACAAGGCCTCGAAAGCCTTGGCCTCGCGCGCCTGCGCCCGCGCCACCAGCGCGCTTTCGTGGTCAAGGTCGCCGGGATCCATGGCAAAGAAGGTAGCGCCGAGCACGGCATCGTTCATGTCCCATAAGATGCAGGCGGACACGAAAAGGTTTACGCCACGCAAGCACCCGCCCCTGCCGCAAGGACCGGCGGCACGACCCGGCGGATGGTCTAGGACTTGCGCCTCGAATGCACCCGCGGGGCCGTTTCCCGCGCCGGGGGACCCCCCATGGGCGGGTCTTTGCCCAGCGCGACCGTGCCCGGGATGTGCCGTTTGCCCCAGCGCACGAACGCGCGCAGCACATCGCCCAGGTCCTTGCCCTTGGGCGTCAGCGCGTAGGCGTGTCGGACCGGGCGCTCCTGATACGGCTCACGGCTGACGATGCCTGCGTGTTCGAGTCGCCGCAGGCGATCCGCAAGGATGTTGGTGGGGATGTGTTCGGGCGACTCCGCAAGCTCCTTGTAGGTGCGCTTGCCGTGGAGCAGGTCACGCACCACCAGCAGCGACCACCTGTCGCCCACGATGTCGAGCGAGTTGGCGACCGCGCAGGGCGAACGTGCGAAGGACTTCGGGTTACCCATGCTCGAATACCGAAACCGTCCAGGGATCCACGACGTCCATTCCTGATGCCGTCATCCCGGAGAAGGCCGGGTTCCCGTGTCTTTTCTCGTTCATGGCTCGATTCGGGCCATCCGTGGCTGGAAAGATGAATCCGGCAAGTCGGAGTAACTTGTGAATTGCAAGTCATCATGCTACGTTGGCCATTCACTTGCAAAATGCAAGTTACTGGAGCATCGCCATGTCGACCACCGCCGTTCCACCTTCCTCCGCATCCGCCGCACCGGGCGCCACCAGATTCGGCGTCTTCCTCATCCTCGCCGTCTGGTTCGTGGCGGTCGTGGCGCTCGGCGCCCGGGGCGCCTTCCTCGGTCGGCCGGGTGCGCCGCCCATCGGAATGGCGATCGGCTTCACGGCGCCGCTTCTGGTTTTCTTCGCATGGCTGCGGTTGTCGGCGGCGTTCCGCAGCTTCATCCTGTCACTCGATCTGCGCCTGATCGCCGGCATGCAGGCTTGGCGTTTCGCGGGGCTGGGCTTCCTGTTCCTGTACGCATACAAGCTGTTGCCGGCCCCGTTCGCACTGCCCGCAGGTCTCGGCGACATGGCCGTCGGGCTCGCCGCGCCCTGGATGGTTTCTGGTCTCGCGGATCACCCCCGGTTTGCCACCAGCGCCGCATTCGTGCGCTGGAACTGGCTGGGCATCCTCGACCTGGTCATCGCGCTCGGCCTAGGTGCCTCGATGGCGATGGCAACGCCGGGAGCGATCAGCACCGCACCCATGGCGACGTTGCCGTTGCTGATCGTCCCGGCGTTCCTGGTGCCGCTGTTCCTGATGCTGCACGCCGCGACCCTGATGCAAAGCCGGGGGATGCGGCGCAGCGACGGCCGCTGACGGGTTTCAGGCCATCCGCATCGAAAGCTCGACGTCATCCGCGAAGGCCATCGACAGGTAGCCATTCGCGGGTGTGCGCACGCGCTCCAGGTACTCGGGGCTGTAGTCGGCGTTGTCGGCGACGATGAAGGCGCCGGGCCTCAGGTGATTTTCGACCAGGTCCAGCACTTCGGGATACAGCGACTTGGCGCCGTCGAGCAGTACGAGATCGATCGTGTCGGGAAGATCGCGCGCCAGCGTCTGCAGCGCATCGCCCTCGCGGATTTCCACCCGATCCAGCAGGCCGCCAGCGGCCAGGTTTTCGCGGGCGCGAGTCACTTTCGAGGGTTCGAATTCGCAGGTGATCAGCCGGCCACCGCCGTTGTTGCGCAAGGCTGCGGCGAGGTGCAAGGTGGATACGCCGAACGAGGTGCCGAACTCGACGATGTGCCGCGCACCGCAGCCGCGGGCCAGCATGTACAACAATGTACCCGTCTCGCGCGAAACGGGCAGCGGCATATCCTTCAGGCGCCCGTAGAAGTTGCGGTACTCGGTCTTGCTGCGCATCAGGCGCAACTGCTCCTGCTGGGAGAGATCGGCCAGTTCGGGACTGGTCCACGGCGAGGTCTTGTCCGCTTCATCGAACAGGCGATCGAGCAACGAAGCGAGCGGTTCCGAGGTCAGGGTGTTCATGCATTTGCTCCAAACGAAAAGGGGTGGATGCGCGCCGGAATAGAATGCGATGAATCAGTCGCGTTTCCAATTCGCATTTCCCGCGCCGCCATGCCAGCGCGCGGGAAACCCAGTATTCCCCTGCATGAACGGCCGAAACGGGAGCGCTCGAATCGGCCCGTCGAAGCGGTCCTGCACGCGGCAGCTCATGTTTTGGCCAGGAAAGCCACGCAGCGTTTCACCACCGCACGCGTGGTGGAGCAGCGTGGCGTCGGGTGAGTTCGCTCGCGCGGGGGTGCTCTGCGCCTGCCTCGAAAGACTTCCATACAGCGGGGGTGGCGCAATGGCCCGAGACGCAGCGCGGCCATTCGAGAGGCATGCCATTTGGTCCGGCATGCATTGCACGCACGGGTCGCTACGCCGGCATTCGCCCCCGCGAAACATCCCCTCGTCGTCATTCCGGCGAAAGCCGGAGCCCGGTGACTTTCCTTCATCAATGCAAGAAGACGCTGGGCCTATCGGTCCGTGACTGCGTTTTCAGGAAAAACGCGAAAATCGAAGGGGTGCGAAGCGTGAGAGCCATGGCTGGAGCGGGTATTCCGGAGTGACGAGCAAAACCAGAGCTTCGCTACCCGTCCAGTTCCGCCCAACGTGCGTAAGCCATGTCCAACTCCGCTTGCAGGGCGGCCAGCGACTGGTTGGCTTGCACGATCGCGCTGCTGTCTTGCTGGAAGAAAGCAGGATCGTTCATGGCCGCGGTGCGGGTGGCGATTTCGCTTTCCAGTTGTTCGATGCGCGCGGGCAGTTGCTCCAGGGTGCGCTGATCCTTGAAGCTGAGCTTGCGTTTTGCCGTCGCCGGTGGGGTGGAGACCTTCGCCACGGGCTTGCCGGTGCCGGCGCTGGGCGCAGCGGGTTGCGCGGGCGGGCGCTGGCGCAGCCAGTCGCTGTAGCCGCCCACGTATTCGCCGATGCGGCCGTGACCTTCCAGCACCAGCGTGCTGGAAACGACGTTGTCGAGGAACGCGCGGTCGTGCGACACCAGCAGCAGGGTGCCCTTGTAATCGAGCAACAGCTCTTCCAGCAGCTCCAGGGTTTCCACGTCGAGATCGTTGGTCGGTTCGTCCATCACCAGGAGATTGGACGGTTGCGCGAACAGCTTGGCCAGCAGCAGGCGGTTGCGCTCGCCGCCGGACAGGCGGGTGATGGGCGCACGCGCGCGTTCGGGCGAAAACAGGAAATCCTGCAGGTAGCCGATGACGTGTTTGCGCTGGCCGTCGAGCTCGATGAACTCGCGACCGCCGGCGACGTTTTCGATGGCGTTGAGCGAATCGTCCAGTTGCAGGCGGTGCTGGTCGAAGTACGCGATCTGCGTGTTGGTACCGAGTTCCACCGTGCCGCGTTGCGGCACCAACTCGCCCAGCATGATCTTGAGCAGGGTGCTCTTGCCGGCGCCGTTCGGGCCGATGATGCCGATGCGATCGCCGCGCATCACGGTGGTGCTCAGGTTCTCGATCAGCACGCGGCCGTCGAAGCCGTGGGTGACGTGCTCGAGGTCGATCACCTTCCTGCCTGACGCCTGCGTGTGTCCCAGCGTCATCTTCACGTTGCCGGCGAGCTCGCGCCTCTTCGAACGCTCGTCGCGCAGCGCCTTCAATGCGCGCACCCGGCCTTCGTTGCGCGTACGCCGCGCCTTGATGCCCTGGCGGATCCAAGCTTCTTCCTGGGCCAGCTTCTTGTCGAATTGTGCGTTGGCCAGGTTCTCCGCGTGCAGGCGCTCCTCGCGGCGGCGCAGATAGTTGTCGTAGTCGCCGGGCCAGTCGGTCAGCGCGCCGCGATCGATTTCGACGATGCGCGTGGCCAGGGCGCGCAGGAAGGCGCGGTCGTGGGTGATGAAGACGATGCTGCCGGCGAACTGCTTGAGGAAACCTTCCAGCCACCGGATGGCGTCGATATCCAGATGGTTGGTGGGTTCGTCCAGCAGCAGGATGTCCGGCTTGCGGACCAGCGCCTGCGCCAGCAGCACGCGCCGCTTCATGCCGCCGGACAGTGCGGAAAAATCCATGTCGCCGGGGAGTGACAGCTTGGTCAGTACTTCTTCGACGCGGCGATTCAGATCCCAGCCGTGCTGCGCTTCGATCCTGGCCTGGACATCGCCCAGCGCGTCGAGGTCGCCAATGGCCAGCAAGTGGTGGTAGCGCGCCAGCAAATGACCGAGGTCGCCCAGTCCTTCCGCGACCACGTCGAACACGCTGCCGGCGGTGTCCTGCGGCACCTCTTGCGGCAGGCGCGCGATGACGACCCCGTTTTGCACGCGCACTTCGCCGTCGTCGGCGCGCAGCTCGCCGCTGATCAGCTTGATGAGGGTGGATTTGCCCTCGCCATTGCGCCCGACGATGCATACCCGCTCGTTTGCTTCGATGGACAAATCGACATGTTCGAGCAGCAAGGGACCGCCGACGCTGAAGTCGACGCGTTGCAATTGGACCAGGGACATATGCTTATTGTAGTGGCGGGTCTCCGTGCAGGCCGACCGCCAAACGAGCAGGTTGGGTGAGCGGGTTCGTGCGGATGCGACACGATGTCGCCAGCTCGTGTTGGGCTTCGCTGCGCTCAGCCCGACCTACAAAAGCGTGCGCGGCATCGCGCGACAGGATGTGGTGTGGGGCAGGTAATCTAACGCCTCGCCACCACGAGTTCGACCATGCGCGTTCTTCCGGCTGCAGTGCTTCTTTCCAGCCTGGTGGTGCAGGGCGCGCATGCGCTGCCGCACCCGTCCGGGGCAAGCCACGCCCACGAACCTTCGCGGGCGACGTCGCAACAACCGTTCCGGATGCCTGAATCGGAGCGCAGGACCATTGCGGAGAATCCCTCGTGGACGGCGCCACAGAAACCCATCCGCATTTACGGCAACATCTGGTACGTGGGGCCGCGCGGGCTCGGCGTCTTCCTTCTTACCGCCCCGGCCGGCGATGTCCTGATCGATGGCGGTGTGCCTGGGGATGCTGCACTGATCGAAGCGAACATCCGAGGCCTCGGTATCGATCTGCGCGACATCAAGTGGATCCTCGATTCGCACGCGCATGCCGACCATGCCGGCGACATCGCGCAACTCGCGCACGACACGGGTGCGCAGGTGATCGCGGGTGCCGGCGACGCGGCGTTGCTGGAACGCGGCGGTCACGATGATCCGCAATACGGCGACAGGTTTCCGTTCCCGCCGGTACGGGTGGCGCGCACGGTGAAGGATGGCGAGACGCTGCAGCTTGGCGATCTGGTGCTGACCGCACATGCGACACCGGGGCATACCCGGGGCAACACGACCTGGACGTGGATGTCATGCGAAGCCGCGCGCTGCCTGCACATGGTGGACGTCGGCAGCCTGTCGGCCCCCGGTTTCCGATTGGTCGGAGAGCCGGATTCCCCGGCCATCGCCAGGGATTTCGAGCACAGTTTTTCCGTGGTCGCTGCGTTGCCTTGCGACATCCCGCTCGCGCCGCATCCGGGCATGGTGAATTTCTGGACTCGCGTGGACAGGCTCGGAAAAATCAAGGACGCGCTGATCGATCACGCGGGATGCCGCGCCTACGCGGAAAGTGCGCGCAAGGATTTCGAGGCCGAACTGGCGAAGCAGCGGAGGGGCACTGCTTCGGCAAGGTAGCGCCGGTTTCCGGCTGTCAGGCGCAGCCGTCTTCCGTCGCTGGGCGCCCATGCCGGCTTCGGCTCGGGATTCTCGTCGAATCGACCCGGACGCGGGGGCGCTCACCTGCTGGGTGCAAGCGCGTTGCGGGGTTGCTCCCGCCATGCCATGGCCGGGTTCGAAGTCGCCCTTGACGTCCTTGGTCCAATTAAGTACCTTGTCACAAAAAGGTAGCTTCTGAAATGGACCCAGACAAATCGAGCATGTTGCGCAAGGGACTCCTGGAGTTCCTGATCCTCGGCATCGTGGCCTCGGGGAGGGTCTATGCCGCGGACATCCTGCAGCGCCTCGGCAATACCGATTTCGCGACCCAGGAAGGCACGCTGTATCCGCTGTTGAGCAAGATGCGGCGCGAGCAATTGCTCGAATACGAGTGGCAGGAATCCGAGGCGGGTCCACCGCGGAAGTACTACAAGCTTGCAGCGACCGGCCGCAAGCAACTGGCGGAATTCCGGGAGTACTGGAAATCCTTGACGCACCTCATCGACGAGTTGGGCAAACCACCATGCAAACAGTGACCCATGTCAGCCTGAGCGGACACTCGACACCCTTCCAGCTGGACGAGGAGGGTTACCAGTCCCTGCGATCCTGGTTCGCGCGGGCCCGCTCCCGTCTCAAGCGCGACCCGGATCGCGACGAGATCCTGCGCGATCTCGAACAATCGATCGGCGAAAAGTTCGCGGCTCTGTTGCATGCCGGCGACCGCGTCATCACCGCAGCCGAAGTCGAGGCGGTCCTCAGGCAGGTCGGCACGGTGGACCTCGACAACGGCCACGACATGCACCGCGACGCGTCGCCGTTCAGGCCCCGGCGCTTGTGCCGCATCCTCGAGGGCAAATGGTTCAGCGGCGTCTGCGTCGGGTTGGCCGCCTATTCGAGCATCGATGTCGACTGGGTGCGCGCGATCTTCGTCATCGCGACGATATTCACGGGCGGCGTCGTGATACTCATCTACCTGGTGCTGATGTTCGTGCTGCCGGTGGTCCAGACGCGTGACGAATACGAAGCGACGCTTCGCACCTCGTCTCCGGCATTGTGACGTCCGCACCGGCTTATCGGGTCCGGCGCGCGGCGCCGTGATGCGGCACCCGTTCGTGTCGTCCGCGAAGTTGCGGGAAGGCCGCGCGCGCGAACGGAACGAACAGATGCACGATTTCCTCGCGGATCCCCAAGCATCGCAGCGCCGGGAATCATCGAATGAGCGGTTTGGCGGGCCGGACTACCGCGCGGCCGACTCGCCTTGCTTCGTCGCGTATCCCGGCCCCCGCAAGACCTTGCCCGGCAAGGCCTGCGTCATCTTGCCGTCGGCGATCACCGGCACGCCGTTGACCAGCACCCAGGCCATGCCTTGCGCGAGTTGCTTCGGTTGCGCGAACGTCGCCGGTGCGCGCAGCGCCGCCGGATCGAAAATGTCGATGTCGGCCCACATGCCGGGCTTCAGTACACCGCGCCGCGCGAGGCCCATGCGCTGCGCGGGCAGCGAGGTCATCTTGCGGATCGCGTCGGGCAGGATCAGTGCGTGGTCCTCGCGCACGTACTTCGTGACGATCCGCGCGAACGCGGCATAGGCGCGCGGGTGCGGATGGCCGTGGCCGAGCTTGCCGGTCGGCGCCTGCGCGGCGGCATCGTCGCAGATCGACACCCACGGCTGCTTCAGCGCCAACGTGACGTCCGGCTGCGACATGCCGAAGACCGCTACATCGGTGGCGGCGTCATCCTTGATCAGGATGTCGATCAGCGCATCGATGGGCTTTTCGTGCCAGCTCTGGGCGACTTCGTCGAGACGCTTGCCTTCGAATTTCTTCAGCGCCGGGTTGTGCACGGAAGTGATCTCCACCGCGTGCGGGCCGGGAACTTCCAGCCAGTCGTTGCTCCAGGCGTCCGACGGTGTCTTCATGTCCTTTTCGATCCGCGCGCGCATCGACGGATCCTTCAGCCGCTTGAGCAATTCGGCGTTGCCGCCGGCATGCGCCCACGGCGGAATGAACGAGGCGAGGTCGTTGCCCCATGCGGTGTAGGCGTAGGTGTCCGCACCGATGTCCAGTCCTTGCGCGCGCGCCGCCTCGATCTTCGCGGTCACCCTGGACATGCTGCCCCAGTTCTCGTGGCCGGCGACCTTGAGGTGGAAGATTTCGACCGGAATGCGCGCGCTGCGCGCGATGTCGAAAACCTCGTCCAGCGCGGCCATTTCGCCGTTGCCTTCGCTGCGCATGTGGGTAGCGTAGATGCCGCCGTAGCTCGCCGCCGTCTTGGCCAGTGCGATCAGTTCCGGCGTGGTGCTGTAGGTGGCCGGCGGGTACTGCAGCGCCGTCGAAACCCCGAACGCCCCGTCGCGCATTGCGCCGGCGACGATCGCCTGCATCTGCTTCAGCTCGGCCGCGGTCGGTTGGCGGTCGCCATAGCCGATCACCATTTCGCGTGCGGTGGCGGCGCCGACGTAGGTGCCGAAGTTCACCGCGATGCCCTGGCTTTGCAGGTGCGCGAGATACTCGCCGAGCGTACGCCAGGGCGGCTTCGCATGGGCGCCTTCTTCCTCGAGGATCTTGTCGTTGAGCGGCGCGACCGATTCGCCTTCGCCCGTGATCAGCGTGGTCACCCCCTGGAAGATCTTCGACGGCGCGTGGCCATCCACCAGCAGCGTGTGGCCCGATTGATCCAGCATGTCGATGAAACCCGGCGTGACCACCATGCCGTGCGCGTCGATGACCTGCTTTGCATCGACGTCGCCGAGCCGGCCGATCGCGGCGATGCGGCCGTCCTTGATCGCGAGGTCGGCGGTGTACCACGGCGAGCCGGTGCCGTCGATGACGTGCCCGTTGCGGATCACGATGTCATAGGAGGGAACGGATGCCGCTCGGGCCCCGCACCCAATGAGGCCGAACGCAATGACGAAAAGCAGGCGGACCGCTGCACGCATGGGTAACTCCCCTCGACTGTCACGATGACGCGAAGCGGCTTGCGCTCCACTTCAAGCCTTTGCCACCTCCGGCTGGATCGCGCGGATGCTGCGCATCTGCGGACTCGCGAGGCAGCACAGCGCGATCACGGTGAGCGCGAGGCCCGCGATGCCGAACAGCTCGGCCAGCGAAACGATTTTCAGCAGCGCGCCCGCGGCAGCCGCAGAAAGCGGCCCCAGTCCCATGAAAGTGAACATCAGGATGCTCATGGCGCGGCCCATCATGCCCTGCGAGACACGCTGCTGGATCCAGGTGAAGATGGCGATCTGCACGACGCCGCCGAGCAGGCCGGTGCACAGCAGCAACGCCGCCCCGAACCAGGTGGTGTGCACCAGCGTCAGCGCGGCCAGCGTCAGGCCCGCCAGGCTGTCGAAGCACAGCACCATCACGCCGAGGTGTCCACGCACCGCGCGTTGGGCGAGGCCGGTGAGGAAACTCCCCATCAGCATGCCGACGCCATTGGCGGTCATCAGGATGCCGAGCGAGGCGGCGCCAAGATTCAGGCGCGTGTCCGCCAGCACCGGCAGGCCGACCTGGATCGGTCCGCCCACGAACACCGACACGAAGCTCGCATAGATCACGAATGCCCGCAGCGGCACGTCGGCCCATACGTAGCGCACGCCCGCGACGATGCTGGCGAACACGCCGCCGCCGGGCTTCGGCAGCTGCGAGTCCCCGCGGATGCGGATCATCGCCAGCGACGCCAGCGAGAACACGAAAGTGACCGCGTCGATGCCGAAGGCAGTGCCCAGCCCACTCGCATCCGGCAGTGCCTGCGCGGAAGCCCGGTAGTGGTGTGCACCCAGCGCGATCACGAACCCGGCGAGCACCGGACCGCCGATCATGCTGAGCTGGCGCATGCCCATGAATGCCGCGTTGGCGGGACGCAATTGTTCCAGTTTCACCAGTTGCGGCAGGATCGCCGAACCCGCCGGGTACGCGAACGCGGTGGACAGGCCGATGCCGAGCGCCAGCAGATAGATCATCCACATCTGGATCGCGCCGGCCAGCACCAGCGCGGCGAGGATCACGATGCACGCTGCATTGGCGGCGCGCGCGCCGAGCAGCACGCGCCGTGGCGACATCCGGTCCACCACCGCGCCGCCGATCAGCATGAAGGCGGCGCGCGGAAACGCCATCACCGCGAGCACGATGCCGAGCGCAGCGGGATTGCCGGTGAGCTTCAGCACCAGCCACGGCAACGCCACCAGCGTGAACTGGTCGCCGAACGCGGAAATCGAGCTGCCGCCGAACAGCAGGCTGAAATCGCGATTGGCGAAAAGCGAACGGCGCGCGGGCGGGGGCGCCGCGGAGGCAGTGTTCATTGGGATGCCCGATGCAATCCAGAGCGGAGTCTAACGGCTCCGCCGCTGGTCCGCGGCTGCGGGGCGGCGCCACCGCAACGGGGCGCAGTCGCCGGCCTTGCCCGCGACCGTTGCGCCTTTTCGCTAGAAGCGTGCGCGCAGGAACAGTGCCGGACCATCGGAATTCAGGTCCAGTCTTGCGGTTCCTTCGTCGTAATCCTTGTGCAAATGCAGCCTCGATGCGGAATATTCCAGCGCGAAGCCCAGGTGCTGCCACGGAAACCATTCCACGCCGAGTGCTGCATTCCAGATGTGGCCGCTCAAGTGGCCGCCGTTCTTCTTCACGCCCGCCACGTTCGCGTACATGCGCCACTGGTCGTTGAACGCGTGACGCCATCCCAACGTCAGCATCGGCGCCCACGCACTAGCGCTGTAGCTGTCGGAAAACGAGCTGCCCTGATCGCCCGCCCGGGCGTCACCGCGCGCGGCGAAGCGCACCCTGTAGTACGCCGCACCGAGGCCAATGCCGAACACGTCATTGGCGTGGCCGAACCACCACTTGTACGAGGCCGCACCGAAATCGTAGTCGAGCGTGGCATCCACGTGTGCGTTGATATCGGTGCCGAGCGCGGGGATCGGCTCCGCGTAGCCGGCACTGCGGTTCCGGTGGACCCGGTAATAGTCGAACGAAAAGCCCTGGCTGTCGCCCAGCAGAAAATCGAAGCGCACGCGCGGATCGACGCTGTGGTCCGTGAACCCGAAGTCGTCCTCGAAGCCCAGTTCGCCCTGGACACCGGCATATGGCCCGGTGCCGTCCGCGGAAAGGTTGGTGTCGTTGTGCGAGTAATAGCCGCCCATCCAGATGCCGACGCGATCGAGCGCGGGCGACTGCCGGGCCGACGCCGCGAAACTGGCAGTCGCCAGCGCGGAGGTTGCGGCCGACAGAAAAATGACACGGCAAACCGCGGGGTTTTTCATGGCACGTCCTTGTGAATGAACCACGAGGGTCTACTCTCGCGAACGCCGCGTTACTCGCGCATGAATATCGCCGACCGGATCCACGGGCGGAACGGGCGCCGCCCCATCGGTTGCAATGCGAATAAAGTATCGCGTTATTTGCTGGCATCGGAGTGTACCCATGGCCAAGCGCCCGAAACCGGTCGTCGCCGCGCGAAAGCAGCCGCAGCAATCACGGTCCGCGCGGCTCGTCGCCGACGTTCTCGAAGCGGCCGTTCGCGTTCTGGTGAAGGAGGGCGCGCATCGCTTCACGACCGCCCGCGTGGCGGAAACCGCGGGTGTCAGCGTCGGGTCCCTTTACCAGTACTTTCCGAACAAGCAGGCGATCCTGTTCCGGCTGCAGACGGAGGAATGGCAGCGGACGATGGGCCAGTTCGAAAGAATCTTCGGTGATGCCAGCCTGGCGCCACCCGACCGGCTGTGCGCGGCGGTGCGGATGTTCTTTCGCTCCGAGTGCGAGGAAGCCGCGTTCCGCGGCGCGCTCGAGGAGGCCGCGCCGCTCTACCGCGAAGCACCGGAGGTTCGCGCGCACCTCGAGGAGGGTCGTCGGTTGATGCGAAGGTTCGTGAAAGAAGCGCTGCCATCGGCCACGGCGCGCGAACAAGAATTCGCAGCCGACCTCATCCGGACCGTGATGTCGTCCGCCGGCAAGGCGGTGTCCAGCCAAGGCCGGTCGCCTGCCGAAGTCGATGCATTCGCGACGGCCGTCGGCGAGATGTTCTGCGCCTGGCTTGCGGCCCACGGTTCGGTGCCGCGGGCGCGGCGAAAGCGCTGAACGTGTCGCCCGACGCCACGGTGCCGTTCGCCGTTCCGAAAGAGATGCGGTAGCATCCGCACGCCCACCACGGGTTAGTCGTGCAGCGCCGCCGGGCGCATCGCGAAAGGCGTCCGCCCCCCGTTGTGATTGGCGCGGAACACGTCGGCCGCCGCCGCCGCCCAGGCGGGATCGCGTCAGTGCGTCGTGAAACCGTAGTGCGCCAGGACGGGCTTCAGCGCGCGCACCCAGATTGCATAACCCGCGGGCGTCATGTGCAGGCCGTCCTCGCGAAACAGCGCGCTCCGCGGGTCGCCCTTCGCGTCCAGCATGTCCGTGGCGACGTCCACGAAGGTCATGCGGGACTGTGTTTGCGACCAGGCTGCAATCCGGCGGTTCGCTTCATGCATGGCCGGCCACAGCGCCCGACGCGCGACGCTGGGCTTATCGACACGTAGGCGATGGCCACGCCTGGCAGCGCGTCGCGCACGCGCGCAACGAATGCCTTGAATGCGTCCAGCACCTGCTGCGGCGTACGGCCCTCGGCGATGTCGTTGTCGCCGGCGTACATCACGATCAGGCGCGGATGGCAGGGAATCACGATGCGGTCGGCAAAGTAGGTGGCATCGGCAATTGTCGAACCCCCGAAACCGCGATCGATCACCGGCACGCCGGGAAAGTCGGCGGCCAGCGTGGTCCACATCCGTATCGAGGAACTGCCGACGAACAGCACGCCATGTTGCGGCGGTGGATGCGCACTATCATCGGCGACCAGCCGGTCGATGTCGTGCTGCCACGACTGCGGCAGCGGCGGGAGGGCGAACGCGGCATGTGCGATCACCAGCGACAGGCAAACGAACAGCCACGCGCACGCGTGGTCGATTTTCCGCATTTCCCTCCTCCCACTGGCCGAGGTGCGGGCCATGTTGGATGCCAGGGGGCTCCATGACAACCGCAGACGATGAACGGGTCGTGGTGCAGCCGCTGGGCGCGGCGGCCGCCCTGCAATCCTATGACTTGTTTGCCACCCGGATATGGCAGGCGCGCCTGCCCTCCCTGCGTAGCCACCTGGACGAATGGGTGGCGACCGTGCTGCGGATGCGCGCCGCCAGTCCAGGACCCGCGGGACGTACCAACCGCGGCGGCTGGAACAGCGCGGACATGGCGGTGCTGGAACAGCCGGTGTTCGCGCCGCTGCGCGATGCGGTGCGTGCGGGTTGCGCCGCTGCGCTGCGCGAAATGGGCGTCGCGGGGGTTCCGTTCGACCTGCAATCCTGGGTGAACCTGCACGACCGCGGCGGCTTCAACTTCCTGCATGTGCACGAAGGTTGCCTGCTGTCCGGTTCGTTTTACCTGAAGGTGCCGCCGGAGTCCGGCAGATTCGTGTTTCGCGATCCGCGCCCCGGGGTGATCCATGGCTACGTGAAGGGCGCCGTGCCGAACGGTTACAGCGACATCCGGCTCACCCCGGAAGCCGGGTTGCTGGTGCTGTTTCCGTGCTGGATGGAACACTACGTGGAACCACACGGCAGTGACGAGCCGCGTGTCGTGATCGCCTTCAACGCGTTGCCGAAAGCGTAAGGAATGCGTGGCCGCGTGACCGCGTGACATGGCGTTGACCGGCCCCGGCACGCGGCATTTCCCAAACAGCGGGGTATCGCATGACCATTCGTTTCGCATGCCGATGGCTGCTGGTTTCCTTGATCGGCGTGCCGTTCTCAGCGCTCGCCGCCACCCAGGGCACCGCCAAGGTGGTCGCGGGCAACGCCCGCTTCGAATTCCTCACGCCGTCACTGGTCAGGATGGAATACTCGCCATCCGCCAATTTCGTGGACGCACCCACTGCCGTCGTCGTTGAACGTGACTGGCCACACGTCAGTGTCACCCGGAAAACGGAAAACGGCTGGCTCATCGTAAGTACAGGCGCGATGACGCTGCGCTACCGGTTGCAATCCGGCGCGTTTTCCGCGGCCAACCTGCGGGTGCAGTGGACAGCCGACGGCAGTCCACACGCTTGGCATCCCGGCCTGGTCGACGACGGCAACCTCGGCGGACTCACCTATTCGCTGGACAACGTCAGCGCGAAGAACCTGCCCGGCGACGGCAAGGACCTGACCAGCCCCGTCAACGACATCATCCCCGGCATCAACGTACTGCTGCCGAAAGCCGAACCGGGCCTGCTGAGCCGCAACGGCTTTGCGTTCATCGACGACAGCACGACGCCGCTGTGGAACCCGAAGGCGCAATGGATCGAACCGCGCAAGTCGAGGGGAGGGCAGGACTGGTACCTGTTCACCTACGCCCGCGCCGACTATGCAAAGGTCCTGCACGAGTACGCCGAATTGTGCGGCCCGATCCCGATGATCCCGCGCTACGTGCTGGGGCCGATGATCACGGACCTCAACTTCGAATATTTCCCGGGCGCCCCGGAAGCGAAGACACCGGCGTTTCAGCGCTACGGCGAACGACACCTCGAAGACGAGGTCACCCGCTTTCGCCAGAACCGGATTCCGCTCGACACGCTGGTACTGGATTTCGCGTGGCACAACTACGGCTGGCAGGGCGGCTACGACTGGAGCCCGCTGGTTCCGCATCCGCAGCAGTTTCTGGAATGGATGCACGCCCGTGGCATCAAGATCTCCCTGAACGACCACCCCGGTTACGCGAACACGGACGAAAGCATCCTGTCGCACGAGGACAGCCACGCGCCGGCCGCGTTGAAGGCATTGGGAGAGCCGCTGCCGCCGAAGCCTTCGTTCGATCTGGACCTGTCCGGTGGCTGGATGTTCGCGACCGATCCACGCGACATCGGCGTCCACGAACACTGGTACCTGCGCGACGCCGGCAAGGTCGACTGGAAGCCGATCCGCACCGATGCGCCGCCGGCAAAACAGGGATACACGAATTACGCAGGCATCGCGTGGTATCGCACGCAGGTACGGCTGCCAGATCATCTGCCGGCGCACCTATACCTGTATCTCAGCCGGCAAGCCAGGGATTACCGGCTTTACGTCAATGGACACGAAGTCGAACACAGCCACGTGCGCTGGCCGCAGCGTCTGACCTTCGCCGACATCACGTCTTACGCGCAAGCGGGCCAGACACTCGAGATCGCGCTGCGCATCGAACCGAACGAATACGGCCGTGGTTACCTGAACGGCCTGACCGCGATTCGCGACGTCAAGCCGCCGCCGCGGATCTATTTCGATCTCTCCAACAAGCAGCAGGCGGGAGTCTCCATGCGCTACCTGCACGGACCGCTGCTGCAACAGGGCGCGGCGTTCTGGTGGGTCGATGGCGGCAGCGGCGCCGCGGACATGCCGGGACTCGACCCGCAGCTTTGGACCAACCGCGTCTTCCACGATCACATGCAGAAACAAACCGGACAACGCGGGTTCATCCTTTCGCGCTACGGCGGCTGGGGCAGCGAGCGCTACCCGGCCTACTTCACCGGCGACACCTATTCCGAATGGCCGGTGCTGAGGTACGAGGTGGCCTACAGCGTGCGCGGCGGCAACGTGCTGATTCCATACATGAGCCACGACATCGGCGGTTTCCACGGCGGCAAGATCGACTTCGACCTGTACGCGCGCTGGATCGAGTTCGGCGCATTCAGTCCACTGCTGCGCCTGCACAGCGCGCACGAGAACCCGCGCGAGGGCAACCTGCGCATGCCGTGGACCTACGGCGAGCGCGGCATGGCGCTGGTCAGGAAATACTTCACGCTGCACACGCAACTGATTCCCTATACCTACACCCATGCCTGGATCGCGCACGAGAAGGCATTGCCGATCATGCGACCGCTGTATCTGCAAAATCCGGAGTCCGCGGAGGCGTACCGACATCCGCACGAGTACTGGTTCGGCAGCGAAATGCTGGTCGCCCCGGTGCTCGACGCCAGTGGCGAACGCACGACCTGGCTGCCGCCCGGCGAATGGATCGGCTTCTTCGACGGGAAGCACTACGGCGGCGGCAAGTCATTCACCGCCCACTACGCCGTGGACCAGACGCCGGTGTTCGTGCGCGATGGCGCGATCATTCCCGAGCAACCCGCGGATTTCGCATGGTCGAATGAAAAACCGCTGGATCACCTGATCGTGAATGTTTACGGATCGGGCAACGGCAAGTTCGACCTCTACGAAGACGACGGCGCTTCGCTTGCATACAGGCAACATCGTTACGCGCTGACGCCAATGACGTATGCAGCGGCAGGTGACGGCACGCACCGCATCGTAATCGGACCCACACGCGGCGCTTTCGCCGGCCAGGTGCAGCGGCGGTCGTACACCCTGCAGATCCACGGCATCGACCGGCCGGCTTCGATATCTGTGGATGGTCAGAACGTCGGAGACTGGGACTGGGACGCCGCGAACGCCACCGCGGCGGTTCCGGTTCCCGCGCACGCGATCCGCGATCGAATCACGATCGAGTGGCGCGCCAAGGCGAAGTGAATCAGGCCGTGCGAGCGGGCACGGCGTCGAACGCCACGGTAAGCCGCGTCCGGTCACCGGAAAACGGCACCGTCCCGTGCCAGAAATAGGAAGGAAACAGCACCAGCATGCCCGTCTCCGGGCGCACTTCGTGTTGCGCCGGCAACGCCGGCGTGGTGAGGATGCCCGGTTCGGCGAACGCCAGCACGCCTTCGCGGCTGTCCGCCCTGCGCATCGCGTCAGGTAGCTCGATGTAACACGCCGAGGAGATCCAGCCGCGCGGGTGCACGTGGTTGTGATGAAAGCCGTCGGTACGCAGCCGGACCGACCAGCTTCCGTTGAAATGGTACGCGCCGGTGTTCCGCCGGCGCAGCGGATCGTCGCCCTTGCCCATGCGCGCGATGTAGTCGCGGATCGGCGCATCGAAAGCCTGGAACAGCGCGCGAATGGAAGGTTTTTCGTTGCGGGACAGATCGCCGATGGTTTCGGTCCCATGGCGCAGCGACTGGAACAGCAGCGGATGCACGAACGCATCGTGCATCCGACCGAAATCGTGTTTCAGTTCGTCCAGGAAATCCGCCAGGCTCGTCCACGGCGATGGCGCCTCGAGCTTGTACGCAACCACCAGGTCCGGATAATCGCAAAGCTGTGCGTAACGTTCATCACCGAGCATCCGCCACGCGGTCGTTTGCAGCGCGATGAGATATTGATCGTCGGGCGACTCGCGCCTCAGCGCTTCGCAGGTTCGCAGCGCGCCCCGGGCATCGCCGACGCCCAGCATCGCCGCGACTTGCAGCGTGCGCGCCGCGGGATCGTTCGGTGCCGCGCGCAACGCGCACCCGGCACGATCGAGCGCAAGGCGCGAATCGAATTCCAGTGCGGCGAGACCGGCGCGTACATGCAAGGCCGGCGGCGCCTGCGGACGCGCGATGCGTGGGGCGAGGCATGCGTAGGCCGCGCGCACGTCGCCCGCGCCCTGCAACACGGCCGCTTTGGTCGCCCACAGCGCATCGTTGTTGGGGAAGGTCTGCAGCGCCTCGTCGATGGCTTCGGTAGCCTGCGCGCCATCACCGGTGCGCGTCCACACCAGCTTGGCAAGATCGCCATGGGCGTCGACCTGTTGCGGCTCCAGCCGCAGGCAATCGCGCAGCGCCGTTTCGGCGCGCTCGTATTCGCCCATAGCGATCAAGCTGCGTGCATGCGTGTAACACAGCGTCGCGTTCCGCTGCTCATGTTCCAGTGCACGTCGCGTGATTCCTTCGGCTTCCTGGTGCAGATTCGCAGCCTGCAGCGCGGTGGCCAGCGCCTGTCCGGCGGCGGCGCTGTCGGGCGATCGCGCCAACAGCTTTCGGCTCCATTCGATGGCATCGCCGCTGCGCCCCAGTGCGACCAGCGCGGCGACGTGCTGGACGATCAGTTCGGGCGGTACGTCGTCGCGGGCGCAGAACGGCGCGACGATCGCGAGCGCCCGTGCCGGCTGCCTCCGGTCGTTGTAATAGCGCGCCAGCACCTGGGCCGCATGCGGATCGGGGTGCCTGGCGGTGGCGGCCCGCTGCAGGAAGGTCTCCGCTTCGGCGTGACGTCCGCTGCCCAGCAGCAGCTCGCCGAGGGTCGTAAGAGTGGGCGCCCAATCCGGATCGAGCCCGATGGCGTGCCGCAGGATTCGTTCCGCACCCACCGCATCGCCCAGCATGAGCGTGACGCCACCAAGCAACCGCTGCGCCTCGGCGTAATCGGGATGAGCCTCGACGACGCGGCGAAGCTGATCGTGGGCCACGCGAAATTCCCCGGCCTGCAGCAAACCGTTGACGCGCCGCATCGCATCGTGGAGCGGATTCGAAATCATGTTTCCCGAGCGCACCGTTCGTCCGGTATCAAGTGTATTCGCCAGCCTGCGCCGTCGCTTCGGGCGATGGTTTGGGTTGCCCACTCATCGCGGGTGGCGTTGCAGCCGCGGCTTGCCGCTGGCGTCGCGGTCGACGGTGATGTCGTAATGCTTGCCGCGAAACGTGACGTTCGTGAGCGTCAGTGATTTCCATTTGGACGGCAACACCGGCTGATACGCCTGGACCAGACCGGACGATTCGACGCGCAAACCGGTGAGTCCATACACCAGGCTTTGCACGTATCCCGCCGAGCCGGTCAGAAAGTAGCCGGTGTTGTTGCCGGGCGTTTCCGTGCGTACGTTGAAGGGTGGCTTCATCATGTCGCTGCCGATGTTGTCCGCGAGCCAGTGCGCCACGTCGGCCGAATCGCCGAGCGCGGCCGCGGCGATGGTGAGCGGCGCGAGCCCCATGCTCGTGAGCGCCTGCGCGGGCTTGTTCTGCAACGGCGCGACATCGTTGCGGTAGTCGTTGCGTCGCACCGTTCGATCCATCTGCAGGTCGAGCGAGGGAAACGCCAAAAACGTGAGGTCGCTGTCGCCGGGATCGTGCAGCCGCACGCCCGGATCGAGCGCGAGGTGACGCTGCTCCGCGTCCGAAAAAGGCACGTACAGCTTCGCCGCGACCTCCGCCCAGCGTGGGTCGGCGTCGGCACCGGCCAGCTTTGCCGCCTCGGTGGCGATCCGCAGCGCCTTGGCGGCCGAGACGTTGGTGAACGTGTCGTTGTCGATGTAGGCGTAGGGTTCCATCACCGAGACGAGGTCGCGTATTTCGTAACGCCGTTTCGCCTTGTCCCAGGTTGCGCGGCTGGTCCAGAACTCGGCGAGATCGTGGATCACCGGCCAGCCGTCCTTGCGCAACCATGCGAGATCGTGCGTCGCCAGCCAGTATTGCCATTGCGCGATCGCGATGTCGGCGTTGACGTGGATCTCGCCGACGCTCAACCGATGCGCGGCGTACAGGACCTGCTCCGTGCCATCCTCGGGATCGGCTTCCCATGGATACTTGGCGCCGGCAAAACCCGCCTTGCGCGCCCGCCGTTGCGCGGCCGGCAGCGTGCGATCCCGGAACAACACGATGGAACGCGCGCGTTGCGGATGCTGCAGCAGCAGTGCGGGAAATATCCAGGTGTCGTTGTCCCAGAACACGTGGTCCACATACCCGGTGGTCAACCCGCACGCACCCGTGCCCCACGCCACATCCGGTGGCGTGTTGGCGAGCAGGTAGTAAAGGTCGGAATGTACCGCGAGCTGCGCTTGCGGATCGCCATCGATGCGGATGTCCGATTGCCACGACTCGGCCCATGCCGCGCGATGCGCATCGAGCAGCGGTTCGAAGCCGTGTTCGCGCGCCGATTCGGCCAGCGCAAGGTCGGCCTTGCCGTCACCACCCCAGCCTTCGCGCGACACCGCGACGTACTTGGTGAAAGCGTAAGTCCTGCCCTTCTCCACTTTGACGCGCATAGCGAGCGCCAAGCGGTAGTCGCTGCGATCCAGTCTCGTCTCGATCGGCCGGACGCCTTTCGGCAATTCCACGGCAATCGCTTCGCCCATCCGTTTGCCGTTCGTCGCCTGCCCGTCCAGCCGCAGCGTCAGCTTCGAGGTGTCGCCCTGGGCGTCCAACACGTGCGTATCGCCGTGGTACCAGATGGCCGCACGATCGGGCGTGGCCGGCGGCAATGCGTCCAGGGAGAGGCCGTGGGCCTCGAGCGCCTGCCGAAACCGGTCGCCGGTCAAGCCGGTGTCGCCCGGCAATTCGGCCAGCGGCAGGCGTGGCTGGGATGGCGCCCACAACACCAATGGAAACGAGAGTTCCACCACACCGTCGAACTGCGGCGTGATCGAGAAGCGGACCGCAGCCAGATGCGGCGATGGCTCGCTGACGAAGCTGACCACTTCCACGCGCGTCGTCTTGTTCTCATCGACGTAGCGGTAACTGGTCGTCAGCGTCGCATCGTGCAGGTTCAGGACCTGCTTGTAGTCCTGGAACGTCGAAGGTTCCAGTGGCGCCAGATTCAACCAAGCGCCGGACGAACCCATGCGATAGTCGATTCCGGTCCAGCCGGGAATCGCCGCGGGACGGGCGATGTCGTCCTTGCCGTAATCCATGAACGCGACGAGGTACGACAGATTACTTTCCGTTCCACGCGGCGAGGTAAAGGTCGAAACGTAACCGTTGGCGAGTTGGCCCGGGAAATAGGTCTCGAAATTCTTCGCGGTCGCGGTGAGCAGGAAGCCCGGATCCGTCGCGGCGCCGGCTGTCGAGGATAGGCACACGAGCGCCAGCAGCAGGGAGCTGGGTTTCACCCGGAGAGTATGCATGTGAGGTTTTGCGACTTGCACTCAGGTTCTTGCTCTTTCGTCGTTCCCGCGAAAGCGGGAACCCGGTGTCTTTTCCTTCGGAAGCAAAGGCTCCGGGTTGACTTGCGCCATCCATGGCGCTCGCCTTCGGTCGCCTTCAGCGCTCGCGTTTGCAATCCTGCAAACGCAGTCGGATCGTCGCTTCGCGACGTCCGGAATGACGAAGAGACGTTCGTTTCCGAAACCCCCTCTATCGGGCTTCTGCCACTTTGCGGGTCAACTTCACCTTGCCGTCGGCACCCCGCTCGATGTCGATGTCGTAGTGCTTGCCGCGGAAGGTGACGTCCTTCAACGTCACCGAGTTCCATCCCGGCGGCAACACCGGCGCGTAGGCCTGATCCAGTCCCTTGTCGTTGATGCGCAGGCCGCTCAAACCGTACATGAAGTTCTGCACGAAGCCTGCCGAGGTCGCGAGCAGATAACCCGCATTGTTGGTCGCGGTTTCGGTGCGGACGTTGAACGGCGGCTGCAGGAAACCCTCGAGATTGCGGTGGATCCAGTAGCCGACGGCCTTGGCATCGCCGACCTCGGCCGCGCCGACGGTGATCATCACCATCATCATTTCGTTCGGGTTGTCGCCGTGGGTCTCGAGTGCCTGCAACTGGAAGTCGAAGTCGTTGCGCCGCACTTCGGGCGACATCGGCATGTCGAGGTTGGGGTACATCAGGAAGATCAGCGACGATCCCCACCACGTCACCTTGTCGTGCGGCACCGACGGGTCGAAGTCGTAGTGGTGCTGCGCCTTCTCGTCGAACGGGATGTACATCTGGTCGGCAATTTCGGCCCACGCGGGATCCGCATTTGCGCCGACCAGCGCGGCGGCCCGGGTCGCGATCCGCAGCGCCTTGGCCGCCGCGGCGTTGGTGAAGGTGTCGTTGAGCACATCGTCGTAGGCCTCGTCGGTCGAAGTGACGTGCGCGATTTCGTAGCGGTCCTTCGCCTGGTTCCGGGTGACGCGGCTTTTCCAGAACTCGGCGATGCCTTCGATCACCGGCCAGCCGTATTGCTTCAGCCACGCGCGGTCGCCGGTCGCGAGGTAGTACTGCCACTGCGCAATCGCGATGTCGGCGTTGACATGGACTTCGCGATAGACGCCATAGGCGAAATGCGGCGTGACGTCGACGCCCTTCTGCGGGTCCGATTCCCACGGATACATCAGGCCCTTCACGCCGTATTGCGCGGCACGCTCACGCGCGCCCTGCATGGTGCGGTGCCGGAACATCACGATCGACTTTGCGCGTTCCGGGTGCAGCAGCAACAATGCGGGGAATACCCACGAGTCGGCATCCCAGAACACGTGGCCGGCGTAGTTCGGGGTCAGCGCGCAGGCGCCCACCGACCAGGCGGTGTCGGTCGTGGTGTTGGAAAGCAGGTAGTAAAGGTCCGAGTGCAGCGCGCGCTGCACCGTTTCATCGTGATCGACCACGATGTCGGCTTGCCACAGCTTGTGCCAGGCGCCGACATGGCGCGCGAGCAGTTTGTCGAAGCCCGTCGTGCGCGCCTTCATCGCAAGCGCAAGATCAGCCTTCGCATCGCCGCCCCAGTCCTGCCGCGATGCCGCGATGTATTTGGTGAACGTGTAGGTCTGGCCCTTGCGGACTTCGGCGGCCACCTCGAGTGACAGCACGTCGGAAGTCTTCAGCAGCTTCACGCCGTCGACTTTGAGGCCGCGCGGCAGTTCGATCGCCGCGGCTTCCGCCATCTTCAAGCCATTCACCGCCTGCCCGTCCAGCCACAGCGTCATCTGCTTCGTGTCGCCGCCGTCGTCGATGACGCGGGTGGTGCCGGGATACCAGACCGCTGCGCGATCCGGCGTCGGCACGGGCTTGTCGTTGAGGTTCTGTCCGCTGGCGATCACCGCGTCGATCATCTGGTCGCCGGTCATGCTGGCGATCGGAAAACGCGGCTGGTGGCCCGACCACAGCCGGAAAGGAAACCGGAGTTGCACCTTGCCGTCGAACTGCGGGGTGATCGAAATGCGCGTAGCCGCGAGGTGGTGGTCGGCCTGGCTGACGAAGGTTTCCACCGCCACGTCGGTCGCCTTGCCTGCATACGTGAAGCGGTAGCGCGTCGCGAGCGTACCGTCGTGCATGTCCAGCGTCTGCGAGTAGCCGGCGAAGATCTGCGGGTCGAGACGCGTCGAATTCATCCAGCCGATGCCGGGGTTGTAGTCGATCTCGCTCCAGCCCGGGATCGCGGCAGGCCGCGAGATGTCGTCCCGGGTGTAATCCATGAAGGCGACCATGTAGGCCCGGTCGGGCTCGGTGCCGCGCACCGAGGTCATGGTCGAGAAGTAGCCGTTGGCGAGGTACGAGGGGAAGTACGCGCCGAAATCCTTCGCCGTCGCGGTCAACAGGAAACTCGGGTCGGTGGCGGCGAAGCCGCCTGCGGACGCCAGCAATGTAAGCGCACACAAGCCGGAAAACAGGTGTTTCATCGCAATGCTCCGGACGGGGATGGCGAAACGGGCCCGCGCGTGGCGCGTGGCGCGCTGCCCGCGGACGAACGATATCGCATCGGCGGGTGGGAGCGTCCCGCGGCGACCACTGTCCCGGCGCAGGGAGCGCGCCGGGACAGCGGTCGGCGATGCCGCGTTGTCAGAAGCTGTATTTGACCTGGAAATTGATTTCGCGGCCAAACAGCGGTCGCGCCATCAGGACGCCGCCGATGCCGGTGTTGACCCCCAGCCGGCGGGAATTGCCTTCGGTCAGTCCGACCTCGTTGGTCAGGTTGGTGCCCTGCAGGCGCAACTGCCAGTTCTGCCCCACGTTGGCGACGATGCCGCCATCCAGCGTCTGGTACGTGCCCAGCGGCTGCAACGCGGACTGGTCCTGGTAATGCTGGCCGATGTGGGTGTAGGTCACGAATGCCATGATGCTGCCCCAGCTCGTCGGCAGGGTGTAGCTGGGGGTGATCATGTAGCGGAATTTCGGCTGGCGCTGCAGCGGCTGGTTGTTGAAGCTCACGCACTGGGAGTTGCCGTTGACGTCCGTGAACACCGCGCAGGCATTGTGGTGGGTGTAATGCCCGTCCATGTACACGCCGATCATCTTGAGCTGGAAGTTTTCGACCGGCGACCACGTGACATTGAGGTCCACGCCGTGCGAGTTCGAACCGTAGTTCGAGATCGCTCCGGTCGGCTGGCCGTCGGGTCCGGTTTCCTGGTACTGCAGACCGGTAAACAGCCGGTGGTAGATGCTGGCGTCCACGAACAGCACCGGCGATTCGTACTTGAACCCCGCTTCCATGTTCTCGATCTTCTGCATCGGCGCGAAGTTGCCGTTGGCGCCGCGGATGCCGTTGTCGAAATCATCGAAGTGTCCGCCGGTGTTGGCGCGCACGTACGCGCTCATGTGGTCGCTGAAGCGGTAGTTGGCGCCCACCGTGAACGCCGGATGGGTCTTGTCGTAGTGCTCGTAATCCCAGGTGCCGTTGCAGACCGGCGTGGCGTTGTCGTAGAGGGTATTCGGATTGCCGTCGAGATCCACCTTGGACTGGTTGCAGGTGCGCTGGTGGACGTCGATGTTCTCGATGCGACCCGCGGCCTGCAGCAGCCATGGGCCGATCGTCCACGAGTCCGACAGATAGAAGGCCTTGTTGGTGGCAGCGCCGGCTTCGACGATGTTGAAGTTGTTGTTGAAGTCGACGAAGCCCTGCGGATTGGCGACGACGTAGTCCTGGCCGCCCTCGCTGTAGGTCAGCCCGATCGGCTTGGTGTTGGACCGATTGAGCATCAGCATCTGGTTGCCCAGCGACCAATTGTCGTGGTCGGTATAGCGGGCGAGGTAAACGCCGGCCGTCACGGTGTTGCCGTCGAAGATTTCCCTGCTGATGCGGAAGTCGTTGTTGAAGCTCTTCAGGCGCTTCTGGATGTACCACCAGCCCTGTCGGATCATGCTCTGGTCGAGCGGCACCACCGTGCCGTCGGGCAACGTGGCGGTCACCGCCCGGCTGGCCGGGTAGCCCAGCGTGTCGCTGTCCACCGGATTGTTGCTGGCGTCGCAAAAGCCGGCCGGCTGCGGGATGTTGCAGCCATAGATGTAGTAGCCGAGCGGTTTCGGATTCGGTCCCGAGAACAGCGCGTTGGTGGGCAGGTCGCCGCTGTTGAAGATGAAGTGATCCGAAATCGTCCAGTCGCCGAAGGTGGCGTCGTAGCTGCCACCGAAGAAGTTCATCTGCGCCCCGCGGCCGTTGGCGAGGTCGGCGTTTTCGAGGTAGCCGAGCGGGTTGGGGACCTGCACGTGCTGGATGGCGCCGCTGGCGTAGGTGCCGGTCAGCGGATCGAATCCCGGGAAACCGTAGAAGTTGTCGCCCGAGCCCTGGATCATCGGGATCGGCACGATGAACTGGTTCTTGTCGTCCAGCCTGCGCGCCCACAGCATGAACGAACCATTGTCCATGTCGTGGCTCAGGGTGGCGGTCAACTGGCCGCCCTTGTCGGACGGGAAATCACGCGGATCGCGGACGCCGTCGGACTTGCGCCAGAAGCCGCCGATGCTGGCGTACCAGCCGTCGGCGATCTTGAATCCGTAAAAGCCGTCGAGGCGCACCATGCCTTCGTCGCCGTAGGTGATGCCGATGTCGCCCGACGGTTGCGCGGTGCCCTGGCGGAGGATGAAGTTGGCGGTCGCGCCCATCTGGCCCGGTCCGAACACCACGCCGGGGCCGCCCTGCACGATTTCCACGCGCTGGATGGTGTCATCCAGGCGCAGCAGTGAGCTCGAATCCATGAACGAAAGCGACGGCATGCCATACAGGGGCGTGCCGTTGACCATGTTGGTGAAGAACGGTGCGTCACCGCCGCCGGGGAAACCCGCGATCTCGATGTTGGCGCCGGTCTGGCCGCCGGTGGATTCCGGCCAGATCCCGGGCGAGATCTTCAGGAGGTCGGCCACGCTGAGCGGGTTGGCCTCGCGGATTTCCTCGCGATTGGCCGACACGATGTTGTAGCTGGCGTCGAGCTTCTTGACGCCAATCGGGCTGGCCGTCACCACGACCGCCTGCAGGGTGGTGGCCTTGCCCTGCTTGTTCCCCTGTGCGGGCGTGGACGCCGCGGGTTGCGCGGCGGCCTGGCCCGTCGCATCGGCCGTGCCGGGGCCGGCCGCCCATGCGATGGGCGAGAGCGCCGCAAGGATGGCGCTGGTCAGCGCCAGTCGGATCAACTTGTCGTTCTTCATGATTCACCTCCAGCGATGGGAATGGTTTGCGGGCGTCTGGCGCGCCCTTTCTTCTGGTGGAACGACAAGCCGCGCGGCGGCGGCTTGAGCAAATCATCCGGATGCGGGTTCAAACCTCCCGGGGGCCGGGACAGGGGGCGGATCGCGCAATCCCGGCGTTCCTGGCGCCGCAAACAGCCACGCGCGCGCACGCCGCTTGCGCGAACGAAGACGTTTGCTTGCCACCCATGCTTTGCCGGCTCCAACGAACGACAGCGGTATCCGCATCCATACCGATCATTCCCCGAGGACGCGGCGGAGTCTGCGCCCATAAAGACAGCGCTGTCAATTGTGCAGTGCATCACGGCAGAGGGATCCGGAAGGAGCCGTGCTCGATCGGGTGGCTTCGCGGAAACGTTGCCGATCTTCAGGCGTGATGCGGATAAGCGGATGGCGCCGGAATGTTCGGGGCCGGCGAGGGCAATGGGTGGTTGCCAAAACTCGAACCTGTGCCACACTGTCTTCCGGCAGGTAGTGTGACAGCGCTGTCACGATCGATGACCAAGGCCACGCGTCTCGCGAAAAGGATCGACAGGTGGGCTCCGCAACCCTCGATGATGTCGCCAGGCATGCAGGCGTTTCCGCGAAAACGGTTTCGCGCGTCGCCAATGGCGAGCGGTCGGTGCGCCCGGAAACCCGCGAACGCGTGTTGCGCGCCATCGAGGCACTCGATTACCGCCCGAATCTGCTGGCGCGCGGCCTCAGCGGTGCGCACGCGTACACGATCGGCCTGGTGTTCGACAATCCCAACGCGTACTACATCATCGCGATGCAGCAGGGCGCGCTCGCCGCGTGCGACGACATGCACTTCGGCCTGCAGATCCGGCCTTGCGATTCCACGGTGCCCACGCTCGCGGAGGACCTGCGCGATTTCGTGCATCGCTCGCGCCTGTCGGGGCTGGTGCTGACGACGCCGGTCTCGGAGCGCACCAAGGCATTGCGCAAGCTGGTGGCCTACCACATACCCTTCGTCCGGATCATTTCGGCCGCGCGCGATCCGCGCGACGATTTCCCGTGCGTGTACGTCGACGATCGGGATGCCGCCTACGCGATCACCACGCACCTGTTGCAGTTGGGGCACGTGCGAATCGGTTTCCTGTGCGGCGGCAAGCACCATCACGCCAGTGCCGAGCGCCTGAAGGGCTACAAGGACGCGTTGCAGCACTATGGCGTGCCGGTTCGCGACGAACTGATGATCGAAGGCGATTACGTGTTCGACGACGGCTTTCGCGGCGCGCGTCGCCTGCTCGATCTTGCCGAACCGCCCACGGCCATCTTCGGGTGCAATGACGAAATTGCCGCGGGTGCGCTGGCCGCCGCGCAGTCCACCGGCCTGAGCGTTCCATACGACGTTTCGATCGCGGGGTTCGAGGACAGCCCGTTCTCGCGCCACTCGTGGCCGCCGCTCACCACGGCGCGGCAGCGCGCCGACATCATCGTGGAGCGGGCCACGCGGATGCTGATTGCAGGCATCAGGGGCGAGCACACCGACAACGAGGGATTCAACCCGGAACTGGTGGTCCGCGGCTCGACCGCGCCGCCGCGGCCGAAATCGCGTCAACGCAAACGCCGGTAGCCTTGCAACATTCGATGCGCCGCAGGATTCATCGTGGCACGGACGCATCGACAACCGGCCGCACCGATGCACGCACGCACGAGAGGAACCTGCCATGAAAGTTCGTTCGCTTTTCGTCGTCTTCGCCTCCAGCACGTTGTTCGCCGCGGCCGTCAGCGCGGCCACGCCCGATCCGGGCAGGACGCTCGGCTACATCGCCCACGCATGGAGCACCCTCACGCGTTCGGCCAACGAATGCCGGGCGCTGATCGATCCCAAGGTGCCGTCGCATTCGGTCGTGTACCTGCCGGCGCAGGTGGCGGCGCCGGCGGCGTTGACGCAAAGTGCCAGCCGTTGCGGCGTGCGCATCGAGAACCTTCCCGCGCCCATTCGGCAGCTCGGTGATTCCGATCCCACCAGGCTGGCCACGCAAGGCCTGCTTTACGTGCCCCATCCCTATGTCGTGCCAGGCGGGATGTTCAACGAGATGTACGGCTGGGACAGCTACTTCATCGTGCTGGGACTGGTGGCGGACCATCGGGAAAAGCTCGCGCTGGACATGACCAACAACGCGTTGTACGAGGTCGAGCACTACGGTGCCGTGCTCAACGCCAACCGTACCTACTACCTCACCCGTTCGCAGCCGCCATTGCTGAGCGCGATGATGGTCGCGGTGCTGGACGATCCGGCCAGTTTCGCCGACGCCGACGCGAAGCGCGCCTGGCTGCAACACGCCTACCCGCTGGCGGTGCGCAACTACGAGATCTGGACGCGCAAGGAACATCTCGCCGGGGACACCGGACTGTCGCGCTATTTCGATTACGGGCACGGACCGGTGATCGAGGCGCAGAACAGCGACTACTACGTCGGCGTGATCCGCTGGCTGCGGGCGCACCCGTCGCAAGATCCGGGCTATCTCATCAAGGCGCCGCAGCACCCGGACAAGGCGCAAGCCGAAATGCTGAAGGCGACCAGTTGCGATGTAACCGCATCCAAGGTGTGCGCGGGTGACTGGCTGGATGGCTACCGGCTCACCGCCGACTATTACCTGGGCGATCGCGCCATGCGCGAATCCGGTTTCGATACCGATTTCCACTTTGGTCCGTGGGGCGGTTCCACCCACCATTACGTGGGGGTGGGCCTCAACAGCCTGCTGTACCGCTACGAACGCGACCTCGAGGCTTTCGCGAAGCAGCTCGGCAACACCGCCGATGCCGAACGTTGGGCGCGCGCCGCAGCGTCACGCCGCGCGGCCATCGACAAGTACCTGTGGCACCCCGACCAGGGCCGCTACATGGATTACGACTTCGTCAAGGGTCGGCCCTCCACCGACCCGTACCTGACGATGTTCTACCCCCTCTGGGCGGGCGCCGCATCGAAACAGCAGGCCGCCGCGCTGACGAAGCAGCTGAAGCTCTTCGAACACCGCGGCGGACTGGCGATGAGCACGCGCGAGACCGGCGCGCAGTGGGATGCGCCGTTCGGCTGGGCGCCCACCAACTGGATTGCGGTGAAGGGGCTGCAGGATTACGGCTACCACGCCGACGCGCGGCGCATCTCGTGCGCGTTCACCGGCACCGTCGACCGCAGCCTCGCGAAGGACGGCACGATCCGCGAGAAGTACAACATGGTGCTGGGCAACGCCGACGTGAAGATCACGGCGGGCTACAAGGCCAATGTGATCGGCTTCGGCTGGACCAACGGGGTGTACCTGAAGATGCACGCCCTCATCGCTGCCGATGGCGGTTGCGAGGCGGCGCCGGCCACGAAGGCCGCCGGGGCGACGCACTAGGAACCGCCTGATCGGTCTCGTCGCCTGTCATCCGGGAAGCCCCGCCGATGGCGGGGCATGGTGCGGGTGCCCGGAGGGTCGCAGGCATTTCGCATGACGGGCGAAATCGAAGCTCCACCGGCACGACCATCCACGAACATCGACGTTTTTCACCACGCCCACTGCAAGGGAATCCCTGATGAACGCCATCGCGATCACCGCCGCCGGACACCACGCACGCCGCCACGCCGCCTTTGTCGCCACGCTCGCCGCGCTGGCCGGTTTGATGTTCGGCCTGGACGTGGGCGTGATCTCCGGCGCCCAGCAATTCATCCAGCGCGAGTTCGCCGTCAGCGACGTGGTGCTCGAACGCATCGTCAGCAGCATGATGGTCGGTGCCGCGGTGGGTGCGGCCCTGGCCGCGTGGCTGTCGGTGCATTTCGGGCGCAAGCGCTCGCTGGTATTCAGCGCGAGCCTGTTCGTGGTCGGATCGTTGCTCAGCGCGGGCGCATGGTCGCCCGATGCGTTGATCGCGGCGCGCGTCGTGCTGGGACTGGCGATCGGCATCGCGGCGTTCACGGCACCGCTCTACCTCGCCGAGATCGCGCCGCGCGACCGTCGCGGCGCCATGATCTCGACCTACCAGTTGATGATCACCATCGGCATCTTCGTGGCGTTCCTGTCCGACACCGGGTTCAGTTACATCGAGGGCTGGCGCTGGATGCTGGGCATCATCGCGCTGCCCGGCGCGCTGTTCCTGCTGGGGGTGATCGGACTGCCGGAGAGCCCACGCTGGCTGGTGCTGCGGCAACGCGATACCGAGGCCGATGCGGTGCTGCAGAAGCTGCGCGGCGATCCCGCCGCCGTGCAAATCGAGGTCGCGGAAATCCGGGAGCAACTTCGCACGCCGCAGCAAGGCTGGCGGCTGTTTCTCGGGAACCGCAATTTCCGCCGCTCGGTGGGGCTGGGCATTGCATTGCAGGTGGTACAGCAACTGACCGGCATCAACGTGGTGATGTACTACGCGCCACGCATTTTCGCCGACATGGGTTACGCGACCAGCATGCAGATGTGGTTCACCGCGATCGTTGGCCTTACCAACGTACTGGCCACGTTCATCGCGATCGGTCTGGTCGATCGCATCGGGCGCAAGCCCATCCTGTACGCGGGTTTCGTGGTGATGGCGATCGGGCTTGGCGTGGTCGGCGTGCTGATGCACCTGGGCATGGGCACCCAGGGCGAACGCCTGCTGGCGGTCGCGATGTTGCTGGTGTTCGTGGTGGGGTTTGCGTTTTCCGCGGGCCCGCTGGTGTGGACGTTGTGCTCGGAGATCCAGCCCCTCAAGGGACGCGATTTCGGCATCGGCGTGTCCACCGTGACCAACTGGGTCAGCAACGCCATCGTCGGCGCCACCTTCCTCACGCTGCTCAACCGGTTCGGGCATGCCCAGACTTTCTGGCTGTACGCAGCCTTCAACGCGGCATTCCTGCTGTTCACCTGGGCGCTGGTGCCCGAAACCCGGGGCGTCAGCCTCGAACAGATCGAAAGCAAGCTGATGGACGGCGAGCGGCTGCGGAACATCGGCGCATGAGGCATCGCGACGTGGCGATCGTCCGCGCATCGCCCGTTCGGGCATCGTCATCCACCCGGTAAACTGGGCAGATGCCTGCTGCCGCGAACCTCCACCTCGGCCATGCCGGCGAGGCGTACCCCGACGCATTTTACGTACGCCTCGCGGAGCACCGGTTCGTCTCCACCCTGCACGCGCAGGGTGCCTGGCAACCCGGCGAACAACACCTGGCGCCCGCGTCCGGCCTGGTGCTGGCGGAGGTGGAACGCCGCCTGCCGAGCGACAAGCTGGTATCGCGCGCGTCTTTCGACGTGCTTGGCGTGATCCATTCCGGTGAATTCACCATCGACGTCGAGGTGGTGCGGCCGGGCCGGTCGATCGAGTTGATCGAAGCCAGCATGCGGCATGGCGACCGGATCAGCATCCGCGCGCGCATCTGGCGCCTTCTGGCGTCGGACACCACGCGGGTGCAGGGCGTCGAATGGACGCCGATGCCGCCGCCCGGGTCGATGGTGCCGTTGGCGTTTTCCTCGATCTGGGAGGGCGGCTACATCGGCTCGCTGGAGGCGCGCCAGCATGCCGACGCGCGGCCGGGCCGCGGGCTCAGTTGGATCCGCACGCGCTGCCCGCTGGTGGCGGGAGAACCCGATCCGCCGGTTGCCGGTTTCCTGAAACTGATCGACACCGCCAACGGACTGGTGGTTCGCGAACACCCCCGCAGCGTGTTCTTCGCCAACGTGGATCTCACGGTGCATTTTTTTCGCCAGCCGGAAGCGGGATGGGTCGGTTTCGACACCCGCGTCAACTTCGGTCCCTCCGGGTTGGGAGAAACCTTCTCGGTCCTGAACGATGCCCGCGGACCCGTCGGTACCGCCGCGCAGTGCCTGACCGTGCGCGTGGCCCGGTAATACCGCAGGCCGCCGGCGCCTGTGCCCACCGGGCGGCAGGTGATCCATGCGGACGTGTTGAAGCTTCGCGCCCGTCGGACTTGCGGAGGGTGGTGGGCGTCTTCCACGCCTGGACGTCATGATCCCGGCCGGGTCGGCGACCCTCGGTTGCCGCGCGATCGTGTACCCTGAACCTCGGATGGGCGCAAGTTGCCAGGAGGACCTTGCGATGAATGTCGTCGACGAACGGATACGTTTCGCACTTCTCCCCGTCAACGCGGTACTGGTGGCCGGGGCCACTTCGCTGTTCGTGGGCGCGCTGCTGAGCGATGTCGCCTACTTCCGCAGCTACCAGATCCAGTGGAACAACTTCTCGTCCTGGCTGCTCGCGGGCGGTCTGCTCGTGGCCGCGCTGGCGGTCTTGTGGTCGATCGTCGAGTTGTTCCGGAGCCGCTGGCGAGCGTGGCCCGCATGGGTCTACTTCGTGTTGCTGCTGGCCACCTGGGCACTCGGTTTCGTCGATGCGCTGGTGCATGCCAAGGATGCGTGGGCGACCATGCCGGCTGGGCTGGTGTTCTCGGTGATCGTGGTGGTGCTGGCCGGCGTGTCGCTGGCGTTCGCCTGGAGCGGGTTGCACAGGGGGATTGCGCCATGAATTTCCTGAATGCCTCGGCGGTCGCCGGGCTCGCCGTCCTTCTCGCGGCTTGTGGTGGCGGCCATGCGCCGCCGGAGCAATTTGGCGCCAATCCCATGCTTCCCGCCCAGCAGCGCGGGCTGCTGCCCAGCATGAACGTTGCCAAGCCGACGCCGTGGGGCGACCGCCTGCCGACCGTGCCGCAGGGGTACACCGTCAAGGCGATAGCCACCGGTCTCCTCATCCCGCGCCAAACGCTGGTGCTGCCCAACGGCGACATCCTGGTGGCCGAAGGCCGCGGCGGCAACGCGCCGAAGCTGAAGCCGAAGGACATCGTCGCCGGCTACATCAAGGCCAAGGGCACGAGTTCCGTCGAGGGCGGAAATCGCCTCTCCCTGTTGCGCGACGCCGACGGCGATGGCACCTACGAGACCAAGACCGTGTTCGCGGCAGGTCTCGACGCCCCATACGGACTCGCCCTGGTCGGCGACGCGCTCTACGTCGCCGACCAGGATGCGCTGTTGAAATTCCACTACACCACCGGCCAGGTCCATGCGGACGGCCAGCCGGTCAAGATCACCGACTTGCCGTCGAGGATCAACCACCACTGGACCAAGGCGCTCGCCGCCAGCGCGGATGGCCGGTATCTCTACGTCGGCATCGGCTCGAACAGCAACATCACCGAGCGCGGCATGACCGCCGAGGTCGACCGCGCCATGATCTGGCAGGTCGATGCGCAGACCGGCATGCACCGGCCCTACGCCACCGGCTTGCGCAACCCCACCGCGCTTGCGATCCAGCCCGGCACCGGCGCGTTGTGGGCGGTGGTGAACGAGCGCGACGAAATCGGACCCGACCTGGTGCCCGATTACCTCACGGCGGTACGCGAAGGCGGCTTCTATGGCTGGCCATGGAGCTACTGGGGCCAGCACGTGGATACGCGCGCGCAGCCGCAGGACCCGGAGAAAGTCGCGTCGGCCATCGTTCCGGACTACAGCCTCGGGTCGCACGTCGCGGCGTTGGGCGTCGCGTTCTCCTCGCCGGCAATGGGCGCGCGGTTCGCGGACGGCGTGTTCGTCGGCGAGCACGGCAGTTGGAACCGCGCCCATCCCGTCGGCTACAAGGTGGTGTTCGTGCCGTTTCGCGGCGGCCGTCCCGCCGGCAATCCGATCGATTTCGTGACCGGATTCCGCGGCGACGACGGGCTGACCCGCGGACGTCCGGTGGGCGTGACCGTCGATCCGCGCGGCGCACTGATCGTCGCCGACGATCTGTCGAACACGATTTGGCGGGTGACGCCGAACGCACCATCCGGGTCGATGCCGCCGCCGGCCGCTTCCGCCGGCGCGCCCGGCCTGTAACGCGGCGCGGCTGCAGCGTGCGGCGAGGCCGGCCCGTCGCGCAGGTGGTGCCGCGTGTAACCGCGCCCGCTCAGGAAAGCGCGGATTTCACCCGCGTGATGAATGCGCTGAATTCCGCCATGTAATTGCGCAGGAACTCGGCGGTTGATTCGTTGCCGACCTTGCCGTTGTCGTCGATGAGATTCGGCGTGAACTGGATGTAGGCCTCGATGGCGTTCATCAGCGGTGAGTTGCAGAAGCACAGGACGCTGCGAAGGCTTTGCTGCGCTATCGCGGTGCCGATTGCTCCGGGAGAGGTGCCGATGATCGCCGACGGTTTGCGCGCGAACGAATTCCTGCCCCACGGGCGGCTGGCCCAATCGATGGCGTTCTTCAATCCGCCGGGTATCGAGCGGTTGTATTCGGGCGTGATGAAAAGGAGCGCATCGGCCTCCGCGATCTGCTGCTTGAACGTGCGGGCGACCGGCGGGTAGTCGGCGTCGTAATCGTAGCTGTAGAGCGGCAGGTCCCCGAAAGGAATCTCCGCCATCGAAAGCTCCGGCGGTGCAACGTTCACCAAAGCCTTGGACAGTTTCCTGTTGAGCGATTGCCGGGCCAGGCTGCCTACGAAATAGCCCACCTTGTATGTCGCCATTTCACGACCTCCGATTGCACCGCGGTTGATTTCACCCGATCAGTTCGGCCATGCCAGTTCGATGTTCGGAAGAACGGTCCACGGCCGTCGAGGTGAATGAAGCAGGCCACACCGTCGGCTGCCGCGCACCTGTCATGCATGCGGGGCGTCGATGCCGGCGCCAGGCCGCCGCACGCGTTCACGGGAAAGGTTCGCGAAAACGCGGGTACGGTCCAGCGAGCATACTCTCTTGTGGACGATCGAAGGGCAGGCGCCCTGGCGTCGTTCACGGGCAATCGTGACCACCGGAAACCAGCAATTCGTGTCAAAACCGCAGGCGGCGCCAGCGTCGACAATCGATGCCGGGTCGATGGGCGGAAAAGGATGGTTTGACCAAGCCCGATCAGGCGCGACTGGCCTGGGTCCCCTGGGCCCCACCGGATCGGCGCTACCCAAAATGCGGCGTCGCGTGAGGGGTGGGAGGCCGCGGCGTCGATGGCGCCAAAGCGGGACAGGACATCGTAAGCGGCACCTCTCCGGTGCCGTGGTAGATGTTGCGCTCGATCGATTTCGCGACGCTGGTCCAAAGCTGCCCCTGCGCCGCGCAGGATTCGCCGTAGGAAAACAACTGGCGTATGTGCCGCCGGTGGAAGTCCAGGAAACTGCCGGCGGGATATCCGACCGGGATGGAGGCGATGCGGAACTGCATGTGGCTGCGATAGGCCAGGCCGCGCGCCAGCACCACGGCGTCCCGTGTCTTGTACGTCATCTGGGCGGAGAAGCTTTCCACGAGTTCCCTCTGCGTGTTGACGGGCGTCGCCCTTGGCGCCATGGCAAGCTGCCCGTTGACGATCACGTAGATCGTGCCGCCCTGCAGTTGCAGTCCCTTGTTCATCACGGTCGGGGCAATCAGGGGCAGCACGAACAGCGGCGTGGTGACGCTGCCGTCGACGTGCATTTCGTCATACACCGTGCTGCCTTCGTGCACGCGGATCAGCACCGGCGGGAACGCGCCCGGAACGCTTGCCGATGCGACCAGCACTTCCCGGAACAAGTCGTGTGCCGCCGTTCCGCCGCGTGCGGCAATGGCCGTCATGTCCCACAGCACCGTTTCCTGGCTGTCGAGATCGGTCGTCGCCACGATCAACTTCCGCCCCGACGCGGCTTCGCGCCCGATCGCGTCGATCATGGCATCCGTATAGGTCTCGTTGACCAGGTCGGTCAACGCACCGTGGCGATTTGCCACGTTCGGGAACAGCACGTGCCGGGCAATCGCCATCCGTGAAACGACGTGACCCAGCTTTTCGATGCGTCCGCTCCCGAAGACATATCGCAATTGCGGCAGGCCGGCCCGAGGAATGCAAATGGTGCGATCAGCGCGCCGGCGCTGACCCCGGTGACGACCGTGAACACAGGACGTGCATGGGCCCGGGTCAGGCCGACCCGTGCGCCGGCACCGAACGCCGCGTTCGAACCGCCGCCCGACAGCGCAAGGATTTTCGCGGGCGCCGTCCGGGTCGCACGATGCAGGTCGGTCAATATTTCGGGCAGATGACTGGCAAAGTGGCGACGGTCCGTGCTTTTCAGTTGCGTGCTGAGTTTCATCTACCTCGGGATTTACTGGAGCAACCACCACAACCTCTTCCAGGCGGTCGAGCGGGTGAACGGCGCCGTGCTCTGGGCGAACCTGCGCCTCCTGTTCTCGCTCACGCTGGTGCCGTTCACCACAGCATGGGTGGGCCAAACCCATTTCGCGGCATGGCCGACGGCTGCGTACGGAATCGTCCTGCTGCTCGCGGGAGTCGCCTACTACGTCCTCGTCCGTGCCCTGGTTGCCCTGCATGGCAGGACTTCCGGCCTGGCGCGGGCGCTCGGCCACCAGTCCAAGGACAAGCTGTCCGTGCTGCTGTATGCGGTCGCCATCCCGCTGGCATTCGCGTACCCGCGGGCGGCCGACGTGTTGTACGTGACCGTCGCGCTCATGTGGCTGATCCCCGATCGCCGCGTCGAGAAGGGGACGGCACGGTGAGCATTCAGCTCCAGCGTGGTCCGCCGACCCTCTTGCAGCGGATTTCATGGAGGCTGGATGCAGCCCCTGGATCGCCGCTTGCCCGAATCGGCAACGCGCCTGTGCAGCGTCCGCCGCAACCGGGGGATCGACACCATCAAGCAATGCGCCGCGGTGAAATCTGGGCCCACCAGGACTCGAACCTGGAACCAAGGGATTATGAGTCCCCTGCTCTAACCGATTGAGCTATAGGCCCACGAGGACTGCATAGGATAGCGGCAGCATGGAGGAACGCGCTGGCGTCCGTCCCTCGATCACGCCCGGTGAATGTCCGGGCGCCGAGTACGCGTCTGCTGACACCATGCTGGCAGCAGGCGGGCATAGACTGGGCGTTCCAACGAGGAGTGCCGCAATGAATACCGAACAGGTTGCCAATCGTCTGGTGGAACTGTGCCGCAAGGGCGAATACGAGCAGGCGTTGAACGAGTTGTATGCGCAGGATGCGGTCAGCATCGAAATGCCGGGCTTGCCGGAGGGCGCGCTCGGCAATGCCGAAGGGCTGGAGGCCATCCGCGAGAAGGGCCGTCAGTTCCTCGCGAGGGTGGAGGCGGTGCACGCCAGCGAGACGAGCGATCCCCTCGTCGCGGGCAACTGGTTCAGCGTGGTCTTTTCCATGGACATCACCTTCAAGGATCGCGGTCGGGTGCAAATGCAGGACATCGGCGTTTACCACGTGCGCGACGGCAAGATCGACCGCGAGCAGTTCTTCTACGACATGTGAATGAAGGGTCGCAAGGCGGTCGTGCCTTGCGATCTTCCGCAGCGCCCGAGCGCATGAATCGGAGTGTGGCGGCGGCCGCGAATCCCTAAATTGCATTCCACGAACCACGCTGGAGGAATGCAATGAACACGATGACGGCAGGCAAGGCAGTCGCGGCTTCCGCGACGCGGGATGATCCACGCTGGCAGCGCGTGCTGGCGCGCGATGTGACGGCCGATGGCGAATTCTTCTATTCGGTCAGCAGCACCGGCGTGTACTGCCGACCGTCCTGCGTATCGCGACGCGCGAAACCCGAACACGTGGCGTTTCATCCCACCGCCGAAGACGCGCAGCGCGCCGGGTTTCGTCCATGCAAGCGCTGCAGGCCCGATGCGCTTGCAGCCGATGTCCACGATGCGGCCGAAGGCATCATTCGCTACGGAATCGCGCAAAGTTCGCTGGGGCGGGTTCTCTGCGCCGCGAGTGAAAGGGGACTCTGCGCGATCCTGTTCGGCGACGATGATGCCGTGTTGGAACATGAGTTGCGCAGGCGGTTTGCGACTGTCGGCGTGGCGAAAGACGTGCGCGGCGTCGCGGCGGTCGCGGCGCAGGTGATGGACTTGATCGAGTCGCCCGCGACCACGCCATTCAACGTGCCGCTGGATGTGCGTGGCACGCGGTTCCAGCGTCGGGTGTGGCAGGCATTGCGTGAAACACATGCCGGGTCTACGACGAGCTACGCGCAAATCGCCGCACGCATCGGCATGCCGGGATCGGCGCGCGCAGTGGCGCAGGCCTGCTCCGCGAATCCGCTGGCGGTGGCAATTCCCTGCCATCGCGTGGTGCGCAGCGACGGGGCGCTTTCAGGCTATCGCTGGGGCGTGCAGCGCAAGCGCGCACTGCTGCGACGCGAGGGTTGCCCGGCGTGACCCCAAAAAAGCCACATCCGGCACAAGTGGATTGGCTGCGCGTCGAAGTCGATCTGGACACGCATGGCGCGGCGGTGATCGAAAAGCTGCTCGCGCCGGAAGACTGCCGCGAACTGATCGACTTCTACAGGAGGGACGACCGGTTCCGCAGCAGGGTGGTGATGGCACGGCACGGGTTCGGGCGCGGGGAATACAAATACTTCGCCTATCCCCTGCCGCGCACCGTCGCGGATTTGCGCGAAACGCTGTACCCGCCGCTGGCGCGCATCGCCAATCGCTGGAACGACGCGCTGCGCCTGGACGTTCGTTATCCCTCGACCCACGCCGAATATCTCGAGCGTTGTCATGCCGCCGGTCAATGCAGACCCACGCCGCTGCTGCTGAGTTACGCGGAAGGCGACTACAACTGCCTGCACCAGGACCTGTACGGCGAGCACGTCTTTCCGCTGCAACTCGCGATACTGCTGTCGCAACCGGGAGAAGATTTCGAAGGTGGCGAGTTCGTGCTGACCGAACAGCGTCCGCGCATGCAGTCGCGCGTCGAGGTGGTGTCGCTGCGGCAAGGCGACGCGGTGATCTTTCCGGTCCATCATCGGCCGGTGCAGGGTGCGCGCGGCGTGTACCGGGTCAACCTGCGTCATGGTGTCAGCCGCGTGCGCCGTGGCAAGCGCCATACGCTCGGCATCATCTTTCATGACGCGGCCTGAGCCGCGCGCGTGTCCGGTCCGTCGCGTGCGGTCAGCGGGTAGCCGTCACCGCACCGCGCAACGCTCCGCGCAGGGCGCGCTTTTCGGCTTCCTCGAGTTTGCGTCCAAGCAGTTCGCTGGCGCGCAGCAGCAGTTCGCGATCGAGTTCGTGCGGCAGCGGGGTGCGCTCGGGCAGGGCCAGGATCAGTTCGCGCTGGGTGGTGTCGAGCGTCGCGGCGTATTCGCTGGCGAGTTCCTGCATGCGCGCGAGGTTGTGCGCGACCTCCGCATCCACCGCGGCGTTTTCGGCTTCGGCGACCGGCGTGCCCGCGTATTCGCGGCGGAACAGGAATTGGCCCAACGCTGCGGCATCGAGCTGGCGGCGGGTATCGGCTTCGCGCTGCAGCGCGGCGGACTGGTTGCCGGAAGGGTCTTTCGGTTCGACCCCCAGCAGGTGCACGCGGATGCCGTGTTCCTGCGCCTGCTGCACGCCGACGCGCAGGTCCTCGTCGCCGGCCAGCAGCAGTGCGTCGGAGATGGCCCGGTTGCGCGCGAGGTTGGTGAGATCGGAAAAGATCAGTCCGTCCACGCCCTTCTGTTCGCCCGACTGGTTGACGAAGCCGAGCCGCAGCTTGACGTTGTCGAGGTAGGCCATTGCGAGGTGCGCGGCGGTGGGGCCGGAGTTGGTGCCGTCGTACCAGTAGATGCGCAGCAACGGACAGCCGCCGATGGTTGCCGCGATTTGCGCCAGGTACTGGGCGAACTCGGCATTGGCGAGGCGCAACTCGCCGCGGCGCAGCGGCGTACCGAACAACAGCTCGCTGGCGGAGGCGTAGAAGTAACCGGCGTCAACGAAAACGGCGATGCGGTTCATGGAACACTCATCGAAACAAGACCGTCGTACCGGCGAGGCCGGGATCCATTGTCTTCTTCAGCGGGCTCGACGCGGATCCCGGATCGCCGCTGCACGGCGGCCCGAATGACCAACCCAATGATACCGCCGCGGAGGGCGAAGGCCGTGCCAAGACCCGATCGGGGAAGTCGTTGACGGCATTCCCGGGACGGGCGGAAGGCGCTGGGTTCCGGGTCCTGCGCGCGCTGCAGGACCCGGCATGACGATGGGGATGGTTTACGCTGGCCTCGAGTCTCGAGCCTCCGGTCACTCGAAATCGAGGAAGGAGCGAAGCTGCTCCGAGCGCGACGGGTGCCGCAGCTTGCGCAGCGCCTTGGCCTCTATCTGGCGGATGCGCTCGCGGGTGACGTCGAACTGCTTGCCGACTTCTTCCAGGGTGTGGTCGGTGTTCATGTCGATGCCGAAGCGCATGCGCAGCACCTTGGCCTCGCGCGGGGTCAGGCCCGCCAGCACGTCGCGCACGGTTTCCGTCAAACCCGTGTCGGTCGCGGATTCCACCGGCGAACCGGCGTTCTGGTCCTCGATGAAGTCGCCGAGGTGGGAATCCTCGTCGTCGCCGATCGGGGTTTCCATCGAGATCGGTTCCTTGGCGATCTTCAGCACCTTGCGGATCTTGTCCTCGGGCATCTCCATCGCGACGGCCAGTTCTTCCGGCGTCGGTTCGCGGCCGTACAACTGCAGCATCTGGCGCGAAATGCGGTTCAGCTTGTTGATGGTCTCGATCATGTGCACCGGGATGCGGATCGTGCGCGCCTGGTCGGCGATCGAACGCGTGATCGCCTGGCGGATCCACCACGTCGCATAGGTCGAGAACTTGTAGCCGCGGCGGTATTCGAACTTGTCGACCGCCTTCATCAGGCCGATGTTGCCCTCCTGGATCAGGTCCAGGAACTGCAGCCCGCGGTTGGTGTATTTCTTGGCGATCGAGATCACCAGGCGGAGGTTCGCCTCCACCATTTCCTTCTTGGCGCGGCGGGCCTTGGCCTCGCCGATCGACATCGCGCGGTTGATTTCCTTGATGTCGGTGAGCGGCAGGTACAGCGCACGCTCGATCTCGGTGAGCTTCTGCTGCTCGATCAGGATGTCGTCGCGATGGGTCTTGATCGCGGGCACCCACTTCTGGCGCTTGCGCGCGAGTTCGGCCGTCCATTCGAGGTTGGTTTCGTTGGACGGGAACAGTTCGATGAATTCCCGGCGCGGCATGTGCGCCTGGCGCACGCACACGTCCATGATCACGCGCTCGTGCTGGCGGATGGCCGCCACCACTTCGCGCAGCTTGCGCACGAAGCTGTCGATCAGCGCGGAAGGCAGCTTGAGCTTCAGGAACTCCTCGCCCATCTTCTCGCGCAGTTTCTGCGACTTCTTGTCGACCACGCCGTACTTGTCTGCGGTCTTCTGGAACTTGCCGTACAGCTCGCGCAGCACGTCCATGCGGCGCTGGACCTCGACGGGGTCGGGACCGCTGGGGCCGGACGATTCCTCTTCGCCGCCCGAGGCATCGTCTTCCTCGTCGTCGTCGCCGTCGGATTCGTCGTCGCTGTCGCTGGACGCGGATTGCGATTCCGGCTGCGACACGCCGAATTCCTCGGCCGGGATCTCCTGGTCGGCGAAGCCGGCCAGGATCTCGCTCATGCGGCGCTTGCCGTCCAGGTGCAGGTCGTACTCTTCCAGCAGCAGGCCGATCGCCCACGGGAAGCTGGCCAGCGCGGTCTGGACCTGGGTCAGGCCCTCCTCGATGCGCTTGGCGATCGCGATTTCGCCCTCACGGGTCAGGAGCTCCACCGTGCCCATTTCGCGCATGTACATGCGCACCGGGTCGGTGGTGCGGCCGACCTCGGCGTCCACGGCCGACAGCAATGCCACGGCTTCCTCGGTCGCGGTCTCGTCGTCGTCGCCGCTGACCGGGCCTTCGGCACTGATCATGTCGGTATCGGGTGCGATTTCGTGCACCTCGATGCCCATGCCGTTGATCATCCCGATGATGTCTTCGATCTGCTCCGGATCGACGATGTCGTCGGGGAGGTGATCGTTGACCTCGGCGTAAGTCAGGTAGCCCTGCTCACGGCCCTTGGTGATCAACTGCTTGATTTCGGATTGCTGCGAGGGGAGGTTTTCCATAGGGATTTCAGGCGCGACAAGACCGCTCAGTATAGCAAAGTGGAGGTATTCCGGCCATGGATCAAGGCCGAAAATGCGTGATGGGTCAATCGAATAGGCCAGACCGGGCATGCAAGAATCGGCCCAAGTGGCGTCCAGCTTCGTACCGGGGGTGACCGTGCCGCCCGGCCCGGCAAGCACCCATTCATGGCGCGGGGCGCCAGCCCGGTCTTCCCGGCTCCTGCCGTCCGGCGGGGCTTCCACACGAGCGCTTCGGATCGGCTGCCGGGGAAAAGCAGCTTCGAGCCATCCCGCGGCAATGCCCGTCAGACCCTCAAAATGAAAGTTGCGGGGCCATCATTGACCAGATGCACCTGCATATGGGCACCGAAACGCCCGGTTGCAACCCGGGGATGCGCGGCCCGTGCCAATTCCACCAGGCGATCGAACCAGCGTTGCCCGTCGTCGGGAGTGGCGGCCGTGGTGAAGCTGGGGCGCATGCCCTTGCGGGTGTCGGCGGCCAGCGTGAACTGTGGCACCAGCAGCAGCCCGCCGCCGGCGTCCGCGAGCGGAAGGTTCATCTTGCCGGCGGCATCTCCGAATATCCGGTAGCCCAGCAACCGTTCGCACATACGCCGCGCCTGCGGCTCGCGGTCGCCGGGTTCGATGCCCACCAGCACCAGCAGCCCCGCGTCGATCGCCCCGACAGTTTCCTTGTCGACGGTAACCGATGCGGAAGTGACGCGCTGGAGGAGGGCGATCATTGGATGGCAAGGCAGCCGGGGCGTGCACGAGCTTAGCTGTTCGGTGGGGCGGGAGTTCGGGAGCGAGGGTGCGGGCGCTTGCTGGAGCGGACCCGGATGCGACCGCCTCGCCCGGCCACACTTGGCCGTCGCCACGAGCCTCCCGTCTGCGCCCCCTGTCCCTCCGCCGCCCGCGGCCGTTCGCTAAACTCCCGCGATGCGCTGGTACACCAAACTTGCTCACGGGCTGATGTGGTTGGCGGCCCGCCTGCCGATGGGCGTGTTTCGGGCGCTCGGTGCTGCGCTGGGCGGGTGGTTCTGGATGACCCACGGTCGCAAGCGCCGGATCGTCGAGGCCAATCTCCTGCTGGTGCGGCGCGATCTCGACGCGGCGGCGCGAAGTGGCTTGGCGCGCGAGTGCGTGCGCCAGACCGGCATGTCGCTGGTCGAGGTGTTCGGCATCTGGACGAATCCGCACCGCACCCTGGCCGGCGTGCATGAAGTGTGCGGACATGAATTGTTCGATGCCGCGCTCGCCGCGAAGCGCGGCCTGATCCTGTGCGCGCCGCATCTCGGCAGTTGGGAAGTCGCCAACTACTGGGTGGGCGCGCGCACGCCATTCGCGACGTTCTACACGCAACCCCGCCATCCACAGGCCGAAATGCTGCTGCGGAAACTGCGCGAGGGCGGCGCCAGCATCCAGTTTCCCATCGACGATTCCGGCGTGCGCCGGGTGTTCCGGCACTTGCGCGAGGGCGGCGTGGTGTCGATCATGCCCGACCACGTGCCGCGCGCCGGCAGCGTGGTGGCGCCGTTCTTCGGGGTGCCGGCGCTCACGATGACGTTGCTGCCGCGCCTCGCGCAGCGCACCGGCGCCGCCGTGCTGATGCTGTTCGTGGAACGCCTGCCGAAAGCGCGGGGGTACCGGGTGCACTTCCGCGAACCGCCCGCGGCGCTGGCCGATCCCGATCCCCTCGTGGCATGCACGGCGTTGAATGCGGCGATCGAAGCCTGCGTGCGCGACGCGTTCGTGCAGTACCAGTGGAACTACAAGCGCTTCAAGGCCCGCAAGGGCAGCGGCCTCACCGATGACGTCTACACCACCGCGGGTGTCGGCACATGAAATGGTACGTCGCACTGACGTGGTGGACCCTGCGTACGCTGGGGGTGTTGCCACTGCCCGTGCTGTACGCGATCGGCAGTGCGCTGGGTCGCGCGCTGTGGTGGCGCAGGCACGCCCGCGAGCGCGTGCACACCGAAGTGAACATGCGCATCGTGCACCCGGAACTGGACGGGGTCGCGCGCGACGCCCTGGTGCGCGAATGCCTGCTCGAAACTGGCCATGCGGTCACCGAGATGGCGGCGGTATGGGGGCGCGGCGCGCGCCGTGCGCTGAGGCTGGTGCGCGAGATCGAAGGCCTGGAACACTTCGAGGCGGCGCTCGAGTCCGGGCGCGGGCTGATCATCGCCGCGCCGCACCTCGGCTGCTGGGAAGTGCTGAACTATTGGCTGTGCGCGCGCACCCCGATCGCGATCCTGTACGCGCCGCCGCGCAACCCCGCATGGGAGGCGCTGCTGGTGCGGGCCCGCGGCGACCTCGAACCCGAGCAGGTGCGTGCCGACGGCGCCGGCGTGCGCGCGTTGTACAAGCGCCTCGCTGCAGGCGGCGTGGTCGGCATTCTTCCGGACCAGCAACCCAAGCGCGGCGAAGGCCAGTTCGCGCCGTTCTTCGGCCTTGAGGCCAACACCATGGTGCTGCTGCCGCGCATCGCGCAGCGCACCGGCGCCACGGTGCTGTTCGCGTTCGCCGAACGCCTCGCGCGCGGCGCGGGTTTCCGGATCCGCCTGCGGCCGGCGCCCGAAGGCATCGCCGACCGGGACTTGCGCATCGCCTGCACTGCGCTCAATCTGGGCGTCCAGCACTGTGTCGAACTCGCCTTTCCGCAATACCAATGGGTGTACAAGCGCTGGGCCGAGCGGCCGGATCCGGAGGCACCGGATCCGTACTGGCTGGCACGGAACGGCATGCCGGGCACGCCGGACTGACCCGGCGCTTTTGCCGGGAAGCCGGCCTGCGGCCTGGAACATCCGGGGAAGCTTATGCCAGCCATCACCTGCATCGAGGACCTGCGGCGGCTTTACCACCAACGCGTGCCGCGCATGTTCGCGGACTATTGCGAATCGGGCTCGTGGACCGAAACCACGCTGCGCCGCAACCTCGAGGACTTCGCGCGCATCCAGTTGCACCAGCGCGTCGCACTGGGCGTGGAGGGCGGCGGCACTGCCGCGCGGATGCTGGGCGAAGAAGTGGCGATGCCGGTGGCAATGGCGCCGGTGGGGTTGTGCGGCATGCAGCACGCCGACGGCGAGATGCTGGCGGCGAAGGCGGCACTGGACTTCGGCGTGCCGTTCACGCTCTCCACCATGAGCGTTTGCTCGATCGAGGACGTCGCCGCATTCGTGAAGCGTCCGTTCTGGTTCCAGTTGTACGTGATGCGCGACCATGCCTTCATCGGCAGCCTGATCGACCGCGCGAAGGCGGCGGGCTGCTCGGCGCTGGTGCTGACGTTGGACCTGCAGGTGATGGGCCAGCGCCATCGCGACATCAAGAACGGCCTTTCCACGCCGCCGAAACCCACCCTCCGCAACCTCGCCGACCTCGCGCTGCACCCGCGCTGGTGCCTCGGCATGGCACGCACGAAGCGCCGCCATTTCGGCAACATCGCGGGCCACGTCAAGGGCGTCAGCGACATGTCCTCGCTGGCTGCCTGGACCGCCGAACAGTTCGACCGCGGGCTCGACTGGGGGGACGTCGAGTGGATCAAGGAGCGCTGGGGCGGCAAGCTGGTGCTGAAGGGCATCCTGGACCCCGGCGACGCGAGGCGTGCGGTGGACTACGGCGCCGACGCCATCGTGGTTTCCAACCACGGCGGGCGCCAGCTCGACGGCGCGCCCTCCTCGATCAGCGTGCTGCCCGACATCGCGGCGCGCGTCGGCGGCGATTGCGAGGTATGGCTGGACGGCGGCGTGCGCTCCGGGCAGGACGTGTTCAAGGCGCTGGCACTGGGTGCGCGCGCGGTGATGATCGGCCGCGCGTTCGTGTACGGGCTGGGCGCGCTGGGCGGGGCCGGCGTCACCCTGGCGCTGGAACTGATCCGGCGCGAACTGGACCTGACGATGGTGCTGTGCGGCGTGCGAACGATCGAGGAAATCGACCGGCGAGTGTTGCACGAAGCGCCGCATTGAGGCGCCATGGCCGGCCGTTGCCCGGCCTTTCCCGCCGGTGCCCCGGCAGGTGTCGCCGTGCCTCGACCGGAGTAGAGTGATTGCCCCGGTCGACGCCGTGCTCGTCGTGCGGGCCGGCTGCCGGGCGTTCGATCCCAATCGTTCCTCGGAGGCAGGTATGAACACTACAGGTTCAATGGGCCGGTTCAGTGTCCTGGCCCTCGCCGTGGCCATGGCCGGCATGGCGCAAACGAGCGCGGCAGAAACCAGCACACCCAGCGACGCCCAGTTGATCGCCAGCGCTGAAAGCGCCGCGCCAGCGGCCGTGGCGAAGGGTGCCACCATCGTGGCCATGGGCGCCGACGGCAAGATGCGCACCTTGCGCCAGGGCCACAATGGCTTCACCTGCATGCCCGATTCGCCCGCCACCCCCGGGCCGGATCCGATGTGCATGGACAGGAACGCATTCGAATGGGCCGATGCGTGGATGGCGCACAAGACGCCGCCCGCCGGCAAGTTCGGCTTCATGTACATGCTGCAGGGCGGCACCGACGCCAGCAACACCGATCC
>JBIQLN010000017.1:0-63800 GCA_044464225.1 Rhodanobacter sp. | reverse complement strand
GCAAGCCCTTCAACCCCGCCCTTCATGGAGCTTGACGCGGATAACAGTATCTACAACGGTCGTGCACGTTGGGCTGAACGCAGTGAAGCCCAACAATATCGGCTCGCCCGCAACGAGCTTCGCATGCGTCCGGCGCAGCCCCGGGGTTTGCGTCAATACAACAACCGCGTCCGCATGGTTCCGGGAATTTCCGCCAGCTGCTCGCGCAAGCCTTCCGACTGTTCCTCGGACGCCGACACGTCGATGACGACGTAACCGATCTCACCGTCCGTTTGCAGGTGCTGGCCATTGATGTTGATGCCGCCGGCCGAGAATACCTCGTTGATCCGCGAGAGCACGCCGGGGACGTTGTGGTGGATGTGCAGCAACCGACGGCTGCCGGCGTGCTCGGGCAGGCTGACTTCGGGGAAGTTCACCGCCGATAACGTCGAGCCGTTGTCGCTGTAACGCACCAGTTTGGCGGCAACCTCGGTACCGATGTTGAGCTGCGCTTCCTGGGTGCTGCCGCCCACGTGCGGAGTCAACAGCACGTTGTCGAATTCGCGCAATGCCGACACGAATTCCTCATCCCTGCTTTTCGGTTCCTTCGGAAACACGTCCACCGCCGCACCGGCGAGGTGCGCATTGCGCAATGCCGCAGCCAGCGCCTCGATGTCCACCACGTTGCCGCGCGAGGCGTTGATCAACATGGCGCCGCGGCGCATGCGCGCGATTTCGTCCGCGCCGATCATGCCGGCGGTGGCGGGCGTCTGCGGCACGTGCAGGGTGACGATGTCCGATCGCGCCAGCAGATCATCCAGGCCATGCGCGGGCGCGGCGTTGCCCAGCGCCAGCTTGGCCTCGATGTCGTGGAACAACACGTGCATGCCCAATGACTCGGCCAGGACACCGACCTGGGTGCCGATGTGGCCATAGCCCACGATGCCCAGCGTCTTGCCCCGCACTTCGAAGCTGCCCTCGGCGGATTTCGCCCACCCGCCGCGATGGCAATCCGCGTTGCGTTCGGGCACGCGCCGCATCAGCAGGATCGCCTCGGCGATCACCAGCTCGGCGACGCTGCGGGTATTGGAGTAGGGCGCGTTGAACACCGGCGCGCCGCGCTCGCGCGCCTGGTGCAGGTCCACCTGGTTGGTGCCGATGCAGAAGCAGCCGACGGCAAGCAGGCGGCGTGCGTGCGAGATGGCCTCGGCATCCAGTTGCGTGCGCGAGCGCAGGCCGATGATGTGCGCGTCGGCGACCGCGTCGAACAGTTCCGCGCGCGGCAACGCCTTGTCGTGGTGTTCGATAAGCGAATAGCCGGCGGCACGAAAAACCTCGACGGCGCTTTGGTGAATCCCTTCGAGCAACAGAATCTTGATGTCCTTCTTGGGGAACGAGGTCTTCATCGTGGCGCGTGCCGTCGTGTTCGGGTGGTGGGGATGCTAGGCTAGCGGGATTGCGATTGCAGATGAAATGCCGCGAATGGATATGCTCGACCGGCGCCGGAGCCTTTATCCGGAACTCGAACCCTTCGAAAGCGGGATGTTGCAGGTTTCGCCGCTGCACACGCTCTACTACGAGCAGAGCGGCAATCCGCATGGCAAGCCCGTGGTATTCCTGCACGGCGGCCCCGGAGCGGGTTGCAACGGCAAGTGCCGACGCTTTTTCGATCCGAGGGTCTACCGGATAGTACTGTTCGACCAGCGCGGTTGCGGCCGTTCGATGCCGCACGCGGAACTGCGCGAAAACACCACGTGGGATCTGGTGGCCGACATCGAGCGCCTGCGCGAACACCTGCGCGTCGATCGCTGGCAGGTGTTCGGCGGTTCGTGGGGCTCGACCCTGGCGCTGACCTACGCCGAAACCCATCCCGAGCGCGTCACGGAACTGGTGCTGCGCGGCATCTTCATGCTGCGGCGTGCGGAGCTGGCCTGGTTCTACCAGAAAGGCTGCGACATGCTGTATCCGGACGCCTGGGAAAAATACCTTGCCGCGATTCCGGAAGTCGAACACGACGACCTGATCACGGCCTACCACCGCCGGCTCACGTCCGACGATCCCGCGGTCAGGCTTGCGGCGGCGCGTGCGTGGTCGGTGTGGGAAGCTTCGACCAGTTTCCTGCTGCAGAACGAAGGCTACGTCGCCGCCAGCGCAGGCGACGAGTTCGCGCTCGCGTTCGCGGGCATCGAGAACCACTATTTCGTGAATCGCGGCTTTTTCGAACAGGACGATCAACTGCTGCGCGACGCGCATCGCCTGCACGGCATTCCGGCGGTGATCGTGCAGGGCCGTTATGACGTGGTGTGCCCCGCGCGCAGTGCATGGGACCTGCATCGCGCATGGCCGCAGGCCGATCTGCGCATCGTTCCCGACGCCGGCCACTCGGCGTTCGAGCCCGGCAACATCCACGAACTGGTCAGTGCGACCGACCGCTTTCGCGAGCGGTCCCCCTGATCGCCCCCGGCCGTTTGGCAGGCTCGGTCAGGCCTCCGGCCACAGCCAGAGGAACGTGAAGCCGGTGATGATCGCGTACACGACGCCGTCAACCATGTATTTGAATGCGTTTTTCCATGGCCACGCGAACCAGATGGCATTCTGGACGAGGCTGAGGGCGTAACCGGCAAGGGCGGCCAACGCGGTGGTGTGGAAAACCCGATGCGGATCGGCGGCGGCCGGCAGCACCAGCGCGACCAGGGCGCACAGCACCGAGACCAGGCCGCAGAACAGGAACCATTGCAGCAGGTACGCGCCCATGTTCACGGGGCCCGCGCGCCGCAGGTTCACCACGCCGACGGGTCCCTGGACGAATTTCTCGCGTATCGCGGGATCTTTCATCGTCTCCTGGTCGCACCACGGAATGGAGTATTGCCCGGGCGCCGGATTGCCGGCCCGAATCGCGGCGCGTACCTCGTCCTCGTTCGGGAACCCGCGGTAATCGGGCGCATGCCAGAACTTCAGCAGCATGTTGATCAGGGCGCTCGCGATGAACACGAACACGGTGGACAGGATGATGGGCAACCACAGCGAAGCGAGTGTCATGACGGCTTTCCTCGTGGTTTGTGCTGCGGGACGACGCGGACTCAGTCTTCTTCGGGTTTGGGTCTGTATGCCTCGGTAAGCTGCTTCTGGATCTGCGGCGGCACCGCGTCGTAGTGCGACAACTCCATCGCGAAACGGCCTTCACCGCCGGTGAGCGAGCGCAATTCGGTCTGGTAGTCCACCACTTCGGCCAGCGGCGCCTGCGCCTTGATCACCAGCACGCCGCCGCGCAGCGCGTCGGTGCCGTTGATGCGCGCGCGCTTGGAGGCGAGCGCGCCGGTGACGTCGCCCATGTATTGCTCGGGTACGTTGACGTCCATGTTGACGATCGGTTCCAGTACGATCGGCCGGGCCTTCGAGACCGCATCGAGGAACGCCTTCCTGCCCGCCGACACGAACGCGACTTCCTTGGAATCGACCGGGTGATACTTGCCGTCATAGACGATGACGCGCACGTCCTGCATCGGATAACCCGCGATCGCGCCGTGATCGAGTACCTGGCGCACGCCCTTCTCGATCGCGGGGATGAACTGGTTCGGAATCACGCCGCCCTTGCTCTCGTCGCTGAATTCGAAGCCCCCGCCGCGCGGCAGGGGTTCGATGCGGAGGAACACTTCGCCGAATTGCCCGGCTCCGCCGGTCTGCTTCTTGTGGCGGTGATGGCCTTCGGCGCTGGCGCCTACCGTTTCGCGATAGGCGATGCGCGGCGGATGGGTGATCACCTCCACGCCATACTTGTTTTGCATTCTCGCGAGCGTGAGTTTCAGGTGCAGGTCGGACAAGCCGCGCACGACGGTCTCGTTCAACTCCTTGTTGTGTTCGATCGTGAGGCAAGGATCCTCTTCGGCGAGCTTCGCCAGCGCGGTCGCGAGCTTCTGGTCCTGGCCCTTGTGCTGCGGTTCCACCGCAAGCCCGAACATCGAAAGCGGGAATTTCAAGGGTTGCAGGTGGATCGCGTCTTCGTCGTGCGAATCGTGCAGCACCGCGTCGAAGTGGATGTCCTCGACCTTGGCGACGCCGGCAATGTCGCCCGGGATCGCCTGCTCGATTTCGATATGGTCCTTCCCCTGCAGCTTCAGCAGGTGCCCGACCTTGAACGGCTTCTTGCCGTCGTCGATGAAAAGCTGCGAATCCTTCTTCACGGTACCCTGCCACACGCGGAACACCGCGAGCTTGCCGACGAAGGGATCGTTGATGATCTTGAACACGTCCGCGATCACGTGCGCGTCGGGATCGGGTCTGGCCTCGACCGGCTCGGCCCCCGCTCCCTTGACGAAGGGCGGCGGGTTGGCCTCGCCCGGGTGTGGCAGCAGGCGGCACGCGATCTGCAACCATTCCGCGACGCCCGTGCCGGTGCGCGCGGAGGTGAAACAGATGGGCACCAGGTGTCCCTCGCGCAGGCACTGTTCGAAGGCATCGTGCAGGTCTTCGGGCGACAGCTTGTCTTCGCCCTCCTCGAGGTAGCGGCCCATCAGCCGTTCATTGATCTCGACCACCTGGTCGACGATGCGCTGGTGCGCGTCGGCGACCGGGCCGAGATCGCTCGTTCCGTCGCGGGAAAAGAAACAATCGACCACCTTCGCGCCGTGTTCGGCCGGCAGGTTCACCGGCAGGCATTCCGCACCGAATTCTTCGCGCAGGGACTCGACCACCGCCGCCACGTCGATGTCGTCCATGTCGATGCGATTCACCACCAGCATGCGTGCGAGCCGGCGTTCCTTCGCGTAGTGCATCATGCGACGGGTGCCATGCTCGATGCCGTTGGCGGCGTTCACCACCACCGTGCAGGTCTCGACGGCCGCCAGTGCGGACAGCGTTTCGCCACGGAAATCCGCGTAGCCGGCGGTGTCGATCAGGTTGATGTGGCAGCCCGAAGCATCCACCGAGGCGATCGACGAATGAATGGAATGCTGGCGTTCCTTCTCCTGGTCGTCGAAGTCCGACACCGTGTTGCCGCGCTCGATCGCACCCGCGGTCTGGATCGCGCCACCCGCCTGCAGCAGCGCTTCGAACAAGCTGGTCTTGCCGGCGCCGGCGTGCCCGGTCAGGGCCACATTGCGAATGTCCCGGGTGGAGTAGGCGCTCATGCTGACCTCGCTTTCCGGTGGCGGCAGTCGCAAGACCATGCGCCAATCACCGGGCAGGGTCAAGGGGCCGGCGGAACCTGTTGCGCGGGACACGGTCTGAACCCCCGTCCGCCCCGCGCACGGGCCGCCATGGCGCATCCCCTAAACTCCCACGCGCGCAACGCGCGCGCATCGGCCGGCCGCATGCCACGCAACGACGGACAGGAAATCGAGGATCTGGTGCAATCCCGTGATCGCGTCGTGCGCGACGCGGCAGCCGAACTCGCCGATCTGCCATGGGTTCGCCTGACCCAGCGCCAGGAGCCGCCGCGCGACCGGCGCAGCCTTTGGCTGCTGGTCGGACTGGTGATTGCCGCGCACGTGCTGCTGGGCTGGGTCGCGTACCTCATCCTGCGGCCTGCGCCGTACAGCCGGGACGAGAGCGGCGTGATTGCGGTGAGCTTGCTCGAACCGGAATCGGAGTTGCCGCCCCCGCCTCCCCTGGTGCCGCCGCCGCCGTTGCAGGGACAGCCCGCCGCGCCTGCGCGGCGTTTGCATTACGTACCGCCCGCGAAAGGCGCGATCAGCGCGACGCTCGAAGGCGTGAACGGGCCGCCGCTGCAACTGTACGAATCCAATGGGCAGGTTCGCCTGCCGCCGAGCGCCGGCGAGTCCGCGCCGACAGCGGCCTACCGGACGCCGGAAATCAAGGGATCGCAAATCTCCAGCGGCAAGTCCCCGCTGCCGTACAAGCCGACCCGATTCAACAAGGACTGGGCGCCGGACAAGGAAAGCCTCGGCCAGAAGACGATCGGACGCGCGGTCGACAAGGTCATCGAGAAGACCACCGTGCAAAAGACGGTGCGCCTGCCGGGCGGCATCCGGTTGCACTGTGCGTTGTCGCCGCTGGCGTTGTTCGCGGGCTGCAAGGGCGACGATCCGCAACCGCCGCCCGGGAACGATGACGATATTCGCCTGTCGATGCCGCCGCCGGAAACGCTGACCGGCAAGAAGGTGCCGTTGCCGAAACCCGCATCGAGCGCGGCGAAGCCGGCACCGGCCGCTTCGACGCCTGCCGCCGCGGCAAGCGTTGTCCCGGCTCCGACCAGTTCGAACCAGGGCGGACGGTTGTGAAAGGCCGGGCCATGACGGCCGTTTCGGTCCGGGCGAACGCACGACATGCGTGAAGGCGACACGCGCGGAGCGGCAGCGCCAATCGCACAGGTGGCGTCCGTTACAATCCCCGGATGCCCAAGCGACCCGAGATCCTCGCCACGCGTCCAGCGCGCGACAGCCGGTTCCTGCGGATCGAGGAAGTCGATCTTGCTTTTTCGAATGGCGCGCACCGCACTTTCGAACGCTTGAGCGCGTCGGGGCGGGGCGCGGTATTCATCGTGCCGATGCGGGATCGCGACACCGTATTGTTGGTGCGCGAATACTGCGTGGGCGTGGATCGCTACGAACTCGGCCTCGTGAAAGGCCGCATCGATCCAGGCGAAACGCCGCTGCAGGCGGCCGATCGCGAGCTGCAGGAGGAAGCCGGTTTCGGCGCGCGCACGCTCACGCCCCTGGCCACCCTTTCGCTTTCGCCGGCCTACATGACGCACAAGGCGCAGGTGATCCTTGCGCAGGATCTGTACCCGCAACGCCGTCCCGGCGACGAACCGGAGATGCTGGAAGTGGTGCCCTGGAAGCTTTCCGAGCTGAACCGGTTGCTGGCGCGCGACGACGTGTCCGAGGGACGCTCCATCGCCGCGCTGTTCATCGCGCGCGAATACCTGGCCGGAAAGTTCCAGCCGAAGGAAACGCCATGAGCAGCCTCGATCGCATCGCGCACGAGAGTTGCGCACTGGCTCGCCGCGCGGGCGCGGCGATCCTGGAAATCTACGCGGGCAGCTTCGCGGTGGAAACCAAAAGCGACGACTCGCCGCTGACCGCCGCGGACATGGCTTCGCACCGGTTGATCGTGCAGGGCCTGCGCGAATTGACGCCCGACATTCCGGTGCTGTCGGAGGAATCCAGGAGCCTCGACTGGAGCGTACGGCAGGCATGGGGGCGCTACTGGCTGGTCGATCCGCTGGACGGCACCCGGGAGTTCGTGAAGCGCAATGGCGAATTCACCGTCAACATCGCCCTGATCGAAGGCCACGCGCCGGTCCTGGGCGTGGTGCTGGTGCCGGTGACCGGCGAGCTGTATTACGGCGTCGCGGGTGACGGCGCATTTCTGGAAACCGCCCCGGGTGCGCTGCCGCAGCCGATCACGACGCGGCCCGCGGCCTCGATTCCCATCGTTGCGGGCAGCCGTTCGCACGGCAGTGAACGACAGCTGGCGATGCTCGAGCATCTCGGTTATCACCGGCTGGTTTCGGTGGGATCGTCGATCAAGTTCTGCATGATCGCGCGCGCGGATGCCGATCTTTACCTGCGCCTCGGCCCGACTTCGGAGTGGGACACCGCTGCCGCGCAATGCGTGCTGGAACAGGCCGGTGGCGCCGTCGTGGACCTGCAGGGCCAGGCACTGCGCTACAACACCAAGGATTCGCTGTTGAATCCGGAGTTTCTCGCGCTTGGCGACCGCTCGGTGGACTGGCTCGCCAAGCTCGGGTTGCGCCCATGACCGAACATCGCGGCGCCATGGCGGATCTGCTCGCGATCATGGCCCGCCTGCGCGACCGCCAGCATGGTTGTCCGTGGGACGTCGCCCAGACGTTCGACACGATTGCGCCGTACACCATCGAGGAAAGTTACGAGGTCGCCGATGCGATCGACCGCAAGGATTACGCGGCGCTCAAGGCCGAATTGGGCGACCTGCTGCTGCAGGTGGTGTTCCACGCGCGCATGGCCGAGGAGCAGGGGCTGTTCGATTTCGTGGACGTGGTCGACGCGATCAACGCCAAGCTGGTGCGCCGGCACCCGCACGTGTTCGCCGACGCCCACTACGCCAACGCGGAAGAACAGTCGCGCGCATGGGAGGACATCAAGCGGGCCGAACGCGCCGCCATGGGCGAGGGTGACGACACCAGCGTGCTGGCCGGCGTGTCGCGCGGCCTGCCCGAATGGAAGCGCGCGCTGGAACTGTGCGAGCGCGCAGCGACGGTCGGCTTCGACTGGCCCGGCCCGGAGCCGGTGCTGGACAAGCTGCAGGAGGAAGCTGCCGAAGTGCGCGCCGAGTTCGCGGCGGGTGCGGGCCAGGATCGCCTGCTGGACGAGATCGGCGACGTGGCGTTCGTGCTGGTGAATCTGGCGCGTCACGCCGGGGTCGATTTTTCACGGGCCATGCGCCATGCGAACGCGAAATTCGAGCGCCGCTTCCGGCGCATGGAATCCCTCGCGGCCGCCGCCGGCGAAACGCTGGCGGGCAAATCGCTCGACGAGCAGGACGCGCTGTGGAACCGGGCGAAGGGCGAGGAGCATTGAGGGCGCGCTGCGGGCCGTCACCCACGGGATCCTGTCTCCGCACTCCGGCTTGCGTCGCATGACGGGCATGGCGGGTCCGCTTCGAGGTTCCGAAGGATAGGCCGCAAGTCACGCGACTTTGGGCACATGAAGGGACGCATCCGGCGACCCTATCCTTGCAACGGTCCACCGCGAGGCGGTGATGCCGGAGAGTCGTCATGCGCAAACCCATCCTACTGTTCGCTGGCGCCGCCCTGCTCGCGGTATCGGTGGCCGCCGGCGCGGCCGAGCGGTGCCGTTACAGCGCGCCGCGGCATGCCGAGCTGGATGCTGCGGGATTGAAACTGCTGTCGGTCGAGATCGGTCCTGACAACCTGACGATCGGCGCAGAGCCAGGGCTTGCCAGGATCGTGGTGAACGGGACGGCCTGCGCCTCGAGCGAAAAGCGGCTTTCGAAGATAAAGGTGGAAGCGACGCGGAACGGCGACACCGCGAGCGTCGTGGCGGACGATGGTGACGGGGGCATGGTCTTCTCCCTCTTCGGCGATTCGTACGCATACCTCAAGCTGGACGTGCGCGTGCCGCAATCGCTGGCCGTGAAGTTGAAGGAAGGTTCGGGCGAGGCGCAGGCGAACGGACTGGCTTCGCTGGACGTCAAGCTGGGCTCGGGCGATTTGAAAGCCAACCGCATTGCCGGTGAACTGCGCTTGCGCGTGGGTTCGGGCGATGTGGTCGCACGCGATGTCGGCAGCCTCGGGCAGTCCAGCGTCGGCTCCGGGGAGGCAAGCGTGGACGGCGTCCGGGGTGATGCGCATGTCGACGGGGTGAACTCGGGCAGCCTCGACCTGCGCAACGTCACCGGCAACGTGACACTCGGTTCGATTTCGTCCGGCGACGCGAAAATGATTGGGGTGGGCGGCAGCATCAAGGTCGACAGCGTGGGTTCGGGCGAACTCGTGGTCCGTCAGGTGACGGGCGGTGTCTCGGTCGGCTCCGTGGGGTCGGGCGAGGCGAAGGTCGAGCAGGCCGGGGGCAGCGTGCGTGTCGACAGTGTGGGTTCCGGGGATTTCGCCGCAGATGGGGTAGGCGGCGATTTCAGCGTCGGCTCGGTCGGCAGCGGCGATGTCCACCACCGCGGCGTCAAGGGCAAAGTCACCGTGCCGCGCGAGGATTGAAGAAAGCCTGCCGCGACGCTGCCGCCGCGGCAGGAATCAGCGACGGGCGGGAAGGGAGTTACGCCCGCCGGGTCCCGTCGACGTCACGCGCACGTCACCCGGGAAACCGGCGGTCGTTGCTCCGCCGGTCATGGCCACAACGCACGTGCACGCCAATGGGTTGACCCGGCCCCGGGGACCGCTTTCCCCGGGGGCGGCGGACATGCGCGGCCCGCCGCGGTACCCTCCGGCTTTCACGCGACGATCACCTCCGTGACGGCACATTCCACAGCCGTGCACGCGGCGTGAGGACGTTTCCACGAGGGGCAGCCATGAACGAATTCGAACGCGAGAAACAGACCGGCATGGTGCTGCTGGTCGAGGACAACAGCGGCATCGCCGAAATGGTGGGCGAGTTCCTCGAACGCCGCGGTTATGCCGTCGACTTCGCGGGCGATGGCGTCAGCGGCCTGCACCTGGCCGTCACCGGGAGCTACGACGTGATCGTGCTGGACCTGATGTTGCCCGGCATGGATGGTCTGGACGTATGCCGCAAGCTGCGCGGGGAAGCCAAGAAGGCCACCCCGGTGCTGATGCTCACCGCGCGCGATACCCTCGAGGACAAGCTGATCGGTCTGGATGCCGGCGCCGACGATTATCTCGTCAAGCCGTTCGAGCCGCGCGAACTCGAAGCCCGCATCCGCGCCCTGATCCGGCGCGAGCGGCGGCAGGTTTCCAGCGAGGTGTATCAGGTCGGCGACCTGACGCTGGATACCGCGACGCTGCGGATCGTGCGCGACGGCGAGGAACTCCAGGTGTCTCCGATCGGCCTGAAGCTGCTCACGATCCTGATGCGCGAATCGCCGAGGGTGGTGTCACGCCACGACATCGAACGCGAGATATGGGGCGACACGCTGCCCGATTCCGACACGCTGCGTTCGCACCTCTACAACCTGCGGCGCGTCGTGGACAAGCCGTATGCGCGTCCGTTGCTGCACACGATCCACAGCGCAGGCTACCGCATCGCCGACCTGGACGAGGAGGCCGCGGCGTCGGCATCCACCGCTTGAACGGTTCGTGACCTTCCCGCCTTCGAAACGCGCGCGCAGGAGGCACGTGCGGAGACCCATCTTCATGCACGTGCCATTCCGCCAGGCCTGATCCATGGCCAGATATGCCAGCATCGGCCACCGTTTCTGGGTGATGTTCTCGCTGTGGGTGGCAGCCATCAGCGTGGTCACCGCACTCGGCGTTTATGCCGCCGCCAACTCCAGCCGCCAGGCCATCGCGCGCCAGGAGCTCGAACGCGAGACGCAGTACTACGACCAGAAGCTGGCGCTCGATCCCGACGCACCGCTCCCCGACACCTGGCTGCTACGCGCCTACCGGCGTGCGCCGGGGGAATCCGACGCGGCCATACCGCGCGAGTTGCGCGGACTCGACCTCGGCTATCACCAGGTCCGCCTGGCGGACGGGACGCTCGGCACGGTGCTGGTGTCGGAAGACGTGCGCGGACGCATGTACCTGCTGTTCAACAACGACCGCCCCAACAACGTGGTGATGCTGTTCGGATTGATCCCGGTGGTGCTGGTGGTGCTGATCATTTATTTCGCCACCTGGCTCACCTATCGGGCGTCGCGCAAGGCGCTTTCGCCGGTCATCGCGCTGGCCAAGGTGGTGCGGCGCTGGAATCCCGACCATCCCGAACCCGAATCGCTCGCACCCGCCAACCTGCCGGCCGCCTCCGACAGCGATGTCGAGGTGCTGGTCACCGCGCTGTACAACTTTGCCAACCGGCTGGAGGCCTTCGTCGAGCGCGAACGCAATTTCACCCGCGATGCCAGCCACGAACTGCGCACGCCCCTCACGGTGATGAAGGTGGCCGTCGACGTGCTGGCGGACGAAGACATGAGTCCGTTCGCGCAGCGTTCGCTGGCACGCATCCGGCGTTCGGTGCGCGAGATGGAGGCGCTGATCGAAACGTTCCTGGTGCTGGCGCGCGAATCGGACACGGGGTTGCGCGACGAGGATTTCCTGGCCAACGACGTGGTCAGCGCCGAGGTCGCGCGTTACCGCGAGCTGCTGGCCGGCAAGCCGGTGAAACTGGAACTTGTCGAGCACGCCCGTTTTGCCCTGCACGCGCCGCCGCGGGTGTTCGCGGTGATGATCGGCAACCTCATCCGCAATGCCTGCCTCTACACCGAGCGCGGCAGTGTCACCATCGAGGTGGAGGCCGACAGTGTGCGCGTGTCCGACACCGGCAGCGGCATGAGCGAGGAAGACCTCGAGCGCGCATTCCAGGCATTTTATCGCGGCAGCCGGACAGGCGGCACGGGGCACGGCATCGGACTCGCGATCGTGCGCCGGATCGCCGACCGTTACGGCTGGCAGGTGGACCTGGAAAGCGCGCTGGGCCGGGGGACCGTCGCGATCGCGCAGTTCCCCGCCGCGCAGCCGCCCGACGCCGCGCTGCCCGGTCCGCCGGAGCCGACGCTGACCGCGGGCGCCGAATCAGGCACCTGAAGCCGGGGGCCGCGAACTTGCGCCTGCCCCGGATACGGCATCACCATCAGGTTCCTGCATCGCGGTGGATCCGCGGGCGCCCCAGCGAAGATTCGAATGACCCGTTACCAGGTATTGAACGACGGCATCGTCTGCATCGATACGGAGCAGCACCGGCCGCAGATGGCGGCCTGCTATCTGGTGGATGGTGGCGGGCATTACGCGTTCGTGGAATCCGGTACCAGCCTGTCGGTGCCGGGTTTGCTGCAGACACTGGACGCGCTCGGTGTCGAGCGCGGCGCGGTCGATTACGTGATGCCGACGCACGTGCATCTCGACCATGCCGGGGGCGCGGGTGCGTTGCTGCGCGAGTTGCCGAACGCGCGCATCGTGATCCATCCCCGCGGTGCGCGCCACATGGTCGATCCTTCGCAACTCATCGCGGGTGCCACCGCGGTATATGGCCCCGACGCGATGCGCGCCACCTACGGCGAAATCCTGCCGGTGCCCGAATCGCGCATCGTGGTGGCGGATGTCGCATCCGATCATGATTTCGAAGTGATGCTGGGCGGACGGCCCTTGCGGTTCATCGACGCGCCGGGTCACGCGCGCCACCACTGCGCAATCTGGGACGAGTCCAGCCGCGGCTGGTTCACCGGCGACGTGTTCGGACTGGCGTACCGCGAATTCGACACGGCCGACGGCAACTACCTGATCCCGACCACCAGCCCGGTGCAGTTCGATCCCGTGGCCTGGAATGCCACGCTGGACCGGCTGCTCGAACGCTCGCCCGCTCACGTTTACCTGACGCATTACGGACGCGTGGATGCGGTCCCCGCGCTGGCGAACGATTTGCGCGAAGGCCTTGTCGCGTATCAGCGGATTGCACGCGCGCACGCCGACGCGCCGGATCGCCACGCGCGCATCCATGCCGCGCTGATGGATTACCACCTGGATCAACTGCGCGAACGCCGCCATCCGATGCCCGGAGCGCGGGCGCGCGAGTTGCTGGACATGGACGTGGAAATCAACACCCAGGGCCTGGAAGTCTGGCTGGATCACCGGCGCGGCTGATCGCGCCATCGCGCGCCGGCAACTCGCCGTGACGGCGCGTTCACGGCACGCGCCGCACACTGGGACTCCCGCACGGACGCGGGCAGCAGAAAGGGAGTTCCCGCATGTTGCAGCAATCCATGGTTTCACTCGAGGATGCACGCCGCATGATCGCCGGCGGCGGAGCCAAGGCGAACGACATCGGCCAGCCGATGAATCTCGCGATCGTCGACAACGGCGGCAACCTGGTCGCCTTCGCGCACATGGACGGCGCGTGGAAGGGAAGCGTCGACATCGCGATCGACAAGGCGTTCACGTCGGCGATGTTCGAACTGCCGACCGGGGACCTCGCCGGGAAGGCGCAGCCCGGAAAGCCGTTTTACGGCATCCACGTCTCCAATCACGGACGCGTGATGATTTTCCCCGGCGGTATCCCGTTGAAGCAGGACGGCCAGTGCGTGGGTGCGGTCGGCGTCAGCGGCGGTGACAACCAGCAGGACCAGGCCGTGGCCGAAGCCGCGGTTTCGGCGCTCTGAGGCAGCCCGGCAGGAGCGTATCGTGCGTCGCCTTCGCCACGTCGGGCGTTGCGGGGGCGCTGTCATCGCATCCGCATGGTCGCGCTACCGGCGCCTGCCGGAGATCGACTTGTCTGCGCGATCGCTCGACCCCGAGCGCAGCGTGATCCGCTGTTCCTCTATTGCCTGATGCCGGCCTGGCTGGGTGCCGGGTTGGCCGACTGGTGGTGGCACAAACGCACCGACATCGAGCACACCGCCGGTATCCGGGAATCGTTGCTCCACATCGTGATGTTCGCCGAGATCGGCGTGCCGCTGCTGTTGGGGCTTCTGGCCAAGATCAACGCGGGCGCATTGGTCGCAATGTGGGGTACCGCCGTCGTGCACGAGCTCACCGCATTCCGGGACGTGGCTTACGCGGTGAAGTACCGCCAAGTGACGCCATGCGAGCAGCACACGCACAGCTTTCTCGAGGTCCTTCCGTTCGCCGCCTGCGCGCTTGCATCGTGCCTGCATTGGGATGCCTTGCGATCACTGGCCGGACTCGGCGAACGGCCCGATTTCAAGCTGCGGATGAAGGAGCAGAAGGTGCCCGACCGCTACTGGCCCTTGATGGCGGGCATGGTGCCCGGCATTGCCGCGGTTTACGGCAACGAGTTGTACCGCTGCCGGCGCGCGGATCGCGAACGGCCGCGGGTTTCCGCACGTTGAGGTTTCACGTTGTCTTCATTGACGCATACGTTCCAGCAGCGTACGGTAATTTTCCGGATTGTGTTTCATCCATCGGCAAGGAGGCCGACCACCATGAAAGGGATTTCGCTGCTTTCCGTGCTGTTTGTTCTCCCCGTCACCGCGCTGGCCGCCAATCCGCAGGTTTCCTCGCAGGACCGCAGCTGGCTGATCGCCGCACACCAAGGCAATCTCGCCGAGATCGCCAGCGGCAATCTCGCAGCCGAGAAGGGCCACACCGACGCCGTCCGCGAGGCTGGCCGGATGCTGACCCGGGATCATGCGGAGCTGGACTCCAAGCTCCGGCCCGTCGCGCGGGAGCTGGGCGTGGACCTGCCGACCAAGCCGAACGCCGAGCAGCAGCAGGAGGCGAAGGAATTCAAGAGGCTGTCCGGCACCCAGTTCGACCAGACCTGGACGCACACCGAGGCCGATGGGCACGTCAAGACCATCGAAGCGACCGAGCGGGAAATCCAGCACGGCTCGGTGCCGCAGGTGAAGCAACTTGCGCAATCGGCGTTGCCGGTGCTGAAGAAACACCTGGACACGCTTCAGCAGCAGACCGCGACGGAAAACAGCGGCGTCCACTGACGCAAACACCGCTGACGCAATTCGTGCGTCCGGCCGGCAGGCGACGCCGGCCGCGGGTGCCAAGGAGGCATCGATGAAAACACTTGCCCTGGCGATGGCCGTTTCCGCTGCCCTTTGCGGGGCGGCGCGGGCGCAGGCGCAAACGGAACCGAAACCGGCCACGCCTGTGCCTGCCGGCAGCACGGCGAACTCCGCAGCCGGCCAAAGCCTCCTGCAGCTCGAGAACAATCCTGCCGATTGGCCGATGCCGGCCAAGAACTATGCGGGCACCCGCTTCAGCGGATTGAAACAGATCACCGCCGGCAACGTGAAAGGCCTCGGCGTGGCCTGGACGTTTTCGACCGGCGTGTTGCACGGACACGAGGCGGCGCCGCTGGTGATCGGCGACACGATGTACGTGATCACGCCGTGGCCGAACATCGTGTACGCGCTGGACCTGGCCCGGGACGGTGCGATCAAGTGGGTGTTCAAGCCGCACCCGTCCCGCGCTTCGCAGGGCGTCGCTTGCTGCGACGTGATCAACCGCGGCGTCGCGTATGCCGACGGCAAGATTTTCTTCAACACGCTGGACGACCACACCATCGCGGTCGACGCCGAGACCGGCAAGCAGATCTGGAACACCAAGCTGGGCGACATCAACCGCGGCGAAACGATGACGATGGCGCCGCTGGTGGTGAAGAACCACGTGCTGGTAGGCGTCAGCGGCGGCGAATTGGGCGTGCGGGGCTGGCTGAAGTCGCTGGATACCGATACCGGCAAGGTGCAGTGGACGGCCTATTCGACGGGACCGGACAAGGATGTCCTGATCGGCAAGGATTTCGATCCCCCGTATCCCGAAGACAAGGGCCCGAACCTCGGCGAAACCAGTTGGCCCAACAAGGCCGCGTGGATGATCGGCGGGGGTCCGGTGTGGGGCTGGATCACCTACGACCCGAAGTTGAACCTGATCTATTACGGCACCGGCAATCCCGGTCCCTGGAATGCCTACCAGCGGCCTGGCCTCAACTTCTGGACCTGCACGTTGTTCGCGCGCGATCCCGACACCGGCATGGCGAAGTGGGCGGTGCAGTGGAATCCGCACGACACCCACGATTACGACGGTGTCAACGAGAGTGTGTTGGCGGACATCGACATCGACGGCAAGACGCGTGAGGTGCTGATGCACCCCGACCGCAACGGCTTCATGTACGTGCAGGACCGCACCACCGGCAAGATCATTTCCGCCAACAAGTTCTTCCCCGGCGCAAATTCCATCGAGCGGATCAACCTCGAAACCGGTGCGCCGGTGGTGAACCCCGCCAAGGTGCCGCAACTCGACAAGACCGTCACCGACATCTGCCCGGCTTCCACGGGCGGCAAGGATTGGCAGCCGAGCGCCTACTCGCCGCTCACCGGGCTGCTCTACATCCCGCACAACAACGTGTGCCAGGACGAGGAAGTCACCAAGGTCAGCTACATCGAGGGCACGCCCTACGTCGGCGCGAAGGTGGCGATGAAGGCCGGGCCCGGCGGCTATCGAGGCGCGTTCACGGCCTACGATCCGGTCCACGCGAAGATCGTCTGGTCGGACCACGAAAACTTCCCCGTGTGGAGCGGTGCACTGGTCACGGCGGGCGGCATCGCGTTCTACGGCACGATGGATCGCTGGTTCAAGGCGGTCGATGCGAAAACCGGCAAGTTGCTGTGGAAGTTCCGGGTGGGGTCGGGCATCAACGGCCAGCCGATCGCGTATCGCGGTCCCGACGGACGCGAATACATCGCGGTGCTCGCGGGCGTGGGCGGCTGGTCGGGCGCGGTGGTGGCCGGTGACCTCGATCCGCGCAATCCCTACGGCGCGCTCGGTTTCGTGGGTGCCACGCAGGACCTGCCCGATTACACCGCGAAGGGCGGCACGCTGTACGTGTTCGCGTTGCCGAAGGCGGGAGGCTCGCCGTGATGGGCATCTTCCGCCGCAAGCTCCAGCCATGTCCGTGCGTCCTGGCCTTGCTGTTGCTCGTGCCGGCGATTGCATGGGCGCAGTCGGCGCACACCCAGTATCCCGGCGTGGCGCCCGCGCCATCGGACAAGCCGCTGCGTGTCTGCGCCGATCCCAACGACCTGCCGTTTTCCAATCGCGCGGAACAGGGTTTCGAAAACAAGCTGGCGGCAATGCTGGCGCAGTCGACCGGGCAGACCGTCAGTTACACCTGGGCTGCCCAGCAGAAGGAATTCGTGCGCGACACCCTGGATGCCGGCAAGTGCGACGTGGTGATGGGGTTCCCGACCGCCGACCACGAACGCGGCGTGCTGACCACCGATCCCTATTACCGCTCCGCCTACGCGCTGGTCTATCGCGCCGACGCGCCGTACCGGTTGAAGTCGCTGAATGACCCGCGCCTGCGCACGCTTCAGATCGGCGTGCACGCGACCGGCGACGACTGGGTGGACCTGCCCGGCGGCGCCACGCTCGCGCACCGGGGCATCGTCAGGAACGTGCGCATCTACAAATTGTTTTCGGATTTCGGCAAACCCAATCCCTCCTCGGACCTGATCGACGCCGTCGCCAAGGGTGACGTCGACGTGGCGGTTGCATGGGGGCCGATGGCCGGCTATTTCGCGACGCGCGAGCCGGTCAAGCTGAAAGTGGTGCCGCTGACAGCGACCGACACCCTCCTGCCGTTCCAGTTTTCGATCTCGATGGCGGTGCGCCACGGCGACACCGCCCTGCGCGACAAATTGAATGCGTTCCTGCAAACGCACCGCACCGCGATCCGCGGCCTGCTGACGCAATACGGCGTGCCGCAGCTCCGCATCCCGGATCCGGACGCGTCCGGGTTGCAGGCAAGGCTTGCGCGCAAGGCCGCATCGGATTGATCTGCCGTGCGGCGCAGCCAAGGAGGGCATGATGAAATCGTTCTGGCTGGTCATCCCGTTGGCATCCTCGCTCGCGGTGACCGCGGTGGGTTTCGCGCAGATGACGGCGCCGCAGGTGCAGGGTTCGCCGGCCACGCAGATGCAGCATACGGCGGTGTCCGACCTGCACATCGGCATACCCGCGCAGATGAAGAATCCGTACCAAGGCGACCGCAACGCCTGGATGCAGGGCAAGAAGCTGTTCACGGCCATGAATTGCGCCGGCTGCCATGCGCCCGGTGGCGGCGGCGGGATGGGTCCCGCGCTGTCCGATGATGTATGGATCTACGGCGGCAGTCCCGGGGACATCTACCTGAGCATCCTGCACGGGCGTCCCAACGGCATGCCGCAGTGGGGCACCGCGTTGCCGCCCAAGGCGATCTGGGAACTGGTCACCTACGTGGAAACGCTCTCGCAACCCAATCCGGAATTCGAATCGAACACGCGGCTGGGCGTGCACCCGATGCCCGGCAACACGCCGCATCCCGCTTCCGAACGCACGCCGCCGCGCCTGCCCGTGCATCCCAGGCCTGCACCCAGGCCGCCTTATCCCGCGCCGGCCATTACGCCGAGCCCGAAGACACCGGCGGCGCCGGCTTCGACGACCGGCGGCCACTGATGCGCCGCGTGTCCGCCATCGCGTTGCTGGTCGCGCCCGCGCTCGCGCACGCGGGACCCATGACCTACATGGTGTCGCACGGTGCGGCGGCGAATCCCATCACCAAGCTCGGCTGGGGCTTGCTGGGGCTGTCGATCTTCGTTGCCGCCTTCATCGCATTCGCGGTGCTGATCGGCATCTGGTGGAAACGTGGCGACGGCGCCTGGGACGAGCGCGGCTGGCCGGTGTTGTCGCACGGTCGCAACGGGACGCCGTGGCTGACGATCGGCGTGCCGGTGTCGATCGTGCTGTTGCTGCTTTCCGCGATCTGGACTTTCTACGTGCTGGGCACGGCGGCTGCGGCGCCGGGGCACCCGAAGATCACCTTGCAGGTGACGGGGCACCAATGGTGGTGGGAGGTGCGTTATTCGTATGCGGGCGCGCCGAAGCGGACGTTCGACACCGCCAACGAAATCCACATCCCGGTCGGCGTGCCGGTCGAAGTACACCTCACCAGCGCCGACGTGATCCATTCGTTCTGGGTGCCGCAGCTCGCCGGCAAGACCGACACCATTCCCGGCCAGATGAATCATGCGTGGCTGGAAGCCGACAAACCCGGCGTGTATCGCGGGCAGTGCGCCGAGTTCTGCGGCCTGCAGCACGCGCACATGGCGCTGTACGTGGTCGCACAACCCAGACAAACGTTCGATCGCTGGTGGGGACACCAGCTGCAGCCGGCTGCCGCTTCCGCGCCGGGTTTCGCCGGGCAAGGCGAACGGATTTTCCGCACGCGCTGCGCGATCTGCCACAGCGTGCGCGGCGTACCGGGCAGCCAGGGAACGATGGGTCCGGACCTCACGCACCTGATGAGCCGGCACACCCTTGCCGCGGGCACGTTGCGCAACACGCCGGGCAATCTCGCCGCATGGGTCAGCGACGCGCCCGCGCAGAAGCCGGGCGTGGACATGCCTCCCGAAAACCTGACCGGCCCGCAGTTGCAGGCACTGCTGGCTTACCTGCAGACGTTGAAGTGATCGAATCCGGCAAGGACGCCAACCATGGCAGCGAATCCAACCTTCAAGACGCCGGTGATCGCGCGACCGACCGAAGAACTCCACGAGAAGATGGAGAGCATGTGGTCGGACCCGCCGGGTCTCTACGGCTGGTTCGGCACCACCGACCACAAGAAGGTCGGCAAGCGCTACCTCGTCACGGCCTTCGCCTTCCTCGTGGTGGGCGGCATCGAGGCCCTGGGCATGCGCCTGCAGCTCGCGCAGCCGAACGAGCACCTGCTTTCGCCCGGACTGTACAACCAGTTCTTCAGCATGCACGGCTTCACGATGATCTTCCTGTACGCGCTGCCGATCCTGTCGGGCTTCAGCAATTACCTGTGGCCGCTGATCCTCGGTACGCGCGACATGGCGTTCCCGCGCCTGAACGCGTTCACCTATTGGGTGTTCCTGCTGTCGGGGATCTTCCTCTACATCGGTTTCTGGAACGGCAAGGGCACCGATGTCGGCTGGTTCAATTACGTGCCGCTGGCCGAGCGTGCCTACAACCCCGACTGGAACGTGGACATCTATTCGCTGGGAATGATCTTCCTCGGGATCTCCACCACGGCGGGCGCAGTGAATTTCATTGCCACGATGTTCCGGACGCGCGCACCGGGGATGTCGATCAGCCGCGTGCCTATCATGATCTGGGGCACGCTGACCGCCAACGTGGGCATCCTGTTCGCGGTGCCGGCGGTCAGCCTGGATTTCCTGCTGCTGTGGCTGGACCGGCGCTTCGGCACGCAGTTCTTCAACACTTCGACCGGTGGCCGTCCGTTGCTGTGGCAGCACCTGTTCTGGATCTTCGGACATCCCTGGGTGTACGCGATCGTCCTGCCGGCGATGAGCATCGTCTCGCAGGGGTTGCCTGTTTACTGCCGGCGGCCGCTGGTCGCCCACTCGGCGGTGGTGCTGGCGACGATCCTGACGATGGTGCTCGGCTTCGGCGTGTGGGTGCACCACATGTTCACCACCGGCCTGCCGGTGATCGCGATGGGCTTCTTCGCAGCCGCCAGCTTCGTGATCGTGATTCCGTCCGCGGTGTCGGTATTCGCCTGGGTGGCGACGATCTGGACCGGAAGGCCGGTGTTCACCACGGCGTTCAAGTTCTTCGCAGCCGAAATCGTGCTGTTCGTGATCGGCGGCGTGTCGGGTTTCATGACGGCCGCGGTGCCGCTCGACTGGCAACTCACCGACACCTATTTCGTGGTGGCCCACATCCACTACGTGCTGATCGGCATCAACGTGTTTCCGGTGGTCGGCGGGATCTACCACTGGTTCCCGAAGATGACCGGCCGGATGATGAGCGAGCGGCTCGGCTGGTGGAATTTCTGGCTGATGTTCGTCGGTTTCAATCTCGGCTTCTTCCCGATGCACATCTCGGGCCTCGAAGGGATGCCGCGCCGCATCTACACCTATCCCGCGAATCTGGGCTGGGGCGATTTGAATCTCGTCACCACCATCGGCTCGTTCGTGTTCGCGCTGGGCGTGTTGCTGTTCGTGGTCAACGTGGTGCGCAGCCGCGTGAAGGGTCCGAAGGCGCCGCCGAATCCGTGGGACGCCGACACGCTTGAATGGGCGACCGCATCGCCGCCGCCGAGCTACAACTTCGCGGTGATTCCGCGGGTCGCCACGCTGCACCCGTTGTGGGAAGAGCGGCTCGACGGGAGCCGGCAAAGCCTGCTCGACGAAGGCGCGGTGCTGGACGACGAACACGAGATTCCCGCCACCACGGTGCTGGACGCGGAGCCCGACGCGATCATGAAGATGCCGCATGCCACGCTGGCGCCGATCTCGGTGGCGCTGCTGATCGCGGGCACATTCGTGGGTCTCTTGATGTCGATGTGGTGGGTGGCGGCCGGCTGCCTGCTGGCGATGATCCCGGTGCTGCTGTGGTGGTTCTGGCCGAGCCCGGAAATGGGCTGGGCAGAGAGGGCGCGGCCATGACTGCCTACGACGAACGCACGCTGCCGCGCCCGCTGCCCATCGGTCCCGCGGGCTACCGCACGCCCGGATGGTGGGGCGTGCTGGCCCTGATCGGCACCGAGGCCGCGGTGTTCGCGTACCTGATCTTCAGTTACTTCTACCTGCAGTCGCAGACGTCGCAACCGTGGCCGCCGAGCGGCTTGCCGCCGTTGCGCTGGTCGGCGCCGAGCACCGTGATCCTGCTGGTCAGCGCCGCCGCGATGTGGTGGGCCGAGCGCGGCATGCGGCTCGGCGCGTTGATCCGGTTGTATTCCGGATTGATCCTGACGCTGCTTCTGGGGATCGCCTACATCGTGCTGCAGTGTTTGGACTGGCGCGGCGAACCGTTCCTCGCGAACAGTGGCGCGTATGGATCACTGTTCTATGCGATCACTGCCTTCCACGTGCTGCACACCGCCGCGGGCGTGCTGATCCTGGCGGCGATCGCCGGTTGGTGCGCCCTGGGTTACATCACGCCGCGACGTGATTCCGCGGTCACGGTGGTCGCGCTGTATTGGTATTTCGTGGTGGCGGCGTGGATCGCGGTATTCATCACGTTGTACCTGCTGCCGTGGATCACGCCGCATGGAGCCCCGCCATGAACGTCGTCACGCCCACCAACCCACCCGAAGCCGCACGCCTGCCCGTCGGACCGGCGCTCACCTTCGCGGTGTTCGGCGCGCCCGCCGCGTGGCTGGTGCAACTCATCGTCGGCTACGCATTGTCCGCGCACGCCTGCTATCCGCTGAGCGTGCCGCTGGTGACGCCGGTGTGGCCGCGCCTGTGGTGGTGGCTGAGCGGCATCGACCTCGCTGCCGTCATGGTGGCGGGCGCCGCCTTGCTGACCGCGTGGCGCGGTCACGTCGCGTGGCGGGGCGTGGAACCACGCAACCCCGGCGAGCTCCGCAACCGTTTCATCGCGCACTGGTCCGTGCTGACCAGCGCGCTGTTTTCGATCGCGGTGGTGTTCACGATCGTGATGCTGTTCATCCAGCCGGTTTGCAATTATTGAATTAGTGACGGTATGGCTCGGAAGCCCAAAATTCCAGAATCGTCATTCCGGGGCCGCGCGCAGCGCGGAACCCGGAACCCAGCGACTTTGCTTCTCGTGCGAAAGTCACCGGGTTTACTCGCGCCTTCCTTGGCGCTCGCTCTGCGAGCCGCCTTTGGCGTTCGCGTTTGCAATCCTGCAAACGCAGTCGGATCACGGCTTCGCCGCGTCCGGAATGACGACATGGGGTGACATGGCATGTCGCAGATATCGATGGATTGGAGCTTCGAACCCTGGCTGCTGGCGTGTATCGCCGCAGCGGCGGTGCCGTACGCGCTCGGCATGCGCCGGATGGCTGGGCAGCGCCGCGCGATCCTGGGGCGCTGGCGTGCGGCGTCGTTCTTCGGCGGCCTGTTCGTGCTGCTGCTTGCGCTGGTCTCACCGCTCGACACGGTGGCAGACGATCTTTTTTCCGGACACATGTTCCAGCACATGTTGTTGCTGCTGGTGATCCCGCCGCTGCTGGTCTACGGCCGCCCGGTGATGACCTGGTTGTGGGCGTTCGATCTCGATGCGCGGCGGAGCGTGGTGCGCGGATGGAAACGCACGGGGCTCGATGCGATCTTCCGTGGCTTGATGCACCCGCTGGTCGTGTGGGTGCTGCTGACGGTGGCGCTGTGCTTCTGGCACCTTCCGGGCCCGTATGACGCGGCGGTCCGGAACGAATGGCTGCACGATCTCGAACACCTGAGTTTCCTCGTCGTTTCGCTGCAGTTCTGGACGCTCGTGATCGAACCGTACGGCCAACGGCGCGCGCTGGGTTACGGCGCGACGGTCGTGTTCGTGGTGTCCGCGGGATTCGTGATGGGCATGATCGGCGCGGTGCTGACGTTCGCGCCGGCGCCGCTGTACGGCGCGTACCTGCATACGACGCAAGCTTATGGCCTGAGCCCGCTGGACGACCAGCAACTGGCCGGGATCATCATGTGGATTCCTTCCAATCTCGTGCACGCGGGCGCGCTGTGCACCGTGTTCTTCGCATGGTTCCGCGCCGACGAGCGTCGCGCGACGCGCGCGTTCCGCAGCGTGCCGCACGCGCTGCCGATGCTGCTGGTCGCGGTACCGCTGCTGGCGCTGATGCTTTCCGGCTGCGCCGGCAACGATGCGCAGGATCGGGCGCACGACATCGCCTTGCGGCGCGGTGCACAACTCATCTCGAAGTACGGGTGCGGCTCCTGCCACACGATCCCCGGCATCAACGGCGCCGATGGGCTGGTCGGGCCGCCATTGACGCACTGGAGCCGACGCACGTACATCGCGGGCGTGCTGCCGAACGATCCGGACAACCTGCAATTCTGGATCCAGCATCCGCAACAGGTCGTGCCCGGCGTGGACATGCCGGACATGGGCATCAGGCAACAGGAGGCGCGCGACATCGCCGCTTATCTCGACACCATCCGGTAGCGAAGCCAGGGCATGAACCCTGTCGCACCAGCCCGCATGACCCTGGCTTCCACAACCCCGGAACCATTTCTGGGCAATGGTTTCCGCCCCCATGACGCAAGGGGCCGAAAAGTCATCCACACGTGGCGTGCCCAGGCTCAAGGAGAAGTTTCATGATGGAATCGGGCAAGACAACGAACGTCGGCGACATCGAACGCGTGGCGTCGGGATTGGCGGGCGGCGCGCTGGTGGTGTGGGGGTTGCGGCGGCGATCGCTGGGCGGACTCGCGCTCGCGGCGGTCGGTGCGGAATTGGTCCGGCGCGGCATCAGCGGCCATTGCGCGGTCTACGCATGGCTGGGCAGGAATGCCGCGCAAACCGGACCGATCGAAATCGAGAGCGCCATCACCATCGACAAGCCTGCAGCGGAACTGTATCGCGCATGGTGCAACCCCGACTTGCTTTCGCGCGTGATGGGCGATTTCGCCGACGTGCGCGCGACCGGCGAAAGGCGCTGGCACTGGAATGCGCACGGTCCCGCCGACAAGGGCGTGGAATGGGAATCGGAGATCACCGAGGAGCGCGAAGGCGAGTTGCTGCGCTGGCGCTCGGTTGGCGACGCGGCGATTCCGAATGAAGGCGAAGTGCGCTTCCACGAGGCGCCGCAGGGGCTCGGCACCGAGGTGCATCTCGCGATGCGCTTCGATCCGCCGGGCGGCGCGCTCGGCCGCGCCGCGGTCAAGATGCTGGGGCCAACGCCGCAACGTCTTGCCAGCCGCGCGCTGCTGCGTTTCAAGGACCTCGTCGAAACCGGCGGCGCCCCCGCGCCGCGAGTCAATGGCGATGGCGCCATGCGCGCGGGCATCGCGCCCGGCCCCAGCGGGTGAAAGGAACATCGCCCGAAGTCATCGCTTCAAGTTCATGGAGGAACGACCGATGCGAGCAGTCACGTTTCACGGCAAGGAAGATTTCCGTGTCGACAATGTGCCCGATCCGAAGATCGAACAACCCACCGATGCCATCGTGCGCATCACCTCCACCGCAATATGCGGGTCGGACCTGCACCTGTATGGCGTGCTCACCATGTTCATGGAAGAGGGTGACATCATCGGCCACGAACCGATGGGCATCGTCGAGGAGGTCGGCAGCGAGGTCACCCAGATCAAGCCGGGCGACCGCGTGGTGGTGCCGTTCAACATTTCCTGCGGGCATTGCTGGATGTGCAACCACGGCCTGATGGCGCAATGCGAAACCACGCAGGTGAAGGAACATGGCAACGGCGCCGCGTTGTTCGGCTACACCAAGCTGTACGGGCGGGTGCCCGGCGGGCAGGCGGAATACCTGCGCGTGCCGCAGGCGCAGTTCGGACCGATCAAGGTGCCGGAAGGTCCGAACGACGAACGTTTCCTGTTCCTTTCGGACGTGCTGCCTACCTCGTGGCAGGCGGTGGAATACGCCAACGTACCCGAAGGCGGGACGCTGGCGGTGTTCGGGTTGGGACCCATCGGCCAGATGTGTTGCCGCATCGCGCTCGCCCGCGGCGTGGAACGCGTCTTCGGCGTCGATCTCGTTCCGGAGCGGCTGAGGATGGCGGCGCGCCACGGTGTCGAAACGATCGACACCAGCCAGGTCGATGACGTGGCGGCATTCATCCGCGAGCAGACCCATGGCCGCGGACCCGACGGCGTGATCGACGCGGTGGGCATGGAAGCCCACGGCGCTCCGGTGCAGGAGGTGATGCAGAAATCCGCGGGCCTGCTGCCGGACGCGCTGTCGCAAAAGATGATTCCGAAGGCCGGCGTGGACCGGCTGGCCGCGCTGATGGCCGCGATCGAAACCGTCCGACGCGGCGGCACCATTTCCATCATCGGCGTGTACGGCGGCCAGACCGATCCGCTGCCGATGCTGCGCATGTTCGACAAGGGCGTGCACATCGCGATGGGCCAGGCGCACGTCAAGCGCTGGATACCGGACATCATGCCGTATCTGCTGGACGACGCCGACCCGCTCGGCGCCGAGGATCTGTGCACGCACCGGATGCCGCTCGACGATGCGCCGCACGGTTACGAGATTTTCCAGAAGAAGCAGGACGGCGCGATCAAGGTGGTGTTGAAACCGGGCATGGCGGCCGCGCATGGCGGGAACGTGCCATGAAACTGAAACCGCTGAAACACCAGATCATCGCCATCACCGGCGCGTCCAGCGGCATCGGCCTCGCCACCGCGAGGATGGCTGCGAAGGCCGGTGCGAAACTGGTACTTGCATCGCGCAATGGCGAAGCGCTTGCCGATCTCGAGAGGGAAATCAACGACGCTGGCGGCGAGGCCATTCACGTGGTCGCCGACGTCGCCAGGCGCGAAGAAGTCGAACGCATCGCACAGGCCGCACTCGCGCGCTTCGGCGGACTCGATACCTGGGTCAACGATGCCGGTGTGGATATCCTGGGCAAGCTCGAAGAGGTGAGCGAGGAAGACCACCGCCGCCTGATGGATACCAATTTCTGGGGCGTGGTCAATGGTTCGCTGGTGGCCGTGAAGCACCTCAAGGCCAACGGCGGCGCGCTGATCAACGTCGGCAGCGTGGAATCGGATGTCGCGATTCCGCTTCAGGGCATGTACTCGGCCAGCAAACATGCCGTGAAGGGCTTCACCGACGCGTTGCGGATCGAGTTGCAGGACGAGAATGCACCGGTTGCGGTGACCCTCGTCAAACCGTGGGCGATCGGCACGCCGCTGCGCGAGCACATCAAGAATTACCTGGATCGCGAAGCCACGCTGCCGCCACCGGTGTACCGCCCGGAGGAGGTCGCGAACGCGATCCTGCATGCCGCCACCCATCGCCGGCGCGACATCTACATCGGCAGCGCCAGCCGCCTTGCAGGTCCGATGAGCCGGCCGGTGCCGCGCCTCAGCGACTGGCTAAGCAAGAAGTCCATGTACCGGACCCAGTTCCGCGACGAGCCGAAATGGTCGAACGAGGACAACCTGCACGCGCCGGGCCAGGACGGCAGCGTGAATGGCGAATGGCGTGACCGCACGGTGCGCCCGAGCCTCTACACGCGCATGGTGCTGCAGCCCGCCGTCATGGGACTGGTCGCCACCGGCGTCGCCGCGATGGCGTTGGCGTCGTTGCGCCATCGACGATGAGATTCCGCCATGGTTCGGCTTGCGGCGCGTGCACGCCGCGCGGCTGTGCGCGGTGGCGGCGGCTTCGCCATCGACCGGACGGGGTCCGCATTCGCGGGCAACGCTTATTCCATCCCGACGACGGCGCGCGGCCTGGCAGCTTCCCCTGAAGCCCGCGGGCTATACTGGGGAGCCCAGGCGGGCTTGCTGTCAGGAGAGTGCATGGCCACGGTCAAGGAATCGCCTCCGGGCCCATCGGCTGGCGATGCTTCCGGAACGTCCCCGATGCGCGCACTGGTCGCCGCGCATCATTGGGCGGCGACGCCGCTCGGACCGATTCCTTCCTGGTCGCAAAGCCTTCGCTCGGCCGTCGAGCTGATCCTGCCCAACCGTTTCCCGCAGGTCATCCTGTGGGGTCCTGATTTGCTGCAGATCTACAACGACGGCTATGCCGCGATCATGGCCGACAAGCACCCGGCGGGACTCGGGCAGCCGATCCGGGAATGCTGGCCCGAGGTGTGGCACATCAACAAGCCCATCTGCGACCGCGTGTTCCGCGGCGAAACCCTCATGTTCGAGGACGCGTTGTACCCGCTGACGCGTCACGGCCGGACGGCCGACGCGTGGTTCGACCTCTGCTACAGCCCGATGCGCGACGGCACGGGGGAGATCGCCGGCGTTCTGGTGACACTGGTGGAGGTGACCGACCGCCACCGTGCGGACGCCGAGCGCGTGCGTGCGGCGACATTGCTGGAGCAAAGCGGCGAGCGCAAATCCATCCTGCTCGAACTCAGCGACGTGCTGCGACCGCTGTCGGATGCGCGGGCCGTGCGGATGCAGGCCTGCGAGACGCTGGGCCGCCGTCTGAAGGTGGACCGTGCTTACTACGCCGACGTGGACACGGCCGGCCACGCGAGCTTCAACGACGACTACCGCAGCGACGGTACTGCCCCGATGCCGGATCACTACCGGCTGGAAGACTTCGGTCTTGCCGCCGCCTACGCGCTGCGGGCCGGCAACACGCTGGCGGTGGACGACCTCGATGATTGGCAGGCGTTGAGCGAGGAGGAGCGCCGACATTGCCACGCGTACGGCATGCGTGCCTGGCTGAAGGTGCCGCTGGTCAAGGACGGCCGGCTGGCTGCGTTCCTCGCGTTGCACCAGGGTCGACCGCGCCACTGGACGGCGGACGAAATCGCGCTGGTCGAGGAAATCGCCGAGCACACCTGGGCGACGGTCGAACGTGCCCAGGCCGAGACGGCGCTGCGGCTCGGTGAGGAAAAATACCGCAGCCTGTTCGAAGGCATCGACCAGGGCTTCTGCGTGATCAAGGCCGAGCGCGGCGTCGACGGCAGGATTGTCGATGTGTGGTTTCGCGAAACCAATCCCGCATTCGAGCGCGAAAGCGGCATGCGCAACCCGGTCGGCCATCCGATCAGCAAGGTGATGCCGGAATACGAACGGGAATGGTTGGGAGCGATCGAGCGGGTGATACAAAGCGGCGAGCCCGCGCGCATGGAAGACTTCAAGGCCGCCACCGGTCGCTGGTACAGCGTGCAGTTCTCGCGGATCGGCGACGAGAAGGCCATGCTGGTTGCGGCGGTGTTCAACGACATCACCGAGCACAAGCGCACCGAGCGCGCCATGAGCCGGCTGGCCGCGATCGTGGAATCGTCCGACGACGCGATCATCAGCAAGAATCTCGAGGGCGTGATCCAGACCTGGAACGGCGCAGCGGAACAGATGTTCGGTTACACGGCCGCGGAGGCCATCGGACAGCCCGTCACGATGTTGATGCCGTCCGACCGGGCGGACGAGGAACCCGGCATCCTGGCGCGGATCCGCCAGGGCGAACGCATCGATCACTACGAGACCATGCGCCGGCGCAAGGATGGCTCGCTGCTTGACGTCTCGCTGAGCATTTCGCCGATCAAGGACGCCTCGGGTGCCGTGGTGGCCGCGTCCAAGATCGCGCGCGACATCACGCAACGCAAGCGCATGGAAGCGGCGCTGCGCGAAAGCGAACAGCGGCAGGCGTTTTTGCTGCACCTTGCCGATGCGATGCGTGCGACCGCCGATCCGGTCGCGGTGCAGAACATCGCGATGCAGATGCTCGGCGAGCACCTGAATGTCGGGCGTGCGTTCCATTTCCGCGCCGAGCGCGAAGGCGACCAGTGGGTGGACGTGATCGAGGCCGAGGGGTTTCATTTGCCCGGCTTTCCGGCGCGGATCGGACGCTTCACGCAATCGCACGACAATGACGTCCTCGCGGATCTCGAACGCGGGAAAACGCTGGTGTGCGCGGATACCCGAGAAGGTGGCCGCTGCCAATGCCGATTGAATATCTGTCTCGGGCCGGAGATTGGTGCGTGCGTGGCCGCGCCGGTCGCCAAGGACGGCGTCTATCTGGGCGGCGTCTGCGTCCAGAGTGCCGAGCCGCGCGCGTGGACCCCGGCCGAGATCGCGCTGATCGAGGAAGTCGCCGAACGCACCTGGGATACGGTGGAGCGCGCGCGGGCCACCGCCGAGCGGCGGGAAAGCGAGGTCAAGTATCGTACCTTGTTCGATTCGGTCGACGAAGGTTTCTGCGTGGTCGAGCTGATGTTCGACGAGGCCGGCAAGGCGGTGGATTACACCTTCATCGAGGCCAATCCGGTGGTCGAGGCGCAGGTCGCGCAGGGTTATCTGATCGGCCGGCGCATCCGCGAGGTCGCGCCGCAGATCGAACCGTTCTGGCTGGAAACGTTCGGCCGGATCGCGCTGACCGGCAATGCCGAGCGATTCGAGCGGCGGGCGGTGGCGGTAGAGCGCTGGTACAGCGTGTATGCGTTCGCCGTCGGCGCGCCGGAGCAGCGGCGCGTCGCGGTATTGTCCCAGGAGATCACGCAACGCAAGGGCATCGAAGCGGCCGTGCGCGCGCGCGAGGAGCAGCAATCCTTCCTGCTGGAATTGAGCGACGCCTTGCGTGCCGAGGCTGGCGAGCGGGCCATCGGCGAAGTCGGCGTGCAGATGCTGGCCGGGCAACTTGGCGTCGATCGCTGCTACATCACGCGGATATCGGAGAGCGAGAACCGGGCAAGGCTGATCGCTGAATGCCACGCCGACAGTCTGGAGTCGGCGTTTGGCGAGGCGGGTGAATTGCCGGTCTCGGATTTTCCGTCCGCGAAACGCCGGCTCCAGACGCAGCCACTCGTGATCGACGACATTGCCGTCGAACCGGGTTTTTCGGATGCGGAAAAGGCGGCCATCCGCGCACTCGGGGGCATGACCGCCCTGATCGCGGTGCCGCTACGTGCGGGTGAACGAAACGCCGTGTGGGCGCTCGTGGTGGGTGACGTGGCGCCCCGCAAATGGTCGCGGCACGAGGTGGACCTGCTGGAAGACGTGGCCGAACGCATCTGGGCCGCGACCGAGCGCGCATTGGTGGAAGACGCGTTGCGGGAAAACCAGGCGCGCCTGCAGAACGCCAATCGCGTAAAGGACGAATTCCTGGCGATGCTGGGCCACGAGCTGCGCAATCCCCTGGCGCCGATCACGACCACGGTGCAACTGATGAAGCTGCGCGCTCCCGACATGTTCGTGCGCGAGCGCGACATCATCGAAGCGCAGGTGCGTTACCTCACCGGCCTCGTGGATGACCTGCTGGACGTGTCGCGGATCGCCAGCGGCAAGATCGATCTGAAGACCGCCGAAGTGGATCTGGCCGAAGTGGTGGCGGCGGCAGTGGAGACCACCCAGACCCTGATGGAGGAACGCAGCCATTCGCTGCACGTGCAGGTGGATGGGTGCCTGGTCGTCTCCGGCGATCGGCGCCGGTTGGTGCAGGTATTGGTGAACCTGCTCGGCAATGCCGCGAAATACTCGCCGCCGGGCCGCAACGTGTGGCTGAGTGCATCGGCCGAGGACGGGCAGGCGGTGCTGCGCGTGCGTGACGAGGGGCAGGGCATCGAAGCCGACCTGCTGCCGGGCGTATTCGAGCTTTTCAGCCAGGGCCGGCAGGCGATCGATCGTTCGCATGGCGGCCTCGGACTGGGGCTCTCAATCGTGCGCAACCTCGTCACGCTGCATGGCGGAACGGTGGAGGCCGCCAGCGACGGTGCCTACAAGGGCAGCGAATTCACGGTGCGCTTGCCGTTGCTGGAACGGCCAGGCGCGCGCGACGCAGCGTCGGAGCAACCGGAAATGAAGAAGCCGGCCAGTACCCCCCGCGATGACGGGCGCATCAAGGTGTTGGTGGTGGATGACTACGTGCTGGCGGCTGAAAGCCTGGCACTGCTGCTGCAGGAAATGGGTTATCGCACCCATGTCGTGCACGATGGCGCGGCGGCGTTGCAGGCAATGAAGACCTTCGAGCCGCAGGTGGCCCTGGTCGACATCGGGTTGCCGGTGATCGACGGCTACGAAGTGGCGCAAACCGTGCGGCGGATGCCGGGCCGCGAGAACATGCCGCTGATCGCGGTGACCGGTTACGGTCAGCCCGGTGATCATGCACGCGTGATGGCGGCCGGTTTCGACGAACACCTCGTCAAGCCGCTCGACGCTTCGCGCATCAGCGAGCTGATCGAGCAGATGGTGACCGCGTCGTAGCGCGGTTTTCCGCAGAGAACGTCAGGGAAGCTCTGATTTTGCTCGTCATCCCGGAATCGCGAAGCGATATCCGGGACCCAGCGACTTTGCATTTCCACCAGTTCCGCGAAAGTCGCTGGATCCCGGCTTTCGCCGGGGTGATGGGTGGTGGGTCGATTTGTCATTCCGGGATTCGCGCCATGACTGGCGCGAGAATCCGGATCGATTTCACCGCTACCGACCATCACAACAAACCGATTCCGGATCGCCGCTGCGCGGCGTCCGGAATGACCAAGACTTTACGCCTTCGGATTGGTGACGATCTGCTCGATCGCGATGCGCAGATAACGCCGCGCGAACACCGGCGGATTCCTGTCGAACACCCGCTTCGCGTTGGCCGCGTCCTCGTCTTTGGGTGCGTACACGAACAGGAACGCGCCGCCGTCGCCGGCGTGCTGCTTGTCTTCGGTGGTGTAGGCCTTTTCGGTACCGAAGATCTTCACCAGTTCGTTGTTGACCTTGTCCAGCATGTTGCGGTCGCCCCGCGATTCCAGTTGCGCCGCCACGAACTCGCCGCTGGCTGCGCGCACGTCGTCCGCGGCGACGCCGGATTCGCGGAATGCCTTTTCGGCTGATTGCGCGTCGTCCAGGTTGTCGTATCCGGCGATGATGTAATGGAGCGGATAGAAGACGCCCATTGACGTCTCGCTTTTCTTGAAGAAGTCCCATTGCTGTTCCATGCGAATTCTCCTGTCGTTGTGCTCCACCCAGTGTGGACACGCCCGCCGCAACCCGCGATGAACCCACGCGTCACCACGGCGGCGGCACGGGCACCCGCGTGAAGTAGTCGGTCAACATCAAGCCGATCATGATGGCCAGCCATGCGAATCCGGTCACGGCCGCCAGCCGCAGCAAACCCGTCGCGCGGTGCAGGTGCATGCAGAACACCATCAGGGTGAACGCCATCCCGAAGCAGATCGTCAGCTTCACCGGCAGTCGCAGGTGCTGGCCGATCGGGGCATAGGCGAGGCCGATGTTGATGGCTAGCAACACCAGCAGGCCGAGCAGGGCCAGCGCCGGCGTGCGTGCGGTTTTCTTCAGGAATTCTCGGTTCATGGTGCAATACGCGGGAGCCGATCTCTTTTTGCTCGTCATTCCGGGGCCATTCGCGCTGTTTGCGGATGGGACCCGGAACCCAGCGACTTTCCGAATCGAAAGCAAAGCGAAGTCACTGGGTTCCGGGTTCGTCCTGCGATGAAGCCGCAGTACGCCCCGGAATGACGAAGATTTGGCAGTCGATGTTTCATCGCCCGATCAAGTACATCAACGGAAACAGGAAAATCCAGACGATGTCCACGAGGTGCCAATACAACCCGGCCAGCACCAGCGGGGTGGTGTATTCGCCACGGATTTTTCCGCGCCACACCAGCACCCCCATGGCCGCGATCACGCATACGCCCACCAGCACGTGCAGGCTGTGGTACAGCGTCATCGCGTAATAGAGGAAGAAAAACAATTCGATCCCGCGCGCGTGCGGCCCGTGTTGCGCGAAATCCACGCCCACCATCAGGTGTTCGTCGTGTTCGTGGGAGTACTCGACGCCGTGCAGCACCAGGAACGCAACGCCGAGCAGCGCGGTGACCGCGAGCAGCATGGTGACCATCCGACGCTCGTCGAACTCGATGAGGTTCACCGCGAAGGTGACGGTGGCGCTGCTCAACAGGAGAATTCCGGCCTCGACCGCGCCGAACAGGATTTCCGTGTGCTGGCTGCCCAGCAGGAAACCTTCCGGATCGCGAACGCGGCATACCGCATAGCCCGCGAACAGCACGCCGAAGAACAATATTTCGGTGGCGAGGAACACCCACATCCCGAACTGCGCGGTCGCGTGCTGCTGCTCCGCATCGTCGAATTGCTCGGCGACCAGTCCGCGCGCGCGTAGGTCTTGCTCGCGAATGCTGGCGGCGCTGCTGTTCACGCCGTGGCTCCGGTCGCGGGCTCGCCACCCGGTGCGGCTTCGTCGTAGGCGTAGGCCTTCTGCACCACCGGCCGCTCGAGGAAATTGCCCTTGGGTGGCGGCGAGGTGGTCTGCCATTCGAGTCCGCGCGCCCCCCACGGATTGTTGCCCGCGCGCGCACCGCGGAACAGCGACCAGCCGAGATAGACCACCGGAATCAGGTAGGCGATCGCCAGGATCGACGCACCCGCCGACGACAGGATGTTGAGCGTCTGGAACTGCGGCGGATAGGCGTGGTAGCGGCGCGGCATGCCGAGGTAGCCGAGCACGTATTGCGGGAAGAAGGTCATGTTGAAGCCGAAGAACATCAGGATCGCCGCAAAGCGCGCCCACGCTTCCGAATACATCCGCCCGGTGATCTTGGGCCACCAGTAGTGGATGCCGCCGAGGTACGCCATCACCGATCCGCCCACCATCACGTAGTGGAAGTGCGCGATCACGAAGTAGGTCGCGTGCAGCGGGATGTCGAGCGCGGGCGCGGCCAGCATCAGTCCCGTCAGCCCGCCCAGCATGAACAGCCCCACGAAGCCGAGCGCGTAGAGCATCGGCGCTTCGAAGCTGATCCGTCCGCGCCGGAGCGTCGCGGTCCAGTTGAACACCTTGATCGCCGACGGGACCGCGATGATGAAGCTGAGGATCGAGAACACCAGCGTGGCGGTGGCCGACATCCCGGCCACGAACATGTGGTGGCCCCAGACGAGGAAGCCGATCACCGAAATCCCGACCAGCGCGTACACCATGAACCTGTAGCCGAAGATCTTGCGGCGTGCGAAACACGGGATGATTTCGCTGACCACGCCCATCGCGGGCAGGATCATGATGTACACGGCCGGGTGCGAGTAGAACCAGAACATGTGCTGGAACAGCAGCGGATCGCCGCCCAGCGCCGGATCGAAGATGCCGACGTGCGCGATGCGTTCCAGCCCGATCAGCGACAGCGTCATCGCCAGCACCGGGGTCGCCAGCACCATCACCACGCTCACCGCGTACATCGCCCAGACGAACAGCGGCAACTTGAACCACGTCATGCCCGGCATCCGCAGCTTGTGCGTGGTCACGATGAAGTTGAGCCCGGTCAGGATGGTCGAGAAGCCGGTGACGAACACGCCCACCGCGACCAGGATCACGTTGGTGTTCGAGAACATCGTCGAGAACGGCGTGTAGAACGTCCAGCCGGTGTCGACGCCGCCCAGCAGCAGGCAGGCGATCGTGAAGCAGCCGCCGATCACGAAAAGGTACCAGCTTGCGAGGTTCAGGCGCGGGAACGCGAGGTCGCGCGCGCCGATCATGATCGGCAGCAGGAAGTTGCCCAGCGTCGCGGGGATCGACGGAATCAGGAAGAACCACACCATCACCACGCCATGGAAGGTGAAGGTCTTGTTGTAGGTCTCCGCCGAGAGCAGCGCGCCCTGTGGTTCCACGAGGTTGATGCGGATCATCGCCGCGGCCACGCCGCCCATGATGAAGAACAGCGTGATCGTGATCGCGTACAGGATTGCGATGCGCTTGTGGTCGGTGGTGAGGAGCCAGCTCCTGAGGCCAGACCGGTGCGTGTAGAAGTTGCGCGGGGGTTCCAGTTCCGGGAAGTCCGGCGTGATGGCGGTGGCATTCATGGATCGGACCTGGTGCCTTGGCGGGCAGACTGTTTCGTGCTTTGGTGCGCAGGTACGCGGCCCGGCCTGGTGGACTTGAGATACGCGATGATCGCGAGCACGTCGCTTTCGCTGAGTTCGCCCGAGAACGATGGCATGATCGGCGCGTAGCCCGCGACGATCTGCTTCTCGGGCAACATGATCGAGTCATGGATGTAGCGGTCGTCCGCCGTGGCGGTGCTGCCGTCCGAAAGATGCACGATGCGGCCGTAGATGCCGTCGAGATCCGGTGCGTGCACCGAAGCGTTCGCACCGTGGCAGCCGCCGCAGCCCTTGGCGCGGAACAGCGCCGCGCCCTGGGCCGCGAGGCTGGTGCCGGTGTCGTGCTGGTCGAGCCAGCGCGCGTATGCGCGCGGCGCCATCACGATGACCTGGCCGCCCATTTTCGAATGGTCGAGGCCGCAATACTGCGTGCAATAAAGCGGGTAATCGCCTGTCTGCGTCGCGGTGAACCACAGCTGCGTGTAGCGGTCGGGCAGCACGTCCTGCTTCACCCGGAACGCCGGCACGAAGAAACTGTGGATCACGTCCTGCGAGGTCATCATCAGCCGGATCGGCACGCCCGTCGGCACGTGCAGCGTGTTGATTTCGCGCTGGCCGCCCGGATGCTGCACCTTCCACATCCACTGCTTGGCGACCACGCAGATGGTTTCCGCGTTCGTGGGCGGCGTGCGGCTGCGCGCGTAAAGCGTGAGGCTCCACACGAACACGCCCATGAAAATCAGGAACGGTACCGTGGTCCACGTGAGCTCCACCGGCAGTGTTTCCTTGGAGAGCTGGCGATCCGCCGGCCGCCCCTTCCGGTAGCGGATGCAGAACACGAACATCACCACGAACACGCCGACCGCCACCAGCGCGCACAATCCGACCATTGCCCACCACAATTCGTCCAGCGGCCGCGCGTTGGCGGACGCATTGGGCAACAGGTGGAACCAGCCGCCGGAACTCATCGCCGTGCCTCCCTGCGGTGCGTCTCCGCCCGGCGCAGGAACACGATGAACCCTGCCAGCAGCACCGCGAACGACACGCCGAGCCCCTGCATGATCCGGTGGATCGTCAGCGTGTAGCGTCCGGTGGACGTGTCGTACTGGCAGCACAGCAGCACCAGCCGGTCGATGAGGTTGCCGACGCTGCCGTGCGAGGCGTTCACCAGCGCCAGCCGCAGGGTTTCGGCCGGAAACTGCACGCCGAACAGGTATTGCGAAACCTTGCCGGCGGGCGTCAACACCACGATGCCGGTCGCGTGGTCGAACTGGTCGCTGCGCGCATCGAACAAGTAGCGGAAGCCGATCGCATGCATCAGAGGCGCGATCGAGGCTTCGGTTCCGGTGAGGTAATGCCATCGCGCGACGCCGGCACCGGGATGATTCGCGGCGTCCATCTGCTGCGCGTGGCGCGCGTCGGCGGATGTTTCGTGCGGATCGATGCTGACCAGCACCACGTCGAACTGCTTGCCGGGCGTGAAACCGACGCCGCGCACTCCCCTGGCCACGCCGGTGCGCACCACGCTGCACAGCGTCCTGCAGGTGAAGTAGCCCGGCACCAGCAGCACCGGTTTGCCGTGCAGCAGGTCGCGCAAGGAGACCGCCTTGCCGCCGGCGTCATGGAACACGGCATCCAGCGGGACCCGTGCGCCGAGCTCCTGATCGAAGCCGACGCGCTGGTGCAGGTCTGGCGGCGCGCGGACGTGGACCGGTGGCGCCGCGGCGCACCCGATCGGGATGGCGAGCATTGCACCGATGAACCGTCGAAAGAACATGCGCAGGCGGAAGCTGTTCATGGACCTTGCCCCGGCTGGGCGGCGCTGGTGGACGGCGGAGGCGTCGGATGCGCGTGCTGCGCGGCATAGATCTGCATCGCGCGCTCGATGGGAACGCGTGCGTAGTCGTGTTGCGGATCGGCCCACGCGTAGCCGGACAGCAGTGCCTGCTTTTCGGCGCGGAACCGCGCGAGATCGGTTTGCGGGTGTGCCTGCAGGCGCGGTTTCGGCGGGATCCGGTCGGCGCGCGCGGCGACCTCCGCGTGGTTGGGGATCACGGCGCGGGTGAGGATCAGGTGCAGTCCCACCGCGATCGCGATGACGACGATGGCGAGCACGCCGGCACCGATCACGATGGTGCGGTAGTCGATCCCATCGGGTTCGTGGCCGAACGGTTTTTCCATCTCAGCCATGCGAGCGCTCCAGTCCGCCGGAGGCCGTGTCCGCGTGCGGCACGTGCGGTGTGCCACCGAGTTGCGCAGTCCATGCGCACCACCACAGCGCACCGATGCCGACCGGTGCGCACAAGTCCGTCCAGCGCAACGCGAAACCGCCGGCGCGATGGCCTGGCACGATCAACCAGAAGGCATCGGCGAAATTGGCGGCGACCAGCACCACCGCGATCGCCCGCAGCCATGCCCGGTCGCGTTTGGCGGCGCGCGAAAGCAGGGCGGCGAACGGCAGCGCGAAGTTGAACGCGATCAGGAACCACGCAAGGTACCGCCACGAGGTCAGCGTGCGCGGGATGTACCACGCGTTCTCGTCGGGAAGGTCGGCGATCCAGACGGTCAGGTACTCCATGAAGGCGAGATACGACCACGCCAGCACGAACATCAGCAGCATGTTGCCGAGGTCGTGCAGCGGGCCCGGTCCGGGTGCCGTCCCGGCATTGCGCGGTGACGCGGCCACCGCGACGGCCAACGCGCAGGCGCCGAGCAGCCAGCCGGTGCCGACCATCATTCCGAATATCGACGAGTGCCAGTGTGGCGTCAGCGAGGCGGCCCAGTCGACGGATGCCAGCAGCGAGGTGACGCCAAACACGACCAGTCCGGGCGCCGCGATGCGGCGCGCGCGGACGCGGTCATCCATGTTGCGCGTGAAGGCGATCATCCAGCCGATCCACACCACGAAATAGGCAACGGTGCGGACCACGAAGAATGTTCCGGCGAGATACCAGCTTTGCGCCTGCGCCTGCGTGTCCGGCGTGGATGCGGTCCACGGGTACACCACGTGCATCCATGCCAGCACGGGGACCGCCGCCAACGCCATCAGCGGCAGCAATCGTGCGGCCGCAAGCAACGGGGGACGAATGGCATCGCCCCAGGCGCCGCCGGTGAGGGCATGGATCATCAACAGCGCGAGACTTCCGATGCTCAAGCCGGTGAAGAAGAAGAACGCGAAAAGGTATGAAAGCAGCGCCTGCTTCGGTTCATGCGACAGACCGAGCAACAGGCACGCGACCAGCGTCGCGATGCCGACCAGCAGCGCGAGCCATTGCGCAAGCGTGCACGGCCGCCAAGCGTTCATCGGGGCGCACCGTCATCCCGGCCATGGGTTGGCGGGGCTCCGGCGCCATGGAGGAAAGCAAGGCCACTGGCTTCCCGCTTTCGCGGGGCCGACGCATCGGGAGCTGTCGCACCCAACTTCCGCAGATCCTCCGCGCTCAAGTCCGCCCTCGGCGCATGCTGGCTCAATTGCAGTGCGCGGATGTAGGCGACGATCGCCCAGCGATCATGCGGCGAAATGCGATCGGCGTACGGATACATCACGCCGTAGCCATCGGTGATCACCTTGTAGAAGTGACTGTCGGGCGCGTCGCGCAGCGCGGCGGTGTGGTAACTCGGTGGATGCGGGAAACCACGTTCGGCGATCACGCCGTCGCCATCGCCGGCACGGCTGTGGCAGGGTGCGCAATAGATGTTGAAGCGCTGCCGTCCACGTTCGAGCAGCTTCATCGTGACGGGCAGCGGGTTCGAGTAACCGGGTGAGGCGGCGGCGCCGGCCTGCGCAAGCGGCTTTCCGTTTGCATCCACGCCGGTGACGGGTCCGGCGGGTGGAACCGGCGCAACCCGACCCATGCGGCCACTCGAAATCCCGGCCAGCGCGCCCGCGGAATGGGGCTGCGTCCCGGGTACCTGCGGGCGTGACGAATTGCCGTCGGACCACAATGGGCTGGATGTCAGCGGTTTGTACTTCGGCTGGTCGTACATCTCGTGCATGCCGCGTTCGCAGCTTGTGAGTGCGACGGTTGCGAGCACGCACATCAAAAGCCTTGTCGCCAAAAGGCTTCGATATTTGCTCGTCATTCCGGGGCCATCGCCGGCTTTGTCGGCGATGGAACCCGGAACCCAGCGCCTTTTCGCGACCAGAGAAGAAGTCACTGGGTTCCGGGTTCGGCCCGCGATGAATCCGCGGGCCGCCCCGGAATGACGAAAGCGGTGGCGGCTTCGAATCATTCCTCCACTACCTCCGTCACCGAAAGCGGCGACAGGCTTTCCAGGAATACCTGCGTGCGCACCGCATCGAAGCGCGGGTCGTCACCGCGCACCAGAAGGAAGAACCGATCGCTGGTCGCGCGTTCGAATTCATGGCTTTCGAACAACGGATGACGCACGCGCGGCAGCCGGGCACCGAACAGCACCGCGCCGACGCCGAACAGCACAGCCCACAGGATCGTCATCTCCACCGCGGGCGGAATGAACGCGGGCCACGAAAACAGCGGCCGACCACCGACGTTGATCGGGTAGTCCACCACCGCCGAATACCATTCCAGCCAGTAGGTGAACGCGCCGCCACCCAGCGCGCCGACCAGCATCCAGAACGGTACCCAGTGATGGCGCGCGCCCAGTGCCTGCTCCAGTCCCTCGACGGGATAGGGCGAATAGGCCTCGACGCACGACGCGAAGTAACCATCGGCGTGGGTGCGCCGCACCGCGTCCAGCAGTTGCCGCCCGTCGGCGAATTCCGCCAGCAGGCCGTGCAGGCGCGCGCTCATGGCCTTGCCTCCATTCGACGTTCCGATGCAACCAGCTTGCGCAACTCGAACATCGACAGCACCGGCAGCAGCCGCGTGAACAACAGGAACATGAAAAAGAACAGCCCGATCGAACCGATCAGGAACGCGATGTCCCAGAAGGTCGGCCAGAACATTCCCCACGCGGATGGCAGGAAATCCTCGTACAGGCTGGTGACGATCAGCATGAAGCGTTCCAGCCACATCCCCACCAGTACGCCCAACGCGATCGCGAACACCGCACCCGCGTTGCGCTGCACGCGCGGGAACCACAGCAACTGGATCAGCAGCACGTTGAACAGGACCGTGCCCCAGAACACCCACGCGTACGGGCCGACCACGCGATGCATCGTCATCGCGACGTCGTACTTGTCCATCGAATAGAACGCGGTGAAGATTTCCGAAAAGTAGCTGTAGTCGACGAACAGGCCCGCGGCCAGCATCATCTTGGCCATGTTCACGATGTGGCGTTCGGTCAGGTACGCCTCGAAGCCGAACCACTTGCGCAACGGGATGCCTAGCACCAGCACCATCGCGAAGCCCGAGAACAGCGCACCGGCAATGAAGAACGGAGGGAAGATCGTTTCGTGCCAGCCCGGTACCAGGCCTTCGGAGAAATCCAGCGCCACCATGCTGTGCACCGAAAACACCAGCGTCACCGCGAGCCCCGCGGTGACGAGGTTGAATTGCTCCAGCCGCATCCAGTGGCGTGCTTCGCCGCGCCAGCCCAGCGACAGCAGGCCGTAGAATCGCGCCTGCGCGAGGGTCGGTGCGCGATCGCGCAGGGTCGCCAAGTCCGGCAGCATGCCGACGTACCAGTACACGATCGACACGATCAGGTACGCGAGGATCGCCCAGAAGTCCCATTCCAGCGAACTGCGCCACTGCGGCCACACGTTCATGACGTCGGGATACGGAAACAGCCAGTAGAAAAACCACGGACGGCCCAGGTGCAGGATCGGGAAGATGCCCGATACCGACACCGCGAACACCGTCATCGCTTCCGCGAAACGGTTGATCGAATTGCGCCAGCCCTGCCGCGTCAGGTACATCGCGGCGGAAATGAATGTGCCGCCCATGCCGATCGCGATCCACCACACGTAGTTCGCGATGAAGAAGCTCCACGCAACCGGGATGTTCAGGCCGAAGATGCCGAGGCCGGCGTACAGCAGCCAGCAGGTGCCGACGAACAGCAGCGCGCACGCGGCCAGCGACAGCATGAATCCGCCGATCCACAGCCAGCCGGTCGGGCGGCGCAACGTCGCATCGCTGATCTTCGCGCTGATCGATGCATTCGTTTCATCCGGTGCGATCACCGGCGGCAGCGTGTCGCGGGGCAGCACGGCGCTCACGACTCGTTGTCCAGCGCCGGGTTCGGATTGCGGACCCGGGCGAGGTACGTGGTGCGCGGACGCGTGCCGAGTTCGTTGAGCATCGCGTAGTTGCGCGGCGAGGCCTTGGCCTTCGACACGCCGGAATCCCTGTCGGCGATGTCGCCGAAGCGGATCGCCTGGGTCGGGCATGCGGCCTGGCAGGCGGTGACGATTTCGCCGTCGCGGATGCGGCGATCGTGCTTGTCGGCCTCGATGTGCGCGGTTTCGATGCGCTGGATGCAGTAAGTGCACTTCTCCATCACGCCGCGCCGGCGCACGGTCACTTCCGGATTGCGCATCGCCATGTATTGCGGTGTGTGCTTGTCCGCGTACTGCATGAAGTTGAACCGTCGCACCTTGTACGGGCAGTTGTTGGAGCAGAAGCGCGTGCCGACGCAGCGGTTGTACACCTGCACGTTCAAGCCCTCGGAGTCGTGCATCGTGGCGTCGACCGGACACACGACTTCGCAAGGCGCGTGCTCGCACATCATGCAGGGCACCGGCTGGCTGTAGCTGCGCGGATTCGAGGCTTCGCCGTCGTAATAACGGTCCACCCGGATCCAGTGCATCTCGCGCCCGCGCCGCACCTGTGCCTTGCCCACGATCGGAATGTTGTTCTCGGCCTGGCAGGCGATCGTGCAGGCCTTGCAGCCGATGCAGGCGTTGAGGTCGATGCTCATGCCCCACGCGTAGTCGCCTTTCGGGTAGTCCGGATACAGGCTCGGCGGCTTCGGACCGTAACGGTCGTGCGCCGTGGCGAACGCGGGATCGGCTTCGAATGCTTCCAGCGTGCCGACCCGCAGCGGATCGCGGCCCTCCATCGCGAAGTGGTGTTGCGTCTGCGCGATCTCGTAGCGTTCACCGGTGGGGACGAGTTCGAGATCCGTTGCGACCCACGGCGCATCCTTCGATCGCATTGCGTAGGCATCGAAGCCTTGTCCTTCCGCGATGCGGCCCGCGTTCCGGCGGCCGTAACCGAAATGGATCGTGACGCTGCGTTCGGCCTGGCCCGGCATGATCCAGACCGGTCCGCGCACGGAACGCCCGCGTCTGCGCAGTTCCACGCCGTCGAAGTTGCGCAGGCTTTTCCGCTTCGCCAGCGCGGGCGACACCAGCACCACGTTGTCCCAGGTGAGTTGCGTCAGCGGCTTGGGCAATTCCTGCAGCCAGCCGTTGTTCGACCATTCGCCGTAGCCGATGGTGGCATCGGCCCGGAACAGCAACTCCAGAGCGCCGTCACTTGTTTGCCCGCCGATCCGGGCACCGCGCAGCGGTGAGCCGGAACCCGGTGGCTTGGCCGTTGTGGAAGGAGTACCGGACATAGCGGCCATCTCGTGCGGCGGCTCCCGTGCTCCGCCGCCGGTGTTCGAACGCGGCTTTTGGCTTTTGCCGTCCCCCTTCCGCGGCGATGACGGCAATTTGATCGGCGCGTACGCGTTGGCAGCTGCGTTGCGTCCGGTTGGCGACACCCCTGCAACCACGCCGGATTGCAGTGCCTCATTCCACGCTTGGTCGTCGACGAGTTGCGGCTGCCACTGCCGCCGCACCAGCGCGCGGCCATCGACGGCGTCGCCCAGCAGCAATGCCATCACTTCGATTGCGGAATGTCCGTCGTACAGCGGCGCGATCAACGGCTGCGCGAGGCTGGCGGTACCGTCGAACGCAAGCGCGTCACCCCAGGCTTCCAGTTCGTGCGCCTGGGGCGCGTGCCAATGGGCGAGCGTGCCGGTTTCGTCGCGGTAGAGGCCGAGGTGGAACGTGTGCGGCACGCGCCGCAATGCCGCGACGAAACCAATGTCGACGGGAGCGTCATACACCGGATTCACCCCCAGCATCAGCAGCGTGTCGACCTTGCCTGTACGCATGTCCTCGGCGAGCGCAGCCAGCGAGAGGCCCCTGCGCCCCGATCCCGCAAGCGGCGACGGCGCGTAATCCAGCGTGCGGCCGATGTTGCCGAGTGTCTCGTTCAGGGTATGTGCGAGGGCGTGCACGCTTTCCGGCTGGGTGTCGCCTGCAGCGATGATCGACGCGCCACGGTTGGCCTCGAGATCCTTCGCGATTGCCTCGACCCATTGCGCGTGGGCGGGGTTGGCATTTGCGCCACCGTCGCTTCCGATTCGATCCGCAAGCTGCGCCGCAAAGGTTTCGACGTCCCGCGATGCCAACGGCAGGCGGTGATCGGCCATGCTGCCGGTGACGCTGGGCGTCGGCTCGATCACGTACAGCCGCGACATGGTGCCGCTGCCTTCGGGGTCGCGCGCCGCGATGAAGTCGCGCGAATGGCGCACGCCCGCCGCCGGGTCGCAGAGAAAATCGGCGTCCAGCGACACGATGATTTTCGCGCGGTCGAACCGGTAGCGCGGCCGCGCTGCGTGCGCGGCGATGCCGGAAGGGTCGTCGACATGCCAGCGCGCCTCCGGAAAGCGTCGTTCGAATGACGCGAGCTGCGCAGCCAGCGTGGGCGAGGTCGTGGGTGCGACCAGCAGGCGCAAGCCGTTGCCGCCGTTGCCAGTGAAATGCGCCATCCGGCCCGCCAGTGCCGCGGCGAAATCGTTCCAACCCGCCACCGCGTTGCCGTGCATCACCGATTGCGAGCGGTCCGGATCCCACAATTGCAGGATCGCGGCCTGCGCGAAGATGTCGGTGCCGCCGAGGCTCGCCGGATGCTGCGGGTTGCCCTCGACCTTGGTGGGCCGGCCCATGTCGTTACGCACCAGCACGCCGTGGGCAAAACCCGCTCGCGTGAGCGTGGTCGCGAAATAGCGCGGCAGGCCGTCGACCTGACCCACCGGCTTGTGGACGTACGGCACGATCTGCGTGCGTGGCGGACGGCTGCATCCGGCGAGTCCGGCCAGCGCCAGCGACGCACCCAGCAGCTTCAGGAAATCGCGCCGATCGAGGGAGCCCACCTCCGCGAGCTGCGGATGCTCCGTGCGCAGCCATGCACGGAAGCCTGGCGAATCCGCAAGTTCTTCCAGCGACCGCCAGAAGCGCGGGCCGCGCTGGTTTGCCAGTTTCGCGCCGATCGCAGCGGGATCCACGCGTTCGGCGAAATCGGCGGCGGGGGTCAACGGTGGCATGTCGAGCAATCCGTGAGCCGGCGTTTGTCGATGTGGTATTCGCGCACCAACCGGCGGCCGAGCGCCAATTGGTCCTTCGCGCGCCAGTGCAGGTTGAACACCTCGTCGCGCGGACGCAGGTGTTTTTCGGGATCGCGATGGCACGCGAGGCACCACTGCATCGTCAAATGTTCGTTGCGCGCCATCAGCGGCATCTCGTCGACGGGGCCATGGCAGCTCGCGCAGCCGACGCCCTTGGCGATGTGGATGCCGTGGTTGAAGTAGACGAAATCGGGCAGCTTGTACACGCGCTGCCAGTGCAGCGGCGTCCCACGCTCGAACGCGGCGAGCAGGGGCGCCAGCATCTGCTGGTGCGTGTACAGCTGCGAGTGGCAGGTCATGCAGGTCGACAGGGGCGGGATGCCCGCGAACGCCGACTGCTCGACCGATTGGTGACAGTAACGGCAGTCGATGCCATCGTCGCCGACGTGGTGTTTGTGGCTGAAGGGCACCGGTTGTTCGATCGGGTCATGCACGCCCACGGGATCGGCCATGGCCCAGCGCCACAGGAACGCCCATGACACGAAGCTGATCGCCACCGCGATCAGGCACAACTGGAACCAGAACGCGAAACGCCTTGGAAATAGCTGCGCCACCTCGCTCCGTTCCGTTTGCAGTGACAAGCGCCGAATCCGTTCGATCGGCGACTGGAAAACGCGCGTACGCAGCGAGCATGCGGCTGCGCAACACAACCAGTGTGCGACGCGGAACGTGGAGACGCCGTGAGAGAGGCAAACTTTTCCGGAGTGTCGAACCGGATGTGACACATGGTTGACGCGTCCTTCACCGGAAGGGACCCAGAATCGCTGTTGTCCTGGATGAACAAGCGAGCGCATGGACCAGCGCAGTCACATGGATGGTGGACCTCGCGCGGCGGAGGAGTGTGCTTCTCCGTCGCGCCGTTCCTTCCTGGTGGGCGCCGCTTTCATGTCGTCGAGCCTGTTGCTGGCCGGGTGCGGCGGAGGCGGATCCGCACGTCGCCCTGCGCCGCCGCGGTTCCTCGAAACCGGCGAGCGCGATTTCATACGTGCGGCGATCGATCGGTTGATCCCCGGCGACGAGCTCGGCGCCGGAGCGGTCGATGCCGGGGTCGACAGGTTCATCGATGCGCAGCTGGCCGGTTCGTTCGGCCAGGCCGTCGGCATTTACATGCAGGCTCCGTTCCACCTGGGCGACGAGGAGCAGGGCTACCAATTGCCCTTCACGCCGGCGCAGGTGTACCGGCTCGGCATCCAGCGCGTGGACGAACATTGCAGGAAGCAATTCGGCAGTGCCTTCGCGCAACTGAAGCCCGACCGGCAGGATGCAGTCCTGCACGACCTGGAAGACGGCAAGATCGATCTGGGCGAAATCCCGTCCGGTGATTTCTTCGGATTGCTCTGGCAGAACACGAAGGAGGGTTTTCTCGCTGATCCGATCTACGGCGGCAACCGCGACTTCGCAGGCTGGAAGCTGATCGGTTACAACGGCCCGCGGTACAACTATCTCGACGACATCGGCAATTTCGGCAAACCGTATGAGCGGCCGTATGTCAGTCTGGGGGGTACCAGCCCGGTGATGTGCCGCTTCGGCGATTCGCCGACCGGCCGCTTCCGTGGGCCCGGTTGTGAATACGCGCATCTCCCCGCCAAGTCCCACTACGACGCACTCACCACCACGACCGGAAAAGTCTGGCCCGCGGGCAATCTCTAGGAAGCCAGGATGAACCTTGCGCGGCGGCGTGCCAGCTTCGCTCGCTTCCTCGACTCGAGGACGGTGGAAAGGCATGCGTGGCCTGCGGTCCCGGGGTGGCGGGGCGCGGGCATGAGGCGGGCACAAGCAAGCGCCCTCCGGGCGATGGCGGAGTTTCCCTAGATGGCAAAAAAGTTGCCGGAGGTGGATGTGGTGCTGGTCGGCTTCGGCTGGACCGCTTCGGTCATCGCGCAGGAGCTCACCGAAGCCGGCGCCAACGTCCTCGCGCTCGAGCGTGGCGGGTGGCGCGACACCGTTCCGGACTTTTCGGTCACCCACATCCAGGATGAATTGCGCTACGCGGTGCGCAAGCAGATCTTCGAGGAAACCCGGCGCAGCACGCTCACCTTTCGCAACCGGCCCGATCAGCTCGCCTTGCCGATGCGCCAACTCGGTTCGTTCCTGCCGGCCGCGGGCGTGGGCGGGGCCGGCGTGCACTGGAACGGGCAGAACTGGCGCTTCCTGCCCAGCGACTTCCTGCTGCGAACCCACAACGAGCAGCGCTACGGCAGGAAAGCCATCCCCGACGGCATGACGATCCAGGATTGGGGCATCACCTACGAGCAACTCGAACCGTACTACGACAAGTGGGAATACCTGTGCGGCATTTCGGGCAAGGCCGGCAACATCGGCGGCGCGATCCAGCCCGGCGGCAACCCGTTCGAAGGCCCGCGCCGGCGCGAATATCCGCTGCCGCCACTGAAGCGAAGCGCGGCCACCGTGCTGTTCGACAAGGCTGCGCGCGAAGTCGGGTTGCACCCGTTTCCCGCGCCTGCGGCCAATACTTCCAGGCCCTACCTCAATCCGCTGGGCGTGCAGATGGGGCAGTGCACGTTCTGCGGCTACTGCGAATGGTTCGGCTGCGCCAACTATTCCAAGGCCAGCCCGCAGACGACGATCCTGCCGGTGCTTTTGAAGAAGGACAATTTCAGTTTTCGCACGCATGCGAGCGTGGTGCGCGTGCTCACCGACTCCGACGGCAAGCGCGCCACCGGCGTGGTGTACGTCGACCAGGATGGCAACGAATACGTCCAGCCGGCGCAGATGGTGGTGTTGTGCGCATTCGCGCACCACAACGTGCACCTGTTGCTGGTGTCGAAGATCGGCACCCCCTACGACCCGGAAACCGGCAGTGGCGTCGTGGGCCGCAACTATGCGTACCAGTTGTCGAGTGATGTCAACGTCACCTGCAGGGAACGCCTGAACCCGTTCATGGGCGCGGGTGCGCTGGGACAGGTCGTCGACGATTTCAACGGTGACAATTTCGACCACGGCGGCAAGGGCTTTCTCGGCGGCGGCTACATCGCGCTGTGGAACACCGGCGGCCGGCCGATCCTGCAGGAATACCTGCCGAAGGGCACGCCCAAGTGGGGCGGCGGCTGGAAGAAGGCGCTGCACGAGGACTATCTCTATTCCACGCACATGCAGTGCCACGGCGGAGTGATGAGCTATCGCAACAACTACCTCGATCTCGACCCGACCTACACCGACCACTATGGCAATCCGCTGCTGCGGTTGACGTTCGACTTCCACGCCAATGAACACGCGATGTCGAAGTTCCTCACCGACCGGGCGACCGACATCGCACAGGCCATTCCCAACCGCGGCATCAATCCCAAGCCGCGCAAGGGACACTACTCGATCGTCCCGTACCAGACCACCCACAACACCGGCGGCGCAGCGATGGGCACCGATCCGCGCACCAGCTTCGTCAACCCGTTCCTGCAATCGTGGGACGTGCCGAACCTGTGGGTGATGGGTTCAAGCGTGTTTCCGCAGAACCCCGGCTACAACCCGACCGGCACCGTCGGCGCGCTGGCGTTCTGGGCCGCCGACGCGATGAAGCGTTACATCAGGAACCCGCGGCCGCTGGTGCAGACGTGAAAGTCCGGTGGGCCATTGCGGGTGCATTGCTGCTGGGGTCCGTCGGCGCCGCGGTGGCGGCGGTGCAGGTGTACGCGCCCACGCGCTCCCACCACGCCTGGACTTCCATTGAAACCGGCCGCTACCTGGCGCGGGCAGGCGATTGCGAGTCCTGCCACACCGCGCCGGGGGGCAAACCGTACGCGGGTGGGCGGCCGGTGCCGACACCGTTCGGCATCGTGTATTCGACCAACATCACGCCCGACCCGGATACCGGGATCGGTGCGTGGAGCGAGGACGATTTCTACCGCGCAATGCACTTCGGCATCGATCGTCGGGGTGAGCGGCTGTATCCCGCGTTTCCGTATCCGTGGTTCACGCACATGACGCGCGGGGACGTGGATGCGATCAAGGCGTACCTCGATGACCTGACGCCGGTACGCCAGGTGAACCGTGCACCCGGACTCGGATGGCCCTTCAGCATGCGCAGCATGCTGGCGGCGTGGGACAAGCTGTATCTCGACGCGAAACAATTCCAGCCCGATCCGCAACGCTCGGCGGCATGGAACCGCGGCGCATATCTGGTGGAGGGCGCCGGTCATTGCGGCGCCTGCCACAGCGCCAAGAACATGCTCGGCCACGCCGACACAAGCCATCCGATGCAGGGCGGCATGGCCGAACACGTATTCGCGCCGAACCTCGGCTCGGGCGAGCGCGATGGCCTGAGCGGCTGGACGCGCGAAGACATCATCGAATACCTCGCCACGGGGTCGAACCGCTACGCCACGGCGGCGGGGCCGATGGCGGAAGTGGTGCAGGCGTCCACGCAAAACCTGACGCAGCGCGATCTCGAAGCGATGGCGACGTACCTGAAATCGCTCGAGGGCCCGAAGCCCGCAACCCCGCATGCACCTGGCGCGGACATCATGCGGACGGGCGCCGCGCTGTACGTCGACGATTGCGCCGGATGCCACATGAATGACGGCGCCGGCCTGGCCAACGCCTTTCCGCCGCTGCGCGCAAGTTCCGCGATCCAGGCGGCCAAGCCCGATCTCCTGATCGCGGTGATCCTGCATGGCGCGCGTTCGCCCTCGACCAGCGCCAAGCCGACGGGGCTGACCATGCCCGCCTTCAGCGACAAACTGGACGACGCCGAAGTGGCCGCGCTGACCACGTACATCCGCAATGCGTGGGGCAATCGCGGCAGCGACGTGTCCGAAGGCGAAGTCGCCAGGTTGCGCAGCACGCTCGCGAGCGCGCCGAGGTAACGGCATCGGATCGACCGACGCGAAAGCCCGGCCGGCATGGAAGCCGGTCCGTGGATCCCGTCATTACCGGGCCGCCGCGGATCCAGGGTCTTGCCCGAAGCCACTGGATTCCCGGACTTGCGCGGGGCCGGCATCAAAAAACGGACGCGCATCGGGCGGCGTGGCCGCGAGGCGTTCATGGAGGAACGACAATGAAATCCGGATTGGTTTGCATTGCATTGCTGGCGTGTGGTGCGCCGGTCTGGGCCGCGAAACCACCCAACCTGTTCGGCCTGCCCACCGAACATGAATCTTCCTCGGGCTTCAAGTTCGGAGCCGAAGGCGTGTATCAGTACGACTTCGATGATTTCCGCGCCGACGCGCTCGATCCGGGCAAGGGTGCACCGCTGTTCGAGGATGCGCATACGTGGAACCGCCGCGAGCTCGACCTGTACGCGAAGTGGCCGAGCGGGTTCGAGATCGACGCCGGCTACGACTGGGATCGAAGCTGGACCGACAACTACGTCAAGTACAGCTCGAAGAGGTTCGGCGATTTCCGGATCGGGCAGATGCGCGCCCTGGTCGGTTGGGAGCCGATGGAAGGCGCGCAGTCATGGACGTTCCTGACACCGGGCCTTCCCGACCAGGCGATTTTCGAAGACCGGCGCGTCGGCGCCGACTGGAGTTACGGCGGTCTCCGGCAATGGCTGTTCCAGGTGCAGTACTTCTGGGGCTCCAACCTGGACGGCAAGTTTCCCGGGCACACCACGGCCGCGCGCGTGGTATTCAATCCGGTCAAGCGCAAGAAGGAGGTGGTGCACGTCGGGATCGCGGTTTCGCGCGAGCACCCGGGCGATCACATTGCGCATTTCTCGACTGCGCCCGAGGCCACCCTCACCCTGACGTCCCTCGTCGACACGCAACCGCTGCCATTCACGGATGCGATCGATCGGGCGGGATTGGAAGTCGGCGTCATGGACGGGCCGTTCTATGCGCAAGGCGAGTACCTGGCGCTGGCGGCGCACCGCGACGCCGGCCTGCCCACGTTCCGCGGCCACGGCTGGTACATGCTGGGAGCATGGATGCTCACCGGTGACACACCGCGCACCTACAAGGACGGCGAATTCGACTTGCCCAAGCCCTCGCACGATTACGGCGCGCTGGAACTGGCCGCCCGTTACAGCGAACTCGACCTGGACGACGGTCCCGTGCAGGGCGGTCGCGAGAACGACTGGACCGTCGGCCTCAATTGGTACTTCAGGAATCTCAAGCTCATGGCCGACTACGTCTGGGCGCATGCCAACCACAGCCCCGCGAACCTGTACGTGGCGCCGATCGATCCGCGCGTGTTCGAAGTCCGCGCGCAGATTTATTTCGGGCCCTGAAGGAGCAAGCCATGAATACAAGACATTTCGAAGCGGCATCGCCACGCCTGCATTGGGGACCGGTTTCCATCGGCATCGTGCCGCTGGTCCTCGGCATCTTTTTCATTGTCGGCGGCGTGTACCTGCTCACCCTTGGCGGCACGCCGTATTACCTGCTGGTCGGCATCGGGCTGGCACTGACCGGACTCGGCCTGATCTTCATGCGCGGCTGGTCGTTGTGGCTGTACTTCGCGGTCCTGCTGGGCACGCTGGTCTGGGCGGTACTGGAAGTCGGCTTCGAGCGTTTCGCGCTGGCGCCGCGGCTGTGGCTGCCGATCGCCGTCGGCATCTACCTGATGATGCCGTGGGTATCGCATCGCCTGGACGAGCACTTCGGCGCGTGGGCGCTCGGTGCGGTGGTGGTCGCGGGCGTGGTCGTTTGCACGGTGCCGTGGTTCGTCCCGCGCGGCATCCACGGCACCGCGGTGGCGCGCGACTTTCCCGCCGCGCCCACGCCGCTGGTGGGGAAAGGCGACTGGATCTATTACGGCCGCACCGCGCGCGGCGACCGTTATTCGCCGCTGGCGCAGGTCAATGAAAAAAATGTCGCGGACCTGAAACTCGCCTGGCAGGCCCACACCGGCGACATGCCGAAGCCGGGTGAAAACGGGGGTGGGGGCGGCGGTTCCGGCAAGGAATTCAATTTCGAGGACACCCCGATCGCGGTGAACGGCACGCTGTACGTCTGTACCGGCCACCACTGGGTGGAAGCCTTCGATGGTGCGACGGGCAAGATGAAATGGAAGTTCGTTCCGCACGACAACGAGACGGATGCGCGCTATCACTCCTGTCGCGGCGTCGCGTACTACGCAGCCCAACCGGGCACGTCGACGCCGTGTCCGCGCCGGATCATCGCGCCCACCAGCGACGCCCGGATGTTCGCCCTGGACGCCGATACCGGAAAGCTGTGTGCCGACTTCGGCGACGGTGGCTACATCTCGCTGACGCAATACCTCGGCAACGTGCCGCCGGGTTTCGAGTTCATCACGTCGCAACCGCTCGTTATCGGCAATCGCCTGATCACCGGCGGATGGATCCGTGACAACATGGCCGAGAACGAGCCGTCGGGCGCGGTGCGCGCGTTCGATCCGGTTTCCGGAAAGTTGATCTGGGCGTGGGATCTCGGCCGGCCGCAAGGCCACCAGGTCGTGCACGCTTCGGACCTGCCGCCCGGTACGGAACTGACGCGCGGCACGCCCAATGCGTGGGGCACCTACACCGCCGATCCGCAGCTCGGTCTCGTGTACCTTCCGCTGGGCAACGCCACGCCGGATTACTACGGCGGCCATCGGCGGCCGTTCGACGACGAGTATTCGAGTTCGGTGGTCGCGCTCGATTACGAGACCGGCGCGCCCCGCTGGCACTTCCAGACGGTCCACCACGACCTGTGGGATTTCGACGTGCCGGTCGGACCGTCGCTGGTGAACGTGCCGGGGCCAAACGGTTCGACGATTCCCGCGCTGGTGCAGACCACCAAGCGCGGGCAACTCTTCATGTTGAACCGCGAAACGGGCAAGCCCATTGCGAAAGTGATCGAAGAAAAAGTGCCGCAGGACGTGCTGCCGGGCGATCGCATTTCGCCGACGCAGCCGTATTCGGTCGGCATGCCTTCGTTGACGCCGGCGGTGCTGAAGGAATCGCAGCTGTGGGGCGGCACGCCGATCGACCAGATGATGTGCCACATCCAGTTCAAGCAGGCGCACTACGAGGGTCACTTCACGCCGCCGCAGGCAAAGAAGACGCTGGTGTATCCCGCGTACGACGGGGTGATCGACTGGATGGGCGCGTCGATCGATCCGCACAACCTGCTGCTGGTCGCCAACACCAACCACATTCCCTTCATGGTGACGCTGATTCCACGCGGGAAGGCGGAGCGGAAAGGATCGGTGAAGCCATGGACGGATCGCAGCAGGGCGCCGCCGAAAACCAGCGGCGGACTCGCGACGATGTACGGCACGCCATACGTCGGCAAGGTGGAGCCGTGGATGGACCCGTGGTGGGTGCCGTGCACGCCGCCGCCGTGGGGCCAACTGGTGGCGATCGACCTGGTGACGCGCAAGATCGTCTGGGAACGTCCACTCGGCACCACGCGTGACAACGGACCGTGGCACATTCCGTTCAATTTTCCGATGCAGACCGGCGTGTTCAACATCGGCGGCAACATGATCACCGCGGGCGGGCTGATCTTCATCGGCGCGACCGCCGACGATTTCCTTCGTGCCTTCGACGAACGCACCGGCAAGCTGTTGTGGCAGGCGCGCTTGCCCGCGGGCGGGCAGGCCACGCCGATGACCTATCTCGCCGACGGCCGGCAGTACGTCGCGATCGCCGCAGGCGGCCACGGCGGGCTCGGCACGAAATCGGGCGACGATTTGATGGTGTATGCGCTGCCGCACAAGGTGCCCGGCAATGCGGCGGCAGCGCGGTGATGACCGTCGTCGGGAAAGCTTCCAGAAAGTCGCAAATTTCTTCGTCATTCCGGGGCCGCCGCGGTTTCATCGCGGCGGAACCCGGAACCCAGTGTCTTTGCTCTTCCATGACAACTGAAGAAGTCACCGGGTTCCGGGTTCCATTGCCGATGAAGCCGGCAATGGTCCCGGAATGACGGGAACCGGGAGCGTTTGCGCGGGATGACGTTTGATCGGAGACACGAAAATGTTCGCAATCATCACGGGATATTTCCTGGCCATCTTCGGCGCGCTGCTGCTTGCCGGCGGAGTGTGGTTGGCGTCGCTCGGCGGCACCCTCGCGTATATCGGGCTCGGCGCGGGTTGGTTGATCAGTGGCGTGCTGTTGATCCTGCGCCGGCGCAGCGCGCTTGGCGTGTACGCGCTGTTGTTGATCCTCACGCTGGTCTGGGCGTGGTTCGAGGTGGGTCTGGATCGGTGGGCGCTGCTGCCGCGCTATGCGCTGTTCAGCCTGTTCGGGTTGTGGCTGCTGATGCCGTGGATCGACAAGGCGTTGCGCCCCGATGGCCGCACGCTCCGCAGCCGTGGCTGGCTCGGCGCACGCGGTGCGCTGGCGGTCACCGTCTGCCTGGCGCTGGTGCTGGGGCTGGTGTCGCTGGGAAAGGACCCGTTCGGCATCGCCGGTTCGCTGCCAACCGCGTCGAATGCCGGGGCACCACCCGCCGAGGCCGCCACGCCCGGCGCGGACTGGACGGCCTACGGTGGCGATGGATACGGCCAGCGCTATTCGTCCCTGAAACAGATCAACGCTGGCAACGTGCATGCACTGAAACTGGCATGGACCTACCACACGGGCGAGAAAAAGACCGTGGGAGGCGATCCCACCGAAAGCACGTCGGAAGATACACCGCTGAAAGTCGGCGACACCCTGTACCTGTGCACGACGCACGATCGCATCGTCGCGCTGGATGCCGCGACCGGAAAGAAGCGGTGGGAATACGACCCGCACATCAAGTATGGCCACGACAACCAGCACCTGACCTGCCGCGGGCTGGGTTACCACTCGGCCACCGTGCCCGCGCCCGCCGCGCCTTCCGCGCTTGCGGCGAATGCGCCGGCACCTTCGGCCACGTCCGCCGTGCCGGCTGCGCCTTCCGGCAGCGAAGCCGCGCCGGTGACCATGCATTGCGCGCAGCGCCTGGTGCTCGCCACCATCGACGCTCGCCTGATCGAGGTCGACGCGAAAACCGGCAAGCCCTGCATGGGTTTCGGGCACCGTGGCGAAGTCAACCTGCTCGCGAACATGGGCAAGGTCGATCCGGGCTACTACATGGAAACCTCGCCGCCTGCGGTGACCCGCAAGCTGATCGTGGTCGGCGCATCGATCAACGACAACAACTCCGTGCACAACCCGTCCGGCGTGATCCGCGCGTTCGGCGTCGAGACCGGCGCGCCGGCATGGCATTGGGACATGGGCAAGCCCGATCCCAACGCGCCGCTCGAGCCGGGCGGGCACTACACCTACAACACGCCGCCCGCGTGGCCGCCGCTTTCCGTCGACGAAAGCCTGGGCATGGTGTACGTACCGCTGGGCAACGTTTCGCCCGATCAGTTGGACATCCGTCGCAGCCCCGCCGCGGAAAAATACGGCGATGCGATCGTTGCGCTGAGTCTCGCGGATGGACATGTGGTCTGGTCCTTCCAGGCCGTGCACCACGACCACTGGGATCGCGACAACCCCGCGCAACCCACGCTGGTCGACCTGACGATCGACGGCTCGACCGAACCCGCATTGGTGCAACCGACCAAGCAGGGCGACGTGTACGTGTTGAACCGACGCACCGGCAAGCCCCTCCTGCCGGTGAAGGAGATCCGCACGCCGACCCGCGGCGGCGTTCCGGGCGACCGCTATTCGCCGGTGCAACCCGAATCGTCATTGAGTTTCATGCCGCGACCGCTGACCGGCGCCGACATGTGGGGCGCGTCGCCCTTCGACCAGTTGTGGTGCCGCATCCGCTTCAGGAAGGCGGTTTACGAAGGCCCGTACACGCCGGTTTCGACGCATCCGGCGGTCGCCTATCCCGGCCAGCTCGGCGTGTTCGACTGGGGTGGCATCGCGGTCGATCCGGTGCGGCAGGTGATGATCGCGACGCCCGTGCACATGGCGTACATCTTCCAGTTGAAGCCGCGTCCGAACCCGACCGCCAATGTCGTCAGCAAGGGCAAGCAGGAACATTTCAACGAGAACTACGGCGCGCCGTACGCGGCAATCCTGAAGCCATTCCTTTCGCCGCTCGGGCCGCCCTGCCAGCAGCCGCCCTGGGGCGCCATCGCCGGCGTCGACATGCGCGACGGCAAGATCGCGTGGATGCACCGCAACGGCAACACCCGCGACCGCGGCAGGATTCCGATTCCGTTCGAGATGGGCGTGCCGGGTTTTGGCGGTCCGCTGATCACCGCCGGCGGCGTGGTGTTCTATTCAGGCACGATCGACGGCACCTTCCGTGCCTACGACGAAACCACCGGACGGCAGTTGTGGCAGGCACGCTTGCCGGCCGGCGGACAGGCCACGCCTATGACGTATTCGGTGGACGGCAAACAATACGTCGTGGTGCTGGCCGGGGGCCACGGATCGGCAGGCACCCGGCTCGGCGATTCGGTCGTGGCCTACAGTTTGCCGGCCCGGCATTGAGCGATATGTCCCCCGCCCACGCCGCGAAAGCGGCGCCGACTCGGGGCATGCGTCCCGCGTTGACGGACTGCGCGGGTCAGGCGGTCGGCGCCGGTGCCGTGCGTTCAATCTGCGGGCGGCCTGGCCGGCACGAATGGCGAAACCGGATCGCTGCCGGGGAAGGTCTCCTCGAGCGCTTCGTCCTGGTTGTCGCTTTCGTGGCGCTTGCGCCGCCGGCGCTCGTCTTCCGATTCCTGCCTGGCCGGTTTGTCTTTGGGGTGTCCGACGTCCTTGCGATCGCGGCCTGTCATGATGGTGGCCTCCTTGGTGTGGCAAGCCGATCGTGTCGGATGTCACGTGAATGGACGCATAGCGGGCGGCGCCGGCGCCGACGGTCTCCGGTGCGACGATCTGGAAACAGCTCGCCTTGCGAAGAATGGATGAATCCTCGAGTGCTCCCTCCAGGTCCCGGCCAATGACGCGTGGATCGAAAAATTCGGCGTGTTCGTGTCTGGCCGCGGTGCTGTGCGCAGTCGCCGTACCCGCAGTCGTGGCCGCGCCGCGTCCCGCCGGCGAGCAGACGACGGTGTTGCCGACCGTGGTGGTGACCGCGACGCGGGCGCCGGAGCGTGCTTTCGACGTGCCCGCGTCGGTGAACGCGGTGTCGCTGGACGCGATCGACGCGGACCGTCCCGGCATCAACGTGTCGGAAAGCCTGCGCGAGGTGCCCGGGGTGATGGCGCGCGACCGCCAGAATTATGCGCAGGACGAACAGATTTCAATCCGCGGTTTCGGCGCGCGCAGCACCTTCGGCGTGCGCGGCGTGCGGCTGTACGTGGACGGCGTGCCCGCGACCATGCCGGACGGGCAGGGCCAGCTTTCCAATTTCGACTTGTCCTCGGCGGACCGGATCGAGGTATTGCGCGGCCCCTTCTCCGCGCTTTACGGCAACTCGTCGGGCGGCGTGATCCAGATTTTCACCGCCGACGGCACGCCGTGGCCCGAGCAGCGCGTCGGCATCGACGTTGGTCCCGATGGCGCCGTGCACGCCGACGTGAATGCCCGCGGCAGCGCCGGTCCGTTCGGCTACAACGCCGATGTCGAACATTTCCGCACCTCCGGCTTCCGCGACCACAGCGCCGCGCGCCGCAGCAAGGGGAACGCCAAGCTGGCGTGGCACACGCGCAGCGGCGGCAACCTCACCTTGCTGCTGAATGCGGTATCGGTGCACGCGCTCGATCCGCAGGGGTTGACGTGGGCGCAATACCAGGCCGATCTGCGGCAGGCTGCGCCCAGCGCGCTGACCTACGACACGCGCAAGCGGGTGCGGCAGGATCAGGCAGGCATGGTGTGGCAGCAACCCTTCGGTGAACATTCCGAGGCGCAGGTGCTGGCGTACTACGGGCACCGCACGGTCCGGCAATTCCTTTCGGTGCCGGTGTTCGCGCAGGCGAGTCCCTTGAGTTCGGGCGGCGTGGTGGACCTGGCGACGCGGTACGGCGGCGTCGATGCGCGCTGGTCCTGGCACGGCGAATGGCTGTCGCGCCCGGTGCGTTTCACGGCGGGCGTGAACTGGGATCGCCAGAACCAGCATCGCCAGGGATTCGAGAATTTCGTGGGCGATCGTGTCGGCGTCCTTGGCATCTTGCGGCGCAATGAGCAGGACGACGTCTACGACTTCGACGAGTACGCGCAGGGCACCTGGGATTTCGCCGAGCGCTGGTCGCTGACCGCGGGAGCGCGCCACAGTACGGTGCGCTTCGGCACCGCGGATGCGTACGTCACCGCCGGCAATCCCGACGACAGCGGCCGCGTCGCGTACACCGCCAACACGCCGGTCGCGGGCCTGCTGTTTCGCGCAAGCGGGAACTGGAATCTCTACGCGTCGTGGGGACGCGGTTTCGAAACGCCGACCTTCAGCGAACTGGCATATCGCGCCGACGGCGGTGCGGGGATGGCGTTCGACCTGAAACCCGCGCGGTCGGACAACGTCGAGATCGGTTCCAAACTGCGCTGGGCGAATGGCGCCGGCAAGCTGGACGTCGCGCTGTTCCAGTCGGACACGCGCGACGAACTCGCGGTGTTCACCAGCGAAGGCGGGCGCACGACGTATCAGAATGTCGGGCGGGCACGGCGGCGCGGCTTCGAGGTCGATCTCGATGCGCCGCTGTCGAGAAGCTGGCGCGTGCAAGTGGCGTGGACGCGGCTGGACGCACGCTTCACCCAAGTCGACGATTGTGCGGCCACGTGCAGCGTGGCGCCGGGTGCGCGCATCCCCGGCGTGCCGCGCAACCAGGTTCATGGCGAGCTGCGCTGGAACGGCGTCGCCGGATGGCACGCCGGCGTCAACGTGTTTGCATCCAGCGCGCTGGTGGTGAACGACGCCAACACCGCCGCCGCACCCGGTTATGCCACCGTCGGCGTTGATATCGGACGCGTGCTGCACGAAGGCGGTGCCACGGTCGCGCCGTTCCTGCGCATCGACGATCTGTTCGATCGCCGCTACATCGGCTCGGCGATCGTCAACGACGGCAACGGCCGCTATTTCGAACCCGCGCCGGGGCGCAGCGTGATGGTCGGGGTGAGGGTACGATTCGATGAAGGGCGGTGATGGAGTGACCCGGCGCGATCCGCCCTTTTGCTCGTCGTCCCGGCGAACGCCGGGATCCAGTGACTTTTCGGCCAGTGCGCTGAAATGCAAGTCGCTGGATCCCGATATCGCTACGCGACTGCGTTTGCAGGATTGCAAACGCGAACGCCGCAAGGCGGCGCGCAGCGCGAGCGCCATGGATGGCGCGGGTATTCCGGGATGACGAGTGGTAGATTGATCAGGGATTCCCAGGGAAGGAGGACTCACCATGGAAGAGAAAGGCCAATCCAGTCACGCCGACTCGAAGCCAGCCGCCACGGCTGCGCAAAACCAGGCCCGCAGCGTCGGCGCAAGGAAGAGCACCGGCAAGCGCGTCACGAAATCCGGCGACAGCGGCAAGGGTTCCACCCGCAAGAGCGACATCCGCAAACCGGGTCGTCCGCCGAAGCCTGCGATCAAGCGTTCGAGCGGCACCAGACGCTCGCCGCCCGGCGGTCGCGCGTGACGTTCACCACGGCTTGACGCAGCGCAGGCTGAAGTACGGCTCAGACCACTTCGGGAGCTTGCGATGGACGGGATGTTCGAATTCGGAATGCCGTGGTGGCAACTCATCGTGCGGGCGGCCATCGTGTACATCGTGCTGTTCGCGCTGATCCGGCTGTCGGGCAAGCACACGCTGGGTGAACTCAGCATCTTCGACCTGATCGTCGTGATCGTGCTGGGCAGTGCGGTGCGCACCTCGCTGCTCGGCAACGACAAGTCGCTGCAGGGCGGCCTGATCGTGGTGGTCGTGCTGTTGCTGCTGGACTGGATCAGCACCTGGATCGCCACGCATTTCACGCGCGGCGACCGCTGGCTGCAAGGCCAGCCGGTGCTGCTTGCGCGGGACGGGGAATTGTTCGACGACGTGCTGAAACGCTGCAAGATTCCGCGCAGCAATTTCGTTTCGTCGATGCGCAAGCACGGCTGCAGGGATCTGCAGATGGTGGAATTGGCCATCCTGGAACCCAACGGCAGCATCACCGTGCAAAAGCGCCACGCCGGCGACCAGGCACGCGCATGAGCCGGATCGGCGATCGGCAGGATGCGGATCGCGGCGAACACGGCGAGGGCCAGAACGTGCCCGCGCTGGACGACGAGGAGCGCCACGACGCCGAACGCCGGATGCCGCCGCGCGCGGCGGTGCTGCACGAAGCCGTGGGCGCGGTCGGCGAGGAGGAGCTCAGGCGCACCCCGTCGGCGCTGATGTGGTCCGGCCTCGCCGCGGGCATGTCGATGGGGTTTTCGATGGTGGCCAGCGGCGCGTTGAAGGCCTACCTGCCCGACATGCCGTTGGCACACCTGGTGGCGGCCCTCGGCTACAGCACGGGCTTCGTGATCGTGATCATGGCACGCCAGCAACTGTTCACCGAAAACACCTTGACGGTGGTGCTGCCGCTGATCTCCGCACCGAGCTGGTGCAAGCTTGGGCTGATGCTGCGATTGTGGAGCCTGGTGTTCGTCGCAAACATCATTGGCATTGCGCTCTTCGCACTGGCGGTCCAGAAGCTGCCGCTGTTTCCGCCGGAACTGGACGATGCGATCGGCGTGCTGGGCACCACGCTGATGTCGTATTCGGTGCCGCAGATGTTCGTGAAGGCGGTGGCGGGAGGGTGGATCATCGCGACCATGGTGTGGTTGATGCCGGCTGCCGAATCGGCGCGGATGTGGATCATCATCGGCCTGACGTGGCTGATCGCGGCAGCAAGCCTGGTGCACGCGATCGGATCGGCGGGCGAAGTGTTCTACCTCGCGTTCGCGGGCCGCCTGCCGTGGCCGGAAATCCTCTGGCATTACCTCGGCCCGGTGGTGGCCGGCAACATCGTGGGCGGCACGTTTATTTTCACGCTGATAAGCCACGCGCAAGTGCGCAGTGATACGCGTTGAGATAATCGAATGAAAATCTACGCTTTCACGCGCTCATCGCCTGCATTTCACGCGCCCGTGATATTCCGCGGGTTGCTGGATGTTCAGCGGTCGCCGCCGATAATCATTGGGCAAACCGGGAAAAGGAGGACGTCGTGAAAAGGAAAGCACTTTGGATTGCCCTGGCGCTTGCTCCGCTGGCCGCCGTCGCGGCCACGAGCGCATCCGCGGCCGACATCGATTGCAAGATGACCTTCACGCTGTCCGGATGGTCGGCGATTTACGAGACCGCCTCGGGCACGGGCGTGGTGACGTGCGAGAACGGCCAGACCATGGACGTGGCCATTTCCGCCAAGGGCGGCGGGTTGACGGTGGGCAAGTACAAGATCGACGACGGCAAGGGCACCTTCAGCGATGTCTCGGACATCAGCCAGGTGCTCGGTTCGTACGCCCAGGCCTCCGCGCATGCGGGCGCAGTGGGTTCCGTGCGCGCGGCGGTGATGACCAAGGGCCCGGTGTCGCTGGCCCTGAGAGGCAAGGGGCAAGGCTGGGACATCGGCGCGGGCTTTTCGTCTTTCACGCTCAGCAAACCGAAATAGCGACGGATCGCGATTGCCGGGTGCTGCAGGACGCAAACATCCGGCGCGCCGGGGCGCCACGCGAGTCACGGATCGGCTCGCGTGGCGTCCATGAGGCGCATTGAAGGCGCACTGGAACGAAAGCAATGCTGCGGACGTCGTTGCAGGCCTGGTTGTCCCGCAACGTGGAAGGTCCGCTGGAGGATCTGGCAGGCGGCCGCGCGCGGCTTCGCATCATCCTCATGCTGGCGTGCATCCTCGCGCTGGATTCGGCCGACAAGGCGACGCTGGGCGCGGTGGCCGCGCAACTCAAGCCCGCGCTGCACATCGACAATCTCGAAATCGGCTTGCTGGTCGCGGTGACCGTCGCGTCCAGCGCCTTGCTGACGCTGCCGTTCGGCATCCTCGTCGATCGTTTCAATCGGCGGAACCTGCTGGTCGCCGGTATCGCGTTGTGGTCGCTGGCGATGGTCTGGTGCGGGGCGGCGACGTCGTACGAAACGTTGTTCGCGGCGCGCCTGGCGCTCGGCATCGTGATGGCGATCGGGTCGCCCGCGATCGCGTCGCTGATCGGCGATTGCTTCAAGGCCAGCGAACGCAGCCGCATCTACGGCTACATCATTTCCGGTGAACTGATCGGGGTGGCGATCGGCTTCCTGATGTCGGGCAACGTCGCGGCGTTGTCATGGCGGGCGCCGTTCATCGTGCTGGCCGTGCTGGGGCTGCTGCTCGCGTACTTCATCGCACGCAACCTGCCGGAACCGCGCCGCGGCGGACGCGGGCGGCTGCAGGAAGAGCCTGGCAGGCCGGTGCACGACGGTGTGCGGATCCGCGACGTGGTGCGCGACCAGGGCATCGATCCGGTCGAGCCGCTGATCCTGCGCGACGACCCCGCGCGCATGAAAATCTGGCCGGCGGTGCAATACGTCCTTTCATTGCCGACCTATCGGATGCTGATCATCGCGTCGGCGCTCGGCTATTTCTACTTCACCGGGCTGCGGACATTCGTGGTGGTGTTCATGCGTGGCCATTTCGATTTGTCGCAGACGGCGTCCAGCACATTCGTCGTGGTGATCGGGCTGGGCGCGATCGCGGGCGTGCTGGTGACCGGTTATCTCGCCGATCGCATGGTCGCGAAGGGCCGGGTATCGGCGCGGATGTCGGTCGGCGCGGGCGCGTATTTCCTCGCGGTCGCGGCGCTGGTCCCGGCCATGCTGCTGCCGAAGCTCGGGATGGCGGCGCCCTTCATGTTCATCGCGGCGGGCGGCCTCGGCGGCGCCTTCCCGCCCGTCGACGCCGCGCGGCTGGACGTGATGCATTCGCGGTTGTGGGGCCGCGCCGAAGGCGTGCGTTCCACCATCGTGTACCTCGCGCAGGCCGCGTCGCCGCCGCTGTTCGGCTGGCTGTCTTCGCTGCTGGGCGGCAATGGCGGCACGGGATTCGGCGCGTCCGGGGGTGCGAACGGCGGCGCCCAATCGGGCGGCGGCAACCTGGACATCACTTTCCTGGTCATGCTGGTGGCGCTGTTCGCTGCAGCCGTGGTGCTGCTGGTCGGCGCACGAAGCTACCCGCGCGACGTGGCGACGGCGGTGGCGTCGGAAAGGGCGACGAAGGATGCGCAGGGTGCGCAGCAGAACGGCGAGCCTGCGTGAGTTTATCCCTTGCCTCGAAGGAAAGTGCTGCAGGTGCCGCGAACGCCGGCGTCGGGAAAGCGGTCAATGGCCCGGATGCACGATGCCTGACTGTTTGGACGCTTACGAGCGCTTGGCGGCCTTCTTGCGCGTGCTCGATTTTCTTCGCGCGGCGGTGCGGTGGCCGCCGCTTTTCTTGGCCGCGGAACCGGATTCCTTCGCGGGCGTGCGCTGGTGGCTGTCGATGCTCTTCTTCAGCAGCGACATGAAGTCCACCACATTGGTCGACGCATTCTTCGGCATCGCGACTTCTTCGGCGGAAGGTGCGCGTACGCCGCCCTTGGCCTTGATGCGCGCCTCGATCACCTTGGTCAGGCGTTCCCGGAAGTCGTCGTGGTATTCATCCGGATTCCATTTCCCCACCATCGACTTCACCAGCGTCTCGGCCATGTCCAGTTCCTTCTGGGTGACGCGGTAGGCGGAGATCTTCTTGTCGGGAAACGCGTACTCTTCTTGGGGCACGATTTCCTGCGGGTAGCGCAGCAGCATCAACAGCAGCGCGTCCTCGCGCGGGATCACCAGCGACAGGTATTCGCGGGTACGGATCACCACGCGCGCCAGCCCCGCCGTCTTCAGGCGTTTCAGGGTTTCGCGCAGCAACACGTAGCCTTTTTCCGCCTTCTTGGCGGGCACGAGGTAGTAGGGTTTTTCGAAGTACTCCGGGCCGATCGCGGAGGCGTCGATGAAGGCCTCGATGTCCACCGACTCGGTCGATTCGGGCGCGGCCTTCTCGAAGTCTTCCTTCTCGAGCACCACGTAATTGCCCTTGTCGTACTCGAACGCCTTCACGATTTCCTTCCACGGCACTTCCTCGCCGGTTTCCTCGTTCACCCGTTCGTAGCGGATGCGGGCGTTGTTGCGTGAATCGAGCATCCGGAAATGCAGGTCGACGTGGCGCTCGCCCGACATCAGCTGCACCGGGATGTTGAGCAGCCCGAAGGATATGGTGCCGCTCCAGATGGGTCTTGCCGCCATGGTCGTTCTCCTGTGTGCGCCTTGCGCATCGAAATCGGGTTTCGTCGTTCCGGCCTGCGCGGATAACGGCGGGTGTAGATACTGTTATCCGCGTCAAGCTCCATGAAGGGCGGGGTTGAAGGGCTTGC
>JBIQLN010000016.1:0-65814 GCA_044464225.1 Rhodanobacter sp. | reverse complement strand
ACTTCTACGACACCGTGAAGGGCGGCGACTGGCTGGGCGACCAGGATGCGATCGAGTACATGTGCCGCGAGGCAATTCCGGCCATCATCGAGCTGGAACATTTCGGCGTACCGTTCTCGCGCACGAAAGAGGGCAAGATCTACCAGCGCCCGTTCGGCGGCATGACCACGCGTTACGGCGAAGGGGTCGCGCAGCGCACCTGCGCCGCCGCGGACCGCACGGGGCACGCGATCCTGCATACGCTCTATACGCAGGCACTGAAGCATGACGCCAAGTTCTTCGTCGAATATTTCGCAACCGACCTGGTGAAGGATCCGCGCGACGGACGGATCACCGGCGTGCTCGCGATCGACTTGAACGAAGGCACGCTGCACCTGTTCCAGGGCCACGCCATCGTGCTGGCCACGGGCGGTTACGGACGCGCGTATTTCTCCTGCACGTCGGCGCACACCTGCACCGGCGACGGCGGCGGCATGGCGCTGCGCGCCGGCCTTGCACTGCAGGACATGGAATTCGTGCAGTTCCACCCTACCGGGATCTACGGTTCGGGTTGCCTGATCACCGAAGGCTCGCGCGGCGAGGGCGGTTACCTCACCAATTCCAAGGGCGAACGTTTCATGGAACGTTACGCGCCGAACGCGAAGGATCTGGCTTCGCGCGACGTGGTCAGCCGCGCGATCACGATGGAGATCCGCGAGGGCCGGGGCGTGGGCGACCACGCCGATCACGTGTTCCTGAACCTCGCGCACCTCGGTGCCGACGTACTGCACGAACGGCTGCCCGGTATTTCCGAAACCGCACGCATCTTCGCGGGCGTGGACGTGACCAAGGAACCGATCCCGGTGCTGCCGACCGTGCACTACAACATGGGCGGCATCCCGACCAACTACCACGGCGAGGTGGTGCAGAAGGTCGGCGATGACCCCGACGTGGTGGTGCCGGGGCTGTTCGCGGTCGGCGAAGCCGCGTGTGTGTCGGTGCATGGCGGCAATCGCCTCGGTTCCAATTCGTTGCTGGACCTCGTGGTGTTCGGACGCGCCGTCGCCAATCGCTGCGCGGAAGTCATCAAGCGGGATACACCGCATCGCGAATTGACGGGCGATGCGCTGGAACCGGCGCTGACGCGCCTGGACAAGCTGCGCCATGCCGACGGCGGCACCCCGACGGCCGAGTTGCGCCTGAAGATGCAGAAGACCATGCAGGCCGATGCGGCCGTGTTCCGCACCGCCGAAACGCTCAGGGAAGGCTGCGCGAAGATCGACGAGGTGTACGCCGGCTTCCAGGACATCCGCGTCACCGATCGTTCGCTGATCTGGAATTCCGATCTCGTGGAAACCTTCGAGCTGTCCAACCTCCTTGGACAGGCCGTGGCCACGATGCATTCGGCCGAGCAGCGCCCGGAAAGCCGCGGTGCGCACGCACGCGAGGATTTTCCCGACCGCAACGATGCGGAGTGGATGAAGCACACGCTGGTGAGCGTTGACGGCAACGGCCGCTGCAGCTTCGATTACCGGCCGGTGCATGCCAACACCATGACCGATGACGTCAAGAGCGTGCCGCCTAAGAAGCGGGTGTATTGATTGACCTTGTAGGAGCACGCCTGCGCGCGATGGTCGCCTGCAGGCAGGCTTCTACGGACAAGGAACCGAGATGGCTGAATTCACATTGCCGCAGATGTCGAAGGTGCAAAAGGGCAAACGCTTTGCCGCCAAGCCCGGCGCCAAGAAGGTGCGCAATTTCAAGGTGTACCGCTGGGACCCCGACGTCGGCGGCAACCCGCGCGTGGACACCTTCGAGGTCGACGTCACCGGCTCGGCGATGGTTCTGGACGTCCTGCTGAAGATCAAGAACGAGATCGATCCCACATTGACGCTGCGCCGCTCCTGCCGCGAAGGCGTGTGCGGTTCGTGCGCCATGAACATCGACGGCGAGAACACGCTGGCCTGCACCAAGGGCCTCGATGAATTGCCAGCCGGAGACGTCAGCATCTATCCGTTGCCGCACATGCCGGTGGTGAAGGACCTGGTACCGGACCTGACGCATTTCTACGCGCAATACGCGTCGATCAAGCCGTGGCTGCAAACCCAGAGCGCGCCAGGCGCGCACGAACGCCTGCAGTCGCCCGAAGACCGCAAGAAGCTCGACGGCCTGTACGAATGCATCCTGTGCGCCTGCTGCTCCACGGCGTGCCCCAGCTATTGGTGGAACCCCGATCGCTTCCTCGGTCCCGCGATCCTGCTGCAGGCGTACCGCTGGATCGTCGATTCCCGCGACGAGGCAACGGGTGACCGTCTCGACAACCTGGACGATCCGTTCAAACTGTATCGCTGCCATACCATCATGAACTGCACCAACACCTGCCCGAAAGGATTGAATCCGGCGAAGGCCATTGCCGGGATCAAGCAGCTGCTGGTCAATCGCACGGTATGAGCGGCCAGGGACCGGGCAGCAGGGCCGCATAGCCACCTTGCCGTACCGGGCCTTGCCCGAATCCCAGCGCATGCGGCACCCGCGAACCATCGTGCGTTCGTGAAACGCGCGATGTCCGACTCGTGCCGGAAGGCAGCATCATGACGACCACGCCGGAACCGGAATCAGGCAACCTGTCACAAGCCAGGATGAAGCGCGTGCAGTGGCGCTGCCGACGGGGTACGCGCGAACTCGACGCATTGCTTGGCGGCTGGCTGGAAACGCACCGCGCTTCGCTCGACGCACCCCGGCTCGAAGCGTTCGACGCGCTGCTGGACCAGCAGGACCCCGTGCTGTGGGATTGGCTGATGGGTCATGCCCAACCCCCGCGGGGTGACTGGCAGGCAATCGTGGCGGACATCCGCAAGCGCTCCGGCCTGGCGAGGTGAAGGCGGCACCGGCCATTGGCTTCGCCTATCGGGCGTCGCCGCTGCTGATCATCGCGACATGCGCGACCACGACGCTGGCGCTGCTCGCCACCTGGCTCAGCGGCTTGCCGCATTGGGCGGATCTCGCGTTGACCCTCGGCATTGCCGGCATCGCAGGCATCGCGTTCGGAAATCTGTTGCGCCCGCACGTACGATCGGTATTGTGGCGCACCGATGGCGGCGTCGACCTGGTGCTCGACGATGCCCGCGGCGACCACCGCCGCGAAGCGCAGGGGGCAATCGAGTCGGCGCGCGTGATGGGACCGCTGATCGCCTTGACGCTGCGCTGGCCGCCGCGCGAATGCGCGCATCTGTGGTTGTTGCCCGACAACCTCGATGCCGACGTCCGTCGCCGGTTGCGCATGCGCGTCGGCACGCATGCCGGCAACAACATTGCGTCAGGGAACACCGACAGCAGTTGACGGTCTGAACCGCTTGCCGCACCGGTCCTTTTCCTTCACGCTGCACTGCATCCGGGCAAGGGTTGGCGGCCCGGGTTCCACCCGCTATCGGCGAATCGGAATCACCGGGCCCCCGCTTCCAGGGGGAATGACGGCAGTTGAGCGACGCTTTCCAAACCCATCCCCAATCCCGACTTTCATGTTCCGTCCCCTAGAGCTCTTCATCGGTATCCGCTACATCCGCGCCAAGCGGCGCAATCATTTCATATCCTTCATCAGCGTCGTATCGATGCTGGGGCTGATCGTCGGCATCACCGCGCTGATCACCGTGATCTCGGTGATGAACGGGTTCGACGCCGAGCTGCGTTCGCGCATCCTGGGCATGGTGTCGCAAGCCACGATCACCGGCGTCGCGGAGAGCATGCCGAACTGGCACAAGGCGCTGGCGATCGCCGAACAGGATCCGCACGTACAGGGCGCTGCGCCTTATGTCGAACGCGAAGGTTTCCTTCACGGCAACGCGGCGAGCCAAGGCGCAATCGTGCGCGGCATCCTGCCCGGGCAGGAACCCAAAGTCGCCGACATCGGCTCCAAGATGATTGCAGGCAAGTTGTCCGCGCTGACCGAGGGCTCGTGGAGCATCGTGTTGGGCCGCGACCTTGCCCTGACGCTGGGCGTCAACCTGGGCGACAAGGTGGTGGTGTATGCACCGCCCTCAGGCGCCAGTGTCACGCCCATAGGCGTCGTGCCACGCCTGCGGCGCTTCACGGTAGTCGGCATCTTCGAGGCCGGCATGCAGGAATACGATTCCGGACTCGCCATCGTCAACATGCATGACGCCGAGAAGTTCTACCAGATGAGCGGCCCGAGCGGCATCCGCTTGAAACTGGATGACCTGTTTGCCGCCAACAAGGTTTCATCGACATTGGCCAATCGGCTGGGCGACGCCTATCTGGTGCGCGGCTGGATGCAGCAGCACGCCAACTTCTTCAAGGCGATCGCGATGGAGAAGATCGTGATGTTCATCATCCTGTCGCTGATCGTGGCGGTGGCGGCGTTCAACCTGGTGTCGTCGCTGGTGATGCTGGTCACCGACAAGCAATCGGACATCGCGATCCTGCGCACGCTGGGGGCCACGCCGCGTTCGATCATGGGCGTGTTCATGATCCAGGGCCTGTTGATCGGCGTGATGGGCATCGCGATCGGCGTGGTGTGTGGCGTGGCACTCGCGATCAACGTGCCCAACATCGTGGACGGCATCCAGAACCTCACGGGGTACCAGTTCCTGCCCGAATCGGTCTACTACATCAACAACGTGCCCAGCGAGCTGAGCTGGCCGTCGGTCGGCTGGATCACCGGCATGGCATTCGTGTTCTCGCTGCTGGCGACGATCTATCCGGCGTGGCGCGCGTCGCGGACGCAACCGGCGGAGGCGTTGCGCTATGAGTAAGCGGGATTCGGCAACTGCGGCGCCGGGCCCGACCGAGGGAGCCGTGCTTCGCGTCAGCCACATCGCGAAGACATACAAGGAAGGCAGCCTGCGTACGCCTGTCTTGCACGACGTCAGTTTCGAACTGGCGCGCGGCGAGACGCTGGCAATCGTGGGAGCTTCGGGGTCCGGCAAAAGCACGCTGCTGCACATCGTGGGCGGACTCGATACGCCGACCAAGGGTGCCGTGGAACTGGAGGGCCGCGAGCTGTCGAAGCTGCCCGACGCCGAACGCGGGCGCGTGCGCAACCGTTCGCTCGGTTTCGTCTACCAGTTCCATCATCTGCTGCCGGAATTCACCGCGCTGGAAAACGTCGCGATGCCGCTGCTGATCCGCGGCACCCCGATTTCCGAGGCACGCGGGCAGTCGAAGGCGCTGCTGGGACGAGTGGGTCTTGGCCACCGCCTGGAGCACAAGCCCGGGGAGCTGTCGGGCGGCGAACGCCAGCGCTGCGCGATGGCGCGCGCACTGGTGACGCGGCCCGCGTGCGTGCTGGCCGACGAACCGACCGGCAACCTCGACGAGCAAAACGCCGCCGCGCTGTACGAACTGATGCTGGAGTTGAACCGCGAAATCGGCACCAGCATCGTGCTGGTGACGCACGACAAGGGGCTCGCGCGCCGGCTGGATCGCGTGCTGGAATTGACCGGCGGGGCGCTGCACCCGATGCAACAACCCGGCTGAATCCGACGTGCGCGCGCGCAGGGGAAGCCGCGCTGTCCGAATCCGGCCGGGGATGCTGGCCGTCGCGGTTGCGGGTCTGTGCGGTGCCGTCGCCGTGCAGGTACTGCCGGTGTTGCCCCCGCGCTGGCTGGATGGCTTGTTCGCGTGCGCGGCATTGATCGGGTTCGGGGCATGTCTGCGATGGCGTCCGCCAACGATCGCCTGGTGTGCCGCGATCGCCGTGGCGGCGTTCGCATGGACCGCATGGCGTGCGGACTCCGCGATGGGCGCACGCCTTCCACACGCGCTCGAAAAACGGGACATCGTCGTCACTGGCACGATGATCGACTTGCCGCACGTGCAAGAGGGCTCGACCCGCTTCGATTTCAAGATCGCAACGGCGCAATTCGCGGGCAATCCGGTTCCCGTGCACGGCCATGTGCGGCTGTCGTGGTATGCCTCGCGGAAGCACGCGCCTCCCCCGATTGCGCCGTGCACGACCTGGCGGTTGCGGGTGCGGATGAAGCGGCCGCACGGGCTGGTGAACCCCGGCGGGATGGATTTCGAACGCTCGGCCTTGCAGAAGGGCATCATTGCCACCGGCTACGTTCGCGAAGATCCGGCCAATGCAATGCTCGCGGGGGGCGCCTGCGTCGATGGCGTGCGGGCGCGCATCGCCGATGCGATCGGGGCGGCGCTGCCCAACGACGTACACGCCGCGCGCCTGCTGCGGGCGCTTTCCGTCGGCGACGAACGCGCGCTGGACGAGCACGACTGGCAGGTCGTTCGTGCGACCGGCATCGCGCACCTGATCGCGATTTCGGGATTCCACGTGGGTTTGGCCGCGGTGTTCGGTGCCTTGCTGGTCAGGCTCGTCTGGTGGCTGTTTCCGATACTGGGCCTGCGCTTGTCCCGGCCTTTGGCCGAAGCCGCGGTCGCGTTTCCCGCGGCGCTCGCATACGGTGCGCTGGCCGGCTTCGGGCTGCCGACCACGCGCACGCTGCTGATGATCGCGGTCGTCGCCGGGTGGCGGTTGCTGCGTCGTGGCGGCTGTTTCGGCGAAGGGTTCGGCCTGGCGCTCGCAGCGGTCCTGATGGTCGATCCGCTTTCGGTCCTGTCGGCGGGGTTCTGGTTGTCGTTCGCGGGTGTGGCGTTGCTGGCGTGGACCTTGGCGCGCGATACCGGCTGGCGCGGACACCTCAAGGAAATCGGATTCGTGCCCTTGCTGATGACGCTGGCGCTGCTGCCGTTGACCGTCTGGTTCTTCGGGCAGGCTTCACTGGTTGCGCCGCTCGCGAACTTGGTGGCGGTGCCGTTCGTCAGCTTCGTGATCGTGCCGATCGATCTCGCCGCATGCGCGCTGCTGTTCACGTGGCCGTGGGCAGGTCAGGGATTGCTGCAGGTGTGCGCCCACCTCGTCGACGCATTGTGGTGGCTGCTGGCGCATCTCGCCGCGTGGCCGGCGGCGATGCAGTACCTGCCGGAGGCCTCATTGCCGGCTTTCGCGCTGGCCTGCATCGGATCGATCTGGCTGCTGGCGCCGCGCGGCGTTCCCGCGCGCGCGCTTGGAGCGTTGCTGCTGCTGCCGCTGTGTTTTCCGCGCACCATCGCGCCGCGCGAGGGCGCCTTCCGGGCGACCGTGATCGACGTGGGGCAGGGCTTGTCGGTACTGGTGCGCACGCGCTCGCACGCGCTGCTGGTCGATGCGGGCGCGCGCTACCCGTCCGGCTTCGACCTGGGCGAGGCGGCGGTAGTGCCGACGCTGCACGCGCTGGGCATCACCCGTCTCGACCGCATGATCATCAGCCACGGCGACAACGATCACGCCGGCGGCGCCGTGTCGGTGCTGCTGGCGTACCCGCGTACCGATGTCTGGGGCGGCGAACCCGCACGCGGCCCGGTGCCGATGCGGCAATGCCATGCGGGCCAGCAATGGCAATGGGATGGCGTCGCATTCCGGATGCTGCGCCCGCCCGCCCCGGTGAAGGTGAAGGGCAACGACGCCGGTTGCGTGCTGCTGGTGACGGGCGCGGGCGGAAGGTTGCTGCTGCCCGCCGACACCTCGTCCAGGGTGGAGCCCGACATCGCGCAGGCGGTGCCGGCGGGGCCGCCGCTGGTGCTGGTCGTGCCGCATCACGGCAGCAAGACCTCCTCGAGCATTGATTACCTGCGGGCGCTGCACCCGGTGTTCGCCATTGCCTCCACCGGCTATTTGAATGCCTACCATCATCCGGCGCCGGAAGTCGTGGCGCGCTACGACGCACTCGCCATCCCGCTGCTGAATACCCCGCTGACCGGGGCGGTGAGGGTCGGGTTTCCGGTTTCGGCTGCGCCCCGGATCGTGGCCGAAGAACGCCGGCGCCGGCCGCACTACTGGCGGGAAAGGGGGTCCAACGGGTCGACTGCGTCACGCTGATGGCTGCGAACACGCTGTTATCATGCGGCGCAAAACCACCTTGCGGCGGAGCTTCACGTGTTCGAAATCCTCAAGGCCGGCGGCTGGGGCATGCTGCCCATCCTGGCGTGCTCGGCGATCGGCCTCGCGATCGTGCTGGAACGTTTCTGGACGCTGCGCCGCAACGCGGTGCTGCCGCCCGGGCTCGGCGAGCAGGTGCGCAGTTGGGCCCACTCGCAGCAACTGAACCCCGCCCACATCCAGGCTCTGCGCGAAAACTCGCCGCTGGGCGAGCTTCTGGCCGCCGCCCTGGACGTGCGCCATCGCACGCGCACCGAAATCAAGGAGCGCATCGAGGATACCGGGCGCCACGTGGTACACGGTCTCGAACGCTACCTCAATACGCTCGGCACGATCGCCTTGATCGGTCCCCTGCTGGGTCTGCTCGGCACCGTGTTCGGATTGATCCGCATGTTTCTCGCGGTCATGGTGTCGGGTGTCGGCGACCCGATGAAGATGGCGGGCGGCATCGGCGAAGCGCTGGTGTGCACCGCGTCCGGCCTGGTGGTGGCGATTCCCGCGTACATATTGCACCGCTATTTCCGCTCACGCGTGCGCGGCTACGTGGTGCAGATGGAAAAGCAGGCGACCGCACTGCTGGACGAGTTGTCGATCGCACGGCCGGCGCCGGTCGACACGCGCATGGCGTCGTCGGCTTCGCCGCCCCGCCCCGCCCGTGTCGCGGGTTGACGGAAGCATATGCGCATCGGCAACGACAACGCCGACGAATTCGAGATCAACGTGGTCAGCTTGATCGACGTGCTGCTGACCTTGCTGATGTTCTTCGTGCTGACCACGACGTTCGTGCAACAAGGCCACATGAAAGTGTCGCTGCCGCAGGCCAGCGACGCCGCCAGTACGCCGGTGCGCGATACGCTGGTGGTCGTGGTCGACCGCGAGGGGCATTTCTTCGTCGCCAACAACCGCGTGCTCGGTGATGACGAATCCACCCTGAAACGCGCCATCCAGGCCGTGGCAGGCGATGACCGCGAGCGTCCCGTGCTGCTGCGCGCCGACGGCCTGACGCCGCACCAGGCCGTGGTGACCGCGATGGACGCGCTGGGCCAGCTCGGTTTCACGCGTCTGTCGATCGCGACCGCGCCGCCATCGGGCGCGCCCGCGTCATGACGGCCGCTTCCGACGCAAAGACCTACCGGCGGTTGTTCGGCCTGCTGCATCCTTTTCGCGCGGTGGTGGCCGCGACCGTCCTGGCGATGGTGGCCGACGCTGCCTGCATGACGCTGTTTGCGAGGGTCATCAAGCCGCTGATCGACAAACTGTTCGTGGTCCGCGATCCCCAGGTGATCTTCTGGATGCCCCTGATCATCGTCGGCATCTTCCTGGTGCGAAGCATCGCGGTCTACGTCGAAACCTATGGTTCGGCCTACGTCGGTCGCGGCGTGGTGCAGGACATGCGCCGTCGCATCTTCGACAAGTACCTGCGGATGCCCACGGCGTTTTTCGACCACGAATCCTCCGGGCAGCAGATATCGCGCATCACCTACACCAGCGAGCAGGTTGCGCAGGCTACGACCGATTCGGCCAAGATCGCAATCGTGGACGGGCTGACGGTGATCGGTCTGGTCGGGGTGATGCTGTGGACCAGTTGGGAGCTTTCACTGGCGCTGCTGGTGATGGTGCCGATGATCGGACTGCTGGTCACCTACGTCAGCCGCCGCTATCGGCGGATCAACGTGACGATCCAGGACGTGGTCGGGCGGGTCACCGGCGTGGTCGAGGAAGTGGTCGGTGCGCACCGCGAGGTGAAGGTGTTCGGTGGGCAGGACTACGAAGCGAAGCGCTTCGACGAGGTCACCGACCGGACCCGCAAGTTGAACGTCAAGGTGGCCGCGACGAACGGCCTGTCGACCGCATTCGTGCAACTGGCGGCGGCGATCGCGCTGGCATTGATCGTGTTTTTCGCGACCCGTCCGTTCATGCTGGACAACCAGTTCACCGCCGGGTCGTTCGCCACGCTGTTCCTGTGCATGGGCGGCATCCTGCCGTCGTTGAAGCGCCTCACCACCGTGCAGTCGAACATCCAGCGCGGGCTGGCCGCCGCGCAGGAACTGTTCGGTGTCCTCGATGCACCAACCGAACGCGACGAAGGGACGAAGGTCGTGGAGCGTTGCCGCGGCGACATCGAATTCCGGGATGTGCACCTGACCTATGCGGGTGCAAGTGTGGCCGCGCTGCGGGGCATTTCGCTGGAGTGTCCCCGTGGCTCGATCACGGCGCTGGTGGGACGCTCGGGCAGCGGCAAATCGAGTCTCGCCAGCCTGATTCCGCGCTTCTACGAGCCCACGTCGGGCGAAGTCCTGCTGGACGGCCATCCGCTCGGCGCATACACGCTGCGCAGCCTGCGCGCCCAGATCGCGTGGGTGGGACAGGACGTGGTGCTGTTCGACGACACGATCGCGAAGAACATCGCCTACGGCGCGCTGGCGAATGTCGGGGAAGCCGACATCGTCGCCGCCGCCGAAGCCGCCAACGCGATGGAATTCATCCGCGCATTGCCCGACGGCATCCACAGCCGGGTCGGCGAGGGCGGTTCGCTGCTTTCGGGCGGCCAGCGCCAGCGCATCGCGGTCGCGCGTGCGCTTTTGAAGGATGCGCCGATCCTGGTCCTGGACGAAGCCACCAGCGCGCTCGATACCGAATCCGAACGGCTGATCCAGGACGCATTGTCGCGCCTGATGAAGAACCGCACCACGATCGTGATCGCGCATCGCCTGTCCACCGTCGAGCACGCCGACCAGATCGTCGTGCTCGACCAGGGCCGCGTCGCCGAGCGCGGCAGCCACGCCGAACTGCTGGCGCGCAACGGCAAGTACGCGGCGCTGCATCACCTGCAGTTTCGCGAAACGGCGGCGTTTGCCCAGTGACTTGTCCGATCCCGCATCGGCGGGGCTGACGGAGATGGATGGTGCCGGGAGAATCCCTGCAACGAAGCTGGTACGAAGGCGGCGCGTCGCCCTGGTGGACGCTGCCGTTGGCGGCGTTGTACGGCGGCGTGGTGCGTTTTCGGCGCGCGCTGTACCGACGCGGCTGGTTGCGCGCACAACGGCTTCCGGTACCCGTGGTTGTGGTCGGCAATATCGTGGCCGGCGGTGCCGGCAAGACGCCGGCAACGATTGCGCTGGTGGAGGCCCTGCGCGCGCGCGGCTTCAAGCCTGGGGTGGTCAGCCGCGGCTACGGCGGCACGGCGCGCGGCCCCATGCTGCTCGATGCGCGGCCCGATCCTGCGGTGGTCGGCGACGAGCCTGCGTTGATCCGCATGCGGACGGGTGCGCCGGTGGCGATCGGCGCAGATCGCCCGGCGGCGGCAGCGCTGCTTCCTGGCGAAGGTGTCGACGTGGTCATCGCCGACGATGGCCTGCAGCATTACGCCTTGGCGCGCGACATCGAAGTGTGCCTCGTGGATGGTGCACGCGGACTGGGCAACCGGCGTTTGCTGCCCGCGGGTCCCTTGCGCGAACCGCCCGCGCGGTTGGACGAGGTGGACTTCGTGGTGGTGACCGTCGGCGATGCAGCGGGTGCCGAGGGGGTCGGATCGTTGGATCTCCGCCGCGGGGGATCGGCATTTCCCATGCGCCTTCGCGGCGCCGTCGCGCGCAATCTGCATGACGGAGCGCGCAGGGCGCTGACGGATTTCTCGGGTTCGCGCATCCACGCCGTGGCCGGCATAGGCCACCCGCCCCGGTTTTTCGACGCGTTGCGCGCGCTCGACATCGAGGTGGTGGAACATGCGTTTCCCGACCACCACCGTTACGTGTGCCGCGAGCTGGATTTCGGCGACGGCGCGCCGGTGCTGATGACGGAAAAGGACGCCGTGAAGTGCCGTCCGTTCGCGCAGCCTGGGTGGTGGAGCGTGCCGGTGACGGGCGAATTGCCGGACGCGTTCTTCGATGCCGTCGCGGCAGGCATCGCGAATCGCGCTTGACAGCGCGCATACGCAAGCCGGCGACTCAAGCGAGTAGCGGCATGCGGCCAGTCAAACAGCCGAGTCCCGGGAACGCACCGGGTCGGGGACTTCCTGATCCGGGCCCCGTTCCTTCAGCAGCATCGCGAGGAAGGGCGGCGCGATCACCGAGGTGAGCAGCGACATCGCGATGATCACCGCGTACAGTTGCTGGCCGAACACGCCGGCAGCAAGCCCCAACGCGGCGACAACGATCCCGACTTCGCCGCGCGGCATCATGCCGACCCCCACGATCAGTGCGCTGCGTGGACCCAGCCGCAGCGCGCCGAGCCATCCGCCGACCAGCTTGGTGACAAGCGCCAGCGAGGTGGCCACCAGCAACAGCCACAGCGCCTCACCGCTGGCGAGTTGGGCAAGTTCCACCTTGGCCCCCGTCAGCACGAAAAAGAACGGAGTCATCAAGGCGAGCAACGGCCGCATCTGCTCTTCCAGTTGCGCGCGCTGGCGTGTCTCGGACGCGATCATGCCGGCGAGGAACGCACCGATGATCGCGGCCAGCCCGAAACGTGTCGAGACCCACGCCAGTCCCAGGCACAGGATCAGCACGATCAGCAGCGGCGACATCGGATCGCGGGTGCGTTCCAGCCACCGGGAGCTGCGCCGCATCATCAGCGTGCCCAACCAGCCGACCACCAGCACGAACCCGATCGCCTCGCCGGCGACCACCAGCAACCGGCTGACGCGCAGCGAGCCGCCCGCCTGGATCGCAACCACGACGCCCAGCAGCAGCATCGCGAGAATGTCGTCGATTACCGCCGCACCCAGGATCACGCGGCTTTCGGTTCGCCGCAGCACGCCCATCTGCTTCAACACGCTTGCCGTGATACCGGCGGACGTCGCCACGAACGCCGCGGCGACGAACAGCGAACGCGGCCAGTCGGGTCCGATCGAATGCGCCCAGAACGCGCCGCACACGAATGGCACGACCACGCCGATCAACCCGACCGCGAAGGCGCTGCCTCCCACGCGTTTGACATCATCGAGTCGGGTTTCCAGGCCCACCGCGAACAGCAACAGCACCACGCCGATTTCCGACAGCACTTCCAGCGGCTCCGACGGCGTGATCCAGCCGAGCACCGACGGCCCCACCACGCATCCGGCCACGATCTGGCCGACCACGTCGGGCAGGCGAACCCAGCGTGCGAACGCGCCGCCGACCTGTGCCGCGGCAAAGATGATGAAGACTTCCAGCAGGATCGCGGTGGTATCGCCCATCGCGCGATGCTACACGACGATGCGGGCTGGTGCGCCGTTCGACTGCCGCCCACGGGCAGGGCGGGCGTGTGGAAGACCAGGTCATGGATGCCATTCCCGGATAGAGGCCCGATGAATGAAGTCTCCGAGGCATCCAGAGGAGCAGCAACCAGGGACGCTTGCACAGATCACGCCGCCGTCTCCGGCGTGGTGATGGACCGCCGCAATGGCCGGTCGTGGCGCAATCGGGTGAACACGTATACCGCAACCAGCGGCAGCACGGCCATCACCAACACCACGATGCGGAAGCCGTGCACGTAGGCCACGGAGTCGTGGTCGTTGCCCAGGAACAGCGCGAGCAGCCATGACGAAAACGCGATGCCGAAACTGATCACGAGGTATTGCGCGGCCGAGCTCAGCGACGACGCCTGCGCCGCGCGTTCCGGCGGAAGGTCCACGAAGGCCAGCGTGTTCATGGCGGTGTACTGCAGGCTCATCACGAAGCCATAGGCGAACATCAACAACGCGATCGCCCACCAGGGCGTGGTTGCATCGAAAAACGCGAAACACGCCAGCAGCACGGTCGCGAGGGCGGTGTTCACGAACAACACGCGGCGATAGCCGTGGCGCTTGAGAATGCGATCGATCAGCAACTTCATCAGCACCATCGCAACGGCCTGGGGCACGATCATCATGCCCGCAGCGGTGGGGGACCAGCCGCAACCGACTTGCAGGAACAGCATCAGCACGAACGACAAACCCGCTGTGCCGAGGCGGGTGCACATGCCGCCGCCCAGCGCGATGGCGAAGCTGCGCACCTTCAGCAGCGTCAGGTCGGCCACCGGGTGGCGCGCGCGACGACTGTAGCGCCAGTAGGCAAACGCGCACGCGATCCCGGCCAGCGCCGCGATGCCGGCGTTGCGGTAATTGTCGTCGCCCGCGGTTTCCGCGGCGGTCAGCAACATGCCCGAGGCGAGCGCGAACAACACGAAGCCGATCCAGTCGAACGGCCGGCGTTCACCGTGGAAATCCGGCATCTGCGTGCGGTTCAGCCACAAGCCGATCAGGCCGACGGGCACGTTGACCAGAAAGATCAATCGCCACGAGGCGTACTGCGACAGCACCCCGCCCAGCAGCGGACCCAGCACCGGACCCAGCAATCCGGGGATGCCGGCGGTGCTCATCGCGGCGACGAAATCCTTCGGGCCGAATGCACGCACCAGCACGTAGCGCCCGATCGGCATCAGCAGCGCGCCCCCGATGCCCTGCAGCACGCGCGCCGCAACCAATTGCGCCAGTGTCTGTGACACGCCGCAGGCCAGCGAACCCAGCGTGAATATCAGGATCGAGGCGGCGAACACGCGGCGTGTGCCGAAGCGGTCCGACAGCCATGCGCTGGCCGGAATGCAGATGGCCAGGGTCAGCACGTAACTGGTCAGGGCCGTCTTCAGCGCGATCGGCGGCACCGTCAGCGCGCGCGCGATGCTCGGCACCGCCGTATTGACGATGGTCGAGTCCAGCGTCTGCATGAAGAACGCCGCCGCGACCAGCCAGATCAGGCCGCGCATGCGCGCGATGCCGGCAGGGGAACTCGCTTCGGACATCAGGAGTTTCGCATGGCCCGGCGTGGCAAAAAGAATCGCCTAGTTTAATGCCGTCCGCGCATGGACATCCGAAGCCGCTGTGGTTTGGCGCCAAACCGGGTAGCCGATGGCGTTCCCGGAAGGACAAAGACGCGGTCTCGCGAATCCTGCTGCGCACGACCTGGCAAGCAGTGACAAGGTATCGGCTCGATTTTGATCGTCATTCCGGGCGCACACAGCGCGATCCGGAATCGGTTGTCCCGCGGGATTGCACCGCGCGCAGGCGAAGCGTGTCCGGCCTGCATCACCGGGGAGGGGTTCGACGCAGGCCGGACACGGGGGTGAGAACATGAACAGCCGGTAGCACGAGGGTTGCCACGAAACTGTCCAAGACAAAGAGGGACCGCACCTCACCCGATCAAAATAGTGCTACGACAACCTTTCGTGTACCTTTCGTCACGCCATGGCGGCACCCGATGAGGTGGCCCGCACCCGGCGTTCGCGGCGCGGTCGCTACACTTTGCAGGACGTATCAAGCGATTCAGCCAACATGCCCCAGACAGCCGCCTCTCCACCCCACGGCAACGCAAGCGAACGCATAGCGGCGCTTCGCGGCCAGATCGACGACGCCAACTACCGCTACTACGTGCTCGACGACCCATCGATTCCGGATGCCGAATACGACCGCCTGATGCGCGAACTGGAAGCGCTAGAAGCGGCCCACCCGGAACTGGCCACGCCGGATTCGCCCACCCAGCGCGTCGGTGCGGCGCCGTCTTCGGCGTTTCCCGCGGTGCGGCATGAAATCCCGATGCTGTCGCTGGCGAATGCGTTCACCAATCCGGAACCGCCGCCGGGGCAGGACCCGGACAAGGAGGCGCGCGACTTCGTGCGCAAGGTCGAACAAAGGCTGGGCGTGAACAACCTGGTGTTCTCGGTCGAACCGAAGTTCGACGGCCTCGCGATCAGTCTTCGCTACGAGGATGGCGCGTTCGTCCGCGGCGCCACGCGCGGCGACGGCGAAACCGGCGAGGACGTCACCGCCAACCTGCGCACGATCCGCGCCATCCCGCTGAAGCTTCGCGGCACGGGCTGGCCGCGCGTGCTGGAAGTGCGCGGCGAGGTGTACATGCCGCGCGCCGGTTTCGAGGCCTACAACGAAAAAGCGCGCGCATCCGGCGGCAAGATCAAGCCGCTGGTGAATCCGCGCAACGCCGCGGCCGGCAGCCTGCGCCAGCTCGACCCGCGCATCACTGCGCAACGCCCGTTGGCGTTTTACGCCTACGCGCTGGGTGCATTCGAAGGCGCGGAAATGCCGGCACACCATTCCGAAGTGCTGCAGCAACTGCGCGAATGGGGCTTTCCGGTGAGTTCGCTGGTGACGACCGCGCGCGGCGCCGACGGCTGTCTCGCGTACTTCGCCAAGATCGGCGCGCAGCGCGACACGCTGCCATTCGACATCGATGGTGTCGTGTACAAGGTGGATGATCTGGCCGCGCAGCGTGAGCTGGGCTTCGTCGGGCGCACGCCGCGCTGGGCGATCGCACACAAGTTCCCGGCGCAGGAGCAGACCACGATCGTCGAGGACATCATCGTCAACATCGGCCGCACCGGCGCGGCGACACCCGCGGCGAAACTGAAACCGGTGTTCGTCGGTGGTGTCACCGTCACCAACGCGACGCTGCACAACGCCGACCAGGTGGCCCGGCTCGACGTGCGCGTCGGCGACACCGTGATCGTGCGTCGCGCCGGCGACGTGATTCCGGAAGTCGTGCGGGTGGTGCGGGAGCGGCGTCCGCCGGGCACGAAACCGTGGGAGATGCCGAAGCATTGCCCGATCTGCGGTTCGGACATCGTGCGCGAGGAGGGCGAAGCGGTCGCCCGCTGCACCGGCGAACTGACCTGCGCCGCCCAGCGCACGCAGTCGGTGTTCCATTTCGCCAGCCGCCGCGCGATGGACATCGATGGCCTGGGCGAACGCTACATCGAGGACCTCGGCGAGTTCGGCTACCTGCGTTCGGTGGCCGACCTCTACAGGCTGACGCTCGATGATTTGCTGGAAATGAAGGCCCGCGCCGATGAGAGCGGGGGCACGATCCCGGCACATGCCGGCAAGAGCGGGGTGAAGGCCGGCAAGATCGCAACCAAATGGGCCGAAAACCTGATCGACGCCATCGACAAGAGCCGACGCACCACGCTCGAGCGTTTCCTGTATGCGCTCGGCATCCAGCACGTCGGCGAAAGCACGGCCAAGGCGCTCGCCGCCTGGTTCGGCGACCTCGCGTTGATCCGGCACCTGCCGTGGCCGTTGCTGAAACTGGTGCCGGACATCGGTGATGAAGTCGCGCGCGCCATCGATGCGTTCTTCGAACAGCCCGGCAACCAGAAGGTCATCGACGACCTGCTCGCGCGCGGCGTGGAAATCGGCGACACGCGCGCCCCGAGCGCGAAACTGCGCGCGGCGCTGGCGCTGGGAAACGTGCTGGCGCGTGCGGGCATCCCGAAACTCACCGCGAAACGCGCGGAGCAACTCGCGTCGACGTTCGATTCGTTCGAGGACGTGGCCGCGGCAGACGTGCAGGCATTGGCCGCGGCCGGGTTGCCGCAGGACACCGCCGAATCGGTGCACGGCTTCCTGCATGGCCAGGAAGGCGACGCGCTGGCGAAGCGCGTCGTCCATGCGCTGCATGCCTTGCACGGGGCGACCGCGCACGTGCGCACGACGGCGGCCGGACCATTGGAGGGCCGCACGGTCGTGCTGACGGGCACGCTTTCTTCGCTCACGCGCGACGAAGCGAAGGAGAAGCTCGGAGCGCTCGGCGCCAAGGTCGCGGGTTCGGTGTCGAAGAATACCTCGTTCGTGGTTGCGGGCGAGGCGGCCGGTTCAAAGCTCGCGAAGGCAGAGGAACTGGGGATCGAAATCTGGGATGAAGCGAAACTGCGGGCGTTCCTGAGATCACATGGCGGCTGAGTCCCCGATCCGCCACGAAGCGTTGCGCCTGCGCGCACGTCTGTATGCATCGCTTCGTGCATTCTTCGCCGACCGCGGCGTCACCGAGGTCGAAACGCCGGTCCTCTCGCGCGCAGGCAACACCGAGCCGAACATCGACGGGTTCTCGACGACGTTTGCCGGACCCGTCGACGCCGGCGCACGCCAGCGCTTCCTGCGCACGTCGCCTGAATATCCGCTCAAGCGCCTGCTCGCCGAAGGCTTCGCCGATTGCTTCGAACTCGGCCGCGTGTTCCGCAACGGCGAAGCGGGGGCGTCGCACAATCCCGAGTTCACGATGCTGGAATGGTATCGGATCGGGTCCGATCATCGCCGCCTGATGCTGGAATGCGCGCAGCTCGTGCGGACGGCATTGGCCTTGGTCGAGCGCGATGCCGGCGTCACGGCCTTGAGTTATCGCGAATGGTTTCGCCGCGGCCTCGGGCTGGATCCTTTCATGGCGGACGAACGGACGCTGCGGGAGCCGCTTTTGGAGTTCCGCATCGATCCCGAGGGTCTCACCCGCGACGACTGGCTGGACCTGCTGGTGACGCATCGCCTCCAGCCCGCGCTCGAGGCTGGCGCCATCACGATCGTGTACGACTTCCCGGCCTCGCAATGTTCGCTCGCCCGTATCCGACAGGGGCAACCCGCGGTCGCGGAGCGATTCGAGTTGTATCTCGGCCGGCAGGAGCTGGCCAACGGCTACCACGAGTTGAACGATGCCGCCGAACAGCGCGCGCGTTTCGAGCACGACAATGCGCGGCGCCGCGCACGCGGGCAACCCGAATTGCCGCTCGATGAAAACCTGCTCGCGGCGCTGGACGGGTTGCCCGATTGCGCCGGCGTCGCGCTGGGCGTCGACCGGCTGCTGATGGACATGCTGGAGACGTCCGACATCCGCGACGTGCTGGCGTTTTCGTTCAACGCCGCTTGACGTGGCGCACGGCCGTCGCCGCACGCCACGTCTTGTGGTGGTCAGGCAGCAGCATCACCCACGATGTCGGGGCGCGCGGCCTGGTCGCTGGCGAGGTAGCGGTAGACGAGTCCGCCGATGATGCCACCGATGATCGGCATCACCCAGAAGAACCACAACTGGCCGACCGCCCAGCCGTGCTGGAACAACGCCACGCCAGTGGAGCGCGCGGGATTGACCGAAGTGTTGGTGACAGGGATGCTGATCAGGTGGATCAGGGTCAGTGAAAAGCCGATCGCGATGCCGGCAAAGCCGACCGGCGCGCTCCTGTAGGTTGCGCCCATGATGATGAAGACGAAGAAACCCGTCATCACCAGTTCGCACAGCGCGGCCGCGCCCATCGCATAACCCTGCGGCGAATGCGCACCGAACCCGTTGGAGGCGAAACCGCTGGCAGCGGCGTCGAAGCCGGGCTTGCCGCTGGCGATCAGGTACAGCACGCCGCCCGCGACGATGCCGCCGATCACCTGCGCCACGATGTACGGAACCACTTCCTTCACCGGGAAACGGCCGCCGGCCGCAAGGCCGCAGGTCACCGCGGGGTTGATGTGGCATCCCGAGATGTGGCCGATCGCGTAGCACATCGTCAGCAACGTCAACCCGAATGCCAGGGCCACGCCGGCGTAGCCCACCCCGAACTGCGGCACGCCGGCCGCCAGTACCGCCGTGCCGCAACCGCCCATCACCAGCCAGAACGTGCCGAAGAACTCGGCCGCACAACGCTTGCCAAGATTCATGATGGATGTCTCCCTGCCCGTTGGACCGGCGGAGCGAAGGATTCGTGCTCCGCGCCTGTCGCGCCGCGCCTCCGCGCAACGGCGGCAGCATACGCCGGGCCACCGGCATGCAAGGTTGCGCCGCAGCATGCGGCGATCGATGGCCCTCAGCGGCTGCCTGCGAGCGCGACGGCGTTGGCCACGTCGCCACGCGAATAGGCGCAACCGCCGGCCAGGGGAATCTCCGGCAGCAGCGGCTCGGAAACCGGCGCCGGCGGTGCGAACTTGCTGCCCGGGACGAACATGGGTGCGCGCACCTCGAGGGGTCTGGATTGCGGGAGGCCGCCATACAACTGCCGGTACACCAGCACTGCTTCCAGCAGCACGAGGTCATGCCCGGGATGTCCCGCCTTGGCGAACCAGTCGTCGTACGGGACGCGCGCGCGGCCCTCATTCAGGGCCGTCGAGACGTCGATGTAGGGCATGCCCTCGGCCTTTGCCGCTCTGGATTCAGCCGCAACCAGGGTTTCCGAAGCATCGTGGCCGATCTGGTAGGTGCCCATCAGGATCGGCCTGGCTCCCGCACTACGCGCGATGCCCGCCAACGCATGCAGGGCGCGACGCGAATCCTTGCAGACCTGCGGCCCGAACCCGCACGCGAAGTCGTTGCCGCGTTCCTGCAATATCACGTAGTCGTAGTGCCTTGCCTTCAGTGCGCGCGGCACCGCGCCCGAATCCAGCCAACGGGTCAGCGTGGCGCCGCCGTTCACCAGCATGTCGGCGTGCGCCGCATGACCATTGTCCGCGGCCATGGCCGTGAACACGGCCGGCAGGTTGCCGACATAGGTCAGGCTGTTGCCTACGAACAACACCTGCAGCGGCTTTTCGCCGGCGTGTGACGCGGTGCCAAGACACGCCAGCAACGCCGCAAGGACTATTGCGCAGGCCTTCCGCACGGTCAGAATTCCAGGTTCTGCGCGGCGCACAGATAGTCGACCAGCGGTGCCAGACGCTTGAAATGGTCGACGACAAACGGAAACAGCTTCGGAGAACACGCGAGCGCATCCTCGAAACCGACGCCGGCGGCGAAGCTTTTGCGCTTCAGGTCTTCGATCAGGGGGTGGTCGGCAGGGAACCCCTGTGGGGCGCGGCTCAGCGATTCGCCCCGGAATTCATAATGCTGCCGGAAGGCGCGGCCGTGCGCGGCGCGCTTCCAGGAGGCAGGGTTGTCGACGATGAAGTTGCGGATGTTGCGCAGGGTGTGGTTTTCCGGATGCCACAGGCCCGCGCCCACGAAACAATCGCCGGGCGCGATGTGCAGGTAGAACGAGGGTGCGGCGATCTCGCGTCGCCGTTCGTGGAAGATCCGTGCGCCCGCCCAGGTCTTGTAGGGCGCCTTGTCGCCGGAGAAGCGCGTGTCGCGCTGGATGCGGAACAGCGAGCCGCCGACCTTGCGCGGATCCGCGCGGTAATGCGTGCTGATTTTCGCGACCGGCGCCTGCAGGTCCGCGATCAGTTGCAGGTATGGCCCGCGGACGTGGTCTTCGTAGTCATCCTGGTGTGCCTTGAACCAGGTGCGATTGTTGTGGCGCTGCAGCGCGCGCAGGAATTTGAATGTCGCGGGGGAGAAGGGGGCATGCGGCATGTCAGGCTCCGTGGTCGGCGCGAACCGCTTCGCCCCACGCCTGCAGGCGATCCAGCAGTGCCTGCAGGGGGCCGGGCGGCACCTCGGTGCGCAACCGGGCGATGGTCGCGAAGTATTGCGCCAGCGTCAACGTGCGCGCGTCCGATTCGCGCGTCAGCTTGTCCCGCACGAACACCCGCCAACGTTCCCGTTCGTCTGCATCCAGCGAACCCGGCCAGTTGCGGGCGCGGTAGCGAAACAACAGTTCGTCGTAGCGCGGATCGCCGAACGAGAATGCTGTGGCCCCGAGGCGTTCAGGCGGGGTGGCGCGTACCTCGTTGAAGCGCTTGCGGTCGGCGTCCGATGCGAAGCCCGAATACAACATCAGCTCCGGATCTCCGCCATCGCGCTGGCGGGAAGTCCGCGCAGCAAAAGCATGGCGGATGCGTTCGCCCAAGCCGTCCACGGCGCGAATCTTCTTCAAGTGATCCAGACAGCGATCGGGATCGAGCGCAATGCGTCGCGTGTCCACATTGCGCAACGTTTCGACGGGTGCGACGAACGGCGAACGGTTGGCGTGAACCTCCTTGATCGGCGGGCGCTGCAGGTCTTCCGGAAGATCGGCCCGCGGCGTGAACATCCGCTCCGTCAGATCGTCGGCATCGAGATCGGTCCATGCATCGGGATCGACATCCAGATCGGCGACGATGAAGGTGCCATCGCGGACCGGGTGCTCCGCAAGCGGCACGACCATCGCGAGGCAGCCGCGCTGTGCGGGGTACCTGTGGGAGACATGCAACAACGGTTGCCGTGCCGCCAGCGCCCCGGCCAGCTTCGCGACCACGGCGCGCTTGTGGCGCAACGCGAAGCACCATTCGTACAGCCGGGGCTGGCGTTCGCGCAGCAAGCGCGCCAGACCCACCGTCGCGATGACATCGGACGTGGCATCGTGCGCGCGCGCCTGTTCCAGTCTGTTCGCCTGCGCCAGGTGTTCCAGCTTGAACGACGGCGAGCCGTCGTCGCGAACCGGCCATTCGATGCCATCCGGGCGCAACGCGTGGCAGGCGCGCGCCAGGTCCATGATGTCCCAGCGTGCATTGCCATTCTTCCAGCAATGCTCGTAGGGATCGAAAAAATTGCGGTAGAAAAGGTGACGGTTGACCTCATCGTCGAAGCGGATGCTGTTGTAGCCAGCGGAGCAGGTCCCCGGCTCGGCCAGCAGTTCGTGCACGGCGCCAGCGAATTCGGCTTCGACCATGCCTTCGCGCGCCATGTCCTGCGGCGCGATGCCGGTGATCAGGCAAGCCTCCGGATGCGGCAGGACATCCGGCGCGGGTGCGCAATACAGCGTGGCGGGTTCACCGATCGGACGCAGATCCATGTCGGTGCGCAACGCGGCGAACTGCGCCGGTCGATCGCGCGCGGCATCGGTGCCGGTGGTTTCGTAGTCGTACCACAACATCGTCGGCGTGGGCATCGGGCGAGCCTACGGTACGCGCGCGCGGCAGGCAATCGGCCCGGAGCACGGGATATTGCTAGACTGGCGGGAAGGAGAGTTCAATGACCGATTGCGTCGATGACAACCTGATCTGGATCGATCTCGAAATGACGGGCCTCAACCCCGACACCGATTCGATCATTGAAATCGCCACCGTGGTCACCGACCGGAATCTCCAGATTCTCGCCGAAGGGCCGCAGTTCGCGATCCGCCACGAGGAAGCGCGACTGCTGGCGATGGACGACTGGAACCGCCACCAGCACACCAAGTCGGGTTTGTGGGAGCGCGTGCTCGAATCCGGCACCGACCACGCGCACGCCGAAGCGGAGACCATCTCGTTCCTCGAACACTGGGTGCCGGCCGGGAAGTCGCCGATGTGCGGCAATTCGATTTGCCAGGACCGGCGTTTCCTTTACCGGCAGATGCCGACGCTGGAGCATTTCTTCCATTACCGCAATCTGGACGTGTCGACCTTGAAGGAGCTCGCACGGCGTTGGGCGCCCGCGGTGGCGAAGGGTTTCAGCAAGGATTCCGCGCACACCGCGCTTTCGGACATCCGCGATTCGATCGACGAATTGCGCTATTACCGTGCGCACATGGGCGAGTTGGGCGGGGAAACCTGATCTGCGGTTGCCGAAGCCGTCGCTCCACGAATGCGACCCGGTCAACGCACATTGATTTCGGGCTCGTGTAACCGGCCGCCCCCTGCGCGCACACGCCAGGCATCAGGGATTGCCGGCTCTTCAGCGGCTTCCCGCTGCCGCGGTATCCAGCAGAACATCGACGCCGGATTCCGGCGTGACGGACGCCGCAGGAATCGCGTCCCCACGCTTCCATGCCGCGACCGCGTCGCGCTTGCCGGCGCCTTCGACCAGGAACATCACGCGGCGGGTATTCGACAGCCGTTGTGCACTCAGCGATACGCGCTCCGGCGGGGGCTTCGGCGCCTTGAAGACCGCGATCGCGCCCGGCGAATCGGCGTGCACACCCCAGTCGTGGCCGGGAAACAGGCTGGCGGTGTGGCCGTCTTCACCCAGGCCCAGCAACACGAGATCGAAAGCATCCACGCTGCGCAGTTCGCGCGCGTACAGCGCAGCGGCTTCGCGTGCGCCCGATTCGGCAGGGATCGCGTGCACGTTCGCGGCCGGAACCGCGACATGGTCCAGCCATTCGTCGCGCGCCATTTTGCTGTTGCGTTCGGGATCATCGGGTGGCGCACAGCGTTCGTCACCGAACCAGACATGCCAGCGTGACCAGTCGCCGTCGGCGTTGCGCAGCGCACGATACAGCTTGCGCGGCGTGTTGCCGCCCGCCAACGCGATGTCGAACGCGCCGTGTTGTGCAATCGCCGCCTGGGCCGCCGACATGACGCGCGCAAGCGCATCGGCCAGCAACGCGCCATCGTCGGGGAACAAGTGCCAGCGCACGGTCTGCGCGGGCAGGGCAGCCGGAACGCGTGTCATTCCTTCTTCATCGCGTGGCCGCCGAATTCGTTGCGCATGGCCGAAAGCAACTTGTCGGAGAACGAATCGGTGTCGCGCGAGCGCAGTCGTTCGATCAGCGAGGCGGTGATGATGGGCGCCGGCACGTCCAGGTCGATGGCTTCGGCCACCGTCCATCGACCTTCGCCGGAATCGACCACGTAGGGGGCGATGTCCTTCATGTCGGGATCGCGTTGCAGCGTGTCGGCGGTGAGGTCGAGCAACCACGAGCGCACCACCGAACCGTAACGCCAGATCTCGGCGATCTGCCCCAGGTCGAGCTTGAATTCGTCCTTGCGCTTGAAGATCGAGAAACCTTCCGCGTAGGCCTGCATCATGCCGTACTCGATGCCGTTGTGGACCATCTTCACGAAATGGCCCGCGCCGACCGGACCGACCCGGCCCCAGCCCTTGTCCCTGGCCGGCGCCAGCACTTCGAAGATCGTCTTCAGCCGATCGACGACGTTCGGGTCGCCGCCGACCATCATGCTGTAGCCTTCCTCCAGCCCCCACACGCCACCGCTGGTGCCGCAATCGACATAGTCGATGCCCTTGGCGGCCAGCAAGGCAGCGTGGCGCTGGTCGTCCTTGTAGTTGGAATTGCCGCCGTCCACCACGACGTCACCCTTGCCAAGCCTGTCGTTGAGCGCGGCAACCGTCTCGTCCACGATCCTGCCCGCGGGCACCATCATCCATACCGCGCGCGGCGGCTGCAGCGCCTCGATCAGCTTGTCGAGCGAATCGACGGCCGCGCCGCCGGCATCGATGAGCGCCTCCCGCGCCTTCGCGCTCGGGTCGAATCCGATCACTTCGTGACCGCCCTTCATCAGCCGCTGGGCCATGAAATTGCCCATCTTGCCGAGGCCGATCATCCCGAGTTGCATGGCGTTCTCCTTGAACACTGGCGCGACACATCACATCGCGAAGCGGCGATGGTAACGCGCGCTGCATGGCGTCGCGAACCGGCGGGCTACTCGACGGGCTTCAATCGCCGCTTGCTGACATGGAAGGGCGCATCGCCTTCGGCCGCTTTGCCCTGGAAATAATGGCGCTGCCACTTCTTCGCGACGGTGGCCGGATCGCCGTCGTGCAACAGCTTGTTGAATTCGGCGCGTGACTTGCCCCACTCGACGTAGTCGGTTTTCAATTTCGGATCGTCCTCGATGCTGGCGCGCCTGGGCGCAACACCATCCAGCAAGGCATGCGGGCATAACGTGATGAAGCAGAACGGATCGCCTTTCCGGAACCGCACGGTGCACGGCCGGATGAATCGCCAGTTCATCGTGAACGGGAACGGCAGCCAGTCGGTTTCGACCATGCCGTCGAGCGCGTGGATGCCGTCCTTCGCGTCGTTGGGCGCGCCGCGCACCCACAGCCCCCAGCCGGGCGACGTGCGGAACAGCCATCCGGTGTGGAAGGTGAGGATGCCGTGGGCGAAGTGCGAAGTAATCAGCGCGCGCAACGCATTCGGATCGACGCCGGGTGCGCGCGCGGTGATCGCGTTGATGTCCTGCTTGCCGTTCCATGTCACCTCGAAATCCAGTGGCGACGTGATCTCCCAGCCGCTGGTGTTGGCCATCGAAAGCGGCAGGCAGCGATAGGCGTAGTGTTCGTTGGTGGCGTCCATCCAGGCGCGGTCGCGTCTTCCGGGGATGATGGGCGCCGCGTGCGGGACGAGCTGATAGCACGTGAGCTGGGGCGGGGCGCCGGCCGGCAGCGCCTCCGGCTTCGGCACGTCCAGCGCGTGCGCGGGACACGTTGCGGATTCGGTCGCGATTTCGGACATCGTCGTTTCTCCAGCCGCGGATGGCAGATGGCGGCGCCACCCCACGATGCATCCTTTGCCGCATCGGCGCCCGCGTCAAGCTGCGCCGCCGCAATGGACCCGGGGCGGGGCCGGCTTTCACGCACGATTGAGGCCACACCACGCATACTCCGGCTGTTGTGCGATCCACGCACGGTTGAACGGTGCCCGTCCCATGCCTGCCGAAGCACGATCAACTGCGGAAACCTGCCTGCTGGGCGGAGCGGATTACGCGGTACTGCTGACCTCCGCGGGCGCGGGTTCCAGCCGCTGGAAAGGGCTGACGGTCAGCCGCTGGCGCGCGGGCGATCGCGGCGGCGAACAAGGCGGTTACGTCTTTGTTCGCGATCTCGCGGATGGAAGGGCGTGGTCGGCGGCGGCGCTTCCCTGCGGCGGCGAGACGCGACACTGGTTCGACGATGCGATGGCACGGTTCGCGAGGCGCGACGGCACTTTCACCACCACGCTCGAAGTGGTCGTCGATCCCGGTCATCCGGTGGAGGTGCGGGGCATCGGCATCCGCAATGACGGACCGGTCGAACGGGAAATCGACCTGACCTCGTACCTGGAGTTGATCCTCGGCTCAGACCGTGGCGACCGCACGCATCCCGCCTACTCGAAGATGTTCGTGCAGACGGCCTTCGAGGATGGCGTGCTGGTGGCGTGGCGTCGCAAGAAGGATCCCTCCGAACCGGATGCGTGGGCGGCACACGCCCTTGTGGTGGATGGTGACGAGCGCGGCGCACGGGAATGCGAAACCGATCGCGCGTGCTTCATCGGTCGCGATGGATCGCTGGCGGTGCCGGTGGCATTGCGCCAAGGCCAATCCTTGTCCGGCAGCCTCGGTACCGTGCTGGATCCGATTTTCAGTCTGCGTGCGCGCATGGTTGTCGGGGCGGGCGAAACACGCCGTGCGGCCTTCGTGACCGCGGCCGGTGCCTCGCGCGATGAGGTGCTCGGGTTGATCCGGAACTACCGGACCGCGGATGCGTGCGCAGAGGTTTTTGCGCAGGCACGTGCGGCAGCGCAGCGCTCGCGGGACAGCCTTGGCGTCGATCAGGCCGCGGTGCGACGTTTTCGGCGCCTCACGGGCGCATTGGTCGGCGCCGATCCATCGTGGCGTGCCGAGCCGGCAGAGATTGCGAGGGGTGAGGGTGGCGCGCCGGTGTTGTGGGCCAAGGGTATTTCCGGCGACCTGCCGATCGTGTTGCTGCACCTTGACGATGCGACGCAAATCGCGTTGGTCGAAGAACTGCTGCGTGCGCAACGGTGGTGGCACGCTCGCCAGCTTTGCGTCGACCTGGTGGTGCTCCACGCCGCCGCCGGGGATGACGCCGATGTGCTCGGCACGGCGCTGGAGCAGGCCGTACGCGGCGCGGGCCAGCAGGACAAGGCGCGGGGCTCGGCGTTCGTGCTGCGCGAGCGCGACCTCGACGAGCGATTGCTCGCCGGGCTGAGGGCCGCGGCCTGCCTCGTGCTGGACGGGCGCAACGGGACGCTCGAAACACAACTGGCGGGGCGCGGGGAGGCCACGGTGGTCGAAGTGCCGCACCTCCGACCGACCCGTGCGCGGGGCGGCAAGCCCGCTTCGATGCCGGCACCGAGGACGCTGCAATGCTGGAACGGATTCGGCGGCTTCACCCCCGATGGTCGCGAATACGTGACGTTGCTGGGCCACGGCGTCCATACGCCAGCGCCGTGGACCCATGTCATTGCGAATCCGGATTTCGGATTCCTCGTGACCGCCACCGGCGGCGGCTATTGCTGGGCGGTCAACAGCCAGCAGAACCAGATCACCGGATGGTCGAATGATGCGGTACGGGACCCGCCTGGCGATGCTTTCCTGCTGCGCGATGTCGAGGACGGCATGGAATGGAGCGCCACCGCATCGCCAATCCGCGCCGGGGGCGCCACCCATGTCGCGCGCTTCGGTCCCGGCTACGCGCGCTTCGATGCGAACGTGCACGGCATCGAATCGGAATTGACGCAGTGCGTGGCGGTGTCCGATCCGGTGAAGATTTCACGCCTGCGCCTGCGCAACCACAGTAACCGGACGCGTCGGCTCGCCGTGGCACAAACGGTCGCATGGATGCTCGGGCCCATTGGAACAGACCCGCGTCCGACCACGCAGACCGAATCCGATTCCGCGCGTGGCGCGGTACTGGCCCGCAACGCGTGGCGCGAGGAATTCGCAGATGCGGTGGCGTTCATCGCATGCAATGCCGAAGGTGCGACGCCCGGGAGCGATGTCGACGGTCGCAGTGCCGTCGTCGCCATCGTCCAGCTTGCGCCCGATGAAACCACCGACCTGGTGTTTTTGCTTGGCGAGGGGGCCGATCGCGCGACGGCAACAAAATTGATCGATCGCTGTTGCCGCACCGAATTCGAGACGTTGCTCGGAGATTCCGTGCAGTCGTGGGATGGCATTCTCGAATCGCTGCAGATCGAAACGCCACAGCGTTCGTTGGATCTGCTGGTCAACCGCTGCCTGCCGTACCAGGTGCTGGCCTGCCGCGTGTGGGCACGCACGGCGTTCTACCAGGCCAGCGGTGCGTATGGCTTCCGCGACCAGTTGCAGGATGTTGCCGCACTGTGCATCGCGCGACCCGACATTGCGCGTGAACATATCCTGTTGTCGGCCTCGCGTCAGTTCGAGGAAGGCGACGTGCAGCATTGGTGGCTGCCGCCATCGGGCCGCGGTTTGCGCACGCGTATGGTGGACGATCGCTTGTGGCTTCCGTTCGTGACGGCGCACTACATCGCAACGACGGGCGATGCGGCGATTCTCGAAACGCGCGTGCCGTTCCTGCGTGCCGACCCACTGAAGGCGGACCAAACCGATGCGTTCTCCAGACCCGGGCCCTCGACCGACTGCGGCACGCTGTTCGAGCATTGCGCGCGCGCGATCGAGGCGAGCCTCGCCACCGGGGTGCACGGCCTGCCGTTGATCGGCACGGGCGACTGGAACGACGGACTCAACCGCGTCGGCGCCGGCGGAAAGGGTGAAAGCGCCTGGATGGGATGGTTCCTGACCAAGGTGATCGGCGATTTTGCGCCATTCGCGGAGGACCGCCGCGACGTGCGCGCCGCCGGCTGGCGCGACCATGCACGCGCGCTGGAGCTGGCGCTGGAAACCAAGGCCTGGGACGGCGCATGGTATCGACGGGCGTTCTACGATGACGGCACGCCGCTCGGCAGCTCGGCCGACGTCGAATGCCGCATTGATTCGATGGCGCAATCATGGGCGGTGATCAGCGGCCGCGGCGATGCCGGGCGTGCCGAGCGCGCAATGCGCGCGGTCAACGAACATCTGGTGCGGCCCAGCGAAGGTGTCGTGCCACTGTTCACCGAACCGTTCGACAAGACCTCGCACGATCCGGGTTACATCAAGGGTTATCCCCCCGGCTTGCGCGAAAACGGGGGGCAGTACACACACGGTTCGATCTGGTCGCTGATTGCCTTCGCGATGCTGGGCGACGGCGACAAGGCTGGCGAATTGCTGGAGATTTTCGATCCGATCCGGAAATCCGATACGCCGGAAAGGTGCGCCCGTTACAAGGTCGAACCGTACGTCGAATGCGCCGATGTCTATTCGGTCACGCCGCACGTGGGGCGCGGGGGCTGGACCTGGTACACCGGTTCGGCGGGCTGGTTGTATCGCGCAGTGGTCGAATGGGTACTGGGCTTTCGCCTTCGCGGCGACCGGCTGCACATCGATCCATGCATGCCGCACGCGTGGAAGGGCTTTGCGCTGACCTACCGGCGCGGCGGCACGATTTGGCGGATCGAGGTCGAAAATCCGCAGCGCGTCTGCCGTGGCATCGCCGCGATCGAACTGGATGGTGTAACGTTGCAGGGTTCAGGCGCCGGCATCGCGCTGGTCGATGACGGCGCCTCGCACCACGTCCGCGTGACCATGCACAAGGAGCCGAGTTGATGCCCACCGCCACGTCCGATGCCTTCGTGTTCTTCGGCGCCACCGGTGATCTGGCCTACAAGCAGATCTTTCCGGCCCTGCAGGCGCTGATCAATGACGGCAAGCTGGACATGCCGGTAATCGGCATCGCCCGCTCCGGCTGGGACGTGGACCAGTTGCGCAAGCGCGCCGAAGACAGCCTGAAGGAACACGGCGGCATCGACAAGGCAGCGTTTGCGAAGTTGTCGAAGCAGATGCGGTACATCGATGGCGATTACGGTGACGCGCAAACCTATGACAAGCTGCGGGCGGCCCTGGGCGATGCACAGCATCCGCTGCATTACCTCGCGATTCCACCCAGCATGTTCGTGCCGGTGGTGAAGGGTCTGGCGGCATCGGGCTGTTCGCAGGGCGCACGGGTGATCGTCGAAAAACCGTTCGGGCGCGACTTGAAGTCCGCGCGGGCGCTCAATCGGACGCTGCACCGTTTTTTCCACGAGCACGACATCTTCCGCATCGATCATTACCTTGGCAAGGAACCGGTGCAGAACCTTTTGTATTTCCGCTTCGCCAATTCGCTGCTGGAACCCATCTGGAATCGCGACCACATCGCCAGCATGCAGATCACCATGGCCGAGGATTTCGGCGTGCAGGGGCGCGGCAGGTTCTACGATGAAGTGGGCGCCATACGCGACGTGGTGCAGAACCACATGTTCCAGGTGCTGGCGCTGCTGGCCATGGGGCCACCGGCGAATCGCAGCTCCGATGCCATGCGCGACGAGAAGCTGCGGTTGTTCCGCTCGATGCGCCCGCTGGAGCCCGGAGACGTGGTGCGGGGGCAATTCGACGGCTACTTGAAGGAGGCGGGTGTCGCCAAGAACTCGACCGTCGAAACATTCGCCGCGCTGCGCATACACATGGATACCTGGCGATGGGCCGGCGTGCCGTTCTTCATCCGTGCGGGCAAGCAATTGCCCGTGAAATGCACCGAGGTGCTGGTGCGCCTGAAGAAACCGCCACAGCAGGTCTTCGATTGCCCGACGGAGGGTGGCGCGGTGAACCATTTCCGCTTCCGCCTGAGTCCCGACGTGGTCATTTCGCTCGGCGCGCTGGTCAAGGAACCGGGTGAAGCCATGAAGGGGCTGCCGGTGGAACTGATCGCCCACCGCCACGTGCGCACCGCAATGGCGCCTTACGAGCGCCTGCTCGGGGACGCGATCGAGGGTGATTCGGCGCTGTTTACCCGCGACGACTGCGTGGAAGAAGCCTGGCGGGTCCTCGATCCGGTCATCGGCGACAAGGTGCCGGTGCACAAATACAAACCCGGCACCTGGGGTCCGAAGGAAGCCGACGCCCTGATTGCGCATGCCGGTGGCTGGAACGATCCGCGGCTCGATCCGCTGCCCAGGGTGAGCCGATGAGCGAAGCGTCGTCCCTCGTTTTCCTGTTCGACGTCGACAACACCCTGCTCGACAACGACGGTGTGCAGGATGACCTCAACCGGCACATCGCGAAGGTGTTCGGTACCGATGGCGCCAAGAAGTACTGGGAGATCTACGAGGACCTCCGCGAGAAACTCGGCTATGCCGACTACCTCGGCGCAATCCAGCGCTTCCGGCTGGGGTGTGACGACGAGCTGCGCGCGCAGGACCTGGCCGCCTACCTGCTGGACTACGATTTCGCGTCGCGCCTGTATCCCGGTGCGCTGGACGCGATTTCGCACCTCGCGCAATTCGGCCCCTGCGTGGTGCTGTCCGATGGCGACGTGGTGCTGCAGCCGCGCAAGATCAATGTGTCCGGCATTGCCGATGCAGTGCAGGGACAGGTCTTGATCTACGTGCACAAGGAACGCATGTTGGAGGACGTGATGCGACGTTTCCCGGCCACGCATTACGTGATGGTCGAAGACAAGCTGCGCGTGCTGGACGCGATGAAGCGCCAGTGGCGCGAACGCCTGACCACCGTATTCGTGCGCCAGGGCCATTACGCCAATGATCCGGTCGCGCTGAAGGAATACCCTGCCGCCGAGATCACCCTGGATCACGTCGGCGAACTCGCAGGCATGGAAGCCGGCGCCTTCCTTTCCCCCTTGCAATCGGCAACCGCCGCGGAGTGAAACGATGAACCCCACCCAGAAACTGCACGATCTCGGCCAGAGCATCTGGCTGGACAACATTACCCGCGGCATGCTCGACGACGGCACGCTTGCGAAATACATCGCCGACTACAACGTGACCGGATTGACATCCAATCCCTCGATTTTCAACAAGGCGATATCCGGCGGCACCGACTACGACGATGCGATCGCAAAGCTGATCGCCGACGGCAAGGAAGGCGAGGAACTTTTCTTCGAACTCGCCTTGCAGGATCTGACCCGCGCCGCGGACCTGTTCAAGCCGGCGCACGAGGCAAGCCATGGCGTGGATGGCTTCGTGTCGCTGGAAGTTTCGCCATTGCTGGCCGACGAGACGCAAGCCACGATCGACTCCGCCGTCACACTGCATGCCAAGGGCGGTCGCGACAATCTCTTCATCAAGATCCCCGGCACGCCGGCGGGCATTCCGGCGATCGAGGAATCGATCTACCGGGGCGTGCCCATCAACGTGACCCTGTTGTTCTCGCGCGAGCAATACCTTGCCGCAGCCGAGGCCTGGATGCGCGGGATCGAACGCCGCATCGCGGAAGGCAAGTCGCCCCACGTGGAATCAGTCGCCTCCATCTTCGTCAGCCGGTGGGACGTCGCCGTCGCCGACAAGGTTCCGGCGGAGCTCAAGAACCGCCTCGGAATCGCGATCGGCCAGCGCAGCTACAGGGCGTATCTGGAACTGCGCGAAAGCGATCGCTGGAAGAGGATCGTCGCAGCGGGCGCGCACCCGCAGCGCCTCCTGTGGGCCAGCACCGGCACCAAGGATCCGGATGCCTCCGACACGCTGTACATCGCAGCGCTGGCGGCACCGGACACCATCAACACGATGCCCGACAAGACGTTGCTGGCGTTTGCCGACCACGGCAAGCTTGGTTCACCGATGGCGGAAGATGGGGGCGATTGCGAAAGGGTGATCGCACAGTTCAAGGCGGCCGGCATCGATGACGCCGCGCTGGCCGGGCAGTTGCAGCGCGAAGGCGCGGCCGCGTTCGTGAAGTCGTGGAACGACCTGCTGAAGCGCATCGCACAAAAAAGTTCCAGCGTCGCCGAATCGACGGGGCAGGGAGCCCGCGCATGAGCGTGCCGCCGCTGCGCTCGACAGCGGAATGGCGCGCGCTGGCGGGCCACTGGCGGTCGCTGCGCGGCACGACGTTGAAGAAATTGTTCGATGGCGACGCCAGGCGCGGTACCCGCCTCGTCGCCGAAGGTGCGGGCCTGTACCTCGATTATTCGAAGAATCTCGTCACGGACGAGACCTTGCGGCTGTTGCAGCAGCTCGCGCGTGCACGCGGCGTGTTCGAGCGCCGCGACGCAATGTTTCGTGGCGACAGGATCAACGAGACCGAACGCCGCGCGGTGCTGCACGTCGCACTGCGCGCGTCGCGGAACGAACGCATCCTGGTGGATGGCGCGAACGTCGTCCCGGAAGTGCACGACGTACTCGATCGGATGGCCGCATTCAGCGACAAGGTACGCGCGGGGGAATGGCGGGGGCATTCCGGGAAACGCATCCGGAACGTGATCAGCATCGGCATTGGCGGCTCCGACCTGGGCCCGGTGATGGCCTACGAGGCGCTGAAACACTACAGCCGCCGCGACATGACTTTTCGTTTCGTGTCCAATGTCGACCCCACCGATTTCGTGGAAGCGACGCACGACCTGCACCCCGGGGAAACGCTCTTCATCGTCTGCTCGAAAACCTTCACCACGCTGGAAACGCTTGCCAACGCGCACGCCGCACGCGACTGGTGCCTGCAGAACTTCGGTGGTGACGAAGCGGCGGTGGCAAAACACTTCGTCGCCGTTTCCACCAACGCCGAGGAGGTCGAAAAGTTCGGCATCGACACGGCCAACATGTTCGGGTTCTGGGACTGGGTCGGTGGCCGCTACTCGATGGATTCCGCGATCGGACTTTCGACCATGCTCGCGATCGGGCCGGAAGCCTTCCGCGAAATGCTGGCGGGTTTCCACGCGATGGACGAGCATTTCAGCGGCGCGCCGCCGGAACGAAACCTGCCCCTGCTGATGGCGCTCCTCTCGATCTGGTACAACGATTTCTTCGGGGCGCAGACGGTGGCGGTGCTGCCCTACGCGCAGTACCTGAAACGTTTTCCGGCGTACCTGCAACAGTTGACGATGGAATCGAACGGCAAGCACGTCACGCTCTCGGGCGAACACGTCGACTATGCCACCGGGCCGATCTACTGGGGCGAACCCGGCACCAACGGCCAGCATTCGTTCTATCAACTGATCCACCAGGGCACGCGGCTGATTCCGTGCGACTTCATCGGCTTCACGCATTCACTGAACCCGCTCGGCGGCCAGCACGATTTGCTGATGGCCAATATGTTCGCGCAGACCGAAGCGCTCGCCTTCGGCAAGACGCCGGGGCAGGTGCGCGCGGAAGGCACGCCGGAGTGGCTGGTACCGCACCGTGTCTGCGAAGGCAATCGTCCCACCAACACGATTCTGGCCGAAGACCTCACGCCGCGTACCTTGGGTGCCCTGGTCGCGCTGTACGAGCACAGCGTGTTCGTGCAGGGTGCCATCTGGCACATCGATTCATTCGACCAATGGGGTGTGGAACTTGGCAAACAGCTCGCGAACAAGCTGGTACCGCAATTGCAGGACCAACGCGAGCCGGAGCTTGCACACGACAGTTCCACCAATGCGCTCATCCGCCGTTATCGCGCTGCGCGCAGGGAAACTCGATGAGCGCCGAGCAGATCAGTCCGCTCGCCGGCAAGCCCGCGCCGAAGGACATCCTGGTCGATGTCGACAAGCTTCTGGCCGCCTATGGGGATATGCGTCCAGATCCATCGGTGCCTTCGCAGCGCGTTTCGTTCGGCACGTCGGGGCATCGCGGGTCGTCGCTGGCCGGCAGCTTCAACGAGTGGCACATCCTGGCGATCACGCAGGCGATCTGCGATTACAGGGCGAAGGAATCGGTGGCCGGGCCGCTGTTCATCGGCTTTGATACCCACGCGCTGTCGCAGCCCGCATTCCGCAACGCACTGGAAGTGCTGGCGGCCAACGGCGTCGAGGTGATGACGTCGAAGGGCGGCGAATTCACGCCGACCCCGGCGATTTCGCAGGCGATCCTGGTCCACAACCGCGGACGCGACAGTGCGCTGGCCGATGGCATCGTGATCACGCCGTCGCACAATCCCCCCGACAATGGCGGCTTCAAATACAACCCGGTCAACGGGGGCCCCGCCGGCACCGACATCACCGGCTGGGTGCAAAACCAGGCCAACCATTACCTGGAACGCAAACTCGCGGGCGTCAAGCGGGTTCCGTTCGCACAGGCCTGTGCCGCCGCCACCACGCGCACCCACGATTACCTCGACGCCTATGTTTCCGATCTGGGCAACGTCATCGATTTCGATGCCATTCGCGGCGCCGGGTTGCGACTGGCCGTCGATCCATTGGGCGGGGCAGGGGTGCACTACTGGGCCCCGATCGCGGAGCGTTACAAGATCGACCTGATGGTGGTCAGCGAGGAAGTCGATCCGCGCTTCGCCTTCATGACCGTGGACTGGGACGGCAAGATCCGGATGGATCCGTCGTCCGAATACGCGATGCAACGGTTGCTCGCGTTGAAGGACAAGTACGACGTCGCGTTCGCCTGCGACACCGACCATGACCGTCACGGCGTGGTGACCCGTTCCTCCGGTTTGTTGCCGTCGAACCATTATCTGGCCGTGATGATCGACTTCCTGTTTCGCGAGCGGAAGCGCTGGCCGGAAACGGTCGCGATCGGCAAGACGGTGGTCAGCACCGCGCTGATCGATCGGGTGGCCGACAGGATCAAACGGAAAGTCTACGAAGTGCCGGTCGGGTTCAAATGGTTCGCGCCGGGGTTGGTCGACGGTTCGCTCGGCTTCGGCGGCGAGGAAAGCGCTGGCGCATCGTTCCTGCGGATGGACGGCTCGGTGTGGACCACCGACAAGGATGGTATCGCGCCGGCGCTGCTGTCCGCGGAAATCGCGGCGCGGGCAGGGCGCGACCCCGGCGAGTGCTACGAGGCGCTGGCGGACGAACTCGGCCATCCTTTCGCCGATCGCGTGGAAGCCGCGGCGACCGATCCGCAAAAGCGGAAGCTGGCGGAACTGACCGCCAACGAACTCCAGCTCGAGAGCCTTGCCGGAAGCCCGGTGATCCGCAAACTCGACAAGGCCCCCGGAAACGGTGCGTCCATCGGCGGCGTCAAGGTGGTTGCCGGGCATGGCTGGTTTGCCGCGCGGCCATCCGGCACCGAAGCGATCTACAAGATTTACGCAGAAAGTTTCAGGGATGCCAAACACCTGCAATCGATTCTTGATGAAGCACAGCAAGTCGTCGACAAGGCAATCGCCTGAGGTGTTTTCGCATGCCGACGACGAAAATCCGGCCATCCGCACCCGCCCGGTTCAAGGTGGGTGACCATGTCCGCTGGAACTCGGAAGCCGGCCACGTCAGCGGCGTGATCACCAAGGTCCACGTCCGGGATTTCGACTACAAGGGCCACACCCACCGCGCCAGCGCCGAGGATCCGCAGTACGAGATCAAGAGCGACAAGACCGATCACGTGGCCGCGCATCGCGGCAAGGTGCTGACCAGGATCCCGAAATGAACCGCGCCGCCCACGGTGGTGCCGGTTGCGCCGGATACCGTTTGCATTCAGTGCGCCGGCGATAGCCTGAGAGCCGGACCGCGCGCGCGACGAGCCACGCGCGATGATCCGGTACCCGCAATCTGCAAGGAGGCAGGCGCACATGGCCGAGACTGTCAAATTTCTTTATTCCCGTTTTCTTTCAGCGTCCACCCTGATCGGCGCCCAGGTCAGGAATCTGCAGGACGAATCCCTCGGCGACCTCAAGGACGCCATGATCGACACCGCCAGCGGCAAGATCGCGTACGGCGTGTTGAGCTTCGGCGGCCTGCTGGGGGTCGGCAACAAATTGTTCGCCATACCTTGGGATGCATTTCGCGTCGATCCGGAGAATGAGCGCCTGGTGCTCGACGTGCCCAGGGATCGCTTGAAGGATGCGCCGGGATTCGACGCGGACCACTGGCCGAACCTTGCCGATCCGAATGTCGCCGGCGAGGTGAACAGGCACTTCGGCACAACGGCGTCCGGTGAGCACCGGATCCTGCATCCGGACTAGGTTGGGTGGCCCGAGAAGGGACGGCAGGACCGACTGGAGAGCGGATCGAGCACCGGTGGGCCGAGACTTCCGCACACTGGCTAGTCGCTCCTTGATTGATGCAAATGCCTACTTCGGAAGCGAGTGAGCCGTCCATTATCTTGACCCCGGCGTTGGTGGATTATCCGCACGATTATCGACCGCGCGCAACCCGTGATTTTCGAGCTTCCCGGATTCGCGCATGCGGCGCAGCACCGATGCACCACCGGCGAGGATTTCGTCATGGGCGCGCTCGATGCACTCCAGCATGGCCGGATCGCGTTCGGTGAGACGGAGCAGGGTCAGTTTGTCCATCGCATCCCGGAAGAACTGCAGGAGGGATGCCGCCGAGCCCGACGGGACAGGGGCAGGTGCAACAGGTGCAACTTTCATGTATCGTTCCTTTGCGGGCGCAAAGCCCGCCAACAGGTGAAGTTGAGTAAACCGACGCCTCCGGCCTTGACCCCGGGGGCGTCACTCTTTCAGGGACGCGATCGTTCGCTGTCACGCTCCCGCAGCTTCTGCATCGCTTGCTCGCAGTCGGCCACGCACTCGCGGATGGCCTCCGGGTCCAGATCGCAAGCCGGATCACGTAGCCACGCCTCGAACTGCACTTTGGCTTGCTGGTAGAACTGCATCGTTGGAGCTTCCACGTCACCCCTCCTTTCGTTGCACGGTCACGATGCCGTGCTCAACGATCACTTTGTACGGCGTGGGGAAGAACTCGCCGGTCACCCGATCCACGTAGCCACCGGTGCAACGGGCGAGCAGGGCACGGCCCTTGCGCAACAGCGCATCGCGACGGTCCTGTCGTTCCCACTGGTCCACCTGCCACGCCAAGTACTCCGCCTCGCTGTCGCTGTACCGACCCGCCAACTCGGGAGGCGGCCGCCGGTGCTGGAACCGCTCGACCCACGCGGGCAACTCCAGGTCGAACAGCGCCGCCATCTCGCGCTCGTTCTCGGCAGCCTCGCGTTCCACTTCGTACAGGAACACATCGTCAGCGCGCCATTGCAGTTTGCGCCTGATCCAGCGTTGCCGCAGCTTCGCGCGCAGCGTCTCCCGCCATGCGGGCCAGCCACCGCCATAGCCGTAGAGCCGGGTGCCCTTGCGCAGTCTGCGCAGATCCTCGGGGCGGCACTTGCTGGCGTACTTGCACAGGTACCCGACCGGGTTTCGTGCCGTCTGGACTTGCGTCATGCCGTGCGGCCACCAGCCGCGGCGGTCCAACTTCGGCAGGTGCAAGCGCCGGGGCAACCAGACCAGCAAGTGGTAGTGCAGCGCGCCGCGCTTCTGTACCTCGGCCACCCATTCATATCGCACATCGCAACCAAGCCGCCGCGCCCACTGGCGGACATGGCGCAGGCACTCCGATACGTCGCCCGGATCGCCCTTGCTGTTCTCGGCGTAGGTGAGGGTGACGAAGAGGCGGCGGAACGCAGGCCGCCCCATGCGCTGGTCCTCGATCCGGCATTCCTCCTCGTACTGCTTGGCGACCTCCCGGATGGTCTCGCGCAACCGTTGCGGTCGCAGCTTGGCCGGGTCGAACTGGAAGGAATGGGGCTGCAAACAAGCTACCGGCATCATCGGATGCCCCCTCTGGAAGCCGCATCCTTCCTCACTTTTTGGCCTCGACGTTCCACTTGTTTCTGAGAGCTGACAAGCCCCGCAGAGCCGCGCCCGGCGGACTTTCCCCCCTCGACGGGAGCGCCCTGCACCCCCATGGGGTGCGGCGGCTGGCGCCGACGGTCCCCATGGGGGAGCAGGGCTTTTCCTACGATCAGGGGAGACGTGCCCCTACAGCGGTCAGCGGGAAGGCGACCGACCACAGGAACCAAGACTCCGGGGCTCGCCAACTGCGCCGCGCTTCGGGCAGGCGCTGAGGGTGGCTCGGGGACGCTCCTTCCAGTCGCTCGCTGCCGCTGGCGGTCGCGGTCCTGTCGCCAGCACTCGGCTTGCCTGCACGTCAGCGACCACCAGCCAAGGTCACCGCGGCTGTACGTGAAACCTTCCGGCGACACCAGACCGTTGCGGTTGACCGTCCAGCCACGCCACTCGGGCCGCAATGTCCCCAAGTCGCCCAGGCGGAACAGCCGCAGCAGCTTCACCGCCGACCACGGCACCCGGTGCGTGCCGCGATCCCACGCCCGGACCGCCGACATCGAGCAGCCGAGCAGATCGGCGCAGGCCTTGCGGCTCAACAAGCACGACCGGCGAAGCTCGCGGAACCCGTCAGGTGGCAGATGCCAGACGCGGCGGCGGGGCATTCCGTGACACCCACGGCGCAGGGAACCGGCTCGGGGCTTGCCCTTGGCCGATCCTTGATTGATGCAAATGCCTATTGTGTAAAATTACCGGCCGCACTGGAATGATGCGGCCGGGAAGATCATTCCTCGCACCCGACTGAGGACAGGCATGCACGGCGCCACGCGTGGTGCACGTGCCGGCCTATTCGCGCGGCGGCATGTTCTCGATCGCGGACTGCATCATGTTGTCACCTTGTCCGACCGTTTCGGGCCGGCTGCCGGGCGAGTTCGCGTTGCCAGGCGCAACGCCCTTGTCGTAGGGCCAGTCGTTGCGCGGCTGCACGCGGATTTCGTTGTGGATGTCCTTGATGCCGCTGCAGTCATCGGCGATGTCTTCGATGCGGTGCTTGATGCTGCGTCGCTCGACGTTGCCGCGCAAGGTGACCTCGCCATCCTTGACTTCGACGGTCACGTCGCTGGCGTCGACGTCATCGGCTTCCCAAAGACGTTCGCTGATGTCTTCCTGGATACGTGCGTCGGAGCGGGTGTAGTTCTTCGGACCCCGCCCGCGGTAACCGCGCGCCAGCGTCTGCCCGCCGCCTTCGCTGTAGCGCAATGGTTCTCTCCGCTGCAGGCTTTCGTAGTTGCCGCTGTAGGCGCGTCCCATGCCCGCGTCGCCACGCCATCCCGGCCGATCGCCACCCGGATAGCCGCTGCTCCAGCCACGGCCCGGAAAGCGCGACCGCCCTTCTCCGTAGCGCTCGCCGTAACGCCCGTACTCGTCGCGATAGCTGCTGCTGTCGAAGGGCTCGGGCGTGCGCGCCGTGCCGTAGTCTTCCGGCGTGTTCTGGGTGCGTCGGCCGGTACCGAACTGCTCCCGGTAATCCGATTCCGCGTTGCGGCGCGCGATGTCACCGATCCCGTGATCGTCCTCCTCGGGCGAATATCTTTCGCGATGCCGTGCCATGGCGACTTCCTCCTTGGTTGGGAAATCCCGTGGCATGCATTCGATGTGCCACCCCGCGCCGAAGCGCGATGCCCCGCAACGTGCCATCACGCAGGCCGCGTAAATAATGCAGGTCGCGAAACTTTTTCCGACGCCGGACCTTCAGCGTCGGGAACGAAAGAACTCCCGCAGCAGCTTCGCCGATGCGTCGGCCAGCAAGCCGCCCTGCACGTCGATGCGGTGGTTGTGCAGCGTAGAGGTCAACGTGTCGAAGACGCTGCCGGCCGCGCCGGTTTTCGGATCGGTGGCCCCGTAGACCACCCGCGCGACACGGGCATGCACCAGCGCCATCGCGCACATCGCGCATGGTTCCAGCGTCACGTACAGCGTCGAGCCGGGAATGCGGTGGTTGCCGAGGCGCTGGCCGGCATCGCGCAGCGCGCCAATTTCAGCGTGTGCGCTCGGATCGCTGAGCGTGATGTTGCGGTTCCAGCCTTCGCCCACGATGGTGTCATCCAGGACGAGCACGGCGCCGACCGGAACCTCGCCATCCACGTCGCGCGCGTGCACGGCGAGCGCCAATGCACGCTGCATGAACGCGGTATCGCGTTCCGGAAATGTCGGTTGCGGGGCGTGGGGCGACATCGTAGCCTGAGGGTTCAAACGAAGCGTCGTGGTTGCGCCTGTCGTGACGCCGCCATCGAGGACGCATTGCACAGGAGGTGCATATGAACAGCAAGATCGCGGTCGGTCAAACCTTTCCTGACTTCGAACTGCCCGACCACACCAAGACCACCCGCCGCCTTTCCGGATTGCAGGGCAAGCAGGACCCGATGCTGGTGGTCCTGATCCGCGGCTTCTTCTGCCCGAAGGATCGCGAGCAGTTGAAGGAGCTGACCCGCTTCCATCCGCAGCTCGTGGTCGGCAGTTGCCATCTCGTGGTGATCACCACCGACGACTGGCACACCACCAACAACCTGCGCCAGCAGTTGGGCGCGAGCTACCCGTTCCTCTATGACGAGGAGAAACGTGTGCGCGACGAACTGGAGATCCTGGAATACACCGATACCCAGCACGAGCCGATGATTCCGCACACTTTCCTGCTCGGACCCGGATTGAAGATCCACAAGATCTGGAATGGCTACTACTACTGGGGCCGGCCGTCGGTAGCGGAATTGCACGAGGAACTCCGCACGTTGACGCGCAGCATCCGTGCCGATTGGGACCTGTCCGACCCGGAACTGAAGCGCAAGTGGGATGCCGGCGACAAATCCTCGTTCTATCCCTACGGCGTGAAGTCGATGGAGCAGACCCTCGCCGAAATGGCGGGCGCCGTGGATCAATACGCGAACGCGGCCTGAGGACCGGGTCGATCCCGTCACTCGTCCTCGGCGCCGCGATACGCGCCGCATGATGCGCGGGTAGTCCGGATGGCGAGCAAAATCAGAGCTTCCCCAAGGCGCGAGCGCGGCCTTAGCGCCCGCCGTTCCGTTTTCCGACCAACTTCAACCACGGTCCCGCGTGGAAGGTGCTCATCAGTACGTACATCAACGTCATGCCGCTCAACGATGACATGCCGTGCCCGCCGATTGGGCACAGCATGTCCATCGGGTTGCCCGCGAAGATGGTCAGCAGCGCCATCGCCGCGAACGTCGGAGTGGCGGCGAGATGCAGCCATTCCGCGGTACCGTACGCGCGCCTTGCGCGGATCTCGTGTTCCATCGCGAGACCGGTGCCTGCAGTGGAAGGGACCTCGTTCATGTTTGCCCTCCTCCGTACAAATCGGTTCCGGGGGGACGCGGTTTCGCTCAACGCGACTCGTATTCGTCGCGACGACGCCACCAGATGCCGCCAGATTCGTTGCGGCCTTTGGGCGCACGGTCGAGCCACTGGTACGCGCCCCACAAGCCGTCCAGGCCACGCGAGTAGCTGGAATAGGTGTGGTAGACCGCACCCTCCTCCATGGCGAATGCACTCATGCCGGGTCGTTCGCGCAGGTACGTCGATGGATCGGTTCCGCACGATCGCGCGAACAAAGTGACCGGGCTCTCGCTGCCGAAACGGGTGCTCGGGCCGTCGGGCGAACCGGTGGACGATGCCGCGGCTTCGCGACGATAGTTGTATTCGGCGCCGCCTTCGGCCTGCTGCGTTTCGGTGATGCCGACCGCGTAATCGAAATTGAAATCGGAACCGAACGACGATGCCCAGGGAAATGTCCAGCCCAACCGGCGCTTGTAGGCCTGCAGTTTGGCCAGTGGCGCGCGCGAAATGGCCCACAGCATCACATCGTGGTTGGCCAGATGCTCGGCGAAACCGTTGAAACCGTCCGCGATCATCGAGCACGACGGGCAGCCCGCCGTGTAGTCGGGGCCGAACATGAAGTGGTAGACGAGCAACTGCGAGCGCCCGCGGAACAGATCCGCCAGCAAAGCCTTGCCATCGTCGGTGTCGAAACGGTAATCCTTGTCGACGCGCACCCACGGCAGCGCCTGGCGCTGCCGCGCCAGTTCGTCGCTGCGGCGGGTGAGATCCTTTTCGGCATCCAACAATGCCAGCCGCGCCTTCAGCCATTCCTCTCGCGTGCCGCTCTTGTGCGGGGTTGTTTGCTTGGTCATCACACTCTCTCCTGCCCGGAATCAGGCAGCGCGGGGCACGTAGCGCTCGTAGCCGGCCATCTGGCCGCGCAATGCAGCCTGGAAGGCCGGTCGTGCCTCGCAGCGTCTCACGTATGCGTCGAGGGTCGGGAACCCGGCCACGAGATCGGTATGCCGGACGAACCGCAGCGCGGTCGCCATCAGGATGTCGGCGGCAGTGAAACAGCCCAGCAAGTACGGACGGTCATCCAGCCACTCGGCAAGCGCGGCCAGTCGGGCCTTGGCCTCGTCGACTGCACCGGGACGCCGCAGCCTTGCCCATTCCTCGTCATGGTGCAGCAGATCGATGCCCAGGAGATTCCACAGCGGCGGTTCCACGGTATCGAGCGCGGCGAACATCCACGTCAGCGTTTCCATGTGCAAATCGGCGTGCATGAGCGCCTCGCATTCTTCGGCGATGACCAGGACGATGGCGCCGGACTCGAACATGTTGCCCTTGTCGGATTCGAAGGCAGGCACCAATCCGAATGGATGTTTGCGCCGATAGTCCGGCGAGTGCCGTGCCGCGGTGTCGACGCATCGGGTTTCGTAGGGAAGGCCCGCCTCCTCGAGCGCCCAGCGTACCCGCAAATCGCGCACCAGGCCCTGGGCGACGGTCGGCACCGAACTGAAGCCCCACACGGTCATCTTTTCCATTTCCTTCTCCTTCGTGGTTCCGCCGTTGCCGGTCGCTGCCGGCCATCGGTCGGTGATCGATAGAATGCGGGCGGGCATTCGCAAGGTGGGAGTGACAATCGTGGCGCGATTGATGCGGTTGCCATGGACTCGCTGATCACGGCGGCGGCCCGCGCGCTGGCGGTCGGCGATCCGCTGGACGCGCTGAAACGGGTCGCGTTGCGCGAGGATGCACCCGCGCTGGCGTTGCGCGGCATTGCATTGGCGCAGCTCGGTGATTTCGATCGTGCGAAAGCACTGGTGCGTCGCGCGGCGCGTGCGTTCGGCCGGAGGGAAATCGTGGCGCGTGCACGCTGCGTGGTCGCCGAGGCTGAAATCGCGCTGGCGTCGCGGGAACTCGGTTGGCAGGAAGAAAAACTCGATGCTGCGCGCGCGACGCTGGAGGCGCACGGTGACCGGATCAACGCGGCGCATGCGTGTTATCTCGCAATCCGGCGGCTGCTGTTGATCGGCCGACTCGACGACGCTGAACGCGCGCTCGCCGCGTTGGATGTCGCATCACTGCCGCCGGCATTGCGCGCCATCCACGAACTGAGCGCCGCCGGCATCGCGATGCGGCGCATCCGGGCGGCCGCGGCACGGGAGATGCTCGATCGTGCGCGATCGGCTGCGGTCCGGGCCGGCATCCCTGCCCTCGTGGCCGAAGTCGCAAGCCTGCTTCGCGCGCTCGATGCACCGGCGGCGCGTCGGATTGCGCGCGGCCAGGAGCAATCGCTCACGCTGGAGCAGGTCGAAGTCCTGCTGGCATCGCCGCGTTTCCTCGTCGACGCCTGCCGCTATGAAGTGCGGGATGCGGGTTCGGTCGTTTCCCTAGCCTCGCGGCCGGTGTTGTTCGCGCTTGCGCGCGCGTTGGCCGAGGCGTGGCCGGACGACGCGCCGAGAAATGCCCTGATCGCGGACGCATTCCACACGCGCTATGCGGACGAAACCCACCGCGCGCGCTTGCGGGTGGAAATCGGCCGGCTTCGGGCAGCCGTGCGCGACATCGCCGACATCCGCGCGACGCCGACAGGTTTCCAACTGGCGCCGCGGTCATTGCACGAAGTCGCGGTGCTGGCGCGGCCGGTGGAAGAAAAACACGCGGCCGTGCTGGCGGTATTGTCCGATGCCGAAGCGTGGTCCAGTTCAGCCGTTGCCTTGGCGCTGGGCGCCAGCCAGCGCAACGTCCAGCGCGCGCTCGATGCGTTGGCCGCATCGAACAAAGTGCAAGCGTTCGGTCGTGGCCGGTCGCGCCGCTGGCTGGTGTCGCCGGTGCCCGGATTCACGACGGCATTGTTGCTCCCTGCCCCGCTGCCGGGCGACTAGGATGGTGCCATTCCGGAGCCATGAGGGCGAAACCATGAAACGATCAACGGCTGAAATCGTGCGCGAATATGGCCCGTTCCCCGACGCCGATCGCGTGGACGGCGTGACGTTCGATGGCGAACGGATCTGGTTTGCATCCGGCGACAAGTTGAATGCCGTGGATCCCGCAAGCGGCAAGGCACAATGCTCCATCAACGTCGCCGCGCACGCGGGCACCGCGTTCGACGGGACGCACTTGTTCCAGATCGCCGAAGACCGCATCCAGAAGATCGACCCGCAAACCGGCCGCGTGCTGGCCACGATTCCGGCGCCCGGCGAAGGCGGCAATTCCGGACTCGCATGGGCCGAAGGCACGCTGTGGGTAGGAGAATACCGCGCGCGCAAGATCCACCAGATCGATCCGGAGACCGGCACGGTTCTTCGCACCATCGAAACCAAACGTTTCGTCACCGGCGTCACGTGGGTCGACGGCGAACTGTGGCACGGCACGTGGGAAGACGAAGCCAGCGATCTGCGCCGCGTCGATCCCGAGACGGGCGAGGTACTTGAACAAATCGACATGCCCGAAGGCATGGGTGTCTCGGGGCTGGAATCCGACGGCCGCGGACAATTGCTTTGCGGCGGCGGCAACAGCGGCAAGGTCAGGGTGGTGCGGCGGCCTGCATAGACGGCGGTCATTTATCGCGTGCGGCCGGGTTGATAGCCGGTCGCGATCGTGCCGAAGGGCAGCCGCTCCGCCGGGGCCGAGAAGAACTCCACGAGGATGGGTTCCAGCTTCCAGGGCCTATCGAAGAGCAGGAAGTGGGTGGCGTCCGGGATGACCGCCAGCTCGGCATTCGGGAGGGCCGCGTAGGCCCGGAGCGTGTGTTCCAGCCGGATGAAGTCGTTGTCACCCAGTGCGACGAGCACCCGGTTCTTCACTGACGCGAGCTGCTCGCGGGTGAGTTCGTACGGGGCGATATCCATCACCTTCTTCCAGATGACGGGCCAATGATCGGAGTCGGGCGCGACGCGCCTGTAGTGGTCCCTGGCGAATCGATGGGCAATCCCATCCGGCGTGGGTTCGATGGGCGGACCGAACTTGTCGGGCCTGATCGCGTCCCTTGCCGCCCCGAAAAGCGAGCCATAGGTTGCAACGCGATCGACCCGTTCGGGGTGGCGCATCGCGATCAGCATTGCGATCAGGCCGCCGTAGCTCCAGCCGAAAAAGTGCGCGCGCCCGATCCCGAGATGCCGCATCAGTGCGACGACATCGCTGGCAAGCTGTTCGAAGCTCAGTGGACGATCGATGTCGGCCGTGCGGCCGTGGCCTTGCAGGTCCACCTGCACAACGCGCCAGCCCCTGGAGAGTTCGGGAAATCCGGTCATGCCGGCAAAGGCGAAGGCGGCGGGAATGTAAACCAGCGGCTCACCTTCGCCGGTGATCTCGTAGTACATGTCCAGTCCGTTGACCGGCGCGTACCCGGATTCCTTGCGTGGGACGGCAGACCGCAACCGGCTCATGATGTTTCCCGCGGAAATGGCGTCCGGATTCTCGCGCACCCACCGGCGATGTACGCCGGGTCGTGTGACGACAGCCGCAAGTTTCGGTTACGACAGATGCGCCCGGAGAGCTACAAATGCGGCGCGATTCCAGAACCGTCGCCTTCATTGTTTACGCGGGCATCTATTCCCACTCGATCGTCGCAGGCGGCTTGCCGCTGATGTCGTAAACCACACGAGAAATGCCACGCAACTCGTTGATGATCCGGCTTGAAACGCGACCCAGGAACTCATACGGCAGGTGCGCCCAGTGCGCCGTCATGAAGTCGATGGTTTCGACCGCGCGCAGCGCAATCACCCATTCGTAGGCGCGGCCGTCGCCGACGACGCCGACCGACTTCACCGGCAGGAACACCGCAAAGGCCTGGCTGACCTTGTCGTACAAATCCGCGGCGCGCAGTTCCTCGATGAAGATGCGGTCGGCCTGTTTCAGGATCTCCGCGTACTCGCGCTTCACTTCGCCGAGGATGCGCACGCCCAGCCCGGGGCCGGGGAATGGATGGCGATACACCATCTCGCGCGGCAAACCGAGTTCCACGCCGATGCGCCGCACTTCGTCCTTGAACAGTTCGCGCAAGGGTTCGAGCAGCTTGAGGTTCATTTTTTCCGGCAGCCCGCCCACGTTGTGGTGCGACTTGATCACGTGCGCCTTGCCGGTCTTGCCGCCGGCGGATTCGATCACGTCCGGATAGATCGTGCCCTGCGCGAGCCACTTCACGCCTTGCAATTTGTGCGCCTCCTCGTCGAACACCTCGACAAAGAGCTTGCCGATGACCTTGCGTTTGGCTTCGGGGTCCTCGATGCCGCGCAATGCGTCGAAGAAGCGCTCCGATGCATCGACGCGGATCACCCGCACGCCCATGTGGCGCGCCATCGTGCCCATTACCTGGTCGCCTTCGCCCGCGCGCAGCAGGCCGGTATCGACGAACACGCAGGTGAGCTGGTCGCCGACGGCCTTTTCCAGCAATGCCGCGACCACCGACGAGTCGACCCCGCCGGAAAGGCCCAGCAGCACCTTGTCGTCACCGACGGCGTCGCGCACCTGCGCGACCGCGTCGTCGATGATCCGCGCCGGCGTCCACAGCGTGGCACAACCGCAAATGTCGACCACGAACCGCCGCAGGATCGCCATGCCATGCTCGGTATGGGTGACTTCCGGATGGAACTGCAGGCCATACCATCGGCGCGACACGTCAACCATCGCGGCGATGGGCACCGACTCGGTGGACGCCGCCAACGTGAAGCCCGGCGGCAGCGCGGTCACGCGATCGCCGTGCGACATCCAGACGTTCTGTCGGGCCGGCGTGCCCTCGAACAAGGCACACGCCTCGGTGACGATCGTTGCATGTCCGTACTCGCGCGCGTGCTCGCCCTCGACTTTTCCGCCGTGCTGCGCGGCCATCGTCTGCATTCCGTAGCAGATGCCGAGCACAGGCACGCCCAGCGCGAATGCCTGTTCCGGTGCGCGGGGCGAATTCGCCTCGACCACCGATTCCGGCCCGCCCGAAAGGATCACGCCTTTCGGCGCGAACGCCGTGATCTCGGCGGGATCGTGGTCCCACGCCCAGATTTCGCAATACACTCCGATTTCGCGGATGCGCCGGGCGATCAGTTGCGTGTATTGCGATCCGAAATCGAGGATCAGGATTTTGTCACTGTGCAGGTCGCGCATACCGGAATCGAATGAGAGTGATCTTTTGTCGTCATTCCGGAAGCGGCGCAGCCGCGATCCGGAATCCAGCTTTTGATTGAAACCGATTCCGGGTTCTGCGCTGCGCGCAGCCCCGGCACGACAAATCAAAAAGTGCGACGACCAACCTGGATGGATCGAGCAACGAGCTTTCGCACGATCGGCCGAACATCAATCCGACCGATAGTTTGGAGCTTCCTTCGTGATCTGCACGTCGTGCACGTGTGCCTCGCGGACGCCGGCGCCCGTCACGCGCACGAACTGCGGTTTCACCCGCATCTCTTCGACGTTGGCGCAGCCGCAGTAACCCATCGAGGCGCGCAGGCCACCCACCAGTTGATGCACGATCGCGCGCAGCGGGCCGCGGTACGGCACCCTGCCCTCGATGCCTTCGGGCACCAGTTTGTCGGCCGCGGCTTGCTCCTGGAAATAGCGGTCGGACGATCCACTCTGCATCGCGCCCAGCGAACCCATGCCGCGGTAGCTCTTGTACGAACGGCCCTGGTACAGCTCGATCTCGCCTGGTGCTTCCTCGGTACCCGCGAACATCGAACCGAGCATCACGCACGACGCGCCTGCGACGATCGCCTTCGCGACGTCGCCCGAATAGCGCACGCCGCCGTCGGCGATCAACGGGATTTCGTCCTTCAGCGCCTCGGCCACCATCGAGATCGCTGTGATCTGCGGCACGCCCACGCCGGCGACGATGCGGGTGGTGCAGATCGAGCCGGGCCCCACGCCCACCTTCACCGCATCCACGCCGGCGTCGCGCAACGCGCGCGCGGCCTCGGCGGTGACGATGTTGCCGGCGATCATCTGCAGGTCGGGATAGTTCTTCCGAATCCACGCGACGCGATCGATGACGCCTTGCGAGTGGCCGTGCGCGGTATCCACGACGATCACATCGACGCCGGCTTCGGCCAGCGCCGCCACGCGATGCTCGGTGTCGCCACCCACGCCGACCGCGGCGCCGACGCGCAGGCGCTCGTGCGAATCCTTGGCGGAATGCGGATTGTCGTGCGCCTTCTGGATGTCCTTCACGGTGATCAGCCCGCGCAGTTCGAACGCGTCGTTGACCACAAGCACCTTCTCGATGCGGTGCTTGTGCAGCAGGCCGATGATCTCGTCCTCTTCCGCGCCTTCCTTCACCGTGACCAGCTTGTCCTTGCGGGTCATGATGTTCTTGACCGGATCGTCCGGTTTCTTTTCGAAGCGCAGGTCGCGGCTGGTGACGATGCCGACCAGCTTGTTGCCTTCTTCCACCACCGGCACGCCGGAAATGTTGTGCGAGCGCGTGATGTGCATGACCTCGCCGATCGAGGTATGGGGATCCACCGTGATCGGGTCGCGGATCACGCCGGCCTCGAACTTCTTGACCAGCCGTACTTCCGCGGCCTGGCGCTCGACGGTCATGTTCTTGTGGATGATGCCGATGCCCCCGCACTGTGCCATCGTGATCGCGAGGCGCGCTTCGGTCACGGTATCCATGGCCGAAGACATCAGCGGAATGTTGAGCCGGATCGCGCGGGTCAGGCGCGTCGAGGTGTCGACGTCGCGTGGCAGTACGGAGGAATGGGCGGGGACGAGATAGACGTCGTCGTAGGTCAGAGCCTCGGCGAGGATGCGCATTGGATGGTGTCCGTCAATGCAATGCGCAATTATACGGGAACCCGAATCGCATCGGAACCCGTCCATGGCCACGCGCGTACTTCGCATCAAGGTCAGGCCCAATGCACGCGCCGCATCGCTCATGGAGCAGGTCGACGGAAGCTGGCTCGCGAACGTGCGCGCGCCGCCGGTGGATGGCAAGGCCAACGCGGAATTGGTGGCGCTGGTCGCCGATCATTTCGGGTGTCCGAAACGGATGGTATCGATCCGCGCCGGCGCGGGCGGCCGCACCAAGCTCGTGAAGATCGAAAGTGCGGGCTGACCGCATCAGCCGGCGTCGATCGCCTGCGCCGCTTCCAGTGTGTTTTCCATCAACGTCGCCACCGTCATCGGTCCGACGCCACCGGGCACCGGCGTGATCCACGAAGCCCGCTCCGCGGCCGCCTCGAATTCCACGTCGCCGACCAGGCGACCATCGTCGATCCGGTTGATGCCGACGTCGATCACCACCGCGCCGGGTTTGATCCATTCGCCCTTGACGATGCCCGGCCTTCCCACCGCAGTGACCACGATGTCGGCCTGGCGCACGTACTGCGCCAGGTCATGGGTGAACTTGTGGCAGCACGTGGTGGTGCAGCCGGCGATCAAAAGCTCCAGCACCAGCGGCCGACCCACGTGGTTGGATACGCCCACCACCACCGCGTGCTGCCCACGCACCGGACGATCGGTATGACCAAGCAATGTCATCACGCCCTTGGGCGTGCACGGCCGCAGCCCGAATCGACGCAAGGCGAGGTTGCCCAGGTTGACAGCGCTGAATCCGTCCACGTCCTTGCGCGGATCGATCCGGTCGATCAGCGCAGCCGCATTGACATGGGGTGGCAGCGGCAACTGCACCAGGATGCCGTGCACGGCAGGATCGGCATTCAAGCGATCGACCAACGCGAACAGGTCGGCTTCACTGGTGTCCGCCGGCAAGTCGAAGTCGAATGACTCGAAAGCGACCTGCTTGCAGGCCTTGCGCTTGTTGCGGACATATACAGCGGATGCGGGATCGGCTCCGACCAGCACCACGGCGAGACCAGGCGCCACGCGTCCGCAATCGGTACGCGCCCTGACCCCAGCTGCCACGCGTTCCAGCACCTCGCCTGCGATCTTGCGTCCGTCGAGAATGCGCGCGGTCATGGCAGGGAAGTCCCAAAACGATCATTATCGCGTCGTGCGCGTGGTCGCACAATGGCACCTCCGGACCGCTTCCGCGACGTTTCGGAACGCGCATCACGGCGGGGGTGGTTCCGGCGCGGATAAGTTTGTCTCAACGGCGGACCACGGTGCGATCGTTCCGCCCGACGCCGTCGAGGAAACCACCATGATCGAAAGCACGGAATTGCAGGCTGCCACGTTTCGCCGCCTGCTGAAACATCTCAATGAAGAGCGCACCGACGTGCAGAACATCGACCTGATGACCCTTGCCGGGTTCTGCCGCAACTGCCTGGCCGATTGGTACCGCGATGCCGCCGAAGAGCGCCTGCTCGACCTGTCGAAAGAGGAAGCCCGTGCGGCGATCTACGGCATGCCCTACGACGAATGGAAAGCCAGATACCAGAAGCAGGCCACGCCGGAACAACTGGCGGCATTCGAAGCTGCGCAGCAGGCCCGGAGATAACCGGCCGGGCACCCGCACTCACGCGCCCGCGCAGAACTGCTCGTAGTCGATGTATCCGGGGAAAGGCTTGGCCGCCGCGCAGACCGGACACTCGGGATCGGGCGCAAGGCGCGTTTCGTGGAAGCGCATCGACAGCGCGTCGAACATCAATATGCGGCCCACCAGCGGTTCGCCGATGCCGAGGATCAACTTGACCGCTTCGGTCGCCTGCAGCATGCCGATGACGCCGGGCAGCACGCCCAGCACCCCGGCTTCCGAACAGTTCGGGGCATCTTCCGCAGCCGGCGGCTGCGGGAAAAGGCAGCGGTAGCACGGCGCCCGTCCGCGCCGGCGACCGGCATCGAACACACCCACCTGTCCCTGGAACCGCTGCACCGCGCCGTACACCAGCGGTTTGCCGAGTTTCACGCACGCGTCATTGAGCAGGTAACGCACCGGAAAATTGTCGGCGCCGTCCAGTACCACGTCGGCGCCGTCGAGCAAGGCATCGACATTGGACGAGGTGACGCGCTCGGGCAGTCCTTCGAGATTCACCCGCGGATTCAATCCGTGCAACGCTTGCGCGGCGGAGTCGAGCTTCGACATGCCGATACGGTCGTCGGCGTGCAGGATCTGGCGTTGCAGGTTGCTGCGTTCCACCACGTCGTCATCGGCGATCACCAGCGTGCCGACGCCGGCGGCGGCCAGATAGTACGCGGCGGGTGAACCAAGCCCGCCCGCGCCCAGCACCACCACGCGCGCCGATTCCAGTTTGCGCTGCCCGGCTTCGCCGACTTCCGGCAGGCGCAGGTGGCGCGAATAGCGATCGTAGAAGTCCTCGTCGCCGCCGGCTTTCGCCATCGGCAGGCCTTCCTCGATCCAACGCGCGGTACCACCCGCGACGGAGACCACATTGGCGTAACCCATCTGCCGCAGGGTTTGCGCCGCCATCAGCGAGCGCTGGCCATGCGCGCAGATGGCAAGCACTTCGCGAGCCTTGTTGGGCTCGACCGCCGCAACGCGCGCCGCGACGTCGCCCAGCGACAACGCAATCGCGCCCTCGGCCATGCCGGCGGCTTGTTCGTAAGGTTCGCGCACGTCCAGCAACAACGCGCCGGATTGCTGGCGCTGCCGCGCGTCGCGCGGCGAGATTTCGCGGATGCTCATGGCGGCATTATCCCGCAAAACCGGTTGGATACGGATGAGGGCGAATGGCTACGGATGGCGCACAAACCGCCTGCTTCCATCTGCTTTTATCCGCGCCTGGAGCCTCAGGGCCAAAGCACCACCACATCGCCCCGGGCGAAGTCGCGGGCGTCTTCGGGCAACAACGCGAGGGCGTCGGTTTCGGCGAGGCCGCGCAACATGCCCGAGCCCTGCTTTGCATGTGGCGTTGCCCATTGCACCCCGTCTTCGTCGGTGTGTACGCTGCAGCGCAGGAATTCGGCGCGGGCATGGCGCTTGTGCAGCGGCGCATCGAGTCGCGCGCGCACCGGCTTCGGAATGATTGCGATGCCTTGCATCGCGCGCAGCGCGAATCGCACGAACACCCGGAAAGTCACCGCCGACGACACCGGATTTCCGGGGAGTCCGAAATACAGGCAGGCACCGATCTCGCCGAACAGCATCGGCATGCCCGGTTTCAGCCGCACCTTGTGGAAATGGATTTCACCGATGGTTTCCAGCACGCCTGGCAGGTGGTCGGCCTCGCCGGCCGACACGCCGCCGCTGGTGACGATCAGGTCGGCATCGGCAGCGGCTTCCAGCAGCGCGGCCTGCAGCGCGTGCGGTTCATCGCGCACGCAACGTTGCACCACCACGCGTGCACTGGATCCGCGTGCGAGCGCCGCCAGCATCACGGCGTTGGATTCGTGGATCTGCCCGAACCCCAGCGGCTGTCCCGGCGGCACGAGTTCATCGCCGGTGGCGACCACGGCGATGCGCGGCGGGCGGCGAACCGCAACATGGGCGATGCCGAGCGCAGCCAGCACGGCAAGCTCCGCCGCGCTCGCGGGCGTTCCGGCCGCAAACGCAAGATCGCCTTTCGCGTAGTCCTCGCCCGCGGCACGCACGTTGGCGCCAGCCTTCTCGCCTGCCTTGACGGTGATGCGGTCGCCGTCGATGGTCACGCTTTCCTTGATTACGACGGTATCGGCACCAGGCGGCACCGGCGCGCCGGTGGTGATGCGCGCACACTCGCCCGTTCCGACCTGCGGCGCGGAAGTCGCGCCCGCAAACACCTCGCCGACCAGCGTGAAAACCCGCTCGCCGGCCGCGGGCAAATCCGCGCCACGCAACGCGAACCCGTCCATCGCCGAATTGTCGAACGGCGGCAGCGGATGCGGCGCGCGCACGTCCTCGGCCAGCACCCGGCCCTGCGCATCGGCAAGCGGCACGGTTTCGATCGGCAGCCGGTGGTGCGCCGCGCGCGCAGCCACGATCTCCAGCGCGCGCTCCAGGCCTATACGGTTCGGGTAAGCGGTTTCAGCCATGCGTGCGTTCGTAATCGCGGAACTCTTCGGGCGTATTGAGATTATGGAACGCGCTGATGGCATCATCGAAATCGATCGCGATGGCGCCCATTTCCGCGTGCCAGCGCATCGGCGATGCATGTTGTCGCAAAGCCCCTTGTGCGGACGCGCGCCACGCGGCGGCATCATCGATGCGATAGAGCGCGAACAGCGGCTGCGACCTGCCCTTGCGCCGTACGTAGGCGCAGCGCGCATCGGCTTGTTCAAACAACCCGGTATGCAGCCGTTCGACAAGATCGCCTGGCAGATCCGCGCAATCCACGGGCACGGTCGGTAACCAGGCCGGCAACGCATGCCGGTTGGCTTCGAGAAATCCGAATGCCGCCGCCAGTCCGGCCAAGGGACCCGCGTGACCGGCGTTCCCGTCATGCGCCACGGGGGCGTAGCGCGCGTATGCATCGATATTGCGATTGGCGATGATCAGCACGCGATCGCACTGCGGGCGCAGCCGCTCCAGCACGTGCTCGACCAACGGCCTTCCGCACAGTCGCAACAAACCCTTGTCGGCGCCGCCGACGCGACTGCCCGCGCCACCGGCCAGCACGACCGCCAGAACGTCACCCCGGCCATCGGTTGGCCGGGGTGACCGGGCGCCAGGGGCGGCAACGACCATCAACGCCCGCGCACATGGCGCATCATGCGCCGGCGCTTGCGTTGCTGGGTTTCGGTAAGCACGTTGCGCTTACCGGCGTAGGGATTCTCGCCCTCGCGAAATTCGATGCGGATGGGCGTGCCTTCCAGCTTGTAACGTTTGCGGAAGAAGTTTTCCAGGTAACGCCGATAGCTGTCCGCGATGTGTTTGGTGCGGCTGCCGTGGATCACGATGGTCGGCGGATGATCGCCGCCCGGATGCGCGAAGCGCAGCTTGGGCGAGTGCCCGCGTACCAGCGGTGGCTGGTGCGCCGCCACCGCTTTTTCCAGCGCGCGGGTCAAATCCGACGTGCCCAGTTCACGCGACGCCGCGGCACCGGCGCGATCGATCGCCCGCATCAGTTCGCGCAATCCCGATCCGTGCCTGGCGGAAAGGAACACCACCCGCGCCCACGCCACGAAATCGAGCTTGCGTTCCAGCCCGGCCTTGCAGCGCTCGCGATCGTACTGCTCCAGCCCGTCCCACTTGTTGGCGACGATCACCAACGCCCGTCCGGCGTCCAGGACCTGCCCGATCAAGGCCAGGTCCTGGTCGGTGACGCCCTCGCCCGCGTCCAGCATCACCGCCACCACTTCGGCCGCGGCGATGGACTGCAGCGTCTTGATGACGCTGAACTTCTCCAGCGCGTCCTCGACCCGGCCGCGCCGGCGCACGCCTGCGGTGTCGATCAGGGTGTAGCGCTTGCCGTCGCGTTCCAAAGGTACGTGGATGGAATCGCGGGTGGTGCCGGCGATGTCCGAAACCACCACGCGTTCCTCGCCGAGCAGGCGATTGACCAGTGTGGACTTGCCGACATTGGGACGGCCGACGATCGCGACCCGCGTTCCGCCCGCCTCGTCATGCTCCGCAAGCGCGGTTTCATCGGCATCGGATGGAAGCAGCGGCAGCGTCGCGGCGAGCAGCGCATCGAGTCCGCGCGCGTGGGCCGCGGCAATCGCGAACGTTGCCGCCACGCCCAGCGAAGCAAACTCCGCCAGCGCCGCCTGCGCATCGATGCCGTCGGTCTTGTTCACCGCGAGCAGCACGGGTTTGCCGGTCCTGCGCAAGCGGTCGAGGATCACGCGGTCCTGCGGCAGCAAACCCTCGCGTGCATCGACCAGCAGCACGCAGGTGCTGGCCTCCTCGATCGCGCGCTGGACCTGCTTTTCGGTCAATTCGTCGATGTCGACGCGCTCCCCGGACAAGCCACCCGTGTCGACCAGCACGAACGGCCGCGCGCCCAGTCGGCACACGCCGTAATGACGGTCGCGGGTGACGCCGGGCAGGTCCGCGACCAGCGCATCGCGGGTGCGGGTCAGCGCGTTGAAGAGCGTGGACTTGCCGACGTTGGGACGGCCGACCAGGGCGACGACAGGGAGCATGGCTCGTGGTCCGAAAGGCAACTGCGCTCGGCAGCTTGCGCGCTAATGATATTGCGCTCGCATCGGCTCCGTCCCCGAAGGCGCTGCTCCGGGGCCGGGCAATGCTCACGTGCAGTGCGGATGGCCGGGCTGTGCGAAGAGTCGAGCATCACGCAATCCGCCTTTGCTCTTGTCCCTTTCGGGCCGCCCCACCCCGGGTATCCGAAAAGCACTGCTTGTCAGGGTGACGCGTTGATCCGATACGCCGCCACGTGGCCCTCGACGTCTTCCACGTACACCGTGTCGCCGTTCACCACCGGGCGCGCGCGGATCGCATCCTTGGACAGGCGCATACGCGCGGCAAGCTTGCCATCCGAAAGGGCGAGCCAGTGCACGTAACCTTCCACGCCGCCCACCACGGCGTATTGGCCCTGGATCGCAGGCGCGGTCAACCAGTGGTACTGCAGTGCGTCCTGCTTCCACAGGTCGCCGCCGCCCTCCTTCGAGAACGCCCATACCAGCGAGTCGTCATCCACGCCAACCACTTGCGTGTCGGCGACACCGACCCCCACGTAGCTGGAGAACGGCCGGTTCCACGCGACCTGTCCCTGCGCCGCATCGATGGCGGTGAGCTCGCCATGGTAAGCCGTGGCATACAGGATGTTGCCGTCGAGTTGCAGACTGTCGTCGGCGTCGTTCAATTTCTGGATATCCGTGCGCCCGAGGCCCTTGGTGATCGGGATCTTCCATTGGATCGCGCCCGTGTCGTCGCGAAGCGAGACCACGTTGCCGTCATCGCTGCCGAACATCACCACGCCGTGTGCAGCGAGCAGCGGACCGTTGCCCCGCAGGCTGAGCAGCGGCACGTTGGCCTGGTCGTAGAGCCACTTGCGTTCGCCGGAATTGGCATCGAACGCGTACACGTAACCGGAGTTGGTACGAACGAACACCGTGTCTGCGTCGATCGCTGGCGGCGAAACCACCTCGCTATCCACCGTCGCGCTCCACAGCTGCTTGCCGGTGGTGGCGTCCACCCCGTACACGTGGCCATCGAGCGTGCCGACGACCAGCAGGTTGCCGAGCACCGTCGGGCCGCCCGCATAGCGTGCGTCAGGGCCTGGCTTCTTGTGCTTGAACGGCCAGATGCCATTGCCGACGCGGGTCGATTGTTTCCACACTTCCTTGCCGGTCGCGGCGTCCAGCGCCTCGATCTTGCCGTCAGTGCTGATCAGGTACAGCTTGCCATCCGCAAACGTCGGTTGCAGCCGCACGCCCGAACGCCCGGAGCCGTCGCCGATGCGGGTGGACCATAGTTTCTCGACCTGCACGCTGGGCGTGAACTCCGTCAGCGGCTTGGGCGGCTGCACGTTCTCGCCGTGCCTGAAGATCTTGTTCCACAACCCGCACCCGGACAATGCAACCGTCGCGACCAGCAGCGGCAACAGCAGAAGATGGCGAAGCTTCATCGAGCCTTGGCTCCGGTCGGCGCAGCGACGGGCTGCGTGAGATTGTCCAGCTTCATTTGCAACGCATGGCGCGCAGGCGCGTCCTGGTCCTTGTCGAGCTTCGCCATGGCCTGCTGATAGGCGTCGCGTGCCTCGCCGGGCTTCCCGAGTTTGAGCAGCGCGTCGCCACGAAGTTCCGCAGACAGCGCCGCGTAGTCGCCGGCGGGAATGCCGCCGAGTTCCTTCAGCGCCTGCTGGGCCTGGTCCTGCGCGATCAACACCCGCGCGAGGCGCAACGTGAACAGCGACTTCAGGGCCGGCTGCTTGCCGTGGGAAACCGCCCACTGCAGGTTCTGCGCGGCCGGTTTCAATTCGTTCTTGCCGACGTCGTACTCGGCCACCGCGGCGCTGCCCAGCGCGGCGTAAGCGGTATCGGCATAGTTCTTCTGAAGATCGCCCAGCGCCGCGCCCATCGCCTGCTTGTTGTCGGCCTGCACCGCGGTCTGGATCACGGCGAACTGCGAGGCCGCCTGCACCTCGTGATTGAGCCTGTGCGCCTGCCATTGGCGCCAGCCGAAAATCAGCGCCAGCGCGAGCACCACTCCGACCACGACGGCAATGCCGTTTTCCCTGATCCACTTGCGGACCTGCTCGCCCTGCTCGTACTGGTCGTAATCTTCGAAAGCCATCGTTCACCCACGTGCATGCGGAAACCCGCGCGTCGGAAACCGCGCGCGGGAACGGCCAAGGATACTGGAACTCGGTGGTCTGTTGAAAAGTGCTTACCTGCGCTTTCGCGATACCACACCCGGGGATGCGCTTCGGGATGCGCTTCGCACCGCGCTTGGGGCGGAACGAATCCGCCGGGTCCCGATCCGCGGCGGACCAGGCGCCGCCAGGCCTGCGGGCTGCCGTTCAGCACCCCATCAGTCGTTTTCGCCACCGCCGGCAGGCGGGGCGAACACATCGAAGCGGGCCACGTTGGCATGCCGGTACGCGTCCAGCGCCAAGGGCTGGCCGTCGCGGGTGACGCTGACGCCATCGGCATTACCCAGCGTGACATGCAGCAGCCCGGCGGCGTGCCATGTTCGATTGTCGCCGGCATGCAGCATCCCGGAGTCGACCTTGCCCCCATCGGCGTCGGTGATCTCGAACCAGCAATCGGCGTTCGCGGAAAGCGTGAGTGCGTGCTGTCCGGCCGCGGCGAGCGGCATCGGGGCCGGCGTCACCGGCGGGGGCTGCTTGGCCGCACCACCATTGTCGCTGAGTCCTATCGCCGCGAACGGCGTCATCGACGCCCGAAACGGCGTGGCATCGGGCGACGTCTCCGACGGGTCACCCGAAGCGGTGGCGCTGCTCGGCGCCGTCGTCTGTGAGGCATGGGGCGTCGAAGCCGGGGCCTGGTCCAGCGACACGATGCGCGCGGACGGTCGCTCCAGCCCGCCGCGCAGGCCCAGCAACACCAATGGCACCGCGATCGTCGCCGTCAACACGATGTAGGTCGCCGCGGTCCCGTAGCGCTGCAGCAGCCAGCGCGCCGGTGAAGTACGCGCCACGGATACAAGGGGCGGCTGTTCGGTCGGCGCCACCGTACGCAGCGCCTGATCGCAACTGCCCGGAGGCAATCCGAGGTGGCGCGCATAACCTTGCAGGGCGCCGCGCAGGAACACGAAATGTTCGGGTTCGCCGAAATCATCCGATTCCAATCGTTCCAGCACCTTGATCGGCAAGTGCAACGCAGCCGCGCATTCGGGGATGGTCAAGCCCTTCGCTTCGCGCGCCGCGCACAATCGGCCGCCGAGCGAATCAGCGGCGGGGGCGTGTTCCACGACGGGCGAAGTGGCTTGCGTGTTCCGGGCGTCGAACAGATCCCGGCTGTCTTCTTCGCGATCGATCATTGGCTGGAACCATCAAGCGATTGCGCCTGCACCGAATTCGGGAACTGATCCTGCAGGCGACGGGAGTAATTGGCGGCAGTTTCCTTGTCACCAAGACGAGTGGCGATGCGGTAACCGAGAAGCAGTGAATCGGGCGTGGCCGCGCCCGCGGCCTCGAACTGCTGCAGGTAGCCACGCGCCTTGAACGCGTCGCCCTTGCGGTAATCGAGGTCGGCCATGGCCAGCAAGGCTGTGCTGTAGTTCGGTTCGATTTCCAGCGCCTTGCGCAGATACGCTTCGGCGGGGGCGTAATCGTTTCTCTTCATGAGGCAGGTGCCGGCATTGGTGTTGGCCACCGCCGGCGTCTTGTAGAACGGATCGGCCAGCGCGCGCTTGAAGTAACGCATCGCCTCCTCCTGCTTGCCGGTCTCGCACAGGAACTTGCCGTAGTTGTTGTTGGTGTCGCCGTTGGACGGATCCAGCGCGATGGCGGCCCGGAATTCCTTGTCGGCCTCCTCCAGCCGGTTGATGCGCCACTCGAGGACCGCCAGCATGGTGTGCGCCGGGATGTACTTGTCGTCGAAAGCCAGCGCCTTCTTCAGCGCGATCTCCGCGTCCTTCAGGTCGTTCTGGCCCATGTAGGCCACCGCGAGCTGCGTATGCGTCTGCGCAGCCGATTGCTTGTCTTCCTTGGCACTCTCGCGCGGCGCCTGCTTCAGGTTGCTCATCGGCGTCGGGTAATCGATGATCGCCGGGTCGTGCTTGCAAGCCGCGAGCGCCAGCACGAGCACCATCGTCGCGAGTCCCGGGACCGACCTACGCAGCATGGGCGTGGACCTCGGGCTGCGTGGCCGCCTCGACGCGGCGCTGGAATTCCGCATGGCGGCGGGTACGGTCCGCCACCTTGCCCTTCAGCTGGCCGCACGCGGCGTCGATGTCCTCGCCACGGGTGCGGCGGACCATGGCCTGCACACCGGCGTTCAACAGGACCGTCTGGAAATCGCGGATGACGGTTTCGTCCGAGCGCTCGTATTGCGTGCCCGGGAAAGGATTGAACGGGATCAGGTTGACCTTGGCCGGCAGGCGGCGCATCAGCTTGACCAGCTGCTTGGCCAGGACCGGCGTGTCGTTGATGCCCCGCATCAACGTGTATTCGAAGGTGATCGTCGCGCGCGGTTTGCGCGCGGCGTAACGCGCGCAGGCATCCAGCAGCTCGTTGATGCCCCAGCGCTTGTTGAGCGGCACCAGTTGCGTGCGGAGTTCGTCGTTCGGCGCGTGCAGCGAAACGGCAAGCGAGACATCCGCGACTTCGCCCAGCTTGTCGATCATCGGCACCACGCCGGCGGTCGAAAGCGTCACGCGCTTGGAGGCGAGGCCGAAGCCGAGGTCGTCGCGCATCAGGCTCATCGCCTTGACGACGTTGTCGAAATTCAGCAGTGGTTCGCCCATGCCCATCATCACGACATTGGTGATCCGGCGTTGCTGGTGCGTGACGTTGCCGAGCTGCTTCGCGGCGTGCCACACCTGCCCGATGATCTCGGACGCGGCGAGGTTGCGGTTGAAGCCCTGGGTCCCGGTGGAACAGAACCGACAGTTCAGGCCGCAGCCGATCTGCGAGGACACGCACAGCGTGCCGCGCGTCGGCTCCGGGATATACACGGTCTCGACCGCGTTGCCCGCGTCCATGCCGAGCAGCCATTTGCGGGTGCCGTCGCTGGACGCCTTGTCCAGCAGGGCCTTGGGCGGCGCGACCACGGCCACTTCGGGCAACTTTTCACGCAGCGATTTGCCGAGATCGGTCATCGCCCCGAAATCGCTTTCGAGGCGGTGGTAGATCCACTTCATCACCTGATCGGCGCGATAGGGCTTCTCGCCGAGGCCGGCGAAGAAGTCACGCATTCCGTGGCGATCGAAGTCCAGCAGATTGGCACGGGCCATGTCGGCCATGTGCATTCCCCGAGAAACAAGTCACCCGCGAGAGCAAAGCTCCGTCGCGGCAAAAAAATAACCGATCTCGAATTGCGCGGTGTCCGGGCCGTCCGAGCCGTGCACCGCATTCGCGTCGATGCTTTGTGCGAAATCCGCGCGGATGGTTCCCGCGGCCGCTTCCTTCGGATTGGTGGCGCCCATCAACTCGCGGTTTTTCGCAATCGCGCCCTCGCCTTCCAGCACCTGGATCATGACCGGTCCGGATACCATGAATTCGACGAGTGGCTTGAAGAACGGACGCTCGCGATGCACCGCGTAGAAACCTTCGGCTTCCGCGCGCGAGAGCTGTTTCATCCTGGCCGCAACCACCTTCAGGCCGGCATTCTCGAAACGTGCGTAAATCTGCCCGATCACGTTTTTGGAAACGGCATCGGGTTTGATGATCGAAAGGGTGCGCTCCAGCGCCATGTTTTCCTCGACTTGCTGATGAAAGATAAAAAAAAAGCGCACGAAGCCCGCCTGGGTTCGTGAGCATATCCTGAAAAACCCGCGCAAAATGCGGAGTTAGCTCACAAAAGAGTGAAAGATTCTAGCTCAACGGCGCGGATGAGGCCAAGAGCCGGGGAGCCGTTGACCATGGTGCGCGTTCAGCCTAGACTTCAAACGTTTGTTTGAAACAGGAACAGGCATGCGCGACAACCCGCAATTCTCCACCCGCCAACGCATTCTGGGCGCCGCCGAGGAACTGTTTGCGGAACGAGGATTCGCCGCAGCTTCGCTTCGCCAGGTCACCGCGGCCGCCAAGGTCAACCTGGCGGCCGTCAACTACCACTTCGGCTCCAAGAACAACCTGATCGAGGAAGTTTTCCGCCGCCGGCTGGACGAATTGAGCGACCGCCGCCTCGAACGGCTGGCCCAGCTCGCGAAATCCGATTCCGCCACCCTCGAAGGCCTGCTCGACGCATTCATCACGCCAGCGCTGGAACTATCGCTGGACCGCGAAGGCGGATCGGTGTTCATGCGGGTGCTTGCGCGGGCATTCGCGGAGCACAACAGCAACCTGCGAACATTCCTGTCGGACAACTACGGCTACGTGCTCAAGGAGTTTGCCGCGGCGTTCGCTCGAGTGCTGCCGCAGCTCGACAGACAGGAACTGTACTGGCGGCTGGATATCGCGGTCGGCGCGCTCACTTACGCCATGGCCGATTTCGGCATGATCAAGCGCCGCAGTGGCGAAAGCGAACGCGCACACCGCGAGCAGATGGCCAGGCATCTGATCCATTTCACCGCGGCAGGGCTGCGGGCGTAGAAACCTGCCTGCAGGCGACCGGTTCCCGGTCGAATTCTGGTCGCGGGCAGGCTCGCTCCCGCTACAGATATCAGACGGAGATTTACATGCCTCAAGAATTGTTGATCCGCAAAGCCGCCGTGCTGGGTGCCGGCGTGATGGGTGCGCAGATCGCAGCGCACCTCGCCAACGGCGGTATCGAGACCGTGTTGTTTGACCTCGCCGCCAGGGAAGGCCCGAAGAACGGCATCGCCGCCAAGGCCATCCAGCATCTCGGCAAGATGTCCCCCGCGCCGCTGGCGGTGAAGGATGTCGCCGTGGCGATCACGCCTGCCGATTACGACGAGAACCTCGCCGCGCTGGAGGATTGCGATTTCGTGATCGAGGCAATCGCCGAGCGGATGGACTGGAAGCTCGACCTCTACAGCAAGGTTGCCGCGCACATCCCGGACCATGCAGTTCTCGCCAGCAACACCTCCGGCCTGTCGATCAACCAGTTGGCCGAAGCGTTGCCGGAAAACCTGCGGCACCGGTTCTGCGGCGTGCACTTCTTCAATCCGCCGCGCTACATGCACCTCGTCGAGGTGATCCCGGGCAAGGCCACCGATCCGAAACTGCTCGAAGGCCTGGAGGGCTTTCTTACCTCGACGCTCGGCAAGGGCGTGGTGTTCGCGAAGGACACGCCGAACTTCATCGGCAACCGCATCGGTGTGTTCTCGATCCTCTCGACGATGTACCACACGACGCAATTCAAGCTGGGTTTCGACGTGGTGGACGCGCTGACCGGCCCGGCGATCGGCCGCCCCAAATCGGCCACGTATCGCACCGCGGACGTGGTCGGCCTCGACACCATGGCGCACGTCATCAAGACCATGGCCGACACCCTGCCCGGCGACCCGTGGCACGAACACTTCAAGTCGCCGGAATGGCTGTCTGCCCTGATCGGAAAAGGCGCGCTGGGTGCGAAGGTGGGTGCCGGCTTCTACCGCAAGGCCGGCAAGGAAATCCAGGTGCTGGATCTTGCGAAGCAGGATTACCGCGCTTCGGAGCAGAAGGCTTCGGATGAAGTCACCGCGATCCTCGCGATCAGGAACCCGGCCGAAAAGTTCGCGAAGCTGCGCGAATCGAACGATCCGCAGGCACAGTTCCTTTGGGCGTGTTTCCGCGATCTCTTCCACTACACCGCGTATCACCTCGAAGGCATCGCCGAGACCGCGCGTGACGTGGATTTCGCGATTCGCTGGGGTTACGGCTGGAAGCTCGGTCCGTTCGAAACCTGGCAGGCCGCGGGTTGGGAACAGGTCGCCGGGTGGATTGCCGAAGACATCACCGCCGGCAAGGCCATGAGCAAGGCACCGCTGCCCGCCTGGGTCACGGATGGCCGCAAGGGCGTGCACTTCGCGGATGGCTCGTACTCGCCGCGCGAAAAGAAGAACGTCCCCCGCTCGTCCGCGCCGGTCTACAGGCGCCAGTTGTTCCCGGACGCGCTGATCGGCGAGAAGTTCGACCAGGGCACCACGGTCTGGGAAAACGACGGCGTCCGCCTGTGGACGCTGGGCGACGACGACGTCGGCATCGTCAGCTTCAAGACCAAGATGTGCACGTTCGACGACCAGGTGCTGGATGGCGTCCAGCATGCGATCGGCTTGGCGGAGCAGAAACTGAAGGCGCTGGTGGTGTGGCAGACAGGCCCGGTGTTCTCGGCCGGCGCCAACCTCAAGGGCGTGCTCGCGCTCCTGAAGGAGGGCAAGGTTTCACAACTCGAAGCGATGATCGCCAACTTCCAGCGCGCGACGATGCGCGTGCAGCATGGCCTGGTTCCGACCATCGCCGCGGTGCGCGGGCTGTGCCTCGGTGGCGGCTGCGAATTGCAGATGCACTCGGCGCGCACCGTCGCGGCGCTGGAAAGCTACATCGGACTCGTGGAGGCCGGCGTGGGCCTGCTGCCCGCCGGCGGCGGGTTGAAAGAGATCGCCGAGCGTTGCTCGCGCGCCACCACGGGTGACGATCCGTTCGATCAGATCAAGCGCTATTTCGAAACCGTGGCGATGGCCAAGGCATCGACCAGCGCGCTGGAAGCCAAACAATTCGGCCTGCTGCGCGAAACCGACGTGGTGGTATTCAACGCCAACGAGCTTTTGTACGTGGCAAAGAACGTCGCCGCCTCGCTGGCCGAATCGGGCTGGCGTCCGCCGCTGCCGCGGGCGACGCACGTGGCCGGCGACGTCGGCACGGCCACCATCAAGGCCCAGCTGGTGAACATGCTGGCCGGCCATTTCATCTCCGAACACGACATGGAAATCGCCAGCCGCATCGCCGACACCCTGTGCGGCGGCAACATCGAACGCGGCAGCACGGTCGACGCGCAATGGCTGCTCGACCTCGAACGCCACCATTTCATGGAATTGGCGCAGATGGAAAAAACCCAGGCCCGCATCGCGCACACCATGACGACCGGCAAGCCGCTCAGGAACTGAACACCAGTCATACGAGTACTACAACGTCGTCATTCCGGCGAAAGCCGGAACCCAGTGACTTTCGCGAGCGACACGAGAGACAAAGGCACTGGGTCCCGGATATCGCTTCGCGATTCCGGGATGACGATTAAACAATGGCGCGCTGGTGTGTCATCACGCAGCGCAGAGGAGCAAGGACCATGACCAAACAAATCCAGGACGCCTACATCGTCGCCGCCAAACGCACGCCGGTCGGCAAGGCCCCGCGCGGCGTGTTCCGCCATACCCGGCCCGACGACATGCTGGCGCACGTGCTGCGCGAAACGCTGGACGAATGCCCCGGCATCGACGTCAACCGCATCAGCGACGTGGTGGTCGGCTGCGCCATGCCGGAAGCCGAGCAAGGCATGAACGTGGCGCGCATCGGCGCGTTGCTCGCCGGCCTGCCGGACACGATTCCCGGCATGACCATCAACCGGTTCTGTTCGTCCGGCTTGCAGTCCGTCGCGATCGCGGCCAACACGATCCGACTCGGCGAGTCCGACCTCGTGCTGGCTGGCGGTACAGAATCGATGAGCATGGTACCCATGATGGGCTTCAAGCCGGTGATGAATCCCGAGATCTTCAAGGACGAGAACATCGGCATCGCCTACGGCATGGGCATCACCGCCGAGAATGTTGCGACGCAGTGGAAGATCAGCCGTGAGGAGCAGGACGCCTTCGCGCTGCGCAGCCACCAGCGCGCGATCGCCGCGCAGGACGCCGGCAATTTCAAGGAAGAGATCGCGCCCTACCCGCTCGACGACCGCTATCCCGATCTGCGCTCGCGCGGCGTGAAGGAAGACCGCCGCCTGATCGAGAACGACGAAGGCCCGCGTCGCGACACCAGCGCCGAAGTCCTCGCCAAACTGCGCACGGTGTTCCGTCGCGATGGCACCGTCACCGCGGGCAATTCATCGCAGATGTCCGACGGTGCCGGCGCGGTGCTGCTGGCCAGCGAAC
>JBIQLN010000015.1:0-81617 GCA_044464225.1 Rhodanobacter sp. | reverse complement strand
GCGCGCTTGATCCACGCGTTGACCTTCCAGCCGCCCTGCCCGTCGGGCTCGGCCACGCGCAGCGCGCCGCTTTCCAATGCGTCCAGCACCCGATCCAGCGCTTCGCGCAATACGCCCAGTCGCTCAGGCTCCAGCGACGCGCGCTGCTCCCAGGCGTCGTCGATCAGATTTTCCAGTTCATGCATCTCAGGGCTCCGAAGCAGCCGCCATGCTGCCCGGCGCGAGCCGACGCTGCAATGCCCTGCGCAGATCTTCCTGCAAAGTCGCGTCCAGGGGCGCGTCGTGGCGATCGCTCAGCTCGAAGAAGTCTTCGACCTGGTCGCCGAAGGTCGCGATGCGCGCATCGTGGACGCGCACGCCGACGTCCAGGAATGCCTGCGCAATCGCAACCAGCAAGCCGGGGCGATCGCTGCACACCAACGCCAGCCGCGTGAGCGGCTGGCCTTCGGCACCGTGGAAATCGATGCGCGGCGGCCGCTGGAAATGACGCAGCCGACGCGTGAGCCCGCGACGCGCCGGTACCGTCCGCAAGTGCGCGGCGCCGAGCACGCGCGCGAGCGATTCACGCAGGTCCGCCGTGCGCTCGATCGGCACCGGCGCCTGCGTGCCCGCCTCGAGTACCGTGAACGCGTCCAGCGCACGGCCGTCCCGTGACGTCATCACCCGTGCCGCGACCACGTCGAGGCGCATGCGGTCGAGCGTCGCCGCCGCCGCCGCGAACACGCCGTCGCGATCGGGGGTGGCGGCGAATACTTCCGTGCCGCCGCGCACGTCGGGCGGCCGCACTGCGACCACCGTCTGGGCATCCGGCGCATCCAGCATCGCCGCGAGCTGCCATGCAAGCGATTCCGGGCGCTGGCGCAGCAAGGCCGCGTCGGGGAACGTGTCCAGCAACTTGCCCGCTTTCGAGGCCTCGAAGCCGCGCTCGGACAACAATGCCAGCGCGCGCTCGCGCGCTTCGCGGATGCGCACCTCCGCGCGCGCGGGACGCTCCAGGTCGCGGCGCAACACGTAGCGCGCCGCCACGTACAAATCCGCGAGCAGGCGATCCTTCCACGAGTTCCACAACTTCGGGCTGGTGCCGGTGATGTCGGCGATCGTCAGGAGATACAGCATGTCCAGCCGTTCCCAGTTGCCGACCTGCACCGCGAAGCGATGCACCACTTCGGGATCGGCGATGTCCTGGCGCTGCGCGGTCACGCTCATCAACAGATGCCAACGCACCAGCCACGCGACTTCTTCTGTGTCGTCTTCGTCCAGGCCGAGGCTGCGGCAGAACGCGCGCGCCTCGGTTTCGCCCAGTTGCGAATGATCGCCACCGCGGCCCTTGGCGATGTCGTGGAACAGTCCCGCCAGCAACAGCAGTTCCGGCTTGCCGAGGCGCGCGAAGGCTTCGCAGGCCATCGGCAGCGACGCACGCGTTTCCGGGTCGGCGTAGCGCGCGATGTTGCGCAGCACCCGCAACGTGTGTTCGTCGACGGTGTAGACGTGGAACAGATCGTATTGCATGCGCCCGACCACGCGCGCGAACGATGGCAGGATCGCCGCCAGCACGCCATGCCGGTTCAGCGCTTCCAGCACCCGCACGGCGCCGGCACCGCGCCGCAGCAGTTCGAGGAACGCAGCCAGTACCGCAGGATGACGCGACAACACCGTGCCATGCTCGACCAGGGCATGTTCGACCGCGCGCATCGTGGCAGCCGTGATGCCGGTGGACCCGTCCGCATCGAAGCGCTTCTCGAACACCCGGATCAAGCCTTCGGGGGCGCGCAGCAGCCAGCCGGGCTCGCGCAGTTCCAACCGGTTGCCGCGCATCACGAAGTTTTCGTCGAGGTCGCTGGGTGCCGGCAAGGGATGCAGGAATTCCTGCAGGCGCTCCAGCAACTGCACGAGCAGGCGTTCGGTCACGCCCGCCGCACGGAAATAATCCTGCATGAAACGTTCGACCGGCGCGTTGCCCGTGGTATTGGCGTCCTCGTAGCCCAGCCGCGCCGCGACCGCGCGCTGCCAGTCGAACAACAGGCGTTCCTCGGCGCGCCCGGCTTCCAGGTGCAGCGCGTAACGATCGCGACGCAGCATCACGCGTGCTTCGCGCAAGGCGTCGGCCTCGCTCGCTTCCAGCAAGCGCGCCCGCACCAGACCATCCAGATCATCGACGCCTACCAGGCGCTTGCCGAGCCAGCGAATCAGGTCGAGGTTGCGCAAGCCGCCGGGGCCGTCCTTGAGATCGGGTTCGAGGTTGTGGGTGGTGTCGTCGTAGCGCGCGTGCCGCTGCGCGCGCTCCTCCAGCTTGGCGGCGAGGTAGGCGTCGGCCGGCCACAAAGCCGGATCCCGGATCAAATCGTGCAGTTCCCGATCGAAGCGTTCGGCGCCGGCCAGCCGGCGCGCGTCCAGGAGGCTCGTGAAGACGCCCACGTCGGCGGCCGCGATCTCGCGGCATTGCGCCAGCGTGCGCACGGCCTGGCCGGGGGTCAGGCCGATGTCCCACAGGCACGCGAAGAACGCTTCGAGCGCGCGCGCCAGTGCTTCGTCCGGCTTCGGCGCGTGCAGCACCAGCAGGTCCACGTCGGAATAGGGAAACAACAACCCATGGCCGAATCCGCCGACCGCGAACAATGCGGCGGTATCGCTTTCACCCGCATACGCCGACCAGACGTGCGCGCATACCGTGGCCACCGTCCGCGCGCGGGAACGCGCGAGTTCCCCCGCCTCGGCGCCTTGCCGGAACGCGACTGTCAGCGCCCGCGCGTGATCGTCCAGCAACTGCCGCAATGCCGCCCGTGCGTCATTGGATACGCCGGCCAGCGGCAGCGCCGGCGGCAGATGCGGCGACGGCGGAACGAGGAGCGGCGAGGTTTCGTTCAATGACATCGAGGCACCTGTCGGACTGTTGATGCCCCGCACGAAGCGGCTGTCGTGAAAAGCCAGGCCACGGATGGCCGTTCTGGCGTGCCGGATCACCCACGCTCCGCAGAGCGATGAAACCCGACGAGGCCGCGATCAGGGATGATCGCAAAAAATACCGGAAAGGCAGCCATGGAAGGTCATTCTGATGCAGCCTGGCCACCCGCGCCTCGAGCGACGAACATCCTGGATGGCGCGGCGGTCGAGGATCATCGCACGGTCACGCATCGGGCCAGGCCGTCAGTATTTCGTATCCGTCATCGGTGACCGCCACGGTGTGCTCCCATTGCGCGGACAGCGAGTGGTCCTTGGTGACCACCGTCCAGCCGTCCGGCATCTGGCGTGTGTTGCGTTTGCCCGCATTGACCATCGGTTCGACCGTGAAGGTCATGCCCTTTTCCAGCCGCATGCCTTCGCCCGGACGGCCGTAATGCAGCACCTGCGGCTCGTCGTGGTAGATGCGGCCGATGCCATGCCCACAGTATTCGCGCACCACGGAATAGCCGGCCGCTTCGGCGTGCTGCTGGATCGCATGGCCGATGTCCCCGAGCGTGGCGCCCGGCCTGACCTGGCCGATGCCCAGCATCATCGCCTCGTAGGTGGTATCGACCAGTCGCCGGGCCAGTACCGAGGGCTCGCCCACGAAATACATGCGCGAGGTGTCGCCGTGCCAGCCGTCCTTGATGACGGTGACGTCGCAATTGATGATGTCGCCTTCCTTCAGCACCTTGCCGGGGCTGGGGATGCCGTGGCAGATCACGTGATTGACCGACGTGCACAGCGTCTTCGGAAACCCGCGGTAGCCGACGTTGGCGGGAATCGCGTGCTGCACGTTCACGATGTGGTCGTGGGCGACCCGGTCGATTTCCTCGGTGGTGACACCGGGCTTGATATGGTCCTTCAAAAGGGCCAGCACTTCGGCCGCGAGCCGGCCGGCGACGCGCATGCCTTCGAGTTCTTCAGGGGTTTTGGGAATGACAGGCATAGGCTCGAACGGTCCGAATTCAGCGGCGCACCGGACGACGACGCCGTGGCACCGAACCATCGACGAGTCGGGCGCGCCCGCTGGAATGAAGGACAATTATCCACGATCCGCGCGGCCGCTGCAGGAATCGTCGGCCGCGCATTGCGCCCGGCGCCGGTTTTCAGTACACTTTGCCGGCTTTGCGAAAGCAAAACCGCCCACGCCGGGCGTCACCGGCGAATCCACACGCAGACCTGCATCCATCGTGATGCACCGGCACCGGGGTCCTTCGCGAGAGGGTCGTTGTCGCGGGGCCTGCGGAAGCCCAACCCCGGAACCTGTTGCGCCTACCGCCGTCGATCACGGCCGCGCTCCCCGCGAAAGCGAGGCAGGTTCCCACATCGGAGTTTCAAATCATGCCTCAAGTCACCATGCGCCAGATGCTGGAAGCCGGCGTGCATTTCGGCCACCAGACGCGCTACTGGAATCCCAAGATGGCGCCGTACATCTTCGGCGCCCGCGGCAAGATCCACATCATCAACCTCGAAGCGACAGTGCCGAAATTCACCGACGCGATGAACTACCTCTCGGGCCTGGCGCAGAAGCGGCGCACGATCCTGTTCGTCGGCACCAAGCGTTCGGCGCGCGAGGCGATCGGCGAGGAAGCCCAGCGCTGCGGCATGCCCTACGTCAACGCCCGCTGGCTGGGCGGCATGCTAACCAACTTCCGCACCGTCAAGCAGTCGGTGGCGCGGCTGAAGGAACTGGAAGCCGCCGAAACCGATGGCACCTTCGACAAGCTGGTCAAGCACGAAGTACTCAGCCTGCGGCGCGAACGCGACAAGCTGGAGAAGTCGCTGGGCGGCATCAAGGACATGAAGAACCTGCCCGACGCGCTGTTCGTGATCGACATCGGCCACGAGAACATCGCCGTGCAAGAGGCCAAGAAACTCGGCATTCCGGTGGTCGCGGTGGTCGATACCAATTACGATCCGACCCTGGTGGATTACGCGATTCCCGGCAACGACGACGCCATCCGTGCGGTGCAGCTTTACGCGCGCGCCGCCGCCGACGCGGTGCTGGAAGGCAAGGCCGCCGCGCCGATCCAGGCCCGCAGCGACGACAGCGAGTTCGTCGAACTGGACGCCGAGGGCAACCCGGTTTCCGGCAAGGACGACGAGGGCCGCAAGCAGGCCCGCCGCGCCCCCGCCAAGAAGACCGGTCCGCGCGGCCCCGCCCGCACCGAAGCGACCGAGGCCAACAGCGAGACGGAATAACCGCACCCGTCTTCCACGCAGCCCCTTCTTCCAACGGGAGAAGGGGTTCGAGCCGCCACGTTGCGGCGCAAACCAATTCAGAGGTAGCAAGATGGATATCACCGCCGCGATGGTCAAGGAACTGCGCGAGCGCTCCGGCGCCGGCATGATGGAGTGCAAGAAGGCGCTCACCCAGAACAAAGGCGACATCGAAGCGTCGATCGAATGGCTGCGCAAGCAGGGGCTGGCAAAGGCCGACAAGAAGGCCGACCGCGTGGCCGCCGAAGGCCGCATCGTGCTGGCCCAGCACGACGGCAACGGTGCCCTGGTCGAGGTCAATTCGGAAACCGACTTCGTCGCCAAGGACGAGAACTTCCTGAAGTTTGCCGATGAAGTGGCGCAGGTCGCGCTGGCCACCGGCGCCAAGGACGTCGAGGCGCTCAAGACCGCCAAGCTCGCCGGTGGCAGCATCGAGGAAGCCCGCCAGGCGCTGGTCGCCAAGGTCGGCGAAAACGTGCAGGTGCGTCGCCTGGTACGCATCGACGGCGCACCCACGCTGGGCGCCTACGTGCATGGCGGTCGCATCGGCGTGCTGGTGGCGCTGGAAGGCGGCGACGCCGAACTCGCCCGTGGCGTGGCAATGCACATCGCCGCGATGAATCCGCAATACGTCGCGCCCGAAAACGTCCCGGCCGAGTTCGTCGCCAAGGAAAAGGAAATCTCGCTGGCGCAGATGAGCGAGAAGGACAAGCAGAAGCCCGCCGAAATCCAGGAAAAGATGATCGCCGGCAAGATCAAGAAGACCCTCAACGAAATCTCGCTGACCGGCCAGCCGTTCGTGCTGGACACCAACGTCAGCGTCGGCGATGCGCTGGCGAAGGCCAAGGCGAAGGTGCTGTCGTTCCACCGCATCGCGGTCGGCGAAGGTATCGAAAAGGTGGTCGAGGATTACGCCGCCGAGGTGATGAAGCAGGCGGGGCTTGCGTAACCCTCGCCCGTTTGAGCAAAAGCCGCGGACCTCCGCGGCTTTTTTGTGCATGCATTGACGGGTTCCGTTGCAGGTCGACGCCCACTCCGTTCCTGATCCGCGGCAATCCCAGGCGGATGCATTGCCCAGACTGGCCTCTCCGACGCGGCTTCGAGTCGGGGCTCGTCGTTGGCGGCAAATATCGTCGGGCTTCATTGTGTCCAGCCCCTGCCCCGCTCACGCTTTCGCTGGGCGCAGTGACGCCGGACGCGATCCGTGGGCAACCTGTGGGGCTTTTCCCGGAGCAAGTCCGGGATCGGCTCGAACCTGTCTGCTACCCGTCGCCATTCTCCAAGTACAATTTGCGCGTTTACCCACAATCGGAACCTGACGCATGGCCGCGAAGCCGAAGTACCAGCGCATCCTGTTGAAGCTGTCCGGCGAAGCGTTGATGGGGTCCGCGGATTACGGCATCGATCCGGAAGTGATCGGCCGGATGGCCGATGAAATCCTGGAAGCGCGCAAGCTCGGTGTCGAAGTCGGCGTGGTGATCGGCGGCGGCAACATCTTCCGCGGTGCGGGTCTCGCCGAAGCGGGGATGGACCGGGTCACCGGGGACCACATGGGCATGCTTGCCACGGTGATGAACGCGCTGGCGATGCAGGACGCGCTGGAAAAACGTGGCGGCTTCGCGCGGGTGATGAGCGCCATCCAGATCCATGACGTGTGCGAGGACTTCATCCGCCGCCGTGCGATTCGCCACCTCGAGAAGGGCCGGATCGTGCTGTTCGCCGGCGGCACCGGCAATCCGTTCTTCACCACCGATTCCGCCGCGGCGCTGCGTGCAGTCGAGGTGAACGCCGACCTTCTGCTGAAGGCCACCAAGGTCGACGGCGTGTACAGCGCCGACCCCAAGAAAAAGAAGGACGCGCATCGTTTCGAACACGTCAGCTACGAGGAAGTGATTGCGCGCAACCTCAAGGTGATGGACACCGCCGCGATCGCCTTGTGCCGCGACCATGGCTTGCCGCTGCGCATCTACGACATGACCCGCGCGGGCAACCTGATGCGCATCCTCAAGGGCGAATCGATCGGGACGCTGGTCACGGACGCGTAGGCATGTAGATACTGTTGTCCGCGTCAAGCTCCATGAAGGGCGGGGTTGAAGGGCTTGCCCGACTTGATGACGCCAAAGGCGACCTGGGCGAGCTTGCGCATCATGGCCCTGATGGGGCCGAAGATACTGTTCGAGTTGTCGCAAGTTGAAACCGGGCGTACGGTGCGAGATCTACGTTACGGCGTCGAGCCAAGGTTGGGCACGGCATCCGCACGCCCCTTTGCCCAAGAGCGACTCGGGCAAAATCACAATACAAGGTTGGGCTTCGCCGATGAAGCCGGCTCAGCCCAAACCCACCTTCGTACGCGTCTTTTCGACGGCCGAAGCACGATCGCGCGTGCGGTTATACTTTGCGGTCAACAACAGCTTCCGGAGCCGTCATGCTCGACGACATCAAACGCGACAGCCAGACCCGCATGGGCAAGAGTGTCGAGGCGCTGCGCCACGAGCTGTCGCACCTGCGCACCGGCCGCGCCAGCACCGCGCTGGTGGATGGCATCAGGGTGAATTATTACGGCTCGGATGTGCCGATCAACCAGGTCGCCACGGTGGCCGTTTCCGACGCGCGTTCGCTGACGATCACGCCTTACGAAAAGCAGATGGTGGCGGCGATCGAAAAGGCCATCATGGCGTCCGACCTCGGCGTCACGCCCACCACCGCGGGCACCACCATCCGCCTCAACATGCCGCCTCTCACCGAGGAGCGCCGCAAGGACCTGGCCAAGCACGTCGGCCATGAGGGCGAAAACGCCAAGGTCGCGATCCGCAACATCCGCCGCGACGCGTTGCAGCAGATCAAGAACCTGCTGAAGGACAAGCAGATCAGCGAAGACGACGACCACCGCGCGCAGGATGACATGCAGAAGCTGACCGACCGGTTCATCAAGGAAGTGGACGCGGCGGTGCAGAACAAGGAACAGGAACTGCTGGCCCTTTGACCGGGGCCTTCGACACCGCTTGTCGGCCGCGTTCGCACCGGGAAGAACGAGACGGGCGGCACTACTTTCCATCCGCCCGGGATGGCATCATCATTCGAAGAAGTGGGCAAAGGGTGAGGGGGAAACACTTGCACCGCGGAATCGATCCTTCCCTGACCCGGGGTTGGGTACCTCACGGGCGACTGGCCGCTCTTGAGGCACCGCAACCCATGAGCAACAACCCACGATGACCCATCGCAAGGTCGTTGCCCATCGGGGCGCCATCCGCGCGAACGCCCCCCACCACATCGCCATCGTGATGGATGGCAACGGGCGCTGGGCGCGCCGCCGCGCACAGCCACGCAGCTTCGGCCACCGCGCCGGGCAGAAGGCGGTGCGCGCAACCGTCGAGTACTGCCTGCGCCATGGTGTCGGCGTGCTGACACTGTTCGCGTTCTCGTCGGAAAACTGGAAACGCCCCGACGCCGAAGTCGGTGCGTTGATGGATTTGTTCCTGAAGGCACTGGACAAGGAAATCGACAAACTGCACGAGAACCAGGTGCGGGTGCGCTTCATCGGCGAGTTGACGGCGTTTTCGGAAATGATCCGGACGCGCATGCAGGCGGCCATGCTGCGGACCGGCGCCAACACGCGCCTGACGCTCAACGTGTGCGTCAATTACGGCGGCCGCTGGGACATGGCGCAGGCCGCGCGGCGCGCCGCCAGCGCCGCGGTGGCCGGCAAGCTGGAACCGTCGTCCATCGATGAAAACACGCTGGCGCCGTACTTTTGCCTTGCCGACGTGCCCCCGCCCGACCTCTTCATCCGCACCGGCGGGGAGCACCGGATCAGCAATTTCCTGCTGTGGCAGCTCGCCTATACGGAACTGTATTTCACCGATACCCTTTGGCCGGACATGGATGCCGCCGAACTCGACCGCGCGCTTGACGACTACTCGCACCGCGAACGACGCTTCGGTTCCGTCACCGCCCCGGCCCCCGCCGCCCGCGCGAGCTGACCGCCACCGATGCTGAAACAGCGCGTCATTACCGCCCTTGTCCTCGCGCCACTGATCGTGGCCTTGATTTTCCTGACCCGGGCATCGGTGTTCGCGTCGCTGCTGGGGTTGGTCTTCCTCCTGGGAATGTGGGAATGGACGCGCATGGCGGGCGTGCACGGCCGCCTGTGGCGAATCCTGTCGTTGCTCGGCTATGCGGTCCTGTTCGGGCTGCTGTGGCAGGTCTGCAAGACACCGTGGTGGTGGCTGCCGGTGTTGGCGGGCCTTGTGTGGTGGTTGCTGGCCTTGTACTGGTTGACCCGCCATCGCTTCGCCGCCGACCCGACCCCCGGCCACGCGCTGCTCAAACTCGTGGCCGGTGCGTTCGTCGTGGTGCCGGCGTGGTGCGCCGTGGTCGTGATGCATGGCGACATGGCCGAGCCGCACACCGGGTACGGCCATTGGTGGGTACTGTTCTTTGCGCTTGTCGTGGTCGCCGCCGACATCGGCGCCTATTCGGCGGGGCGCCGCTGGGGCCGCCGCAAACTCGCGCCCGTGATCAGCCCCGGCAAGACCCGCGAAGGCGTGTATGGCGCGCTGGTCTGCTCCGGCATCGTCGGCCTCATCGGCGGCGTGTTGCTGGACGTGCCCCTCGATCGCCTCGCCGCGATCGTGGCGCTGGCGCTGTTGACCGTGCTGTTCTCGATCGTGGGCGATCTGTTCGAGAGCCTGATGAAGCGCCACGCCGGCATCAAGGACTCCGGCGCACTGTTCCCCGGCCACGGCGGCGTCTTCGATCGCATGGATTCGATCGTTGCGGCGCTGCCGATTTTCGTGCTGGGGAAATTCCTGCTGGGGTTGTAGGCGCGGTGGGCACGACGGTGCAATCACCCGCGATCGCAGCCGCCCACGGAGACGGGCAGCCCTGAACCGGTCCGGCCCCACCACCCGAAAGGCCTCGTTGGCGCCGCCTTCCGCGAGACCGGCTCCGGAACTTGCGGCAGTTCGTCGCGGTCGATGAGTGACGGCCGCCACCCCGGCCTTCAGGCCGGGTGCCGTATCATGGGCAGCGCCGGAATTTCCGCGAACATGGCATGAGCGATTTGATCAACATCCTTGGCTCGGTGTGGTGGATGATCGTCACCCTGGGCATCCTGGTGACCTTCCACGAGTTCGGCCATTTCTGGGTCGCGCGCCGCTGCGGCGTGAAGGTGCTGCGTTTCTCCATCGGCTTCGGCAAGCCGATCAAGGCGTGGTACGGCAAGGACGGCACCGAATATTGCGTGGCATGGATTCCACTGGGCGGCTACGTGAAGATGCTGGACGCGCGCGAAGGCGACGTGGATCCTGCCGACCGCCCGCGCGAATTCACCGGCAAGCCGATCTGGCAGCGCATCCTGATCGTGCTGGCCGGCCCCGGCTTCAACCTGATCTTCGCAGTCGCCGCGTTCTGGGCGATGCTGGTGATCGGCAAGCCCGATTTCCAGCCGCTGGTCGGTGACGTCAGCCATCTCGCCGCGCAGGCGGGCGTGCAGCGTGGCGACCGCGTGCTGAGTGTCGGTGGCCAGGCGATTGCCAACTGGACCGACCTGGGGCTCGCGCTCGCCGGCGCGGCGCAGACGCGGCAGCCGACGCCGCTGAAGGTGCGCACGCCTTCGGGCGACGTGCGGACGCGCGTGCTGCACTTCGACAAGCTGCCGCCGCACCCGAGCGACCAGGCCATCGTCGAGCAGACCGGCATGATGCCGCTGCAGCGCAGCCTGCCGCCGGTAGTGGGCAAGCTGGCGCCAGGCGGCGCGGCCGAAGCCGCGGGCCTGAAGCCGGACGACCGGGTCGTCAGCATCAACGGCACCCCGATCGGCGACTGGAACCAGTTGACCGACATCACGCGCAAGGATGCCGGTCCGGATCGCACCCTGGCGCTGGTGGTGATGCGCGACGGCCACCGCATGTCGGTGTCGCTGCAGCCCCGCCTCACCCGCGAACCCGACGGCAGCGAAGTCTGGGCCATCGGCATCTACGCGAAACCTGGCACGGCGGCGTACGACACGGTGCTGCGGCGCGGTCCGCTCGCGGCGGTTCCCGCGGCCGTCGAACAGATGTGGGACCTCACCGCCACCACCGTAAAGATGCTGGGCCACATGCTGACCGGCTCGGCCTCGCTCTCGAACCTGTCGGGCCCGATCTCGATTGCGCAATACGCACAGACCTCGGCTGAAATGGGACCGGCCTGGTTCCTGTACTTCCTCGGCATCATCTCGCTCAGCCTCGGCATCATGAACCTGCTGCCGATCCCGATCCTCGACGGCGGCCACCTGCTCTATTACCTGATCGAGCTGGTCAAGGGCAGTCCGCTGTCCGAGCGGGCGATGGCGGCCGGGCAATACATGGGGATGGCGCTGCTGGTGATGCTGATGGGCCTCGCGTTCTACAACGACATCCTGCGCGTGCTCTCATGAGCAGGTCCGGGCTGCCTTGCACCACCCGCCAGGGGCTTTCCTTGCGTGCGGGCTGAGGCGCGCCGCTTTCCCGTGCGCGACCGCGCCTGTACGATGCACGGTTTGCGTGGCAAATCCTGACTTTCCGGAATCGACGATGAAGCGAGTCGCCGCACTGATCCTGTTCGCCGCCCTCTCCGCACCCGTGGCGGCGTATGCCTTCCAGCCCTTCACCGTCAGCGACATCCGCATCGAGGGGCTGCAACGCATCGCAGCCGGCACGGTGCTGAGCTACCTGCCCATCGAGCCCGGGCAGACGATGACCGACGCCACCGCGCAGAAGGCCATCCAGGACCTGTTCAAGACCGGCTTCTTCAACAATGTCGAGCTGGAGCGCCAGGGCAGCATCCTGATCGTCAAGGTCACCGAGCGCCCGTCCATTGCCAGCCTCACCGTGCGCGGCAACAAGGACATCAAGACCGACCAGTTGATGAAGGGCCTGAAGTCGGCGGGCCTGGCCGAAGGCCAGACCTTCGACCGCCTCACCCTCGACCAGATGCGCCAGCAGCTGATCGCGCAGTACAACGATCGCGGCAAGTACAACGTCACGGTCGATCCGCACGTGACCAACCTCGACCGCAACCGCGTCGCCATCGATATCGAAATCCACGAAGGCAAGGCCGCGAAGATCCAGGAAATCAACATCGTCGGCAACCAGGCCTTCACCGACGAGCAGATCCGCGACGACTGGGAATCGGGCACCCCCAATTGGACGTCGTGGTATTCCAACAACGACCAGTACTCGCGAGAAAAGCTCTCCGGCGACCTGACCAAGCTTTCGTCGTATTACCTCGACCGCGGCTACGCCGACTTCGACATCAGCTCGGCGCAGGTCACGATCAGCCCCGACAAGCGCGACATCTACATCGCCGCCGCCATCCACGAAGGCGAGATCTACAACATCTCCGACATCCACCTGCTCGGCACGCTGATCCTGCCCGAGGATGCCCTGCGCAAGGTGCTGCGCATCAAGCCGGGTGAAATCTTCGACCGCCACAGCATCGAGCTTTCCTCGGATGCGATCACCGACGTGCTGTCGAACATCGGTTATGCATTCGCCAAGGTGTCGCCGATTCCGAAGGTGGACGAAAAAAACCACACGGTCGACCTGACCTTCTACATCGACCCGGGTCCCCGGGTGTACGTTCGCCGCATCAACTTCAAGGGCAACACGAGTACCCAGGACCAGGTCCTGCGTCGCGAAATGCGCCAGTTCGAGGGCGCGTGGTACTCGCAGGCCGCGATCGATCGTTCCAAGGTGCGCCTGCAGCGCCTCGGCTTCTTCAGGGATGTCAACATCGACACGGTGAAGGTTCCGGGCACGACCGACGAAGTTGACCTGAACGTCAAGGTCACCGAGGAATCGTCCGGGCAATTCCAGTTCGGCGTCGGCTACTCGCAGGTGTCCGGCATCATCCTCTCGACCTCGATTTCCAACAACAATTTCCTCGGCACCGGCAACCGCGTGTCGGCAACGTTCCAGAAGAGCCTTTTCCTCAAGCAGTACCAGGTTTCGTTCTTCGACCCCTACCTCACCGACAGCGGCATCGGCATCGGCTACAGCGCCAGCGTGTTGAAGTTGAACCAGGCCGAACAGAACATCGCATCCTACCTTTCCGACACCGACTCGTTCTCGACGTACCTGAGCTTCCCGATCAGCGAAACCGACAGCATCAACGCCGGCATCGGCGTCAACAAGACCAAGCTGGACCTGATTCCGGGTTTCACGCCGCAGGTGTTCTTCGATCAGATCTACAAGATCGGCCACTACACCATCCACGAGACGCCACTGACGCTGTCCTACTCGCACGACACGCTCAACAAGTTTTTCAAGCCCACCCGCGGTGGCCTGCAACAGGTCAGCGCGGAAATCGGGCTGCCGGGCGGCACGGTCCCGTACTACAAGCTGACGCTCTCCACCAGCGATTATTTCCCGCTGCCGTTCGGCTTCACCGGCCACGTCTCGGGCACCCTCGGCTATGGCAAGGCGTATTCCAAGGACGTGTCGGTGCAGTACGCCGACAGCCAGGGCAACATCCGCACCATGTCGTTCCCGTTTTTCCAGAACTACTACGCCGGCGGCGTGCGCGACGTACGCGGCTTCGAGGACAACACCCTGGGGCCCCGCATCTGCTCCGGGCTGATCGGCGCGGACGGCAAGGCCGATCCGACCGCCATCTCGATCGACGGAACCTGCTCCGGCGGCGCCTACTTCCGCCCGCAACCCGTCGGCGGCGCCTTCAAGGTGCTGGGCAGCGGCGAGCTGGTGCTGCCGTTCTTCAAGGACAACCCGAAGGCGCGCATTTCGCTGTTCGCCGACGTGGGCAACGTGTTTGCGGGCTACGGGGACTTCAACGCCTCGGACCTGCGCGCGTCGGTGGGCATCTCGTTGCAATGGATCGCGCCCGTCGGACCGATCGTGATCAACCTGGCGCAGCCGGTCCGCGACAAGCCGGAAGACAAGCCGTTCGAGGAGCGGTTGCAGTTCTACTTCGGCCGAACGTTCTAGCCCTGCAGCCGTGCTTGAGCCCGGCTCGACGCGAAACAGGAACATCACAACCCACGACCCCGAAGGCCATTGCAACGCAATGGCCTGATCGCTCCCCTCACCCGAAGGGCTGGAACGGCGCGTGCGTGGGTACAATTCAGGCGCGGCACGTGCAGGCATTCCATGCGCGCGCCCTTGAATCCTCGCAAGCCCAGGGGCGGATGGAACGATCAACCGGCTATCGCATCGACGAACTGGCGCGCCGCTTCGGACTGGAAGTGCGCGGTGACACGTCGCGCGTGATTCGCGGCGTCGCGCCCCTGGCGCGCGCCCGGTCCGATCAGCTGGCGTTCCTCGCCAATCCCCGCTACGTGGCCGATCTGGCCCAGAGCGCCGCGGGCGTGGTCGTGTTGCGCGGCGAACACGCGGACGCCTGTCCGGTGCCGATGCTGATCGCCGAGGATCCCTACCTCGCCTACGCACGCATCGCCGCGCTGTTCGAACATGCGTACATCGCGTCGCCCGGCATCCACCCGAGCGCGGTCATCGCGGATGGTGCGAAGGTCGATCCTTCCGCAAGCATCGGTCCGCACTGCGTGGTGGAAGCGGGCACTGTCATCGAAGCGGGCGCGCGTCTTGGTCCGGGCTGCATGATCGGGCGGGATTGCACCGTCGGCGCGCAATCGCATCTCGCCGCGCACGTCACGCTGGTCACGCACGTGACGTTGGGCAGGCGCGTGCTGATCCACGCGGGCGCGGTACTGGGCGCCGATGGCTTCGGCCTTGCGCGCGGCGAGGACGGATGGGTCAAGGTGCCTCAACTTGGTGGCGTGCGCGTCGGCGACGACTGTGAAATCGGCGCCAATACCACGATCGATCGTGGCGCGCTGGAAGACACCGTGCTCGAAGACGACGTCCGGCTCGACAACCTGATCCAGATCGCGCACAACGTCCGCATCGGTGCGCACAGCGCGCTGGCGGGCTGCGCCGCGGTGGCAGGCAGTGCCATCATCGGCCGCAATTGCCTGATCGGAGGTGGCGCCGGCGTGCTCGGGCACCTCGAGGTCGCCGACGGCGTTACCATCACGGCGAGAACACTCGTGACCCATTCCATCCGTGAGCCCGGCGTGTATTCTTCCGGTGCGCCGGTCGAGGAAAACCGTGCCTGGCGCCGCAACGCCGCGCGCATGCGCCAGCTCGACGGCATGGCGCGCCGCATCGCGGCACTCGAAAAACAAATCGAAACGCTGATCAAGGAACGCCATTGATGAACCCCACCACCGCTCCCGTGAACCTGCCCGTCGACGCGGAGCAGATCGCGGCCATCCTGCCGCACCGGTATCCGTTCCTTCTGGTCGACCGGGTGGTGGAGCTGGAGCCGGGGCAAAGGATCGTCGCGATCAAGAACGTGACGATCAACGAGCCGTTCTTCACGGGGCATTTCCCGGGCCATCCGGTGATGCCGGGCGTATTGATCGTCGAGGCGCTCGCGCAGGCGTCGGGCCTGCTGATCGGATTGTCGGGCACGATGGCGGAGAAGGACGACCGCATCTTCTATCTCGCCAAGGTCGACAACGCCCGCTTCCTGAGGCCCGTCGTGCCGGGCGACCAGTTGCGGCTGGAAGTGAAGCTGAAACGCCTGATCCGCGGCATGGGCATCTTCACGGCTTGCGCCCGCGTGGACGGCGCGGACGCGGCGACCTGCGAACTGATGTGCGCGGAAACCACGCGGTGAGCACGATCCATCCGAGCGCGATCATCGACGCGGGCGCAAAGCTCGCCGACGATGTAACGGTCGGACCGCTGACCGTTATCGGCGCGGACGTCGAAATCGGCACCGGTTGCCGGATCGATGCGCATGCGCTGATCCAGGGGCCGACCCGCATCGGAAAGAACAACCAAATTGGCGCCTATGCATCGATCGGCGGCAATCCGCAGGACAAGAAATACCATGGCGAACGCAGCCGGCTGGAGATCGGCGACGGCAACACCTTCCACGAGTTCGTCACCATCAATCGCGGTACGGCCGAAGGCGGCGGCGCCACCCGCATCGGTGACGACAACTGGATCATGGCCTACGTGCACGTGGCCCACGACTGCATCGTCGGCAGCCATACCGTGCTCGCCAACAATGCCACGCTGGCCGGCCATGTCGAAGTCGGCGACCATGTGGTATTGGGCGGTTTCGCCGGCGTGCACCAGTTCTGCAAGATCGGCGCGCACGCGTTCGCCGCGATGTTCTCGGCGATCAACCGCGACGTGCCGCCCTTCATCTACGTCGCCGGCCAGTTCGCGGTGCCACGCGGCGTCAACGCCGAAGGCTTGAAGCGCCGCGGCTTCGATGCCGGGCGGATTGCCGCCATCAAGCGTGCCTACCGCACGCTTTACATGTCGCACAAGACGCTGGAGGAAGCCCGCGCCGTCCTCGCCGAACAGGCCGGGACCAGCGAAGACATACGTGCGTTCCGCGATTTCATCGATCGCAGCGAACGCTCGCTGGTGAGGTAAAGCCCGGGCTTCCGAATCCGGAAAAGCGTCGCGGTCGCGTCGCGCCCGGCGGCGGCGGGAAAAACCTGCCCGGCAATCCGCGTCTTTGCTTCTACAATGCGCAACCGCGGCTGCACACGCAGCGAATATCCTGACGACGCTGGTTCCACCCCTGCGAAACCGGCGACAAGAACCGCATGTCCCTATCGAGTCCCGAGTCCCGAGCGCCGAACCCCGTCATCGCGTTGGTCGCGGGCGAGGACTCCGGCGACCAACTCGGTGCCGATCTGATCGAAGCCCTGCGCGCCAGATTCCCGGACGCGCGTTTCGTCGGCGTGGGCGGCCCGCGCATGCGCGCGGCCGGTTTCGACGCTTGGCACGACATCGCCGAACTTTCCGTCATGGGTCTGGCCGAAGTGCTGCGCCACCTGCCCCGCCTGCTGCGCCTGCGCGCTTCGCTGGCAAAACGGCTGACCGCATTGAAACCGGACGTCTTCATCGGCATCGATGCGCCGGATTTCAACCTCGGCCTCGAAAAGAAGCTCAAGCAGGCGGGGGTCCGAACCGTGCACTACGTCAGTCCCTCGATCTGGGCCTGGCGCGAAAATCGCGCGCGGAAGATCGGCGAGTCCGCCGACCGGGTGCTGTGCCTGTTCCCGATGGAGCCCGCGATTTACGCAAAGTACGGTGTCGACGCCCGCTTCGTCGGCCACCCGCTGGCGGACCGTTTTGCACTCGGACCGGACCGGGATGCCGCGCGCAGGGAGATCGGCCTCGACCCCGAGGCGCCGGTCCTCGCCGTGCTGCCCGGCAGCCGCCTTTCGGAAATCCGGCGGCTGGGCGGAATTTTCCTGGAAGCCGCGCAGCGCGTCGCCTCACGGATGCCCGGCCTGCAGGTGGTGGTCCCGGCGGCAAATGCGCGGTGCCGCGGAGAGCTCGAGAAGTTGCTGCTGGCATCGGGGCCCGGGATCGGGCCCCCGGCACGCGCCACCGCAGCAAGCACGCCGAGCGGCAACGCATCGGGACCTTCCGTCGAGGCCAGCACGAAAGCGCGGGGAATCGACCCGGGTTCGTCTCCGAGTCGCGAACGCGGTATTCCGGGTTTCGTGCTTCTCGACGGCCAGGCCCACCGCGCCATGGTGGCGGCAGACGTGGTGCTGCTGGCTTCCGGCACCGCCGCACTGGAAGCCATGCTTGCGAAGCGTCCGATGGTCGTCGGCTACCGCATCGCGCCGTTCACGCACGCCGTGGTGAAGGGACTAGGCATGTTGAAGACGGATGTCTATTCGCTGCCGAACGTGTTGGCCGGCCAGACGCTCGTCCTCGAATTGATGCAGCGCGACTGCACGCCCGAACGCCTCGCCGAGGCGATCCTGGAACTGTTCCGCGACGGCAGCCGACGCGACGAACTGTTGCATGAATTCGAACGCATGCACCTCGCACTGCACACCGGCGGCGGCGCCGCGGCCAGCGCGGCCCGGGCGATCGAGCAACTGCTGGTCCCGCAGGCGGCCGAGCCGACGCAGCCGTGACCATGGCGCGGCGGCCACGCTTCTGGCGCGGGGGCAACGGTTGGCGCCTTGCCCTCGCCCTGCCGGTCCTGCTCGCGACGGTGTGGCTGGGCCCGCTGGGCGAGCACACCGCACGCGAAACCGCATTCGCGGCGTGCATCCTCGGCGGATCGATCCTGCTCGCGATCGCCGCCAGCCGGCGCCTGACGTTCGGGGTGGTCGCCGGCTGCCTGCCGATGCTGCTGCTGGTGATCGCCGCCGACCTGAAGTTCCGTTACCTGTCGACGCCGCTGCTGGCGCCCGACCTCGTCTACTACTTCAATGCCGAGATCGGCGAAACGCTGCTGCGCTACCCCTTCATCATGGCGGCGATCGCGGCGACGATTGTGCTGGTGCCGCTGCTGCTGGTGCTGGTGTGGCAGGGTGACACCCGCCTCGCACTGAAATTCCATGGCCAGCGCGCGGCCATGCTCGCCGCCGCGGTCGGCGTACTCATCGTGACGCTGTACCCACGCGGCCCCTTCGCGCAGGTATACGAAAAGGGCATGTGGGAAGCGATGATCGACAAGAGTTTCGTGTCGGATTTCATCGTGTCGATCCCCAACGCGCACGTGAGCGAACCGCGTTTCCTGCCGGCGGACGCGACGCGCGACAACTGGCACGATCTTGCCGACGCAGGGGCGAACGCCACGCATAAGCCCGACATCGTCGCCGTACTGGAAGAAAGCACCTTCGACCCACGGATGCTGACGGCGTGCACGTCGAAGCTGTGCGACGCGCGCATGTTCCACGCCGACGCGAACACCATCGCGCACGGCTGGATGAACGTGCATACCTGGGGCGGCGGCACCTGGACCAGCGAATTCGCATTCCTTTCCGGACTGCCGCACACGCTGTTCGGACCGGCCGGCATCTACGCGCCGTTCAACCTCGCGCCGCGCATCCGCTACACCCTGCCGCGCCTGCTCGATGCCGACGGTTACCGTACCGTCGGCATCTATCCCACCGACGGCGATTTCATGAACGGCCGCGACGCCTATGCCGACTACGGTTTCGACGCGTTCTATGGCGGGCGTGGATTGAAACTGGGCTGGGGCGCCACCGACCACGAGGTGTTCCGCGCGTTCGAGCACGTGTTCGAAATCGAAAAAGCCAGGGCGCAGGGCAAGCCGTTGTTCGTATTCATGCTGACCCTGCACCAGCATGGCCCGCACATGACGCCGCTCTCCGAATTGCCGGCGCCGTACGACAGGCCGCTGTTCCCGGGCAAGCTCGCACCGGCCAACGCAGCGCTGGACGACTGGCTGAACCTCAACCTCGCCAACTACCTGCAGCGCCTGTCGATGTCCGATGTGGCGATGGACGAATTGGAAGACTTCCTGCGCCGCCAGGGCCGACCGGTGCTACTGTTGCACTTCGGCGACCACCAGCCTTCGTTCGATGGCGCGATCAATACGCTGGCGAAAACGGTGCCGTCGGCCGTACCCGATCCGCAGTTCGCGACGTATTACATGTTGAAGGGTTTCCACCTGCCGATCCGGAAAGAGGACTATCCGGTGCTCGACATCAGCTACCTGGCATCACTGCTGCTGGACGCCGCCGACCTGCCGCGCAATCCTTTCTTCATCGCCAACACGCTGCTTCGCGACCGCTGCGACGGCCACGACCTCGACTGCCGCAATGCCGCGCTGCGTGATTCGTACCGCGCCTATGTCTTCGGATCCCTGCATGACCTTGGCGATTGAGGATCCCGCCGGCTGGGCGACGCTTCCGCCGCACCGGCTCCGGCGCTGGCCCGCCGCGGCCGACGTCGCGGGCGTGGATGAGGCCGGTTGCGCCCCGCTGGCCGGTCCCGTGGTGGTCGCCGCGGTGATCCTTGATCCGGCGTCGCGGATCAATGGACTGGACGATTCCAAGATCCTTCCTGAGCCGACGCGCGAAAAACTCTACGCGCGCATCGTGGCGCGTGCCCTGGCGTGGAGCGTCGTGGCCGTGGGCGTCGAAGAGATCGACCGCATCAACATCTTCCACGCGCGCATGGCGGGCATGGTGCGCGCGCTCGAGCGCCTGGCTCGCACGCCGCGCTTCGCGCTGATCGACGGCAACCGTTTGCCGCGCGCACTGCCCTGTCCCGGCCGCGCGCTGGTGGACGGGGACGCGATCGCGCCCTCCATCAGCGCGGCGTCGATCATTGCCAAGGTCACCCGCGACCGGCTGATGCGGGAGATGGACACGCGCTGGCCCGGCTACGGCTTCGCCCAGCACAAGGGCTATCCCACCCCGAGCCACCGCGAGGCGCTGCAACGGCTGGGTCCGTGCCCGGAACATCGGCGCAGCTTCGGCCCGGTACGGGCGCTGTGCGCGGAAGCACAAGCGCCGATCCCCGTGCAGGCGGAACTCCCGGGTCCCTTGTGACGATTCCATCCCGCGGCTCTTGCAGGTTGGGCTGAACCGGGCTTCATGGGTGAAGCCCGACTCCCGCGTCGCCTCACCCGTCGGGCAAGACAACCTCGCGGCACGCTGTCAATGCCTTGCCGCTCCCGCGTGGCGACAATACGCTTGCACGGATACCACGAAACCCGTCATGCCGATCCGCTACGTCCACCTGCGCACCCACAGCGAATACTCGCTGCGCGATTCGACCATCCGCATTCCGGAAAAGCCGGAATATGGCGATCCGGCCAAGGCCAAGCAGGCGAACCTGGTCAGCCGCGCGGCCGAACTCGGACTGCCGGCGCTGGCGCTGACCGACGATTCCAACCTGTTCGCGCAGATCAAGTTCTACCGCGCCTGCGAAAAGGCCGGCATCAAGCCGATCGTCGGTTGCGACGCGTGGATCGCCAACCCCGATGATCCGACGCGACCCGACCGCCTCACCCTGCTGTGCCGGGACCATGGGGGCTACCTCAACCTCGCCCGGCTGATCTCGCGGGGCTGGCTGGAAGGCCAGCACGCCGGGCGCGCGCAGTTGCAGGCGGATTGGCTGGATGGTGCGACCGGCGGGCTCTTCGCGATCGCCGGGCGCAACAGCGCCTGTGGCCGGTTGCTCATCGCGCAACGCGAACGCGACGCGCGTGCCAACCTGGATTTCCTGCGCCGCCATTTCGACGGCGGCCTGTACCTCGAAATCACCCGCACGCAGCGGGAAGGCGAGGACACGTTCAACGCGCATGCGCTGCAGCTTGCGTCCCGCCTGGACTTGCCGGTACTGGCCAGCAACGACGTGCGCTTCCTCGATGCGGACGACTTCGAAGCGCACGAGGCGCGCGTGTGCATCCAGCAGGGCTATCAGCTTTCCGATCCCCGCCGGCCGCACGAGTATTCGACCGAGCAATGGCTGAAGCCCGCCGAGACAATGGCGGAACTGTTCGCCGACCTGCCCGAGGTGCTCGAGAACACGGTCGAACTTGCCAAGCGCTGCAACCTCGAGCTGTCGTTCGGCACGTACTACCTGCCCGCGTTTCCGGTGCCGAAGAACGAGACCCTGGAATCGTGGATCGGAAACCAGTCGCGCCAAGGCCTGGAGCAGCGCCTCGCCGAAAGCGGCGTGGCCGAAGGCCATACGCGCGAAGACTACGAATCGCGCCTGGAACTCGAACTGGACGTGATCGGCAAGATGGGCTTCGCCGGCTACTTCCTGATCGTGTCCGATTTCATCCGCTGGGCCAAGTCGCGCGACATCCCGGTGGGGCCGGGGCGCGGTTCGGGCGCGGGCTCGGTGGTGGCGTGGTGCCTCAAGATCACCGACCTCGACCCGCTGCGCTTCGGATTGCTGTTCGAGCGCTTCCTCAATCCCGAACGCGTGTCCATGCCCGACTTCGACGTCGACTTCTGCATGGAGCGTCGCGACGAGGTGATCGCCTACGTCGCCGACAAGTACGGACGCGACCAGGTCAGCCAGATCATCACCTACGGTTCGATGGCGGCGAAGGCCGTGCTGCGCGACTGCGGCCGCGTGCTGGGCATGCCGTACGGACAGGTCGACAGGATCGCGAAACTGATCCCGCGCATGCCGCTGGACCTGACGCTTTCGGATGCGCTGGGCCTCAGCGACAAGTCGAAGAAGGAACCGGATCGCGTCGTGCGCGAATTCTGCGACGCCTACGGGCAGGACGAGGAAGCGCGCACGCTGGTCGACCTTGCGCTGAAACTGGAAGGCCTGACCCGCAACGCCGGCAAGCACGCGGGCGGCGTGGTGATCGCGCCGACGCCGCTGACGGACTTCGCGCCACTGTATTCGGAGCCGGGCGGCGCCGGCGTCGTCACGCAGTACGACAAGAACGACGTCGAAACCGTGGGCCTGGTGAAGTTCGACTTCCTGGGCTTGCGCACGCTCACGATCATCGACTGGGCTGTGAAGGCGATCAATGCGCGCCGCGCGCAAACCGGCGAGACGCCGTTGGACATCGCTGCACTGCCACTCGACGACCCCGAAGTCTTCCGGCTGTTCCGCGAAGCGCGCACCGGCGCGGTGTTCCAGTTCGAAAGCGCGGGCATGCAGCGGCTGCTGAAGGACGCCAGGCCCGACCGCTTCGAGGACCTGATCGCGCTGAACTCGCTGTTCCGCCCGGGCCCGATGGACCTGATCCCGAGCTACGTCGCGCGCAAGCACGGCCGCGAAAAAGTGACCTATCCCGATCCGCGCGTCGAACCGGTGCTGAAGGAAACCTTCGGCATCATGGTGTACCAGGAGCAGGTGATGCAGATGGCGCAGATCGTCGGCGGATACTCGCTCGGCGGCGCCGACCTGCTGCGCCGGGCGATGGGCAAGAAGGTGCCGGCCGAAATGGCCAAGCACCGCGGCATCTTCCGCGACGGAGCCATGCAGAACGGCGTCGAGGAAAAGACCGCCGATGCGATCTTCGACCAGATGGAAAAGTTCGCGGGCTACGGCTTCAACAAGTCGCATGCCGCCGCGTATTCGCTGGTCGCCTACCAGACCGCATGGCTGAAGACGCACTACCCCGCCGAGTTCATGGCGGCGACGATGTCGTCGGACATGGACGCCACCGACAAGCTGGTGCAATTCATCGAGGACGCGCGTGGCATCGGGCTCACGGTATTGCCGCCCGACGTCAACGCCTCGGATTACCACTTCGTCGCAATGCCGGGCGATGGGCCGCGGACGCACGACGCGATCCGCTACGGACTCGGCGCAATCAAGGGCGTCGGCCGCGCGGTGTGCGAAGCGATTGTCGCGGCGCGCGCATCCGGGGGCGCGTTCCGCGACCTCGCGGACTTCTGCGCGCGCATGGATCCCGGCAAGTTGAACAAGCGCGTGTTCGAAGCACTGATCCAGTCCGGCGCGATGGATTCGCTGGGAACGAATCGCGCCACGTTGACCGCGCAACTGCCGGAAGCCGTGAAAGCCGCGGAACAAAGCCTGCGCGATCGCGAAGCCGGGCAGAACGACATGTTCGGCGCCGCGCTCGCGCCGGTCGCCACGGTTTCCATCGCGACACCGCCGCAGCCGCCGTGGACGCTGGAACGCAAGCTCGCGGGCGAGCGTGCCACCCTGGGGCATTACCTCTCGGGCCACCCGACCGATCCGTGGCGGGAGGTGCTGGCACAACTCGCGACCTGCCCCATTGGCGAAATCGCCGATCGCTACGAACCGCCCGCACCACGCGGCGGCGGCGATGATGACGACAATCGCTGGCGCCGTCCGCCGGAAACGCCATGGGCCGTCGCCGGCATGATCGTGAAGATGCGCCGACGCGGCGACACCGGCGCCGCGGTCCGCATCGAGGACTGGAGCGGCGCGATCGAGGTCAATTTTTTTCGCGAGGCCATGCAGCAACACGCGCCGCTGCTGCAGCCGGACGCAATCCTCATCATCGAGGGCGGCCTCGCGCTGGACGATTTCTCGGGCGAACTCGCGATCCGCGCACGGCGGGCGTGGACGCTCGACGAAGCGTGCGAAGCCGGTGCGCGCGTGCTCCGCGTCGGCGTCAATGGCATCGATTCGGGTTTCGTCACCACCTTCAAGCGCGCGCTTGCCGGGCATTGCGGTGGCCGCACGCCGTTGCTGCTCACCGGCTATCGCAATGCCACCGGCAGTGCCGACCTTCGACTCGGCGACGACTGGCGCGTCAAGGTCAGCACCAGCCTGTTGCGCAGTCTGGCCGAGGTGCCGGGCGTCAAGTCGGTGCGGCCCTCGCTTTCGCGGCCCGCCGCCCCCTGAACGGGTGCCGGTATAATCGCCGCTTCGCCGGACCAGATGCAGCGGATGAACCCCAATTTCCTCGATTTCGAGCAGCCGATCGCCGAGCTGGAAGACAAGCTGCGCGAACTGACCGCGGCCGGTCGCGACAACGCCATCGACGTCGACGACGAGGTCGGCAAGCTGCGTTCGAAGCTGCGCAGCAAGACCGCCGAGATCTTCCGCGATCTTTCGCCGTGGCAGGTCACGCAGCTGTCGCGCCATCCCGGCCGCCCGTACACCAACGATTACCTCGCGGTGATCTGCGATGAATTCCACGAACTCGCGGGCGACCGGATGTACGCGGACGACGCAGCCATCGTGGGCGGCCTGGCGCGCGTCATTGGCCGGCCGGTAATGGTGATCGGCCACCAGAAGGGCCGCGACATCAAATCCAAGGTGCGCCGCAATTTCGGCATGCCCCGCCCGGAGGGCTATCGCAAGGCATTGCGCCTGATGAAGATGGCCGAACGCTTCGGCCTGCCGATCCTGACCTTCATCGACACCCCCGGCGCCTACCCCGGGGTCGGCGCCGAGGAGCGCGGACAGAGCGAAGCGATCGCCCGCAACCTCGAAGAAATGGCCGAGTTGAAAGTCCCGGTCGTGTGTACGGTGATCGGCGAAGGCGGATCCGGCGGCGCGCTGGCGATCGGCGTCGGTGACCGGATCAACATGCTGCAGTATTCGACCTACTCGGTGATCTCCCCGGAAGGTTGCGCCTCGATCCTGTGGAAGAACGCCGGCCGCGCCAAGGACGCCGCGGAAGCGCTGGGCCTGACCGCCCCGCGCCTCAAGGAACTCGGCCTGATCGACAAGATCATTCGCGAACCCACCGGCGGCGCGCACCGCAACCCGCGCTCGATGGCGATCCGCTTGAAGGCGGTGCTGCTGAACCAGCTCGACGAACTGCAGGCGTTGTCCGTCGAGGAACTGCTGGAGCAGCGTTACCGGAAATTGCGCCACTACGGCTCGTACCAGGATTGAACCGCGTGCCGGTACGCAGAATCGGCCACGTCGACCTGCGCGCATCGGCGGAAACCGTCGAGCGCCTGCGCCGGTTCCATGTCGAAGTCATCGGATTGCGCGAAGGCTTCGCCTGAAATTTTCGCCCGGGCTCGCAAGGCCGTTGGCTTCATGCCGGCGACACTGCCGTGCTGCATCTGACGATTGCGCAAAACGGCGGCGCAGACCAGCCACTTGGCGTCTTCAATCATCCCGCCTTCGACGTCAACGATCTCGACGCCATCCGCGCGCGCCTGGAACGGTCCGGCATCGGCGACGAAGTCGACGTCGTGGACGAAATGCGTCAAACGCGATTGTTCCTGACCGATCCCGCCGGCATGGGCTTAGCGTTGACCTTCGCGCAATCGTATTGATGCGTCGCCGCGGCGAGCCACTCGCGTGCCCGCGCGCTACCATCGTGGCGTCCCGCCGCGATGGAGCCGCTCCATGGCCAACGAATCCGCCGCCAAGCTCGCCGTCCTGATCGATGCCGACAACGCGCAACCGTCGCTGATCGACGCGTTGCTCGCTGAAATCGCCAAGTACGGCACCGCGCACGTCAAGCGCGCCTACGGGGACTGGACCGACACCCACCTGAAAAGCTGGAAAGACACGTTGCTGAAACAGTCGATCCAGCCGATGCAGCAATTCGGCTATACGCGCGGCAAGAACTCCACGGACTCCGCGCTGATCATCGATGCGATGGACCTGTTGTATTCCGGGCGCTTCGACGGTTTCTGCATCGTCTCCAGCGACAGCGATTTCACGCGGCTGGCCGGTCGGCTGCGCGAATCCGGACTGATCGTTTACGGCTTCGGTGAACGCAAGACACCGGAACCGTTCGTCGCCGCGTGCGACAAGTTCGTGTATGTCGAAAACCTCTCGGGGAAACCCGACGAGCCTGCGCCGCAAAAACCCCGAACCGCAGCACAGTTGAAGCAGGATACCGCGCTGGTCAATCTGCTGCGCAACGCGGTGGAAGCGGCCTCCGACGACGAGGGCTGGGCCGGCCTCGGCGCGGTCGGCTCGATCATCAACAAGCAGCGTCCCGACTTCGACGCGCGCAGCTACGGCTACGGCAAGTTGAGTGACCTGATCACCGCGACGACGCTCTTCGACATCGAGCGGCGCAGCGCCGGCGAAGGCCGCGCCAAGACCATCCACGTTCGCAACCGCGCGAAATCCGGCAAGGCCTGAAACGTGTGGACGGACGACCTGCGGGCGCGGATCGAGGCGAACGCACCGCCTGCCCTGTGCGTCGCCTTCAGCGGCGGCCCCGACTCGACGGCGTTGCTGCACGCGCTGGCGCAGCTGCCGGGCTTGCGTGAACGTGGGCTGCGTGCGCTGCACATCGACCATGGTCTGCAGGTGGACAGCGCGGCATGGGCGAAACGCTGCGCGGGTTTCTGCGAATCGCTGGCCGTTCCGCTGACCACGCTTCGCGTGCGGGTGGACGATGCGCGCGGCGAAGGCATCGAAGCCGCGGCACGGCGCGCGCGCTACGCCGCGTTCTCCGAAAACCTCGAGGCAGGCGAATGGCTGGCGCTGGGCCATCATCGCGACGACCAGGTCGAAACCATCCTGCTGAAATTGCTGCGCGGCGCGGGGCCGGGAGGCCTGGGCGGGATGCGCGCGCTGCGTTCGTTCGCGCGCGGTTCCCTGTGGCGTCCCTTGCTCGAAACACCGCGCGAGAGCTTGCGCAAGTATTTGTCTGAAAACGAACTTCCCTGCATCGACGATCCCGCCAATGCCGACCCGCGCTTCGCCCGCAACGTGCTGCGACGGGAAATCCTGCCGCACATCGCGGCGCACTGGCCGCACGCCGATGCATCCATCCTGCACGCGGCGCAGCTTTGCCGGGCTGCGGCCGACTACATCGACGGTGCCGCACAAACCGCATTGGCGGATTTGCGGCGCGCCGCGAACACGCTGGACGTCACCGGCTGGCTGGCCCTGCCCGAAGCGTTGCGCGCGCCGGTGCTGGATGCGTGGCTGCACGCATGCGGCCTACCCGCGCCACCCGATGCCTCGCGCGTCGAATTGACGAAGCAAGCCTCCAACGCATCGGAAGACAGCACGCCCGTCGTCGCATGGCCGGGCACGGAGATCCGCATCTGGGACGGGCGCCTGCACGCCATGCCGCCGCTTCCTTCGCCGCCGACGGGTTGGCAAGCACGATGGAACGGGGCGCCGCTGGACTTGCCGCCGGATTGCGGCGGGCTGCGGCTCGAATCAATCGCCCCGGAATCCACGCACACAGCCCGAGCGCCGCTCGATCCCCCGCTGACCGTCCGCTTTCGTGAAGGCGGCGAGCGAATCAAACCCGTCGGCAATCCGCACACCCGCGAACTGCGCGACCTGTTCCAGCAGGCGCGCGTGCCGCCATGGCTGCGTGTGCGTTGTCCGCTGATATACGAGAACGGCGAATTGATTGCGGTGGCCGATCTTTGGATCAGCGAACGCGGCAAGGCCATTTTCGACGCGTACGAAGCTCGGCCGCACTGGTCGCGGCCAGCCTGCACGGCGGTTTGCCAGATACAAATCCGGGGACGGTCAAGCGGTTCCCCATGAAGACAAAATCCGCCGCCGACAACTCGTCGCGTTCGTGATACCTACGTCCCAGCGTCATCCTTGCGCCCCACGATGATCCGCGCGCCCCGCTGCCACGTCACGTACGACCACGCCCAGTTCCACATCACGGCCAGGCGGTTGCGGAAGCCGATCAGGAAGAAGATGTGCGCGAACAGCCAGAACAGCCAGCCGACGAAGCCGGAGAATTCCAGGCCGCGCAGGTCCACCACCGCCGATGACCGGCTGATGCTGGCGAGGCTGCCGTAGTCGTGGTAGCGGAACGGCCGCGGCGGGCGCCCCGCAATGCGCCCGCGAATCGCGCGTGCCGCGTGCGTACCCATCTGCTTGGCCGCGGGCGCCATGCCGGGCAGGCGCCGGCCGTCCTGCTCCACCCACGCGAGATCGCCGATCACGAACACTTCGGGATGCCCCGGCAATGACAGGTCGGGCGCGACCTTCACGCGCCCTGCCCGGTCACGCTCCACGCCAAGCTGCGCACCCAATGGTGACGCCGCGACGCCTGCCGCCCACAACACGGTGCGTGCGGCAAGGCGCTGGTCGCCCATGCGCGCACCGGTCGCGTCGATGCCGGTCACCGCGGCGCCCACATGGACTTCCACGCCCATGCTTTCGAGCTTGCGCTGCGCAATGGCGGAGAGCGATTCCGGCATCGCCGACAACACGCGCGGGCCGGCTTCGACCAGGTGGATGCGCGCCTCGCGCGGGTGCGCGATGCGGAACTCGCGCGGCAAGGTGTGGTGCGCGATCTCGGCCAGCGTGCCGGCCAGTTCGACGCCGGTCGGCCCGGCGCCGACGATCACGAACGTCAGCCATTGCCTGCGAAGTTCCGCATCGGGTTCGCGCTCGGCTGCTTCGAACGCGGAAAGGATCCGACGCCGGATCGCCAGCGCGTCGTTCATCGTCTTGAGGCCCGGCGCATGCTTCTCCCAGTCGTCATGGCCGAAATACGCGTGGGTGGAACCGGTCGCAACCACCAGGTAGTCATAGGCGATCGTCTGCACACCCGCCTGCACGCGCCGCGCGGCGATGTCGATGCCGGTGACCTCTTCCATCCACACCGTGATGTTGGCTTGCCGGCGCACGATGTGACGCAGCGGCGCGGCAATGTCCGGGCCGGAAAGCGTCGCGCCGGCGACTTGATACAACAGCGGCTGGAACGCATGGTGGTTGGCGCGGTCGACCAGCGTCACGCGCACCGGCGCACGCGCCAATCCGCGCGCGGCTTTCAGGCCGCCGAATCCGCCGCCAAGGATCACCACGTGCGGGCGCGATGTCGAAGCATGCATCGACACAGTATGCCGCGCGCCGTGACCGTCGGCACTGGACACGCACCGCGCGACGTGCGAATCATTGAACCTTGCCGACCACGGGGATGCGCCATGTATCGATTGCACGAATTCATGCTGGCCGCGTTGTTCGCCACGGGCGCCACGCTGGCGCCGCCGCCCACCGCCGCGGCATCGCCGCAAACCGGTTTCACGCTGGAACAAGCGTTGTCCTACCCATTCCCGCTCGGCCTGACGTCGTCGGAGCACGGCGATCGCATCGCCTGGGTCATCGACCAGAACGGCGTGCGCAATGTCTGGGTGGCCAAGGCGCCTGATTTCCAGCCGCACCGGGTCACGCGCTTCACGCAGGATGACGGGCAGGAAATCACGCAGCTCGCGTTTTCACCGTCGGGCGACGCGCTGGTGTTCGTGCGCGGCGGCGACCATGACGCCAACTGGCCGGTGAAAGTGGCCGTCGATCCCGCGTCCAGCCCGGTCGAACCGAAGGTGATGATCTGGAGCGTGGATCTGCAGAAAGACACCGCGCGCGAACTCGTCGAAGGTGACGCACCCGCGCTTTCATCGGAGGGCAAGCTCGCCTACATCAAGGACGGCCAGGTCTGGACCGCGCAGCTTTCGGCCAGCGACAAGACCAAGCCGAAGCGCCTGTTCTTCGATAGCGGCAAGGATGCCGACCTGCAATGGTCGCCGGATGGCAGGCGCCTCGCGTTCGTGTCGCGTCGTGACGACCACGCCTTCATCGGCGTGTTCAGCGATGACCGGACGCCGATCCTGTACGTGTCGCCTTCAACCGAAGTCGACGGCGATCCGCGCTGGTCGCCCGACGGCGCGCGGATCGCATTCACGCGCCAGCCGGGCAACGGCGGCCCGCCGCAACCGATCCTGCAACAGACGCCGCAGCCATGGTCGATCCGCGTTGCCGATGCGCGCACCGGGCAGGCGCAGGTGGTGTGGCAAAGCCCCGACACGCTGGTCGGCTCGTATCCGGAAACGGCAGGCGGCTCCAACCTGCATTGGGCGAATGGCGGCTCGAGACTGGTATTTCTGAGCGACATCGACGGCTGGCCGCACCTCTATTCCATTGGCGCGAACGGCGGAACACCGCTGCTGCTGACGCCCGGCAAGTTCATGGTGGAAGACGTCGCGATGGCGCCCGACGGCCGCTCGATCGTTTACAGCGCCAACACCGGCACAACGAAAAACGACAATGATCGCCGGCACCTGTTCCGCGTACCCGTCGACCGTGCGCAGCCGGCCGCCTTGACCTCGGGGAGCGCCTCGCAGTGGTCGCCCACCATCGCCGGCGCGAACGCCCTCGCCTTCATCGATGCGGGCGCGCAACGACCGCCGCTGGTTTCCGTGATGCACGCCGACGGCAGCCAGCAGAAGGCGCTGCAGGCGAACCTGATCCCGAAGGATTTCCCGACCGCGCAACTGGTCGTCCCGCAAGCCGTTACTTTCAAGGCGGCGGACGGCACGCTGGTCCAAGGCCAGTTGTTCCGCAGCGCCGACGCCGGCGCCAACCAGCCGGGCATGATCTTCGTGCACGGCGGGCCACCGCGGCAGATGCTGCTGGGCTGGCACTACATGGATTACTACACCAACAGCTACGCGGTGAACCAGTACCTCGCCACGCACGGCTTCACGGTGCTGTCGGTGAACTACCGGCTCGGCATCGGCTACGGGCACGCCTTCCACAATCCGCCGCACGCGGGTCCGGCCGGGGCCTCCGAATACCAGGATGTCGTGGCGGGCGCGAAGTATCTGCAGCACGTGCAAGGCGTCGATTCCGCGCGCATCGGCATCTGGGGCGGCTCCTACGGCGGCTATCTGACCGCACTCGCATTGGCAAGGAACTCCGACATCTTCAAGGCCGGCGTGGACATGCACGGGCTGCACGACTGGTCGCGTGCAATCGGCTGGTGGTTCGACCAGAACCCCAACGGCCGTTACGAACAGGGCGACTACAAGCAGGCATTGAAGGTGGCGTGGGAATCGTCGCCCGACGCCGACATCGCGAAATGGAAATCGCCGGTGCTGCTGATCCAGGGCGACGACGACCACAACGTCCATTTCTTCCAGATGACCGACGTGGTGCCGCGCCTGAAGAAACACGGCGTGCCTTTCGAGGAAATGGTGATTCCCAACGAGATCCACGGTTTCCTGCGCCACGCATCCTGGATGAAGGCCGACGCCGCGACGGTGGATTTCCTGCAGCGCAAGCTCGGCAACGCGACGCACTGATTGGATACCAGACACTGCGCATTGGACCCGCAGCGAAGCGCGCTTTCATTTTGCTGGCCATCCCCGCGGCAGCGGGGACCAGTGACTTTTCGCAATAGCGAAAACGCCCCATGCAACAAGAACCCCCAAACGATTCCATCGACCTTCAGGCCTACCTCGAACGGATCGGCCTGCGCCAACCCGTCGCCCCCGACCCGCAAACCCTGCGCGCCGTCGTCACCGCGCACGTCGCCGCGATCCCGTTCGAAAACCTCGACCCGTTCCTCGGCATTTCCCCCGCCCTGGACATCGCATCCGTGCAACGCAAGCTGGTGCACGACCGCCGCGGCGGCTACTGCTTCGAGCAGAACCGGCTATTGAGCGATGCCCTGCGCGCAATCGGCTTCACGGTCACCGACCTCGCCGCGCGGGTGCTGTGGGGACAACCCGAAGACGCGATCACCGCGCGCACCCACATGCTGCTGCGCGTGGAAGCCGAAGGAAAATCGTGGCTGGCCGATTGTGGTTTCGGCGGCAACACGCCCACCGGCCCCCTGCAACTCGTACCCGATGTCGAACAGGCCACGCCGCACGAACCTTTCCGGCTGATCCGCCACGACGACAGCGACTGGCGATTGCAACTGTTCGCCGCCGGTGCATGGCAGACGCTCTACCGCTTCGACCTGCAGCCACAATTCCCGGCCGATTACCGCGTCAGCAATTTCTGGACGTCCACCAACCCCGATTCGCACTTCGTCACGGGCGTCAGCGCCGCCCGTGCACCGGTCGGCCGCAGGCTGACGCTCCGCAATCGCCAGTTCGCCGAGCACGCCGCGGCCGGCGCCACCACCAAGCGAATCCTCGCCACCACCGCGGAAATGCGCGACGTGCTGCAAGACGAATTCCTGATCCGGTTGCCCGCGAATCCGGGGCTCGACGAAATGCTCGACCGATTGGCAGAATGACAACCGCCTCGACCCGAGGGAGCCGCGACACGTTCGTCGCAGCAACGAGGCATCGGGGAGTGGTTTCAGGAACCCGCAAAAGGAAACGCCCGGCTGCCGGTTCCCATCCGCGCGCTTGGCACGTTCAACAGCCCTTCCCATGCTCGAGTACGGTTGGACGAGCCGCCGGGGAACACGCCACCAGGCGCACGATCTCGGCCGACAGTTGCTGTTGGGTATAGGGTTTGGCGATGCGGGGCAGCTCGATGGGCTGCACGCCCTGCAGTTCGGCGTAACCGGTCGCCAGCAGGATGGGAAGCCCGGGATGCTGCTCGCGGAGCGCGATGGCGAGATCCATCCCCGTCATGCCCGGCATGGCGTAATCCGTCACGACGATGTCGGGAGCGAGGCCGTCCTGCATCAGGACGAGCGCCTCCCGTCCGGAATGTGCCTCGGCAACGCGGTGGCCCAGGTCTTCCAGGAGCGCAGCGGTGCTGCTGGCGATCAGCGCATCGTCGTCCACCAACAGGACCGTGGCCCGCACGCTGGCGGCATGGACCGGCGCGGGCAGCGCGGGGGCAACCGCCGTGCTTTCGGCCACGGGCAACCACAGCTCGGCGCACGTGCCCACGCCTACGCTGCTGCGCAGCCGGAACGCGCCGCCGGACTGTTCGGCGAGTCCATGTACCATCGAGAGCCCCAATCCCGTGCCTTTGCCGACACCCTTGGTCGAGAAGAACGGTTCGACAGCGCGGGCCAGGGTCGCCTCGTCCATGCCTTCGCCCGTGTCCTGTACCGACAGCCGCACGTAGGTACCAGGGTGCAACTCCGGCTGCTCCGCCGTGGCCTCGCGCCGTTCCATGGCGATCGTCAGGGTACCGCCGGAAGGCATGGCGTCGCGTGCATTGACCGCCAGGTTCAGCAGTGCCATCTCCACCTGGTTGGCATCGATGTTGATACTGGGCAGCGACCCGCCCGCACGGATCTCCACGTTGATCAGTGGTCCCACCGAACGGGTGATCAGGTCGTGCATGTCGCGCACGAGGGCCTGGATGTCGGTTGCGCGCGACTGCAATTCCTGCTTCCGCGCAAACGCCAGCAACCTTTGCGTCAGGGTGGCGCCGCGCCGCGCCCCTTCCATCGCGCCGTGCAGCAGCTTCGCCTGGCGCGGGTCATGGCTGATTTTCCTGGCCAGCAATTCCAGATTGCCGATCACCGCCATCAGCAGGTTGTTGAAATCGTGCGCGACGCCGCCCACGAGCTGCCCCATGGTTTCCAGTTTCTGCGCCTGCATCAGGGCCGACTGCGCACGCTCGCGCCGCTTGCTTTCCTCGCGCAACTTCTCGTTGGCCTTTTGCAGCGCCCGGGTACGCCTCGCGACCAGATGCTCCAGATCCTCGGCAGCGTGTCGCTGCGCTTCGAGGTACGCGCGGGCTTCGTATTGGCGGCTGCGGCCTCGCTCGGCCGACAGCACTGCCGCCTGCAGCGAGATCGCCCGCATTGGCCGCTCGAGGAAGGAAACGTTCCGGAGTTCGCTGACGATCCGGCGCCGGAATTCGATGAGCCGCGGTCCCTCGTTCTGGTTGGTCATGACGATGAAGGGAAAATCCGACCAGGGCGGTTGCGCGTCCACCCATCGGATCAGCCGTCCGATCGATTTTCCGTAAAGCGCCTCCTCGGCGATCAGCGCAAGGTCCGCACCCTGGTCGAGTTGCGCAAGCAGTTCGCCGACATCGTCACAAACATGTGGATCGAGCCCCGCCTGTTCCACCAACTTCGCGCACGCGGTGGCATCCCGGCCGACCGGGGCAAGAACCAGAACCTTGGCTTCAGGCACGTCAGCTCGCCCGGCTGCCATTTTCCGGCAGCAGCGGAGCCCTCTCGCCCGTGTAGACGGGCGTTCCGGCGAAAATCCCGGTGAAGCCATTGAGCGGCGGCCCGAGACTCACCCCGCCATAACTCAGCCGGAACTCGCGGATGGTGTGTTCGTGGTTCCCGCTGCGCTTCTTCACCACCGAAAGTGCCCGGCGCACCGAGCCATCGTATTCGAAGTAGCGCAACATCAGCACGGCGTCACTGAGGTAACTGATGTCGAGGGGTGTATCCATGGGACCAACCAGCCCGTGCTGGGCGAGCACGAGCAATGTCAGCACACCGAGTTGACTGAGATAACTCAGCAGCTCGTGCATCTGCAGGATCAGGAAACGCTCGTCTGGCATGGAGTTGAGATAGCCGTTCAGGCTGTCGATGACGACGATCCGTGCACCATCGCGTTCCACTGCCGCACGCACGCGATGCGCGAATTCCCCCGGCGACAATTCCGCGGGATCGATCTGCTGGAGCTCGATCAACCCTCGTTCCATGGCATCCTGGAACGGCAGGCCCAGGGTTTTCGCGCGCGCCCGGATGGTGCCCCGGCCTTCGTCGAAGGCGAAGATGGTGGTGTGCTCTCCGCGTTGGGCCGCGGCGATCGCATAGGTCACGGCGATGGACGATTTCCCCACGCCGGCCGCACCGATCAGCAGCGCGTTGGTGCCCCGCTCCAGGCCGCCGCCAAGAAGTTTGTCCAGCTCGGCGTTGCCGCTGGGAACGAAGTCGCTCTCGAACTGCTTGTGGTGCTCTGCCGCAACCAGGCGCGGATAGATCTCCAGGCCTCCGCGCTTGATGGTGAAATCATGGAAGCCGCCCTTGAAGGGGATCCCCCGCATCTTCACCACCCGCAGATGCCGGCGTTCGGCGCCGTAGGCAATCGCCAACTGTTCGAGCAGCACCACCCCGTGCGCAATGGAGTGGAGTTGAAGATCCTTCTCGTGTGCGGTGAGATCGTCGAGCAGGATCACCGTGCACTTGCGGGTGGAAAAGAAGTGCTTCAACGCAAGAACCTGCCGGCGATACCGCAGGGGGCTTTGCGCGAGCAGCCGAAGTTCGGACAGGCTGTCGATCACGATCCGGGCCGGATTCACCTGCTCGATCTTGTCGAAGATGAGACGACTGGTTTCCCCGAGTTCCATTTCGGCGGGCTGCAGGACTGTCAGTTCGTGGCTGGGATCGAGGGTGGTTTCGGGAGGAACCAACTCGAAAACGGTGATCCCGTCCAGGGACCATCCATGACGATGGGCAACCAGCTCCAGTTCGCGCTCGGTTTCCGAAAGGGTAATGTAGAGCACCGGTTCGCCGCGGCGCACGCCTTCCAGAAGAAACTGCAGCGCCAAGGTCGTCTTGCCCGCCCCGGGACGCCCTTCGTAAAGGTACATCCGTTCGGGGTCGACGCCACCCCCGAGGATTTCATCGAGACCGGCGCTGCCGGTGGAGATCCTCGGCGCTTCGGCATCGGCGCGGTTCGGCAGGCTGGTCTCGCTTTCACTCATCGCTGTCCCTTCGATCCGCCGATAGTCCGTTCGGCCGAGAACAGCGGCCGACACTCAGATTAGCACCGCAGGCCGGATGCATGCTCATCGAAATCGCACCGCCGCCACGCCACCTGGAAAACGCTGATGGTGTTCCTCGGACCGCAAGCGGAGGGGCGCGTGATTCAACCCATCGTGCCTCCTCAGCGCACGTTTGCACCAGGCAGTACCGAACGGAATGTCGCGATTTCCTCGTCCGCAACACCGGCCGTCTGCATCGCGGCGATGGCATCGCGGAGGCGCGTGGCCGCGCCCGGCTTGTGCATGCGCAACTCGATGCGGGCCTGCATGGCCTTCAGGACCACCGCGCGGTCCGGATCGGAGGTGGTTGCCTGGTAGGCCACCGGATCGACTTCGGCGATCATCGCCAGGGCCTCCTCGTTGTCGCCGAGGTCGGCCAGGGCATTGGCCAGCGCGACGCGCGCAGCTTGGGTCGTCGGGCTTTTCTCGCCGCTCACCTTCACGAGTCCGGCTTCGGCCTGTTGCAGGTGCGGCAATGCGGACTTCAGGTCTCCCGCGTCGTATTCGCTGGATCCGAGGTTCAGCAGCTCGACCAGCGCGTACTGGCTTTCGGCGCCCCAGCGGTGCACCGCGCGCTGGTATACGTCGCGCTGCAACGCCAGGGCCTTGGCGTCGTCGCCGGTCAGTGAATAGAGATAGCTCAAGGTGCTCAAGGCGCTGATCGCGCCCTGGCTGTCCGGCCCCTGCGAGGTTTCGTATTCCTGCAGCGATTGCTGCGTCACGGGAATCGCGTCCTTGTACCGGCCCTGCCCCCGCAGGGCGTCGCCGAGCCGCGAATGGGCGGTGGCGATCGCGGCCAGCCCGATGCGCTCCTGCGTATAGGACGCGCCCGACAGGATTTTCCGCGCGACCGTCTCGGCCTCTTTCGGCTTGCCCATCCGCAAATCGCAACCGGCGATCGCCAGCAGCAGGTGCACGGACATCACCGCGTCGTCGGGGTGCAGTTGCCGTTGCAACTTCTCGGCAACGGTGTACGCGGCCAGCGCGGGCTCGACGCGCATCTGCTGGTACAGCACGTCGCCGCGCGCAAGGTGTGCGCGCAGCGCGATTTCCGAAATCGCATCGCGGCGCGTGCCGGCCGCCGCATCGGCGCGATCGAGCACCGCATGGGCATCGTCGAACTTCGACAGGTGCGCCAGGATCGGCGCGAGCTCGTATTGCGCCAGCACGGTACGCTGGTCGCTCGCGCCAAGCGTGCGCTGCAACCAATCCGCCGCGGCTTGCAGTTGCACGCCGGCCTTTGAAAACGTGCCGGTGCTGCGGTACGCGCGGCCGAGGGTCTGGTGCAGGCCCGCCAGGACCAGCGGCTCGCCGGCAAAGCGGCCGTCGTCGAGGTGGCGCGCGGCAGTATCCAGGACTTCCCGCAGCGACGGGTTGCGTTCGTACCACGCGGGCGAATTGCCACCGACGCCGGCACCCAGCAGGTCGTCATTGAGGAAGCGGTTGGTGGCGGCGGCCAGCGCGGCCTGTTGCTGGGCTTCGGTGCGTGCCGCCCTGATTTCCTTGAGCTGCCACAGGCTCACGGCGAGGCCCGCCCCCAGCAGGATGATCGCGGCGATCAGCCAGGGACGCCGCACCCGGCTGCGTTCGAGCAGGCGCTCGGCCATCAGCGCACGCGCGTCGGAATCGCGCAGCCGCTTGCGTTCGACGGCGCGCGCTTCGCGGCTGCGCAGGCGCTGGATCAGCGCGTCCACGCTGGCGAGGCGGTGCTCGGGGTCGCCACGGGTCGCCGCCGTGATGTCCTCGCACAGCAACTCGTCGTCGATGCCCTGCTCCCAGCCGGGTGCGAGCGTGCGGTGCAAGTCGCCGACGACCATCTGGAACAGGATCAGGCCCAGCGCGAAAACGTCGCTGCGGACCGACGGTGCGGCACCGGCCAGCAGTTCGGGGGCGACGTACAGCAGCGTCACCCCGGCTTCCTCCGCAAACACGCCGGTGACCGCCATGCCCAGCCGCGTGATGTTCAACGCTTCCAGCTTTTGCGGTTCCAGCAGCCGTCCGCTGCCGAAATCCGCGACCCGCCAGCGCCAGCCGTCGCCGCGGGGCGCCACCAGCACGTTGGACGGTTTCAGGTCCTTGTGCAGCACGCCGGCATCGTGCGCGGCCGCGACCGCTTCGGCGACTTCGATGAACCACGCGATCCGGTGTTCGCGCGATGCGGCGGCGAAAGACGGATCCTCCTGCGCCCAGCGCGCGAGATCCTGTCCCGCGTATTCGCATTCCAGGAAAAACGGTGGCGAATCGAAGTTCCAGTCGAACAGGCGCACGCGGTCGTCGCGCTCACCGAGGCACTCCTTGAGCACGCGATAGATCGTGACTTCGCGTTTCAGCGCCGCGAGCCGTTCGCCGTCGACCGCGAACTTGTAGACGCGCGGTTCGCCGGTCTTTTGATGGCGCGCGAGCCATACCGCCGCATCGCCGGACGGGTCCAGGCAGATTTCGAGGCGAAAATGTTCCCGGCCCGGCACGGCTTGCCCGGCCGCCAATTCGAAACCGCCGCCGGCACGGCGCCCGGCCACCGTGCGCTCGACCGGCCCGCGCAGCCGGTAACCGACGCGGGGCACGTTGATGATGCGCGCGCTGGCCGGCCCCAGTGCCTTGCGCAGCTTGGCCACCGCATTCGCCAGCACGTTGTCGACGGTGGGCCGGCCCGCCCACACCGTATCGAACAACTCGGCGCGCGGCACCACTTCGTCGACGCGCTGCAGCAACAGCGCCAGCACCTGTAGCGGGCGCTGTTCCAGGTCCGCGCGCTCGCCGGCCACGCGCAGGGTCGCGCGTGCCTCGTCGAATTCGGCGTCGTCGAAACGGTAGCGGTACAGCGGCCGATCGCAATGGCCCGTGTCCACCTTCCTGCTCCGGTCTGCGCGCGACCCGGGGATTGTGCATCAACCACGCGGCGGCCGCACGCGCCCGGCGCGACCCGATCGTCGCCGTTAGCGATCCGTTAGACGGCCGTGACGACTTTCCCGCGCCCCAGGCGCCCAATGGCCCCACGGCCACCCGTTGGCCACCACCGCAACCGGAGAGATCTCCACGATGACCCGAGGGATGGCCGGACATGATCGGTGCATGGCTGATGCTGTTGTGCGTGGCTGCCGTTTTGTTCCTGATCGCGGAGAGCTGGCGGGCCCATGCCTGGCATCACCTCGGCGTGGGCGAGCGCAAGGCGCTCGCGGAATATGCGCGGATCAAACGCGAGCAGCCGGACACCGCCGAAGCACGCCTGCCCGAGGCCGAATTCGTCCGCTACTACGTGGGCCTGCGCCCGGGCGCCACCCGCTACGTGATCGCCACGTTGGTGTTTGCATTGATCGGCCTGCCGGCGTCCTGCGCGCTAATGGCGGACTGGCCGTGGAATTGATCGCGCCGGGTGGGAGGATCGCAATGGCGACCATCGCCCTGCTGGCGTTGCTCGCACTGCCGATCGCCGCGCCCGCCGCGTGCACCGTCAAGGACGGCGGCGTGTCGCCGATGCTGGACTACGCCGGCAACTACGTGAGCGACAAGAACCTGCTGGCCGCCCCCGCGGTCGCCGCACGCCTGAAACGCTTGCCGGTGGAAGTGCGCCAGCACCTGCGACGAAACCTCGATGTAGCCGGTCCGATCGACTTGGTCGGTTGCGACCTCGTCCTTTCCGGCAACGCGCCGCACAGGGGCGGCGAGGAAAACGCGATCGTGGACGTGAGCCTCTATTCCGGTGCGGTCACCGTCGCGATCCACAGCCGTGGCCATACCGACATCTGGCTGGACACCGATCCGACCGCGGACACCTCGACCCCGTACGACGCGGTGCCGCGCGCGGTGAAGCAATGGGCGGTGCTGGCCGACATGGGATTCCCGTACCAGAAGCCGGCGAGCGTGCGGGTGCACGCGCCGCTGCGCTGATCACTGGTTCCATATCCGCCACCGACAGGAGACACGACCATGCGAGGCAAGATCATCCAGTACAACGGCGCCGACGGCAGCGGCACGATCGTCGCGGACGGCAAGCAGTACCCGTTCGTGCTGTCCGCCTGGCGTGGCAACACCGCGCCAACCGTCAACAAGACCGTCGAGCTCATATTCGAGGGCGACACGATCAGCGCGATCAACGCCGTCGGCGACGACGTGCTGATCAGGGAAAAGGCCGCGGAACTCTCCGGCAAATTCGGTGCGTCGTTGAACAAGCTGCGCGCGCCGATCCCGTCTTCCGGCACGCCGGCGGGTGCCGCGGCGGCGCCGGTCGGCGGCGCATCGACCACCGCAGCCAACGACATGCCGGCGAACAACGCGCCCACGGTCAACGCGATCCTCGAACGCTACGGGAAGCTCACCCTGGGCGCATGGGTGTTGTTCCTGCTCGGCACCCTGGCATTCAACGCGGTTTCGATGTCGATGATGGGCGCCAGCATGGGCAAGTCGATGTTCGACATCGCCAGCTTGATGAGCCAGATGGGCGCCAATGGCGGCGGCATGATCAAAGTCCTGCTGATGCTCGGCTACGCCAGCATCGCGGTGCCACTGTTCTGGCGCAACCAGCGGGCCTGGCTGGCGCTGGCGATCCCCTTGCTGGCGGTCCTGTGGGCCGTCTTTTCCACGCTGCACACCCTCGATTCCATCGGTGGCCAGTTCGGCGGCGGGATGAGCGACCTGTTCCATCTCGGATTCGGCTTCTACCTCTCGCTTGCCGCGGCGATCGTGCTGGCGGTGCTGGGCATGAAGCGGAGCTTGAGCGCCGCATAGCGGGGCGCGGCCCTGCCATTCCCCGATTGGAGAACCGTCATGAACATCCGAACCCGATTTCTCGCACCGCTGCTTGCAACCCTGGTCCTGGCCGCTTGCGGAGGCGGAGGCATCAGCGGCACCTACGCCAAAACCGACAGCGCGCTGACGATCAAGTTCGACTCGGGCAAGGCCTGGGTGACCGGTCTGGTGTCGATGAAAACGATCGAGGGCACGTACACGGTGGATGGCGACAAGATCACCGTCGACGGCCCGGACGGCCACCCGCACCTGACGCTCACCCGCAACAGTGACGGGTCGCTTCACCTCGACGGCCTCGGCGGAACCCTGGAGAAAACCGCGCCGGGGCAATAGCGCGTGGCCTCCGGCCCCATCGATCGGATCCGTCTCGGCTCAGCTTCATTCGTCCGGGCGTCGGGCCATCCATTTCATTGAGGAGAACCATCATGAACATCCGCACGCGAATGCTCGCGCCCCTGCTCGCAACCCTGCTCCTGGCTGCCTGCAGCGGCGGCATCGGCGGCACATGGGAAGGCGGCATGGGTTCGATCAAGTTCGAATCGGGCAAGGCCTACGCAACCCTGCTGGGGTCGACCCGCGAAATGAAGTACAGCGTCGACGGCGACAGGATCGTGCTGCATTCCTCGGAAGGCGACCTGGTGCTGACGCGCAACGCCGACGGCTCGATCGATACGCCCTGGGGCACGATGAAGAAGAAGGACTAGGAACTTGTCGGTAACCCGTCGTTCGCACTGAGCGTAGCGCCGAAGGCGCGAAGTCGAAGTGCAACGGATGCGCAATTCCGGTGTTTCGACTTCGCGACGCTTCTCTTCGCCACGCTCAACACGAACGGTTTCGTTGTTTACGGACAAGTTCCAAGCCACTTGTTCGGCGAGTGCGAACGCGCCGACCGCCCGTTACCAAACAGGAGTTTTCGCCATGAAAACGTTCAAGACAACGCCCATCACTTTGAGCCTGCTGCTTGCGACCGCGCTGTTGGCCGGCTGCGGGTCGGACAAGACCCCGGCCGTGTCGGCGGAAGCCACCAAGGCGGCGGCGGCCAGCCTGCCTGCGAACGCTTCCACCACCGAAGTCGCGGCGCACATGCGCGGCGACGTGCATTGTCCCGCGGATCTTCCGGCCGCGGCGCAGGGCACGCCGGTCGACGACGTGCTCGGCGTACGCCCCGGCATCACCTATGAGCAGGCCGCCAACGCGGTGATGTGCAGCAATCCGTTGCTGGTCGTCACGCCCGACACCAGCCGCGGCTTCGACATCCAGACTTATGGCCAAACCATCCGCCAGGGTTTCAGCGCGCGCTTTGCCGAAGCGAAGGTGCAGAAGACCGGACGGCAGATCGTCCAGGAGATGGAACGCAATGCCATGGACCGCGGCATGAACGCGGTGCGCGAGGACATGAAGCCCGGGCAAGCGAAATGGTTCGTCACCACGATGGGCATGCCGGGCCAGGAGAAGGTCATCGCCGTGACACGCGAACAATGGTTCGACACGGGCAAGGACCCGACGCTGGACAGCGTCACGCAGTCATTGATCGACAAATACGGTCCGCCCACGCACAAGCAGGACTCCTCCGGTTACCAAACCGGTTACCGCGGCCTGCGGTGGGCCTACGATCCGCGCGGCCGGCTGATCACGGAAACGTCGCCCCTGTTCAACCGGTGCAATGGCGTCTCCGATCCGGACGGCGGCATGAACCTGTCGGCCGACTGCGGCATCGTCGTGGAGGCCAAGATCATCCGGCTGGGCAGCAACCCCGATCTCGCCAGGTTCATGCAGGTAGGGGTGGTCGATCAGGCGGGCGGCTACAACGCCTTGACCGCGACCAAGCATGGCCTGCAGGCGATGGACGCGCAGCGCCGCGCCCAGCAGGTCAAGGACGCTTCGAAGAATGCCGATGCCGTGAAACTTTGAGGGGGGAATGCCATGCACAAGCCATCGTCTGGATCAGGAACGGGCATCGGAAGCACCGCGATCGGCATCTCGATCGCGCTGGCGCTGCTGGGCGGCTGCGGGAAGTCTGAGGCACCGGCTTCCGCCTCCGCGTCCGTCTCCGGTGCCGCATCTACCACATCGGCCGCACCGACTGCGAACACACCCGTCGCGCCGCCAACTGCACAGGCGGCGCAAGCCCCGCCGGCTGGCGGCAACCTGGCTGCGCGCACTGGCGAACTGAGCAACCCCGACAACGCGACCATGGTGTACCTGTATTACGACCTTGCCAGCATCACGCCGCCGGTCGAACAATGGGTCGAACAGGACCAGCGGGTGCGCTACGCGCCGGGCGCGGACAAGGCGGCGCAACGCGTTGCGGTCAAGGCGGCATTCGAAGGCGGCCTCGCCGCCGTGCGCGGCGTCGGCGTGCTCCATCTGACGGCCAATGCGAACCTCAGCCAGTACGACCCGACGTACGGCGAATTCACCATCGGCGCGCTGTCACCGGGTTCGGTCTACACCTTCAAGGCACTGGACCAGACCGTGACCCTGAAATTCAGCAACGCACTCGCCGCGCAGTCGTGGAGCGTGCCGAAGGAACAGGCCCAGGGCATCACCGACCGCTACGGCGACCACATGCTCAACCTCGATACGACCTTGAAGATCGAACAGGTCCTCCCCGACCCCGCCGGCGGCACCATCGTCGCGCGCGTCGTTTCCTGGAACCTGCGCGACAGCCGGGACGGCACCACGGTGGCGCGCGTCACGGTACCCGGTCCCTGATGCGGCGGAGTGGGCGCGACTCGGGTTCCGCAGTCCCGCTGCATTCCAGCCACTCCCCCTTCACACCACCGGCACGCCGCTGATGTTGTTCTTCGGGTCCAGCCAGAATGACTCGGGCACGAAGCGGTTGAAGATTTCGAGCGGCAGGATGGGTTTGCGTTCGGGCGCTTCGACCTTGGAACGGACGGTGTGCAGGCCGGGCATGCCGACGCGCGAGTCGAACTCGCTGGCGCCGTATTCGACGCTGTCGAAGTCGTGGTCGTACCATGGCTCGCCGATGAATTCGTAGACCTTGCGCAGCGCCGCTTCGGGGCTTTTGGTCAGGGTTTCGTAAGTGAGCAGCATCAGGTGGCCGGAGGCGTATTGGCCGTAGAACGCATCCTTGATGGCCTGGAATGAAAAGCCGACCATGCCTCGCGGATCGGCCAGTGCCTGTGCCCGTGAATAGATGGTGGTGTTGGTATCGAAGCGGAACACCTTGCTGACGCTGACCGGCTGCTGGCGCACCAGCCGCTCCATGCTGTCCAGCACCCACGGCAATTGCCGCACGCAGGCGATGACCTTGGCGCGCGGGAACAGCGTGTCGAGCATCTGCATGCGGCTGCACCATAGCCGGCTGGTGTCGAACACCACTTCGGCATCGGTTTGCGCGACGTAGAAATTCTCGACCAGGCCGCGCATGACCGACACGCGTGCTTCGTCGGAAATCGCGTGCGAGAAATCGTTCTTGGTGCTCATCTCCGCGACGACGACGCCCATGATGTCGGCGATGGGGCTGGTCATGCCGGCGTGGAAGCGTGGGTTCTGTTTCAGGATCGCCGCCAAAAGGGTGCTGCCGGAACGCGGCAGGCCGGAAATGAAATGAAACGTTCGGGATGGCTTCGCGGGATGCGGTGCGGCGGACATCATGCGCTCCTTTGGTGAACGTGTTTTGGCCTGGATGAAGTATCGCAGGCGCGGATGCGTGCGAAACAAGGCCAATGTCATCGTCATCCCCGCGAAAGCGGGGACCCGGCGACTTTCGGCACGCCATGTGAAAGACACTGGATAAACTCGCGCCATCCTTGGCGCTCGCCCTTCGGGCCGCCTGCGGCGTTCGCATTTGCAATCCTGCAAACGCAGTCCGCTTTCGCGGGGACGACGGCAAAAAGCGGGACGACGCAATCTGGTCGGGCTGCCTATCGCCGTGGCCCCGTCGAAGCGCGGATGCGCATTTCGTAATCGAGTTCGACCATGCGGGCCTCGCCGCGGCCGAGCACGAGCCGCAACAGTTCCTCTGTGGCGCGCCGGGCCATGGCGTGCACGGGCTGGTGGATGGTGGTCAACGGCGGCCACACCTGGGTCGCGATCGTGGTGTCGTCGAAGCCACACACGGAAATGTCGCCCGGTACCGACAGGCCCGCTTCGGAGGCGGCCCAGATCGTGCCGGTGGCCATGTCGTCGTCGCCCGCGAAGATGGCGGTGGGCCGTTGCTTCAGCGCCAGCAATTTGCGCGCGGCGGCGACACCGGATTCGAACGAGAACCGGCCTTGCACCATGTAGGCCGGGTTCTCCTTCAGGCCCGCGCGCTTCATGCCGTCGCGATAGCCGGCCAGGCGCCATACGCCGGCGCCGTGTTCCAGGTCGCCGACGATGTGCGCGATGCGCGTGTGGCCCAGCGAAACCAGGTGCGCCACCATCGCGGCCGCGGCCTCGCGTTCGCGCAGGATCACGCCGACCTGGTTTTCCGGATGGCGCGGGGAAATCGAGGCGAACGGCACGCCGCTCTTGCGCAGGCTCTTCAGCAAGGCTGCGTGATCGGTGATCGGCGGCGTCAGGATCAGTCCGTCGGGACGATGGCGCGTCAGGATGTCGTCGACGCGCTCGACGAAATCGGGCGACGTGGAAACCAGCGGCTGCACCGTCATGCTGTAGTGCTGCGCTTCGCAAGCCTCGAGCACGCCGGCCTGCACTTCCATGATGTAACTGGGCGAACGGTTGTCGTACAGCAGGCCGACCGTGAACGAGCGATTGGTCGCGAGGCTGCGTGCCGAGGTGAGCGGGCGGTACTTGAGCGCGGCCATCGCATCCAGCACCTGCTGGCGCGTGGATTCGCTGACGTTCGGCTCGTTGTTGAGCACCCGCGAGACGGTTTTGCGCGAGGTGTTCGCCACGCGGGCCACGTCGCTGATGTTGGCGCGCTTCATGGGTGTTGTTGTTGCCGATACTTCAAGAGATTCATGATCAATCCCATACTTTCGTCATTCCCGCGAAAGCGGGAATCCAGTGTCTTTGTTGTAACGGTGACGCGGGAAGCCACCGATTGACTCGCCGCCTCCTGCGGCTCGCCCTTCGGGCCGCCGGCTGCGCCGGCGTTCGCTCCGGCATCCTGCCTTCGCAGTCGGGTTCCGCCGCAAAGATCTGCGGTGGCCCCGGAATGACGAAACGAAAGTCAGTGCTGGTTCGTGTCAGCCGTCACATGCCGCGCCGGCACGTTCCATCCGCTCACCTCAACGACCGGCGCAGTGATCCCCTTGGCCGCATAACGCGCGGTGACGGTCAGCGATTCGCCGGGCCACAGCGTGACGTCGTTGTCGCTCCACAGGATCGGCAGCGCGGCGTCGCCGTCCGCGGATTTGCGGATCGACAGGTGCTGGAACAAGGCCACGGCCTTCGAAGATTCGGGTATCGAAAGCGTGACGGTGGTGACGTTGTCGTCGCCGTCGCGCCGTGTCGTGGCGTGCACGTCGCTGGTGGCCGCGGGCAAGGATTGCAGCGCGGTCAGGTCGGCGTATTGCGTCAGCGGCGTCAGGTACCAGTTCGAGTTTTTCCAGTCGAGCACGTCCTTCTGCGTGGAGAGCCAGTAGACGTTGCGGCTGACGGGTTGGCCGTCGCTGGACGCAAGATCCAACTCGACGAAGTACGTTGGCGACAATCCGGAAATCCCCGGAAGCTTCGTGACGCCGAGCGTGTGGTTGCCCGCAAGATCGAGGACGGCGAACGACTTGTCGTAACGCGTGCTGCCGTCCAGGTTGCGCACCCGCACCCTCGCACGCAGGCCGTGCGCATCGGTGAGCGTGTGGTTGACCAGCACGATCGCGCCGTCGTCGTACGAATACTGGATGTGCAGCGGCTCGTTGGCCTTCTTGGCGCCGAAATACGCACCCGCCGGATTCATGTACCAGTCGTACAGGTGCCAGTGCAGCGACGGCCACGCATTGTTGAGCATCCAGTAGATCACGCCCGTGGACGGATTGGCCGAATCCATGTGCGCGTTGAAGGCCTCGAATTGCGCGCGCACGTTGTCGTAGTTGTCGAGCTGGGCCTTCTGCACGTAATCGGCGAGATTCTTCGGCGGCCCGTAGCGTTTCGCGAGCGCATTGTCGAACGGTTCCAGCTTGGCGAACGGCGACCACGATGCCGTTGCGTGGTACTGCCGGACGTCCGGGTATTTCCAGAGCGCTTCCTGCGCCAATGGCGACAACATGCGTTGAACGTCTTCCAGGCGCGGAATGTCGGCGCCCGCGCTCACTTCGGAATCGAACCCGAACGCGCCGCCCAGCTTGTCGGCGTACCAGTACGACGGCGGTATCCATGCGTACGGACCCGCCATCTTCATGCCGGACGGACCGGCCGCCGTGCTGGCCTGGTCGACTGCAGCGGAGACGATGGGCAGGTTCCAGTCCGCGGCATGCAACGTGTCGACGTACATCTTCGCGATCGCCGGCGGCGGCGCGTTGTCGCTGCCGATCAGGAAGCCGATCACCGATGGATGGTTGCGCAGCAATCGCGCTTCGCTCGCCATCGATGCCTGCGCGATCGTCATGTCGGCATCGTCCCAGGGTTCGCCGCCCGTCTTTGCCGCGGACTCCCATTTGTCGCAACACTCCCAGCCCGGCAGGATCATGAGCCCAAAGCGATCGGCGAGGTCGTAGAAGTGCTGGTCTTCGAGCTTGCCTTCGCTGCGGATTGCGTTGAGTCCCATGTTGCGGACGTAACTGAACTCGGCCTCCATGCGCCCGGGCAGTTCGCGCAGGAACATGTCCGGCGCCCAGCCGCCGCCGCGGATCAGCACCGGCTTGCCGTTGATGAAGAACTGGATGTAACCCTGCTTGGCAAGTTTCGAGGTCGCGCTGCGGATACCGAACGTGGTCGCGGCGCGATCGGATTCGGCGCCATCCACCGACGCGGTCAGCTTCAGGTCGTACAGCGGATGGTCGCCCATGCCGATCGGCCACCAGACTTTCGGGTGCTCAAGGTCGAGCCCCGGATCGGTTTTCGGTGAAAACGAAACGGTTTGCACCTGCCCCGCTTCGAGATGGACCTTGCGCTGCAGCGAAATGCCTGCCACCTCGCCCGTCACCATGGCATCGTGCGCGACGTCGTCGAGGTTTCGCACCTGCACCTTCACCGTCAACGCCGCGTGCGAAAGATCCGGCAACGAGAGATCGGAGGTGACCGAGGGATAGCGCAGCTCGACCGGTCCCGTCTGCACGATGTCGACACCGCGCCACGGTCCCATGTTGTTGTCGGGCGGCTCGGGGTTCCAGTCCACCCAGCCCATGGAAAAATCGCGCTGCGGGTCGGCCGGATGCACGCGCATGGCCAGCGTATTCACGCCATCGTGCACCCAGCGTGTCACGTCGAATTCGCGCACCGGATACGCCCCGCGAAGCTCGGGTTGCGCCGCCACCTGGTGGCCGTTGAACCACAGGTCGGCGCCGCCGATGATCCCGTTCGTGCGCACCAGCACGTGCTGCCCGCCGCCGCCCTTGCCGAGCGTGAACTGCGTGCGGTACCACCACGGAATCACGAAGTGATGGCGGGCCACCGTGCGCAACTCATCGTCGTGAAACACGTTCTTGTATCGGCCGTTTTCCATCAGCCCGGCCATCACCGTGGCACGCCCGCTCACGGGCGTCCAGCCCTTGGTCGAAAAATCCGCGCTCGAGATTTCCGCACCGCGCTCCTGCGCCCTGGCGCTGGACTGGATCCGCCAGTGTGCGATCGCGGTGGCGGTTCCGGCGCTGCGTTGGATGGCGGCGGGTGAAACGGCAGTTCCGGCGTACGCGAACGGCACGACCATCACCGCCAGCGCGGCCACCGCCCAGGCGGCATATTCGATGCACGCTTTCATGTTCATCACCTGTTCCCGAGATAGGTTTCCCGTATTTCGACGGGCGCGAACGGCCAGGAGTTGTTGACCCTGGCCCAGACCATGAAGACCAGCAGCCCGGCGACAATCCATGCGCCCGAGAGGATGAGCGACATGGTCGAAGCCGAGACATACACGTAAATCCATCCGAGCATCGCGACGACGCACGGCAGCGGATAAAGCCACTGCCGGTAAGGCCGCCGCAATGCCGGCTGCCGCTTGCGCAGCACCACCAGCGCGATGATCTGCGCGGCCGACTGCACGATGATCGTGGCCGCCAACAGCATGTTGATCACCTCGGTGAGGTCGAAGAAGGTTCCCGCCGCCATGACGACGCCCATCGTGAGCAAGGCCACGTGCGGGAATCCGTGCTTCGCATGCAGCCGCCCGAACGCGGACAGGAACACCTTGTCGTGGGCCGCCTGGTACGGCACGCGCGAGCCCCCGAGCAATCCTGCAAACACCGACGCGAAAGCCGTGATGATGATCAGGATGGTCATCACCGCGGCCGGGACGTGGCCCCAACTGTGCTCGACCACCAGCGACGCGATCGACTTCGAGGTGGCGACGTCCTGCCAGGGCACCACGCCCAGCACGCTGATGTTCAGGGCGAGATAGACGAACATCATCGCGATCACCGAGATCAGGATGGAGCCTGGCATCGTGCGGCCCGGATTGCGCAACTCGTCACCCATGTAGGCGGTGGTGAAATAACCGAGGTAGTCGTAGATCCCGATCACCAGGCCGGCGCCAAGCCCCACGAAGAAATGGCTTCCGAAGGCATCGGCGGGAAACGTGAAGGCAAGCTCCGGGTGGAAGTCGCTGAAGCCCGCCGCCGACGTGCCGACCACCGCGACCAGCATGATGATCCACAGCGCGACCGTGATCGCGCGGATCGACTCGATCCGCCGGTACAGCAGGAACACCACCAGGAAACTCGCGAGCACGCTGATCAGGTGCACGGTCGTCCAGCCCATGTGCGGGAAAAAGAAGCCGAGGTATTCGACCATGCCGATGATGCCGGTCGACATGATCAGCGGAATCGTCAGCAGCACCGTCCAGATGAAAAGGAATGGCATCAGCTTGCCGGTGCGGTACTGGAAGGCCTCGCGCAAATACACGTAGGTTCCGCCCGCACCCGGCATCGCTGCGCCCAGTTCCGCCCAGACCATGCCGTCGCACGCGGCGAGGACCGCGCCGGCGATCCAGCCGATGATCGCCTGCGGGCCGCCCATCACGGCGACCATGATCGGGATGGTGATGAACGGCCCGATGCCGCACATCTGCGTCATGTTGATCGCGGTGCCGGAAAACAGCCCGATCGATCGACGGAATCCGGCGCCGTGTGTGGGCTTGCCGGCTGCCTCAGAGGCTTGCATGTCTGGCATGTCGTCTCCGGTTGCGCGTCGCGGCACCATCATGCATCTGGCTCGCCGCCATTCGCCACGCGTCTGGTTGATTCCCCAAAAACCCGCCCCGCGCAGCCGTCATTCCGCGGCCATGCGCAAGGCCCCGCAAGTCGATCCACCCTGATGTCGATGAACGGCAGGATGGATCAGCTCGCCGGGCCCTGTGCCGCCCTCGCCGGCAGGCTGATCGGCGCCATGGCGCGCGTCAAAACTGTCCGCGTACCCCGATCATGTACATCCGCTCGAAGAAATTCGAATGCGCGGGCTGGTCCGGCCACACGAGATAGAACCGCTGGTACTCGTTCGTGAGATTGGTACCCTGCACGAACACCTGCGCGTACTTGTTGATCTTGTACGACACCGACGCATCGACGTATTTCTGCGGCGCCTCGTACATCTCCAGCCCGGCGATCGCGCCGACGTCGGCCGATACCGCGCGACGCGACCTGTAGTTGTAGGCCACGCGCGCCTGGAAGCGGTCGTTCTGGTACCACAGGATCAGGTTGCCGGATTTTTTCGAGTTGTCCTGGAAGGGAATCTTGTTGCCGGCGAGATCCGTCCGCCCCGAATCGCTCGGCGCGTACGTCGCGTTGAACTCCATGCCGGTATTGTGCAGGAAGCCCGGCAGGAAGGTGAACGCCTGGCGGTAGTCGAACTCGGCGCCATGGATACTGTTGCCGGTGCCCTGCACCGGTTCGGTGATCACCACGCAACGGTTGCGCACCACGCCGTCCTCGTCGGGCAGCGTGCAATTGATCACGCTGCCGCTCTCGATGAAGCTCTGCACGTTGATCCGGAAGAACGCAAGGCTCACCATGCTCGAAGGATTGATGTAGTACTCGAGCGATGCGCCGTAGTTCTTGGAACGCCACGGGTCGAGATTCGGATTGCCGTCCGAATTGCCGCCCGCGACGCGGAACAGCGTGGGCTGGCCGGGCACCACGGTCAGCGAATAGTTCAGCGACAACCCACCGCCCCAGGTGCTGAGGTCGAGCGGCATCATGTTCTTGGAATACGCCAGCCGCAGTTTCAGGTCGTCGGTCAGGTTGATCGCGAAGTTCGCCGCCGGCAGGTAATCCTTGTAATTGCGACGGGTGAGCTGGGTGCCGGCGTCCGCCGGCTCCACGCCGTACGGCGCGGGTGCGCCGGTCAGGTGCTGGGTGACGTCAAGGTTGGTGCGGATCACGCGCATGCCGACATTCGCGGCATACGGCATGCTGCCGATGTTGCCGTCCAGATCGAGTTGCAGGTAGGCCGAAGACTCCTTCATCCATACCGCCCAGGTGCGCCCCGGCGTCACCTGCCGACGCGTGTCGGGATACAGGGAATGCCAGTACGCCTCCGGGTTGTCCATGGCGTGCGGATCGACGGCCCAGAAGGTGATGCCCGAACCGAGCAGGTCCGTGTATTGTTTCCAGTTGTTGGCGAGCGGCGGCGGCGTCTGCGACAGGTGCTGCGCGGACAGGGGACCGGCGCGGAAAAAGCCCTGCGCATTGCCGGCGGAGCAGGAATCGTCGTCCATCACCACGTCCGCCGCGACATAACGCACGAGACATCCGTTCGGGTCACTCGCGCCCATGCCGGCATACACCGGTGTGATGAACGTGAAGCCGACGTTGTCGGCGCTGCGGATGCTGTTGCGTACCCCGAAGTCGAGCTTGATGCCGTTGTCGAAGTTGTAATGGCCATCGAAGCGCACTGCACTCAGGCCCACCTTGCGGTCGTAGCTGCCGTCGGACTCCAGCGTCTTCATGGACCAGCCATCCGGATTCGCGAAATTGCTGGCCAGCACGCCTGGCATGCTGATGGCGAGATTGCGGCCGGTGAAATCGGCGGTGATCGGGATCGTGTTCGCGGGAATGCCGTTGTCGTTGAACACCCGGTTGCCGCCCAGCTCGTCGGGATAGATGTAGGTACCGGGAGGCGCCGCATCCTCCGGGTCGTTGGGCCACTGTGCGCCATCCGCGTTGGCGATGTTGAGGTCGGTTTCGAAGTTGACCTGGTGCGCCGAATCGCGGATGCCGCGCAGCGTGGCGGTGAATGGCCCGCCATTGTCGAAATCCACCTGCACGTTGAAGTTCCTCGCGATCGAACCCTTCTGCGTGATCTGCGAAAACGATTCCACGTCGCCCGGCCACTTCTTGTAAACCTGCGTGGTGTACAGGTTCATGTTTTCCCACGGCGGATCGTCGGGCGTGCCGTACTGGCCGGCCACGCTGGCGCCGGTATTGCGCGAATCCACGGGTACGTAGGTCGCACCTTCCCAGTTGGTGGAGTTGAACTGGATGCCGACGCTGCGATCGTATTGATCCTGGCGCGCGAAGAAGAAATCGCTGGTCAGCGTGAAGCCACCACCGAGGTCCATCTGGAACGATGCATTGCCGGCCTTGCGCCGGCGCTGCGTCGTGATGTCGTACAGGCTGATGTTCTGGCTGCCCATGAACACGCCGTCGGATTTGCCGTCACCATTGACGTCGACGCTGCCGTCCGGGTTCTGCTTGATGTCCGAGGGAATGGGCGCGCCGTTCCAGGGCGTCAGGAAACCGTAATAGCTGTCGGCGCTGACGGCGTTTTCGCCATTGAGCACGACGCCATACTGGTCGAGGCCTTCGGTCGAGTTCTCGCGGGTGGAATCGGAGAAATCGGCAGACAGCAGCAGGCCCCAGCGCCCGCCCGCATTGTAGGAAACCAGGCCACTGGCGGCCGGGCCCCACTTGTCGGTCGTGTCGCCGCGTTCTCCATGGACGGAATAACTGTAGGTGAATCCGTTCGGAAGATCCCACGGCCGGTAGGTGTGCAGATTCAGATCGCCACTGATGCCGGTGTCGAGCATGCTGGCGGTCGGTGACTTGATCACGTCCACGCCGCGGAACAGCGTGGCCGGCAGCATCTCGAAGTCGGGCTGCTGCGAATCGATCTGGTCCGGGGTGATGAACACCTCGCCATTCAACATCGTGCCGACTTCAGGCAGGCCACGCACGTCCACCGAGGTGCCGACCCCGGCGTTGCGGTTGATCTGCACGCCGGTGACGCGCTGCAACGCATCGGTAATGGTGACGTCCGGCAACTGGCCGATGCTTTCGGCCGTGATGCTGTCCTGGATATTGGGCGCGATCCGCTTCAACTCGATGGCACGCATCTGCGACGCGCGCACGCCCACCACGTTGACCACCGACAAGGTGGTCGGGGTTTCGTTTTCCGGCGTGGTGCCTGCCCCGCGCTTGTCGGCCTGCGCCTGGTCGGAAGCGGGCGCCGCCTGCACCGTCGTCGCCTGCGCGGGCGAATTGCCGACTTGGGTTGCCGCCTGCGGCGCCGCGGCGGTCGCGACCGCCGCGAACAGCGCGGCGGATATGGCAACTGACAATGAACTCTTGCGATACACCATGGCCGTTCACCCCTCACTGGTTGTCGATCGACTCCGCCGCCATGGCACGCGGTCGGGATGCCCGGCGGTTGCGATCGTGCGTTGTTCAATGACTCACTTCGCCGGACTGCACTCCGTCATGGTTTGTCGTGCCGCCTGCCCGAGCCGGCGCCGGTCGATGTAGAACCGCGCTGCGCCCAGCACGCCGTTCTGCCCGTGTTCCATGACGCGCACGGGGACGCGTTCCAGGAACGTGCGGACACTCCGCCCGTGCAGGAAGCGGGTTGCGAAATCGCTTCGATGCAGCAGATCGAACATGGAGGAAAGAAAGCCGCCGGCGAGATACACCCCACCGCCGGCCATGAACGTCATCGCAAGGTTGCCGGCGAAACTCCCGAGCGATGCACAAAACAGATCGACCGCTTCGACCGCCTGCTGGTCGGCGTACGCGCGGGCGGCGGCGCCCACGGCTTCGGGATTCGGCAGCACCGGCGCCGCGCCGCGCAATTCGCACAGCGTGCGATAGAGCGCCAGCAATCCCGGGCCGGACAAGACCCGTTCGCACGGCATGTAATCTCCCCCCGGTGCCAGTCGCGCCAGCACCTCGCGCTCGAGCGTCGTCTGGGGAGCGAAGTCCATTTGCCCGGCTTCGGTCGCGATCACGAACGCGCCCGTGGGCGCGGAAACATGCACGGCCGCCCCCAGCCCGGTGCCCGGTCCGACAACCAGCGTCGGGCCTGCCCGGTGCACGTCGGGGCCGCACAACAACCGCGAATCCAGGTCCCGGCCGTCAGCGAGTGCGTATCCCAGCGCCTCGAAATCGTTGAGCACGACCAGCTCGTCGAGCGCCAATGTCCCGCGCAGGCGCGGCAGGTTGATCGGCCACGCGAGATTGTCGTGAATGACGTCGTCGTCCACCACGTGTCCCGCGCAGGCCAGTACGCAGCGCCGCACCGGTCGCGCGTTCTCGGCCTCGACAAAGGATCGAAGGATGGCATCGAGCGTCGAATATTCGCTGCACGGGAACTTGCGGTAGGCGAGCACTTCGACCTGGTCTTCGCGCCCGTCCGCAGCCTTCACCAGCGCTACGCGCGCGTGCGTGCCCCCCACGTCGGCCGCAAGAAACGGCTCCACGGAATGGGTTTCCCCCCGACGTCGATGCTTGACCACTGCGTCCATGAGACCCCACGCAATGCGAACGATTGCAAGTGTGGGCGCCTATGACACCGGTGTCAATTTGCAGCGCATCAAGCCGCTTCGACCGCGGATGAACACCGTGAATGCCGCAGCAGCAGTGGCAATCAGACCGTCGTTACCCCGGCTTCACCACAGTGTTCGTGCTGCGTCACAGCAAGCCCCTGCCCGTTCGGCGGTGCCGCACGACTCCGCCGGGTGGCAGAAGCAGATGGTTGCGCTGGCCGCCCCCCGCTCCCGCGCTGCGTTGCCGCGCATGCGACGCAATTGCGCGGATGGAAAGTGCCTGTGCGTGCCGCCACGGACTCACCTGGCCACCCGCGACGTCCGGCGAACCCCGATCAACCGCCTGTTTCGTCGGGGGGCCTCGGTTTCGCGCGCGCTGCCCGGATGGCTTTCGCGTCAAGCCGGTCGATGCGCATGATCCGGCAGTGGTGACCACCGGCAATCACCGCATCGCGGTTGGAACTTACCAGGCCATTCTGCGACGTCAGTCCGATCATGCCGGCCGCGCCCTGGAGGCCGAGGCACGGTCCCACCAGTTGCAGGCGATAAGCCTGGACGGGGCTGGTCCAGACCACCACGTAACCAAGCTGGTCCGAGTCCCAACTGTAGAGGGAGGTGAAGTTGAACCACGGCACCGTGCCCTGCACATACTTGCCGTAGTCGATCGCTTTGGACGATGCACGTTCCGGCGACTGCCGCGCCGATTGCGGGGTGCACGCGGCGAGCGCGGCGACCAGCAGCAGCGGGATCCATTCGATGCGGTGCATGGCGTCACCCCGGATGCGAAGGATGAGTTGCCATGATGCTCCGGCGCCCGCGTACAAGCAATACAGCCGCGAGTGGCGGTTCCGCGACGGGTGCGCGGAACCGCCACCGTGTCACTTCAACAAGGCGGTCAGTCGATCCAGCTGGGCGCGATAGTTGTCCAGCACCCTGGCCGTGACCGCCGCGTACTTGTCGGCGCGGCTCCAGTCGCGCGCGTCCAGTGCCTCGTGCACGGCAGGGATGGTTTTGGGCGCGTAACCGGTCAATTCGCCCGGCGCCTGGATCAGGTTCTTGTACCAGGGCCGGCCCGGCAGGCCCTGCTCGTCCAGCAGGCGCTGCTCCAGCGTGCCCATCAACTGGTTCACCTTGGCAAGCTGCGACGCCGGGATGTCCAGCCCCTTGTCGGCTCGCGCGTTGTAAGCCTTTTCATAGGCTTGCGCGCTTTCCTTCAGCTTCTTTGCAGCCGCATCCAGCGGTGCGAAGTCGATCTTCGGAACGTTCGACAAGCGCTCGGGCGGCGCGACCGGATGCAACGGATCGGACGCCAGCTTGTATGCATTGGCGTCGAGCAACTTCTGCCGGGCTTCGGCCGCCTTGCGCGCTTCGTCCGCCTGCTTGTGCAACTGGTCGATGTAGCGGTCGACGGTGCTGCTGAAATCGCCGAAGCGCATCGGCAACACGTCCGCATCGGCGGTGCGCATGATGATGTGCCCCGCCACCTTGGCCAGTGCCACGCCGTATTCGAAAGTCGGATCGCCGAAGCGGATGTAGTGATCGAACGAGTCGTAGCGCGAGTGGTACACCCCGCCCTGGTTCGATTCGCCGCCGAAGCCCAGGTCCAGGGTGGCGATGCCGAGGTGCTGCAGGAACGCGCTGTAGTCCGAGCCCGAACCCAGCGGCGCGATTGGAATGTCGTTGTGCTCGCCTGCCAGCTTGGCGGCTTCCTTCACCCGGGGACTGGCGCTCTTTTCGTTGGCGTTCACGCGCAGGAAGGCGCGCTGGCGCTGCTGGACGCTGGCCTTCGTTTCAGGGTCGCTGACACCGGCCGCAACCTGGTTGACCATGTGTTGCAGCGAATGGCTGCCGCCCGCGAACAGGAAGCCGCGCCCGTTGGTGTCGGAGTTGACGTACAGCACGGCTTTGTCTTTAAGCTCCTTGCCGTGCGTTTCCGCCCATTCGGTGGAACCGAGCAGGCCCTCTTCCTCGCCGTCCCAGCTTGCGTAGACGATGGTGCGTTTGGGGCGCCAACCCTGCTTGTACAGCGTGCCCATGGCCTTGGCTTCGGCCAGCAGCGAAACCGTGCCGGCCAGCGGATCGAACGCGCCGAACACCCAGCCGTCGTGGTGGTTGCCGCGCAACACCCACTGGTCCGCGTCGCTGGAACCGGGCAGTTTCGCGATCACGTCGTAAAGCGTTTTCATCGTCCAGTCGGACTTCACGACCATGTGCACCTTGGCCGGACCCGCGCCGAGGTGGTAGGTGAACGGCAGCGCGCCGCGCCAGCTTTCCGGCGCATCCGGGCCACCCAGCGCCTTCAGCAGCGGCGTGGCATCGGCGTAGGAGATCGGCAGCACCGGAATCTTCAGGATCGTCTTGGCATCCTTCACCGCCAGGTGTTTCGCGCCGGGCACCGAACCGTAGCCCGGCGTGGTCGGATCGCCCGGATGGATCTGCATTTTCATCACCGAGCCGCGCTGCACGCCTTCCGGCGGGCGCGTCGGTCCCACGGGATACGTATCGCCGGTGAAGTACCCGTCATCGCGCGGATCGGAATAGATCAGGCAACCGATTGCGCCGTGTTCGTACGCGAGTTCGGGCTTCAATCCACGCCAGCCGCCGCCGTAGCGCACGATCACGATCTTGCCCTTGACGCTGACGCCGCGCCGCGCGAGTTCCTTGTAGTCGTCGGGCATGCCCTGGTTGACGTAGACCAGCTCGCCGGTGACGTCGCCGTCGGCGCCGTAGATGTTGTAAGGCGGCAGCGCGCCTTCGAGCGTGGAGGTGGCGTCCCCCTTGATCGGCGGCTCGTGCAGCGCGGCCTTGAAATGCGTCGGCGCGACCAGTTCCACCAGTTCCTGCTTCGGCTCCGGATTCAGCACCTCGAACTTCTCGATGTGCGCATCCCAGCCCCACTGCTTGAACTGCGCCAGCATCCACTCGGCATTGGCCTTGTCGTGTGGCGAGCCGACATGGTTGGGCTCCGACGACAGCCGCTTCAGCCAATCGCGCATCTCGGCGGCGCTGAGCAGTGAATCGAAACGTTGTTCGAGCTGCTGCTGTTTCGTCGCACCGGCTGGGGTGAACCCCTGCATGCCATGCTCCGCCGGCGCACCGGCCCGATCGGGCGGCGTGGCTGCGCCTGCCACGAATGTCAGCGACAGACACGCCAATGCCACCCCGACCTTGCGCACGCGAACGGATTTCATGGCAAACCCCTCAACGTAAGGCCGCCGCTCCGCACGCGCCACTCGCGTGGGTTTCACGACGGCGAAAGTCCCTTTTTACGCCCGTTCGTGCCGGTTTGCATGGGGCAATGGTCACGCCCGCCCGGGCGCGAGGAAAACCCGGGCACAGATCGAAACGATCAATCCGAACACCAGCATCGCCAGCAGGTTTTCGATGAAGCTCAGTGGCGTGAAGTGATTGATGCGATGCCATGCCGAAAAGTACACCACCACGTAATTCATCACCGCGAACACCACCACGCCGTAGGCAAGCCCCGCGAGCACGGGCCGCGCGGTGAGCCAGCGCAGGCGCATCGCGGCGAACACGAAGATCCCCGCGATCACCAGCGACATGCCCCATTGCAGGAACAGGCCGAGCCATGCGACGCCGGGCCCGCCCTGCAATGCGGCCTTGCCCAGCACTCCGCCGGCGATGAAGCGCAGGATCACGCGCGGATCGATCATGTTGATCAGCGAGGCCGCGCCGATGTCCAGTGTCCCTGCTACGAGGCCGCCGGCGAGAATGGCCAACAGTGGACGCCCGCCCCTTGCGCGTTCGACAACAACCGGGGATGCGTTCATGGGATGTGTCCGCTCGGAAGGAAAGCGCATCCTCGCCCAACCACCTGCCGCCCATAAGTGACGTTGGTCATGGCGGCGGTTGGCGCGCCCTTGGGGGCTTGCTATGGTGTTCGCCCCCACTGGCCTCCGGCGACGATGCTGTCCAGCCCGCCCCCATCGACACGCCTCCGGATGCAGCGACTGCACCAGCGCGTCGGCGGTCGTCACTGGTTTCCGCACGTGCCCTTGGCCATCCTGCTCGCAGTCGGCGGATTCTGGCTGCTGCAAAACGATCTCGGCCAGCAGTGGCAGTCGGTCCTGGCGCAGTTGCTGAACCGCAACCTGGACGGCGGCCTGCGTCCCGCCTACCTGCCGCCGCTGCTGATCGGCGCCGGCATGCTCATCATGGCCATCGGGTTGTTGCTGCGCTCGCGTCTTGCGTGGACCATGGCCCTGCTGCTCGCCTCGCTGGCTGCGGTCAGCATGCTGTTCGGGCAGCACGCGCATGCCCACCTGCTGCTCGGCTATTTCCTCCTGATGGTGGCGTTGCTGGCGTTCGCGTGGCGCCGGTTCGACCGCAGCAGCATCACGGCCAGTACGCTGTTCGCGCTGACGTCGGTGGTGATGCTGGTGATGTACGCCACCTTCGGCACGTACTATCTGGGAGCGGACTTCAAGCCGCAGATCAAGGACCTGGTGACGGCGTTCTATTACGCAATGGTCACCATGAGCACGGTGGGTTACGGCGACATCACCCCGCAAACGCCGGAAGCGAAGTTGTTCGCCGTTTCGATCATCGCGCTGGGCGTCGCGGTCTTCGCCACCTCGTTGACTGCCGTGATCGCGCCGCTGGTCACGCGCAGCCTGCAACGCATCGTCAATCGCAAGGACAACCGCATGCAACGGGAAAACCATTTCGTCGTGATCGGCAATACGCCGCTCGCGCTCAACACCTGGCGCGAACTCGCGCGCCGCGGCCAACCCGTGACCCGCCTGCTGCGGCAGGAGCCGGAAATCCCCGTGCCGGAAACCATCGACAAGGTGATCGGCGAGCCCAGTGACGGCGACGTGCTGCGCAAGGCCGGCGCCGACAAGGCGCAAGCCGTGCTGGCAATGCTGGACGACGATTCCGAAAACGCGTTCGTGGCGCTGGCCGTGCGCGAACTGCAGGGTACCGCGCGCACGATCGTGGCCGTCAACGACGCCAGCCATCTCGGACGCGTGCGGCTGGTGCAGCCGGACGTGGTGATCGCACCGCAGATCCTGGGCGGGGAAATCGCGGCGATGCTTCTGACGGGCGAACAGGTCACGGCGGATTTCGTGATGCAGCGGGTCTTCCAGCAACACGACGGGAACCCCGCAGGCGCCCCGAAGGGTCCGGCATGAACATCGGGTTGCGCTCCCACCAGTGACAAGCAGAGGTCGAATGGATGAATGACTGGCTTCAACACGGGCAATGGCTGGGCAACTCCGCGCAGGCATGGGTAATCGCCGGCGGGGCCGCGCTCGGCGGCTACCTGATCGCACACACGGCCGCGGCAATCCTTGCAGCACGCTTTCGCAAACTGGCCAATCGAACCCATCGCAACGGGTTCGCGATTGTCGCGCGCGTGGCCGAAGCCACGCGCGGATGGCTGCTGCTGCTGATCGCGGTCGCAATCGCACTGGACTTCCTGCAGTTCGGGGACATCGCGGGCAACAAGGTCGCGACTCAGGGCTGGTCGGTGCAGGACTGGTTGCATCTGGTCACCTACGCGCTGGTGGGTACCCAGATCGCACTGTGGATCATCGCGCTGCTGGTGGCGTGGCTGCATCGCTCCGCCTCGGACGACGATACGCGACCGGTCAACCCCGTGATGCTTGGGGTACTGACCTGGACCGTGCAATTCGTCGTCTGGGTCACGCTGGTACTCGCGCTGCTGGCCGAAGGCGGCGTCAACATCACCGCGTTCGTCGCCAGCCTCGGCGTCGGCGGCGTGGCGGTGGCGCTGGCGTTGCAGAACGTGCTCGGCGACCTGTTCGCGTCGATCAGCATCGGTTTGGACAAACCGTTCGAAGTCGGCGAATTCATCAAGTCCGGTGACGATCTTGGCACCGTCATCAAGGTCGGCATCAAGTCCACGCGCATCGCCTCGCTGTCGGGCGAGGAACTGGTGATTTCCAATTCGGTGCTGCTGAAGAACCTGATCCACAACTATTCACGGATGACCGAGCGGCGGGTGGTGTTCAATTTCCGCCTGCCGTTCGATACGCCCCGCGAACGGATTCCGGACGTGGTCGATCGCGTGCGTGCCATCATCGAAGGCGAGGCACAAACGCGCTTCGATCGCGGCGCACTGTCCGGCTTCGGCGATTACGGTCTCGATTTCGAATTCGTGTACTACGTGCTCGACCCGAGCTACAACGTGTACGCCGAAATCCAGCAGCGCATCTACCTGAAGATGCTGGACCTCTGGGACGAACTCGGCATCCAGTTCGCGGTCCCCGCCCGCAGGTTGCACGCACCCGAAGATGGCATCGCCCTCGTGCAGGCCGGTGTGGCAAAACAGTGAATGGCATCACCTTCGCGTGCCACGTCGTGACCGTTTCTACACGCGGCTTGTCGATAATCGTGCAAAAGTCTCGACGTCCCGCGCATGGCTCGACCAGCCTCGCCGGGCGGACCCCCGGAGGGTCGGCATGCACGAAAACGCGAACGTCTCCGCATTGGGTTATGCCGCATTTGCGGTGACCCTGTGGCTGGCGAGCATGGGCGCGGCGGGCTGGTTCGACCAGCCGGGCGTCACGCTTGTGCCGTTGCTGTACGCGCAGCCAGGCAACGTGTTGTTGCCGCTGCTTGCTGCCGTTTTGGGCGGCTGCGTGCTCGCGATTGCCGGCCTCGGGCAGATCGTGCGGGGCTACGCTCTGGACGCGGTGCTGTTCCTCACCTTCGCTGCATACTGGTGGGTGGGTGCGCTGTCGCAACACGCGAATGCATTTGCCTATTCCGCGACGCCGGGTTTTCTCGGATGGTACTACTTCGTTTGGGCATTCCTGGTGTTCTGCCTGTGGCTGGCCGCGTGCAGGGACGGGGTTGCGCGTATGTTGTTCACGCTGGGCCTGTGGCTCGCGTTGCTCATGTTTGCGCTGGCGCAATGGACCCACGTCGGTGCCCTGACGGTGCTGGGCGGTTACCTGGGACTCGTCATCGCGATCGTCGGCATCTACATCGCCGCCGCGGAAGTCGTGAACGAAATCCACGGCCACGTGGTGTTGCCGCTGGGCACCATCGGCGACGGCTCGGGGCCCTAGCCCCCACGATTTTGCTCGGCGGCAAGTCCGCAAGGACGGCTCCTCGCAACCCGGGTACCGGGGTTTCTTGCGGTGCGTGGCAGCTCGGCCGGAGGCGCGGCCAGCCCCTCCGACAGGGCCCGCCCCACGGTCGATCGCGGCGTGATGGCTCGCTGGTGCGCCGCCGCATACCGTGCTAGCTTTGCCGCATGGCATCACCGCGCGTCATCAAGAAATATCCGAACCGTCGACTGTACGACACCCGCGTGTCCAGCTACATCACGCTGGAGGAAGTGCGGCAGCTCGTGCTTTCCGGTGAACCGTTCGAGGTGCGCGATGCCAAGACCAACGAGGATCTGACCCGCGCGGTGCTGCTGCAGATCATCGCCGAGCACGAGCAGCACGGGCAGCCGATCTTTTCCACCGCCCTGCTTTCACAAATCATCCGCTTCTACGGCGACGCCATGCAGGGCTTCGTGGGCGGCTACCTCGAGAACAGCCTCAAGGTCTTTCTCGAGCAGCAGGACAAGTTCCGCGACCAATTGAACAATCTGCTGGGCCAGACACCGTGGTCGATGTTGAACGACATCACGGAACGCAATATCGAGCTTTGGAAGTCCCTGCAGCCCGGCGCCGCGCCCGCGGCGAAGCCGACTCCGGAATCGGAAGCCGACGAGAAGAAGTCCGCGCGCAAGCGCCGTTGACACGTCGCTCCCGGCTCCGTACCATCGCTCGATTGCTGCAGCGCAACACATGCCGCTGCGCGGCATGGCTTTGCGCCAGGCAGGTCACGGAGGACCGCTTTCAGCCGCCGTCACCGACGGTCGCACCCAATCTGAAGAGAAACCTCAATGACCAAACGTGTAGCCGTCGTGACCGGCGGCATCGGCGGGCTGGGCACCGCCATCTGCAAGCGACTCGCGGACGACGGCCGCCAGGTCATCGCCGCCGACCTCGGCAACCGGCAGGAACGCCTCGCCGCGTTTCGCGAAGAGACGCGTGAGTACGACGGCAACATCGTGTTCGCCCCCGCCGACGTCGCGAACTTCGACGATTGCGCCAACCTGGTGAACCACGTCACCGAAAAGCATGGCAGCGTCGACATCGTGGTGAATGCGGCCGGCATCACCCGCGACACCTCGCTCAAGAAGATGAGCCAGTCGCAGTGGAGCGAACTGATGCACGTCAATCTCGACGGCGTGTTCAACATGTGCCGCAACACGGTCGATGGAATGACAGCCCGCAACTTCGGCCGGATCGTCAACATCAGCTCGGTGAATGGCCAGACCGGCCAGTTCGGCCAGACCAACTATTCCGCGGCCAAGGCCGGCATGCACGGTTTCACGATGGCACTGGCGCGCGAGGTCGCGAAGAAGGGCGTCACCGTCAACAGCGTGTCACCCGGCTACTGCAAGACCGAAATGGTGATGAAGGTGCCCGAGGACATCCGCGCGCAGATCGTCGCGCAAATTCCGGTCGGCCGCCTCGGCGAACCGTCGGAAATCGCCCGCACCGTGGCCTTCCTCACCGCCGACGACGCCGGCTTCATCACCGGCGCCAACATCCCGGTGAACGGCGGGTATTTCATGTCGTTCTGACGCTGGCGCCGCCCGCACCCTTTGCAGGCATTCGGGGTGATGAACTGCAGGCGGCGAGCACCCGGCCAGGTTGTTTCGACTCCGCCGAACGTTCCGGCACACTGTGCAGGCGTTGCGGGATCGGGCAGCAGATGTCCGAGTTCACGCGTCGGCGATGTCTCCGGGCAGCGATCTCAATCGCTCCATGGCCTGAAATCCGCGCGAAGGCTCCACGGTCAGGATGCTCCAGCGGGCCATCCGCCGCCGCCCGCGTCGCAACGGTAGCTTGTAGTGCTGCGTCACACAGCAAGGGTTGCGAGCCGCGCGCGCAATGCGTCCAGCCGCAGATCGCCGTGCGCGCCCGGCGAGGTGCGCGCGGCGAGGCTTTGTTCGGGTGTGCGTCCCTGTCCTGCCGTGTCCGCCGCCTGGGCGGCCGCGCGGTAGGCGTCGCGGAATGGCACGCCTGCGGCTGCTTGCTCGATAGCGACGTCGGTCGCGTACATCGCGGGCTCGATCGCCGCGCGCATCGCGGGTTCGTTCCATTCCAGCCGCGCCAGCAGGTCCGGCATGAGCTCCATGGCCAGCAGACCGCGATGCACGCCATGGAAGATGCCGCCCTTGCTGGATTGCAGGTCGCGCTGGTAACCGGACGGCAACGACAGCAGTTGTTCGATCTCCGTGCGCGCGGCGGCGACACTGGCGTAGCTGGCACGCAGCAGTTCGACCACGTCGGGATTGCGCTTGTTCGGCATGATCGACGAGCCCGTCGTGTACTCGGGTGGAAGCTTCACGAAATCGAATTCTCCGGTGGTGAACAACGACAGGTCCCAAGCCAGTCGCCGCACGTCGAGCAACGCGCTGCCGATGGCTTCCAGGGCCGCCATCTCGAACTTGCCGCGTGAAAGCTGCGCGTACGTTGCCGCCACCTGCATCCGCGCGAAGCCGAGCACACGGGTGACATGGTCGCGGTCGAGCTTCAGGTTCACGCCGTAACCGGCCGCACTGCCCAGCGGGTTCGCGTCGATCCAGTCGCGGGTCTGCCGTGCGCGCCATGCATCGTCGATGAAGGCTTCCGCGAAGCCTGCCCACCACATCGATGTCGACGACACCACCGCGCGCTGCAGGTGGGTGTAGCCCGGCATCGGCAGCGATTCATTGGCCGCGCGATCGAGACAGACGGCCGCGGCCGCGCCGCAATGCTGCTGCAGCGCCACGAGCTTTTCCTTCAGCCAAAGCCGCGTCGCGACCAGGATCTGGTCATTGCGGCTGCGGCCCGTGTGGACCTTGCGGCCGGTGTCGCCCAGGCGTTCGGTCAACCGAGCCTCGATGGCCGAATGGCCGTCTTCGAACCGCTCGTCCAGCACGAACACGCCGTTCCGGAAATCATCGGCCAGCACGTCGAGTTCGCGCTTCAACGTGGCTGCTTCATCGGCAGTCACCACGTCGACGTTCGCCAGGCCCTCGACATGCGCCTTGCTGGCCGCGATGTCGTGCAGGAAGAACTCGCGGTCCAGCACCACGTCGTCACCGGCCATGAAACGCATGACAATTGCGTCGGTCCTGGTGTCCGATTTTTGCCAGAGTGGCTGATTCATGATGTCCTGTGGTGGGTTGGAGTGGATGTGGCAGCCTTCGGTATGGCCGATGGGCGCGCGGACTCGTGCACGCTGCTACCCATCCGCGCGCTCGTACGGAACCGCCGTGAGCTCATCGAGCCCCAGCGCGAGGTTGATGTTCTGCATCGCCTGCGTCGCCGCGCCCTTGAGCAGGTTGTCCAGCGTCGTCACGATCACCACGCGCCGACCGTCGGCGGACAGCCCGAACCCGCCGATTTCGGCGTGGTGCCGCCCCGCGATCCGGCTCACCCACGGCGGCTCGTCCACCACGCGCACGAGTTTTTCATGCCGATACGCATCGTGGAAGCGCGCCACGACATCATCGCGTTTCAATGCGCGCGAGAGGTACAGGTTGGTCGTGACCGTGAGGCCGCGGAAGTGCGGCGCGACATGCGGCATGAACTCGATCGGCACGCCCAGCTGGAAAGATGCTTCCTTCTCGTGGATGTGCCCCGTCAGTGCGTACGGCATCACGTTGTCGCGAAGCTTGTCGGGATCGTTCTTGTCCGAAGGCGTGGTGCCCGCGCCCGAATAGCCCGAAACGCCGAAACACACCGGCGGTGCGGCCAGTACGTCCTTGATGGGCGCAACGGTCAGCTCGATCGCGGTGGCGTAGCAGCCCGGGTTGCTGATGCGGCGCTCGCCGCGCCACTTGTCGCGCGTAAGTTCCGGCAGGCCGTAGTACCACGCCCCGTCGAACCGATGGTCGGCCGACAGATCCACGACCAGCGTGCCGGCCGCCCCCGCATCGATGGCCGCCACGAAGGGTGCCGCCTTGCCGTTCGGCAGCGCGAGAATCACGACGTCCGCGCCCCGGGATGCCACGGCCGGCGCATCGAGGTTTTCGTAGCGCAAGCCGCCGGCATACGCGTCGCTGTGGGCGGCGACGCGCTGGCCGTCCAGTTCGCGCGAGGAGACGAAGACGAGCTCCAGCGACGGATGCGACGCGACCAGGCGGATCAGCTCCGCACCGGTGTGGCCTCTCGCCCCCACGATGCCAACCGTTTGCTTGTCATTCGCCATGGCTTTCTTCGATCAGGGTGGCTTTCCGCTGCACGCAATGCGCCACGCAGCGCTCGATGGTTCCGAAATCGGCTGCGAGGCCATACCAGAAGACCTTGAATCCGGGCGTCTTGAAGCAGCCATCCGATTGTTCGTGATAGAACGCGTTGATGCGGTTGCCGTGGCGCGAGCGCCAGAACAGCCTCGGGTTCTCCGCTTGCATGACCTGCCATACGGCACGGCCGAGGCCTTCGCCCTGCGCATCTTCGAGCACCGCGAATTTGTCGAGGTAAGGCAGCCCCTGCCCTGCATCGACATCCTCCAGCGTCAGGATCATCGCCGTCCGGTAGTTCTCGCTCACATATACGCGATAGGGGCGGGTGCGCCCGAAGTAGTCGTCCGCCAGGTGACGCGGTGCGAAGCTGGAGTCGATCAACGCGCGCATCCGGTCCTTGTCGACGCCATCCCACGATTCGAAGCGAAGCACCTTTTCACCGCGCCGCACGAGCGTGCCGGAACCCTTGTGGGTGAACAATTCCTTGGCCAATTCCGACGGTCGCGTGATCGACACCGACGATGCAAGGGGCAAGTCGTGCAACAGGTCCGCGACCTGCTCCAGCTTCAGCCGCATGCCGCCCGAGACCCAGGGCTGCGCCATCAGGTGATCGTACTCGGTGGACAGGTTGATCGAATCGATGACCCTGCCGGCGCCATCCAACAGCCCCCCCGTGCCGGTCAGGAACACGATCTTGTACGGCTGCAGCACGCGCACCAGTTCGTTGGCCGCGAAGTCGGCGTTGACGTTGAGGATCTGGCCCTCCTCAGTTTCGCCAAGGCTGGCGATGATGGGAATCGCGCCCATGCGCAGGCTCGCCTCGATGGGTGCGAGTTCGATGCGCCGGACCCTGCCGACCAACCCGCAATTCTCGCGGTCCAGCCAGTCCGCGGCGAACACCCCGGACACCACCGACGTCGCGCGCGTGTCCATCGCGTGCAGCGCATCGACCAGGGCAAGGTTTTGCTGGTGGAACACGCGCCGCACGATGCCGAGCGCTGCCGGCGGTGTCACGCGCAGCCCGTTGACCGTGCGCTTCTCGATGCCGGCATTCGCGAGTTCGTCATCGAGCTGCGGACCGGCGCCGTGCACGACGATCGGCGTCAACCCCACCCGCTGCAGGAACGTCAACGACGAGGCCAGCTCGGCCAGGTCATCCCGCAGCACCGCGCCGCCGACCTTGACCACGGCAAAACGCTTCGCATCGAGCTGCGAAAAGCGCTTCAGGTACTGCTGGATCTCGCGCGCGCTGCCCATCGCCGACAGCAGGCGCACGATCGTGTTGCGGACCTCGCTCATGGCGATCGCATCCTCACGCGTGGACCACCGGAAGCGACCTCCGATGGCGCCGCACGACGGCTTCCGGGGTGACGCCGGCGTTTTCCGGGACAAGACGGTTCATGGCGATTTCTCCGTGATTCGCAGATACGTTCGTGCCGCCGCTTCGAGCTCATCCAGCGCCACCCATTCGTCGGCGCCGTGCGCCTGCGCGATGTCGCCGGGGCCGTACACCAGGGCGGTGCAACCGGCTTTCGAGAAAAGTGCCGCTTCCGTCCAGAAATCGACGGCGCCGCCGACGGGGATGCCCAAGGCCTGGGCGAGCGCGCGCGCCTCGCGCAGGCGCGACGCCGCATCGGCCGCGTGGGCCGGCAACGGCGGGCCGCGAAACGCCTCTTCGAACGCCACGGGTACCGGATCGACCAGCGTGCGGAGATTCTCCAGCAACCGATCCATGTCCACCGATGGCAACGGCCTCATCCCGAAACGGAGCTCGGCTTCCGGCGCGATCACGTTGGCCTTGATGCCGCCCTCGACCCGGCCGAGGTTGAACCGCATGCCACGCAATCCGCCGAAACTGTCCGCCGACTGCGATTCGGCGAAATCCAGTGCCGCGGCGCTCCAGCGCACGACCTGATGCAAGGCGCTGTCGGTCGGCTTCTGCGCGGCCGATGCGTGCCCCGCACGGCCTTCGAAACGCGCACGCACCGACTGGATGCCGCGATGCGCGAGCACCGCCTTGCAGCGCGTGGGTTCGGCGACAATGACGCCCGCGAACACCGGCCGGTTCTCCAGGAACGCCTTGATGCATCGCGGATCGGCGCCCTCCTCGTCCGTCGTGAACAGCAGTGCCATGTCGCCGTTCGACGCGTTCGCCGTCGCAAGCAGGGCCGCCGCCGCCCCCTTGATGTCGCACGCGCCCAGCCCGATGGCGCGGTCCCCACCCACGCGCAATTCGAATGGACTGGCGCTCCATTGCGGTGAATCCGGGACGGTGTCCAGGTGCACGTTGAACAGCAGCTTCGGGCGCCCCCGGGTCGCGAACAGGCTGACCGCGCCCGCACCGTGGTCGCTCACTTCGACGTCGAAATCCGGCAATTGCGCACGCAAATAAGCGAACGCCCCGCCCGTGCCGATCGCGCGCGGCGGGTTTCGCGTATCGAAACCGACCAGCGCGCGGAGATGCACAAGCGTCGCGTCCAGCAGCGCGTCCATCAACGGTTGACCTCCGCCCACAGTGTCGAACTCATCCCGAACAGCTTGATGAAGCCTTCCGCTTCGGCCACGCCCCAGTCGGCCGCCTGCGCGTAGGTCGCGCCGCCCGCGTTGAGGAGATGGCTCGATGCCACCGCCACGGCGTCAACGCGACCGCCCCGCGTTTCAAGCGTGACTTCGCCTTCCACACAGCGCTGGCTGGATTCCAGGAACGCTTCGAGATCCGCCTTGAGCGGGTCATGGAAAAACCCTTCGTACACCAGTTCCACCCATTTCCGGGCCACGTCCGGCTTGAACCGGTTCTGGTGCTTGCTCAATACGGCTTCCTCGAGCGCGCGATGCGCGGCAAGCAGGGCGGCGAGGCCCGGTGCTTCATACACGATGCGGCCTTTCAAGCCGATGGTGGTGTCGCCGGTGTAGAGGCCACGGCCGACCCCGTACTCCGCGAACAGTTGGTTCAACCTGGCCAACAGCATGTGCCCGACGATGCGTTCACCGTTCAGGGTATGCGCCTCGCCACGGGCAAACCCGATCTTCACCCGCAGGGGTTCGGAGGGCCATTCGCCACTCGGCCTGCACCAGCCGCGTGCTTCTTCGCCCGGAGCCTGCCAGCGATCGATCTCCCCCCCGGAGAGCGTCACGCCCAGCAGGTTTTCGTTGATGGTGTAGGCCTGCTGTTTCGCGCGGACGTCGAAGCCGCGCTGCTTCAGGTATTCCTGTTCGTACGCGCGGACCGCCGTGTGCTCCTTCTGGATTTCCCGGATCGGCGCAACGATGTCGAAATCACCCAGCGCCTTCACCGTCAGGTCGAAACGCACCTGGTCGTTGCCCATCCCCGTGCAGCCGTGCGCGATGGAGCGGGTGCCCAGTTCGGCTGCGCGCTTGATCACCGCCTCGACGATCAGGTAACGATCGGACACCAGCAACGGATACTGGCCCTGGTAACCCTCGCCCGCCCACACGAACGGCTTGACGAAGTGTTCCCAAAGCGCCGGACCGCCATCGATGGTGACGTGGGAAGCCACGCCCAACTCTTTCGCACGCGCCTCGATGTACGCCAGTTCGTCTTCGCCGACGCCGCCGGTGTCGGCGAAGACGGTGTGCACCGACCAGCCGCGCTCCGCGAGATAGGGTACGCAGAAGCTGGTGTCGAGGCCGCCTGAAAAGGCGAGAACGATGTCCTTGCTCATGATTGATGTCCTGCGGGAATCAGGCTTTTTCGATGACGATGCGGGGCTCGCAGCGCACCGGGAAATTGACGGACGCCGCGATGAAACAGGCGTGGTGCGCATCCTCGTGCGCGGCTTCCGCCTTGGCGGCATCGCTTCCCGCGGTGATCGTCACCACCGGGCGAAGCACCACTTCGGTGAAGTGGCCGCCGTTGCCCTCGGTCACCATCGTGCCTTCCGCGGCGTCGGTGTAGGCCGTCACCACCACGCCCGCGAGCGTGGCGACGTGCAGGTAGGCCAGCATGTGGCAGGTGGAAAGCGCGGCGACCAGCATGTCTTCGGGATTGTGCTTCGCGGCGTCGCCGCGGAACGTCGGATCGGACGAACCCGCGATGTCGGGCTTGCCGTCGATACGGATCACGTGTTCGCGTCCGTAGTTGCGGTAACCGTCGGTGCCTGTGCCGTGGTTACCCGTCCATTCGACGTTCACGCGATAAGTGTGTGCATGGTTCATGGGTTCGAATGCCGTGTCGTGCCGGAGGAACGGCTTGTCGATTCCCGTTCGCGGATCCGGGGTTGCGCAGCAAGGCTGGCCATCACGGCTTTCTGCACGTGCAGGCGGTTTTCCGCTTCGTCGATCGCAATGCAGTACGGCGCGTCCATCACCGCGTCGGTAGCCTTCACGTTGCGGCGCAATGGCAGGCAATGACTGAACACCGCGCCGTTCGTCAGCGCCATCTTGGTCTCGTCGACGATGAAATGTCTGTGCGCATCACGGATCGGTTTTTCATCTTCCCAACGGCCGAAATACGGCAATGCGCCCCAGCTCTTGGCGTACACGGCGTCCGCGCCGCGGTAGGCATCTTCGATGTCGTGCGTCACGCGCAAGGAACCGCCGTTCTCCCGCGCGTTCTGTTCGCCGAACGCCATGTAGCGTTCGTCCAGCACGTAGTCCGGCGTCGGGCACAAGAGCGTCACGTCCATGCCCATCTTCGTCGCGATCAGCAAGGCGGAATTGGCGACCGCGGTATTGAGCGGCTTCGGATGGTACGTCCAGGTCAGTACGTATTTCCTGCGGCGAAGTTCACCCAGATGTTCGCGAAGCGCCAGCGCATGCGCGAGTTCCTGGCACGGGTGCGTGACGGTTTCCATGTTGATCACCGGCACCGTGGCGTATTTCGCGAACGCCTTGATCACCCGATCCTCGCGATCGATGGACCAGTCCTTGAATTTCGGAAACGCCCGCACCGCGATCAGATCCGCATAACGCGACAACACGCGTGCGACTTCGGCGACGTGTTCCTCGGCTTCGCCGTCCATCACCGTGCCCGTGTCGAATTCGATCGGCCACGCATCCTTGCCCGGCGACAACACCACTGCGTGGCCACCCAACTGGAACGCTCCCAATTCAAAGCTGGTGCGCGTCCGCATGGATGGATTGAAGAACAACAGCGCCACGGATTTGCCCGCCAATTGCGGGCCGGCGGGCGATCGCTTGAACGCGGCGGCCTGGTCCAGCAATGCGTCGATCTCGGCGCGGCTCCAGTCCTGGGTGGTGATGAAATGGCGGATGGTCACGAATGGTCCATGCTGTGTTGTGAAGGGCGGTCATGGATGGCTGTTCTCCATCCGCGGGGTCCGGGATTCGCTTCCCCCGGCCGGGATGACCAAAACGAAAAACCCGGCACGAAGGCCGGGTTTTTGTCGTTCGGTACAAACACCAATGCGCGCGACTGCCTACCCGGCCGAATGTGGAGGTTCCGGTCGGCGCGCGCGCGAAGTCATCCCCGCCGCCGCGCGGGCGCTGGTGAGGACAATCACGTCAGTGGGAAGGGCTGTCGTCATCGTTTCGACTCGACGGTGAGGGGCGCATCCTCGCACAGCCGTGACATGGGTGCAACTCGAATCCGCCCGACGGGTGAGTGGACGGGCGAGCCACGACGGCCATCAAGGGTTGCCCGAAGCGAACCCTGTCGCCAGCACCCTTCGACGCTGCCGCGACCGTGGCGCATCACTCGGCCGGCGCCACGGTGACCCTCACCCGCAACCGTTCACCCGGATCGTAAGGCAGCCGCGACATGTACACCTCGCCGCGGAAGCGGTATTCCACGTCATAAGCCACGATCTGCTGCGGCGGCGCGTAATTGGCGACCGGCCGGCACACCGTCTGCTGCGTGGTGTAGCTGCGATCATGGGCGGCCGATACGCGATTGCCGACGGCGCCGCCCGCGACGGCACCCGCCACGGCCGCCGCCTTGCGGCCATCGCCCTTGCCGACCGTGCTGCCGAGCACGCCGCCCACGATCGCACCCAGCACCGTGCCGCCGGTGTGGTTGTCGTCCTGGCGCGTGACCGTTTGCGGATAGCATTCCTGGGGCGGCGGCTGCGCGACCGCTGCGTAGACGGGATCGACCCGCAGCACATCGGCCCAGCCGTAATGGATGTTCGCCTGCCCCGCAGGAGGCGGGGGCGGGTAACCCTGCGCATTGGCTGCCACCGCGAAGGCCAGCGAGCACGACGCAATGAATATCTTCAACATGGCTTGGTCCACCGCGAGGACGCGACCCTTCGCTCATCACGAGTTGTTCACATTGAACCACGCCGATGCTGAATCCACGCTCAAGCCATGGAGCCAACCTGATAAAATCGCTTGATTATTTGCCCCGAACGCGACGGCAATCACACCCATGGCCCTGCGCCTTTACAACTCGCTTTCCCGCCGCGTCGAGACGTTCGAACCGATCGACCCCAGCCGGGTGACGATGTACCTGTGCGGCCCGACCGTCTACAGCTACGTCCACATCGGCAATGCGCGCGGCCCGGTCGTCTTCGACGTGCTGGCGCGGCTGCTGCGTCGCAAATACCCGCGCCTGGTGTACGCACGCAACATTACGGACGTGGACGACAAGATCAATGCCGCGGCGATCGAAGCCGGGGTGCCGATCGCGGCCATCACGGACCGATATGCGGCGATTTACCGCGAGGACATGGCCAGGCTCGGCGTGGCGCCACCCGACGTGGAACCGCTGGCGACCCGGCACATCGCGGCCATCGTCGCGATGTGCGAAAGCCTGATCGCCTCGGGCCATGCGTACGCCGCCGAGGGTCACGTCCTGTTCGACGTGGCGAAGTTCGCCGATTACGGCAAACTCTCGGGACGTTCGACCGACGAACTGATCGCGGGCGCGCGCATCGAGGTCGCCCCGTACAAGAAGAACCCGGCCGATTTCGTGTTGTGGAAACCGTCCACGCCCGACCTCCCCGGCTGGGACAGCCCTTGGGGGCGCGGCCGGCCGGGCTGGCACATCGAATGCTCGGCGATGGCGGCCGCGCACCTGGGTGACGTGATCGACATCCACGCGGGCGGCGTGGATCTCGTGTTTCCGCATCACGAAAACGAGATCGCGCAATCGCGCTGCGCGCATGGCACGAAAACCTTCGCCCGTTTCTGGCTGCACAACGGCATGCTTACCTTCGGCGGCGCCAAGATGAGCAAGTCGGTCGGCAACGTGAAGCAATTGCACGCGCTGCTGGAGAAATACCCGCCCGAAGCCCTGCGCTACGCGTTGCTCTCCGCGCACTACCGGCAGCCGCTGGACTGGTCGGAAGCGCTGATCGAGCAAAGCATCGCGACGCTGGACCGGTTGTACGGCACGCTGCGCAACCTTGCCGAATTCGATGTCGAGCCAAGGGTCGGCAATGCCGAGATGGAACACGCGCTGGAAGACGACCTCAACACGCCGAGGGCACTTGCGCTTCTCAATGACGACGCTGCATATGCCCGGCATCTCCTCGAAAATTCATCGACGCCGCCCGCTGGGCAGGAGCGTGCAAACCTTGCGGCAGCCAAGGCCAACCTGCTCGGCGGTGGCGCGTTGCTCGGTCTGCTTCAACAGGATCCCGAGGCCTGGTTCAAGCGCGGCACCGAAGAGGTGGATGCAGAGCATGTCAGAAACCTGATCGAAGCACGTCGCGCCGCACGCGCCGCAAGGGATTTCAAGCGTGCCGACGCCATCCGCGATGAACTCGCGGGCATGGGCATTGCGATCGAGGATGGTCCGCAAGGCACGCGCTGGAAAGTGGCGGAACGCTGAACCACCGTTCGACGAGCGCGGCCACGCCGCGCGATAATCACCCCATGAACGATCTCGCCGTCAACACCGCCATAGATGCGCAACAGGAAATCATCGAGGAATTCGATTTCTTCGACGACTGGACCGGGCGTTACCAATACCTGATCGATCTCGGCCGCAAGCTGCCCCCGTTGGCGCGCGAAGACATGACCGCGGAGAACAAGGTCGATGGCTGCCAGTCGCAGGTGTGGATCGTGGTTGCCGGCGACGCGGGCAAACTGGACCTGCGCGCGGCCAGTGATTCCGCGATCGTGTCCGGGCTGATCGCGCTGTTGCTGCGCGTGTACTCCGGGCGCAGCGCACGGGAGATCCTGGACACCGATCCGTCGTTCATCAACGCCATCGGACTGGGCAAACACCTGTCGCCGACGCGATCGAACGGCCTCGCCGCCATGGTGAAGACCATCAAGGCCCATGCGGAGCACGCGTTGGCGCAGGAATGATGCCCGGCTTCAGGCGTATCGGTTCTGCGGGTTGGCTGAGCGACTTTCATCGTGAAGCCCGACATGATGGCGGCGCTACGTTAAGCTTCTCCGGACTTCGTCCGGATCAACCCAACCTTGTATGCACCAGCGCGGCTTTTGTGAGTGGGGCTGAGCGAGCTCCATCCGCGAAGCCCAACCTGCGCGACCGAACGTTGGGCTTCCGCCGATGAAGCCGGCGTCAGCCCACCTACAGGTGTGGGTATCGATGGATAGGCTGGGCCCGCCGCCGATCAGGCGGCGTCGCCCTCGCCCGCCGCACGCTGCTGCTGCAGGTTGCCGCGGTAGATCAGGTAGGGTTCGGCCTGGCCGTTGATCACGGCTTCGTCGACCACGACCTTGCTGACGTGCTCCAGCGACGGCAGCTCATACATGGTGTCGAGCAGCACGCTTTCGAGGATCGTGCGCAATCCGCGCGCACCGGTCTTGCGCTTGATGGCGCGCTTGGCGATCGCGTTCAGCGCATCCGGACGGAACTCGATCTCGACATTCTCCATGTCGAAGATCTTCTTGAACTGCTTGGTGATCGCGTTCTTCGGCTCGGTGAGGATCTTCACCAATGCGTCTTCATCCAGCTCGTCCAGCGTGGCGACCACCGGCAGGCGCCCGACGAATTCGGGGATCAGGCCGTACTTCACCAGGTCTTCCGGTTCGACATTCGCCAAAAGCGTGCCGACGTTCTGCTTGCGTTCCTTGCTGCGGATCTCGGCCGAAAAACCGATGCCCGTGGTCTCGGAACGCTGCTGGATCACCTTGTCGAGACCCGAAAACGCGCCGCCGCAGATGAACAGGATGTTGCGGGTGTCGACCTGCAGGAACTCCTGCTGGGGATGCTTGCGTCCGCCCTGCGGCGGCACCGACGCGACCGTGCCCTCGATGAGCTTCAGCAACGCCTGCTGCACGCCCTCGCCCGACACGTCGCGGGTGATCGACGGGTTTTCGCTCTTGCGCGAGATCTTGTCGATCTCGTCGATGTAGACGATGCCGGTTTGCGCCTTCTCGACGTCGTAGTCGCACTTCTGCAGCAGCTTCTGGATGATGTTCTCGACATCCTCACCGACGTAACCGGCCTCGGTGAGGGTGGTCGCGTCGGCGATCGTGAACGGGACGTTCAGGAGGCGCGCCAGCGTTTCCGCCAGCAGCGTCTTGCCGCAACCGGTCGGACCGATCAGCAGGATGTTGGACTTCGCGAGCTCGATGTCGTCCTTCTTGGCGCGCGACTCCATCCGCTTGTAGTGGTTGTACACCGCGACGGCCAGCGCCTTCTTGGCACGGGTCTGCCCGATCACGTACTGATCGAGCGTATCCATGATCTCGCGCGGCTTGGGCAACTGGGTGCGGCCGGACGCGGCCTTCTCTTCCAGTTCCTCGCGGATGATGTCGTTGCAGAGCTCGACGCATTCATCGCAAATGAACACGCTGGGGCCCGCGATCAGCTTGCGGACCTCGTGCTGGCTTTTGCCGCAGAACGAGCAATACAGGATCTTGCCGCCTTCGTTGCCGCGGCTGGGCCGGTCCTCGCTCATCTCGTGCTCCGTCGATCAGTCTTGCGATGCGTCATGGGAAATACCCGGATTCCGACTGCAGCATAACACAGCCGGGCGCCTGGCCCAGCGCCACGACGCGTTCAGAAACACGCTGGAATCAGTGGAAAATCGCGAAGTTGCGACCGATGTCTCAGGCCGACTTCACCGACTCGTCGGGGCGGCGCTCGAACATCGCGTCGATCAACCCGTAATCCTTCGCCTCGGTGGCGCTCATGTAGCGGTCGCGCTCCATGTCGCGGGCGATTTCCTCGACGGTCTTGCCGGTGTGCTTGGCATAGATCTCGTTGAGACGTCCGCGCAGGTAGAGGATTTCGCGGGCGTGGATTTCGATGTCAGTGGCCTGGCCCTGGGCACCGCCGGAGGGCTGGTGGATCATGATCCGCGAGTTCGGCAGCGCGTACCGCTTGCCTTTGGTACCCGCCATCAGCAACAGCGAGGCGGCGCTGGACGCCTGCCCCACGCACATGGTGCTGACGTCCGGCTTGATGAACTGCATGGTGTCGTAGATGGCCAGGCCCGAAGACACCACGCCGCCCGGGCTGTTGATGTAGAACTGGATGTCCTTCTCGGGGTTTTCCGATTCCAGGAACAGCATCTGCGCCACGACCAGGTTGGCGACGTTGTCGTCGATCGGGCCGACCAGGAAGATGATGCGTTCCTTCAGCAGCCGCGAATAGATGTCGAACGAGCGCTCCCCGCGCGCGGTCTGCTCTACCACGATCGGGACCAGGTTCAGCGCCTTGGCTTGCTGGGATTGCTGCTGCATGGAATTCTCCGGTGGACGGATGCGGTCAGCCCGCGTTGTTCTGCGGGTGCATCACCTCGTCGAAGCTCAGGGAGACCTCGGTGGTGTCCGCATGATCGGCCACCCATTCGGAAACCTGGTCCTCGAGGACGGCGGTGCGAACGTTGTCCATCATCTGGGGGTTGCTTCGATAGAGTTCAATGACCTGCTCGGGTTCCTCGTAGGTGGATGCGATCTTGGCGATCCGCTCGGTCACCTTGCGATTGTCCACCCGAAGGTTGTTGCTCTGGGCGATCTGACGAAGCAGCAGGCCCGCGATCACGCGCTGATGGGCGATCGGCTGTGCGGCCTCCAGGGCGGCCGCCGGCAGCGGCTGCTCACCGGAAAGATTCGGCATGGCCGAGCGCACCAGCGATTCCGCCTCGGCGTTTTCCAGCACCCTCGGCACATCCACGTCGGCGTAGGTGGCGGCCAACTTGGCCCCCACCTCATTGCGCAGGCGCGCCCGCAGGGCATTGTCCAGCTCGCGCTCGAGGTTGGCACGCACTTCCTTGCGGAAGGTGTCGACGTTGCCGTCGGCAATCCCGAAGTTGCGGATGAACGCCTCGTCCACCGCCGGGGTTTTCGGTTCCTGCACCTCGCCGATCTTCAGCTCGACCCGGGCCTGCCTGGCCGCGAGCTGGGGGATCGGAAAGGTCGGCGGAAACTCGGCGTCGAACGACAGTTCCTCGCCCGCCGTATGACCCCGCAACGCCCCATCGAACGCCGCCAGCGCGGTATTGCCGCCCAGCACGGTGGCGGCGCGCTCGCGGCCCTCGGCCGGATGGCGGAAATCGTCGGTCTTGGCGGTGTAATCCACGATCACCATGTCGCCTTCGGCCGCGGCGCGGTCGACCTTTTCGAACACCCGGCGCTGCACCTGCAGGGTTTCGATCATCCGGTCGACATCGGCTTCGCCCACTTCGGCCTTGGGACGATCGATCTTCAGGATCGCCACGTCCACGGTCGGCAGCTCCGGCATCACTTCGAAAGTCGCGGTGTAGGCGATTTCACCGTCCTGCGGCTTGCCGTCGGTGTCGATGCTCGGGTTGGCGACCGGCTGCAGGTTCTGCTGCTGCACCGCTTCGCGGAAGGTGCTGCCGATCAGGTCGGAAAGCGCCTCACCGCGTACCTGTTCTCCGAAGCGCTGCTCGATGACCTTGGTCGGCACCTTGCCGGGGCGGAAACCCTTAAGCCGCACGTTGCGCCCGAGTTCGCTGATGCGCTGGCGCACCTTCGACTCGAACTGTTCGGCCGGGAACTTGACCGTCAGCCTGCGCTCGAGCTTGCCGACGTTTTCCAGGGACACTTGCATTGCAGCTCCTGATGTTCAGTACGATGTTGCGTGTTCGTGCCGATCATGCCCTCAGGCGCCATCCGTGGACATCGGCAGCTTTCCGCAAGCCTATCTTGCCGCCCACCGCATCAAGATGCTTTCGCGGCTGCCTTGATGCTTGCCTTTCCTGGCAAAGATGTACTTCCTGGTGCGAAAGGCGGGACTCGAACCCGCACGGGGGTTAACCCACTGGAACCTAAATCCAGCGCGTCTACCAGTTCCGCCACTTTCGCCCGGCCCGATCGGGATCATATCGCGCCGGGCGAGATGATCGCCCCTTTCCGCAGGCGGGCGATGCAAGGGTGAGGGGCAAACCTGGATCAAAATGGTGGGCCGTCTAGGACTCGAACCTAGGACCAAGAGATTAAGAGTCTCCTGCTCTACCAACTGAGCTAACGGCCCGCAAACCCCGCATTGTACAAAAATGGGGTGGATGATGGGATTCGAACCCACGACAACCGGAATCACAATCCGGGACTCTAACCAGCTGAGCTACATCCACCACTGAAATCTTCGTGCAAGCAACCATGCCACCGGCATCGCGCAGGCGCTCGCCGAACCACCACCATAGCGAGCCGGCAATTTTCATCGACCCGCCCGAAACTTGCAAGCACGGCCGACCGGCGATTGATTCGCCCCGCCGGCTGCGCTAGTTTGCCCGCATGCCGAAATCCGCCAACCCCGAAGCGCCCGCAGCGGATGCCTCGCCCGTCGCGCAGTTCGAGCGGTCACTCGATGAACTGGAACAACTGGTCGCGAAGATGGAGGGCGACGAGTTGAGCCTGGACGAATCGCTTCGTTCGTTCGAACGCGGCATCGCGCTCTTTCGCAGCTGCCAGTCGGCGCTCGAACAGACCGAGGCCCGCGTCAAGCTGCTGCTCGACCCCGGCCGTCCCGAGTCGGCGCGGCCGTTCGAACCGCCGGAAGAAACCTGACGCAAAACGGGCGCGCCGGCAACCGGCGCGCCCGATCATGGATCCCGTTTCAGCGCCCACCTATGGGCAGCGCGGAATGAATGCGTCCATCCAGCACTGGATCCGGTGTCGTCGCATCCCTGTGCCGCACGGGATGAGTGCATCCAGCACTCACTTGATCAGCCGAAGCGCGAACGGATAACGATAGGTCACACCTTCGTTGGCCTTGATCGCGGCGAGGATGATGAACACCAGCGCCGCGATGCCGATGATGATCATCAGCGGCAGCGCGATGAAGAAGCCGACACCCAGTGTGGCGAACCCGAGGATCGTCAGGATCACGAAAACGATCGCAATCGTGATGTTGAAATTCAATGCTTCCTTGGCCTGGTCATTCACGAACGGCATGGTGTCCTTCTTCACCAGCCAGATGATCAGTGGCCCGAGGAACCAGCCCCAACCTCCGATCCAGCCGGTGACGAAGGCGCCGAGCAGCGCCGACAGGTGCGCGAACATGGCCCACTGACGTTCTTCCGCGGAAGGAACGCCCGCAGGGGGTGGTGTGCCGGCAGACGCCGGGGGTGTCACGGATTCCGGTGGAACGCTCATCGCCAACCTCCCTCAAAGCAGTGATGGACGGGCCGCGACAAGACTGTCGTCGCTTGCACTCCGCGTGTCAAGCATTGTTTTGGGACGGAAAATCAGGCTGTCGTGCGCCTGCGCGCAAGCAGGTTTTGCGGGAAGCCCCGCCCGGTGCGCCCCCGGGAACCCGCGTCCTCCGAGCCGGCTCGGAATGTGCGTCGACCGACAGTCGGACGACCCGCCCCCCCAGGCGTCCGCAACCAGGCAAAACTACTCGCCCGCGACGGTCATCTTCGCGACTAGCGTTGACCCGACAAGGATCGACGAGCGCGGATCGACATCGGTGCCGATCGCCTGCACATCCATGAACATGTCGCGGAGGTTGCCGGCGATGGTGATTTCCTGCACCGGGTACGCGATTTCCCCGTTCTCGATCCAGAAACCCGCTGCGCCGCGCGAATAATCGCCGGTGATGATCGATACGCCCTGCCCGATCAGTTCGGTGACCAACAGGCCGGTGCCCATTCGGCGCAGCATCCCGCGGAAGTCCGCCGCTTCGCCGTCGACGGAGCCGGCCGCGACCGCGAGGTTGTGCACGCCGCCCGCGTTGCCGGTGGTCGTCAATCCGAGTTTGCGCGCTGAATAGCTGCCCAGCACGTAGCGCTGCAACACGCCGTCCTGCACCAGCGCCGACTCGCGGGTCGCCACGCCCTCGGCATCGAACGCCGACGACGCGTGCCCGCGTGGCAGCCACGGCTGTTCGACGGCGCCCACGAACGATGGCAACACCTGCCTGCCGACGTGGTCGAGCAGGAAGCTGGCGCGCCGATACAGCGAACCGCCGCTGACCGCCGAAACCAGGTGCCCCACCAAAGAACGCGCGACTTCCGGCGCGAACATGACCGGACACTCGCGGGTCGACAGCCGGCGGGCGCCGAGACGCGCCGCGGCACGCTCGCCCGCCTTGCGGCCGATCGAATCGAACGACGGAAAATCCGCCGCGTCGCGCACGTACTCGTACCAGCCGTCGCGCTGCATCGCGCCGCCCGTGCCGGCGATCAGCGAACAGGAAATCGAATGGTGGGTGCCGCGCTCGCGGCCCAGGAATCCATGCGAGTTCGCATACACCCCCAATGCATCGCCGCACTGGACACTCGCGCCTTCGGAATTGGTCACCGCGGCGTGGTCGCGACCGGCCGCTTCGACTTCGCGGCCGATCTCGATCGCGCGATCCACGTCCAGTTGCCACGGGTGCCAGAGGTCGAGATCGGGAAAGGACGTCTGCATCAACGCCGCATCGGCAAGGCCGGCGCAAGGATCGGGTTCGGTGTAGCGCGCGATCGCGCACGCCTGCCCCAGCGTCGCCTCGATCGACTCGGGTTTGAGGTCGGCGGTGGAAGCGCTGCCCTTGCGCTGGCCGAAGTACACGGTCAGCCCGAAACCACGATCGCGGGTGCGCTCGACGGTTTCGACCTCGCCCATGCGCACGTTTACCGAAAGCCCGCTGCTGACACTGGCCGATATTTCCGCCTGCGAAGCGCCGGCGGCGCGCGCGCGCCGGATCACGTCTTCCGAGAGCTCGGCGAGATGATCCAGTTCCGCGCTGGCGGCTTCGGCTGTCACAATGTTCGTGTTCACTTTCGTTTCCCGTTCAAACCTTTTCGACCATGCCCCGCTTCGAAGAAGACGCCGCCGACGAACGCTCCAGCCGCAGCGCACGCCGCCGCGAAGCGCTGGACGTGCTGGCATTCGCCAGGCAATTGTCGGAGTTGCCACCGGCGCGCCTCGACAAGCTGGAGCTGCCCGAGGACGTCCGCGACGAACTCGCCGAAGTGCAACGCACACCGTCGCACATCGCCCACAAGCGCCAGCTCGCGCACCTCGCCAAGCTGATGCGCGCCCACGACGAGGAAGACTTCGCACCTGCCCACGCGGCACTGGCCCGCGATCGCACCGCCCATGCCCGCGAAGCCGCCAGCCTGCACCGGACCGAAGCGTTGCGCGAAGCCCTGCTCGGCGACAACGGCGGCGCGGCGCTCACGTCGTTCATCACCGAACATCCCGGCGTCGACCATCAGCACCTGCGTTCGCTGATTCGCCAGGCCCGACGGGAACGCGACACGGCCAAGCCGCCGCGTGCGCAGCGCGAACTGTTCCGCCTGCTTCGCGATCTCGAACCCTTGTAGGAGCCAGCCTGCTGGCGACCGTGGTCGCGAGCCAAGCGAGATCCATCGCGCGCAGGCGCACTCCCACGGGCGATGCCGAAACGGTCACGCGGACGTTCCGCCCACCGTCATCGCGGTGATTTTCGTCGTCGGCATGCCGACGCCCACCGGCACGCTCTGGCCTTCCTTGCCGCACACGCCGACGCCTTCGTCGAGCTTCAGGTCATTGCCGAGCATCGCCACGCGCGTCAGCACGTCGGGGCCGGAGCCGATCAACGTCGCGCCCTTCACCGGCCGCGTGATCTTGCCGTGTTCGATCAGGTAGGCCTCGTTGGCGCTGAACACGAACTTGCCGTTGGTGATGTCGA
>JBIQLN010000014.1:83915-100015 GCA_044464225.1 Rhodanobacter sp. | reverse complement strand
CTGCGCGCCGCCTCGAAAGCCGGGCGAAGGAATGGATGCGCAGCAATCCAGCGCGGTTGCGCGAGCTTCGCCGGCGACGAATACCAGAATCCATCGCTACCGATGTAGGCCTTGTGCGTCTGCCAGTGGCCGAACTCGATCAGGTGGCCGTGCGGCGCCAGCTTCTTGTTCCAGGTCACCGAGTAGACCACTTCATCAGACGTCGACACGTCGCCCTTGTAGGCAAGGTAGATCGCGGCCCTCAGCGTGCCGGGATTGTTGCTCTCGCCGTTCTGGTGCTCGGCAACCGACAGATCGCCACCCACGGGCGCGCGCGCCTTCGCCTCGTCGCGGAACACCTTGCCGCCTGCAACCGCCATCGAACGGGCCAAGTGCTCGCGATTCTCGCCCACCAGCCGTTCCAGCCCCGCCAGCGCCTTCGATGTGTCGGCAGTGGCGCTGAGGCTGTCAGACATTGCCAATCTCGCAAACGAGATCGGTATATTCGTGGTCGGCGTGATCGGGCAGCACGCCTTTGATGTCGAACACCTGCGAGCCGTACACCACGCGCATGCTCGCGTCGAGGTCCGTGCGGTAGCGAATGCGGATGCTGTAGCGCGCGATCGATGCCGAAAGATCGCCCTGCATGTCGCGGATTGCGCCCATGCCGGTCGGGGCTTTGATGTTCGCCCATACCGTCACGTAATCGGACCACGTATCCACCGGCTGGCCGGCAGCATCGCGACCCGTATCGCGCTTCTGGATCGTGATGCGGCGGTTGAGGGTGCCGGCCCGGATCACGGCATCATCCCAAGCCGATACGGGCGAAGGATGTCCGTGGCGCCGCCCGGCAATTGCACGGCGGCACTGCTCGGGCCTGCAATCACGTCCTCGCGGTTGGCGTACAGATGCCCCAACACCAGCCTGGTTGCCGCAAGGATCGCGGGGTTCGCCGCAATCCCGTTGATGGTTCGATTGGCGGCCGTCTGCGCCGCCGCAAGGCGCGCACCAGCCAATGCAAGCGCTGCCGCTTGCTGGTAACTGTCCGTCATGGCCTGCGCGGCCGCAACGGCTGCGCTATAGGCCGTGGATGCCGCCAGCATGGCATCTGCCACGCCGTCCTGCGCGCTGGTGAGCGCATCCGCATCCGTGTAAACCGTGCGGTTGAGGTACGCGGAAACGGCCGCGTCCGCCGCGTCCATGTATGCCTGCAATTGATCGAGCGGCGCATCACTATCGGCGCGACACTGTTCGATCGCGTCGTTGATCGTCAGCAGGCTCATGGCCGATCCATCTCAATAGCCAAAGAACCGGGGCGCCCCAATGGACGCCCCGGAAAGACCATCACGCAGCAGTGATCTGCAGCGCCTTCAGCGGCTCCGGGTTGACCACGCCGCCACCGACGCGCTTCGTGACGTAGAACATCACGTAGGGCTTGTTGGTGTACGGGTCGCGCAGCATCCGGACGCCAACGCGATCGACGATCAGGTAGCCCTGTTTGAAGTCACCGAAAGCGATCGGCAGCGCACTATCGGCAATGTCCGGCATATCCGGCACTTCCGTGATCGGATAGCCGGCCAGCGACGCCGGCTGACCGGCAACGTAGGACGGTTGCCAGAGATAGTTGTTCTGGCCGTCCTTCAGCTTGCGCAGCGAACCCTGCGTGTTGCGGTTCATCACGAACCGGGCATTGCCGGTGAACGCGCTCGGCAAGCTGTAGACCAGCGAGAGCACGTCATCCGACTTGATCACCGACGCGGTGCCGGTTGCGGTGACGCCTATGGCGCCGAACGGGTGCTTGGCGGCATTGGTCGCACCCGTGACGTAGGTCAGGAATCCGAACGGCTTGTTGCTGCCGTCGCCGCTCACGAAGGCCGCGCCTTCCGCACGCGCGAACTCGGTCTGGACCTCGCTGGAAATGAAGCCCTCCAGGTTGATCAGCGCGTCATCGAGGATGGTCTGCGAGGCCGCCACATTGGCGTAAATCTCGCCCGGTGCGAACGAGAGCGTCGCGAACTGCGAGCCCTGCGTCTGCGGGCGGGCAGCGGTTTCGCCAACCCAGCCGCTGGCCGTGCCGTGCTTGTTGAACAGCTTGGAAAAGCCGCCCGAAGAGATCTGCTGGACGCCGCAAATCTGCCGCATCGGCGAAAGCTGGACCAGCTTGTCGGTGATGGTGCGATCCCACTCGACCGGCGCCAGATAGCCGCCATCGGCGCTGGTGCCCTCGTTCATGCTGGTGAGCGTGGCGTTCACGTCACCCTTGCGCACGAAAGAGTTGAAGGCCGCCGTGTGCTCGCGATTCTGCACGCGGTCATTGCCCGCGCCCATCTCGCCAGCGGCGATCTTCAGGTTGGCTTCGTCCACCGCGGTCTGCAGGCGGTCGATGTCGGCGTTGATCTTGTCCACCTTCAGCGCCTGCAGCGCGTCAGCGGTGCCTTTCTTCACCTCGTCGAGCTGCTTGGTGTGCTCTTCCTTGAACGCGGCGAACGCCTTGTTCAGTTCCTCGACCAGCGCCTTGACGTTCGGCGCACCTTCGGCATCGGCGCGCACGCCGACGATCCCGCGCGGGACGCGCGAGTTGATATGGGTGTTCATGGGTTTTCCTCAGTGGTTGGCTTTGAGAGCCGCAATCGCGGATTGCAATGCGGCCACGTCGTCGCCAGCGCTCGGCTTGGCGCGTTCCTGCAGCGCACGGCTTGCAGGGTTGCCGACAGCGCCCGGCTTGTCGGCGAATAGTTGTGCAATGGCTTCCCGGCGCTGCGACCGGGAATACCCGGCCTTCATCATCGCGGCTTCGATCGCCGCAAATGCGCGCTTGCCGGTTTCGGCCTTCGCGTGTTCGTCAATGGCTTCGGATTCGAGCATGCCGTCGGCAAAACCATCTTCAATGGCCTGCGCGGCACCGATCCATGTTTCCTTGTCCATCAACGCCGCGGCATCGGCCTTGCTGATCCCGGTGCGGGACGCATAGACGGCGGCCATCGCATCGTCGAATGGCGCCAGCCGCGCGGCGGCGTCGGCGAGGTCGTTCCTGTTGCCGATCGCGATCGCCCAGGCGTTGTGGATCATCAGGAACGAGCCTTCGCCCATCCGGATTTCGTCGCCAGCCATTGCGATCACGCTGGCCGCCGACGCCGCAAGACCCATCACGTTCACCGTGACCTTGGCTTTGTGCTCGCGGAGCATGTTGTAAATCGCGACACCCTCGAAAAAGTCACCGCCCGGTGAGTTGATGTTCACCACCACGTCGCGCGCGCCGATATTGCGCAGCGCCGCGCTGATCCGCTTGGCGGTGACTCCCGTACCTTCCCAGTTGTCGCCGATGGTGTCGTAAATGGAGATCGACGCCTCGCCTTCAGTCGCCGCCTTCACTTCGGGGCGCCATTTTTCGAGCGCGTCGGGCCGAAGATCGAATTGCGTCGCGCCCATGCGGAGATCGGCGCGGATTTCAGGCAGCGTTCGCAGGCTCATTCGTTTGTCCTTTCTGCGTCATGGGATTACGGAGCGCATCGGCATCCGCATCGTTCGATCGCGGCATGTCTTGCAAGGCCCGCACTTCGTTTTGCGTCATCCACGGGGCTTGCCCGCCCGAACCGAGCGCCTTGGTGAAGAAATCAGCCTGATCGGAGAGCGTGCCGCGCAACAACGCGCGTTCGTTGAACTTCACCGTCAGTCGATCAATCTCCGCATCGGTCAGCAGCGACCGCTGCGCCGACTGCTCCCACGCTGTAAGCCAGTGCTGAAGTCCGTATTGCACGAAAAAGATGCCCAACTGCTCGATGCCGCTGCCCCAGGATGTGTCATCCATCATCAGCAGCGGTCGCGGCACGCCGAAGGCGCGGGCAACCTCTTCGATCTGCGCGTTGCGGTTCTCGATATGCTGTGCTTCGGCGGCTGTGACGGCGAATTTGTTCGCCTTGGCGCCCTCTTCCAGCAACATCCACTTTTGCGCGTTCTCGGCACCGGAATACTCGTTTGCGAGCGATGCCTTCATCCGCCCATAGGCGGTATCTGAAAGGGGTTTCGGCACTTCAATTGCGCCGCCCGCCATAACGCCGGTCTCGAATACCCTGCCCGCCGCTTTTTCGGCCTGCCGGGCAAGATGGATGGCATCGCGAGCCAGCCGCATGCGCGAAACGCCAAGAACGCCGTCCGCCGACAGGTCGCGCACGTGCAAGACCTCGCGCTGCGACAGCGTGACGGTCTTGCCGTTCGCATCGGTGTACCGGTACACCATCTGCCACGCGCCCGTCAGCTTCGGTTCGACGGCGAGCGGATCCATCGGAATCAGCGCGATGGGCCGGCCAGCCGACCAGACGACGCGGGCGTAGCCATTGCCGTGCTCCAGCGCGTTCAACTGCAGCCCGGACTTGAACTCGTACGGCGTCTGAAACCCGTTCGGCTTGCGCTTCAGCAGCCGATAGGCCGGATGCTCGGTTGCGGGCGCCTTCGTGTCGTCGTCGCGGATCAGGTTCAGCGGCAGCATGCCGATCGATTCGCAAATCAGCGAGCAGCAACGCAGCGTCGCCATGTTGCGCAGCCCGTGAAGCCTACGGCCGTAGTCGCCGTTCTCCCCGCCGCAACGGATGTATTCCAGCAGCGCGGGGTCATCCAACCCCGTGAATTGCTGCCCTCCCGGCTGCGATTGCGCGCGCGGTGCCGATGGGCGCTTGAATACGCCGAAAATGTTCATGCGGCCAGGAACCGGATGCCGTGCTCGTCGTAGCAGGAACGCCCGGTCGCCTCGGGATTCAACGCCATCAACGACACCGCATCGAACGTCGCCATCAGCGGGTCGATCTTGGCCGATCCGGCTGCTTGCTTGGTAATCGCCACGGCATTTCCCTTCGGTTCGACCTTCGCGTTACCCACGCACCAGTTCATAAGGCGCGACCCGGAATGTTCGATTTCATGGCCGGCGAGCTTGCGTTCCGTCGTTTTGATCGCGGAATTGAGCCGCCAGCCCTGCGAGATGGCGACAATCTGATCCATCGTGATGCCGCGCCCCGGTGAGGTCAGTTCGTCCACGATCGCGCCAATGCCGGCAGCATCCACGCCGACCGCCTGCTTTTCGGGCAGTAATCCGGCATCGCGAACGCGACAAACGATGTCGGCAACCGCCGCCACATCGTCACCGGGCGCTTCCACCAACGTCAGGTCGCCGTCGTGCTCAAAGCCTTTCAGCGCTTCGGCCACGTCCTTGCGGCGGTCCAGCACGATCATGTGCGCCCAGGCGTGACACCACAGCAGCCACTTACCCGTCTCACGATCTCGTCCCAACACACACAGCCCGAGCAAGTCATCCAGGCCGCCGCCGTCGATACCGACCACCACGACTTCACTGCGGGTCAGCAGTTCGTCGAGCGTCAGAACCGTTTCGCACGACTGCCAGAAATCCGCGCCCGCCCAGCGACCCGCCCGAAGGTTCAGGCCAATCTCGATATTCAGGTGCTTGGCGAGCAGCTGTTGAAAGCTGCCGTCCGTGCGGCCCTGCTTCTTGCGGATCTGATCCTCGATCCATTCCGCCGACACCGAACGTCCAAGGTTCGGATTGGTGACGTAGAAATTCTCCCGCTCAAGGTAGGCTTTCGCCTCGACCATCTTGGGCGGGAATTCGTACAGGATCGGCAGCGAGCGCGGATCCGTGACCTTGCCGTCGCGCACGTCGCGGAAATAGTTCAGCTTGTCGTCAAAGACCCCGGCCGGCGCGTCATCGGATTGGGTGCTCAAGTAGATCACCCACCCCTCATCGCGCGATACCTGCCCGCCCGTGGCCTCCATCAGCATCGCCTCGGCATTCGACCGCTTGCCGAACACCCAAAGCTCGTCAATCAGGATACGGCCCGACTTCTTGCCGGAAACCGTGTCCGTGTCCGCTGCGACCACCTTCAACGAGCAATTCGTCACGCGATGCGTGATCGTTCGCACGTGGTCTTGCACGTGGAACATGGCCGATAGCTCGTCATCGGCCCGCACCATGCCCGCGGCGGGCTTGTAGCTGTTGTCCGCAACCTCGATCGTCGGCGCGAGGATGAGGTGTTCCTCGTTTTCGCGCCATGCCAAGATGACCGCGGTCAGCATGATCCCGGCCGCAATTGTGGACTTCGTGTTTTTCTTGCTGATCAGCAGGAAGAACTCGCGAATCAGTTGCTTGCCGGTGTCGGCCTCGTACGCGCCGAAGATCGCCGCGACGAAATCGAACACCCACTGTTCGCAGCATTCGCCGAATGTCGGCTTGCCCGGCAGGTCCACCACCCGCAGCCGCTTGAACACCGCCACAGCCTGCGCGGCCATGTCCTGGTATATCGGCGGCGGTATGATCGATTGGCGCTTGACGAGCCGTTCCTGCCAATCCAGGCAGGCCGTCGACCAAACCGGCGTCACACCGGCTTACCACCACTCGCCACCAGCCGCGGCGGCGCAATGGGCGCGAAATTGCCGGCGACGCGCTCCGCATCCTTTTGGCGAGCCTCTTTCTTGCCGCCCTCGCCCAGCTTGTGGTGCGTGTATTGGACCGCAGCGATCGCAGCGCGAACCTGTAGCGCGTTGGCCTCGACCTTCCCGAATGCGATCTTGAGCAGCAAATCCAGCGGGTCACGGCCCTTCGTGTCGATTTCGACGGCAGGCTTGGCCTTGCGACCGGCGCCAGCGCGCTTTCCGCCGCTCCTGCCCTTTACGCCAGCCATGAAATCACCTCAATCAGCCTATTTGATTCGTTTGAATAGGGGATTTAATCCCTGCGTGCGGGAACACGCGGTTTCCAACGGCCCGAAGTGTCAGACTTTCCGACACCCCCTGTAAGCATTTCCGACATGTAATGGAATCCGACATGTATGTAAAGTGGTGCGACACATGCCTTCCTGCGCCAATTGACGCCGCATTGCCACGCAGCGCACGCCACACGGACGCGCAACGATTGGGCAATGGCTTACCATTGCTCCCACTGCTGTGCGCTCACGTTGCTTCCTATGCGGTCCTACCGGCACGCATTGCTGCTTCGCGTGCCGTCTTGGCCGCATGGCAGTCTATGCACAGGGATCCAAGATTGGCGTCCACATCCGCACCGCCTTGCCACAACGGCACCGTGTGATCGACCTCAAGCTCGCGGGTCACTCGTCCGCAGTCCTGGCAGGTGTACAGATCACGAGCCTTGATCCTGGCCGTACGTTCCATTGCGGCCCGCCCACGCAACCGTTCGTTGATCGCAGGCCGCGCAATCCTCGCCGGCAACTGCTGCAGCGTGCTCTTGAGTGTGGTCAGTCTGGGCACGAAACGAAAAACCCCGCACTTAGGCGGGGTTCGGTGGCAACTTTGGTTGTGGTCAGAATACCATATTTCTGTGCGCACACAAGTGCCTATGACAGCGCGCCGCATATCCACGCGAATCCCCTGTCGTGAGCCGTGTAGTACTCGCGTACACCGATCTTGCATCCGGCCAGTAGTTCTGCCGCTTCCCGCCGCTCTACCCGATGTCGGTCACGTCCGCCGTAGTAAGCCCGCAACACGGATGCTTCTACCGGCCGCTCGCTATGCATCAGCGCTACCAAGCGCTCGATTTGCCATGCTTCCTCGTTGACCGCTTCCGGAGCCGGGCCGCCCTCAAGCCGCGGAATCTCGCCGCCGAACTTGATCAGCAGATACAGCAGCGTATGTTCGTGTGGCTCATCGAAACGCTCCAGCATGAATTCCCGGCCCCAGGCATTGAGCCGCGCAGTCACATACGCATCTGCCAGCGATTGGCTTCTCATTCGTAGTCCACCGTTCCGAGAGGGCGCCAGTCCATGGCCTGCTTGATCCATTCCAGCGCTTCGCCGCTCTTGACCTGCGCTGTCGTGGCCGTGATTTGCCGGTAGCCGTTCGCCGCGGCAAGACTTGCCTTTTCTGCGTCGCGGGTAAGACCTTGCCCGCTGGAATGGGCCGATTTACCGTGATTCCACACGCCGCCCTGCACTTCCACAAGCACATCGCCGATGCGGAAATCCCAGCGGAACTTGCGGCCCGGCACGGCCAGGTATTCCCGCTCGAACTCGATACGCTCGGCACGCAGCATCAGCGCGAGCATGGCTTCGCCTTCGCTTGGCGTCTGTCCGGATCGCTGGCGGCGGTTCATTTCAGCACCAGACGTCCGGCCCGAATCAGCCGGTCATGGGTCAATGTGATGGCCCGGAAGTGCAACGCCCGGCGCGAGGATTGGTCAAGGTCGCGGCCATTGTCGATTTCTGCGTGGCAATCCGGGCACAACGCCGCGACGTTCCACTCGGCGGCTTTCTGGCCCATTCCGCGCAGCATGTTGCTATGGCTGACCTGCACGCCGTACCGGCCGCACAGGACGCACGTCTCAAGCTCTGCGACAGCCTGATACCAGCGTTTTTCGGCTGCCGTGGTCACGCGCTGCGACCACCGATCGCGCGCAGCTTCGGTTCCGCCGCAATCTCCAGCACTGGCGGCAACTCGGCAATGGCGCAGTCAGCCAGCAAGCGCCTTGCGTCCACTTCGCATTTCACCGATTCCGTAAAGCGCCCAGCCACATCCGCCGCGGCCTTGGCGCGCGCCACGGTCTTTTCGTCGGCGCTGTCGTCGCCCAGCGCTTCAAGCATCGCCACAAGGTGGTTCCGGACATCGCCCATTGAATTCTTCATGCCTGCATCCTCTCTTCTGCGTTTCGGATTTTTCGTTTAAGCGCGCCGCGTAGCTGCATCAGCCTGTTCAACTCCGGCCCGTAGCGCGTGTGTCTGCTGTTGCGCCGCATGTTTTCGCGGCGGGTGATGCATTCGAGCTTGTCGGCGGTGATTTCCGCCGCAACCGTCGTGTGCTTGCCGGGCTTGAACACCACGATGCAGCCTGAAGGAACCGGGCCATGCACGGCCTCCCACGTCATGCGGTGCACCGGTTGCCAGCGTGACCAGCGTCCGCCGCCCATGCCAACCTTGCGCAGCAATACGCCGTCCTGCACGCGCTCCGCGCCGATCTGCAATTCCTTGATCGCGGCCGCGCCGTTCAGCGTGCCCGGCTTGAACCAGCCTTTCTCGCTGCCTTTTGGCTTGTGATGCTTGCCTTTGTTGAACGGCACATTGCCTCTCGGAAACCGATACGCGGCGCCCACGTTGTCACCGCGCCGAAACCGACAAGCGTCCGGGGACGCCATGTACTCGGCAGACTTCGCAAGACCGAGCTTGTCCACCATGTTGTAGGTCGCGGCCACACTGCGCCCAAGGTCGCTGGCAAGCTGCGCGGTCGGTTCGTGCGGATATCGCTTGCGCAACGTGGCAAGCTCGCGCGTGGTCCAGAATCGGCCGCTCATGCTGCGCGCTCCGTCGGGATGAAAATTCCAGCCTGCGCCGCGATGCGGTGCTGCCTCTCTCTGTAGTTTCGCTTATGAATCTTTTTGCATTCCATGCACTCACGCGATCCGTTCGCGTGAACGTATAGGTTCTGTCCAGACAATTTATGCCCGCGCTTGCAATGGGTGCGTGCGCGCCGCGCGGCGGCCGCGGCAGCCTGTGCGGCCTTCCAGTGGTCTTTCTCCATCATGGCCTTTGAAATCTTCGCTCGATGTTCGGAAGTGAGCTTGTGGCCAAGTGTGTTTTTATTTCCAATTCTGGCTTTTGCCATATTTGCCCTTGCGGCTTGCGAGTACTTCGTGCCTCTCTTCGACGCAGAGATGCGCGCTCTCGATGCGGCAGAATGCTTTCTCCCTAGAGATGATCCGGCAACCGGCGCCACGTTGTAGTACGGGCAAAATCTATCGATCCACGCCTGCTCACGCGAGATCAGGTCCGATCTGTACATAACACATTCCAGGATCGCAAATTCAAAAGCTGCCGCGCCGTATTTGTTCCATGCGTTTTGCAGCGGGTCGGAATGATGCGTTCCCTCCCTGAGGTGGTGACGATGGATAGCCCATCGCTTCCGAAAATTGACAGCCGACCCGATGTAGTAGCGGTCTCTCTTGCCAATCATCGAAATTGCATATATTCCGCCTTTCATGCGGCAATCCTCATGTCTGGGTCTGGAATAAATACGCCGTTTTCTGCTGCGCGTTGTTGGATGAATGCTACATAATCCGAGAACTCAACCGTGGAAAGTTTTGAGCTTCGCCGAACTGGCCTAAGGCGCCTGCGTCCGAACAACTCATGTTCCTCCCATCCAGCCCACTCGCCGAGCATGTATTCGTGCCAGTCGTTCACGTCCTGCCCGGTCGCATCACGCAAGGCTGCATAGCAAACGCCCCATAAATAGGCGTTCTGCTCGTTCGATCGCGTGCGCTTCCACGGCTTCGCGTCCACTTCAAGCGGCAGTGGCTGCGCCTGCACGAAGGCAATCCAGCGAGCGCGATCGTGTTCGGTCGCGAGTTTCACGTCCAATCTCCTTGCGCCCGGTATTCCGCCCACGGTCCTTGATCCTTCCGCCCTACCGTTTCGCCGTTTGCGTTCATGCCGCGCGCCTCTCTCGCAATACCCGGATGCGCGCCTTCAGCTCGTCATCCATGTGTTTCCAGACTTCGCGTTTGTAGTCGCCGCCGATGTCGGTCCATGTCCGGTTGATCGCGTCGTCACTCCACGTTCGCATCAGCGCGGCCAATTTCGGCGCGGTCTGGACAATCCACTTGTCTCGCTGGGTGAGATACATCGTCAGTTCGTCGGTGCGCTGCGCTTCGTCAATGGCGTTCGCGGCGCGGACTCCGGCACGACTTGCGATCAGGAATGCGGTTTGTTGGGTTTCGGTATCGGTCATGCCACTTTCCTCTTGGCATACGCGATTTGGCGCGACCGCACCCAATTAAGAACATCGGTATCCGGCTGCTTTGGCTCGACGCCGTGAACACGGGGATCGTTCGGCCACACCCCATAGCGTTCGCGGTATTTGTGCGCCGCCCATCCGTGCGCATAGCCGCGTTCGTTGGCGATGCCGACAAGGCTTCGCATCCACCGCACCTTGTCGGGCCATGCGTCCGCACGATTGCGCTTATTGCCGTCAAGCTCGAAAAGCTCACCGCCGACGTGCTCGATAGCTTGCTTGCGCGGATACTGGTGTCCGCAGCATGGACATGCTGGCGCGGGCGAATGGAGCGCCCTGCACTGCGGGCACTTCACCGGCTCGCGTGGTTTCTTTGCCTCGACCTTCTTGCGCTCACGCTTGCTGCCGTCGTCAAGTTCTGATTGGCCTTCATCGAAGAACGTCTCGCAGGCGTCATAGAACCGGGCGCAGTTCCCGGAATGGTCAAGTACCAGGCAATCGGTCTTGCCTTCCGCGATCCGCAATCCGCGGCCGAATAACTGGATGTGTTCGGCCAAGCTCTTGCGAAGCGGGCGCGCGATGATGATGCACGACACGTCTGGTACGTCGAATCCGCGCGATGCTGCCGTGACCGTGATTAGCCCTCGGATGCCAGAATCAGGCTTGCGAAACTCGCGCACCGTTTCGTCGCGGGCCTTGTCCGTATCGTGGTAGGTGTAGGTCGCAACCTCGATCCCGGCATCCCGGAACTGCCGCGCCAATTCCTCAACATGTCGGGTATCCACGGCACTACAAATGAACTTCCGGCCATCGCCATGCGTCGTGTATTCCTGCACCACGTCACCCACGATCCGGCTCGCGCGATCGCTGGTTTCGTGGTCATCCCATTCGCCCGTCGATTTCACCTTGACGCCGGCCATGTCGGGTTCAGCGCAGGAGAAAATGCGGTAGCGGGAAAGCCAGCCCTCATTGATCAACTGCCGCGTCGTCGTGACGTTGATCACCGCGTCGAAATACTTGCCAAGCCCACGCGTGAAAGGCGTAGCCGTCAGGCCGATCACGACGGAACCCTCGGCCATCCGGCGCTTGTGGCAGGCGTGCAGAACGTGCGCCTCATCGAATACGTCCACTTGCGATTCTGGCCAGCCACGCTTACTCAAAGTCTGCACGCTGCAAACCTGCACGGGCTCGTATAGGCGAAAGCGCGGATGCTGTGCTTGCACCACCCCATGATCAATGCCGTATCGATCCAGCATTTCGCTTGTCTGGCCGATCAAGCTAAGCCGGTCCATCACAATGGTTGCGCGGTTGCCCTTGGCTGCCGTCATTTCCAGCAGCGCCGACGCAATCACCGTCTTTCCTGCGCCAGTCGGCGCAACAATCAGGATATGCCGCTTGCCCTGCCTGATAAGCTCGCGCGCTTGGTCAAACGCATTTTGCTGGTACGGGCGCAGGTCTAATTTCATGCTGCGGCCCTCCCGCGCACGAACGCCTCGACGGCCTTCACGATGTCGCGCGGGTCTGTGTGCGCCGGGTCTTTCACGCCGACCGCCTTGGCACAACGACGTAGCTGGTTGACCGCGAAGCGCTCGCGGTTCTGTGACTTGGCCGCGTTGTCCATCGCGATGCCTTGCTCATGCTTGGCGTGCTCGTGCATCCGCACCGCACGGGCAAGCTGCGCACGCAAGTCGTTGTCGTCCATGCCGGACTTGAGCGCTTCAATCTCCTTGCGCAGCGTGATGTTTTCGCGCTGCAGTTCGTCAACCAGATCGGAAAGCGTGGGGCCTTCGTCGCTTTGCGGTTCCGGTTTCGACGGCTTCGGCGCGATCGTCTGCACCGCTTTCGGCAGGCTGATTTCGCCGCGGGCAACTTTCCCAGCAAGCTCCGGCGATTTCTTCGCTACCTTGTCCGCCATCTTTTGCGTGTTGCGACTAGCGCCGGATACCGCCTGTCGCTGCGCCACGGTCGCTAATTGGCCATCGTTGGCCGATTTGGGTTTACCTACCGTCTGCGCCTTTGCCCAGTCTTGCGCGCTGGCAACGATCGCGGCCTGTTGACCCGGTGTCATATGCCGCCGATGAAGGTTCGCCGACAATACGAACGAAACAATGTTGTCTCCGGTGAACGGCACGAATTGCGGTTCGCGCCCTGCCGCAAGACACGCGCGGTATCGGTTGCCGCCGTCCAGGATCATGCCGTCAACAAGCGTGATCGGCTCGCGTTGTCCATTGGCCTTGATGTCCGCAACCAGCGTCGCGAACGCCTCGCCGTCCATGCGAGGGAACAATGTGCAGAGCGGGTGCAGCGGGATTTCTTTTGTCATATACTGTCCTCGGCGGTAGTAAATAAGCCCCGGCGAATCCCAAATTCGTCGGGGCTTTTTGTTTCAGAACTCACGCATCGCAACGCCGTTCGCGGCGTCAATACGTCCCGCTTCCCACATGCCAGCGAGCATCGGACCGCCGCGGCTGTGCGTGCGAAGCGTGTATGGATTCCTGGCGTTTTCACGATTTCCCTGCACGTATCCCAATCGATACGCACGCGCTTTTTCATCCATCGTGATAGCTCCGTAAATCATTGAATTTCTATGCTGTTTTTTCATCGCGAATTTCTTTCGCCCACGTTCCGCCCCTTTCCCCGCGGTGCTCTTGTGCCTTGTGGGACGGGCGAAGAGCGGTTTTTGCGGGTACTCGGCCTTCCCCTCCAGAATTTGCCTTCTGGACCGCCAAACTTCGGCGGGTCGGTAGCAACCTTTCGGTCACCGCGGGTGCAGGTTGACGGGCGGTAGGTCATCTCCTGCTTTTTCGTGCATCCGTTTCCAGAGGCGGACATCTGCTTGGCTTTTCTGACGAGCGGGCACCTTGCGACCCCATGACTTTTCGGCGCGTCGTGGCCGGTGCGGCGTTATGCCGTCTCACCTCCCGGCCCGATTCCCAAATCCCTTTCCATCTTCACCACGCTCGCCGGCGACCGGCAGGCGTGTAAAGCCGCATGCGCGCGTTGCAGTTGCCCGCGCACGTCAACGGTCAAGGCTTCGTCCTTGATCAAATCCGTGAGCGCCCGTAGCCCGCGCTCGATCCGCGCGTCGGTGGTGTCGGCTAGGCGCAAGTGGCGGATGTTGTCGGTCATGGCCAAAACCTCCGATCTACCGACACCCGCAACAGGAACGCCAGCACGGCCAGCCGGTTATTGAGCAGGCGCAGGCGTTCGGCTTGCTCGAAGATGGTCATGGCTGCGCCCACCCCGGCGTAGCGCAGCCCGGCATGGTGTAGTCAGCGGCATAGGCTGTTTCCGGATGCGCGATCAACATCAGCGAGCGGATTTCAGATCCAATGGCGGCCTTCTCGGCGTCGATTTCCTGCAGCCGTTGGCGGCGCTGGGCGATGCGCGCTTGCGCTTGCTCGGGCGTCAGGGTGACCAGGACGCGGGAACCTTCGGGGGTTTCAGCGGTGGTGACGACGTTCACGCGACGCTCCTGATGCCGGCGCGTTCCATCCGCGCGAATAGGGTCTGCATGGCCTTCCCCATCTGCACGAACTCGCGTTGCAGTGCGGCCTTTTCGTCGTCAGGCTCGATGGGTTGCGGATCGGCGTAACCGCAATCGCGAGCAAGAAACGTCATGCCGGCATGGCAGCCAATCTTGCGGGCCTCGCGCAGAATCCACATGACCTGTTCCGGGTCGAGCTTTTCGGGCCGGTCGGGATTGAGGCAGTTCGTCAACCATGTACGCGCCTCGTCCGACGACTTCTCCGGGCGCATTGCCTTGCCCACCTCGGCGGGTTTTCCGATCGCTCGAACGCAATCTTTCAGCGCGTCGTAAAGCGATTCGTGAAAGAGCGCGGGCTGATCCATTGGGCTTACCTGAACGGGAATCAACAATCGTTGGATGCTGTTGGAAGCCCGTCCGTGGACCATGAAAAACCCGCTGCCACGGAGGGCGACGCGGGTCTACGAGATGTCTCTTTGCGAGGTAAAGGAACCGTCGGTGATGAAGTCAGACGCCAGCAACGTGATCCCGCGCGACTCCGCAAGCTCCACCAAAGCGGTGTAGACGTGGCGGTTCGGAAACCGCTGCATCGATCGGTAGTAGCGCACCGCATGAGTGGTCGTGTGGATTGCGGCGGCGATATCCGCTGTCGTCAATCCACTTTTTTCGAGCCGCGTGATCGTTCGCATGGGGCGGATCGTAACACCACGTCACGGTCAGCGCAACAGGGTGTAACGATGCCATTTTCTGGCCTATGCAACGCTTCGTTACGATGCACTGCACAAAACCGAAAGAAAGTGACCCCACGCATGGCTTGGTTCGACAACGCGGCACGACTCTTGCGAGCGAAAGGTGTATCAAACGCCGAGATTGGACGGCGCTTAGATATGAGCGGACAAGCTATCTCGCTCAAGCTCGCCGGCAAGCGGCGCACGTCGGTGTCTGAAGCCAAGGTTTTTGCGGATTTCGCGGGGGTTACGGTGGCAGAGATGTTGGGGGAAGACGCGTACTTGATCGAGGTGCGCGACGAAAAAGAGTTGATCGAACTGTATCGGCTGCTCACGCCGGAACAGCGCACACAGTGGCTCGCTTACGGCCGATTCCTGGCCGCCAAAACAATGCCTCCTGACGCGACTCCCTAGCCTTCGGGTGTTCGTGTAACAAAAGTTCACAATTAACCCGTAACAGGGTGTTGCGTTCGCGTCCCGGTTGTCGTAACGTGGTGTTGCGGTCGGGATCGCCCCGGCCAAGCACCAAGGAGGCGGGAATATGGCACGCATCACGAACTTTTCTGTCGAGTCTGCGCATCCACGCGTCACGGTTGACGCGCATATCTCGCCGGCCGAACCGATCACGATTGGCTTCACGGGCGATATCTGGGCACGTTTGACCACAGACGAAGCGGTCCAACTCCGCGACGACCTCTCCCGCGCCATCACCGAAGCCGCGCAGCAACATGCGCAGGGGGTGGCGGCATGAGCCAGCGTAAGGTCGCCAAGCCGAATCCTGGTGCCGTCGTGATCGCTTACAAGGGTTTCGACAGAGACCTCAAGTGTCGCGGATTTCAGTACGAAGTCGGCAAGTCCTACGAACACAACGGCACCGTTGAGCCGTGTGCTGGAGGGTTTCACGCCTGCGATTACCCGTTCTCGGTTTTCAACTACTACGGCCTAACGAACGGCAACAGATTCGCCGTGGTTGAGCAGTCCGGCGAGATCGTCAAGCAACAAGACAAACAGGCGAGCCGGAAGATCACGGTCAAGGCCGAGATTGGTATTCCTGGCCTCGTGAAAGCGGCTATCGAATGGACGCGCAAGGCTGCGACCGCGCCGACCAGCGGCAACTCCGCCCACAGCGCGACCAGCGGCAACTCCGCCCACAGCGCGACCAGCGGCTA
>JBIQLN010000014.1:0-83815 GCA_044464225.1 Rhodanobacter sp. | reverse complement strand
CAACTCCGCCCACAGCGCGACCAGCGGCTACTCCGCCCACAGCGCGACCAGCGGCAACTCCGCCCACAGCGCGACCAGCGGCTACTCCGCCCACAGCGCGACCAGCGGCGACTGCGCCCACAGCGCGACCAGCGGCAACTCCGCCCACAGCGCGACCAGCGGCAACTCCGCCCACAGCGCGACCAGCGGCTACTACGCCAACAGCGCGACCAGCGGCGACTGCGCCCACAGCGCGACCAGCGGCAACTCCGCCAACAGCGCGACCAGCGGCTACTCGTCAAATGCTGAAGCCAACGGCGATAAAGCTGTCGCAGCCAACGCGGGTAACGGAATGGCGCGCGCTGGTAAAGGTGGAGCGATCTTTCTGGTAGAGCGCGACGACGAACTCGCGATCTTATCGGTGTTTGCGTCGAAGGTTGGCGAGAACGGAATCGAACCCGGTGTGTGGTATCGCCTGAAAGGCGGCAAGCCCGTTGAGGTGCAGCCATGAACGTGCGCAAATACTCCCCCGACTGGTACGAGCTTGAGGACGAGCGCGACGACTGGCGCAGGGCGCAACCGGGCCGCATCGCAAGCGCATGGGATCGGTTCGCCGAACTCGGCAATCACCTGATCAATTCGTGGTGGGTGCTGACGCCGATGGGGCTGATGCTCGTGGGCGGCCTGGTCTGCATCGCAATGGGATGGTGGACGCCATGAAACACCACACGATCACAGTCCTGCAAACCGAAGCCCGCGTCGACGAGCGCGAGGTCCGCGCGGATGACGCGGCGGTCGAGCAAGCCGTGGATAAGTTGATCGCGGCACACGATGCGGAGTTTTACGCACTGCTGGACGCCGAACAGGCCAAGTTGGTGCGCGAATGCCAACCAGACCGCCGCGAATACATGATTGGAGGGCGCTGACATGTCCGAGCTTACCGAACTGACCCTGCGCGGTTTCGTCTCGCGCGAACGTGCCGAAAGCGACAAAGCTTTCCTGTCCGCGCTGCATCGCGACGTGCAACTCGCCATCGAAGCCGCGATGCACAACCACAAGGCTTTCCTGTCGGCGTTCTCGAATCTCAACCGCGACGAGGAAGCCGAGATCACGCTGGCCGTGATGCGAGGCGACGACTGCGAAGCTGGCCGGATGCTGGCCAAGGCGCTGCGCCGCGAAGTCGCGCGATTCGCCAGCGAGAAGGAAAAAGACGAGATCGCCGACAACTTCGGCGTGGACTTGGATACGGAGGATGCGACGTGAGGACCGCCCGCAAACTCCGCGTTGTGCCGAATTGCCCGGCACCCGAGCCGCCCGCGTATCGGCCGATTGTGTATGGCGCATCCCCTTGGGGCCGCCTGCCGCACAACCCGACCGCCGATCAACTGACCGTGCGCTGCCGGGTGCAGTCCGCGCGATCCGTGGGCGGTGTCAGGGCCGAATTGTTGAGCTACGAAGATTCGCTCGCGTGGGAGCGTGAGCACCAGTCAATGCCAGCCTCCGCGCCGGTCAGGCGCGAATCCCCCTCCTCGCGTGTGGCGCGTGAGGCTGGCGCCTTCCAAGGAGAAATGAAGTGAACGCAGTCGTGACCAAGCAAGACCAGTCATTGGCAGTCGCGCCAGAAACCGACGCGTACCTTTCCCTGATCGAACGCGCCGCGCGTGACCCACAAGTGGACGTGGACAAAATGGAGCGCTTGATGCAGATGCAGGAGCGCGTTCTAGCCCGCAATGCCGAGCAACAATTCAACGATGCCATGATGCAGGCGCAGTCGCAGATCGGCCGGATTGCCGCCGACCGCGAGAACAAGCAGACGCATAGCTGGTATACCACCTATGCCGCGCTGGATCGCGCCGTTCGACCCGTGTACGTCGAGCACGGGTTCTCGTTGAGCTTCGACACCGAAGCCGACGCAAACCCCGACATGCTTCGCGTGGTGTGTTACGTGTCGCACCGTGGGGGCCATACCAGGCGCTACGTCGTCCCGATGCCAGCCGATGGCAAGGGCGCCAAGGGCGGCGACGTGATGACCAAGACGCACGCGGCCGGATCGGCCATGTCCTACGGGCAACGCTACCTCCTGAAACTGATCTTCAACATCGCCATCGGCGTTGATCCGGATGACGATGACGGCAACGGCGCATCCGCACGCGGCACCGATCCGGCATGGTTTGACAAGGTGCAGGCAATGCACGACAAGTCTTCGCGCGATGCCCTCAAGGCCGAGATGGTCAAGCAGTGGGGCGCGGCCACGAAGATCCCGAAGGATCTGATGCGCGCCTACAACGAACGCATTGACGAACTGCGGAAGGCGTCGAAATGAACGAGCTACTCATTTTCGACTGCGAACAGGGGACGCCTGAATGGCTGGAATGCCGTCGCGGCATCGTCACGGCTTCGCGGTTCGCGGACGTGCTCGCCAAGGGTCAGGGCATCACGCGGCGCAAGTATCTGTATACGCTCGCGGGCGAAGTGCTGACAGGCGAAGTGGCGGAATCCTACAGCAACCCGCACATGGAACGTGGGCACGAAATGGAAGCCGATGCGGTGAACCTGTACGCATTCGAGCGCGATGTCGAGCCGGTGGCGTGCGGGTTCATGCGCCGTGGTCGCGCGGGATGCAGCCCGGATCGCTTGATCGGCGACACGGGGATGCTCGAAGCCAAGAGCAAACTTCCTCACCTGCAACTGGAGGTGCTCGAGCGCGGCGAATTGCCGCCCGAGCACAAGGCCCAGGTACAGGGGCAGCTTTGGGTGTCCGGTCGCGAATGGTGCGATTTCGTTTCCTACTGGCCCCGCCTTCCGATGTTCGTCAAGCGCGTGGAGCGCGACGAAAAGTACATCGAAACGCTGGCGCAGGCTGTCGCCGATTTCGTGGGTGAGTTGGATGCGCTTGTCGCGAAGTACGGCAGCCCCGCCGAGTTGGAGCGCGCCGCATGAAACACCTCCTCCCCGACCATGAACGCCACGGCTCGCATGATCGCCGCGCCGCAGGACTCAAGGGTAAGTCTGCGTCCCCATGGCGCTACGGCATGAACTGGCTATCCGGTGGCGGCGGCAGTGCCAAGCGCGTACAGACTGCGGCGAAACGCGAACGCATCGCAAAGGAACGCTATCCCGGTGCGCTGGTGCGGCCAGCGATTCGACTGGTGGATGAGGAATGAGCATGAACCTTGCCGATGGCCATCCGATTGATCTTCCGGTGCTGCTGGAAACCCGGCTGCTGGTGCAGGCCGGCAGCGGTGGTGGCAAGTCGTGGGCGCTGCGCCGGACACTCGAACAGACGGCACCGCACGTGCAGCAACTGGTGATCGACCCGGAAGGCGAGTTTGCCACCCTGCGGGAACGCTTCGACTACGTGATCGCCGCAGCGCACGATGCCGACGCCGTTGCCAGTCCGCAGACGGCTGCTCTGCTAGCCCGCCGCCTCATGGAGTCCGGCGTATCGGCCATCCTTGACATCTACGACCTGAAGCACCATGAGCGCGTGTTGTTCGTGCGGCGGTTCCTCGACGCATTGGTCAACCTGCCGCGCAAGCTCTGGCACCCGGTGCTGGTGGTGCTGGACGAGGCACATGTGTTCTGTCCACAGGTGGGCAGCGCGGAATCCGCATCGGCGGTCATCGATATCGCGACCCGAGGGCGCAAGCGCGGGATTTGTGCAGTGCTGGCCACTCAGCGCCTGTCGAAGCTGCACAAGGATGCCGCGGCCGAGATGCAGAACAAGCTGATTGGCTTGACCGGTCTGGACGTCGACGTAAAGCGCGCGGCCGATGAACTCGGCATGCCGGCCCGCGAGGCGCAACAAACATTGCGCGCGCTGGAGTCGGGGCAGTTCTACGCGTTCGGCCCGGCGCTCACGCGTACGCCTGAATTGGTCAAGATTGGGCCGGTGGTCACCACGCATCCGAAGGCCGGCCAGCGGTTGCTGCAGGCCCCGCCGCCAGCGTCCGAAAAGGTTCGATCGGAACTGGCCAAGTTGGCGGACCTGCAGAAAGACGCCGACCAGGAAGCGCGCACGGTCGAGGAATTGCAGGCGCTGAACGCCAAGCTGCGCCGCGAAGCCACGATCGCGAACAAGCGCGCAGAGCAGGCTGGCATTCCGGAGAAAGAAGTTCAGGCACGTATTGCGGCGGCGGTTGCCGAATATGCCAAGAACAACCCGCCGGCCGTTCTGGCGAACAATGGTGCTGAGCGCAAGGCGCTGGAGAAGATCGCCGCGATCGCTGGCAAGTTCACCGAAGCTGTCGCGTCGGGTGATACCGCCAAGACAAGCATTCCCGTCAGTTTGCGAAATTGCGCAAGTCGGCAAGTTTCGAATCCTGCCGACGGTCTCACTGGACCCGAGCAACGCATCCTCGACGCGCTCACATGGATGGAATCGATCGGCGTCGATGACCCCGAGCAACCGGCTGTCGCGTTCCTCGCAGGCTACACCTACGGCGCTGGTAGCTACAACAATCCGCGCGGCAAGCTCAATCAGGCCGGCCTTGTGGAATATCTGCCCGGCACGCGCATCCGACTGACTGACGCTGGCCGCGCGCTCGCGAATGCGCCATCGGCACCGGCATCCACCGAAGAACTGCATTCGCGCGTGCTCGGCCGTTTGCCCGGCCCGGAACAACGCGTGCTGCAACCACTGCTTGATTCCTACCCCTCGCCGATGTCGAGCGAGGATTTGGCGCGCGCCGCCGGATACACGCCGGGCGCGGGCTCTTTCAACAATCCACGCGGACGCCTGCGCACGCTCGGGCTGATCGATTATCCGTCGCCCGGAATGTGTGTCGCGCGCTCACTGCTATTCCCAAGTGCTAACGGTTGAATTAACGCGCGCCGCTACGCGCGGACTTTCACCAAACGAAAGCGATGGAGCGGCGTCGCTGTTGAACGAATAGTTAGCCGGGAGAACTTTGAATGAGCGCAGTGCAGATAGTCGGAGTCGTGGTATTGGCGCTGTGCAGCATGACACTGGTTGGGGTCGCGCTGATGCTGATAGACGCGGGACGCCCACCGCATAAGCGCAGGGCAGCGAAGTTGAAGGCTAACAACCAAATTTAGCGGCGCGCGCAGCGCGTCCGCTGGAATGCAGAGTTGGGCGACAACCACCTACGGAGATGGCTATGAGACTGAAATGGGACAAGAACAAACCGACAAAGCCGGGCGCTTATTGGGTGTGCGGCTTTGAATATGGCAACCCGCGAAAGGCTGCGCTCGTGGAGGTGCGGCAACTGAAGAATCGGATTGTCTGCAACCTGCATAGCGAGAACAGCGACCCGATGAACGACGGCCCGGAAGATTGGTTTGATGTACCGGCGCTGACAAGCGACTTGCGGTGGTGCGGGCCACTCGTGCCGCCCAACAGGCATTCGGCCCCAAAGTGACGCATAACACCGCCTATGTAATCGGCCCCAAAACCGCGCAACCGCGCCGAATTTGACTCACAAAATGCGTTACACGACAGGACAATCGACATGAGCAATGAAAAGCTGACCGAGGCGCTGCAAAAAATAGTGGAATGGGCTCCTCCACTGATGAAAGACCGTGACGGAAACGAGTCGTCAATGGCGTTGGAAATCGGAACAAATGGTGTTCGAGATTACTTTCGCGCCATTGCCAGAGAAGCCCTACAAGCCCACGACGCCGAGGCCACGCAGCCGCAGGCGCAGAACAGCGAGTGGGTGATGGTGCCGAGAGAACCGACGCAAGCAATGCTCGATGCGAATGGCGATTGTGATTTCCCCGAAGGAAAGGCGTGGTTGGAAAAGGATGCAAGAACGACATGGGCTGCCATGCTCGCCGCAGCCCCGCAACCGCAGGCAGCGGAGCCGGTGTATCAGGTCCGGGAATACGAGGACGATTTTTGGGTTTGGGTTGACGCCGACGCGCACAGGTACAGCACGGCTGACCCAAAACGCCGCCGCGTTCTCTACACCCATCCGCAGGCAGCGCTGGCGGAGCCGGTGGAGGCTATCGGATGCCTATCCATCCGCCGCTTTCGTGGATGCGATTCGATGGTGAATCACGATTTCGATTATTTCGGATCGCTGCCGGATGGTGATTACAGGCTCTACACCCACCCGCAACCAGCACAGGATGCGAAGGAGTCCGGGCGATGAGAGACCTCGACAACCTGCGGCCGGAAGTGCGAGAGGTGATTTTCGAAATCGAGTGTCGGCACAACGTCAGGGGCTGGAAAACCGTCCGCGCCGAACTGCTGCGGCTTGCGCGCGAGAACGACGAGTGGCAAGCGCGTTGCCTGCAATTCCAGCGCGAGCGCGACAAAGCACAGGCCGAGCTTGCGGCGGTCAAGGCGAGGATCGCGGAAGCGCCGCGCGCAGACGGTCAGCGTGTATTCGACTTGCTTTGTCTGCCCATCGAATTCGACGGCACGCTCGCGCTCGTGAAGGTGGAGGAATGACGATGCACGAGCATCCCATCATTTTCAGCGCGCCGATGGTTCGCGCGATCCTCGAAGGTCGAAAGACGCAAACGCGGCGGGTGCTGAAGATTCGCGGCGTTGATGGCGGTCAATGCGCGATCACGTCGCCAGCCGAGGAAATGCTTCGCTTCGATGATGGCACGTTCCACTACCGGTCTACCGGTGCGCTGTCAGGGCCGTATTCATGCCCCTACGGTCAGCCAGGCGACCGGCTGTGGGTGCGCGAGACGTGGGCCGAAACCGACAGGCACGACGGAACGCCGGTGGTCACCTACGCAGCAGGCGGCTGCATTGCCGTAGGACGCGGCCCGCAGCGACGCGCGGACGACTTCTTGATCCACGATTACGCCTGGACCGAAACACCCGAACCCGACCGTTGGCGGCCCAGCATCCACATGCCTCGCTGGGCCAGCCGCATCACGCTCGAAATCACCGACGTGCGCGTAGAGCGGCTGCAGGATATGGAGGGGCAGGCGCCGTATCCGGGCGAAAGCGATGCGCTTGCCGAAGGTGTGCGCCGAATCCACCACGGCGACGGTGCTCACTTCTACAGTGCACTTCGCGACGAGCCACATCCAAACAACTGGAACGACCCCACCGACGCCTTTCGCGAACTGTGGGATTCGATCAACGAATCGCGCGGCTTCGGCTGGAATGCAAATCCATGGGTTTGGTGTTTGTCATTCAGGCGGATGACGCCATGACCGAGCCGGTGCGACTGTCGCGGGCGGAGATGGCCGATGTATTGACGTTCGGGCAGGCCGCCGAAGAATTGGGCTTCAAGACCCCCAAGGTCTTGCGCCAAGCAGCACGCGATGGCAGGCTGCGCGTTCAGCGCTACGGCAAAGGCCCGAAGTCCGACCGCATCCTTCGTGCCGATCTGGAGGCGTTCAAGCACGCTTCACCATGCCCATCTATCGCCGTGACAATGGAACGTACCTGGTCTCCGTTTGGTTCAACGGCAAGCAGCATCGCAAGTCTGATCGGCGCTGGACGCGGCAAGACGCGCGCGAGTACGAAGCCGCGATTCTCCGACAGGTCTCCGACCTTGCGCGTGGTAGGCAACCGCAACGACTGATCGCGGATGCGCTGGAGCGCTGGCTGCGCGAGCATGTGCCGCGCATGAAATCAGCCCGGCAAACCCGCAACCATGCACGCCGACTGTTGCCCTTTATCGAAGGGCGGCGCATCGAGGAAATCCCGGAAGTGTGGGCGGAAGTGAAAGCTGCGTTGCGCGGCTACGCCCCGGCGACCGTCAACCATCTAGGCCGCATCCTGCGCCAGCTTGGGCGGCTGGCGTGGCAGGAGTGGCGCTGGACGGATCACCCGCCAGCCATTCACCTGCTGCCGGAGACGCCGCGAGAGGCGTTCCTGACGGTTGGGCAGGTGGATGCCTTGGCCGCCGCCTGCGGCGATCCGAGGGCCGCTGGCTACGTCCTGCTGGCCGCCTACACCGGCATCCGACGCGGGCACCTGCTGCGGCTTACGAGCGCCGACGTGCAGGACGGGTTCATTGCGCTGGACAGGTCGGGCAAGACGGCCCGGTTGCAGCGCGTGCCGGTGCACCCGCGCGTGGCCGAGATAGCGGCACGCCTGCCGCTTGCCATCGGAGACCGGCAGTTGCGCGAGGCATGGGCGCTGGCGCGGTCAAAGACCGGCATCCGGTGCCGCTGGCACGACCTACGCCACACCTGCGCGTCGTGGCTGGTGCAGGCTGGGGTGCCCTTGCACACGGTCGCGGAGATACTTGGGCACACGTCCACGCAGGTCACGAAACGCTATGCCCACCTGACGCCCTATCACCTGCGCGATGCGATCCTCAAGATCGGATGATGCGGGGACGGTTTGGGGACGGTTCTAGGTAACCAACAGGTCGAGATGGTCTCGAAAGGCGCATAAGACCGTCTGCGGAATCAATGATTTGGCGTATACCGGGAACTCAAAATCCGCCGCCCTTAAAAGCGTGTGGGTTCGAGTCCCACCTTCGGCACCAGGCTTCGATGCAGCCGCGGCGATCTGACACAATGCCGCGATGCGCTTGTGGAGCCTGCATCCACGTTACCTCGACTCGAAGGGGCTTACCGCCGCATGGCGCGAGGCGCTGTTGGCGCGTGCGGTCCTGGCGGGCCGGACGCGGGGCTGTCGCGCGCACCCGCAACTCGCGCGATTCTCCGGCTGTCCCGCGCCGCTCGATGCGATCAACGATTACCTGCACGGCGTGTTTGTCGAAGCGCGCGCACGCGGGTTCACGTTCGACGAGGCAAAGCTGTCCGCGAAACGTTCCGACGCGCGGCTGACCGTCACCCGGGGCCAGCTCGAATTCGAACTGCGGCACCTGCGATCGAAGCTGCGCGTGCGCGATCCGGAGCGCCTGCGCCAACTGCCGCGCGCCGTCGGCAAAGTCGACACCCATCCGTTGTTTCGCGCAATCCCCGGCCCCATCGAGGCGTGGGAGCGGGGCCAGGGACGCGGGTGAGGCGCGATGCATCGTGCAGCGCTGCCCGACGGAACCCGCGTGCTCGTGAAGCAGCGGCACGAGGTTCCCGCCGACTTTTTCGCGGCTGAAGCGCGCGGGCTGGCAGCCTTGCGCGAGGCCGGGGCGTTGCGTGTACCGCGCGTCTTCGAGGTCGACAAGCAACGGATCGTCCTCGAAGACCTGGGCGTGGGCCGGCCCGCGCCCGACTACTGGCAGTGCGCGGGCGCGGGGCTTGCGAAGCAACATGCCGTCGTCGGCGAACGTTTCGGTTTCGAACGCCGCGGCTACTGCGGCGATTCTCCGCAGGACAACACGGAAGACGACGACGGCTGGCGCTTCTTTGCCGAGCGGCGCCTGTTGCCGCAGATGCGTCGCGCCCGTGACGACGGCCGGATCGAGGCGCGCGATGCCAAGGCGATCGAGCACGTCTGCTCGAACCTGCATGAACGCATCCCCGACATGCCGCCGGCGCTGCTGCACGGCGACCTGTGGTCAGGCAACCTGCACGTATGCGCGAACGGCGAGCCCGCCCTGATCGACGCGGGCGCCGCGCACCATGGCTGGGCCGAAGCCGAGCTCGCGATGCTGATGCTGTTCGGCGTTCCGCCGTCCGTATTTTTCGCCGCCTACGCCGAACACGCGACGCTGCGCAGCGATTGGCGCCAACGCGCGCCGCTGTACAACCTTTACCACCTGTTGAACCACGTCAATCTGTTCGGCACGGCTTACCTTCGGCCGTTGCACGACGCGCTGGCAAAGTGCGCCTGAACCTGCGCCGCCGCCCGCGTTGGGTTTAACCTGCAGGCGGCAATTTAGCCGGCCGAGGGTGGGTTCCATGCCAAATCCCGGCAAGATCGCGTGCCTGGCCGTGCTCTGTGCTGCTTGTGGCGCCTGTGTATCGGTACCGGCGCCGCACCTGCCGTCAGGGACGCCCCGGCCCTATCCGACCCAGTCCCCGCCGGCATCGCCGCCCAGCGTACCGGCCGATTTCCCCAACCCCGCCCGCGACAAGCGCGTGTGCAAACAGGTCGACACCGGCCACGGCAGCAAGCGCGTATGCATGTGGGAGCCGCAGCACTGACGATCCGGGGCGCCCACGTTCCGGGTCACAGGTCGCGCGCGACGCGGAAACCCACCCGCCCGCTGCGCGCGTCGGCCGCGGCCCCCATGCGGAACGACGATCGATCCTGGTCGGGTGCACTGCCCCACGAACCGCCGCGGATAACGCGTTCGGCGCAACCCGGGTTCACCCATGCGCTGCCGTCGGTGGGGGCGCGCACGTAGTTTTCGTGCCAGCAGTCGGCAACCCATTCGGATACGTTGCCACTGATGTCGTACAGGCCGAACGGATTGGGCCGGAAACTCATCACCGGCGCGGGACCCCAGTAGCCATCGTTGTAATTCTTGAACGCGTTCGCCCAGCTGCGGTGCGCGGGCGAGCGATCGCCGGCCCCGGTGAGGTTCTCGACCTTGTCGGCGGGTTCGCCGTCGCCCCACCAGTATGCGGTGGTGGTACCGGCACGCTCGGCGTATTCGTACTCGGCCTCGGTGGGCAGCCGGTAGCGTTTGCCGGTTCGCCTGGACAGCCATTCGGCGTAGGCCTGCGCATCGTTCCACGAAACGTTGACCACCGGATCGTTGCCCTGCGCGCGTTCGCCGGCATAGTCATCCTGCCAGCCCACGCCCGAGCGCGTCTGCATCCGGCCATTGGTTTCGTCGTACACCGACGCCCCTCCCAACCGATCGGAATCGGGCACGTAGCCGGACTGGCGCACGAACGCGCGGAATTCCCCGACGGTGACTTCCGTGCGCGCCATCGCGAAGCCCTTGGCGATCGTGACCTCATGCTGCGGCTGCGCGGTGCCGGTCTGGGAGCGACCACGTTGCGGCTCACCCATCAGGAAACTGCCGCGCGGGATCACCACCATTCCCGGCGCCTGCCCGACGATGTCCAGGAAATGATCGGTGAAGACCTGGCCCGGATGGTAGCTCGCGTACTCGCGCGCGTTCTGCACCTTCGCGAGGAACGCATCGGTGGACGCGCCGAGTGCGGCGGCTTGTTCCGCAATGCGCTGCGCGAGGTCGAGGTTGCCGGCGTCCAGGGCCGATTGCGCCTGCGCCATCAGATTGTCGGCGCGGCCCGTGCGCATCGCCGCGACGCGCGCGCGGGTGTCCGCCAGCGCCGGCGAGGACGGCAGGATCGCAGCGGCGTCGGCCAGCGCCGCGTCGGCCCTGGCGTCGTCGTTCTGCGCGGCGGCACCCAACGCGCGGTCGAGCGCGGCCTGCTGCACGCGTTGCAAACCCTGGCGCGCCACCACGTTTTCAGGATCGAGCGAGAGGACCTTGCGGTAGACCGCCAGGGCGGTATCGTCCCCCGGTCCTTCCAGCCTGCCTTTCTGCACCAGATCGCTCGCCTGCTCGAGCAACGGCTGAACCTTGGCGGCAGCGTCGATGCGCGCCGACAGCGCGGCCACGTCGCCGTCCCTCCCCGGCAGCTGCTGGAGGGCATCCAGGTTCGACCGCGCGGCGTCGGCGTCGCCGGTCGCCAGCGACTGCTGGGCATTGGCGACAAGGCGCGCGTGCAACATCGAAATCGCCGATTTCACGCGCGCATCGTCGGGCGCCTCCTTGGCCGCTTCCAGCACCAGCGCCAGTGCGCTGCCGCCGCCGGGTTCCGCAAGATTGCCGCCGCGCGCGGCCTTGCCGGCTTCCGCCAACAGCTGCGCCACCTTGCCCTTGCCACCGTGGTCGCCAAACGCCGCTCCGCGGGCACGCGCGGCGATTACCGCCGAGGGCGCCAGCGAAATCGGCGGCCCGGCGTTGAGCTCCGACTCCGCGGAGGTCAGCCGGCGTGGCGGCGGACCGGTCATCAACGGTGCGCTGGAAGGTACCTCGTTGTGCGATCGCAGGATCGCCGGCTCCACCTTCAACGCCTGTGGGAAAAACCGGTACACCAGCGCGAACGCCAGCAACAACACGCCTATCGCACCACCAATGGCGTGCTGGCGGGTGAGGGTTTGCGGCTTCGGCATGCGGTGGCGACGTCCGGGTGCTATCGTGTGCGGTTCACGATAGCAAACCCCATTGCAATGGAACACCGATCAATCGTCAGGTGGACGCCATGAGCGCGGCATGGATCGATCATGCGGGCGAGCTTCCGGCGCTGCCGGACCGCGAGCCACTGGGACTCGACACCGAGTTCATGCGCCGCAACACCTTCCACCCGAAGCTGGCCTTGGTGCAGGCCGCGCACCTGAGCGAACGCTGGCTGCTCGATCCGCTGGCCTACGAGGTTGGCGTGGACGTGCGTGCACTGGTTGCCGATCGCACCTGCGTGATGCACAGCGCCAGCGAGGATCTGGAAGCCCTGATGCCGCTGCTGGCTGACACGCCGCTCGAACTTTTCGACACCCAGATCGCCGCGGCGCTGTGCGGCATGGGCGCGGGGTTGAGCTACCAGAAGCTGGTCGCGGGCGTCCTGGACATCGCGATTCCGAAGGACGAGACGCGTTCAGACTGGCTGCAGCGGCCATTGACCGCCAGCCAGCTCGACTATGCCGAGCAGGACGTCGCGCACCTCGCCGCGTTGCACGAAAGCCTGGCGGCGGAACTCGAACGGCACGGCCGTGCGGCGTGGCACGCCGAGGACTGTGCGCGGCTGGTGCAGCGCGCGCGTCGCAACCAGACGGAGATCGACCCGCAACCGCAGCGTGGATTCCCGGGCGCGGCCGACTGGCACCCGGATGCGCAGGTGCGGCTGAAGCGCATGTTGTTGTGGCGCGACATCACCGCGCGCAAACTCGACCGACCGCGTCCGTGGGTGCTGGACGACGCGCACGCGCTGTCACTGGCGCAGCAGCCCCCGCCCACGCCACAGGCGCTGTTCGACCGCGTGAAGGGGCTGCGCGCCATGCGCGGTGCACAGCGCGCGGAACTGCTGGCACTGCTTCAGGCGACGTCGACCCCGGAAGAACTGGAAGCCTTGCAGCCCATTCCACCGGCGCCGAAAGGCGAAACCAAACGCGCGATCGACGCGATGCGCACCGTGGTGCAGGCCGCCGCCGAAAAACTCGCCCTGCCCGCGGGCCTTCTGTGCCCGCGCCGCCTGATCGAGGAATTCGCCGTTACCCGCGTCTGGCCACCGGGACTGCAGGGCTGGCGCGCCGCGGTGCTGGAAACCGAACTGACGCCGTTGCTGCCGGGCTGAACGCGCCTCGAGTCGCTTGGCGCGCGGCCGCATACCGGCTACCATACGCGGCTCGCTGGCGTGCAACGCGCCGGTTTGGCGGCAACGGAATCCCGTTGCCGGCCTTGAAAATCCAAATCGTGGGGCGGTAGCTCAGCTGGGAGAGCGTCGCGTTCGCAATGCGAAGGTCGTGGGTTCGATCCCCATCCGCTCCACCAATTTCAGCGACGGCAAGGCCCCGAATCCCGGGGGGCCGGCGCCCCATTCCGCGACCCGCGTGACCGTTCCACACGATTTCGCCCTACGTCGCGCTCTCGTTCAGCTGCTCCGCGACGCGGTCGCCGCGCAGGCGCAGCGCGTGCGCCAGCGCCATGATCGCGGCAGAGAAGATCACGATCACCACCAGCCCCGACACCATGTCGAGGTAGCCGAGATTGCCGGCGTGCCTGTCGAGGCCGGGATAGCGCCCGAGCCAACTGATCAACGTGACGCCGCCGAGCCACGGCAGCATCCAGAAGCCCGCGCGCAGGTCCAGCTTCGGTGTGTGCTTGCCCCAGCCGGTTTCGTGGATCACCAGCAGCACCAGGCCGAGCAGCACGGCGAGCATCAACTTCCAGACCACGTCCCAGCCCGACCAGAACACGATCAGGTTGGACGACAGGAACGCGAGATACGGAATGATCCAGCCACCGCCGAGCCGGAACGGGCGCTTGTAGTCCGGCAGTTCCTTCCGCAGCGCCATCATCGTCAACGGCCCGGAACCGAACGACATCACCATGGCCGAGGTGTGGAAGCCCACGAGTTTCTGCCAACCCGGAAACGGCAGGAAGAACAGCAGCCCCACGAAGAACGCCAGCACCACGCTGACCCAGGGCACGCCCTTGTCGTTGACGCGCGACAGCGCCTTCGGCGCATTGCCGTTGCGGCCCATCGCGTAGGTCAGCCGCGCGGAGAGCACCATGTAGATCAACCCGGTGTCCGACGGCGACACGAAGGCGTCCACGTACAGCAGGATTGCGAGCCAGGTAAGTCCCAGTGCCGTCGCCAGCGCCGCCAGCGGCCCGAACGCCATCGCATGTTCCCCGAGTCCGGCGATGAACGTGTTGCCGATGTTGGCCCAGCCGTTCGCAAGCGCCGATTCGGGCAGCGCGGCGATGAACGCCACCTGCAGGCCCACGTAGATGATCGTGCACAGCGCCAGCGAACCCAGGATCGCGATCGGCACGTTGCGTTGCGGATTGCTGGTTTCGCCCGCGAGTTCCACGCCCTGCCGGAAACCGAGATACGAGAACACCACGCCCGCGGTCGCCACCGCCGAGAACACGCCGTGCCAGCCCATCGGCATGAAGCCGCCGTATTGCGGTGCAAGGAAATGAGCCGGATGGAACTGCACCGCGAAGAACGCCACGATCGCGATGACGATGATGCCGACCTTCCAGACCACCAGCGTGTTGTTGATGCGCGCGAACCAGCGCACGCCCAGCATGTTGATGAGCACGAAGCACAGCAGCAGCACGCAGGCGACGCCGAGCCCCGGCGTGGTCAGCACCGGCGAGCCATCCTTCAGCGTCTGCAGCCACGGCACGTAGTTGGCCGCGTACTGCAGCACCGCCAGCACTTCCAGCGGCGCGACAGCCACGGTGGCAATCCAGGTGATCCAGCCGGAGACGTAGCTCGCGAACGAGCCGAACGCGAAATGCGGAAACCGCACCACGCCGCCCGACACCGGGAACATCGTGCCCAGCTCGGCGTAGGTGAGCCCTATGAGGAGGATCATCACCGCGCCCACCAGCCACGAGATGATCGATGCGGGGCCCGCCTGCTGCGCGGCGTTCATGGCGCCGAACAGCCAGCCCGAACCGATGATCGAACCGACTGCCGTGAACAGCAGTCCGACCGTGCCGATGTGGCGTTTCAGGCGGTGGTCGTCACCGGCGGGTTGGATCGTCGTTGACGACATGCAAAATTCCTCATTGTTGTGAAACACGAAACAAAACCGGCCCTGACTCGCGAGGCGTTCCAGCGACCGGTGCACAAGGCACACGGAATCGCCGCCTGAATCGCCATCATTTCGTCATTCCGGGGCGCCTGCGGCTTCATCGCAGGCGAATCCGGCACCCGGTGACTTTCCGAACCGGAGCAAAGTCAGTGGGTCCCGGGCCCCATCGCCGATGAAACCGGCGAAGGCCCCGGGATGACGAAAGAGGTTTTCCCGTCGCTTCCGGCACCGCCACTTGCGCGGCGGTACCTCGAAATGTCCAAGCCCTCGCTGCTGATGTGCGGCATCACCCCCGCCATCAGGTCGGCGAGGTAACGGCCCGATCCGCACGCCATCGTCCAGCCCAGCGTGCCGTGGCCGGTGTTGAGCCACAGGTTCCTGAAGGGCGTGCCGCCAACCACCGGCGTGCCATCAGGCGTCGCCGGTCGCAAGCCTGTCCAGAACTCGCCCTGCTTCGGGTCGCCGCCGCGCGGATACAGACCGGCCACGACTTTCTCCAGCGTCGCGCGGCGCCGCGCGGGTTCCGAGAGATCGAATCCACATACCCCGGCGGTGCCGCCCACCCGGATGCGCCGCTCGAAACGGGTGACGGCCACCTTGTAGGTTTCGTCCAGCACCGTGGACGCGGGTGCCATCGCGGCATTGCTGATGGGCACGGTCAACGAGTAGCCCTTGAGGGGGTATACCGGAAGGCGGATGCCCAGCGGCGCCAGCAGCCGCGGCGTGTAGCTGCCGAGCGCCAGCACGTAGCGATCGGCGCGCTCGACGTGGCCGTCGATGCGTACGCCCGTGATTCGATCGCCGGCGGTTTCCAGCGCCTCCGCCGTGGCATTGAAGCGGAACGCCACGCCGGCCGCCTTCGCGCGCTCGGCCAGCAACTGCGTGAACAGTGCACAGTCGCCGGTCTGGTCGTCGGGCAAGCGCAGTGCGCCGGTGAACTGGTCCGCGACTTCCGCCAGCGCCGGCTCCACCTCCACGATACCCGCGCGATCGAGCAGTTCGTATGGCACGCCATGGCGCTCGAGGACCGCGATGTCGCTGCCGGCGGCATCCAGTTGCGACTGGGTGCGAAACAGCTGCAGCGTCCCCAGCTTGCGTCCTTCGTAGTCGATGCCGAGTTCGTCCGCGAGTTCATCGAGACATGCGGCGCTGTAGCGCGCGAGCCTGAGCATGCGTGCCTTGTTGATGGCATAGCGCGCCGCGGTGCAATTGCGCAGCATCTGCAGCAGCCAGATGTACTGGCGCGGATCGAGCCCGGGTTTGATCACCAGCGGTGCGTGCCGGGAGAACAGCCACTTCAACGCCTTCAGCGGCACCCCGGGGGCTGCCCACGGCGCGGCGTATCCCGGGGAAACCTGGCCGGCATTGGCGAAGCTGGTTTCCAGGGCCGGACCGGCTTCGCGATCGACCACGGTCACCTCGAAACCCGCGCGCGCGAGGTACCAGGCGCTGCTCACGCCAATGACGCCGGCCCCGAGGATGAGTACACGCATGTTTCGCTGGTCGATCACTCGGCGTGATCGAACTCCGGCATAGCCTCGAACAGGTCGCCCTGGCGCCATTTCCCGGCGTCCGGGCGTTGGTAGACCACCTTGCCGCCGATGATCGTGTACAGCACCCGCGTGCGCAGGATGTCGCCCGCCGGCATCGTCAGCAGGTCGCCGGAAAACACATCGAGGTCGGCGAGCTTGCCGGGGGTGAGCGAACCCAGTTCGTTCTCCTGGTAAATCGCATAGGCGTTGTTCCAGGTGTAGGACTTCAATTCCTGCATCCGCGTCTTGGCCTCATCCGGGAAGAACGTCTTTTTTCCGTGATCGTACGCACGGGTGACGCCGCAGTAGAAGTTCGGAATCGGATTGGTGTCCTCGACCGGCGTGTCGGTGCCATCCAGCACGATCGCGCCGCTTTCGATCAGCTTGTGCCAGACATAGGCGCCCTCTTTTGCGCGCTGCTCGCCGATGCGCGGAATCACCATCGGCGCGTCGGAACACGCATGGATGGATTGCATCGATGCAATAACGCCCAGTTCGGCAAAGCGCGGGATGTCGGCAGGGTTCAAATGCTGTGCATGCTCGATGCGCCAGCGCAGCGCGTGCGCGGCGGGATCCTCCTTGAAGACCTGCTGGTACAGGTCCAGCACTTCGCGATTGGCGCGGTCGCCAATGGCGTGGATCGACATCTGGAACCCGTCGCGCGCGGCGATCCTGGCCATCTGCGCCAGGTCGCTCATCGGCGTGACGTTCTTGCCGGTGATGGTCGGCGCGTCGCTGTAGGGTTTCAGGAACCACGCGCTGCGGGTGCCCAGCGCGCCATCGGAAACGGTCTCGCCGATGCCGCGCACGGTGAAATGGTCGTCGGCAAAACCGATGGTGCGGTATTTGGCGAGGTTCCTGTCGATGCTCGCGACCGACTCGCCATCGACGTTGATGTACAGGCGCAGCGGCAAACCCCTGGCCGCCTGCCGCTTCAGCCAATCGATGGTCTGGAAGTTCGCACCCTGGTCTACGAACGTGGTGATGCCCTTGCTGATGGCGTTCTGCACGGAAAGCTGCAGGGCCTTCTCGCGGCGCGCCTCACGTGCGGCAGCCGGCAGGGATTCGAGATGACGATGCCAGGCCGCGAATACCGGGTTCGCCGCGGTATCGCGGAGCATGCCGATCGCATGGCCTTTCGAGTCACGCACGATGCTTCCGCCGGCCGGGTCTGGCGTCTTGTCGGTGATGCCCGCGAGCTTCAACGCCAACGCATTCGCATAGATGCCGTGGCCGCTGGCGTGGTTGAGCAACACCGGATTGTCGGGCGACACGGCATCCAGGCTGTCCGGCAACGGCAACCCATCGACGTTGGGTTGCGGCACCTTGTTCCACTTGGCCTGCTGCCAGCCCTGCCCGATGATCCACTGTCCCGGCTTGGCCCTGGCCACCGCGTCCTTCACGATCGCGACGACCTCGTCCCAGTTCTTCGCCTTGCCGACATCCAACTGCATCAGCGCTTCGCCGGTATCCATCAAATGGCCGTGGCCCTCGATGAATCCCGGGGTCACGAACGCGCCGTGCAGGTTCATCACCTTCGTCTGCTTGCCGATGTAACGGGAAATCGATTCGTCGCTGCCGACCGCGAGGATCCTGCCGCCGCGGATCGCGAGCGCCTGTGCTTTCGGCTGCAGCGGATCGAGCGTGGCGATGGTGGCGTCGCGCAATACCAGGTCGGCCGGCTGCAAGGCGGGCGGGAACCCGTCCACCTGCGGACCCGATGCAAACGCGCTCGCCATGAAGGCAAGCGCGATGCACGGAAACAACGCTCGAATCGACTTCATTGCACGTTCCTGTTCCGGAATCCGCACGCCGCGCGTATCGGTCGACGCCTACCAGCGATACGAGATCTTGCCGTAGACATATGCGCCGCTGAATCCGAACGGCGAGAGCTGCGAATACGGAAACACGCCGTTGGTGTTCTGGCCCGGACGCGTCCTGTCGGGATAATTGTCCAGGACATTGTTGCCGCCCAGCGTGAACGTCCACCTGTCCATGAAGTAGCTGCCGTTGAGGTCGAGGATCCACTCCGGCGAATAGACCTGGTCGAGGTGGTAATCGGTCGAGTTGTAACTGGTGACGCTGCCGTACCGCGTCAGGGTGGCGCCCACCTCCCAGTTGCCCACGTCGTAACGCTCGTCGATGATCAGCTTGCTTCGCGGCGCGGCGTCGGCCATCAATCCCTTGATCGCATTGCGGTTGAGGCGCTGGAAGTTCACGCCCAGCGAGTCGAGGATCGCGGGATTCGGCTCGACCTTGGTGACCTTGTTCTTGTGGTAATCCGCGCTGATCGTGGTGTTGAGCGTTCCCGCATCACCGAAATCGGCACGATAGGTGGTGACGATATCGATGCCCTGCGAGCGCACCGTGCCGGCGTTGGTGAAATAGTTGAAGCCGCTGTAGCCGGGGTTCGTGACACCGTGGCTCGCGAGGTACGTCAGCACTTCAGGCGTGGTCAAGGGAATGGTGCTGGACAACGCGATGCGGTTGTCCACCACGACCTGGTACAGGTCGACCGTCGCGGTGAAGGCATTGTTCGGCGTCCACACCGCACCGATCGTGTAGTTCTTCGCCTTCTCCGGCTTCAGCGGTTCGCCGCCCAGCAGGCGCGCCAGCGGCATGGTCGAGGGCACGATGCCGCGGAGATAGATACCTTCCGGCAAGCCGAGATTGTTGCCGGCGCCGAACGAGGTCGAGGACGTTTCGAAGTAGTGTTCCTGTCCCAGCGTCGGCGCGCGGAAGCCCGTGGATACCGTGCCCCGAAGCGCGAACGCCTGCGAGAACTGGTAGCGCCCGGACAGCGCGTACGAGGTGTTGTTGCCGAAATCCGAGTAGTTCGAGTGGCGTGCCGACAACGACATGTCGAAATTGTCGGTGAGATTCGATTCCAGTTGCAGGTACTCGGCCAAACTGTGGCGCGCCACCGAAATTGCATCGGATGGGCCCCAGCCCGCGAAGCCCTGCGCGCCGCCGGTCGCATCGGTGTGCGTGGTGCTGATGTAGTACGACCCCAGATCCCCGGGCGCGACGCTGTAGCTCTGCCGCAGCCATTGGGCACCAAAGGCCACATTCAGGGGATGCGACAGCCAGCTCACGTCCAGCGGCTTGGCGATGTCGACATCGAACGTCTGCTGCTTGGCGCGCAGGATGCCGTCGTGGAAATCGGTCGGGCTGGTGCCGAAATCCGCCAGCATCGCCAGGTTGAGCGTGTTTTCGGTGGCGTAGGAAACCCGGTTGCCACCGGTGTTGGCGCTGACGTCCCAGCTCCAGCCATTCCAGTCGCCGCGCAATCCGGCCACCAGCGCACTGTCGGTCGATACGCCCCGTTCCAGCGGAAGGAAACCGTTCGGGAACGGACTGATCGCCAGCAATGGACTTTTCGGATAAGGCGTGTCGATGCCGTATCGGTAAAAGGCATGCGGCGTGCCTTCGCGCCGGCCGAAGTGCCCGTACGCGTAGAACTGCACGTTGGGCGTGATGTCGTACTGGCCGTTGATCATCAGGTTCGAGTCGCGGAACGGCACCACGCCGGTGTGGAACCGGGTGCCGAGCTGCGTCAGGCCCGGGCGGACGTCGGGCTCCGCACGGTTGGTTTCATCCTGGTTGCCGCTCTGCAGCGCGAAGCGCATCCAGCCCTTGTCGCCCAGTGCGACGCCGAAGTTGCCTAGCGCCTGCCAAGTGCGGCCATCACCCGCGGAAAATTGGCCGGCGGTGGCTGTGATATCGCCGCCCTTCGGGCCCTTCTTCAAGATCACGTTGATCACGCCCGCGATCGCGTCGGAACCGTACTGCGCCGAGGCGCCGTCGCGCAGCACCTCGATGTGGTCGATGGCCGACATCGGAATCGTGTTGAGGTCGTAGCCTTGCGAACCCACGCCGATGTTCGCGAGAGTCATCACCAGCGCACCCGGATGCCAGCGCTTGCCGTCGACCAGCACCAGCACTTCGTCGGGCGGCATGCTGCGCAACTGGAACGGGCGCTGGAACGCTTCGAGATCCGAAGCCGGCGACATGGGGAAATTCAGCGACGGGATCGCGCGCGACAGCGCGGTGCCGAAATCGAACGCGCCGGTTTGCCTGAGCGCATCGCCCGACACCACGTCGACCGGCTGCAGCGAGTCCTTCAGCGTGCGGCCGAGTACGCGCGTGCCGGTCACCACCACGGTGGAGAGGGTCGCCGGCTGACGGGATTGGTCCGCCGACTGCGTGGATCCTTGCTGGTCCGTAGCGCTCGTCGCCTGCGTGTCCTGGGCAGCGGCCGTCCCCGCCAGCGCAAGCATCACCGATGCAGCCAGCAGGGTCGGAACAACTCGTTTGGCACGCCTGTTCATCGCACTCCCTCCGCGCGTTGCCCCGCCGCAGGATTGCAGCGGGTGGATTCGTGTTCGAGAAATACGGAAATCCCCATTTGCAGGCCGAGCGTAACCACAAACGCGCACCCGCCGCCAATGAAAAAAATGGCATATGGCATAACTGCACGTTGTGGAGGCGACCGCCGCAGCGCGTGGCCTCATTGCACGAGCATCCGCTGCGCGAGTTGCCGTACCAGGTCGAGGAACCGCTTCTGCACCGGGTTCAACGGACTGTCGGGGCGGAACATCGCATACAGCACCACGTCGAGGTGCGGTTTCAACGGCCGCATCTGCACGTCGTGCGGGCATGCGCGGGCCGTGAACGGATCGACCAGGGCCAGGCCCTCGCCCCTCGCCACCAGCGAATGCGCCAACTGGTAGGTCTGCACCGATACCAGTTTTTGCGGCGCCGGCTCGACCTGTGCCAGATGGCTTTGCAGCATGTTGCCGAGCGCGTCGCGCACCATGATGCCGATCATCGGCTGGTTCGCGAGTGCACTGATCGGCAGCGGCCGCGACAACTCCGATTCCGGCCACCAGCCCGGGGGCGCAATGACCATGACCCTTCCCCGGCACAACGCCTTCTGTCGCAACGTCTGGTGCCCGATGTCCTGCAGGGTCAGGCCGATGTCGGTGTCGCGCAGCGTCAGCGACTGGCACATTTCCACCGAGTGCTGCGTGGACAGTTCCACGATCGTGCGCGGGAATGCCTTGCGCAGCAGCGCGGTGGCCTCGGGCAGCAGGCCCATTGCCAGCGTCGGCGTGCACGTCACGCGCAGCGGGGTACTTTCCGGCTGGCTCATGTTGGTGGTGAGCCGCTCCAGGTCGTGCACGTCCTGGATGATCTTTTCGATGCGGTCGCGCAGCAGCATCGCCTGCTGCGTCGGTTGCAGGCGTCCGCGCACCCGGCTGAAAAGCTCGAAACCGAGCTGGTCCTCGGCATGCTGCAGCGCCTTGCTGGCAGCCGGCTGCGAAATGTTCAACAGCTTGGCCGCGCCGGTCAGGCTGCCGGTGGTAAGCACCGCATGGAACAGTTCGATGTAACGCAGACGCATGTCGGGTCACCCCTTCCCGAACGGATCATTGCCCGTCCTCTTTTCGCGTCAGCCGGTGCCGCGCCGGGGGCAGACGCTGTCGGCGCGAATCATCGCACGTAACCGCCCCGGACACCCGGGCCGAAAGTATGGGAGGCGGTACACTCCCGGACGCCACTTGCGCCGATCGTGCCACCGAAGGGCCAACCCATGTCCGCACGTGTATTTGCTGTCGTGATCCTGCTGCTGGCCTGCATGCCCGCCCATGCCGGGCACGAGAACATCCGTGCCTACGGGATCCGCATCGGCGTGCTGCAACCCGGCAAGTGGAACGCGATCACCGACGTGCCCGGCGTGCTGGTCGGACAGAAGACGCTGGTGGAGGGCGAGGACGTGCGCACGGGCGTCACAGCCGTCCTGCCGTACGCGGGCAACGTCTTCCAGGGCAAGGTCCCGGCCGCGGTGTATGTCGGCAACGGCTTCGGCAAGCTGACCGGCACCACCCAGATCGCCGAGCTCGGCAACATCGAGACGCCGATCGTGCTGACCAATACGCTCAGTGTCCCGACCGCGGCCGATGCGTTGATCGACTACACCTTTTCCTTTCCGGAAAATGCCGACGTGCGTTCCGTGAATCCGGTCGTGGGCGAAACCAACGACGGCTGGTTGAACGACATCCGCGGCCGCCACGTCACGAAACGGGACGTGCTCGACGCGATCCATGCGGCCAGGAGCGGCCCGGTGGCACAGGGCGACGTGGGTGCAGGCACCGGCACGGTCGCTTTCGGCTTCAAGGGCGGCATCGGCACCGCGTCCCGCGAACTGCCGGCCTCGCTGGGCGGCTATACCGTGGGCGTGCTTGTACAGACGAACTTCGGTGGCGTGTTGAATGTCGATGGCGTCCCGATCGGCAAACTGCTGCACAGGTACTACCTGAGCGACAAATTGAACGACTCACCCGACGGATCCTGCATGATCGTGGTGGCGACGGATGCGCCGCTCGGTTCGCGCAACCTCGAGCGGCTCGCGAAACGGGCCATCCTGGGCCTCGGCAGGACCGGCGGCATCGAGTCGAACGGCAGCGGCGATTACGTGATCGCATTCTCGACCGACAAGGCTTCGCGCGTGGCGTACCAGGCCAGCGATGCCCTGCAGCACATCGCGGTCATCCGCAACGACGACATGTCGCCGCTTTTCATGGCCGCGATCGGGGCGACCGAGGAAGCGATCCTCAATTCACTGTTCCACGCCGAGACGACGACGGGCCGCGATCATCACCGCGTCGATGCCTTGCCGGTGGACAAGGTGCTGCAGATCATGCATCAGCGCGGCTACCCGGTCACCGATCCCGCATCACGAGGCGTCGGGAAACAGTAAGGGGCATCGCCCGCCCGCCGCGCCGCCCCGGCCCGGACGTTCACAACTCCCAGTTATGCCATGTGCCGGTCTTTTCATTGGCCGGGGGCGTGCGCCCACGGGTACTCTCCTGCAGGCAATGCTGTTGGCGCACATCCGAAGGAAGGATTGCATGTCTGACCATGGCGAAGTGGCTGGCGACGGCCAGTGGGGTCCGCCTTATCTCTTGTACCTGGGCCAAGCTGCCGACGATCTCGCCATCAAAACGGCGAGGGGTCTGGCGTTCTGGCGCCCCGAGTGGTGCGTGGGCCAGCACCGGCATCCCGACTGCGGGTACACGCTGGGCCTGCCCGACATGAGCTTCGAGCAGGCGCACGAGGCGGGCGCGGACACCATGGTGATCGGCACCGCGAACGCTGGCGGCGTGATGGCGTCCGAAACGGTGGCCGATATCGTCAACGCGCTGAATGCAGGCCTCAACGTGATCGCCGGCCTGCACCAGAAACTTCGCGACAATCCGTACATCGTGGCAGCAGCGCGCCGCAACGGAAGGGTGCTGTACGACGCGCGCGAATTCACGCGCAACATTCCGGTCGGCAACGGCCGCAGACGCCCGGGCCACCGGCTCTTGACCGTCGGCACCGACTGTTCGGTCGGCAAGATGTACACGACCCTCGCGATCGAGCGCAGCATGCGCCAGCGCGGTCTGAGCGCCGACTTTCGCGCCACCGGCCAAACCGGCATCTTCGTGGCCGGCGGGGGCATCCCCATCGACTCGGTGATCGCCGATTTCATTTCCGGCGCGGCCGAGTGGATTTCACCCGGACGCGAGGATGGCGGCTGGGACCTGATCGAAGGACAAGGCTCGTTGTTCCACCCGTCCTACGCGGGCGTGTCGCTGGGGCTGCTGCACGGCTCGCAGCCCGACGCACTGGTGTTGTGCCACGAACCGACCCGCCGGCACATGCGCGGGTTGCCGGACTCGCCGATCCCCGACCTCGAGCGTTGCCTCGACGCGAACATCCAGGCCGCACGCCTGACCAATCCAGCGGTGAAGGCGGTGGGGATTGCGCTCAACACTTCCAACCTCGATGCACTTCAGGCGCAGACGATGTGTCGCGAGATCAGCGGCCGGCTCCAGCTTCCCTGCGAGGACCCGGTCACCATGGGCGTGGAAGGTATCGTCGACAACCTGCTTGCATGCTGCGCGAACTGACCATCCGGCACCGCAGCTTGCCGCTGCACTCGCCGTTCCGCATTTCGCGCGGCGTCAAGCATGCCGCCGACGTCGTGACAATCGAACTCCGGCAGGGCGATCGCATCGGGCGCGGCGAATCCGTGCCCTACGCGCGCTACGGCGAGTCCGTGGCATCGGTGCTCGATGCGACCGAAGCGCTGCGAACCCAACTTTGCGCGGGCATGGGCCGCGACGAGTTGCAGGCCCGCTTGCATCCCGGCGCAGCCCGCAACGCGGTCGACGCGGCCTTGTGGGATCTCGAATCGAAACTCACCGGCGTGCCCGTCTCGGCACGATTGGCGCGTGCGCCTGGCTCACCGGTCGTCACTGCCCTCACCGTCAGCCTCGATACGCCCGAGGCGATGGAACAGGCCGCCTCGCGGATGGCCGATGCCCGGCTGATCAAGATCAAGGTCGATGCCGACCATCCCGCTTCGCGCATCGAAGCGGTGCGGCGCGCTGCGCCGTCGGCGCGGTTGATCGTCGATCCCAACGAAAGCTGGACCCTCGACACCCTGCACGACACCCTGCCCGCACTCGAGCGCGCCGGCGTGGACCTGATCGAGCAGCCCTTGCCGGCAGTCGGCGACGCCGACCTTGCGGGGTTTTCCAGCCGCATCCCGATCTGCGCCGATGAGGCTTGCCACACCTGCGCCGACCTGCCGCGCCTGCTCGACCGCTACCAGGCCATCAACATCAAGCTGGACAAGACCGGCGGTTTGACCGAGGCTTGGCGATTGCTGCGTGCCGCACGCAATCAAGGTTTCCGCATCATGGTCGGCTGCATGGTGGGGTCGTCGCTCGGTATCGCACCGGCGCTGGAAATCGCACGCGAAGCCGAGTTCATCGATCTCGATGGCCCGCTGTGGCTGGAGAACGACTACCCCGACGGCGTGAAGCTGGAGGACGGGTTGCTTTCGCCACCTGCGCGTGGGTTCTGGGGCGATGGCTGCAACGGGGACGCGACCGCACCCACGATCTGAAAGTCACGCGACCCTCACCTTCCATGGTTCCGTTCACGGCCCGCGACTATTTTCGATTTGATAACACGAGGATGAAAGCGATGTTCCAGCCTGACATGGCGCGACATTCTTCCTGCCATTCCATGCATGCGAAGGCGCTTTGCCGCGCGGCATGGAAGCACACCGCGTTGGCGGTGGCGATCGCCGCGTTCAGCACGGTCGCGGCCGCCAGGGACAACCGGCCTGCAGCGCCCGACCTTTCCCACGCGCCGGCCGCCACCCAGGCGATGCTCGCCAAGGCCAGGCCGGTGACCGCCAAACACGCCATGGTCGTGTCGGATCAACACCTCGCGACCGACGCCGGCGTGCAGATCCTGAAGGAAGGCGGCAACGCGATCGACGCGGCAGTGGCGGTCGGTTATGCGCTGGCGGTGACGCAACCGTGCTGCGGCAACATCGGCGGTGGCGGGTTCATGACCATCCATCTTGCCAATGGGCAAAACCTGTTCCTGAACTTCCGCGAGAAGGCGCCGCTGAAAGCGACGCCGAACATGTTCCTGGACGCGCAAGGCAACGTGGTCGAAGGACGCAGCACCGACACGTATCTCGGCGTCGGCGTGCCGGGCACGGTGATGGGCCTGAACACCGCGCTGGAGAAGTACGGCACGATGGGCGTCGCGCAAGTCATCCAGCCGGCTATCAAGCTGGCCCGCGACGGTTTCGTGCTCAAGCAAGGCGACGCCGACATCATCAACGACAGGCTCGAGGCGCTCAACAAGTATCCGGAATCCGCCGCGGTGTTCGGCAACGGCGGCAAGCCATGGAAAGCCGGTGACCGCCTTGTGCAAACGGATCTCGCCAATACGCTGGAAAAAATCGCCAAGGGCGGCACCGACGCGTTCTACAAGGGCTCCATCGCGCAGGCAGTGGTGAAAGCCAGCGATGCCCACGGCGGCATCCTCAGCATGAAGGATTTCGCCAGCTACAACGTGGAATGGAAGAAGCCGCTGCAATGCGAGTACCGCGGCTACACCATCCTTTCGGCGCCTCCGCCGAGTTCCGGTGGCACCACGATGTGCCTGGCCCTGAACATCCTGAAGCCCTACCCCGTCGCCGACTGGGGCTACGCGTCGACGAAGTTCGTGCACTACTTCGCCGAAGCCGAGCGCCGCGCCTTCGCCACGCGCAACACCTATCTCGGCGATCCGGATTTCGTGAAGATCCCGATGCAGAAATTGATGTCGGCGTCCTACGCGGCATCGCTGCGCGCGACCATCAAGCCCGACAAGGCCACGCCCTCGTCCGAGATCAAGAGCTTCCTGCCCCCGAGCGAGGGCAACAACACCACGCACTATTCGGTGATGGACAGCCACGGCAATGCGGTGGCCGTCACCTACACCATCAACTTCCTGTTCGGCATCAAGCAGATCGCCGGTGACACCGGCTTCTACCTCAACGACGAAATGGACGACTTCACGGCCAAGCCCGGTGCGTCGAATGGTGCAGGACTCGTGCAGGGCGAAGCCGATGCGGTCGCGCCCGGCAAGCGCCCCTTGAGTTCGATGACGCCGACCGTGGTGCTGAAGGACGGCAAGCCCTTCATGCTGAGCGGCAGCCCAGGCAGCGCCACCATCATCTCGACCACGATGCAGAGCATCATCAACGTGGTGGACTTCGGCATGAACATGCAGCAGGCCGTCAACGCACCGCACATCCACATGCAGTGGTATCCGGATGTGGTGTACGTCGGACCGGGTTTGCTGACGCCGGAATCGAAGCAGAAACTGGAAGGCATGGGCTACGCGCTGAAGGAACGGCATCTGGGCGTGCTCGAATCCATCCTCGTCAATCCGAAGACGGGGTTGCTCGAAGGTGCGGCCGATCCGCATCGTTCGGCGGGTTCGGCGGCGGGTTACTGATCGTTCCGGGGATCAGACTTGATACCCACCTCCACGTTGCCGTCCCGGGACTGCGCGCGCTCTTTGCGCAGAACCCGACACGTTGCAGGATTGCGGACGCGAACGCCGCAGGCGGCGTGCAGCGCGAGCGCCATGGAAGGCGGGTCACTTGGTCTGTACCGGTTTCAAACCGGTTCCGGGTTCCGCTCCCGCTGCGCGCGAGCGGCCCCGGAATGACAAATTTGCGTGGGCACCTCCGCTGTCGCCGTGCATGAGCATCTCGGGATAACAAAGCAGATTGGTCTGGACTTGACTGTCGTTCCGGACCCGCGCAGCGCGATCCGGAATCGGTTTGCATATGGCCTGGAAAAAAATCGGCACCTTTCCACCATCGGGTTTTTCCTATCCACACATCGACATCAGATGACCGCCCCGACTGCCCACGCCAACCCCGCATGTGCCGACATCGCATGCCTGGACGGCGTCGATCTCGCTGCTTTGGCACGGCGCGTGGGCACGCCGTGCCACGTTTATTCCGCAAACGCGATCCGGCAGCGCATCGAAGCGCTGCAAAGGGCCTTGCACGGGCAGGATGCGCGAATCTGCTACGCGGCCAAGGCCAATACGAACATCGCGATCCTGCAGCTGGTGGCTGATGCGGGATTGGGTGCCGATATCGTGTCGGGCGGCGAACTATGGTGCTGCCTGCACGCCGGCATACCCGCCGACCGGATCGTGTTTTCCGGTGTCGGCAAGACCGCGGAGGAAATCGGGGATGCGCTCGACGCGGGCGTCGCACGCTTCAACGTCGAATCGGCGGACGAGCTGCAACTGCTGCAGCGCATCGCCGCCGAACGCAACGTCATCGCAAACGCATCCGCGCGCATCAATCCCGATGTCGATGCCCTCACCCACGCCAAGATTTCCACGGGCAAATCGGAGAACAAGTTCGGCGTCGCCATCGACGACGCGCGCGGCTGGTTCGCGAACGCCGGATCGCTGACACACGTCCGACTGGACGGCCTGCACGTCCACATCGGCTCGCAGATGCTGAGCCTCGACCCGATCCGCGCGGCCCTGCAGCGCGTGGCGGAATTCTGGCGCGAATTGGTGGCCGCGGGACACACGATCCGCAGCATCGACGTCGGCGGCGGCCTCGGCGTGTGCTATCGCGCCGGCCACGATCATCCCGTTTCAATCGACGCGTACGCCGGTGCGATCCGCGAAGCCCTGCCAGATTACGAGGGCCGCATCCTGCTGGAGCCAGGCCGCTGGCTGGTCGCCGAAGCCGGTGCGCTGCTGTCGCGCGTGATCCGCATCAAGGAGGGACAGCAACGCAAGTTCCTGATCCTCGATGCCGCGATGACCGAGCTGATCCGGCCCTCCCTGTACGACGCGTGGCACGACATCGTGCCGCTGGTGGACGATGCGCGCACGATGCAGACCTACGACGTCGTGGGACCGGTCTGCGAAACCGGCGACACCTTCGCGCGTGACCGCACGATGCCCGAATGCAAGGCGGGCGACCTGGTGATGATCAAGGCCACCGGTGCCTACGGCGCATCGATGGCATCGACCTACAACTCGCGCCCGCTGGCCGCGGAGGTGTTGCTCGACCAGGGCCGTTACGCCGTGGTGCGGCGGCGCCAGGCCTTCGAAGACATGATCGCCGGCGAGCAGGCAGCGCACGACTGGGAGACGACATGAAAGGCTTGAAGCACGTGTTCCCGCTTGTCCTGGTGGGGCTGTTCGCGGCCGTGGCGCAAGCGGCCACGCCATCGTCGACGCAAGACGCCGATCTCGACCGTCTGGTCGATGCGGTGGTCGCGTACTACCACCTGCCCGGCCTCGCGGTCGGCGTGATCGATCACGGCAAGGTGGTCTACACGCGCGAAGTGGGAAAGCTCGCATCGGGCAAACCGATCGACAACGACACGCTGTTCCAGATTGCATCCAACAGCAAGGCCATGACATCCACGCTGCTGGCGCGGCTGGTGCAGCAGGGCAAATTGCGCTGGGACGATCCGGTCACGAAATACATCCCGTCATTCCGGATGTACGACCCATGGGTGACGAAGAACATGCAGGTCGGCGACCTGCTGGTGCACCACAGCGGCCTGCCCGAAGGCGCGGGCGACCTGATGCTGTGGCCGACACCCAACCATTTCACGCCCGCCGACGTGATCGCGGGGCTGCAATACCTGAAGCCGGCTTACAGTTTCCGCGCGGGCTACGCCTACGACAACACGCTCTACATCGTGGCCGGCCAGGTCGCGGCCGCGGCCGGCGGTGCACCCTACCCGACGCTGATGCGCCGCGAGATCTTCCAGCCGCTCGGCATGACGCGTTGCCAGATCGGCACCTGGAATCGCGATGAGGTCGGCAACGTGGCCGATCCGCACATCATCGAAAACGGCCGCTTCGTTGCGATCCACCATCACGGCGCGATCGTGCACGAAACCACGATGGATTCGGCCGGGGGCGTGCGTTGCAGCCTGCACGACATGCTGACCTGGGCCATGAACTGGCTGGCGCCGACGTCGCAGCAGTTGCAATGGCTGACGCCGAAGCAACGCCACGCGGAGTGGACGCCGTACACGCCGATGCCGATTTCGAAACTCCGGCGCGAATGGGATGGCACGCGATTCTGGGGCTACGGCTATGGCTGGCGGATCGGCGACGTCGACGGCGAGATGACCGTGTCGCACACCGGCACGCTGTCGGGCATGTATTCGGCGGTCACGCTGCTGCCGTTCCGGCAGAGCGGCTACGTGTTCATGATCAACGCCGAAGCCGACAACGCGCGCAGCGTGCTCGCCGAAGTGCTGACCAAGCACTTCACCGCACCCGACAAGGCGCGCAGCGTCCAGAGCTACGCCGACGAATTGAAGCGCGCCGACGAGCAGCGACGCATTTCGCGCGTGCCCGACACGTCCGCGCGTAAACCGGCGACGCCGGCCGACCTGAAAAACCAACTCGGCGTCTGGCGCGATCCATGGTTCGGCGAAGTGCACATCTGCGCGCGCGGCGACAAGGTGCAGTTCGCATCGCAAAAATCCCCGGAGCTCACCGGCGAAGTGATGCGCGTCGGCGGCAAGTACCTCGTGCACTGGTTCCATGGCGATGCCGAGGCTTGGCTGCGCTTTCCCGCGCAGGCAGGCGGAACGCTGCACATGGCCAAGGTCGACCCGGATGCGGATTTCAGCTACGACTACGAGGACCTCGCGTTTGCACGGGAGCACGCCTGTGACAATCCCTGAGGCGCCTTCGCTTTTGTTCCTCATCCTGGAGTCGCGAAGCGACATCCAGGACCCAGTGTCTTTGCGACGCACTGAGTTACGCCAAAGTCACTGGGTTCCGGCTTTCGCCGGAATGACGAAAAGCTGGACCGTCAACGCTTTCCCGAAGCATGCTGTTCTTTTTCTGGCTTGCTCGCTGGCTTTGATTTCCATCGCCGCCAGCGCCGACACCCCACCGCCGATCTCGCCCGCTGAAACCATGGCGCAGGCGGGCATGGTCGACATCCGCTCGCTCGTTCCCGACATCGCCGAGAACATCCATTACGCCGGCAGCGACAACTTCACCGGTGCGCCGGTGCCGGGCTACGAAGCCGCCAAGTGTTTCCTGCTGAAGCCGGCCGCCGAAGCGCTGGCGCGCGTCGACCACGCGCTGCGCAAGCAACATGCGCGCCTGAAGATCTGGGACTGCTATCGCCCTGCCCGCGCGGTCGCCGCGTTCGTGCGCTGGGCGCACGACCTGTCCGATACCCGCACCAAGGCCGCGCACTACCCGAACGTCGACAAGAGCAAGCTGCTGGGCGAATTCATCGCGCCCGTGTCGGGCCACAGCCGCGGCGCGACCGTCGACCTGACGATGATGCAATGCGACGCGCACGACCGGCATTGCGAGCCACTGGACATGGGCACGCACTTCGACATGTTCGATCCGCTCGCCCACACCGATTCGCCCGACGCCACCGCCACGCAGCACGCGAATCGCGAACGCCTGCTGCGCGCGATGGCCGCACAGGGATTCGAAAACTACGCCGCCGAATGGTGGCACTACACCTTCACCATGCACCCGCAGCCGACCACGCTTTACGATGTACCGGTGCAATAGCGAAAGTCTGCTCTCGCCGTCATTCCGGGGCCACCGCGGCTCTATCGCGGTGGAACCCGACTGCGTTTGCAGGATTGCAAACGCGAACGCCGCAGGCGGCCCGCAGGGCGAGCGCCATGGATGGCGCGAGTTTACCCAGTGACTTTGATACCGGCAGTCGAAAAGCAAAGTCACTGGGTTCCCGCTTTCGCGGGAATGACGAAAAGTGAAGGTCAGGTGTTTCCTTGGAGATTTGTCCATGACGCGCAAATTTTTCGTTCTGCTTGCACTCGCATGGCTGCCCCTGATGGCTGCCGCGCAAACACCGACCCCGCACCAAGCTCAGATCGACGCCCTGATGAGCCGCTACGCGGGCAACGTGCCCGGTGCCTCGCTGCTGGTGGTCAAGGACGGCAAGTCCGTCATCGAGCGCGGTTACGGCTACGCCAATCTCGAAGAACACACCAAGGCCGGCCCCGAAACCAATTACCGACTCGCATCGGTCACCAAGCAGTTCACCGCGGCCTCGATCCTGCTGCTGAAGCAGGACGGCAAGCTGAAGCTCGACGACCCGATCCGGAAGTACCTGCCGGAACTTCCCACCAGCGACGCCAGGATCACGATCGAAAACCTGCTGACCCACACCAGCGGCCTGGTCGATTACGAGGACCTCATCCCGTCAACCCGGACAACGCAGATCGACGACAACGACGTGCTGCGCATGATCGCGTCGCAGGATCGCCTGTACTTCCAGCCCGGCAGTGCGCACCGCTACAGCAACGGCGGGTACGTGCTGCTTGGCCTGATCGTGCAGCGCGTGTCGGGCGTGGACCTGGCCGACTTCATGAAGCAGCGCATCTTCCAGGCGCTGGGCATGGACCACACGCTGCTGTATGAACATCACCGCGGCCCGAAGCCCGCGAACCGCGCCTACGGCTACAGCCTGATCGATGGCAAGTGGACGCGCACCGACCAGAGCGTCACCAGCACCACACGCGGTGACGGCGGCATCTACTCCAACATCCAGGACTTCGCGAAATGGGACGCGGCGCTCTACACCGACAAGCTGCTCGACGCCGACTCACGCAAGCTCGCGTTCACCCCGAAAGATCCGATCGCCGATCCCGACACGGACTACGGCTTCGGCTGGCGCCTCAGCGGCGACACCGCATGGCACTCGGGTGAAAGCCAGGGCTTCCGCAACGTGATCATCCGCTGGCCCACGCAACACGTCACCGTGGTGATCCTGAGCAACCGCAACCACTTCAAGCCGTATCCGCTCGCGCTTACAATCGGTGAATTATTTTTGTCGCAACGACCATAAACGTTAAGGTCTTGGGCAACCGGTGCAATCATGCATAGCGGGTGAGCGCCCAATTGACCGACTTTGCGCGGCTGAGCAATATCGCAGGTTCGGCAATACCCACGACACCTACCTCCGCGCTGGAAATAGGTCTTTGATGACCGGCATAGCTTTATCAAAAGTCACGGGATAGTACTCGTAGCGAGACCTTGCACCTGAACCCAATAGAGCTTGGAACCGACCATCAGTGTCGCCTGACTCGTCTGGATTAAAAATAAAAATACGACGTAGGGCAGCAGCACCCACGCTGCCGAGAGCATAAAGGTGTCGAAAGAACGAATCTGTCTGTGGAAGCGAGTAACCAATTATGAACACAGATTCCGCTTCCGAAAGGTGTTTGGCAGCAGCAGCCCACACATCTGTGAGCGCCTGATGGTAATCTGCTTTATTCCACGAAGGGGGAACAATTACGGGGTTTGCCTCAATCTCAATTCCTGACTTGTCATACTTCGTGAAGTACTCTTGCAATTGAGATCCGATTGGTACCTTGATCCTGCTGTGTTCGGATGGCCATTGTAGCGAGTATTTATTGAAGTAGTCACGGAGATGTAAAGGACGAATCTTGCCCGTGCCTCGCACAGTAGCCCAATTTAATGAACCGTGAAGCTTCAACAGATCTACCGCGTTCTGGGTCCCAGGCGCCGGTTCAACAATATAATTCGGCCCCAAATTCTCTCTGAAAAGCGCGATATCCGCGCCGATATCGTAATTAAAAGTAATGACAGAAACGGTCTGCTCTGGAAATGCTTCCTGTCGTAGATATTTTACAAGTCCTGCGAAGGAGCCGTATGGTTCTGGAACGCCAATATACGATCGGTTTGTTGGAAACTCAATCGTCGTTTCGAGTGTCTTGACGATCAGCTCTTTTAGTGAACTAATCGTTGCTTCTACTTCTAACTCGTCTATACCTGGAACCCTTTTTATAATTCGCCCAAGTTCCAATGCGGTAAAAATGGACTCAATGTTATTTAGGTCAAGCTGTGCTTTTGAGTGAACTGCCTGAAGACCCCCTATGGCCGAGAAAACACGTTCAAAGTCATCTCGTTTATCTTGAACCTTATTTGCACGTAGTAAATCACTCGCGACATCTAAAAAGTTGCCCATCAACGGGGCACCCGCCTGTTGTGACGCTCCTGCTCCTAATACAAATACGATGTTACTCATGTACCCCCCGCTGGTGCTCGGCTACAAGCCAATTTCAAGATGAAATATAACTCCGCCATCCAGTCCCAGACATGAGGCTTGCCTCGTCGAACATTCTGCACAGGTCCCTGATCTGTGCCCTTTGGCCCGGACCTTCGCCGCCTGATTAGCGGCCTTCCCCAAGCGCAAAGGCGCTGCGCTGCGATCTTCCCACCCGTCAAAAGCCACTGCAAGCGATGATCGACCAGCGCATGACCGACATCTCGATGATTGGGTGAGAAAAACGCAAGACAGCGCCATTATGCACTTGCACACATCTTCATCGGCACCGGGCGAGGCAGCATTGGCCAAGCCACCTCTGGAACCCGTGACACCCCGCATGCGACACTCCGCGCATGCCAATCCACTCTCCCACGATGGAATTGCTGGCGGTCCTCGCGATCGCGTTGTACTTCGCGTCGGCGGCCGCGCTGGCGCGACCGCTGCTGAGCCATGCGGCGATGCCGCGCCGTGCGGCGCTGGTGCTCGGCGGCGTCGCGGTGCTAATGCACTTCGGGGTGCTGTTCGGCATCCATCGCGGCGCGGTGGACCTGCATTTCTATGCCGCGCTGTCGCTGGTCTCGGCGGTGATCGCGGCGCTGACCCTGATCGTGAACCTCGCGCGGCCGGTGGCGGCGCTGGGCATCATCCTGTTTCCGCTGGCCGGACTGTTCCTCGCGATCGACGAGTTCCTGGCGCCGGCCACCGCGCCGTTCCCGATCGACTGGCAGATCGGCCTGCACGTGATCATCGCGCTGCTGGCATACAGCCTGCTCGCGATCGCGGCGGTGCTGGCGTTGCTGCTGGCGACCCAGGAACGCGCGCTGCGCACCCGCCGCCTCGGCACCTGGGCAGGCGCGCTGCCGCCGTTGACACAGACCGAATCGCTGATGTTCAAGCTGATCGGCGCGGGTTTTGCGCTGCTGACGCTGACGCTGCTTTCGGGCGTGCTGTTTGTGCACAACCTGCACGCGCAGCACCAGGCCCACACGGCGATCCTGTCGCTGGTCGCATGGATCATCTTCGGCGTGCTGCTGATCGGCCGCTGGCGCTGGGGCTGGCGCGGGCATCGCGCGGTAAACCTGACGATCGCCGGCATGGTGATCCTGCTGCTCGCGTTCTTCGGCTCGAAGTTCGTGCTGGAGATGATCCTGCACCGGAACGGAATGTAGGATGCCGCCGCGTCGTGCGGGGTCCCTGCACCCGTTGTCCCGTGATCCGAGGCACAAAAAGCCATCGTCATTCAGGGGCTGGCCACAGCAATGCGGGCAGAACCCGGAACCCAGCGACTTTGCTTTTCAGCGCATGCCGCCAAAGTCGCTGGGTCCCGGATATCGCTTCGCGATTCCGGGATGACGCCACAAATATCGAGGCGTCCCTGGCGGGCGTGCAAGCATTCCGCGGTTGTGCAACCATCCGCGGCGTTTGCACCGATTCCTGATGGAGCTCCCATGACCTCACCGATGGATTCCACGCGGACGTGGAATGGACACCTCTCGCGCCCGCTTCGGGTCGTGGCGGCGCTGCTGGTCGCGTGCGCTGCGTGGCTGGTCGCGGCGAACGCGCACGCCGACGCCACGCTGGATCCGTCGCTGCTGCCGGGCATCCAGTCGGCCACTTTCGAAGTGGTCGCGGCCAAGCCGAAGGACACGCTCACCTACGAGAAGCCGCTGCCGCTGGACTTGCTGCCGTACCAGGAACGCACCGACAAGTACTACTCCATCGGCACCGCTTTCGCGATCGGCCCGAACACCTACGTCACGGCCGCGCATGTCTTGATGATCGGCTACCAGAGCCTGTGGGGCGCGCCGGAATTGCGCGACGCATCCGGCAAGGTGTACGCCATCGACAAGATCGAGAAGTTCGCGCTGCGCCGCGACTTCGTGGTGTTCTCGCTGAAGGATCCGCCGAAGATCACGCCGCTGGCAGTCGATATCCAACCCGGCTTGAACCAGGTCGTGTATTCGGTCGGCAACGCGCTCGGCACGGGGGTGGTGATCCGCAACGGCCTGTACACGTCCGACACGCCCGAATCGCAGGACGGCGAGTGGAAGTGGATTCGCTTCTCGGCCGCGGCCTCGCCCGGCAACAGCGGCGGTCCGCTGCTGGACCAGAACGGCAAAGTGATCGGCGTGGTGCTGATGAAATCGCCGAACGAGAACCTCAACTATGCGCTGCCGATGCGCGACGTGCTGGACGCGCCGAAGGATCTCGCGCGTTTCGACAAGCGCATGGCGTACCAGTTCGACGCGTTCGATTCGACGTTGAGCGGCACCTTCAAGGGCGACTTCAGGTTGCCGCTTTCGCTGTCCGATTTCTTCGCGGCCTACGCCAAGGCGTTCCATCCGTATCTGGATTCGCAGCTGAAGGCACTGCTGGATCAGCAATCCGCCAACCTGTTCCCGAACGGCGACGGCGCGCAGCAGGTCTTGAATGGCGGTGCCGGGTCCAGCGATTTCCCGCAGATCCTCGTCCGCAACAGCGACGGAATCTGGGCTCCGCAAGGCAAGGCGGCCATCAAGACGACCCTCCCCGCCAACGGCTACATCCTCGGCGGCGCCGTCGGCGGCAACGTGCTTTTCCATCTGCGCAAACCCGACAATCTTCCGGCAGCGCCGTTCCACCACGATGCCAAGGGGGTGATGGATCTGCTGCTGAAGACCGGCTTCCTGAAACGCACGGTCGGCCCCGAGCGGATCCTCGTGACCTCGCTCGGCGAGCCCGGCAGCAAGGACACCTGGACCGATCGCTGGGGACGCCGCTGGCAGGTATGGAGGTGGCCCGTTCCGTTCGCGAACGGTTACGTCAACGTGTTCGCGCTGCCGATTCCCGACGGCTTTGCCCTGCTGATGCGCATGATGCCGGCGACGTCGCGCCACGACACCGCCATCAACATGCAGGCGCTCACCGATTTCGTGAGCCTGTCCTACGAAGGGACGCTCGCGCAGTGGAAGGATTTCCTTGGCGATCAGAAGCTGCTGCCGGACGCATTCAAGGACATCCACGTCGCGTTCGATTACGGCAAGGATTTCCGTTACGCGTCGCAACGGCTGGATTTTTCGTCGACGTCCGCCATCCAGGACATGGACGCGAACAGCATGCTGCAGCTTGGGTTCTGCTTCTTTCCGCCGAACGGCGACCGCAAGGTCGTGTGGGATGTCTGTCGCGTCGGCCTGGCCGCGGACAACTACAGCCAGTACATGCTCGGCGTGGTGCGCCATCAGGCGCCGCCCGCCGACCTTGGCGACGTCTACGCGAGCTATTGGAAGAAGGTCGTGGATCGCCGGCACCCGTACGACTCGACCGCGTTCAGCGACGACGGCATGACCAAGATCGACGCGGTGGTGCCGCCTTCGAAGAATGACGCGAAACCTTCGGTGCTCTACAGCGCCTATGTCTACCAGCCCGGCACGCAATCGCAGGCGGAGATCGAGAAGAAACTCGATGCGCTGCTGAAAGGCGTGGCGGTAAAGGAGTAAGAGCGCGCCCGCGCGCGATTGGTGTTGCGGATTGCACCTGCGCTCCGTGATCGGCGCCTGCAGGGGGCCTACAAGGCGGCCGGCATGGACAGGTTGGGCCGAGCGATAGCGAAGCCCAACGTTCCGTCCTCACATCTTGCGTTGGGCTTCACGTTGTTCAGCCCAACCCACAAAGCGTCGCTCGGTTTCAATCTCCGCGAGCCCGCGAAGGAATCAGCCGTTGCCCAGCAGCGCCTTGGCCTTCGCGATCACGTTGTCGACGGTGAAGCCGTACTTTTCCAGCACCAGCTCGCCGGGCGCCGAGGCGCCGTAGCGGTTCACGCCAATCCCCGAGCCGCGATCGCCAACCCAGCGTTCCCAGCCTTCGCGGCAGCCTGCTTCCACCGCAAAGCGCGCGTGCACGTTCGGCGGCAGCACGGAATCGCGGTAGGCCTGGTCCTGTTCCGCGAACAGTTCCCAGCTCGGCATCGACACCGCGCGTGCCTTGACGCCTTCGGCCTGCAGCTTTTCGACGGCCTGCGCGACCAAGCCGGTTTCGGCGCCGGTGCCGATCACGATCAGTTCCGGCTCGCCTTCGCAATCCAGCAGCACGTAGGCGCCCTTGCGCAAGCCGTCGGCGCTGGCGAACTTGTTGCGGTCCAGCGTCGGCACGTTCTGGCGCGACAGGATCAGCGCGGTCGGACGGTCCTGGGTTTCGATCGCGACCTTCCACGCGACCGCGGTTTCATTCGCATCGCCCGGACGGATCACGTTGAGGTTCGGCACCGAGCGCAAGCCGGCGAGTTGCTCGATTGGTTCGTGGGTCGGACCGTCCTCGCCCACCGCGATCGAATCGTGGGTGAATACGTTGACGACCTGCAGGCCCATGATCGCGGCGAGCCGCATCGGCGGGCGCATGTAGTCGGAGAACACCATGAAGGTCGCGGTGTACGGGATGAATCCGCCATGCGCGGCGAGGCCGTTCGCGATCGCGCCCATCGCGTGCTCGCGCACGCCGAAATGGAGGTTGCGACCGGCGTAGCTCCATGTCTCTTCTTCGCAACTTTGTTCGTCGGGTTCCTTGCCGGGCGAGAACACGCCGGAGCCCTTCACCGCGGTATGCGTGGAAGGATCGAGGTCGGCCGAACCGCCGCTGATGGCCGGCAATTTCGGCGCGATCGCCGACAGCACCTTGCCGCCGGCGACACGGGTCGCCAGCCCCTTGGCGTCGGCCGGAAACACCGGCACGTCGGCGTCCCAACCGGCCGGCAATTTGCCGTCGAGGGAACCTTGCAATTCCGCCGCAAGTGCAGGATATGCCTTGGCATATTTGTTCCAGCGGCGCTTCCAGCCCGTTTCGGCGCCCTTGCCTTTTTTCTGGGCCTCGCGGAAATGCGCCAGCGCTTCGTCGGGTACGAGGAAGGCCGGTTCGGTCGGCCAGCCGAGCTTCTGCTTGGTCTTGATGACGTTGTCGGCGCCGAGCGGCGAGCCGTGCGCCTTATAGCTGTCCTGCAGCGGCGAGCCGAAGCCGATGTGCGTACGCACCAGGATCATCGACGGCTGATCCTTCTTGCCCTTGGCGCGCTTGATGGCTTTTTCGATGGCATCGAGGTCATTGCCGTTCTCGATCGTCTGCACGTGCCAGCCGTAAGCCTTGAAACGCGCGGCGCGGTTTTCGGTGAAGGTGATGTCGGTACCGGCCGCGAGTGTCACGTAGTTGTCGTCGTACAGGCAGATCAGCTTGCCGAGCTTCAGGTGCCCGGCCAGCGAGGCGGCTTCCGAAGTGACGCCTTCCATCAAATCGCCATCGCTGACGATCGCATAGGTATGGTGATCGACCACCTTGTGGCCGTCACGGTTGTAGCGGGCGGCGAGCTGCGCCTCGGCCATCGCCATGCCGACCGCGTTGGCCATGCCCTGCCCCAGCGGGCCGGTGGTGACCTCCACGCCGGCGGTGTGGCCGCGCTCCGGATGACCCGGCGTCTTGCTGCCCCACTGGCGGAACTGCTTGATGTCGTCCAGCGACAGGTCGTAGCCGGTGAGATACAGCAGGCTGTACAGCAGCGCCGAACCGTGCCCCGCCGACAGCACGAAGCGGTCGCGATCGGCCCAATGCGGATTCCCGGGGTGGTGCTTCAGGAACCTGGTCCACAGCACGTAGGCCATCGGGGCCGCGCCCAGCGGCAGGCCGGGATGGCCACTGTTGGCCTTTTGCACCATGTCCACCGACAGGAAGCGGATGGCGTTCACGCAAGTCTGGTCGAGATCGGCTGCCACGGTGCAAACTCCGGGTAGTGGAAAGCGGAATCCACTAGGATACCGGCCCGCCGCCCGACTGTCCGCAGGCTTGCGGCAAGTATTTATGCACGCTACAATTTCCCGCTTTGTTTCCGCCAGATCGTCTGTCAGGAGTCCGCCGTGAAGGTGCTTTCTTCCCTCAAGTCCGCCAAACAGCGGCACCGCGATTGCAAGGTCGTGCGCCGGCGCGGCAAGGTGTTCGTGATCTGCAAGAGCAATCCACGCTTCAAGGCCCGCCAGCGGTAACGCCGGCAAAGCGGCTGCGCAACTCGCCCTCCGGGCCGCCTGCAGCGTCCAATCGGTGGTCCGCCGATTTGCTCGGCAGCTTGCCCAGGGTAGGTGGAAAGGCCGCTTCGAGCGGCCTTTTTCGTGATGTCCTTCGCTGGCGCAGCCCTTCCGGTTTTGCTAAAAAGGCACATCGGCGCCGCGCGCCTGGGGAAGCCATCGCCATGAACCGCATCGCTACCAGCTTGATCGCCGCATCGTTCGCCTTGGGCAGCGCCCTGCTGCTGTCGACGTCCGCGCGGGCCGACACGCTGCAGACGCAGACGGTGCACTCGGTCCCGCTGCGCGTGAAGGTGCAGAAGGAACAGCGCTACAACCTGCCCAGGCGCGGCATGACGATGGACCAGGTGAAGCGCGAATACGGCGCGCCGGAGAAAGTCCTGGCGACCCGCGGCGGCAGTTCCAAGCAACAGCCGCCAATCCATCGCTGGGAATATCCGAAGTACATCGTGTATTTCGAATACAGCCACGTGATCCACAGCGTGTTGCGGACGCCCGGTCCGCATAGTTTGTGAATGCGATCGTCCCTGATCGCTGCTTCGATCAACGATCCATCGGGTACATTCACCACGAGATCGCGCCCACGGGCATCCTGCCCTGACTTTTCACAACAGCCGATCCGGAATGAAACCGGTTCCTCTTCGTCATCCCGGAATCGCGCAGCGATATCAGGGACCCAGCGACTTTGCTCGCATCGAGGCAAGGCAACCGCACTGGGTTCCCGCTTGCGCGCGGGTGACGAAGAAGAGGTTGACAGTTTTTAGCTCGCCATGATCCAACCTCAATTGCGACTGCCCGCCGAATGGGAGCCGCAGTCCGCGATTTTGCTGGCCTGGCCCCACGCCGGCACCGACTGGGCCGAACGGCTGGACGGCGTCGAAGCCACCTGTGCCGCGATGATCGCGGCGATCACCCGTTTCGAAAACGCGATCGTCTGCGTGCCCGACGCCGAAATCGGGGCGCACGCCGCCGAATGCCTGCGCGCAGCCGGCGCGGATATCCAGCACGTGCGCTTCGTCGAAATCCCCTACGACGACACCTGGCTGCGCGACTCCGGTCCGATCACGTTGCGGGACAACGGCCGGTTCGTGCTGACCGATTTCCGCTTCACGGGTTGGGGCGGCAAGTTCGAAGCCTCCCAGGATGATGCCCTGGTGGAAGGTCTGGTCCAACGCGGTGTGTTCCGGCGCGACGCGCAGCACCAGCGCGTCGACTGGGCGCTGGAAGGCGGCGCCATCGAATCCGACGGTCGCGGCACGATCCTCACCACGTGGAAATGCCTGCAGCAGCGCCACCCCGGTCAATCGCGCGAAAAAATCGAGCTGACGCTGCGCAACGCGCTGTCGGCGCAGCGCGTGCTGTGGCTCGATCACGGTTACCTGCAAGGCGACGACACCGACGCGCACATCGACACCCTTGCCCGCTTCGCACCAGGCGATGCGATCGTGTTCCAGGCCTGCAGTGATCCGGGCGATCCGCATTACGCGGAGCTGGACGCCATGCGTCGCGAGATCGAAGCGTTGCGCACGCTCGACGGAAATCCCTACAAGTTGTTCCCGCTGCCGTGGCCCAAGCCGATCCTCGACGAAGGCCGCCGGCTCGCCGCGTCCTACGCCAATTACCTGGTCGTCAACGGCGCCGTGCTGGTGCCGGCCTATGGCGACGCGGTGGACGACGCGGCCGCGCAAACCATCGCGCTCGCGCACTCCGGCCGCGAAGTCATCCAGATTCCCTGCCGCCCGTTGATCTGGCAGAACGGCAGCCTGCATTGCATGACGATGCAGGTGCCCATGGGTGCCATCACCTGACCGCGCGACGTTTGATCGCCCCATCGCGCCGCGCACGGCGGCAAATCGATTCCAGACTCCACCGATTGGGGGAAGCTGGCAATACTTCGTCATTCCGGGGCTGACCGCGTTTTGCGCGGGCAGAACCCGACTGCGTTTGCGGGATTGCAAACGCGAACGCCGAAGGCGGCCCGAAGGGCGAGCGCCATGGATGGCGCGAGTCAATCGGTAATTCTGCACGCCCCGTACTACCAGCCGATTCCGGATTCGGGCCTGCGGCCCGCTCCGGAATGACGACACTGGGGTGCACGGCTAAACTGCAATCGTCATGACCTCCAAAATCCTCAAAGTCGCCCTGCTGCAGGAACGTGACCGCGGCAGCGCCCACGCCAACCTCGACGCCATCGAAGCGGGCTTGCGCGAGGCCGCGGACGCCGGCGTGCAACTGGTGCTGCTGCAGGAACTCCACAACGGACCGTATTTCTGCCAGCACGAAGCGGTGGAAGAGTTCGATCGCGCCGAACCGATTCCGGGCCCATCCACCGAACGCCTCGGCCGGCTCGCCGCCGAATTGAAACTCGTCGTGGTGGCCTCGCTGTTCGAACGCCGCAGCGCCGGGCTGTACCACAACACGGCGGTGGTGTTCGATCGCTCCGAAGCGATCGCAGGCAAGTACCGCAAGATGCACATTCCCGACGATCCGGCGTACTACGAGAAGTTCTACTTCACGCCCGGTGACCTGGGCTTCCATCCCATCGACACCTCGGTCGGCAGGCTCGGCGTGCTGGTGTGCTGGGACCAGTGGTATCCGGAAGCCGCGCGCCTGATGGCTCTGGCAGGTGCGGAACTTCTGCTGTACCCCACCGCGATCGGCTGGGACCCGGCGGATCCGCAGGACGAGAAGGACCGCCAGCGCAACGCCTGGATCACGGTGCAACGCGGCCACGCCGTCGCGAACGGGTTGCCATTGCTCGCATGCAACCGGGTCGGCTTCGAACCGGCGCCCGACGACGGACGCGGCGCGCAGTTCTGGGGCTCCAGCTTCGTCGCCGGCCCGCAAGGCGAGATCCTCGCGCAGGCGGGTGACGACGGGCGCGAACTGTTGATCGCCGACATCGACATGTCCCGCAGCGAGAACGTGCGCCGCATCTGGCCCTTCCTGCGCGATCGCCGCATCGATGCCTACGGCGATTTGACGAAACGTTTCCGGGACTGACGATCCCCTATATTTCTCGTCATTCCGGACGCCGCGAAGCGGCGATCCGGAACCCAGTGACTCTGCTTCAAAGACACTGGATTCCCGCCTTCGCGGGAATGACGGACCAACTTGACTCGCCATCAAACGCCGACTCTCGCCTTGAACGCAAATCTTTCCAACGACGTCCCCCCAACACCCGATCCCCTGCACGACCAGCCACTCGCACGCGTCGAACGCGACGGCGTGGAGTACGTGCTGATCGGCACCGCGCACGTGTCGCGCGCTTCCGTGGATGCGGTGAAGGCGCTGATCGATCGCGAGCCGTTCGACGCGATCGCCGTGGAACTTTGCGAATCGCGTGCGCGCGGCATCCGCGACCCGGAAGCGTTGGCAAAGATGGACCTGTTCCAGGTGATCCGCACCGGCAAGGCCGGCATGGTATTCGCGTCGCTGGCACTGTCATCGTTCCAGCAACGGATCGCCGAGCAGTATGGCATCGAACCCGGCGCGGAAATGAAGGCCGCGATGGCCGAAGCCGCTTCCCGCGGACTGCCGCTGTGGCTCGTCGACCGCGAGATCGGCACCACCCTCAACCACGCCTATCGCGGGGTGCGCTTCCGCGACCGCCTGGGCATCATCGGCGGGCTGGTCGCCAGCGTGTTTTCCAGCGACGAAATCGACGAGGCCGAAATCGAGAAACTTAAACAGGGCGACATCCTGGAAGGTGCCTTCGGCGAATTCGCGCGCGAGTCCAAACCGTTGTACGAGGCCTTGATCGGCGAGCGCGATCGTTTCATGGCGGCGCGGCTGCGCGAGGAGTCGTCGATGTCGCCGGCCGTGAAACGCGTGCTGGTGGTGATCGGTGCCGGGCACCTCGCGGGCATCGAACGCGAACTCGGCAAGCAAGCGGAACCGCCGCGCGCACTGATCGAACCCCTCGCCGCGAAACTCCCGGCGCCCCGGTGGCCGAAGTATTTCGCGATCTGCGTGATGCTGGCCATCTTCGCCGCCATCGGATATTTGTTCTGGCGCAATGCGGCGATGGGCTGGCACGCGCTGCGCGATTGGGTGATCTACACCGCGGCGTTGAGCGCCATCGGCGCCGGCGTCGCGGGCGGCCATCCATTGTCGATACTCGCCGCCGCCGTGATGGGTCCGCTGAAGCCGCTGCGTCCCCCGGGGCTTTCATCCGGCGTGTTCTCGGGGATGGTCGAGGCATGGCTGCGCAAACCGCGCGTCGCGGATTTCCAGTCGCTGCGCCATGACCTTCTGCACGTCTCCGGCTGGTGGCGCAATCGCGTGGCGCGCACGCTGCTCGTCTTCATGCTCACCAATCTCGGCACGATCGCGGGCGAATACCTGGCCGGCATCCGCATCTTCAGCCGGTTGCTTTGAATGCAGCCGGGCGCATGTAACGACCGGCGTGCAGCCGGGTTCAGCGCGTCCGCTTGGCGGGCACAACCTGCTGGAGGGGGCCGATCTCCACGTGCCCGAACTGGCTGGTGACGAATTTCGCGAATTCCCGTTTGCGCGCGGGCCAGTAACCCGCCAGTGAAACGGCCCCGTTCTGCAGGCCAAGTTCGTTCAAGTCCGACAGCAGTTCCGCTTCGTCCTGGATGTTGCCTGCGGGGTTGTAACCGTCGATCGCAAAGGTGTACGTGTTCGGGTCACCTTCGGTGGTGGCGGAACCGAGGCGCCCGGAATGGTAGGCGTCCTCGAAAGCACGGGTAGCGCGCGCGAGGGTGAGGTGGTCGGCATAGGTTCCCTGGAGCTCTTTCCATATCCCGTCCGCGCGCTTGCGTTCTTCGGGGTCCAACGCCTTGAAAGCCATCGCACCTCCACATGACCGCCGACCTGATCTTATTCCTCCGGTTCCCGGTTGCAAATCCCGTCGAGGCGCGATGCAACCATACGGCAACCCATGCCATCATCATCTTTTCGCTCACGCATCGAAAGCCGTGACTGGATCGGAACCCACGTTCAAGCAGGCCGACAACCCCGAGCTCGTTGCGACGGCACGTGGGTTGTTCCGCGAATACGAGCAAGCCATCGGCACGGACCTGGAATACCAGGGATTCAGCGGCGAACTCGCAGTGTTGCCGGTGCCCTACGTACCGCCGCGCGGCGCGTTGCTGGTCGCACAGGTCGGGCCCGACATCGCCGGCTGTGTCGCGCTGCGGCCACTCGACATGCACCGGGGTGAAATGAAGCGCCTGTACGTACGGGAGGCGTACCGGAAATCCGGTTTGGGCAAACGCCTGGTGGACGCGGTGATCGAGGCGGCACGCCACGCTGGCTATCGCGAATTGCAACTGGATACGCTGGCAAGCATGACCTCGGCGCAGGCGCTTTATCGACGGCTCGGTTTCGTCGAGATTCCGCCTTACAACACGGCGCACCTGCCGGGCACGCGGTTCTATTCACTCGATCTGTCGTCGCATTACCGGGTATCCGGCCAGTAGGCCATGTCGGACACCTTGCGGGCACCGAAGATCGCCTGCCCAACCCGCACGATGGTCGAGCCTTCATCGATCGCGAGCTCGTAATCGCCGGACATGCCCATCGAAAGCTCGTCCATTGCGACGCCGTCCGGTGCCGATTGCCGCAAACGATCGCGCAACTCACGCAGGCGCGCGAAACACGGCCGCACTTTCGCGGCATCCTCCGAGAACAGCGCCAGTGTCATCAAGCCGCGCACACGCAGCGACGAGAACGCTGGCATCCGTTTCACGAACGCTTCCGCTTGATCCGGCGGCAGGCCGAACTTGCTTTCCTCGTTCGAGGTGTTGACCTGCACCAGCACGTCCAGCGAGCGCCCCAGTGCCTGCAGGCGCCTGTCCAGCGCCTCGGCCACCCGCAGGCTGTCCAGCGCCTGGAATTCGGATGCGAATTCGGCAACCAGCTTGGCCTTGTTGGTCTGCAGGTGACCGATGATCGACCAGCGCAAATCCGGCAAGTCCGACATCGCCTGCCACTTGCCATGCGCTTCCTGCACCTTGTTCTCGCCCAGCGTGCGGCAACCCGCGGCATACGCATTGCGCAGCCGCGCTTCCGGCACCGTCTTGCTGACCGGCAGCAGGCGCACGCCAGCGGGATCGCGGCCGGCTCTGGCGCATGCTGCCGCGATGCGTGTATTTACGTCGGCAAGATGCTGGCGGAATTCGTCGACGGTATTGGCGGTGGTGTAGGTGCTCATCGCGCCAGTATAAGCAGGGGCGCATGCTTCGACTTCACGCCCTCGGCGCTGCGCCCGGGGCGAACCGGGAATGCCTGGGCCGCGCCCGCGCGCGTATGCTGATTGCATGACTGCGCAAGGCAAGCCCGCGGAAACACCCTGGCCCGCAACGCTCTGGACCATTGGTCATTCGACGCGCAGCCTCGCCGAATTCGTCGCGCTGCTGAAGGACAATGCCATCGAAGTGCTGGCCGACGTGCGCCACTTTCCGGGCTCGCGCAAATACCCGCATTTCAACGTGGAGCCGCTGCAACACGGATTGCGGGATGCCGGCATCCGCTACGAGGCCTTCACCGAACTCGGCGGACGCCGCAAGGTGCAACCGGATTCGCCCAACACGGCGTGGCGGCATCCCGCATTCCGCGGCTACGCCGATTACATGCAGACCGAAGCTTTCCATGCAGGCATCGAACGGCTGAAGGCGCTCGCATCGAAACAGCGCACCGCGATCATGTGTTCGGAAGCGGTATGGTGGCGTTGCCATCGCGGGCTGATTTCCGATCTTTTCAAATTGCACGGCACGCGCGTGCTGCACATCATGGGCCCAGCATCGCCAGCGGAGCATCCGTACACCTCCGCGGCGCGCGTGGTGGACGGGCACCTTGATTATTCGGGTGACCAGCACCAGTTGCCTTTGTCATGATCCCCTTTTCATTCCTCGATCTCTGCCCGATCACCGAAGGCGGCTCGGTGGCCGAATCGTTGGCCCATGCGGTGGACATCGCGCAACACGCCGAGCGTTGGGGCTTCAACCGTTTCTGGATGGCCGAGCACCACGGCATGCCTGGCATCGCCAGCGCCGCGACCGCGGTGCTGATCGGTCACGTGGCCGGCGCCACTTCGCGCATCCGCGTGGGCGCGGGCGGCATCATGCTCCCGAATCATTCGCCACTGGTGATCGCCGAGCAGTTCGGCACGCTGGAGGCGCTGTATCCCGGCCGCATCGACCTGGGTCTTGGCCGCGCGCCGGGCAGCGACCAGGCCACGGCGCGTGCGTTGCGCCGCAACCTCGACAGCGATCCGGACGCGTTTCCGCATGACGTGCTGGAACTGATCGCGTATTTCGAAGGCCGCACGCCAGTCCAGGCCGTGCCCGGCAATGGCCAGCAGGTGCCGATCTGGATCCTGGGTTCCAGCCTGTTCGGCGCCCAGCTCGCCGCGATGCTCGGTTTGCCCTACGCCTTCGCCTCGCATTTCGCGCCGGCGCAGATGATGGATGCGATCATGGTGTATCGCGCGCAATTCAAGCCGTCGCGATTCCTGCAACGGCCGCACGTAATGCTGGGCTACAACGTGTTCGCCGCGGACACCGATGACGAAGCGCGGTATCTCGCGACGTCGTGGCAGCAGTCGTTCGTGAACCTGCGCTCGGGCCATCCGGGTCGACTGCCACCGCCGGTGGAAGGCTATTTCGAATCGCTGGCACCGCAGGGGCGCAAGCTGCTGGAACACGTGCTGTCGTGCTCCGCGATCGGCGCGCCCGGCGCGGTGGCGGACCGGATCAAGGCGTTCATCGACGAGACCGGCGCCGACGAGTTGATCCTCACCAGCAACATGCACGATCACGCGGCGCGGCTGCGCTCGATCGAAATCGTTGCCGGGTTGATCGAGGTCCCGGCCAGCGCGTAAAGCGTCGCGTCAGCCGAACGGCTGTTCGATCGACGGACTCTGCGGCGTGAACCAGCGCGCACCCGCTTCGGTGACGTGCATGTCGTCCTCCAGCCTCACGCCGAACTCGCCCGGGATGTAGATGCCCGGTTCGTCGCTGAAGGTCATGCCCACTTCGATCCTGCGCGTGTTGCCACCCACGAGGTAGTACCACTCGTGCATGTCCATGCCGATGCCGTGGCCGAGCCGGTGCGAGAAATACTTGTAGCCGGGGCCGAAACCAGCGTCGACGACCACCTTGCGCGCAGCGGCGTCCACCGATTCCATCGTCGCGCCAGGATGCGCCGCCGCAAGCGCCGCGGCTTGCGCCTTGCGCACGATGTCGAACACGCGCTTCATCTTGTCGCTGGCCTTGCCGAGCGTGAAGGTGCGGGTGAGGTCGCTCTGGTAGCCTTCGACGTAGCAGCCGTCGTCCAGCATCACCGGTGTGCCTTCCACGATGTGCTGCGGCTGGTTCGAGCCATGCGGTTGCGCGGTGTACTTGCCGACGTTGATGCTCGCTTCGCCGCGCAAGCCCATGCGCTGGTAGGCGGCGTCGATCCACGCGGATACCTGGTGCTGGGTCATGCCAGGCTCGAGGCCCTTCCAGACCGCGCGATAAACCGAGAGCGTCGCGTCACAGGCGATCTGCATCAGCGCCAGTTCCGCCGGACTCTTGATGGCGCGGCACCCGGCCGTCACCGGCGTCGCCTCCACCAGCTTCGCCTGCGGCAATGCCTTGCCGATCTCGGTGGCGCGATAAAACGGTACGCGATCGTCGATGCCGAGCACGCCGGTGCCGGCGTGGTGTTCGCGCATCACGCCGGCGATCAGCGCGTACGGGCTCTCGTTTTCCTGCCAGGTGCGCACGTCGCGGCCGATCCTGATCTGTCCTTCGGTGCGGCTGCGCTCGAACTGGGGAACGATGTAGACGGGATCGCCCGATTTCGGCAGCAGCATGCCCATCGTGCGTTCACTGTTCCACCAGCGCAGGCCGGCGAAGTAGTCGAGCGTGGTACCGGCGTCGACGAAGATCGCGTCGATGGCGTGCTTGTCCATCAACTGCTGCGCCCGTGCCATGCGCGCCCGGCGTTCGTCATCGCTGATCGGAACGGCCTTCGATGCGACCGGCTGCAAGGCGAGGATCGACTTCGGCAGTTTCAAATCGCGGCCGGATGTTTCGGCTGCCGCGGCATGGCCGCCCAGCATCGCCACCGGCAAGGCTGCGGCGCCCAGCGCCGAGCTTTGCAGGAAACGGCGTCGGGCCGGGCGCATGGTGTCATCGTTCGTCTGCATCGGTCCTGGCTCCGGCGGCGTGGAAAACGCGATGGTAACCGTTGCCACGCCTCGGCGAAGCGACATGGGACAAACGTCACACGTGCCGCCCCCGGCACTTGTCCGGCTCACAGCAAGGGCGTAGCGTGAAATCCGACCGGGGCGTCGCCCACGGCGCCCTTGGCCACGTTCCTCACTGCAAGGAGGTGGCTCATGACGTCGATGGCAGTCTCCCGTTCGTTTGAATGCGCGCCGCACGCGACTCGTTCCTTCGCGATGGCGCTGACCTTGGGCTTGAACCTGGCGGTCGTGCTTTTCGCGCTGCTGCCGAGCACGCCGTACACGCTCCACGCACCGCCACCGCAACCGTTGTTCGCGGTGCTGCAGCCGCCCGCACCCATCCCCCCGCCCGCCGTGCCAACACTGCAAGTGGCGAAACAGGTTGCAACGCCGAGCATCCATGTCACCACGGCACATGCGGCTCCCATCGTCATCCCCGCATTGCAGGCCCTGGCACCGATCTCGCCGGTGACCATCGCGATCTCGACCGGGACGAACACGCCTCCGATCGCCGGCGACAGCAACGCCACCATCGCCTACGAAACCGCCACGCCTCCGGCATATCCGACTCAGGCGCTACGGGCGGGCGTGCAGGGCACAGTGCTTTTGAAGGTGCTGGTGGGTCCGGCGGGCAGACCGCTGCAGGTGATGATCGAACGCAGCAGCGGATCACACGTGCTGGACGATGCAGCGCGCAGGCACGTGTTGGCGGCCTGGAGATTCCATCCTGCGATCCGCGACGGACACGCGGTCGAAGCGTGGGCCGTGGTGCCGGTGCGTTTCAATCTCGATCGGGGTTGATCGCGATACGAAATGGCGCGGCGCCCTTTGCCGGGTGCCGCGCGTTCGCGTCAATGCGCGGTCGGCGCCGGATCGCGCGGGCGCGAGGCGCGCACGATCAACCACACCAGCGCGGCGATGCACAAGGCGGGCAACATCAGCGGCAACAACGCGAGCAGCAGGACCGGCACCACCAGCAACGCGGCCAGGCCGACGAAGAACAATCCGAACAGTCCGCCGAACAATGCACCGATCAAGCCGAACGTGAGCTTGAACAACCCGGCGACCAGCGCACCGAACAACCAGCACGCGCCGACCACCACCAGCACCAGAATTCCGAGTTCGAACATTTCGATCTCCTCGCCACCCAAGGCGGCCGCTGCCACCGCGCATCCAGTATGCGCCGCTTCGATATCGCGGGCAGCATGAATCACGACCCCCGACGTACCCATGACTTCCGACGCATGCCGCTATTGTCAACTACGGTATAGTGTACTCGCGCATATGCGCGGTGCAAGCGGCTCGCGATGCCGGAAACAGACGTCCACCTGAAGAAGTTCGAGAAGGAACTGGCCGCCGGCACCGTGTCGCTGGTGCTGCTGGCCGTACTGGCGGCTGCGCGCGAACCGCTGTACGGCTACCAGATCGCCAAGCGGCTGGAACGCGAGGCGGGCGGCGTGCTGGTCGGCAAGCAGAGCGCGCTGTATCCGGTGCTGCGCAACCTCAGTGCGGCGGAGCTGCTGGACACCTTCGTCGAACCCTCCGAAGCCGGCCCGCCGCGACGCTACTACCGCATCACCCCGCTCGGCCGGAAAGTCCTGCGCGAATGGACCGGCGCCTGGACGTCCACCCGCAGTTTCGTCGATTCGATCATTGAAGGCCCGAAGCCATGACCACGCCGCAAACCATCAAGCAATACCTGGCGCAACTGCGGGCGGCGCTTGCGGGCGCCGACCCGGCGATGATCCAGGACGCGCTCTACGACGCCGAGGAACACCTGCGTTCGGAACTGGCCGAAAACCCCGGCATGGGCGAGGCCGAATTGCTCGCGAAGATCGCGACCAGCTACGGCGCGCCGGACGAGGTCGCCGAAATCTATCGCACCACGGAAAAAACCGTCGCGCGCGCATTGCGCACGCCGCCCCCGCGCCCGCGCCGTTCCGCATTCGGCCGCTTCTTCGGGGTGCTGGCCGATCCCCACACCTACGGCGCGATGTTCTACATGCTGCTGGCGCTCGCCACCGGCATCTTCTATTTCACCTGGGCGGTCACCGGACTGGCGCTGTCGACCGGATTCGCGGTGCTGATCTTCGGCCTGCCCTTCTTCCTGTTGTTCATGGCCTCGGTACGCGGTTTGTCGCTGCTGGAAAGCCGCATCGTCGAAGGCATGCTGGGCGTCAGGATGCCGCGCAGGCCGCCGTACACCGAACGCGAGCGGCCGTGGCGCCAACGCATCGTCGAGATGCTGACCGATCCGCGCACCTGGGCGACGCTGTTCTACATGATCCTGATGCTGCCACTCGGCATCGCGTATTTCGTGATCGTGGTGGTGCTGTCGGCCGTGTCGCTGGCGCTGATGTTCACCCCGATCGCGATGGCCTCCAATTTCTTCGGCTGGGGCCGGGATTTCGTCGACGGCTACGTGACGATAAATTGGGGCTTCGGCGCGCACATCCCCGGCTGGGGCGATGCGATCGCGATGTTCGTGGTCGGCTTCTTCCTGCTGTTCGCCATGCTGCACCTGGTGCGCGCGATCGGTTACGTGCACGGCGCGCTGGCGAAACACCTGCTGGTGAAATCCGCGCGCACGTGAACGCACCGCGCCCCGCGGTCACGGCGTGGGCGGCGTTTCCCCGGCGGACTTCCGCAGTTTTCCGAGCAGCGGTTCCAGGAGGTCGAGCGGCAACGGAAACACGATGGTGGAAGTCTTCTCGCCCGCGACCTCGACGAGCGTCTGCAGGTAGCGCAGCTGGATCGACTGCGGCTGCTCCACGAGGGTTTGCGCGGCCTGCATCAGCTTCTCGGAGGCCTGCAGCTCGCCTTCGGCGTTGATGATCTTGGCGCGCCGCTGGCGCTCGGCCTCGGCCTGGCGCGAGATCGCGCGGTACATGCTTTCCTCGAGATCCACCTGCTTGATCTCGACGTTGGAAACCTTGATGCCCCAAGCGTCGGTGTGCTGGTCCAGGATGCCCTGGATGTCGGCATTGAGCTTCTCGCGCTCGCTCAGCATCTCGTCGAGTTCGTGCCGGCCCAGCACCGAGCGCAGCGTGGTCTGGGCGAGCTGGCTGGTGGCCTCGCGTGCATCTTCCACCTGGATCACCGCCTTTTCCGGGTCGATCACGCGATACAGGATCATCGCATTGACCTTGACGGGCACGTTGTCGCGCGAGATCACGTCCTGCGGCGGCACCTCGACCACCATCGTGCGCAGGTCCACCCGCACCATCTGCTGCATGATCGGGATCAGGATGATGATGCCCGGCCCCTTCACCGCCTGGAAGCGGCCGAACAGGAACACGACGCCGCGGTCGTACTCGCGCAGGATCTTGATCGAGGACAGCAGGAGGATCAGCACGATGATCACGATCACCGCGATGACTGGATACATGTTCACGGGGTTGCCTCCTTGGGAACAGCCACGGGTGTCACATCGAGAACCAGACCGTGCATGGCGACGACGACAACGGCATCGCCACGCTTCAGTGGTACGTCCGATCGCGCCTGCCAGCGCTCGCCGTGCACGTGCACGGCGCCGCGGCCTTCGAAATCCTCGACCACTTCGCCGATCGCGCCGACCATTTCCTCGCGGCCGCTGACCACCGGCTGCTTGTGGGAACGCACCGCCATCCACACGATGCCGACGAGGATCGCGGCGGCCGCGATCGCCACGCCGACCACCACCGGCAGCGCGATACCGTAACCGGGCACCCCGGTGTCCATCAGGATCACCGAACCGATCACGAACGAAACCACGCCCCCGGTTCCGAGCACGCCATACGCCGGCACGAATGCTTCGGAAACGATCAGGATCACGCCCAGCACGATCAGCCCCAACCCGGCAAAGTTCACCGGCAGCAACTGGAACGCATACAGCGCCAGCAACAGGCAGATCGCGCCAACCACCCCCGGCAGCACGCCGCCCGGATGCATGCCCTCCATCACCAGCCCGCCGAGTCCGAGCAACAGCAGGATGTAGGCGACCGACGGGTTGGCGACCACGCCGAGGAACTGGCTGCGCACGCCGGGCGTGATCGTTTCGAGACTGGCGCCACGCGTCTGCAATACGTGCGAACCCGCGGCGGTGTCGACCTTGCGTCCATCCACCTCCGCAAGCAGCGTCGGGATGTCGGGCGCGATCAGATCGACCACGTGCAGCTTCAACGCTTCGTCGGCCGAGACGCTCACCGCGTCGCGCACCGCCTTTTCCGCCCAGTGCGCGTTGCGGCCACGGCGCTCGGCCAGCGCGCGTATGTACGCGACGGCATCGTTGGTGACCTTGCGCATCTCGGTGCTTTCACCGGACTGCGCGGGCTTGCCGCTGCTCGATGCCGGCAACGGCATGCTGCCGCCGCCGGTGATCGAAACCGGCGTGGCCGCGCCGATGTTGGTGGCGGGCGCCATCGCGGCGACATGGCATGCGTAGAGGATGTAGGTGCCTGCGCTGGCCGCGCGGGCACCCGATGGCGCGACGAAACCGATCACGGGAACGGGCGACGCGAGGATCGCCTTGATGACGTCGCGCATGGAACTGGAAAGCCCGCCGGGCGTGTCGAGTTCCAGCACGACCGCCGCCGCGTGCATCGAATCGGCCTGCTCGATGCCGCGGACCACGTAATCGGCACTGGCGGGGCTGATCGGGCCATCGACCCGCAGCACCACCGCCACCGGGTGCGCTTGCGGCGCCCGGGGCGCCGCCACGCAGGTCGCCGTCGCCAGCAACGCGATCACACCCCACAACATGGAGCGCCACGTCCTCATGGCGCCATCAGACCATTACCCGCGCGACTTGGCAAACCGTCCAGTATCCGCGCTGGCCGCGGCCGCGCCTTGACCGACGACAACGCCCGGGCGGTCGATAGGCGTAGAGTGCACGCTTTGCACTGCGAGGACATCCGCCATGGACCACCCGATGTTTCCCGAAGCCGGCGCGGACATCGCGCGCAAACGCCATGAATTGGCGCCCGGACCGCTCGAGGCATTCCAGAATTTCAGCCGCGCGGTGTTCGCGGATGGCGCGCTTCCTGGCATCACCAAGCAGTTGATCGCTGTGGCGGTGGCCCACACCACGCAATGCCCCTACTGCATCAAGGGTCACACGAAAGCCGCGTTGAAAGCGGGCGCGACCGAACAGCAGATCATGGAAGCGATCTGGGTCGCGGCCGAGATGCGCGCGGGCGGCGCGTACGCGCATTCGGCGCTTGCGATCGACACGATGCAGCAGGCGCACGCGGCATCGCATTCGGGCTGATGGCGCGCGCAGGCTTGCCCCCTACCGCGGGGCACGAGCTATACTTCCGGCTTTGCCACGCGGCGCGAGCCGCCTGCAGGGAACCATAGAAACATGATCCGATCGATGCTGACCGTCTTTCTGATGGCGGGTTTCACATGTTTCGCGTCCAGCGCTTTCGCCAAGGGCGATCCGGCCAAGGGCAAGATCGAGGTGTACACCTGTCACGGCTGCCACGGCATCACCGGATACGAATCGGTGAACCCCGAATACCACGTGCCGCGCATCGCGGGACAGAACGAGCAATACATCATCGACGCGCTCAACGAATACAAGAGCGGCGCGCGCAAATACCCGACGATGAATGCGCAGGCCAGCAGCCTGACCGACCAGCAGATCGAGGACATCGCGGCGTACCTGTCCAGTCTCGCGCCCAAGCAACTGCAGAAGAATTGAGGGGATCGACCATGCAGCAACGCACCATTCTCGTTTCCCTCGTCGCCCTCGGGCTGGCGCTCGGCTTCGGCACCGCGTCCGCCGCCAAGGGCAACGCCGCCGACGGCAAGACCAAGTCAGCGGCCTGCGCGGCCTGCCACGGCGCCGACGGCAACGGCATCGCGCCGAACTATCCCGCGCTCGCCGGCCAGTATCAGGATTACCTCGCGCAAGTGCTGCACGAGTACAAGGATGGTCAGCGCACCAACGCCATCATGAACGGCATGGCCGCGCCGCTCAGCGATCAGGACATCGAGGACCTGGCGGCATACTTCTCCAGCCTGCCGAGCAAGTTGTCCGACCTGCACGGCAAGATCCAGGGCGGCAACTGACCGCAAGCCCATGACCCGCGACGAATTGGCCGCGCTGCGCTGCGAACCCCGCAAGGGGCCGGGCGACGCGGTGGACGCGTCGCGCACGCGCGAGCTGCTGGCACTGCTGCCGGAGTGGCAGGCTGCCGACGACGGCAAGTCGATCGCGAAGACGTTCCGCTTCAAGAACTTCTACGAGACGCTCGGTTTCGTCAATGCGATCGGCTGGATGGCCAACCGGCAGGACCACCACCCCGATCTCGAGGTCGGCTACAACCGCTGCGTGGTGCATTGGTCCACGCACGACGTCGGCGGGCTCTCGATGAATGATTTCATCTGCGCCGCGAAGGTCGAGTCGATCGCGCAAGGGTGAGATCGGAGCCAGCGCACGCACGCGCGCGGGAACCAATTGCAGGTCCTCATTTCCGGGCTCCCCGCGCTCGCCGCGGGCAGCACCCGACCGCGTTTGCAGGATTGCAAACGCGAACGCCGCAGGCGGCGCGCGGCGCGAGCGCCACAAATGGCGCGAGTCAATCGGTGTCGCATCGTGCGAATCTTCGACCGATTGCGGATTCGGCCTTCGGCCGCTCCGGAATGACCAGCGTGGGCTATCGACCTGCGGGCAAAAAAAAGCGCGGCCACTCGGCCGCGCTTTCTGTTCAACATTTGCGTTGCGATTACTGCGCGCCGATCTTCACCAGCGTGACGTCGAAGATCAGCGTTTCGTTCGGCGGGAAGCCGTTCTTCGGCTCGGAGCCGTAGGCCAGATCGGACGGGATCACGAACTTGTAGTGGCTGCCGACGGGCATCAGCATCAATGCTTCCTTGAAACCCGGGAACACGTTCGAGAGGTCGAGCTTGGCCGGACCCGAACCGTGCTTGGCCGAGGAATCGAATTCCTGCCCATTGACGAACGAGCCGGTGTAGTTCACCTGCACCGTATCGGTGGCCTTCGGCTTCGGGCCGGTGCCCTGCGTGATCACCTGGTACTGCAGGCCATCGGACGTGACGTGCACGCCGGGCTGCGACTTGTTCTTGGCGAGGAAGGCATCGCCCGCCTGCTTGTTCTGCGCGGCGACCTGGTCGTAATGCTGCTTGGCGCGTGCCGCGAATTGTTCGCCGAACGCCTTGGCGACGCTCTGCGCCTCGGTTTCGCTCATGCTGGGCTTCTGGCCCTGCAGCGCGCGGGTCACGGCCTGGCCGACCTGCTGCGGATTCACCAGATCACGCGCCCATTCCGGATACCGGCCAGCGAGCTCGTAACCGACGATCTCACTCGCCTTGGCCTTGTCGACCGTCGCCGTCGATTTGGTTTGTGCCTGCGAAATACCTGCGACGCCAAGTGCGGCGATCACGGCAACGGCGGCCAAGCTCGGCCGCATGATCTGCTTCATCGGTGTTGTCCTCTGATGATGGATGGCTGGCGCGCTGGGGCGCGGTAATGCGTCAATGAACGCACCATTCTGCGTGTTTCGCCGCGGAATGGCAACGAGCACCCCTATGGACCGTCGCGCCACGACAGGGTTCATTCATGCGTTGCGCCGCACGGCCGCACGGCCGCAAGGCGCGCCGGCCGCGCTTTTTCCGCGGCCGCCATGGCCGGGGCAGGCCGGCGGAAACCATGACTGATGGCAGGGGGTATTGACGGGTTCGAAATTGGTGTTATAGTTCACTACAACACTGGTCAACGAGGTCACTAAAGGAGGCCTGCCATGAACGCCCGCAAATCCATCGCCGTCATCGCCGCCATGCTGATCACCGCCGCCGGGATGGCCGGCATCGCCAATTACAGCAACGCCGCCGCCGACGCGTCCCGCGCGGCAATCAACGCCACCGCCACGACCGTGATCACCACGCTGCCCGCCATCGAGGTGACGCCGTCGAACGTCCAGCTTCGCGAACTGCACAAGCAGAGGACCGAAAACGGCGGCTCGGCTTCGCCCTCCTCCGCCAGCGCCGGCATGGTCATGCCGTACTACTCGTTCGCGTCCAGCGAAGCCGGTGCGTGATGCGATCCTGCAGGGGACCCGCGAATGAGCGGGGACGGAAATACCACCGCCAGGATTGAAGCCATGAGCGTAACCTGGAACGACAACGTCCCGATCTACCGCCAACTCCGTGAACGCGTGGTGGCGATGATCCTGGACGGCGCGCTGAACGAGGGCGATGCCCTGCCCTCGGTACGCCAGGTCGCGGCCGACTACCAGATCAACCCGCTCACCGTTTCCAAGGCGTATCAGGAACTGGTGGACGAGCAACTGGTGGAGAAACGCCGCGGCCTCGGCATGTTCGTCACCGACGGCGCGCGCGACGCGCTGCTCCGGAGTGAACGCGAACATTTCCTGCGCGAAGAATGGCCGCGCCTGCGTGCGCGCATCGAACGCATGGGCCTGGACATCCAGAAACTGCTGGCCACGCCAGCGCAAGAATCACACAAGAGGGAATCGTGATGAACGCAGCAGCCGAAGCCATCGCGGAACGGCCCGCCACCCCGCCGGCGGCCGGATCGGACATCGTGATCCAAGCACGTGGACTCACCAAGCGCTACAAGAATGCCGTGGCGCTGGACAATGCCGATTTCCAGGTGGGCAACGGCCGCATCGTCGGCCTGATCGGTCCGAACGGCGCCGGCAAGACCACCGCGCTGAAGGCGATCCTCGGCCTCACCGACTTCGAAGGCGACCTCAAGGTGCTGGGCATGGACCCGCGCCGGCAAAGGCCGCAACTGATGCGCGAAGTGTGCTTCATCGCCGACGTCGCCACCCTGCCCCGCTGGATCCGGGTCCACGAGGCCATCGATTTCGTGGCCGGCGTGCACCCGCGCTTCGACCGCGCCAAGTGCGAGCGTTTCCTCGCGCGCACCAAACTGTCGACCAACCAGCGCGTGCGCGAGATGTCCAAGGGCATGATCGTGCAGCTCCACCTCGCGATCGTGATGGCCATCGACGCGCGACTTCTGGTACTGGACGAACCCACGCTGGGGCTGGATATCCTCTACCGCAAGCAGTTCTACCAGAGCCTCCTGGAGGACTACTTCGACGAAAACAAGACCATCCTGATCACCACCCACCAGGTGGAAGAAGTGGAACACATCCTTACCGACCTGCTGTTCATCCGCGACGGCAAGATCGCGCTCAGCACCACGATGGACGAGATGGGTGCACGCTTCGCCGAGGTGCTGGTGAACGCCGACAAGGTCGAGGCCGCCCGCGCGCTGAAACCGATCGACGAGCGCGCGGCGGTATTCGGCAAGAGCATTTTCGTGTATGACAGTGCGGATCCCGAACAGCTCGCGAGCCTGGGTGAGGTCAAGCGGCCTTCGGTCTCCGACCTGTTCGTGGCCACCATGAAAGGGACCTACGCATGAACGCGATCGTCAAATCGCCCTTCGCCTGGCTGCTCAAGCGCGAGTACTGGGAGGAACGACGCGGCTTCCTGTGGGCGCAGATCGCCGCGGTCGTGGTGATCCTGGCCATCACGATCCTCGGGATCATTGCCGGCGAGGTATTCCGCGCACGGATGGGCGGCGACATGTCGGTACACATGGGCGCCGCGAACCTCAGCCAGATGCTGCGCAGCGCATCGGCCCACGATGTCGGTGCCCTGGTCAAGGCGCTGGACATGACGCTGCTGCTGTTCGGGTTCATTTCCTCGGTGGTGCTGTTCTTCGTGGTGTTCTTCTACCTGCTCGGCGCGCTGTACGACGACCGCCGCGACCGCAGCATCCTGTTCTGGAAGTCGCTGCCGGTGTCCGACACCTCCACCGTGATCTCCAAGGTGATCGCGGCGGTGATCATCGCGCCGGTGATCGCGGTCGTGGTGGTGCTGGCCGGATACATCGGCGCGCAGATCATCGTGAGCCTCTGGTTCCTGGCGCACGGCGTCAATCCGATCGGACTGCTGTGGATGCACGCCGAGCCGTTTTCGCTGTGGCTGCACCTGCTCGCAATGATCCCGGTGAACGCGGTCTGGGCATTGCCGACGGTCGGCTGGCTGCTGGTGTGGTCGGCGGCGGTGCGCAGCAAACCGTTCCTGTGGGCGGTCGTGATCCCGGTGATCGCCGGCGTGCTGAACTTCTGGATCGGCCTGCTCGGCCTGCCCAACATCGACACCCAATTCTTCTGGACCAGTCTCGTGGGGCGTGCGCTTCTCAGCGTGGTCCCGGCTGGCTGGATCGCACCGAATTCCATTTCGCACGGCGTGAACTTCGTCCAGGGCGACCAACTGGCGGCGATCAGCTACGGGGCAATGGCACGCGCGTTCGCAATGCCCGAGATGTGGATCGGCGCCGCGGTCGGCATCGTGCTGATCGCCGCCTCGATCTGGTTCCGCCGCTGGCGCGACGAAGCCTGAGGAGAAGGCAATGTACCGACCACGTCTACCCGGATTGGCACTGGCCACTGCCCTGCTCGCCGCCTGCGGGCACGGCGGCGGCGACCACTCGGGCGCGATGAGCGCGTTCAGGCACTTGACCATCACGGACAGCGGTGACGTCATGGTTCATGCCCGCAACGGCAGCAAGGCCCGAATCACCGCCACGGGTGATCTCTACATCGAAGGCAAGAGCATCACGACCACCGCCGCGGAGCGCGAATTGCTGCAGGACTATCACTCCGGCGCAGTGGCGCTGCGCAGGGACGCGATTGCCACCGGAAAAGCCGGGATGGACACCGGCATCCACGCTCTCGGTGCCGTGGCCAAGGGTCTGGCGAGCGGCAACCCCGATTCCATCGATTCCGAAGTCAACAGCCGGGCGAAAAAGGTCGATGCCCTGGCGGATGCGGTCTGCCAGGATCTTGCCCGCTTGTACGCGGACCAGGGGAAAGTGGCCGCGGCGATACCTGCATTCCACCCCTACGCCACCATCGAACCACGCGAAGTTTCCGAATGTGGTGGCGACTGACACACGGCCTCACGTCCCCAGGAGACAGCCATGAAAGGGATCCTGATCCTCGCAGGTGCCATCCTGATCAGCGCGGTGCTGGCCGCGTGTGCCCCGGGCATCAACACGCTGGGCAACAGCATCACTTTCGATTCGAACGGGATCGTGGTGCATGCGCTGGGCCACCCCGGCGCACACATCAGCCGCGACGGCGCCCTCGAGATCGACGGGAAGCCCATCGCCGTGACCGCGACGCAGCGCAGGCTGCTGCAGCGTTATTACCGGGAGGCGCAAGATGTCATGAGTTCCGGTACCGCGGTGGGCAAGCAAGGCGTGCGGGTAGCCACCCGCAGCATCGGCGCCGCAATCGCGTCCATCTTTCATGATGGCGAGTCGCCGGCGGAGAAAAAACTGGACGAGCAATCCGATCTTGTCGAAGCCGCCGCGGACAAGTTGTGCGCGGACATCAAAGCCCTGGGTGCGACGCAGGACGCCGTCGCCACGGCGATTCCCGCGTTTGCGCCCTATGCATCGCACGACCGGATGGAATGCAAGATCACCCGCAGCGCGACGGGCAAGCCCGGCAAGCGCCCATCGGAAACCTCCGTCACCTACGCATTGCACGATTCCCGGGCTGTCGCCAACCCCGCACCGGCGCAACCGGCCGCCGCTCCCCGCAAATCCGACACCTCAATCCCGAGCCAGCCATGATCATGCGAAAACTTTCCGTCTTCGGCGCCGCGTCGACCCTCGCGGTGCTGACCGCCTGCAGTGCCGGACAAGCACCGGGATCGTCGGCGGCACCGGCCACGCCCGCATCGGCCGACACCCCGATCGCCCGCGCCATCGACCGCGCGATCGACAAAGTCGGCGTGGAGATAGCCAGCAGGAACATCCGGATTTCCGACGGTGACGACGGCAAGCCGAAAGCAGAGATCACCCCGCAGGGCGATTTCCTGATCGCCGGCAAGGCCGTGTCGTTGACGCCCGCCCAGCGCACCGAAATGCTGGCCTATCGCCAACAGATCATCGGCGTCGCACGGGAAGGCGCCGAGATCGGCAAGCAGGGGGTTTCGCTTGGCATGAGTGCGGCAGGCACGGCCATCGCCGGCGCACTGACAGGTGAATCCGACCAGCAGATCCGGAAACGCGTGGAAGCGCAGGCATCGGGCATACGCAAGGCGGCAGCGAAGATCTGCGATCGCCTGCCCGCGATGATGACGAGCCAGCGAAAACTCGCCGCCGACGTGCCCGAGTTCCGGCCCTACGCCAACATGACCCAGCAGGACATCGACGACTGCCGGACCAACGCGCTCAGGGACGATGACTGAACGGGTGGCGAAGCCGCCTTCGGTCCGCGCCACGCCTGCCCAACCCCTACGAGGACTGCCACCATGACGCCCACTCGACTCGCACGCACCGCCGGCTTGTGCTGCGGCCTGGTCCTTCTGGCCGGATGCGTCGGCTTCCGCACCGCCGACAACGAGCTGGATGCCGCCTCGCGGGAACTCGCAATGGAAAACACCACGCTCAACTCGCACGACAAGAATGCGCCCGATGCGGTCATCACGCCCCAGGGTGATTTACTGATCGGCGGCAAGCGCGTCGAGATCACGCCACAGCAGCGTAACGAGGTGCTGGCCTACCGCGCGCAATACATCGAGATTGCGCGACAGGGCATCGAGATCGGCCATGAAGGCGTGGAAGCAGGCAGGCGCGCGGTCGTGCCGATGATATTCGCCGCGCTGTTCGGCGGCGACGACGCGGTCGAAGCCAGCATGAAAAAGCGGCTCGCCGGCGTCCGCACAGCCTCCGAACAATTGTGCACACGCCTGCCGCAACTGAGGGCGGCGCAGCAGCAACTCGCCGCCGACCTGCCTGCGTTCGCGCCCTATGCCAACTTGACGCAGAAGGACGTCGATGACTGCCGCAAGGATGTCGCCGACAGCTTCGACATGGCCAGCGCGGGCCATGATCGATGACCGCTTGCAATCGGGACGCCCGGGTCGCCGGATTGTTGTATCTGCTGGTGATCCTGGCCGCGCCGGTCCGGCTCGTTTACATCCCGACGACGTTGTTCATCGCGGGCGACGCCGGCGCGACCATGGCCAACATCGCGGCGCACGAAACGCTGTTTCGTTTCGGCATCTTCTGCGACCTCGCCTCGGGCGTCCTGATGCTGTTTCTCACGCTGGCTTTTTATCGCCTGTTCGAGAATGTCGACCGGAAGCTGGCGATGCTGGTGGTGATCCTGGGCGGGATCCTTCCCGGGGCCCTCTACTTCTTCAACGTCCTGAACGACGCAGCAGTACTGCTGGTTGCACGCGGCCCGGATTTCCTCGCCGTGTTCGACAAGCCGCAGCGTGATGCGTTGGGGTTGCTGTTCCTGAAGTTGCACGGCCAGGCAATCGGCGCCGCGATGGTGTTCTGGGGCCTTTGGCTGCTGCCGCTGGGCCGGCTGGTGCTGCGTTCCGGATTCCTGCCGAAGGTTTTCGGCTGGGGGCTGGTTCTCAATGGCCTGGCCTATCTCGCGCAAAGCCTGACCTGGTCGGTGCTGCCGCAATTCGACGATGTCGTCACCCGCATCGCAGCGCCGCTGCAATTCATCGAGATCCTTTTCATGGCGTGGCTGCTCGCGTTCGGCGCCCGTCGCACGCTTCGCAGCCACCCCGCAAGTTTCCCCGCCACGAGTACATGACATGCCACGACCCGGTGCACTGAAACGATTCGATCCGCCTGTGCAACTGAAACTGTCCGCACTGTGGGCGTCCGTGATGCTTTGCTACATCTACGGCGATTACTTCGGCCTGTTCGTGCCGGGCACGCTGAAGGCGATGTTCGACGGCCAGATGGGTTCGCTCGGACCAACCACCCAAGGCGTCCTGCTGGGCACCTCGGCACTGATCACGTTCCCGGCGTTGATGGTTGCACTGTCGCTGCTGTTGCCGCCCGCCGTGAACCGCTGGCTGAACATCGTGCTCGGGCTGGCCTACACCGCCATCGTGGTCTTCTTCATGCCGGGCGGATGGTGGTTTTACGAAGCGTTGGCCGTCATCGAGATCGCGCTGCAACTCGCGGTCGTCTGGTATGCGTGGAAGTGGCCGCGGGAATCCGCGGACGCGCGCTTGGACGTACGCCACCAATCATCCCGCTCCGCAATGACCGAACCAGCGTGAGCTGAAGGCGCAAAAAAACCACCGATCTTTTGCCCTCGTCCCGTTCATCTCCATTGGAAAGGGAGCAGTCGACGACGACCGGCAACCGATGCAATTCACGCCTTGCCGGCCACCGAATCGTCGACGGCTCAAGGCCGAATACCGCAGGTTGGCGGAGCGACGCCAAGCCCGACGTTGTCGCAGGCCATCGTTATTGCATTCAGCCCGACCTGCGCCCGCTGCCGCCGGTTTCGTGAACGTGGCCGTGGTTCAGTTCTTCCGCGGTGGCTTCGCGCACGTCGGTCACTTCCACGTCGAAGTGCAGGACTTGTCCCGCCAGCGGGTGATTGCCGTCGACGGTCACGGTGTCGCCATCGACGGCGGTGACGGTGACCAGCACTTGCCCTTGCGGGCCGGTGGCGTGGAATTGCATGCCGGGCGCGATTTCAGGCGCCCCCGGGAACGCGCTTTTCGGCAAGCTCTGCACCATCTGTTCGTGGCGCGGGCCATAACCTTGCTGCGGTTCCACGTCGACCTTGAGAGTGTCGCCGGTCTTGCGCCCGGCCAGCGCCTTCTCCAGGCCCGGCACGATATTGCCGGCACCATGCAGGTAAGCCAAGGGCTCGCGCCCGCGCGAGCTGTCGATGACGTCACCGCTGTCGTTCGTCAGGGTGTAGTGAATGGAAGCGACACTTCGATCTGCAATTTGCATTGGAATTCCCGTAGAACATGCGAATGTCGCCGGAATATCACCGGCACGAGTTCCCATGATGGGCGGCCCACCGGTGCAACGCAAACTGCATGGGTGGCGCGGCACGGCAGCACTGCGTGTTCACGCCAAAGATACGCACGCGCCGCAACCCGGCGCGTGCGGCGGATCATTTCGCGCCGTGGATGCCGCCCTTGGTGAGCGCCACCGGATCGAGCAGCTTCTTCAGTTCCGCTTTCGACAGGCCGGTGGTTTCCAGCGCCACATCCATGATCGGACGCTTCTGCTTGTAGGCCTGCTTGGCGGTCGCGGCGCCCTTCTCGTAACCGATCACCGGATTCAGCGCGGTGACCAGGATCGGGTTCAGCGCGAGCGCCTCGTTGACGCGCTGCTTGTTGACCTTGAAGCCGGCGATCGCCTTGTCGGCGAGGAGGCGCGAGGCGTTGCCGAGGATCACGATCGATTGCAACAGGTTGTACGCGACCACCGGCAGCATCACGTTCAACTGGAAATTGCCGGCCTGGCCGCCGACGGTGATGGTCGCGTCGTTGCCGATCACCTGCGCGCAGACCATGGTCATGGCTTCCGGAATCACCGGATTGACCTTGCCCGGCATGATCGACGAGCCCGGCTGCAGCGCCGTCAGTTCGATCTCGCCGAGTCCCGCCAGCGGCCCCGAGTTCATCCAGCGCAGGTCGTTGGAAATCTTCATCAGCGAGCACGCCAGCGTCTTCAACTGCCCCGACAGTTCCACCGCGGCATCCATCGACGCCATGCCTTCGAAGAAATTGTCCATGGAGGCGAACTTCACCTTCGTCGCCTTCGACAACTCGGTGCAGAACGCCCTGGCGAATTTCGGATCGGCGTTGATGCCGGTGCCGACCGCGGTGCCGCCCTGCGGCAGCCGCTGCATGCGCTTCAGCGCATCCTCGATGCGCGCAATGCCGGAGCCGACCTGCGCCGCCCAGCCGGACAGTTCCTGCCCGAAGGTCACCGGCATCGCATCCATCAGATGCGTGCGGCCGGTCTTGGCGACGTTCTTCAACTCACGCGCGCGCCTGTCGATGGTCTTCTGCAGATGTTTCAAGGCCGGCAGCAATTGCTCGCGCGTGGCCAGCGACGCGCTGACGTGGATCGCGGTGGGGATCACGTCGTTGGAACTTTGTCCGTAGTTGACGTGGTCGTTCGGATGGATCTTCGCCTTCGAATCACGCGTGGCGATGTGCGCGATCACCTCGTTGGCATTCATGTTGGACGAGGTGCCCGAGCCCGTCTGGAAGATGTCGATCGGGAAGTGCGCGTCGTACTCGCCCGCCGCCACCCGTTGCGCGGCCTTGCGGATGGCCGCCGCCTGGGCCGGTTTCAGGTGACCGAGCTTCAGGTTGGCATCCGCCGCCGCGGTCTTGATGAGGCCCAGCGCGCGGATGAAATCGCGCGGCAGGGCGAGACCCGAAATCGGGAAGTTGTCCACGGCGCGCTGGGTCTGCGCGCCCCACAGCGCGTCTGCGGGTACCTTGAGTTCGCCCATGCTGTCGTGCTCGGTGCGGAAGTTGGCCATTGCGAGTGCATTCCCGGAAATCGAAACCTGAAAGTATACCGCTTGCCTGTCGCGCCTCTTGGGGTTGGCAACGGGCGGCGGGGGCGCGAGAACGGAGTTCGCCGGCCCGGGCGGACCGCGCAAACAGCCAAGGCAGTGGTGTCGTGCCCGCGCTACCCATCCCCGATCCCCCGTTAAACTTGCGCGGTTCCGCAACCGCGACCAACCCATGACCCAGATCGACTCCCTTACCGCCCTATCGCCGCTGGACGGCCGCTATGCCTCCAAAGTCGACGCATTGCGCCCGATCTTCAGCGAATACGGCCTGATGCACCGGCGCGTTGCGGTGGAGATCGCGTGGCTGATCGCGCTTTCCGATGACACCGGCGTCGCGGAGCTTCCACCGTTCCCGGCCGCGGCGCGTGCCCGTCTCCAGAAGATCGCCGACGACTTCTCCGTCGCCGATGCCACGCGCATCAAGGAGATCGAGGCGACCACCAACCACGACGTCAAGGCGGTCGAGTACTTCATCAAGGAGCGGATCGGCGACGATGCCGCCCTCGCGCAAGCCAGGGAGTTCGTGCACTTCGCCTGCACGTCCGAGGACATCAACAATCTCTCCTATGCATTGATGCTGCGCGACGCACGCGAACACGTGCTGCTGCCCGAACTCGACAAGACGATCGGCAAGCTCCGTGAACTGGCCCATGCTCATGCCGACCTGCCGATGTTGTCGCGCACCCACGGCCAGACCGCGTCGCCCACCACGCTCGGCAAGGAAATGGCCAACGTGGTCGCGCGGCTGGAACGCCAGCGCGCGCAACTCGCGGCCATCGCAATCCCCGGCAAGATCAACGGCGCGGTCGGCAATTTCAACGCGCACGCGATTGCATATCCGGAAATCGACTGGCGCGCGTTTTCCCAAAGCTTCGTTGAATCGCTGGGCCTGCAATGGCAGGCGTACACCACCCAGATCGAGCCGCATGACGGCGTCGCCGAACTGTGCGACGCGCAGCGCCGCATCGACACGATCCTCGTCGATCTCGCGCGCGACGTGTGGGGCTACATTTCGCTCGGCTACTTCCGCCAGAAACTGAAAGCGGGCGAAGTGGGTTCCTCGACCATGCCGCACAAGGTCAATCCGATCGACTTCGAGAACGCCGAGGGCAACTTCGGGGTCGCCAATGCACTGCTTGGCCATTTCAGCGAAAAACTGCCGATCAGCCGCTGGCAGCGTGACCTCACCGACTCCACGACGTTGCGGGCACTCGGCGAAGCCTTCGGCCACGCGCTGATCGGTTTCGCGTCGCTCGAAAAGGGACTCGGCAAGCTGGAGGTGAACGCCGATCGCATCGCCGCCGACCTCGATGCCAGTTGGGAAGTGCTGGCCGAAGCGATCCAGACGGTCATGCGCCGCCACGGCCTGCCGGAACCCTACGAACAACTGAAGGCGCTGACGCGCGGCAAGGGCATCACCCGTGACACGCTGCAAACCTTCATCGCTTCGCTCGCCCTGCCCGACGCCGACAGGCAACGCCTGCTGGACCTGGCGCCCGGCACTTACGTCGGCCTGGCTGCCGATTTGGCACGCGACGTCTGACTGCGGCGATGGCAACGGTCGCAACCGCGTCGCGTTTCACCGAAGCCGATATCCAGCGCCGGACAATGATCTGGCAGATCGTGATTTTCGGCGGCGCCATCGCCGCAATCTGCACGATGAATGTCTTCACCGAGCTGGCCAATTATGCGCGCGACGGTGCATCCCTGGCGTGGTGGAAACCATTTCTCTGGGAATTCTCCAGCGCGCTTTTGCTGTGGGCACTGATCCCGTTCATCGCCCGCCTCTACCGGCTGGCGCCGATCACCGCGCGCAGCTGGCGCTGGGCGGTACCGTTGCACCTTGCGGTTACGCCGGTGTTTTCGCTGATCCACGTCGGCGGCATGGTGCTGTTGCGCAAATCCGGTTATGCGCTGATGCATGCGCACTACGACTTCGGCGCATGGTGGGCCGACTGGATTTACGAATACCGCAAGGACCTGGTCGCCTACATACTGATCGTCGCCGGCCTGCAGGCGTTCCGGATCTACCGGCTGTGGCTGGAAAGCCAGACGACCGCGCCGAAACCAGCGGAGGCATCGCCCGCATCCACCGAACCGGCCGCACCCGAAGCGGCGCCGCTGGAGCGCCTGGTGGTGAGAAAGCTCAACCGGGAATTCATCCTCAACACGGCCGACATCGATCGGATCGACGCCGATGGCAATTACGTCTCCATCCATGCCCAGGGCCAGACCTGGCCACTTCGCGAATCGCTGGCGGGCCTGGAGCGCAAATTGGATTCCAGGCGCTTCGCCCGCGTGCACCGCGGGCACATCGTGAACCTGGATCGCATCCGCGAAATCCAGCCGTGGGACAGCGGCGATTACCGCATCGTGCTGGCCGACGGCAGCCACGTGAACTTCAGCCGCCGCTACCGCAGCCGGTTGCCGCAACTGTTCAACTGAGCGGAATGGCCACCGCCGTGGCGCCGCTCGTCACGCATTGACGCCGTTCGGCCACATCGCCATTGCCCACCGCCCCGCCGAGTTGCAGCATTCGCGCCATCCAACCGGAGGTGCACGATGCAAAACCGATTTCGCGCTGCGTGGGTGCTGACTTGCACACTGGCCCTGGCCGGCTGCGGCGGACACGCCGCGGCGCCGCCTGCACCGGATGTCGGCTGGGCGCATTACGGCGGCGACGCCGGCGGCTCCCGCTATTCGACGGCGGCGCAAATCACCCCGGCGAACGTGAAACACCTGAAAGTGGCCTGGACCTTCCGTACCGGCGAACACGGACAAGGTTTTCCCGGCGACGCGTGGGAATCCCACATGACCTGGGAGGCCACGCCGATCCTTTATGACGGCACCCTGTATTTCACCACCACTACCACGAACGTCGTCGCGGTTGACGCCACCACGGGCAAGCTGCGCTGGCGCCACGATTCGCATGTGCCGAAGCTCTGGTATTCGGATGCGGCCTCACGCGGCGTTACGCTGTGGATCGATCCGCAGGCCGCCGCGGACGCGCCCTGCCATGCGCGCATCTTTGCACCCACTTTGGACAGCCGATTGCTGGCGCTGGATGCGAAGACCGGCAAGTTGTGCGAAGGCTTCGCCAACCATGGCGTACTGGATCTGTCGCAAGGCATCCACTCCACGTACAAACCCGGGGACAAGTGGCGCGATTACCTTGTCACCTCGCCGCCGGTGATCCTGGACGGCAAGGTCATCCTGGGATCATCCGTCGGCGACAACCGCGGCGTGGAGTTGGAGCACGGAACCGTGCGTGCCTACGACGCGCGCAGCGGAAAGTTCGTCTGGGGTTGGGATCCGATCCCGCGCGATCCGTCCGATCCCATGTACGCCCAGTGGAACGCCCGCGCGGCGCAAGTGACCGGCGCGGCCAATGCATGGGCACCGCTGTCGGTCGACGCGCAGCGGCACCTGGTGTTCGTGCCGACGGGTTCGGCGAGCCCGGATTTCTTCGGCGGCCTGCGCCCCGGTGACAACCGCTGGGCCAATTCCGTGGTCGCGCTGGACGGCGACACCGGCAAGCTGGCGTGGGGTTTCCAGCTCGTGCATCACGACCTGTGGGATTACGACAGCGCGGCGCAACCTTCGCTGGTCACGCTGCAACACGACGGCCGCACCATTCCTGCCGTCATCCAGCCGACCAAGACGGGCATGCTGTTCACCTTCGATCGCGAAACCGGCAAACCCGTTTTCCCGATCGTGGAAAAACCGGTGCCGCAGGACGGCGCGCCGGGCGAGGTGATTTCGAAGACACAACCGTTTCCCACCGCGCCCGAACCGCTGGTACGGCAAGGTCCGGTGACGAAGGACGATCTCGCGCACATCTCCTTCGGCTGTCATCTGGAACGCTACAAGTCCGAAGGCATCTTCACGCCGCCAAGCGTGCAAGGCGGCATCGAGCAGCCCGGCTACGCAGGCGGCGTCGAATGGGGCGGGCTGGCGTTCGATCCGCAACGACAGATCGCGGTGGTGAACACCAACGACCTGCCGATGCTGGTCGCACTGGTTCCCCGCGACCAGATGGACGCGCAGTCGAACGCGCCCGAATACAAGGACTGGGGCTTTTCGCGCATGCGTGGCACGCCGTACGGCATACGCCGCAGGGCCTTCATGTCTTCGCTGGGTACGCCCTGCGTCAAACCGCCCTGGGGCGAGCTGACGGCGATCGACATGCGCAACGGCAAGCGCCTTTGGCAGGTGCCGCTGGGCAACGCGGTGCTCAATCACTGGAACGCGGGTGTGCCGGGCATGGGCGGACCGATCGTCACCGCATCGGGCGTGATATTCGTCGCCGCAACGATGGACAGCGACATCCGGGCCTTCGACATCCATACCGGCAAATTGTTGTGGCAATACAAATTGCCTGCGGGCGGCCAGGCCACGCCAATGACCTACGCCCTTGACGGCAAGCAGTATGTAGTGATCGTGGCCGGCGGGCACGGACCGCTGGGTACGAAACGCGGCGATTACGTCATCGCGTTCGCCCTGCCGGACTGATGCATCCGCGCCGGTTGCCATGCACGGTGGCGCAGCGGGGATCAAGGTCGCCGCCAGCCAGGCCACTCGTTCCCTCGCTTTCCGTCGAACCTGTCGTCTCCGGCAATCGCGAAAGTCGTCGATGCATGGTAAACAGTGGGGATGAAATCACCCCCCGTTGAAATTCGTGCAGGCAGGGACCGGCCGCTGGGCATGCCGCCCGCCCGGTTCCTTCGCGAATATTGGCAAAAGCACCCGCTGTTGATCCGCGACGCGTTTCCCGGGTTCCGGACGCCGTTGTCGCCGGATGAATTGGCGGGCTTGGCGTGCATGGAGGGCGCGCTGGCCAGGATCGTCCGGCACGCGCAAGTTTCACCCGCACGTCGCGCGGGTCGGGGACCCGGCGGCTCCGGAAAGGCAAAGGCTGCGGACTGCGCAAAGCGCCCTGCGGATCCGGCTGCCGGCCGATCCCGGCATTCTGCATCGGCGGGCCCGCCCTCGCCGCGCGGCGCCCACGCCAACGGCGGCCGGTGGAAGGTGCTGACCGGCCCCTTCGATGACGCGACCTTTGCAAGGCTCCCGAAGGCGGGCTGGACACTGCTGGTGCAGGACGTGGACAAATGGGATGCCGACACCGACGCCCTGCTCGGCCACTTCCGGTTCATCCCGAGCTGGCGCATCGATGACGTGATGATCAGCTACGCGACCGACGGCGGCGGCGTCGGCGCGCACGTGGATCAATACGATGTGTTCCTGCTGCAGGGATTGGGCCGGCGGCGCTGGTCGATCGATGCACGCCCCAATCCGCCGACCGCATTTCGCGAAGACGTGGAATTGAAACTGCTCGAAACGTTTTCGCCCACCCACACGTGGACGCTCGAACCCGGCGACATGCTGTACCTGCCGCCAGGCGTACCCCACGATGGCGTGGCGGTCGGCGAGTGCATGACTCTTTCCATCGGCATGCGCGCACCCGCCGCAGGAGAACTGCTGTTCGATTTCGCGGCGCACCTTGCGGAAAGCTTGCCGGAATCGCAACGCTTCGCCGACCCCGACCTGGAACCCGCAGCCGATCCCGGGGAAATCGATGACGTCGCGTTGCGGCGTGCCCGCCGCACGCTGGGTGCGGTTGCAGCCGCGCTGGACGATGACGCGTTCGCGGACTGGTTCGGTGCTTTCGTCACCCGTTACCGCATCGCGCAGGTGGCCGCGCCGCCCGGGCGGCCCGTCGATCGCGCGGCACTGGCCGAACGCCTGCCGCATGCGTCGCTCGAACGCGATCCCTGGAGCCGGTTTGCGTGGCGCCGTCGCGGTCGCAGCGCACGCCTGTACGTCGCCGGCAGCGTATTCGACGCCCCGGCCGGATGGGCCAGGGTACTGGCCTCCGGTGCGCGCAAAATCGAAGGAAACCGGCTCGCGCAATTGCCCGGAAGCACCCGCGGCATTGCATTGATTGCGGCTTTGATTGACGCGGGCCATGTCACATTGCGCCGACACTGAACTGGCATACAATCGGCGGCCACGCACCCGGCCACCCGGAGGGGGACCGAATGCCGATTCAAAGCGGCTTTCACGTCGAAGTCTGCCATTGGGCGAACGCGGCCGACCGCGACGCGCTCGCGAGCGTGCGCGAAATCGTGTTCGTGCTGGAACAGGGCGTACCCCGGGAGCTGGAAATCGATGACGACGATCCGCACAGCGTGCACGTGCTGGCGCGCGCGCCGGATGGCACCCCGATCGGTACCGGCAGGCTGGCACCCACGGGGCAGATCGGGCGCATGGCGGTCATGGCGGACTGGCGCGGAAACGGCGTCGGCACGATGCTTTTGCGTGCATTGCTGGACCAGGCGCGCGCGCGCCGCATGGGCGAAGTCGTGCTGCACGCGCAACGCGACGCGGTCCCGTTCTATCTGGATTACGGCTTTGCCGTGGTCGGCGACGAATTCGAGGAAGCCGGGATTCCGCACGTGAGGATGCGTCGCGCGCTCGATCCGCTGCCGGAACCCGAGCGCACGCCATTGCCCCCGCCGCCCGAACCGAAGGCGCTACGTGCCAGCTCACGCGAAGAACTGATCGACGTCACGCTGCAATTGCTTTTGGGCGCGCGGCACAGCATGTGCGTCTGGGTGCGGGAACTGCACCCGCAGCTCCTCAATGACACCGCGTGCCTGGTGGAACTGCGGCGGCTGGCGATTTCCGGGCGGGGCGCGTCGATTCGCATCCTGGTGCAGGATCTTTCCCGCGCCATGCAGGAAGGCACCCGCCTGCTGGACCTGGCGCAACGCCTTTCCAGCGTCATCGAAATGCGCAGGCCGGTGGAAGCCGCTGACCTCGCGTATCGCTCGGCCTTCATGTGCGTGGACACCTGCGGCTATCTGTTCCGGCCGCTGGAAAGCGATATGGCGGCGGAAGGTTCGACCTGGTCGCCGGGGCGGCATGCGGAACTGATGCGCATGTTCGAGGAAGTGTGGGCACGCTCGGAACCGTGGCCCGAGTTGCGCACGCTGGGCATCTGAAGGCGCCGCGGTCTTACCCGCAGCTAACCCGGATTGGCCGCGAATCCCGCATTGCAGCATTAAACGGTTATAATTTTGGGTCGCGGCGCGGCGGCTTGAAGTCGCGCGCGCGTTGCCCGTCAACAGGCCTGGTTGAACGCCCGTCGACGGGTCAGGGATGACCGCGCGGGTCGAATGGCTGCATGCCGGATCCCGCGAAGCTCGGCCGGACCTGCGCCGGACCGGCGGCGTTGGAAAAGTGCAGGACAGCCTTTTTCGACAATGATCAACTATCCGTGGTGACCATCGTGAGTGACGGCGGCAGTTTGTTGCAGCAGTTGGCGGAAACTTCGCAATTCGGCGGCGGCAACGCCGCTTACCTCGACCAGTTGTACGAAGACTGGCTGCGCGATCCGCAGTCGGTGGCGCCCGAGTGGCGCACCTGGTTCCAGAGCCTGCGTGGTACCGGCGATGTCTCCCATGCCGACGCGATCGCCCGCATAGTCGCCGCGCAGCGGCAAGGCCGTCGCGCCGGCGTCCCGATGGACGATGCGCATGCCCGCAAGCAGGCAGGTGTGTTGCGTTTCCTGACCGCGTACCGTTCGCGCGGCCATCTTGCCGCTGATCTCGATCCGCTCGCGATCGCGCCCAAGCGGCCCGCACCCGACCTGGACCTGCCCTTCCACGGCTTGTCCGACGCCGACCTCGACACCGAATTCGATTGCGGCACGTTCGCGGGCGGTGGCCACCGCATGACCTTGCGCGATCTGCGCGAGCGGCTTCGCCGCACCTACGTCGCGACGATCGGCGCCGAGTTCATGCACATCAGCGACCACAACCAGCGCCGCTGGATCTACGACCGGCTGGAAAAGGCCAGTGGCGACGCAGGCCTCGACGACGAAACGCGCAAACGCGTGCTGGCGAAACTCACCGCCGCCGACGGGCTTGAACGCTACCTCCACACCAAATACGTCGGCCAGAAGCGTTTTTCGCTCGAGGGCGGCGATTCACTGATTCCGCTGCTGGACGACCTGATCCGCCGTGCGGCCGGCGACGACGTGCACGAGCTGGTGATCGGCATGGCGCACCGCGGACGCCTCAACGTGCTGGTCAACATCCTGGGCAAGCCGCCGCAACAGCTGTTCGCGGAATTCGAGGGCAAGCACGAGGGTCCCGACGATCCCGCGCATTCCGGCGACGTGAAATACCACATGGGTTTCTCGGCCGACATCGCGGCGCCGGCCGGCAACATCCACGTCGCCCTGGCGTTCAATCCTTCGCATCTGGAAATCGTCAATCCGGTGGTTTCGGGCTCCGTGCGCGCGCGCCAGATCCGCGCCCACGACGGCGTGCGCGAACACGTGCTGCCGGTGCTGATCCACGGCGACGCCGCGCTCTCGGGCCAGGGCGTGAACATGGAATTGTTCAACATGTCGCGCACACGGGGATTCGGCGTGGGCGGCACCGTGCACCTGGTGGTCAACAACCAGATCGGTTTCACCACCAATGCCGACGACAGCCGCAGCACGCTGTACTGCACGGATGTCGCCAAGATGGTCAACGCGCCGGTACTGCACGTGAACGGCGACGATCCGGAGGCCGTGTTGCAATGCGTGCGACTGGCCTTCGATTTCCGCCAGCAGTTCCACAAGGACGTGGTGGTCGACCTGGTCTGCTATCGCCGCCACGGCCACAACGAGGCGGACGAGCCTTCGGCCACGCAACCGGTCATGTACGACGTGATCAAGAAATTGCCGCCGACGCGAGAGTTGTACGCAAGGCACCTGGTCGAGCGCAAGCTGATTGGCGAAGACGACGGCAAAAAGCTGTTCGAGGATTACCGCACCCGCCTCGACGAGGGCAAGCCGGTCACCGAACTGGCGCCTCCGGGCTCGCAGAAATACATCGTTGATTGGACGCGCTTCTCCAAGGGTGGGCTTTCACAACAGGTCGAGACCGGCGTCAAGCGTCGCGTGCTGGACGAATTGGCCGCCGCGATCCTGACCTGGCCCGACGGCATGGCGTTGCAATCACGTGTTGCGAAGATCTACGCCGACCGCCGCAGGATGGCGGAAGGCGAATTGCCGCTGGACTGGGGCTACGCCGAGAACATGGCCTACGCCACGCTGATCGCCGACGGCAACGCTCTGCGGCTGGTCGGGCAGGATTCGGGGCGCGGCACGTTCTTCCACCGCCACGCGGAATTGCACGATCAGAAGACGGGCAACATTTACACGCCTCTCGCGCACGTGCAGGAAGGCGTTTCGGTGGAGGTGATCGATTCGCTGCTGTCCGAAGAAGCGGTGATGGCATTCGAGTACGGCTTCGCCACCGCCGACCCCGACACGCTGGTGCTGTGGGAGGCGCAGTTCGGCGACTTCGCGAACGGTGCGCAAGTGGTGATCGACCAGTTCATCTCGTCGGGTGAAGCGAAGTGGAACCGCCTGTGCGGACTGGTGTTGCTGCTGCCGCACGGCTACGAAGGCCAGGGCCCGGAGCACTCTTCCGCGCGGCTCGAGCGCTATCTGCAACTGTGCGCGCTGGACAACATGCAGGTGTGCGTGCCGACCACGCCCGCGCAGATGTTCCACATGCTGCGCCGCCAGATGCTGCGCGACTGCAGAAAGCCCCTGGTGGTGATGACGCCGAAATCGCTGCTGCGCCACAAGCTGGCGGTGTCATCGCTGGACGATCTCGAGAACGGCCAGTTCCACCTGGTCATTCCGGACCAGCGCATCAAGGCCGACAAGAGTGCAGCCGCCAAGAAGGTCAAGCGGGTGGTGCTCTGCTCCGGCAAGGTTTATTACGACCTGTTCGAGGAGGCCGAGAAGCAGAAGCTCGACGATGTCGCGCTGGTGCGCGTCGAACAGTTGTACCCGTTCCCGCGCAACGAAGTGAACGCCGAACTGGACAAGTACCCGGCTGCGCGTGAAGTCGTCTGGTGCCAGGAAGAACCGCAGAACCAGGGCGCCTGGTTCCAGATCCGCCATCACCTGCAAGCCTGCGCGGGCCCCAATCACAGCCTGCATTACGCCGGCCGTGTGCGTTCACCGGCGCCGGCCTGTGGTCACCTCAATACCCACCTCGCCGAGCAGCACGCACTGGTGCAACAGGCGCTGGTGGAACTTGTGGACGACGATCATTCCGCCGAGTAGTTCATCCACAACCCGAACACGCTGACGCGCGTTCGCCCCTTGGCTCAAGGGGTTTGAGAGCCAGTTGCCCAAAGACCCACCAAGGACACGCCATGTCGATCGAAGTCAAAGTTCCGGTACTGCCAGAATCCGTCAGCGACGCCACAATCGCCACGTGGCACAAGAAGCCGGGCGACGCGGTGAAGCGCGATGAAAACCTGGTCGACCTCGAAACCGACAAGGTGGTGCTGGAAGTGCCCGCCCCCGCCGACGGTGTGCTGAAGGAAATCCGCCACGACGCCGGCGATACCGTCAACAGCGAAGACGTGATCGGCGTACTCGAGGAAGGCGCGGTCGCGGAAGCTCCGAAACCGGCTGCCGCGAAGGAAGAACAGCAAGAGGCCGCCAAGGACGAAAAGGCGGACAAACCCCAGCCCGCGAAAGCAGCTGCCGCGCCGCCGGAAGACAGCTTGTCGCCTGCGGGGCGCCGCGTCGCGGCCGAGGAAAACATTGATCCGTCGCAGGTGGCCGGTACCGGCCGCGGCGGTCGCGTGACCAAGGAAGACCTGGTCAACTACTCCAAGAGCGGGAAGCCGCCTGCGCCGGCGGCGGGCGCGGCCACGCCCGGTACCCGTCCGGAAGAACGCGTGCCGATGACGCGCATGCGTGCGCGCATCGCCGAACGCCTGATGCAGTCGAAGAATTCGATCGCGATGCTGACTTCGTTCAACGAGGTCAACCTCTCGAAGGTCGTCGCGATGCGCAAGCAGATGGGCGAGCAGTTCGAGAAGACCCACGGGATCAAGCTCGGCTTCATGAGCTTCTTCGTGAAGGCCGCGTGCGAAGCGTTGAAGCGCCACCCGGTGGTGAACGCCTCGGTGGACGGCAACGACATCATCTACCACGGCTACCAGGACATTTCGATCGCGGTTTCCACGGATCGCGGCCTGGTGACGCCGGTCCTGCGCGACGCGCAGGACATGAGCTTCGCGGACATCGAAAAGGCCATTGCGAATTTCGCGAAAAAGGCGCGCGAAGGCGGCCTGACCCTCGACGACCTGCAGGGTGGCACCTTCACGATCACCAACGGCGGTACCTTCGGCTCGCTGTTCTCGACGCCGATCGTCAATCCACCGCAAAGCGGCATCCTCGGCATGCACACCATCAAGGAACGCGCCGTGGTCGAGAACGGCCAGGTGGTCGCAGCGCCGATGATGTACATCGCGATCTCCTACGACCACCGCATCGTCGACGGCAAGGACGCGGTGCTGTTCCTGGTCGACATCAAGAACCAGCTCGAGAACCCGCACAGGATGCTGCTTGGGCTTTGATGCTTTTTAACCCCTCTCCCTCCGGGAGAGGGGTTGGGGTGAGGGTTCGGCAATGCCGCAACGTCTCACGATCACCGAACCCTCATCCGGCGCTTCGCGCCACCTTCTCCCGGGGGGAGAAGGAAGAACAAGGAACCGCAATGGCTGACAACAAATTCGACGTCATCGTGATCGGCGCTGGCCCGGCCGGCTACATCTGCGCAATCCGCGCGGCCCAGCTCGGATTGAAGACCGCATGCGTCGACGCGTTCAAGGGCAAGGACGGCAAGCAGGCACTGGGGGGCACCTGCCTCAACGTCGGCTGCATTCCGTCCAAGGCACTGCTCGATTCCTCCAAGCAGTTCTGGGGACTCACCCACAACCTGCCCGCCCACGGCATCAGCGTCGAGAACGCCAAGGTCGACATGGCCACGTTCATCGGCCGCAAGGACAAGATCGTCAAGCAGTTCACCGGCGGCGTCGCGATGCTGTTCAAGGGCATCAAGGGCAACCCGGTCACACCATTTTTCGGGACCGGCAAGTTGCTCAAAGGCAACAAGGTCGAGGTCACGGGCGAGGACGGCGGCAAGCAGGCACTCGAGGCCGCCAACGTGATCATCGCGACCGGCTCGGTGCCGATCGAGCTGCCGTTCGCGAAGTTCGACGGCAAGAGCATCATCGACAACGCCGGTGCGCTCGACCTCGACAAGGTGCCGAAGCGCCTCGGCGTGATCGGCGCGGGCGTGATCGGGCTGGAACTGGGCTCGGTGTGGAAGCGCATGGGCGCGGAAGTCACGATCCTTGAAGCGCTGCCGGACTTCCTCGGCGCGGCCGACCCGGACATCGCGAAGGTGGCGGCGCGCGAGTTCAAGAAGCAGGGGCTCGACATCCACCTCGGCGCGAAGGTGAGCAACGCCCAGGTCAAGAAGAATGCGGTCGAAGTCACCTATTCCGACAAGGACGGCGAGCACAAGCTCGGCGTCGACAAGCTGCTGGTGGCGGTTGGCCGCCGCGCGTACACGGAAGGCCTGCTGGGCGACGGCACCGGGGTGAAGACCGACGACCGCGGCCGCATCGAGGTGGACGAACACTGCTGGACCGGCGTCGACGGCGTCTGGGCCATCGGCGACTGCGTGCGGGGCGCCATGCTGGCGCACAAGGGCGAAGAAGAAGGCGTGATGGTCGCCGAGCTGATCGCCGGCAAGGCCGGCCATGTCGACTACGACGTGATCCCGTGGGTGATCTACACCGAGCCTGAAATCGCCTGGGCCGGCAAGACCGAAAAGCAGTGCAAGGATGCCGGCATCCCGTACAAGACCGGCAACTTCCCGTTCGCCGCCAACGGCCGCGCCGTGGCGATGAACGAACCGGCGGGCCTGGTGAAGGTGATCGCGCACGCGGAAACCGACCGCATCCTCGGCGTGCACATGTGCGGTCCGGTCGTATCCGAACTGATTGCAGAAGCCGTGGTCGCTATGGAATTCAAGGGTTCGTCCGAAGACCTTGCCCGCATCGTGCACGCGCACCCGACCCTTTCCGAGGTCGTGCACGAAGCCGCGTTGTCGGTGGAGAAGCGGTCGCTCAACAAGGCGAATTGACGGGCACAGGCCACCTCGCTGCTTGCGAATCTGCGCCGCATCGACGGCGCGGATTCCGCTATCCTTCATCCACGGATCGTGCCTGCCGATTCAAAAAGCCGACCGCACGAACTTCTCCAACTCGTCGACGATACCCGGGACAGATTGCGGAGGATGCGACTGCATTCCGGTTGGCGGGCGACGACCGCAACGCGCTGCGGCAACGCATGTCCGTGCAGATTGGTCCCTTCAGGCCGCCTGCGCGAAGGGAACTTCTCGACGGGGCTGGCCGCAAGGCCTGTAGATGGCAAAACCGATGAGTCATTCCTTCCGTGCCTTTCGCATCCACAACGACGAGTCCGGCTACCGCGCCGCACTCGAATCGATGCATGCCGACGACTTGTCGCCCGGCGAGGTGCTGATCAAGACCGCGTACTCGTCGGTCAACTACAAGGATGCGCTGGCGGGTACCGGCAAGGGCAAGATCCTGCGCCGATTCCCCTTGAACGGCGGCATCGACGTCGCGGGGCACGTGGTCGCATCGAGCGATCCGCAATTCAAGGAAGGCGATGCGGTGCTGTGCACCGGTTGCGGGCTTTCGGAGACCCGCGACGGTGGGTACGCGGAATACGCGCGGCTCAAGGCGGAATGGACCATTCCGCTGCCGCCGGGACTTTCGCTTCGCGAAAGCATGATCCTCGGCACCGCCGGATTCACCGCCGCGCTGGCCCTGTTCCGGATGCGCGACAACCGGCAGGCGCCGGCGCTTGGACCCATCGCGGTCACCGGCGCGACCGGCGGCGTTGGCATGCTCGCCGTCGACATCTTCAGCCGCGCGGGATTCGATGTCCACGCGATCAGCGGCAAACCCGAACGCGCCGATTTCCTGGGATCCCTTGGTGCCCGCCAGGTGCTGGACCGGCGCGAACTCGCGCTGGGCGACCACGCGCTTGAATCCGCGCGTTTCGGCGGCGCGGTGGACAGCGCCGGCGGAAAATGGCTCGCGCAACTGCTGGCCTGCACGGCGCCCTACGGCAACGTCGCCAGCATCGGGCTTGCAGCCGACAGCAAGCTCGAAACCACGGTAATGCCCTTCATCATCCGCGGCGTAAGCCTGCTCGGCGTGGCTTCCGCCGGCACGGCACGCGACATCCGCGACGAGGTTTGGCGACACCTCGCATCCGACTGGAAGCCGGCGCATCTGGACGCCATCTGCACGCAGGAAGTCGTCCTGGACGAACTGCCCGGCGTCTTCGATGCGATGCTGGCAGGTCGCTCGTTCGGACGTACGCTGGTCGTGATCGATACCCCGGGCTAGTCGAACCAGTCTTGCAAAAGTCCTACAATTACTTGAAATTCCGTCAATTTATCGCCATGTCGCCGCTGCCTTCGCGGGTGTCGTGACGGGGCCGCAAGCGTGGCGCTTTCACCATCGGTTCCCTACAATGCCCGCAGTCTGCTTTGGGGAGCTTCGCATGGCACGCATCCTGATCGTCGACGATTCGCCGTCCCAGCTGGAAGGGCTGAAGCGCCTCGTGGAAAAACTGGGGCACCAGACGCTCACCGCCGTGGATGGCGCCGCCGGTGTGGAAGCCGCCAAGCGTGACAAACCCGATCTGGTGCTGATGGACGTGGTGATGCCGAACTTGAATGGCTTCCAGGCCACCCGGGCAATCTCGAAGGACCCGGGCACATCGCACATTCCCGTGATCCTGGTCACCACCAAGGATCAGGAAACCGACAAGGTCTGGGGCATGCGCCAAGGCGCCAAGGCCTACGTCACCAAACCGGTCAGCGAAGCCGACCTCACCAAGGTGCTGGACGACCATCTGGTCAAGTGAGTCACGGAGCGCTCCCGGCCGCTCGCCCCCTGCCTGCCTGCCTGCGAACCGGCGCCCCAGGCATCGGCTCGGGCAGGCTTGGTTGGAGCGCGTGTCGCTAGCGCCGCGGATCGAACCCGGCGAAGGCTTTCTCGAAGGCCTGGTATGCCGCTTTTGCCTTGTCACTGTCGGCAGGCGGAATCTGGATCGCCAGGCTGACGATCTGGTCGCCCGGTGTCTTGCCGGGCATGCCGCGCCCCTTGAGTCGCAGTTTGCGCCCGCTGCGCGACCCCGCAGGGACCCTGAGTTCCACCTCGCCCCCGAGCGTCGGCACCGGTACCTTCGCGCCCAATGCGGCTTCCCACGGCGACAGCGGCACTTCGACTTCGATGTCGCGCCCGTGCAGTTTGAACTGCGGATCGTCACGCACCTGCACTTCCAGCAGCAGGTCCCCGGGCGGCGCGCCGCTGTACCCCGGTTCGCCCTGCCCGCCGAGACGAATGACCTTGCCGGGCAGGATGCCGGCAGGAATGTTGACTTCCAGGGTGCGCTCGCCGCTGGCGTCGCGCAGACCGAGGCGTTGCTTGCCACCGGCGTAGGCAGTGCGCAGATCGATCTCGACCGCCGCGCGCACGTCGTTGCCTCGCATCGGTCCCCGCTGCGCACGCGGACCGGCGCCCCCGCGGCCGCCAAACAATGATTCGAAGAAATCGCTGAAACCGCTGGCGTCGCCGCCACCGAAGTCCCGGAATTCGAAACCGCCCGCCGGCCCCTGCTGCTGCCAGCCCGGCGGGGGCCTGAAGTGATCGCCGGCATGGTAGCCGCCACCAGCACGCAGGTTGTCGTAGGCGGCGCGTTTCTGCTTGTCGTGCAAGACCTCGTACGCTTCACTGATGGCCTTGAACTTGTCCTCGGCGCCGGCTTCCTTGTTCTTGTCGGGATGGTACCTGCGCGCGAGCTTGCGGTAAGCCGCCTTGATCTCGTCATCGCTGGCGCCCTGCTTCACGCCAAGGATTTGGTAGTAGTCCTGAAACTCCATTCACTTCCCCAGCAAACGGCACGGAGGTCCGCGGCGGATCGCTCCACCGCGGACCGGGGATTATGACGCATCATCCCGCCCGGCCTGGACCGGACCGGCGATACTTCACGAGGTCTGGATTTCGATCTTGCGCGGCGTCGTTTCCGGCCGCTTGGGAATCGAGATTTCCAGGACGCCGTTCTTGCCCGTGGCGCTGATGCCGTCCGGATCGGCGCTGTCCGGCAAGGCGAAACGCCGGTGGAAGACGCCGCGCGAACGTTCGACGCGGGTGTAGTTGCCTTCCTCGACCTTCTTTTCGCTCTTGCGCTCGCCGCGGATCGACAACACGCCCTTGTCCATGTTGATTTCGATGTCCTTCGGATCGACGCCCGGGATGTCGGCTTCGATCACGAAGCGCTTGTCTTCCTCGCAGATGTCCACGCGCGGCGCCCATTCGCTGGTCACCACGTTGGACTGGTCCGCGCTCTCCTCGGTGTCGAAGAAGCGGTCGAGCATCTGCCGGAATTCGCGGGGCACGGGGTAACCACCCCACTGCCGGTAACGACTGAGATGATTCATTGGATGGCCTCCTTTCACTGCATTTCGGCCGCTATGGCCGCCTTTCCGCTAGATGAGGACTCGGCACCCCGTTTCAAGTGCGTTCCGCGCGCGGCAGCGCTACGATGCGAGGCTGCCGTCAGACCGGAGCGAGACATGACCATCCAGATCGGCGATCGCCTGCCCGAAGCCACCTTCGCCGTGCTTCGCGAAGGGGTGCAAAAGCTCACTACCGACGACGTGTTCAAGGGCAGGAAGGTAGTGCTGTTCGCGGTACCGGGCGCGTTCACGCCCACATGTTCCGAGCGCCACCTGCCCGGCTACGTCGAGCACTACGGGGATTTCAAACAGCGCGGCATCGACGTTGCCTGCATGGCCGTCAACGACGCCTTCGTGATGAAAGCCTGGGCCGAGCACCGCCACGTCCCCGACGGCATGCTGATGCTGGCCGACGGCAACGGCGATTTCGCCAAGGCGCTGGGCCTGGAATCCGACTCCAGCAAATACGGGATGGGGATGCGTTCGAAACGCTTCGCCCTCTACGCTGACGACGGCGTGGTGAAAGTGCTGCACATCGAGGCGCCCGGCGAGTTCCGGGTCTCGAGCGCCGAGGCGATGCTGGCTGCGCTGTAGGGCACGCGCGTGACCGGTCACGGCTTTCCGCCATATCCACATTGGACGGAGCAATGCCGATCGAAGCGGTGATCTTCGACTGCGATGGCACGCTCGTCGACAGCGAACCGCTCGCGAACGCCGCATTGGTGGAATGCATCGCTCCGTTCGGCCTCCGGATGACCGCGCAAGAGGCGATGCAGGCCTATGTCGGCGGCAAGATGGCCGACTGCGTCGCCGACCTGGAGCGTCGGCTGGGGCGCAAGCTGCCGGATTCCTTCGTCCCGCAAGTCCGGAAGAGGACCGCGGAGGTGTTCCGGGCGCGCCTCGAGGCGGTCGACGGCGCGCTCGAAGTCCTCGCCGATCTGCGGTTGCCTTTCTGCGTCGCTTCGAGCGGTCCGATGGAAAAGATCGAACTCAGCCTGGGACTCACCGGGCTCGCAGGTTTTTTGCACGCGACCGGATTTTCAGCGCGTACGACATTGGCTCTTGGAAGCCTGAGCCCGGATTGTTCCTGCACGCGGCGCGCGCGATGGGCGTATCGCCTGAACGCTGCGCCGTGGTGGAGGACAGCCTCCGCGGCGTCGAGGCGGGCATGAACGCAGGCATGCAGACTTTCTGGTTTCGCCCGAACGGCCCTGTTCCGCCATCGGTGGTGGCATTGCATCGACTCGAGGACTTGCCGGGGCTGCTGGGGCAGACCACTTCGGCCGAAGCGCAGGTCGGGTCGAACCCGCAAACGCGCAGGCTGGGCTGAGCAGCTTTTCGCGAAAGCCGAACGGGGACGGGCGCAAGACCCGTAGGCTGGGCTGATCAGCTTTTCGAAGCCCAACATGAGCCTGTGGACTCGCCAAGCCCGGCAAGTAACCCAATCGCGCGCAGAAATCGAGGCTACGGAGACGCCCACGGATTGCGCCGCTGCGCGGCTACGACCCTGGGCGCGCGGCACGTGGCGACTACGTTGGGCTTCGTCGAGGTTTCACCTCGGCTCAATCCAACCTGCAGTTCTGCCGGGGTGACTCATGCGATCGGCGGGCTCGTGCCGGCACCATTGGTTTCCGCATCTTCCCCTTCCCCTTCCCCTTCCCCTT